>NZ_FNPX01000002.1 GCF_900107415.1 Jannaschia faecimaris
GGATGTCATGTCCGAAGCCAAGGGGCGCGGCTACGACACCAAGGTCATGCGCAAGATCATCGCCCTGCGCAAACGCGAAGCCGACGACATCGCCGTCGGCAACGCGCCCCGCGACCTGCCGCCACGCGAAGGATCAGTCGCGGCGCTGGCCCGGATCGCGAAGGCCAGCGACGCATTCGCCGCCTTCTCAGACGGCTACCGCCGTGCGCTGGCCCGCAACCTCGACGCAATTGCGCAAGCGAGCACGAACGCCATGCACACCGGCCTGAAACAACATCACGTCGAAACTGACTGCGACCGCGCAGCATCACCGATCGACCGCCTGAAAGCGTGGCGCTTCCTTTGCGCCGTGAACAAGCGGCGGATGGCGAACGACCCGACGATCGGCGTCAGGATTGATCGCCCGAAGACGGACGGCCACCCACCGTGGACCGCCGCCGACGTCGCCGCATTCCGCGCGCGCTGGCCGATCAGCACCGCGCCGCGCCGGGCGATGGAACTCCTGTTCTGGACGGGCGTGCGGATCGGCGACGCCTGCGTGATCGGACCGGGACACATCCGTGACGGCGTCCTGTCATTTCGCCAGGGCAAGACCGGCGACGACGCACACGTTCCATGGACCGGCCCGCTGGCCGATCACGCCGCGCACCTGCAGGCCGACCGCGACCTGATGCACCAGGCTTTGACCCATGTACCGCGACAGATGACCTTCCTTGCCACGACGCAGGGTCGCCCGAAGTCCTCTAAGAGTCTCGGCCAGATGATCCGCACCGCCGCCCGCGAAGCCGGTGTCGAAAAGTCCGCGCACGGGCTGCGCAAGGCCCGTGCCGTCGCGCTGGCCGAAGGCGGGGCCACGACGCACCAGATCGCCGCGTGGACCGGCCATCAGTCGCTGAAAGAGGTTGAACGCTACACCCGCGCCGCGTCGCGCCGACGGGCCAATATGGGACCGGAACAAGAACGGAACACAAGCACACAGGCCGCGCCAAGTCGCACACACGCCCGCAAGTGACTGTTTATGCTTAATTTTTTTTGGATGATGGCGCGCTGGGGAGGATTCGAACCCCCGACCCCTTGATTCGTAGTCAAGTACTCTATCCAACTGAGCTACCAGCGCACTACGTGGGGCGGGATAGACCCAGCGCGACGGAGGCGCAAGGGGTATCGTGCGGAAATCTCGGAGCGCATAACACGCACTTGCGGCAAGCGAAATTTGGGAGCGTTCGGACCCATGTCTCTCGGCCATCTGCGGCGACTGACCGCTCAGACAACACCCATCTGCTGCGGCAATACAATGAGAAAAGTCGTGCCCGTCTCCCCCGTCTTTTCCAAAGTCAGGGTACCTCCATGGCCGCGAACCAGTTCCGACGCGATCGCGAGGCCCAGCCCCGTGCCACCCTTGCGCACGTTGCCCTGAAACGCTTGGAATAAGTTCTCCTGCGCCCGTGGCGGCAGGCCGGGGCCGGTATCGGTCACGCGCACTTGCCAGCAGTTGCCCGCATCGGCTGCGATCACCTCGATTTCGCCCGGTTTACCAGTGGCTTGTACCGCCTGTCGCGCGTTGCGGATCAGGTTGCCGATAATGCGGTGCATCTGTTCTGGATCGGCGCGCAGCTGGAGGCCCGCGGGAACTGAATGTCGAATCCGGACGATATCGGGGTCGACGGCCAGTTGCTCTCCTTCGCATATCTCCTCGAAAAAGACGCAGGCATCCAGAAGTTGCAGAGCGGGTGGCGCTTCATCTGCTTTTCCAAAGGCCAATGTGCCCTCGGTCAGGTTGACCGCGCGGGTCAGGGACTTCACGATCTTTGGGGCTACGCGTCGCACCGTTGGGTCGTCGACCGTCTCCATACGGTCGGCCAGCAACGTTGCGGTCGTCAAGATGTTGCGCAGGTCATGACTGATCTTTGCGACGGCGCTTCCCAGTTGTGCCAAACGCTCCTTCTGCCGCAAGGATTGCGAAAGCTGGGTCTCCAGGTCGTGCAGTGCTGTCTCCGCCTCGCGCAGTTCGCGTACATTGCTTGATGGCTCAATGATGCGGCGCGCGTCCTCGGGGGCCGAGGCGAAACTCATCATGTGGCGGGCCAACTTCTTGACCGGCATGACCATCAAGCGACGAACAGCTATGAATAAAAAGGCTGAGGTGATGACCGAGATCACCAATGACAGCCAGAGAATATTAATCCCGTAATCAATCATTGCAGCGTGCAGATCGCCGGTATCGATCGCAGCCTCGATCTGCACGCCGCCGCCACGCGCGGGTTCGGAAATGACGCGGATGATCTCGGGTTCGGGCGTCACGAAACGGGCAAGAGCATCGCGGATCAGGATTGCAGGCGATGGATCCCGCAGATCCACGGTTTGGGTCACGGGCCCCGGCAGGTCGGACGACAAGACCAACTGCCGCAACGCGTCCCGGCGCAACACCACGTTGAGCACTCCGGCATTCTCGAGCAGCTCGACCTCGACCGCCTCGTCGATCATGTCGCGCGCACCCAGAAGGGCGAGGGATGCGATCTGCGCTCGCTCCATCCGGTCAGTAAGATATTCGAGCCGGAAACGAGCGATCGACGGCACAAAAATTAGAACCTCGGCCAGCATCACAAAGACAACGGTCAAGATCAGGAAGCGGCCGGAAAGAGTCTTCAGCATTTGATGTCCGGTCGAAGGTTCATTGCGACAAGTCTAGCGCCCCGGCGGCGGCTTGGCGACCGGGGCAAAGGGTCAGGGTACGTAACGCTGGATAAGCGCGACCACCTTCTTGACCATGGGGCTGTCGAAAAGTCGGGGGACGTAATATTGTCCCGCCGCGCGCTTACTGATCTCGCCAAGTATCGGATAGGGCGCGACCATGTTCGCGACCGCCCCGATCTTGAGCTTGTTGGCGATGACCAGCGCCCAAAGCGCGATCAGTTCGCCGGCTTGGGCACCGACGATCGACGCCCCGACGGGACGTCCCTTCACGACCATCACCTTGATCAATCCATCGGTCTTGCCTTCGGTGATGGCGCGGTCGTTTTCATCATATTCGAAACGCAGCACCTCTAGGGCCGAACCGTGCTTCTTGCGGGCCTCTGCCTCGGTCAGACCGACCTGCGCAAGTTCCGGATCGGTATAGGTGGCCCAGGGGATGTGATCCGTGCGTGCCTTGGCCATCAGACCGAACAGGATTGGCCGGATTACCGTTGCCCCGTGGTAGCCCGCGACGTGGGTGAATTGCAGACCGCCCGCGACGTCGCCGATCGCATAGACCTTGCGGTTCGTCGTGCGCAGATCGGCCCCGACCTTGATCGCGCGGTCGTGCTTGACCCCGGCAGCATCCAGGCTCAACCGCTCGATGTTGGCCTTGCGCCCCACTGCCATCAGAAGGTGCGTGCCCGTATGGGTACCCTTGTCGGTCTGGACGGTAACGTCGCCCGCCTTGCCCGACACTTTTTCGGCTTTCGCCCCTTCCACGATCTCGATCCCTTCGGCCCGCAGGTTGCGCAGCACTATCGCGGCCAGCTCTGGGTCATCCTTGCCCATGGCCTTGGCCGCCTCGATCACCGTGACTTTACACCCGAGACGAACGTGGGCCTGCGCCATCTCCATCCCGATGGGGCCGCCACCAATGATGATCAGGTGATCGGGCCTCTCCATAAGATCGAAAATGGTTTCGTTCGTGTAATACGGCACGTCCGCCAGACCCGGAATGGGCGGCACGAAGGGGGACGACCCGGTCGCGATGACGATGCGCCGCGCCGTGATTCGATAGTTGCCCGCAACGACGGTATCCTTGTCGGTAAAGGCACCGAATTCACGGATAACCCGGACACCAAGACCCTCGAACCGCTCCTTGCTGTCAACCGGCGCGATGGTTTCGATGACCTTCTGTACATGCGCCTTGGCTCCGGCATAATCGATCTTTGGCTGGACGGGTGTGACGCCGAAGGCCCCGCCCGTGGTCATTGCGTGAGCGTGTTTGCCGGCAGCGATCAACGCCTTCGAAGGAATACAACCAAAGTTCAGGCAATCACCGCCCATCCTGTGGCCCTCCAGCAGGGTCACATCGGCCCCCATTTGGCTGGCACCCGCCGCAAAGCTCAACCCTCCGGACCCTGCCCCGATCACGAGAACGTCGGTCTTGATGACTTCCATGGGAAACTCCTGATGGCGTTGCATGTCTCGCGGTGCATTCGGTGGATTCATCTCAGGCCCCCGGCTTCTTGCGAAATTTCTTCACGACGACGGGCAAGAAGGCCAACGCGACCAGCGCAAGTATGGGGCCAAGAATCTGCGGCTCGAAAATGATGCCTAGGTCCGGCGTGTCTCCACGGGCAAAGACATCGCCCAATCCGGCACCAACCCAAGTATAGACTACGCCGCCCGGCAAGATGCCGAAGAACGTGGTTAGTATGAACTTACGCAAGGAAACACCAACGAACGCAGGTACCAGGTTGGCGACAAAGAATGGTACCGCCGGTACAAGGCGCATGATGAAAAGGTATGAAGTCTCATCCTCGCGAATTCCGTCCTTGATTTTTCTGACCGCGCCACCGGACGCATCCATCTTCGCGGCAAGCCTGTCACCCAGCCCATATTTTGCGGCTAGAAAGATACCGGTCGCCCCGATGGTCGCGGAGACCGCGTTGAAAAGGGCACCGGGGAACAGCCCGAACAGAAACCCGCCCGTCAGAGTGGCGATGGCGGCACCCGGCAGAGAAAATCCGACAATCACGATATAGGCCAGCATGAATGCCGTCACAGTCGCCAGGTAGTTGGCGTCCCGGAGAGCGATCAGCGCCTCGCGGTTGTCGGCGAGTGTCTGAAAAGTCAGGTAATCCCGCAGAAAGAATGCGCCAAGCGCCGCGACCGTAACGACGAAGGCGAGAGGCAGATAGCGGGCGAGTGCGCGGCGCGGCTTGTCTGACTGCTTCATCGTTCCATCGGTCATATCTAGGTCCTGTGTGTAAAGAGCCGTCAGAACCGGGCATGACGTCAAAGTCCGCAGGGCGACATCCCCGTTCACGGGCAGTTGACGGAGCGTGTGCCTCTACCGCCCATCCGGCCCGATTGTTACAATGTCATGACGGACTCCGCGCCCAGGTGCTACGGCAAGAAAGGCGTCAGAGCGGCGTTCGCCTTGTTGACACCCCGGACGCCCTCGCCTAGGTGGCGGCTTCCAGTTTACCCGGTCGTCGATTCACCAAGGATCCGGCCCAACATGATGTCGGAGAGCCTGCGATGAAACGCACCTTTCAGCCCTCGAACCTCGTACGCAAGCGGCGTCACGGTTTCCGCGCGCGCATGGCTACGAAAGCCGGCCGCAAGATCCTGAACGCCCGCCGCGCCCGCGGTCGGAAGTCCCTGTCGGCATAAGCCACTTGAGCGACGTTACGGTTTCGACGCCGGAGAGGACGAACTCTCCGGCGTCTTTGCGCATGCCACCCCTTCGGCTGCTGAAGGTCCGCGCGCAATTCCTGACGATGAACCGCGCCCTACGCGTTCCGGCCGGATCGTTCCTACTTCAGGCGCGCGATCGGGGCGACGACGATCCGATGATCGGCGTAGGGTTCACCTGTTCCAAGAAAGTCGGCAACGCCGTTGCACGCAACCGCGCCAAACGGCGCCTGCGCGAGGTCGCGCGGCTTGACTTGCCAACGCAGGGTCGGCCCGGATGGGACTATGTGCTGATCGGACGGGCTGGCGCGACCGCCGCGCGCGACTTCGCGGCAATGCGTGGTGATCTGCAACACGCATTGGACAAGGCGCACTCCGGTCGTGCGCAGCGGGGCCGCCCGTGACCCCACTTGCCCGCATTCTATCCTGGCCAGTCCATGCCTATCGCGCGGTGTTCTCGCCGCACGTGGGGCACAACTGCCGGTATCAGCCCACCTGTTCCGTCTATGCTCTTGAAGCCTTGCGCAAACATGGGGGACTTAAGGGCGGCTGGCTTGCGGCACGGCGAATCGCGCGCTGCCATCCCTGGGGCGGCTCCGGCATCGACAACGTCCCCTGAGGCCCATATTTCGCAGGCAACTCCCGGAGACTCACATGCCCGACACCCTGCACGAAGCACCCGACACGGGCGACGACATCCACGCCTTGTTCCACGGCGCGCCCAAGACGACCGAATTTCGAAAGTTACGCAAACGGCTGATCCGCGAAACCCGAGAGGCGATCGAGCGCTACGGCATGATTGACCGCGACGGGCCCCGCAGGAAATGGCTGGTTTGTCTGTCGGGCGGCAAGGACAGCTATACCCTGCTGGCCGTTCTGACCGAGCTGCAATGGCGCGGCCTGCTGCCCGTCGACCTTGTGGCGTGTAATCTGGATCAGGGGCAGCCGGGATTTCCGGCCACGGTCTTGCCAGCGTTTCTGGAGAGGATGGGCGTACCCCACCGCATCGAATATCGCGACACCTATTCCGTGGTGAAGGACAAAGTCCCCGCCGGGCGAACCTATTGCGCGCTCTGCTCCCGCCTGAGGCGCGCGAATCTCTATCGTGTCGCGCGGGAGGAAGGCTGCACCTCTGTCGTTCTGGGGCATCACCGCGACGATATCCTTGAGACGTTCTTCCTGAACCTGTTTCACGGTGGCAAGATCGCAACCATGCCGCCGAAGTTGTTGAACGACGAAGGCGACCTCACTTTGCTTCGCCCCCTGGCGCACGTGGCAGAGTCCGATTGCGAGACCTTTGCGCGCGCGATGGATTACCCGATCATTCCCTGCGATCTGTGCGGGTCTCAAGACGGCCTGCAACGACAGGTCATAAAGCGAATGCTGGACGAATGGGAAACGCGGGCACCCGGGCGGCGGGCCAAGATGTTCTCGGCCCTGATGCAGGTGCGGCCATCCCATATGCTGGACCCGGAACTGTTCGATTTCGCAGGCCTTGCGCCCGGCGCGACCGTGACGGACGTTCACGATCCGAACACTTTCAGCGACATACCAGCCCTTCGTTAGGGCTTGCTTGAGGCTTCCATTGCCAATCCTGCCCCTGAAAGGTCCTGGAGGACGCAACGGCAGATCGGGGCCAAGTCGGACGCAAGTGGAGCATTCAGCTGCCCGGATTGTTTGCGCGAGTCGACCGGATGACGGTCTTTCCCGCTCTCGCGGCAATGGCTTGGATTTTGGAGCAAGATACCTTGGCCATGGTTCCCGTCGAAATATTGCCACTGCCTATCGCACTCCACGTCCACACCAAACCCAGGGTCACGCGCGTAACAATCTGCGCTTGTCGGAGCGGATCAGCGTGTGACGCGGCTCCCCCCCCTCAGCACTTATGGAGGGCGTCCACGAAGATTTCGGTCTCGGCCCCGCCTTCGTCGCCCGAATTGCGCAGTTCGGCACCACCGTTTCAAGATCGGTCGTAGCTTTATTCATCCGATCGACCGCAATCCATGGGCAACGCAAAGCCGTTGTCGCCATCCTCGGCGTGGCTGAGCGGTGCTTTGACCGACACCCTCACCCATGCCGTAGGGACCCCGCAAGGGCAGGCCACGCTGACAGAAACCGGGGGGCCCGTTCGTGCAGAAACTCGGCATCGCCAAGGCTATACTGTTCAAAGAGGGACGTCTGGGCGACTGCGGCACTTCTCTGCGGTCAGGCAATTTCGGCGTGAAGCAACAACTACGTTCCGCCTGAGGGATCGGCCCTTAGATATTACCCGGACGCAACCGTCCCCACGCCTACACCCCGGTCATTGCGGCCTAGCCAATATCCCAAATCCCGCTTTCGCCTTGACGTTCCGGACTGCGGTCTGTTGAACGGCGCGCAACCTCCCATCCGCGCGTGACAGGTCTTTCATGGACGATCAGAATAAGAATCTCATACTTGCCACCGTGCTGAGCGCGGCGGTCCTGTTGGTCTGGTTCCTCGTTTTCCCGCCGGAGACGCAGGTGCCCGGTGACGCCGTGACGTCAGATGGCACACCTGCCGCGACCACGGCAGTCACCCCCGCGATACCGGGCGGAACAGTCGTTGCACCGGGGGCAGTCATCGCGGACCCCGCAGAGACACGCGCCAAGGCCATCGCTGGGACCGCGCGCGTCACGATCGAGACACCACGCCTCACAGGCTCGGTTTCCCTGATCGGAGGGCGCATCGACGACCTCTCTCTCAAAGGGTATCGTGAAACGCTGGATGACAATTCACCAATCGTGACGTTGCTCTCACCCGCAAATGCCCCGAACGCTTACTACGCATTGCATGGATGGGTCCCGGCGGGAGATCTGGCGAATGATGCCGTTCCTACACCGCAGACGGCATGGTCGGCACCCGATGATGCAGTCCTCACCCCGGAAACACCGTTGGTTCTGACTTGGGACAATGGAGCCGGTCTGCTTTTCACCAAGACGATTGCCGTTGACGAAGACTTCATGTTTTCGGTCAGGCAGTCGGTCGAGAACCGGACGGATAATCCTGTACGCCTGTTTCCCTTTGGCCAGATCGCGCGCCACGGCGAGCCAGACGTCGAGAATTTCTTCATCAGCCATGAAGGCGTCGTTGCTCATGCCGACGGCATCGTTGAACGTATCGAGTACGGCGACATGCCCGACCTTGACCTCAATCCGGTCGAGGCTGCACCGATGGAAAGCTATTCCATCACCGAAGAGGGCTGGATCGGGTTCGCGGACAAGTATTGGATGACGACCCTCATTCCGGACGTCACAACCCAAGCGACGACTGTCGTGAAATATGTCCCCGGCGCGGAAATCTACCAGACCGAGACACGCCTGCCCGTCGTGGAAGTGCCCGCAGGTTCCACGACCGCGTCCGATAGCAAGATCTTTGCCGGGGCAAAGGAATGGGAAGAGCTACAGCACTACCAGAATGAAGAGGGCGTGCCCGGTTTCATCGACACGATCGACTGGGGCTGGTTCTTTTTCCTGACCAAACCGATCTTCGCCGCCTTGCACTTCCTGCACGCCTTGATCGGGAACATGGGTATCGCGATCATCGTCCTGACTCTGGGGATCAAGGCGATCCTGCTGCCGCTGGCGTATAAATCCTATGTCTCGATGGCGCGGATGAAGGAATTGCAGCCAGAGATGGAAAAGCTGAAGGAGAAGGCCGGCGACGACCGCCAGAAGCTTCAGCAAGGCATGATGGAGCTTTACAAGAAGAATAAGGTTAACCCCGCTGCGGGCTGTTTGCCAATCCTGCTGCAAATTCCGATCTTCTTCAGCCTTTACAAGGTTATTTTCGTCACGATCGAGCTTCGCCACGCCGCCTTCTTCGGCCCGTTCCAAGACCTGAGCGCGCCGGATCCGACATCCCTGCTAAACCTGTTCGGCCTGCTGCCTTTCGCCGCGCCAGAGCCGGCGTCGATCCTGTCGCTGGTCTTCATCGGGATACTTCCGATCATGTTGGGCGTTTCGATGTGGCTCCAGCAAAAGCTGAACCCGGCCCCCACCGACCCCACGCAAGCGATGATCTTTGCCTGGTTGCCCTGGGTGTTCATGTTCATGCTGGGTGGGTTTGCTTCGGGCCTGGTTGTTTACTGGATCGCGAACAACACCATTACGTTTATCCAGCAGTATTCCATTATGCGCAGTCATGGATCAAAGCCCGACCTGTTCGGCAACATCAGGTCCGGTTTTAAGAAGAAGGCCGCTGTGGTCGACAACAAGAAGGACAAGTAGGTGGATCTGGCCCAGATCTGGCGACATCCAATAAAGGCGATCGGCCGTGAACCGCTTGATCGTGTTACACTTTCGCCCTGTTGTACCTTGCCGTTCGACAGGCATTGGGCCGTTACCCACGACAAGGCCAATCCGGTTGACGGCGGATGGGCCCAAAAGGCGAATTTCCTGCGAGGGGTCAGCGGGCCGGGCCTGATGGCCGTGACGGCGACGCTGGACGAGCCAGGCCGATCTGTAACACTTCACCATCCCGACCAGACGGATCTGACTGTCGCGCCCGATGATGCGCCAGAGATGTTAGTCGCCTGGTTGCGCGCGATCTGGCCGGATGATTTGCCACAACCCAAGGCCGTTGTGGCGAGCGATACTGGTTTCACCGATGTGCCGGATGCCTGGGTGTCGGTTCACAGCCTGGCCAGCCACCGCGCAGTCGAACAAAAGCTGGGGCGAGATCTTTCGATCCACCGCTGGCGCGGGAATCTTTGGATTGACGGGTTTGCACCTTGGGAAGAATTTGACTTGGTGGGACGGACGTTCCGTATCGGCGACGCGGTCCTGAAAGGGACGCAGCGCATCACCCGTTGTCGCGCGACCGAGGCGAACCCGAAGACCGGTCGCCGGGACGCGGATACGCTGGGCGTGTTGCGAACTTGGGACCATCAGGATTTCGGCATATACGCCGAAGTAATCGAGGGTGGGGAAATCGCGCCCGGAGCAAAAGTGGAAATCCTGTGAAGCTTCCATTTCCGGTCGCCGATGCACCATCCCCCGAAGCGGAGGAGTTGGGCCGCAAGCTTTTCGCAACGGGCGGGGAGTTTCTGAAGGGTGTCGTTGCGATGTCCGGCATGCCCCCAGCCGACCGATTGGAGGTCTGCTTTGCGGGCCGCTCGAACGTAGGGAAGTCATCGTTGATCAATGCGCTGACCGGGCGCAAGGCGTTGGCGCGCGCCTCAAACACTCCGGGTCGGACGCAGGAAATCAATTATTTCACGCTCGCCGAGAGCCACTATCTGGTCGACCTGCCCGGTTACGGCTTCGCCAACGCGCCGGTCGCAGTCGTGGCCAAATGGCAGGCCCTGCTCAAGGCCTACCTGTCTGGTCGGCCCAGCTTGCGACGCGCGTTCGTACTGATTGACGCGCGCCACGGGGTGAAATCCGTGGACGAGGAAATCATGACGCTGCTCGACCGCTCGGCGGTTCCGTTCCAGACCGTTCTGACCAAGGCGGACAAGGTGAAAGACGCCGAACGCGAACAGGCCCTTGACCAGACTCGCGCGGCCCTGGCCAAGCACGCCGCGGCCTTTCCGGAGTTGATCGTGACCAGCAGCGAAAAGGGCTGGGGCATTCCGACGCTACGTGCAACCATCGCCACGATGGAGTGACGGGAAGGCCCCGACGATGAGGATTCAAGACGCCATGATCACCCGCGACAACGCCGCCATCGCCCGCACCCTGAACGAGGCGCTTCCCTTCCTGACCCGGTATGACAATGCCGTCGTCGTCATCAAGCTGGGCGGTCACGCAATGGGATCCGACGAGGGTATGGCGAGTTTTGCGCGTGATGTCGTTCTGATGCGGACAGTCGGCATCAACCCCGTCATCGTTCACGGCGGCGGCCCGATGATTAACGACCTGTTGGCGCGTCTTGGCGTGAAGTCGGAGTTTGTGCGCGGCAAACGCGTGACCGATGCCGAAACGGTCAAGGTGGTCGAAATGGTGCTGGCCGGCCAAGTCAACAAGCGCATCGTGCAGGCAATCAATTCTGCCGGTGGCAAGGCCGTCGGGTTATCGGGGAAGGATACGGACATGATTGTCTGCGATCAGACCGATCCGGATCTCGGATTCGTCGGCACGCCGAAGGAAGTGAACCCCGCCCTGCTCCACAGCTTGTTCCGTGACGAAATGATCCCGGTGATCGCCCCTATCGGCACTGGCGACGGAGACGAGACGTTCAACATCAATGGTGACACCGCGGCCGGGGCGATTGCCGGCGCGTTAAAGGCCGACCGTCTGCTCCTGCTGACCGATGTGCCCGGCGTGAAGGACCGGACCGGCGACGTGGTCACCGAATTGACGACCGCCCGCGTGCGCGAGATGACGGACGATGGTACCATCGCCGGCGGCATGATCCCAAAGACGGAGACCGCTCTGGATGCGCTGGAAAAGGGCGTTCGTGCCGTCGTCATTCTTGACGGGCGTGTGCCCAACGCCGTCTTGCTGGAACTGTTCACCAGCCACGGCGCAGGTAGCATGATCCGCATCGACTGACGCGCATTGTGTGATCAGGGGCAAGCGACGCGTAAGGCCATGTCCCGCTGCTCTCAGCTTTCGACTCGTTCGCGGATGCGCCGCACCACCCACCAGACGGCCAGCACAACCGGTACGACGGCGAAGGCGGAAATCATCTCTTTCGACAGGCCGACCAGCGATCCCATCGGATAGGCCAAATAAGAAACGAGGTTGACCGCGTAATATCCGATTGCAACAACCGACAACCCCTCGACCGTCCGTTGCAGGCGCAATTGCAATGCCGCGCGACGATCCATCGACGTGAGCAGTTCGCGGTTTTGGTCGGCGCGTTCGACGTTGACGCGGGTCGACAACAGATCGCCTGCGCGCCGCGCCCGTTCGGCGAGGACACCCATGCGCTTCTCGACCGAGCGGCATGTGCGCATCGCCGGATCGAACCGGCGCATCATGAATTCCGCAAACGTCTGACGCCCGTCCATCCGTTCTTCACGCAACACTTCGACGCGTTGTTCGACCAGCGCGGTATAGGCTTCCATCGCGCCGAAGCGGAAAGCCGATCGTGCGAGCATCGTTTCAAGCTCGGACCCGATGGCAAGCAGACTACCCAGCGTCGCGTCTGAATCGCAGTCGGCGCGCCGAAGATCGCCGACCAGATCGGACAGCTGCGCGTCCATTTCACCCAAACGGGCTCCCAATTCGCGCGCCCGTGGAAGGGTCAGCATGGACATCGTCTTATAGGTCTCGATCTCGAACAGGCGTTGCACGATCCGCCCGATCCGCCGCCGCCCTGTGGCCGCTGCAGGGAACAGGGCGAAGCGCACGTGGCCGGTTGAATCGATGCGAAAGTCGCCTGCGACCGTGGCCGTGTCGTCAAGCACGCTCGATGCGGCCAGGCTTTCGGGCACAAACCACTCCGCAAGTTTGTCGGGAATGCTGTCGCTCGCCTCCTCGATGCGCAAAAGCGCGGAGGTCAGGCGCATTCCCGGTGCCTCGGCCAGCCAGTCACTCGGCAATGCCTTGAAGATTTCACCGTCGAATGGTTTGTCCGCCAAACGGTCGGAGAACAGCGTATAGGTCACGAATTCCGTGTGGCTTTCCCACTTCAGGCGATACCGTCCGATCTTTCCGAAGTAATGTGTCGCACCGGGCTTGGGGTGGTCAGCCCCAAATCGGTCGAGCAGAGCAAGCAGATGCGCGCGGTCCGCATCGCGGTCTCGATTGGCCGCGTCATCGGGGCGCTTGATCGCAAGGAATGCCGCCTCCGCCCCGGCTTGAACTGCCGGAAAGGGGCGTGCGTGGAGTTCGTTGGAAAGCTCGTATCGCAGCGGGTAGTCTTTGAGCATGAGGCCTCCGGCGGACGGTTGATGCGCGATAGGGGGCATGTCCTGTACGAGATGTAAGCCGGTGGTTGCGGTATTCCATCGCATGGCGGCTTTCGGGTCACGCGCCGCAATTGCTTCAGTAATCTCCACCCGCGATCTGGATGGCCTGCCCGTTGACGCTGCGGGCCCCGTCCGAACACAGCCAGAGGGCAGCCTCGGCAACCTCGTCCACCTCGATCAGCCGCCGGTGCGGGTTCAGTCCGACCATGATGTCGCGGGCATCGGCCTCGGTCATGCCGGTCTTTTTCACGATGCGGGTTGTATTGTCGGCCACGATATCTGTGTCGACATAACCCGGACAGAGCGCGTTGAAGGTGACACCACGGCCCAGGTAGTCAGCGGCCAACCCACGGATCAGTCCGATCATCCCATGTTTGGAGGCCGTGTAGGCCGCCGCACCTTTCAGTCCCTTCAGACCGGCGATGGAGCTGACGGCGATGACGCGGCCCCAGTCATCCATGTCAGGCAGGCATTCCCGGATCACCCGGTACGACCCATCAAGGTTCGTGGCCATGATTCGCCGCCACATCGCCTCGTCGGTCTTGGGTAAAGAAGCTCCCTCGGCGATCCCGGCGTTCGCGATGCAGATTTGCACAGGCCCCTGCGCAGCCCGGGCGACGGCCACGCCGTCGGTCACGGATGTCGGGTCGGTCACGTCCATGACAACGGGAAATGCTCCAGCGACCTCTTCCAGTGCCGCCTGCCGTCGTCCGGTTATCGAAACGATTGCGCCCTGCGCCATAAGTGTTTCGGCCATCGCGCGCCCGATACCGGTGCCGCCCCCGGTGATTAGCGCATGCCGTCCAGCCAGTTTACCCAACGTCTCTACCCTTCTCGCAATAAAATATCTCAGCAAGGCTGTTGCCTTGAGGCTTCGCTGCGCCGCAGATAGAAGGTCACACCGACACCACCACGGGATGACCATGCAATGAAGATCGGCGCACCGAAAGAGGTACTCGAGGGCGAAGCCCGCGTTGCCATCACCCCCGAAAGCGCGGGGCACCTGCAAAAGCTGGGCCACGACGTATTCATCGAAGCCGGGGCCGGCATGGCCGCCGGATTTACCGACGAGGCCTACAAGGCCGCTGGCGTCGAGGTGGTGAAGTCCGCTGCCTCGCTTTTCAAGATGGTCGACGTCGTCGCCAAGGTCCGACCGCCGACCGACACCGAGGCCAAGCGCCTCACCAAGGGCCAGACGCTGATTTCCTTCTTCTATCCCGCGTCGAACGAGGCGCTAATGGACCTGGTGAAGTCCAAGGGTGCAACAGCCATCGCGATGGACATGGTGCCCCGGATTTCGCGCGCACAGAAGATGGACGCGCTTTCGTCGATGGCGAATATCGCCGGCTACCGCGCCGTAATCGAGGCCGGCAACAATTTCGGTCGCTTTTTCACCGGGCAAGTGACTGCGGCGGGCAAGGTGCCCCCGGCGAAGGTTCTGGTCGTAGGGGCTGGCGTGGCCGGGCTGGCCGCGATCGGCACGTCCACTTCTCTGGGCGCGATCACCTATGCGTTCGACGTACGACCCGAGGTTGCGGAACAGATCGAGTCCATGGGTGCCGAGTTCGTCTTTCTTGAGTTCGAGGATAGCGAATTGCCCGACGGGGCGGCGACCGGCGGCTATGCCCCACCGTCCTCACCCGAGTTCCAGGCGAAGCAGCTTGAGAAATTCCGCGAACTGGCCCCCGACATCGACATCGTGATCTGCACCGCGCTGATCCCGAACCGCCCTGCCCCCGTCCTGTGGACGAAGGACATGGTCGAGGCGATGAAGCCCGGATCGGTCATCGTGGATCTGGCCGCCGAACGTGGCGGAAACTGCGAATTGACCGTGCCGGAAGAAAAGATCGTAACCGACAACGGCGTGACCATCGTCGGCTATACCGACTTCCCCAGCCGCATGGCGACGCAATCGTCCACGCTCTATGGCAACAACATCCGACACATGATGGCAGATCTGACGCCTGAAAAGGACGGTGTGGTCAACCACAACATGGATGACGACGTGATCCGGGGCTCGACGATCACCCATGAGGGCGAGATCACCTGGCCGCCCCCGCCGCCCAAGGTCGCGGCAATCGCGGCCAAGCCCAAGGAAAAGGTCAAGGAACTCACACGAGAGGAAAAGCGCGCCAACGAAATTGCCGCCTTCAAGGCCCAGACCAAGCAACAGGTCGGCCTGCTGGCCGTCGGCGGCGGCCTGCTTTTGCTAGTCGGTCTCTTTGCACCTGCTAGCTTCATGCAGCATTTCATCGTTTTCGTGCTGTCGATCTTCGTGGGATTCCAGGTGATCTGGAACGTCTCGCACAGCCTGCACACGCCGTTGATGGCGGTCACGAATGCGATCTCGTCGATCATCATCCTCGGTGCCTTGGTGCAGATCGGATCGGGTTCGTTCCTGGTCATCATACTGGCGGCACTGTCCGTCTTCATGGCCGGAATCAACATTTTCGGCGGCTTCCTCGTGACACGGCGCATGCTCGCCATGTTCCAGAAATCCTAAGGGGGACCGGTCATGGAATACGGATTCACCACCGCGGCTTACGTGGTCGCAGCTGTCCTCTTCATTCTGTCACTAGGCGGGTTATCGGGTCAGGAAAGCGCGAAACGCGCCGTCTGGTACGGCATCGCTGGAATGGCGTTGGCGATTTTTGCCACCGTGATCGGACCGGGCGCGGGCCTTTGGCTGCTGTCGATCGTGCTGATCGGACTTGGCGGCGTCATCGGTTATCAACTGGCGACAAGGGTCCAGATGACGCAGATGCCGGAACTGGTCGCGGCGATGCATTCGCTGGTCGGTCTGGCGGCTGTCTTCGTGGGCCTGATCGCCCATTTCGAAATCGGGCGCGTGGCCACCGAATTGGCGGCGGGAACCGACCCTTCAACTTTCGGGACGTTCGCATCGCTGATTGCGAAAAAGACCACCGTGGAAATCAACATCCTGCGGGTGGAGCTATTCCTGGGAATCTTCATCGGTGCGGTGACTTTCACCGGCTCGGTCGTCGCCTATGGCAAGCTGGCGGGCAAGGTCGACACCTCCGCCAAGAAGTTGCCGGGTGGGCACATGCTGAATGCCGGTGCAGCAGGTCTCTCGCTGATCTGCCTGATCTGGTACTTCAACACGGGAAGCTTCATCCCGGTCTTTCTGATGACGCTGGCCGCACTGTTCATCGGTTATCACCTCATCATGGGCATCGGCGGCGCGGACATGCCCGTCGTGGTGTCCATGCTTAACAGCTATTCAGGCTGGGCGGCGGCGGCGATCGGCTTCAGCCTTGGAAACGATCTTCTGATCGTGGTCGGCGCGCTGGTCGGCTCCTCCGGTGCCATCCTGTCTTACATCATGTGCAAAGCGATGAACCGCTCCTTCGTGTCAGTCATCCTGGGCGGCTTCGGCGGCCCGGCGGGTGAGCAGATGGCAGTCGAGGGAGAGCAAGTCGCAATCGACGCCGATGGTGTCGCCAACGCCCTGAACGAGGCGGACAGCGTGGTCATCGTTCCCGGCTACGGCATGGCCGTCGCTCAGGCGCAGCAGGCCGTGTCCGAATTGGTCCGCAAACTGCGCGCAAAGGGCAAGGAAGTCCGCTTCGCCATCCACCCTGTCGCAGGACGCCTGCCCGGACATATGAACGTCCTGCTGGCCGAGGCGAAGGTGCCATACGACATCGTTCTGGAAATGGACGAAATCAACGATGACTTCCCGGACACGGACGTTGTCATCGTCATTGGCTCCAACGACATCGTGAATCCCGCCGCACAGGACGACCCGAACAGCCCCATCGCAGGCATGCCGGTTCTGGAGGTCTGGAAGGCGAAGCAGGTCTTCGTGTCCAAACGCGGTCAGGGCACCGGGTATTCGGGTATCGAAAATCCGCTCTTCTTCAAGGACAACACGCGGATGTTCTATGGCGATGCCAAGCAATCGCTGGACGCGCTGCTGCCGAAGATCGACTGAAGCAATTTGACTTGTGCAAGTTTGCAGGGGCCGCCCTTTGGGGGCGGCCCTTGACATTTTCAGCCTTGGAGTTCTTTTTGCGAGTAATTCTCAATCGCAGGTGAACCATGCTCCGTATTGCTTTTACCGCACTCCTCTTGACGACCGCCGCCCTGCCCGCGATTGCGCAGGACAAGCTGAAGGTCGTGACAACCTTCACCGTGATCGCCGACATGGCGGCCAATGTCGCGGGCGACGCGGCGGACGTGGTATCGGTGACAAAACCCGGCTCGGAAATCCACGGCTACTCCCCCACTCCGCGCGACCTCGTGGCCGCGTCCGACGCGGACTTGATCCTCTGGAACGGTCTGAACTTGGAGCTGTGGTTTGCTCAATTCCTGAACAACCTGGGCGATGTCCCCGCCGCGACGGTCAGCGACGGGATCACCCCGATCCCGATTTCCGAAGGATCCTATGAAGGCCAAACGAACCCCCATGCCTGGATGGGCGCGGACGCGGCGATGATCTATGTCGACAACATTCGCGACGCCTTGTCCAACGCCGACCCCGAACATGCGACAACCTATGCTGCCAACGCGGAAGCCTACAAAGCGGAGATCAGAGCCGTCCTGGAACCGCTGCGGGCACGTCTGGCCAGCTTGGCAGAGGATCGCCGCTGGCTGGTGACCTGCGAAGGCGCGTTCAGTTACCTGGCCCGCGACTTCGGGCTGCGGGAGATGTATCTCTGGCCCATGAACACCGACGCGGTCGGCACACCGCAACAGGTGCGCCGCGTCATCGACGGCGTGCGCGACAACGCGATTCCGGTGGTCTTCTGCGAAAGCACCGTCAACACCGATCCGGCGCGGCAGGTCGCGCGCGAAACCGGCGCGCGCTACGGCGGCGAGCTTTACGTCGACAGCCTCTCGGAGGCCGGAGGGCCAGTCCCCACCTATCTGGATTTGCTGCGCGTCACCTCGGAAACGGTGGCCAACGGCTTGGCAGGGACGGAATGATCAACAATATCGCCGATGGCGGGGGAATTGATGCGACGGGCGTGACGGTCACCTATCGAAACGGCCACACAGCCCTGCGCGATGCGACATTTCACATACCGCGCGGGACAGTCACGGCTCTGGTCGGTGTGAACGGTGCTGGGAAGTCCACCCTTTTCAAGGCGATCATGGGCTTTGTCCCCGCCAGCAACGGAGAAATCCGCCTGCTGGGGCAACCGGTAAAACAGGCGCTCAAATCGAACGTCGTCGCCTATGTGCCCCAGTCGGAAGAGGTCGATTGGGCCTTCCCAGTGCTTGTCGAGGACGTCGTAATGATGGGCCGCTACGGGCACATGGGATTTCTGCGGCGGGCCCGACCTGCGGACCATGCCGCCGTGGCAGATGCCCTGGCCCGCGTTGGAATGACCGACTACCGCCATCGCCAGATCGGAGAACTGTCGGGTGGTCAGCGAAAGCGGGTCTTTCTTGCACGGGCGCTGGCGCAGGACGGCCAGGTGATCCTTCTGGACGAGCCTTTCACGGGCGTTGATGTGAAGACGGAAGAGCAGATCATCACACTGCTTCGCGAGATGCGCGACGAAGGGCGGGTGATGCTCGTCTCGACGCACAACCTCGGCTCCGTGCCCGAATTCTGTGACCGGACCGTCTTGGTGAAAGGAACCGTGACGGCTTACGGCAAGACGGACGAAATCTATACACGCGAAAACCTTGAGGAAGCCTTTGGCGGCGTGCTGCGGCATTTCACGCTCGGGGGCACGGACCTGCACCACGACGACGAAGACACCCGCGAGGTCCGGATCATCACGGACGACGAACGGCCCTTCGTTCTCTATGGCGAAAAACGCGACAGCGATGAGAACGAGGATGCTTGAGCCCTTCGCCTATTCTTACATGGTCAATGCGATGTGGGTATCGGCCCTAGTGGGCGGCGTCTGCGCATTTCTCAGTTGCTTCCTGATGCTCAAGGGCTGGTCACTCATCGGTGACGCCCTGTCCCATTCGGTCGTGCCGGGCGTGGCCGGGGCATACCTGCTGGGCTTGCCCTTTGCCTTCGGAGCTTTCATCGCGGGCGGGCTGGCCGCGGCGGCGATGCTTTTCCTGTCCGATCGATCGGGGCTGAAACCGGACGTCATCATCGGGATCATCTTCACCTCGTTCTTCGGGTTGGGCCTATTCATGGTGTCCCTGAACCCCGTTTCCGTCTCGGTCCAGACAATCACGATGGGCAACATCCTCGCCATAACGCCGGAAGATACGCTTCAACTGGTCATCATCGGCGTCGTGTCCGGGACAGTGCTTTTGCTGAAATGGAAGGACTTGCTGGTCACGTTCTTCGACGAAAGCCACGCGCGATCGATCGGGTTGCGGCCCGGCCTGCTGAAGGCGGTGTTCTTCACGCTGCTGTCCGCCTGCGTCGTCGCCGCCATGCAGACGGTAGGCGCATTCCTGGTGATCGCGATGGTCGTCACCCCGGGGGCAACGGCCTATCTTCTGACCAACCGGTTCCCGCGTCTTCTGACGCTGTCGGTGGGCATCGGGGCGGGCACATCTTTCGTCGGGGCCTACCTGAGTTTCTTTCTCGACGGAGCCACGGGCGGCATCATCGTGGCGCTGCAGACGCTCATCTTCCTGACGGCCTTTGTCTTTGCACCCCAACACGGCATTCTGGCTGCACGTCGGCGGTCGGCAAAGGGCGGCGCGTGATGGAGGCCCTTCTGCTGCCGTTTCAATTCCCGTTCATGCAGAACGGTTTCCTGATCGCACTGATCGTATCACCAGCTGCGGCTATGCTGTCGTGCTTCCTTGTGCTCAAGGGTTGGGCGCTGATGGGCGATGCCGTCAGCCACGCGATCCTGCCGGGGGTTGTGCTGGCCTACTTGCTGGGTTTGCCGTTGATTTTCGGTGCGTTCGTCGCGGGTATGGGCTGTTCGTTGCTGACGGGCTACCTTGCGGAAAACTCCCGCGTGAAACGCGATACAGTTATGGGCGTCGTCTTTTCCGGGATGTTCGCGGTCGGTCTGATCATCTTTGTGGCCTTTCCGTCCGATGCGCACCTGGACCATATTTTGTTCGGCAACATGCTTGGGGTCGGACGCGCCGATCTGTGGACCGCGCTGGCGATTTCGGCACCGGTGGCGATGATTTTCGTCGTAAAATGGCGCGATTTTCTCCTCCATGCTTTCGATCCCGCACAGGCGCAGGCGGCAGGGTTGAATACGAAGGCGCTCCATTACGGCTTGCTGACGATCTTATCATTGGTCGTCGTTGCGGTGCTGACGGCCGTGGGCCTGATCCTGGCGGTCGCACTGCTGGTGACTCCGGGCGCGATAGCCTTTCTTCTGACGCGTAGCTTCGGGCGAATGATGATTGTTGCGGTGGTCGCCTGTACCGGATCGATGATGATAGGAATCTATGCCAGTTTTTTCCTCGACAGCGCGCCTGCCCCCACAGTTGTATTGGTTCTGACGACCGTGTTCCTGGCCGCTTTCGTGCGCCGCCGGATCACTGTGGCCCGCCTGTCGGCAGCATGAAAAAAGGGCCGCCCGCAGGCGACCCTCAATATTTTAGAACTCGTTAATACGAAGACGTCCTTAGCCGTTGGCGATGATCGTCTCGATTTCGGTCCGCTGTTGCTGGGACTCACTTTCCGACGAGGTCAGAAAGTACAACTCCGCGACCTGTGCATCCGTCAGAGTGCTCACGTCGATCTCAATGCCACGCGTGTTCATCTGGGCTTGGACGGTTTCTACAACCGAAGGTTCGGCATCGCGCGCGGCCTTTATGCGGGCTGCTTCTTCCGGCGTTACAACGACCGTCTCGGCTTCCGGATCGCGCAGTTCGGCCAAGACGGCATCAATGCGGCCCGTGCCTGCGTTGACGTTGTCAGTGGAAGTCGTCGCCAGATAGATTTCCAGCACCTGCGCGTCCGACATCTGCTCCACTGAGTAGCCCTCGTAGGCTGCACCGGCGAGCGTCGTCTCGACCGATTCGACAATTGTCGGGGACACCCCGGTGTATGCTGCGGCGGATGTTGCGGTAAGTGCGGCGGCGGTTACTACGGTAAAGCGGGTCATAAGTAGTCCTTTCTGTTACAATCGGCTGTTTGCCATTTGCTGACAGTCCAACACCCTCCGTCCCGCGATAGTTTCGAATTTTTTAGTAAACAATTATTGGAACTTGACCGGGATCACCCGCGTTCGCCGCACCGCCCCATGTCGCAAAATTCGAACACCCCGACCCTTTTCACGGGGCCGGGGTGTCGCTCAAACGATTGCCTCCCGCACCGCACAACCACCGGAAGACAACCGGAGCCAGGAAAGACGTGATCTTTGCGAAAGTCGGTGTATGCGGTTCATCAAATGAACAGGCGGATCCCAATTTAGTTCCCGCCCCCGTACGGCGCGATCACCGACCGGGATCGGTCAGGTCGCAGTCAAAACGCCGCGCGCCACCTGATCGGCCTCGATGGATTCGAACAGAGCCTTGAAGTTGCCTTCGCCGAAGCCGTCGTCGCCCTTGCGCTGAATGAACTCGAAGAAGATCGGGCCGATGCATGTCTTGGAGAAGATCTGCAGCAGGATCCGCGTCTCACGCTCGCCGCCGTCAGCATCGATGACGCCCTCGCCATCGATCAGGATGCCGTGCTTGGCCATGCGGTCCAGCGGCTCCTGGTGGTCGGTCACACGCTCGCGGCTCTGGTCATAATAGGTTTGCGGAGGCTTGGGCATGAACTTTACGCCATTCTCAGCTATGGCATCCACCGCCTCGTAGATGTCACGCGCGCCGACGGCGATATGCTGAATGCCCTCGCCGTTGTAGCGCTTGAGGTACTCGACAATCTGCCCGGTCTCGCCCCGATCCTCGTTGATCGGAATGCGAATGCGACCGCAGGGTGAGGTGAGCGCTCGCGACAGAAGGCCGGAATACTTGCCCTTGATGTCGAAAAACCGAATTTCACGAAAGTTGAACAAGTCGCCATAGAAATGGAACCACTTGTCCATGTTCCCCCTGTGCACGTTGTGCGTCAGATGATCGAGGTAGTGGAAGCCCACGCCGGCGGGGTGGGCCTTGGCAATCCAGTTAAACTCAGCATTGAAGGGCGAGGCGTCGCGATACTGATCGATAAAGTAGATCAGGCTGCCGCCAATCCCGACAATCGCGGGCACATCCATCATCTTGCCCGGCCCTTCGTAGGGTTGCGCGCCCTTTGCCACGGCGTGGTCGAACGCGTGCTGCGCGTCGGCAACGCGCCAACCCATCGCCGGGGCACAGGGACCATGCTCGTTGACGAACTCCATGGCATGGCTGCCGGGCGTCGCGTCGATCAGGTAGCTTATGTCGCCCTGCTGCCAAACCTCCAGTGGCTTGGACTTGTGGTTCGCCACATGGATGTAACCTTGTCGCGTGAAGACATCGCGCAATTGTTGCGGGTCTTCATGGGCAAAGGCGACAAAGGCAAATCCGTCGGTCCCGGCAGGGTTTTTGGCGCTGATTTCGGCATAAGGGGCGTCGTGGGGGAAAGGTCCCATGGGGCGTACTCCTGTTTGATGCCTTTGTGACAGGAATTCAGCCCGCGATTTGCGCATCATGCGGCGCTTCGCGCTATAATATGCGCGACTTCGTTGGACGTGAACTATTGAGCGCGCAAAATATGCATTGGACATGATATGGATGATACGGACCGAAAACTACTGCGCCTGATTCAGCGCGACGCAACCCTGACGGCCGATGCATTGGGTCAGGCACTCAACCTATCCACCAGCCAGGCAGGGCGGCGCCGCGCGAAACTGGAAGCAGACGGCGTGGTTCGCGCGACGGTTGCCCGGCTGGATCCGGCGCGCGTCGGTCTGGACGTGCAGGCCTTCGTGCAGGTCCAGATGACCAGCCACGCACCGACAGGCGCGCGTGCCTTTCTTCGCCTGCTTGAGGCGGAGCCACGCGTCGCCTCGGTCTGGACCCTGACCGGAGAGGCGGACTACCTTCTGCGGGTCTGGTGCCCTGACCTCACCGCGCTGAACGATCTGGTCCACAAGGTTCTCCTGCCTCATCCGGCGGTCGCGAGAGTCCAGAGTCAGATCGTGATGGATCAACCCAAACGCGACGGTCCTTTGCCGATCTGACATCTCGGGCCAACCGAGACGATTGTCGCACCTGTCGACCTGCACTACACAGTAGAAATGGAAACATTCCTTCTTCAGGCGGCCATCTACCTCGGGGCGGCGACGATCTGCGTCCCGCTCGCCGTGCGCTTCGGGCTGGGCTCCGTTCTGGGCTATCTTGTCGCCGGCATAATGATCGGCCCAGTGATGGGATTGGTCGGGTCAGAAACCGAGCAATTGCAGCATTTCGCCGAATTCGGCGTGGTCATGATGCTTTTCGTGATCGGTCTGGAACTGGAACCCCGGGCGCTTTGGGACATGCGCGCGCGGCTGCTTGGTCTTGGTCTGGGTCAGGTTCTATTGACCGGAGCCGCCATCGTGGCAGGCACGATGGCGCTTGGACTCACTTGGCAGGTTGCCACCGCGATCGGGATGATCCTGGCCCTGTCATCGACGGCGATCATCATGCAGACCCTGTCGGAAAAGAACCTGACGGCGACGCGCGGAGGACGGTCCGCCTTCTCGGTCCTGCTTGCGCAGGATATCGTCGTTATCCCGATGCTGGCCATAATGCCATTGCTGGCGGTTGGGGGCGGCAGAAGCCGCTCACAGGGCGGAGGCCACGGCGACGCGCCGACGGTGGGCGACGGCGAAAGCGCCACCATGATGGCCGATGTCGGGCATTGGGTCGATACTGTCCCTGGCTGGGGCCTGGCCCTGCTGACGGTGGGGGCGGTCGGGGTCGTCGTTCTTGGCGGGACCTTCGTGACCCGGCATGTGTTTACCTTCGTCGGGGCCGCGCGCCTGCGCGAGATGCATACCGTGGTAACCTTGCTTTTCGTGATCGGTGTCGCTGTCCTGATGTCGGCGGTCGGACTTTCTCCGGCGCTCGGAACATTTTTGGCCGGCGTTGTGCTGGCCAATTCCGAATTCCGGCATGAGCTGGAGGCCGATATCGAACCGTTCAAGGGCATCCTGCTGGGGCTGTTCTTCATCACCGTCGGCGCGGGTATCGACTTCAACACCTTCGCATCCGCACCCCTGATCGTCCTCGGCGCGACTGCGGCGCTGATCCTGGTGAAGGGCGCGATACTCTTTATATTGGCACTTGTTTTCCAGCTGAAGGGGCGTGACCGCATTCTCTTCACCTTGTCGCTGGCGCAGGCCGGGGAATTCGGATTCGTCCTCGTCTCGGTCGCGTTCGGCGACGGGGTGATCGGCCCGGAATTGCGCGGCATTCTTTTGCTGGTCATCGCGTTGTCGATGCTACTGACTCCACTGCTGTTCATCGCTTACGAGCGATTGGCAGCAAGGCACCCCGCAGGCGAAAGCGCGCCCGACGACGACATCGACGAGCAGGCGAGCATCATCATCGCGGGCGTTGGGCGTTTTGGTCAGGTCGTCCAGCGGATGTTGCACGGCGCGGGCCTGCGCACGGTGGTGCTCGATCGCGATATCCAGACAATTCAACTACTGCGTAAATTCGGCGTCAAAACCTACATGGGGGATCCGACGCGTCCTGAATTGCTTAGGGCGGCGGGCCTGAACACAGCGAAGATACTGATCGTCGCGCTGGATGACCGGGCCGATTCGATCAGGCTGGTGAAACAGGCAAAGGCGGCGACCCCCCACATCCACATCATCGCACGCGCCTACGACCGCGTGCACGTCTACGAATTGTTCCGCGCCGGTGCCGATCAAATCGTGCGGGAAATGTTCGACAGCTCCCTGCGTGTCGGGCGCTACGCATTAGAGCAAATGGGCTGGTCCGAAAAGGAGGCTCACGAGGCGCGCGAAGCATTCTTCAAGCATGATCGCGAAGCGATGCTTGCCCTGGCAAAACTTTGGAAACCAGGCGTTCCAATCGAGGACAATCCGGAATACGCCGAGCTGGCGCGCGAATTGAGCAAGGGCTTGGAAAACGCGCTGCTGACGCGGTTCGGCGAAGACGAAGACGCCGCAGCAGCGGCCAAGTCATCCGACTGAATAAACCGAAACTCGGATCACCATCGTGGGGGTGCCCCGCCGATTGCAGCAGGCGGGGCAGCGGACCGGTCAGAGGCCCTTTGCCTGATAGCTGGCGGCAATACGACCGATCGAGACGATGAACCCTGCGGTACGGAGGTCAGGCACGTCCTCACGCCCGTGCCACACGTCGCGCATCGCGCCGTAGGCGGCACGCATCGTATCGTCGAGACCTGAGCGCACCAGCTCCAGCTCTCCGGCACCGCGCAGGTAGTTGCGCTTGAAGTCATCCGAGAGGGTCCAGGGAACCGACTTGTTCGTCGACAGACGCTCCAACTCGTTCACCAAGACGTGGTGGCGGGCCTCCTCGGCCCGGCGCTGCATGCGGCCAAACCGGATATGCGACAGGTTCTTGACCCATTCGAAGTAGCTCACCGTTACACCACCCGCGTTTGCATAGAGATCGGGGATAATGACACAGCCCTTCTGAAGCAGTATCTCGTTCGCCTCGGCGGTGACCGGGCCGTTGGCCGCTTCGATGATCAGGGGGGCTTTCACATTGGCCGCGTTGTCGGCATGGATCACGCCTTCCAGCGCAGCCGGGATCAGGATGTCGCACTCGGCTACCAGAAGTTTGGTGCCATCACGCTCGTAATGGCCGCCCGCGAAATTCGCCACGCCGCCGGTGGTCCGGATGTGCGCCCGCAAGGCGTCCACATCGAGACCTTCCTCATTGTGGACAGCTCCGTCACGCTCAATCACGCCGGTGATCTTGGCCCCGTCTTCGGCGGCAAGGAAACTTGCGGCATGGTAGCCGACGTTGCCCAAACCCTGAACGATGACGCGCTTGCCATCGAGCGAGCCGGACAACCCGGCAGCCTTGATATCTTCGGGATGGCGGAAAAACTCCTGCAGCGCATACTGTACCCCCCGACCTGTCGCCTCAACGCGGCCGGCGATGCCGCCCGCGTGGGGCGGCTTGCCCGTGACGCAGGCGCGACCGTTGATGTCGGTCGTATTCATGCGTTGGTACTGATCACTGATCCAGGCCATTTCCCGTTCGCCGGTTCCCATGTCGGGGGCCGGAACGTTCTGGGCGGGGTTGATCAGATCGCGCTTGATCAGTTCGTAGGCAAAACGCCGCGTGATCATCTCAAGCTCATGCGGCTCCCATGCGTTGGGATCTATGCACAACCCGCCCTTCGATCCGCCAAACGGCGTTTCCACGAGAGCGCATTTGTAAGTCATCAGCGCCGCCAGCGCCTCCACTTCGTCCTGATGGACGGCGAGGGAGTAGCGGATGCCGCCCTTGACCGGCTCCATGTGCTCGGAGTGGACGGATCGATATCCGGTGAAAGTATGAATGCTGCCACGCAGACGTACGCCGAAGCGCACCGTATAGGTAGCGTTGCATACGCGGATTTTCTCCACGAGACCGGGACCGAGATCCATCAGCCCGACCGCCCGATCATACATTGCATTGACCGACGCGCTGAAACCGCCGCTTTTGATGCTCATCTTTCGATCCCCCTCGGCCAGAACGGCCACTCCTTCGATTACGCAGACAGCTTAGGGTAGGAACTTCGAAACGACACAGACAATTCGCACGGACTATGGGAAATGCGGGCACAATGACAAATTTTCAACGCAATAACGCCCGGCAGTTATGATCAGCCCCACTTGAATGGTCCAGTTTGAGTGTTGGTGCATGATTGGCCTGGATCCATCGATATGATGGTTTCCGGGGCCGACGGGCGGTAGCCCAGTGCACTGTGTGGTCGTTTGGTATTGTAGTGGTTCCTCCAGCTTTCGATGATGATCTGAGCTTCGCGCAGTGAATAGAAGATTTCGCCGTTCAGCAGCTCGTCGCGCATTCGCCCGTTGAAACTCTCGCAGTATCCGTTCTCCCATGGCGATCCGGGTTCAATGTAGGCAGACTTGACTCCGACAGCTTTGATCCAGCCTCTAACGGCCTCAGCGATGAACTCAGGGCCGTTGTCCATTGCCCGGCAGGGCATCGCAAAGTGATGTCACGAGAGGGGTTCAGCCTGAGCCGTCCCATTTTCGGTTGTTTTACAGGCACTTTGAGCCCCTTGCGTCGCCAAGGCCGCTCGACACGTTTGTCATTTACCTGCCAGCCAGCGTCTCTCAGAAGAGCCGCTACGCGACGATAGCCATATCGGCCAAACTGACGCGTCAGCTCGATCATGTCCGCAAGCAGGCGGTCTTCGTCAGAACGCCCCTGGGGCAATCGCCGTTGCGTGGATCGGTGCTGGCCCAGAACACGGCAAACGCGACGCTCGGAAACCTTCATCTGGCTGCGAACCAGGTCGATGCAGGCGCAACGTCGCGAGGGGCTCAGAAGTTTCCCCGGGCGGCTTCCGAAAGGATCAGCTTATCCAACGTCAGGTCCGACACAGCCCGGCGAAGGCGCTCGTTTTCCTTCTGCAGCCGCTTCAGTTCCTTGAGTTGCTCTGTGCCCATTCCACCGCACTTCTTCTTCCAGCTGTAATAGGTTTGCTCAGTCACACCGATCTGACGGATCGCATCGATCCGCGGCATGCCTTGCCCCATCAGAACTTCAACCTGCCGTAACGTCACGACAATCTCTTCGGACTTCGGTCTCTAAATGGCCATCTATGGTCCTCCGGTTTCCTAATCATAGGGGCAGACCACTTCGTTGGGGGTGGCTCAATTTGTGACACTGTTGCACCGGAAGGCCGGAAAAAGGCAGGTGCCGTCCTGAAAATTGTGACGTGATGGCCCGAAATCACGCCCAGCGCGTCACAGAAAACAGGACATATATACATCTAGCCATAGGCATTGCAGAAAGCCTGGGCGCGCGCTGTAGCGGAGAACCTTTTACTGCGCCTCGCAGAAGCCGTACCACTGTGATGGTATCTCCAAGCCTTCATTACCGGAAGACCGGGAGTGAACTGCGGCTTTCTTCCCCCGCCCTATTCCGTACATCGTGGTGGTCTGCATCGTCCCTGTAGAAGTCGTCTCGACGAAGGTAACCCGATTGATGCCCCAAACCGGTACCACCTTCGCATCGCCTCGGTCTCCAACCATGCGGGCTTCTGATTCCGAAGCCAGCAGGAATTTGAAGTCCATAATTGTTTCACTGTCGTTCTTCACTTGGATACCAAACTTCGTCGAGATGTTGGCAGTCACGCTTGCCGAAAAGGTGCATTCGAGGACGAATGGGAAAGCGTCGTTCACTTGCCCAACAGCCGGGGGCGCGACGAGAACGGCGCAAAAGCCGACGGCGAACAGGTTTCGTGGCTTAGTCATGCTTGCTTCCTCGGCATTCTGATGCTGCTGGCTCCTTCACTGACAGATTGGGTTGTAGTTGGCACTGTCGGAGCGGGACGCCAGAGGAGTTTTCTCGCAGACACAAGCATAAGCAACAGATTCGCCCGCCTATCGCCCCCGGTCTATTCAAAGGAAAGCAGATGCCTGGACCTGACCCGCAAGGGCTGCAAATTGAAGAACACGACGGAGGCGGCTTCACCGTCAGCGCCGCAGTCTGGCTGGAGAGCAATCGCCGCGCGCATCGCCCGCATGGTGGCCGTGGCCCGCAACATGAAGCGCAATGGCTGGTTCTGCGACTGGTGCCGTGCGCCTATCCCGCTCTTTCGCCGGGCTGATGCGCGCTACTGCCGGGAGGGATGCCGTAAACGTGCCTCGAGAGCGAGAAAGAAGGCCGCTCAGCTACGCGAAGCGTCGGCGCAGGGGGCAAGAAGGGAGCCACGACCTGGGGGCGAATTCAAGGCGTACCGCAAATGGCTTGGGGTGTCGCGGCTCGCCTTGTCCGAGTCTGGGCGGTGGCGTTGTCGCTTTCACAGGTCATGCAGCACCGGCCCGCGAACGCTCGAGGGCAAGGCGAGGGTGGCCGAGGCGCAGCGCGGATGATCAGCCCCACCTGAGAGGGCCAGTTTGAGTGTTAGTGCATGATTGGCCTTGGATTCATCGATACGATGGTTTCCGGGTCCGGCGGGCGGAGCATTGCCAGCGTTTCCAAAACCCTGACTCATGATCCGCTCGCCCACCTTAGCAGACAGGAAAACGCCAAAATTTAGCCGTCTTTACCGGATAAGTCCTGAGAAGTGTTATTTTAAGGAGCGTTCGTGCTCATCATGTATCAGCGACATTTGCATAAGACCCGGCGCTTCTTGCGCGAGGAGCACGGCGGCGTCGAGACGGTATCCTTCGTGATTTGGGTGCCCTTTGTCATGGGGTTCTTCATGTTGGTCGCCGACGCGTCCTACATCATGTTCAACCGCTCGAACATGCTTCGGATCGTGGAGGACGGAAACCGAATGTACTCCATTGGCGTCCTCAACTCCAACCTCGAAGCAGAAACGGCGATAAGGAATGCCCTGTCGCCATCGGCGGATGGCGAACTCAGCACGGTCGACAGCTTCATTCTGATGGGAATGGTGCGCACCGAGGTGACCGTGCCGCTTGCCGATGTCGACATGTTCGGCATCGTCGCGCGTCTGCTGGCCAACGGAGAGCTGTCGATCACCGCAAGTCACTTTAAGGAATATATTGAGGTCTGATGTTGTATTTTAAAAGCCACATCAGACGTTTCGTGACTTCGGAGTCTGGGACCTTCACGGTTGAGGCACTTTTCTGGTTCGCTCTCATGATCCTGATCACAGGCATCATAGTCGATACCAGCAACACCTTTTACAGCTATTCCTACGTCAATCGCAGCATCCATGACGGTGATCGCAAGATGTCGATCGGTATATTCAAGACGGCTGCCGAAACCGAAGCCTACATCGAGAGCCAGATTCAGGATGTTTATCCAGCTGCCGATGCGACGGTTCAGATCGACGGGAACATGGTGGTCACAACTGTCGACATCCCGTGGACCTCACTGCGGATGATGGGAATTCTCGCAAATTCGCAATCGGCACCGGTGACCTTCACCGCGAGCCACAGGTTGGAGTGGATGCCATGAACACGACGTTTTCAAAGTTAACGCGCAAATTGCAGACCAAGGCGAGCAGCGAAGACGGTGCGATGACGGCGTTCGGGCTGCTGATGTTCGTATCGTCCTGCGCTCTTGGCGGAATAGCACTCGACATGTCCAACGCGCTTCAGGTTCGGACGCAACTTCAGGTCGCGGCTGACAGCGCGGCCCATGCTGCCCTCGTGGAACGGCAATCCGGCGGGACTGAGCCCGAGGCAATCGTTGCCGCTCTGGCTGTCGTCGAGCGCGCGCTTCCTTCCGAGGTGTACGGCAATACCCTGCTGCCGGAGGATATCGTTTTCGGCCTCTGGGACCAAGGAACGCGGACCTTCACGCCCAGTATCGGCGCAGACGATGCCGTGATGGTTGACACGTCACGGTTGGTCGGTCGCGGCAACAGGGTTCGGGCCTTTCTGCTGCGCTTCGCTGGTGTTCCAGGCTTCGACGTCGTTCGCCGGTCCATCGCCGATACTTATGTTCCCACCTGCATGCTCGAAGGGTTTGTCGGCGACCAATATGTCGATGTCACCAGCAACAATCTTTATACTTCAGGGTTTTGCATTCACTCCAACGGATATGTCGCTCTGAACAGCAACAATATTTATGAGCCCGGTGTCATCGTATCGATGCCGGACAAACGTGACGTAGTCCTGCCTAGCAGTGGGATGGAGAGTAATGATGGCCTCGAGGAGTCGCTTCGCGACGGATATTACGAGATCAACGCGGCAGGCCGCGTGGATATGATGTTGAATGGGATCATCGACATAAATTCACCGGTCTATCCCGATTACCTGACCTCCCCTTTGCCTGTCACAGTTGAATGGAAGGGCCAGCTCGACGAAACCGTCTGGCAAGAAGGGCGCATCCATCAAATCACCTGCCCCAACACTAATCAGAGTATCTCAATTCCGACCAGCACAGTGCTGCGCGAGGGTGTTCTGATTACGAATTGCAAGGTTGCATTCGGTAGCGGTGCCGCGGCGGAGGACGTCACGATCATCACCACCAGCACGGCCGAGGCTTCGATTACTGGCGCATCGGGCATCCGCATGGGACGTAAAGATGATTGCGCTCCCGGCGGCGGTGCGCAATTCTTTAGCCTTGGCGGTTTCCGTGCTCCTGCCGGCATGGAAATGAACGGCTCGCGCATCGTCGCAGCCGGTTCGGTTTCTTTCGCCGCGGACGTCGGCAGCATAAACGGCGCATCGGTGATCAGCGATCAGCACATCAATGCGACCGCGAGTGGGCGAATTGGCTTCTGTGGTCCGGACGGATTGCCAATATGGTATGAGCCGGAGTTTTTCCGCATCGTGCAATGATTCGCCGCTGTTTCCCGGGGAATCGCGGATCAAGGCCCGGTAATCTACCCTGACGCTGAAATATCATTGCATCCGGCGTGATCTTTTCGCGCTCGCGCCGGTGCATGTGACCTTACCGGAGCCTGGCGATGGTTTTCCAGTCGGCAATCACCAAGATCTCCAGCGGCCTGCCATCGGCTGATGCGACCTTGCTTGACGCCTCCGCATAGAGAGACAGGAAAGGCCCATTACCCGGAGGCCCTCTAGGCCAAGATCCGGCTGCTCAAGCGCATCCTCTCAGGGTTTGCATGTTCGACCGGGGCACAAGCCGCAGCGATCGACAGCTTCGCGCCCAGATTGCCGCATTGGTTATGATCAGCCTTCGTTGGGGGAGGCCCAGCGCCGTCTGGATATCGTCACGCCCGGCCGACCCGGACGGCTTGGAAAAGGTCTATGAAACGCTGACCTGTTCCGATGACGCAAGCTTCATGCGATTCACTGAGGTGCGTCGCATCGATGACTCGCTGGAGGTCATCTGGTCCTATGCGACCGACGGCCAGCCGGCGATGACGCGAGAGCGCCTTGACGAATACCTGAACCAAATTCCGCGTCTTGACGACAACCAGCGTGTCACACTGGTCGAAGCCTACACCTACGACAGACCCTTTTTCAATGTAGGCTTGGAAGACCGGATCATCCCGTCCTTCGTCCCCATCAGTCAGCGTTATGCCGCCCGCCTCGCCTTTGCGCCTGGCAACGAAACGGACCCCGGAGATGGGAGCGTGATTGCGAACGACACGGACTGCGGACCATCGGTTACGGAGGTCAACGGTCTGCCGCTGATCGGGGCCGGGAACTGCGAAGCCGAAGGCACCTGAGATATCCCGCATGAATAGTGTCCTTCTGCCCGGCGAAGTTCCGGGCGGGGTCATTTGGATGACCCGTAGCAGGGAGATCGGCCGGTCTGACGATCAGGGCACGCATCAGCGTTTCAACCCGGCTGGTCACCCTGTCGGGCAAATGACGCCGAGAAACAGAAGGGCCGCCCGTCTTCCGAAGCGGATCGCGTCGCCCGCATCACCACGACACTGCCGGTTCTCGGGCTGACGCCAAATACACTCTCTCCGCCTCTCGACTCTGATCAGGGGTGCCCCGATATTGTAACTATGCGGCTACCCGACAGTTTCATTGATGACCTGCGCAATCGACTGAGCCTATCGGCCGTCGTCGGGCGCAAGGTCACGTGGGACATGAAGAAGACCAATCAGGCCAAAGGCGACTGGTGGGCCCCCTGCCCGTTTCATCAGGAAAAATCGGCCAGTTTCCACGTCGATGACCAGAAGGGGTTCTACTACTGCTTCGGCTGCCAGGCGAAGGGGAACGTTTTCGGCTTTGTACAGGAGACCGAGAACGTCGGCTTCATGGAGGCCGTAGAGATCCTGGCTGGCGAAGCCGGAATGCCAATGCCCGCCCGCGATCCAAAGGCCGCCGAAAAGGCCGACCTGCGCACCCGCTTGGCCGAAGTGACGGAAGAAGCGGTGAAGTGGTTCCGCCTTCAACTGGCAACGCAAGGCGCGTCAGAGGCGCGCGCCTACCTCGAACGGCGCGGTCTGGGCCGCCAGACGCTGGACCGGTTCGAAATAGGGTTCGCACCCGATGCTTCCGATGCCTTCCTTACCGCGATGACCGGCAAGGGAATCTCGTTCGAGATGCTTGAAGGCGCAGGGCTGGCCGTGCCAGCGGAAGAAGGGCGGGCCGCGCGCGACCGGTTCATCCACCGCATCATCTTTCCGATCCGGGATGCGCGCGGCCGATGCATCGGTTTCGGCGGGCGCGCGATGAACACCAATGCCAAGGCGAAATACCTCAACTCGCCCGAGACGCTGCTCTTCGACAAGGGATCGAACCTCTACAACCTGCGCGACGCGCGCACTGCGGCGGGCAAAGGCCAGCCCCTCGTAGTGGCCGAAGGTTACATGGACGTTATCGCCTTGGTTCAGGCCGGGTTCGAAGCCGCCGTCGCCCCCTTGGGCACGGCGGTGACGGAGCGGCAATTGCAGATGCTTTGGCGCGTGACGCCCGAACCGCTGATCGCTCTGGACGGTGATGCCGCGGGCCAAAATGCGGGCCTGCGCGTGGCCGACCTGGCCCTTCCGCTAATCGAAGCGGGGCAGAGCCTGCGGTTCGCCATCCTGCCGAAAGGCAAGGACCCCGACGATCTCATCCGTGAAGACGGCACACGCGCCATGCGCGCCGTGCTGGATGATGCGCGTCCGATGCTCGCCCTGCTCTGGAAGCGAGAGATAGAAGGCAAAAGCTTCGACAGCCCCGAACGCCGCGCCATGCTGGACCGCGAACTTCGGGCCATTCTGCGCCGGATCAAGGACACGAGCCTGCGCCGCCATTACGGCGAGGAAATCGCACGCCTGCGAGCGGAGCTGTTCGGCATCCCCCTTTCGCGCTCGGTCGCCTTCGACGCCCCGCCGCCGGCCACGCCCGATCGGGGACAGGACCGGGGCTTCGTGCCCAACCCAAGATATCGCCGCGACAGACCCTTCACGCCCGGAAAGAAATGGCAGCCCCCCGCGCAGGCCACGGCGACTGCGCGAACCTCGGATCTGGCTTCGGGATCGACCACGCCAGACATTCTTCTGGAACAAGTCATTCTTGCCGGGCTGATCCGTCACCCCGAATTGATCGCGGAATTCACCGACCTGCTGGAAACCGGGATATGGGGCCGGGACGAGCACACCTGGATCGCGCAGGCCCTGCTCACGGTTGATCCAAATCTGGAAGCCGGTGAAATCATGGACATCCTTGTTGATCGGATCGGTCCGGAAGCCCTTGAAACGCTGCTCGCTCAGCGCCATGTCCGAATATCACCGGTGACGCGGAGCGACAGTGACGGGGCGCGGCTTTGCATTCGCGATCTGCTGACCCGGCTGGATGCCCGACGTGGGGCGGTTCGCGAAGCGCGCGAGGCCATCGAGGATTTCGAGGATGGGGCCGACGAGGCAATGACATGGCGGTTGGCACAGGCAGGCAAGCGACACGATGCTTCGTTGCGCATCGGGGACGAAAATGTGGCAAGCGGCGACGGCGAAAGTTCCTTCGCTGACTATTATGACAGCCTTCTGGCAACGCCGGCGGGCAAAACAAATACTGAAAAGTGATTCGGGGTGCGGTCCCCAGCGATTCGCGATAGTGATTCGCTAACGAACACCGAAGAATCACTCCTGATCGGAGCGCGGCGATGGCCAAGGACACTGACGACGACAAGCAGCGGGACCCCGAGGGCGATCATTCGCTCGATATGAGCCAGGCCGCCGTCAAACGCATGATTGCCGACGCGCGTACGCGTGGCTACATCACCTATGATCAGCTGAACGAGGTTCTGCCACCCGAGCAGGTCTCGTCCGAGCAGATTGAGGACGTGATGTCGATGCTGTCCGAGATGGGCATCAACATCGTCGAGGCCGAGGAAGCCGAAGACGACGACGATGAGAAGTCCAAGGGTTCCACCGCCGTCGTGGACGCCTCCAAGAAGGGTGGCGATGTCGCGACGACCGACGCCGCCGAGACCAAACTTGACCGTACCGACGACCCGGTCCGGATGTACCTCCGCGAGATGGGATCGGTCGAACTTCTGTCGCGCGAAGGCGAGATCGCGATTGCCAAGCGCATCGAGGCCGGCCGCAACACCATGATCCTCGGGCTTTGCGAAAGCCCGCTGACGTTCCAGGCGATCACGATCTGGCGCGACGAACTTCTGTCCGAAGATATTTTGCTGCGCGACGTTATCGATCTTGAAACGACGTTCGGCGACCAGATGGAAGAGGAGGCTGAGACGCCGGTTGCCGGGGCTGTTCCGGGCGTCAGCGCTGCCGCCAAGACCGAAGACAAGCAGGAATTGGACGCAGACGGGAACCCGATCAGCACCGATGACGACGACGATGATGATGAGGATGAGGGCGCGAACCTGTCGCTGGCCGCGATGGAGGCCGCACTCAAGCCGCGTGTCCTGGAAACGCTGGACGTCATCGCCGATCACTACACCAAGCTGGCCGAAATGCAGGATCTGCGGATCTCCGCGACGCTGAATGAAGATGACAGCTTTTCTGAAAAGGAAGAGGCCGCATACCAGCAGCTGCGCTCCGAGATTGTGGAAATGGTGAACGCGCTTCACCTGCACAACAACCGTATCGAAGCCCTCATCGATCAGCTTTACGGCATCAACCGGCGGATCATGTCGATCGACTCGGGTATGGTGAAACTGGCAGACCAGGCTCGCATCAACCGCCGCGAATTCATCGAGGAATACCGTGGCCACGAACTCGACCCCGGCTGGGTCGATCGGATGTCTGAAAAGACCGGTCGTGGCTGGCAAGCCTTGTTTGAAAGATCGCGTGACAAGGTGGACGAATTGCGCGGTGATATGGCGCAGGTCGGTCAATACGTCGGCGTGGACATCAACGAATTCCGCCGCATCGTGAACCAGGTTCAGAAGGGCGAAAAGGAAGCGCGTCAGGCGAAAAAGGAAATGGTCGAGGCCAACCTGCGCCTCGTGATCTCGATCGCCAAGAAATACACCAACCGCGGCCTGCAGTTCCTTGACCTGATTCAGGAAGGCAACATCGGCCTGATGAAGGCCGTCGACAAGTTCGAGTACCGCCGCGGTTACAAATTCTCGACCTATGCGACCTGGTGGATCCGTCAGGCAATCACCCGGTCGATCGCCGACCAGGCTCGCACGATCCGGATTCCGGTCCACATGATCGAGACGATCAACAAACTGGTCCGCACCGGCCGGCAGATGCTGCACGAAATCGGCCGCGAACCGACGCCCGAAGAATTGGCAGCCAAGCTGCAAATGCCGCTGGAGAAGGTCCGCAAGGTGATGAAAATCGCCAAGGAGCCAATTTCGCTTGAGACCCCAATCGGTGACGAGGAAGATAGCCAGCTTGGCGACTTCATCGAGGACAAGAACGCCGTTCTACCGCTGGATTCCGCTATTCAGGAAAACCTGAAGGAAACCACGACGCGGGTTTTGGCCTCGCTCACCCCGCGCGAGGAGCGGGTGCTGCGGATGCGTTTCGGCATCGGAATGAACACCGACCACACGCTGGAAGAGGTCGGCCAGCAGTTCTCGGTCACTCGTGAACGCATCCGTCAGATCGAGGCGAAAGCGCTTCGAAAATTGAAGCACCCGAGCCGCTCGCGGAAACTGCGCAGTTTCCTTGATCAGTAGGACTGGCGCTCACTTATTCACAGAAACACAAGGCCCCGGAAGTTCCGGGGCCTTGCGCGTTCATAACTTGTAATCATCCTCGCCCTTGGGCGGGTAGACATCGCGTGTGGGTTCGACAGACGTTCCGGTGGTCACGGAATTCGGGTCATGCGTCGTGCCCTGCGCTGGCGTCAGCGCGGCAACTGCCCCGCCTTTTATCCTTACGGTTCTGTCGAGTTTTGCATTATCGGTCATTACGCCCTCCTGTCTTTTCCTGCCCGTCAGGGCACATCAGGTAAAAAACCCGACCGCGCCCGGCCCGTTCCACAGGCGGGCGGGATTGCCGCAGTCGCAATCGGAGGCAAACATGCGGCGACGCGCGGCGCGCTGACGCCTTTCGGAGGACGCGCCACACGCCTAAAGTCCACCAATGGACATGATCACCGCACTTTCCCACGAAACGCGGGCCGCTATCGGTCAGAACGACGTCTTCGACGGCGTCTGCGTGCTCTGCTCAGGTTTCTTCAAGTTCATCATCCGGACCGATACCGACAGCCGGTTCCGCTTCGTCACCGCACAGTCGGTTCTGGGTCAGTCGATGTACCGCGATCTGGGGTTGCCCACGGACGCATTCGAAACGAACCTCGTCATCGTTGACGGCGTGATATACCAGCGGCTCGACGCCTTTGCCGCCGCGATGCGCGCCATCGGCTGGCCGTGGAAGGCCCTAGCTGTCGCATCGTGGCTGCCCGGGTCCGTAAAGAACCTACTGTACCATGCAATCGCCAGAAACCGTTATAAGATCTTCGGTCGGACATCGACCTGCATCCTGCCCGCGCCCGACGTGAAAAGCCGCTTTCTGGACCTGCCGGCCTGATGCACGGTCGATTCCACATCCAGACGAACGGACCGGGCCTGACTGAGTTCACGGATCAGGTCGCTGCGTGGGTGCCCAATGCCTCGGGCTTGCTGACGCTTTTCATTCGCCACACCTCCGCCAGCCTGCTGATCCAGGAGAACGCCGATCCAGAGGTGCAGACCGACCTGATCGCCTGGCTGGGCCGCGCGGTGCCACGCACGTCTGACCCATCAATGTCCTACCTGACACATACCTACGAGGGGCCGGATGACATGCCCGGCCACATCAAGTCGATGCTGCTGCCCGTCAACCTGTCGATCCCGGTCATCGACGGGCGCATGATGCTGGGCACATGGCAGGGCATCTATCTTGTCGAACACCGGGATAGGCCGCACGACAGACAGGTTTCGGCGCACTTCAGGGCCGACACCTAGGACTGCACGACGTTGCCCTACTCACGCGGTCACTGCCAAGCGGGACAGCCACAACGGCGTATGCTCAGGTGCCTGATGCGCTCGCAAACGCCTACCGAAAGAACTGCCATCGCATCGGTCGCGCGATCAAAGGGGATGGGAACCTGCCCACCTGAGGATCGCGTGAAAGGTTGGCCGCCTACTGGTAGCACCACCCAACAAGGGCAATCAGCCGCCCCCCTCGCACAAGCCACCGAAGCCGAAAGACTATCTCGTCTCGCTACTTAAACAGCAGGAAATCGGTCCGGGCGGCCCACTGGAAGTTGGCTGCAACGTCTGGTGCTACCTGAATGCGGGACGCAGGCCTTACCCGTTGACGGGGATTGAAATCAACGCGGATGCGGTGGCAGCGATGGGTCAGCCCTTTCCTGATTTGAAGAGCAACGCAACCATCTTGTTGCAGGCCGCCCAGCCGGCGATGCCGAAGCTCGCCAGTGGTAAGTTCGGGCTGACCTTAACGATGGCGGTTCTGCTGCATCTCCATCCTGACAGCGAATGGATTTTCGGCGAAATGCTCCGCGTCACCGAAGGGTACCTCGTCGTCATCGGAATCGAGAAGCAATCAAACTACAAAGTCTTAGCGCGTCAGTATCGGCAGGATTTCGAGAGCCTTGGCGCAATTCAGATCCACGACGTGCTGCCCACCCACACCACGCGCATCTTCCGGCCACGCTGATGCAGAGGCCACACCCGGCTGCCACGATGGTCGACCGGTCTTGCCACACCACTTTTGGGGGGGCACAGTATCAGCGCATCAAGCAATGGTCCCGCCCGCCACATCTGGCAGGATCACCTGGCCCGGAGACGACACATGCGCTGCCCCTTCTGCGGAAACGTTGACACCCAGGTGAAGGACTCGCGTCCCGCCGAAGACCACGTCGCCATTCGCCGACGGCGGTTCTGCCCGTCGTGCGGCGGTCGCTTCACCACCTACGAACGGGTGCAGCTGCGCGATCTGGTTGTCATCAAGACAAACGGTAAACGCGAGGAATTCGACCGCGACAAGCTGGAACGTTCCATCCGCATCTCAATGCAGAAACGCCCGATCGAGCCGGAGCGGATCGACCAGATGATCTCGGGTATCGTCCGGCGGCTGGAGTCGATGGGCGATACCGACATACCCTCCAAGCAGATCGGCGAGATCGTGATGGAGAGCCTGGCCCGGATCGATACCGTCGCATACGTACGCTTTGCCAGCGTTTACAAGAATTTCCAGGCGGCTGACGATTTCGAGGACTTTGTCCATGAACTTCGCCCCCCTACCCTAGACACGTGACGGACTCGCAGTTCATGGCCCATGCGCTGGCTCTGGCGGCGCGGGGGCTGGGCCGCGTCTGGCCGAACCCCGCCGTGGGCTGCGTAATCGTTCGCGACGGCGTCGTCGTAGGACGTGGATTTACGGCTGACGGGGGGCGACCGCACGCCGAGTCGCAGGCATTGACGCAAGCCGGTGCTGCGGCGCGCGGAGCTACAGCTTATGTCACGCTGGAGCCATGTGCCCACCATGGCCAGACGCCGCCCTGTGCCCAAGCCCTTGTCGACGCGGGCCTGACGCGGGTGGTGGTCGCCGCTCGCGACCCCGACCCGCGGGTCAACGGGGGGGGCCTTGCGATGCTGCGGAACGCCGGGATCAAGGTAACCGGGGGAGTGATGGAAGCTGAAGCCCGCGCCTTGCAGGCAGGTTTCTTGTCGCGCGTTGAACACGGACGCCCTTTCGTGACGCTGAAACTTGCGATGACCTTGGATGGACGGATCGCAACGGCGAGTGGCGAAAGCCAGTGGATTACCGGGCCCGCAGCCCGCGCCCATGTCCACGCGCAGCGCGCGCGCCACGATGCGGTGATGGTTGGGGCCGGCACCGCACGCGTCGATGACCCTCAACTGACGGTTCGGGGCATGGGCGATGTGCCGCAGCCGGTACGGATCGTTTTGTCGCGGCACCTGAATGTGCCGGTGGACAGCGCCATGACACGCGGCGCGGCACCCTTATGGATGCTCCACGGGGATGCGCCGCAGGAGAGACAGGCCGCGCTCAAGGCGCGAAACGTCACGCTCATTCCGTGTTCCGCCGGGCCGGGTGGGCATATCGATCTTGATGCCGCGCTCATCGAGCTGGGAAGCCGTGGCCTGACGCGCGTGTATTGTGAAGGCGGCGGCACGCTTGCCGCGGCGTTGCTGTCACAGGGCCTGGTCGATCGCCTTGACTGCTACACGGCTGGGGCCGTGATCGGTGCCGAGGGTACGCCGGGTCTGGGTGCGATGGGGCTGAGCGCTCTTGCCGACGCTCCACGCCTGCGTCTGACCGAGGCCCGAAGACTTGGCACCGACCTGCTTCACAGCTGGACAACCGAATAGCTGCCCAGGTCCGCTATACCCGTATCCTGCCGCGATGCGCGCTCAGACAGCGGCGGCCAGCGCCTCTGCCAGATCCGTGCGTTCCCAAGAAAATCCGCCGTCCGCATCGGGCGCGCGCCCAAAATGACCGTAGGCCGCAGTGCGTTGATAGATCGGCTTGTTGAGATCAAGCTGTGTCCGGATGCCGCGCGGTGTCAGATCCATCGTCTTTCGGATCGCACCCTCGACAGCGACCGCATCAACCGCCCCTGTCCCGTGCAGATCGGCATAAATCGAAAGCGGCTCTGACACGCCGATGGCATAAGACAATTGCAACGTGCAGCGTGTCGCCAGCCCGGCGGCCACCACATTCTTGGCCAGATAGCGCGCCGCATAAGCGGCTGAGCGATCGACTTTGGTCGGATCCTTGCCCGAGAAGGCACCGCCTCCATGGGGAGCTGCCCCACCATAGGTATCGACGATGATCTTGCGCCCTGTCAGCCCAGCGTCGCCGTCCGGCCCACCGATGACAAACTTGCCGGTCGGGTTGACGTGCCAGCGGGTCTCCGAGTCGATCCATCCTTCGGGCAGGACCTCGCGAATGTAGGGCTCGACCACGACGCGGACATCGGCGCTGCTCATGCTCTCGTCCAGATGCTGGCTCGAAAGCACGATCGACGACACGCCGACCGGCACGCCGTTTTCATAGCGAACCGTAAGCTGTGACTTGGCGTCCGGACCCAAGGTCGGTTCGGTTCCGTTCTTGCGCACTTCGGCCAGACGGCGAAGTATCGCATGGGCAAACTGAATGGGGGCGGGCATCAGCGCGTCGGTTTCCCTACAGGCATATCCGAACATGATGCCCTGATCGCCGGCCCCCTCGTCCTTGTTACCGTTGGAATCCACACCCTGCGCAATATGCGCGGATTGTTCGTGCAGCAGGTTCGTCACCTCGACCGTTTCGTGGTGAAACTTGTCCTGTTCGTAGCCGATGTCGCGAATACACTCGCGGGCGATCCCCTCGATCCGCTGCATATAGTCGGACAGCTTGTCGCGGTCGGACAGGCCGACCTCGCCGCCGATCACAACGCGATTGGTCGTGGCAAAGGTTTCGCAGGCGACACGCGCTTCGGGTTCCTCGGCGATGAGGGCATCAAGAACAGCGTCCGAGATACGGTCACAGACCTTGTCCGGGTGCCCTTCGGACACGGACTCCGAGGTGAAGGAATAGCTGGCTCGACTGCTCATGAAACGCTCCGATTTGTAATTAACACCCCGTCAGGAAGCCGTTGGGGTGCAATGCGGCACTGGCTAAGGCCGTTCCCGCATGGGGGCAACCGGAATCGCGCGGCGTTGCGCCCAAAAACCCGTGATCAACACCATAAGCACAGCCAGCGCGGCCCAGTCCCCGGTCACGATATAGAGCGGCGCAGACAGGGCCGGCGGGACCGGGGCGTCCAGGTGCCCGGCCTGCCCCAAGCCCAGCGACGCCACGACATTCCCCCGCGCGTCGATTACGGCCGAGACGCCGGTGTTGGCCGCCCGCAGCAAAGGTAGTCCGGATTCGGCGGCACGCAGTTGCGCCAGCGCCAAATGCTGCTGCGGTCCCGCCGCGGTGCCGAACCATGCGTCGTTCGTCAGGTGCAGGATCGCGCGGGGCCGGTCAAGGCGACGCAGGTCCTGTGGGAAGATCGCCTCGTAGCAGATCAGCGGCAAGACTAGCCCGACGCCCGGCAGGTCGATCAGAACAGGTCCGTCGCCGGGAACATATCCCCCCGCCAGTTGCGCGGCGAGGGCCCCGATGCCGACGGCATTAAAGACCGGCTCCAGCGGCAGGTATTCGCCAAAGGGCACAAGTCGATACTTGTCGTGGACCAGTGCGACATCTCCATTCTCACCCGTTAGCACGACAAGAGAGTTCCTTGGGCGTCGATCCTCGTCGAACCGCTGCGCACCGATTACGACCGGTTTTCCGCCGGCTGCATTGGCAATCGTTGGACGGACGTCTTCGGAGTAGCGCAGCAATTCCGGCAACGCCGTCTCGGGCCATATGACAGCATCCGGCGGCGGGCCATCGGGCGCGCTCGCCGTCTCTTCCAGACCACGACGGAAGAAGACGTGGGTGAAGTCAGGATCCCACTTCTGGTGTTGCGGTGCATTTGGCTGAACAAGGCGGACTACGGGTGCGTCGGCAGCAACGGGAGGCGCAACCGGAAGCATCACGCCGACGCCAAACGGCAATATCCAAAGCGCCGCCCCAAAAGCACGGACGACCGGACCGCGCGAAACCAGAAGCGCCGCCCCCAAAAGAACGGCAAGCCCCAGTCCGTGCGCTCCGACAAGCGATGACGCGGGCAAGGCGGGCGATGCGATCAGGACGTGGCCCGGCAGCGCCCAAGGAAAGCCGGTGAAGATATAGGACCGGATCAGTTCGGCCGCGGCGATCGCCAAGGCCACCCCAATCGGTCCATTTGAAAGCCGCATGCCCAAACTGCTCGCACTCGCCCAGAACAGACCGAATCCCAGCGAAATCAGGAGCAACGCGATCGGCGCAAGCCACCCGGTCGCTGCGGCATCAATCAGGAAAGGTTCTACGATCCAGTGCAGCGCCAGCGCGAAGTGGGCCGTGCCGAACATCAACCCAGCTACGAACGGCCGATTTGCCCGCGCAATCGCCGCAATACCGACGGCAAAGGCGGGCAACGCGATGAACCACAGGTTCCACGGTGCCTGCCCCAACGCGGCCAGAAGCCCCGCAAGAGCCGGCAGAAACAGGGACAGACGACGCATTGATCAGGCCGCGCGCGGCATCCGCAGGCGCAGGCGTTTTATCCTACGGGGATCGGCATCGACGACTTCTATCTCGGCCCCGGAGGGATGCGGGATTACTTCCCCACGCTCCGGCACACGGCCAGCAAGCATGAAGACCAATCCACCCAGCGTGTCGATTTCTTCCTCGTCTTCGGCTTCGACCAGCTTGAAGCCGATCTCCTCTTCGAAATCATCGATCGGCGTGCGGGCAAGGGCGAGGTAGCAACCGCTCTTTTCCTGACGCCAGAGCTTGCCCTCTTCCTGATCGTGCTCGTCCTCGATTTCACCGATGACCTGTTCGATCAGGTCTTCCAGTGTAACCAGCCCGTCGACGCCGCCATATTCGTCGATCACCAGCGCCATGTGAATGCGCTGCGTCTGCATCTTGGTCAGCAGGACACCGATCGGCATTGAAGGTGGCGCGTAGATCAGCCCCCGCAACAACGGCTTGAGCGCGAACGGCTTGTCGCGGTCGCCGTTGAACCCGTGGTTCAGGGCAAGATCCTTAAGGTGGATCATGCCCAATGGCTCGTCCAGGGTGGTTTCGAAAACCGGCAACCGGGTCATGCCACTGTCGCGAAACTTGGACACGAGATCCGGCAAGGAGATGTCGGCGGGCACGGCCACGACCTCTGCTCGCGGGATCAGGACATCGTCCAACCGCTTCAGTCGAAGGTTAAGAAGACCCGGCATCGTGCGTGCACTGGACGCCTGTTTCGTTTCATCCGCCCCGTCAGGCTCGGACATAAAGCCTCCGAACACGCGTGAAATGAAGCCGGGACGCGGACCGATGCCGCCGTCCTGCGATATGTTTACGTCAGGCGCGCCTTGCGCGGCCCTAGACGATCCGTCGTTGTCCATCGGACCCTGTGGCCCCTTTCGATAATGCGGCGAGATACATCCGCGTTTTCACTTCTTATCAGAACTGTAGGGATCGGGGAAACCCAATCCAGCAAGGATTTGAACTTCCAGTGCCTCCATCCGTTCCGCGTCGGCATCCCTGATATGGTCATGGCCCAACAGATGAAGGGTGGCATGGGCCAGCAGGTGAATCACGTGCGCGTCGAACGGCTTGCCCTGCTCGGCGGCTTCCCGCGCGCAGGTGTCAAAAGAGATGGCAATATCTCCCAGTTCAGGATCGTCGGGAGCGGTGTCCGGGTTGCGCTCCTCGGAGGGCCAGGACAGGACGTTGGTTGGCTTGGGTTTGCCCCGGAAGTCGGCGTTCAGCGCTGCGATCCGCGCGTCGTCGCAGCCCATGATCGCAACCTCGAAATCGCCTGAAAGGCCCGCTCCCGTCAGGGCCGCGGGCACGGCGATCTGCGCCAGGCGGTCCAGATCGGCCCAGCGGTCGTCTTCAATGATCACGTCGATCTCGTGGCTCACGCGCCCATGAATCCCCAGCCATCGGGCCGAAAACCGAAACCCAAAGCCGCTTCCGTCGTCTTGCGCTCCTCCGCGTGGATGGTGGCTGCGGACAGGGGCATCACGTCGGTCTGCACCTCGATCACGTCCAACGCGTCTTCAGGGTCGTCACTGTCCGGATCGGCTGGATAATACTCGACGTCATACCCCCGGTCTTCCAGCCAGCCCATGAACTCGGTCGCATCCGCGCCCGCACCGGCATCCGCGACGAACCGCAGATCGAGCAGGCCCTCGGCGGGCACGCCGGGCTGGGTCGACATCTCGGCCCAGAGCCTTTCGGTCTCGGCCTTTTGCACTTCATAGTCGACGCTCATCACTTGTACTCGCGCGGAGCGGCGCGCTCGGCCTCGCGCCGGTTATCCTCCGCTTCGTAGGCGGTGATGATCTTTGCCACCAGCGGGTGCCTGACCACGTCGGTCGCGGTAAAGTAATTGAAGCTGATACCATCGACCCCTTCGAGGATCTTCTCCGCATCGCGCAGACCCGATTGCACACCGCGCGGCAAGTCGACCTGGCTGCGATCACCGGTAATCGCCATGCGGGACCCCTGCCCCAATCGAGTCAGGAACATTTTCATCTGCATCGTGGTGGCATTCTGCGCCTCGTCCAGAATCACGAACGCGTTGGACAGCGTCCGCCCCCGCATGAAGGCCAGCGGCGCAATTTCCACGCGCTTGTCCTCGCGCAGTTTCTGGAGCTGATTTCCAGGCAGAAAATCATTCAGCGCATCATAGAGCGGCTGCATGTAGGGGTCGACTTTCTCGTCCTGCGTGCCCGGCAAGAAGCCGAGCTTCTCTCCGGCCTCCACGGCGGGGCGGGTCAGGATGATGCGGTCGACCTCACCGGTAATGAACTTTGACACGGCAACCGCCACGGCGATGTAAGTCTTGCCCGTGCCCGCAGGCCCGATTCCGAAGGTCAGTTCGTTCTCCAACAAGGCCCGCGTATATGCCTTCTGCGCCTCGGTCCGCGGCTCCATCGTCTTCTTGCGGGTGCGGATTTCAAGGGCCGGTCCAGGGAACATCTCGGTCTGATCGCCTTCACGCGTCCCCTCTACATCTTCCTCTGCCCGCAGACGTATCAGACCGTCGATGACGCCCATGGAGACGTCCTTGCCCGCTTCAAGACGAGCATAGAGGGCGTTCAGAACACGCTCCGCATCACTTGCCGCTTCGCCATGTACGACGAGCGCGTTGCCACGGTGCACGATCTGAACGCCCATCAGCTGTTCGATCTGGGCAAGATGCGCCCCGTTCGGGCCGACCATGTCGATCATCAGGCGGTTGTCGGGGAAGTCCAGCTGGACGGCGATCTTCTCTTCCGGATCAAGCAAGGTGGGCAAGCAGGCTTCCTTTTTCGTCGGGGTTTCCATGATCGTGCCTCGGTCGACCGAGGGGCACAAGTCAACTTGGGGTCTACGAGCGGGATTTCACCCCCACCATACAAAAGGGGCCATGACATCTCTGCCACGGCCCCCGTATTCGGTTTGCGAGCACGGCACTCAGAGGGGGTCGTTGATGTCGGCACCCGCCCGGAACGGGCCGGTCACGTATTCGGGCGGGGCCGCACCCGAGCACACGGGCTTGCCGTGACGATCGAGACGGGCGGAAAGATATCCCTCGACCCCGTCATCAATCAGCCAATGGTCACAACCGCGCGGGTCGACCCAGATGCCCGGCACCAGTTCCTGCAACGAGGATCGTCCGATCAATTGGCCGTCCACGGTCTTGTCGTTACTGTTGTCGACGTCGCAGGCGGCCAGCGCCACCAGACAGGCGAGCGCGGCGGAAATGCGAAGGTGTGTCATCTTAGTGACCCCTACGGTTGCAGACGGGAATGCCGTCGCGGGTGACATGGGGCGTCATGTATCCTTCTGCCCCGTCGTCCATGACCCAATGTTCGCACCCGTCTGGATCGATCCAGATCGTGGGCGTATAGCGCTCCGCGAGGATCCGGCGCTCGGTCGTGGGTTCGGGGATAGTCCGGCCCCGGGTCCAGACGCCAACGCCGTCACGAACGACGTAAGTATAAACGTTGCCACGGGAGTCCGCCCCAACGTCGCCGGCGTTCTGCGCCAGCGCAGGGGCCGCAAGCATCGCCGCCGTGGCCAGGGACATTGCGGCGACCTTGAAAATTTCCGTTCCAATTCGAGACACGAAATACCTCCCCAATTCCATCCGAGCCAAGTGCGCGCGACTGACCCTGCCCCGACATCGCCTTTGCGATGGAAAGACCGGTCAGGCAGCCGCTTGGATCGACCTTACCAAACACGGCCCGTCTTCATAGGCCAAATTACTAGATATTGCGGCAAATTTCATACTTGGCCACATATTGAGCGGTATCTGGGCACCAAGGGATCTGGTCGAGATTTGAACTTGGACAGGTAGTTGAAGGCCACCGGAAGCGCTTCATGCCCCCGGGATCCGCCTTCAACAGGTGGTCGGAAAGTTGGCGTCAGCGGCCGCCACGCGGCGGACTGGTACGCAGAATGTTTAGCATTGTGTCCCGCAAGACGGCAGCATTGCCGACACCGGCCTCGTCCCGGCAGACACGACTGCCGATCGCATCGGCTTCCTCAAAAGTATAGCCGGCAGCCCGCAGATCATCGAGGAAGATCGGCATTGCCCGATCCCAGATGACGGCACGGCTAATGTAGCGCGCGCATTTAACGGTGATCTGCATCGGTTGCGCGCGGGCGTGATGGTCCGCAGATGCCGGGACGGCGGAAAGGCTGGCACCGGAAACGAAAGTTGCCAGGGCGGCGACGGCTGCCAAGATACGAGTGGACATGTTGAAGAACCTTTACAAATCGGGCGCATCGCGCCGGATTACACCGGCCCGCGCTGCGGTAACACTCCACAAACTATCTGCGGCCCGCCACCATTTGTGAAGCAAAAGCGGCAAATCAGCGTAAGCGCGAAACATTTCCAACGGTACACGGGCAACTGTTTCGGTATTCGGGGCAATCCCCATGCGGCCTCTCAAATCAGCTGCAATCAGACCAACACGCCCTCAAGCGAGTTTGTCTTTGCCGCGATGATTCGAACACGAGCCACCTTCCCCAGCAAATCCGTGGATGCCTCGGCATGAACAGCCTGCAGGTATTCCGACTTGCCGATCAGCTGGCCGGGCTTGCGACCAGCCTTTTCGAACAGGACAGCCGTCTCGCGCCCGACCATCGCTTCTTGCGTGGCGTGCTGCTGTTCGGTGATCAGGGCCTGAAGACGGTGCAGACGGTCCGCGGCGACCTCCATCGGCACGTCTTCACGCTCGGCGGCCGGCGTACCGGGACGGGCCGAGTAACGGAAGGAATACGCGGCGGCGTAGTGTACGCGGCCAACCAGATCCATCGTCGCCTCAAAATCTTCATCTGTCTCGCCGGGAAAACCGACGATGAAATCGCCCGAAACTGCCAGATCGGGCCGCACGGACCGCAAGCGATCAATGATGGCGATATATTCCTCGGCTGTATGCTTACGGTTCATCGCCTTGAGGATTCGATCGCTGCCGGACTGCACCGGCAGGTGAAGGTACGGCATGAGCTTGGCGCAGGTGCCATGCGCCGCGATCAGATCATCGGTCATGTCGTTGGGATGGCTGGTCGTGAAACGGATCCGCTCCAACCCGTCGATTTCGTCCAGCGCCCAGATCAGGTCGGCCAGCGACCAGGTGCCGCCATCGGGCCCCGTCCCGTGATAGGCGTTCACGTTCTGGCCCAGGAGGGTAATTTCCCTTACCCCGCGCGCCACCAGGTCGCGCGCCTCAGCCAGAAGGCGGGCAACGGGGCGGCTGACTTCGGCCCCGCGGGTGTATGGCACGACGCAGAAGGCACAGAACTTGTCGCAGCCCTCCTGCACTGTCAGGAAGGCCGCGGGCCGGGCCGCGCCGCGCAGCTTGGGCAGGTAGTCGAACTTGTCCTCCTCGGGCATGTCCGTATCCAGCGCCTTTTCACCCGCGTTCACCCTCTCCATCATTGCCGGCAGACGGTGGTACGTCTGCGGCCCGACGACCAGGTCGACCATCGGCTGGCGCGCCATGATCTCGGCCCCCTCGGCCTGCGCCACGCAACCCGCAACCCCGATCTTCAAGTCGGGTCTGGCGTCGCGCAACGGCTTCAGACGGCCCAGGTCGGAATAGACCTTCTCGGCCGCCTTTTCGCGGATGTGGCATGTGTTCAGCAGGATCAGATCGGCGTCTTCCGGCGTGTCGGTGACTTCATATCCCTGCTCGCCCATGACTTCGGCCATGCGCTCGCTGTCATAGACATTCATCTGACAGCCGTAGGTCTTGATGTGCAGCTTTTTCGGCGCGGTCATGGCAGGCCCCCGGACATATCCATGGGGGCAATACCGCAGCCCCGGCCCAGCCGCAACGCGCCCCCTGTTGCGGTAGGCTGCGGTTTGAGAAACAGTGCCCACAAACCACAGGCAGGCTCCGATGGACTTCATCTCACCCGAGGATTTACGCGCCCGTGCCGGCATCCTTGGCAGGGGGCCGGTGCTCATGATCCTGTGCGAAGATGATACCGAGATCGAAGGGACAATCCGACACCACATCGATGCGGGCTTCCGGCAGATCGTGCTGGCCGTGCCACCCGCCGTGCGCCTGCCCGACGTTTTGCCGGAAGGCGTTCATCGCCTGACGCTCGACCAACGGCCTGACAATTTCGCCGCGACTTGCGTCAACGCCCTGATCGACGGGCTGCCCGAAGGGGCATGGATGGCCTATGTTTACAACGCCGAATACCTGTTTCACCCGTTCGCCGAAACACGCCGCATCGGCGAGGCCCTGACGTTCTGCACCGAAGAGCGCCGCGATGCCGTCCTCACGTTCATCGTGGACCTTTATGCAGGAGATCTGACGAAGGGCTCCAATGCCGTGGACACGCAAAATGCCTGGATCGACGAGGCGGGATACTTCGCGCTCGCCCGGACGGGCGAAGACGGCCCGTTGGACCGGCAACTGGATTTCTTCGGCGGACTGCGCTGGCGCTTCGAGGAACATATTCCGTGGGAACGTCGCCGCATCGACCGCGTGTCGCTGTTCCGCGTCAGAAAGAGCCTGCGGCTGTTGCCTGACCATCGTTTGTCGGACGAAGAGATGAACACCTTTTCGTGCCCTTGGCACCATTCGATGACGGCATCCTTGGCCTCATTCCGGGCCGCCAAGGCGCTTGCCACCAATCCAGGATCGCGCGCGGCAATCCGGGGTTTCAAATGGGATGGGTCCACGCGGTTTGAATGGCGTGCGCAACAGTTGATGGACCTGGGGCTGATGGAACCGGGGCAATGGTTCTGACGTCAGCGAGGCAAGGCATTTGCCTACGCAAGACGCGCGCCCCTTTACAGGGACGCGCGACACTCCGTCTACCGGAGGCACTCTCTCGGGGAAGTCAGGCCTCGACGGCTTCGGAGGTTCCTTCCAGCGCGCGCGCGGTTTTGCCCGTCGCAATCTGGATCTGACGCGGCTTCAACGCCTCGGGAACTTCGCGCACCAGGTCGATGTGCAGCATTCCGTCGGTGTGGGTCGCACCAGTCACCTGAACGTGGTCGGCGAGCTGAAACGACTTCTCGAAGGCGCGGGTCGCGATACCACGGTGGAGATAGGTGCGTTTATCGTCCATCTCGGCCTTGCGCGCCGTCACAATGAGCTGGTTCTCGCGGGCTTCGATCGAAAGTTCGTCATCGGTGAAACCGGCCACGGCAATCGAGATGCGGTAGTCGTTCTCACCCAGTTTCTCGATGTTATAGGGCGGATAAGTTGTCGCGGTATCCGCAGTCATTGCACGATCCACCAAGTTCGCCATCCGGTCGAAGCCGACGGTGGCACGATACAGGGGCGTGAAATCATAGGTTCTCATTGTAGCATCCTTGTTCAAAGCGATACGTTTCTGACATCACCCCTTCCATGACCGGACAGGGGCCTCTTCTGTTACCGGACCCTATTCAGGCATCCGATGATTACGACGTGGGAATGACAAATTGCGCCTTCAAGAGGGGGCAATCGCAGTCATTTTGAATTTTTCGTGACTTCAATCGTCGCCGCGACCCGTCACGGCCTGCAACGCGTTGATCCGCTTGGAGGCGTAGATGGTTTCATCGGTGATGGACGGGTGATCGGCGGGTAATCCGCGTCACCCATATCCGATCGCACCGATGATCGCAGGTTGGGGACTTATAGTGCGAGAATGCAGGAATTGTGGGCCCGGCAGACCGTAAGACACAGCAAGCTGCGGACGGCATGGGCTGATCAGGCGAAAAACTCCAGAACAATTTCGATATCGTCCGCCGTGGTACGTCCGGTCAGGATGGCGATGACGTCGTCGTCAGCGTACACGCGCAGACCCTCCGTACTGTCCTCGAATCGAAATTCCGGGCCGACAGGTCCATTGCCGTCCGCCTCGTCCGTCAGATACACAATCTGATCAAGACCCGGCTCGAAGTCGGTGATTACCGGCGTCCCGAGATCTTCATCGACCTCGCCCATGGTCGTGAAGGTATCGGCCCCCGCGCCGCCGGTCAGCGTATCGCCCGCGTCATAAAGGATCGTATCGGCACCGAAGCCGCCGTTGACCACGTCGCCCGCGGGGATGCCGGGAACGGAGTCAGTCCGGACCCCCAGCTCGGCCAAATCCTCTCCATCCACGGTGGAGGCCTCGGACGCGTCGATGATGTCATTGCCCAAGCCGCCCAGCAGCGTGTCGGCCCCGCCCCCCCCGAGAAGAAGATCCGCCCCGGCCCCACCGCCAATGGAGTCGTTGCCGTCGTCGCCTGACAACAGGTCGTTTCCGTCTTCACCGAACAGAACGTCATTGCCGTCAATGCCGATCAGAAGATCGCCGCCCGGCCCGCCCAACAGCGTGTCGTTGCCACCTTCGCCGACCAGCGCATCTGCACCGAACCCACCCAGGAGTTGGTCGTTCCCGGCACCGCCAAGCAGGGCATCGGACCCGGTTCCGCCCTCAAGGGTATCTTCTCCACCAAATCCCCTGATCAAGTCATCGCCCTGGGCACCGAACAGCCGATCCGGTCCCTCGGTCCCGTTCAGTTCATCGTCGTCCTCGGTCCCGCTTTGGGACGAAGCCGCATCGTCGGAGTCATCGGAATCGATAACCGTGTAGAGCAAGCCCCCGCCGAGCAGACCGATAATGAAAAGACCAAACACCCGAAGCCACCCCTAACCAAACAAGATTAACGGTCAAATCTGCCACGATAAAGTCAAGCCGCTTCCACATTTCCCACCGTCTGGGGAAACAGTTTGACAAAATGACCAGGATTGAAGGGCGTACGGCGTTCAATCGACGGTGTGTGCAGGTTCAATCAGGTCCCACCGCGTGCCCCAAGGGTCACGCCAGACGGCAACGGTGCCATAGGGTTCGTAACGCGGTGAGTCCTCGAACGTGCCACCCGCCGCCACAATTCGGGCTGCATCGCGAGCGAAGTCGTCGGTGTGAAGGAAAAACCCCACGCGCCCGCTGAACTGGTTGCCGATGACCGCGGTCTGCCGGGGCGTATCGGCACGGGCGAGGATCAACTCGATGGCACCGCAGGCGACCGTAACCCAGCGCTTGCGCCCCCTGATCCTCGTCGGCCGTCAGTCGCCACGCCAGACCGTCCACAAAGAACGCGATCCCCGCGTCGTAGTCGGGCACGATGTAGGCAACCGCACCCAAACGCATCAGTCGCGCGTTCCGGCAAAGCGTTCGGCCCAATCCTCGCGTTGCTCATCCGTGATCTTGGCGAAAAGGACGTCCGGAACCGTGAAGTCGTGACCGGGTTCCAGCACCCGCAGTGCGGCATCGACGTCCGAGGGCCAGGTGTCCTGCTCGGTTCGCATTCCTGCCAGCATCGCGTCGGCGGCATCTGGAATGAACGGTCGGGACAAAACAGCGTAGAAACGGATCAGATTCAGGGCCATGCGGATCTGCGCCGCCGCTTTTGCGGGGTCTTCCTTGAAGGTGGCCCAAGGGGCCGCTTCTTGCAGGTATTCGTTGCCCGCTACCCAGATGGCGCGCAGTTCAGCCGCGGCCTTGCGGATCTCGATGCCGTCCATCAAGGCCTCATAGGCCTTCAAGCGGGTGCTCAACGTCTCAATCAGGGCGGCCTCCGCGGTGCCCCATTCGCCGTCTGCGGGCACTTCCTCTCCGAACTTGGACCGGCAGAACTTCGTCACCCGGCTCACGAAGTTGCCCAACACATCGGCAAGGTCCTTGTTCACGGACCCTTGGAAGTTCTCCCAGGTGAACTCGGTGTCGCTGTTCTCGGGGGCATGAGACAGCAGCCACCAGCGCCAGTAGTCCGCCGGCAGGATCGACAGCGCCTGGTCCATGAACACGCCGCGCCCGCGCGAGGTGGAGAACTGGCCACCGTCGTAGTTCAGGTAGTTGAGCGCCTTGAGGTAGTCGACGGTTTTCCAAGGCTCCCCCGACCCTAGAAGCGTCGCTGGGAAGGACAGCGTGTGGAACGGCACATTATCCTTGCCCATGAATTGCACGTAGCGGACATCCCGTGCCCCCTTGTCGGTGCGCCACCAACGCTCCCAATCGCCCCCCGTCGCGTCGGCCCACTCGACAGTGCCCGCGATGTATTCGATCGGCGCATCGAACCAGACGTAGAAGACCTTGCCCTCCATCCCCGGCCAGGGCTTGTCCCCCTTCATAACGGGGATGCCCCAGTCCAAGTCGCGCGTGATGCCGCGGTCCTGCAAGCCGTCGCCGTCATGCAGCCATTTCTTCGCGATCGACGTGGCCAGGACTGGCCAGCCCTGCTGGCTGTCGATCCATTGATCCAGCCGATCCTTCAGCAGCGACTGCTTCAGATAAAGGTGCTTCGTTTCCCGCACTTCCAGATCGGTGGAGCCCGAGATGACCGACCGTGGATTGATCAGGTCCGTGGGGTCGAGTTGCTTGGTGCAATTGTCGCACTGGTCGCCGCGCGCATCCTCGAAGCCGCAGTTCGGGCAGGTCCCCTCGATATAGCGGTCCGGCAGAAAGCGCCCGTCGGCCACGGAATAGACCTGCCTGGACGAACGCTCGTCGATCAGCCCGGCCTCGTCCAGTTTGCCCGCGAAATGTTGCGTCAACTTGTGGTTCTGATGACTGGAGGAACGGCCGAAATGATCGAACGACAGGCGGAATCCGTCAGCCAGGTCCTTCTGCACCTGCCACATCTCGGCGCAATATTCCGCCACGGGCTTGCCCGCCTTTGCAGCGGCCAGTTCGGCGGGGGTGCCATGCTCGTCGGTCGCGCAGATGAACATCACTTCGTGCCCCCGCGCCCGGCAATAGCGGGCATAGAGATCCGCCGGCAATTGGGAGCCGACGAGGTTCCCAAGGTGCTTGATGCCGTTGATATAGGGTATGGCCGAAGTGATGAGCGTGCGGGGCATGGGTGTCTCCAGAAGTCGGACAGCTTCTAGGCCCCCGCCCGGACCCTCGCAAGCCGCCGCTCTGGCCTCCGCGGATCAAAAGCATGCCGGGGGCGCGAGGCTGACCCCTTCACTGCGGCCCGTGTCAGGTGAACTGTTCGCGCAGCAGCCGTTCTTCCAGCCCGTGACCCGGATCGAACAGCAGGCGGTGGGTGATCGAAGCATCGATCATGATTTCGACCGAGACCACATCGCGCACCGAATGGCCGTCGGCCTCGGCCATCATGGGGCGCTTTTCTGGATTAAGCACGTCCAGCCGCACCTTGGCCACTTGCGGCAACAGCGCCCCGCGCCAGCGGCGCGGCCGGAAGGCCGCCATCGCCGTCAGCGCGAGCACGCCCGACCCGATTGGCAGGATCGGACCATGCGCCGAGTAGTTGTAGGCCGTCGAGCCAGCGGGCGTCGAGACCAGCGCCCCGTCGCAGACCAGCTCCTCCATCCGGACCTTGCCGTCGACCGAAATGCGAAGGCGTGCGGCCTGCGGACCCGCGCGCAGCAGGGACACTTCGTTGATCGCCAAGGCTTCAACCGTCTCTCCGTCAGCGCGCGTTGCGACCATGCGCAGCGGATTGATGACGGCCTCTTCGGCTTCGGCCAACCGACCAGTCAGACCGGTTTCGCGATAGTCGTTCATCAGAAATCCGACCGTTCCGCGATTCATACCGTAAACCGGCGCATCCACGGCCATCGTCGCGTGCAGCGTTTCAAGCATGAAACCGTCCCCGCCCAAGGCCACGATGACCTGCGCCTTGGCGACGGGGACCTGACCATATCGCGCGGTCAGGCGATCAAGGGCCGTCTGCGCCTCAGGCGTATCGGAAGCGAGAAAGGCGATATTCTTAGCGCGGGGCATGAGTTTCCTTCGTCTACACCCAAGGGTTGGCGTGCGCGGATCGGAAACACAAGTATGACGACGACCCCACCCTGCGCCGCTTTGGCCGCTTTCAAACGAAGCACGAGAGGCGTATGACGCCCGCAACGGAACAACAGCCCGGAGTGTCTGCCATGAATGCGCCCTACCGCGACCCAAACTTCTTTTCCGCCACACTGGCCGATACCGACCCCGAAATCGCCGAGGCCACGCGGCTCGAACTTGGTCGTCAGCGCGACGAGATCGAACTGATCGCCTCCGAGAACATCGTCAGCCGCGCCGTGATGGAAGCGCAGGGCGGCGTGATGACGAACAAATACGCCGAGGGCTACCCCGGTCGACGCTACTACGGCGGCTGCCAATTCGTCGACATCGCCGAGAACCTGGCCATCGACCGCGCCAAGGCCTTGTTCGGCTGCGGCTTTGTCAATGTGCAGCCGAACTCGGGAAGCCAGGCCAACCAGGGCGTGTTCACCGCCCTGCTCAAGCCCGGCGACACCATTCTGGGCATGTCGTTGGACGCAGGCGGCCACCTGACCCACGGCGCGCGGCCGAACCAGTCGGGCAAGTGGTTCAACGCGATCCAATACGGCGTGCGTCGGCAGGACCTGACGCTGGACTACGATCAGGTTCAGGCGCTGGCGACCGAGCATCAGCCCAAGATGATCATCGCCGGCGGCTCGGCCATTCCGCGCATCATCGACTTTGCCAAGATGCGCGAGATTGCCGACTCGGTCGGTGCGATCCTGCTGGTGGACATGGCGCATTTCGCGGGGTTGGTCGCGTCCGGCCATTACCCCAGCCCCTTCCCCCACGCCCATGTCGCCACCACGACCACGCACAAAACGCTGCGCGGGCCGCGCGGCGGAATGATCCTGACCGACGACGAAGCTCTGGCCAAGAAGTTCAATTCGGCCATCTTCCCTGGCATCCAGGGCGGGCCGCTGATGCATGTCATCGCTGGCAAGGCCGTCGCCTTTGGCGAGGCGTTGCGTCCCGGCTTCAAAGATTACCAAGCGCAGGTCATCAAGAATGCACAGGCATTGGCGGATCAGTTGATGAAAGGCGGGTTGGACATCGTGACCGGCGGCACCGACACGCACCTGATGCTGGTCGATCTTCGCCCCAAGGGCGTGAAGGGCAACGCGACCGAAGATGCCCTGGGCCGCGCGCACATCACCTGCAACAAGAACGGCATTCCCTTCGATGACGAGAAGCCGACCGTCACCAGCGGCATCCGACTCGGCTCTCCGGCGGGAACGACGCGCGGCTTTGCCGAGCCGGAGTTCCGCCTGATCGGCGACCTGATCGTGGAGGTGGTCGATGGCCTCGCCTCGAACGGAGCGGAAGGGAACGCCGAGGTCGAAGCGTCGGTACGGGCCAAAGTGCAGGAGCTTTGCGACCGTTTCCCGATCTACCCGGATCTCTGAGACGCGATCGGCTTCTGTTCATGCTGGACCGAAAGGGGCAGGTTTTCCTGCCCCTTTCGTCATGGCTTAAACATCTGCCACAGCAAAGCGCGGACCAGATCGATGCTGTCACCGAGCGCATCGCGCCGGGCGGGCTGATGCCGACATGAACTTTGCAGCCACCCCCGCAGGATGCGCAACCGTCGCGATGGCCCTGTCCAGCCAGAAGAAATGCCTTGCCCGAAAGCCTCAATGCAAGCCAGAGTAAGGCGGTGGAACGGTCAAGGCGTTGGTCCGCCTCTTCGATTGAAAAGCCGTTCGAGACGGCGTAACTCTGCCTGAAATTTGACGCTCCCGGGGGAAAAATGAAGAAAGTCTACGGATCGGCCGCCGAGGCATTGGACGGCATCCTGCACGATGGAATGCTGATCGCGGCAGGGGGCTTCGGCCTCTGCGGCATACCCGAGTTGTTGCTCACAGCGATACGGGATGCAGGGACCAAGAATCTGACGTTTGCGTCGAACAACGCCGGGGTCGACGATTTCGGCATCGGCATCCTTTTGCAGACCAAGCAGGTCAGGAAAATGATCTCCTCCTACGTCGGGGAGAACGCCGAATTCATGCGCCAATACCTGTCGGGTGAGCTGGAACTGGAGTTCAATCCGCAAGGCACATTGGCCGAACGGATGCGGGCCGCCGGCTGCGGCATACCGGGTTTCTACACAAAGACAGGAGTGGGCACGGTCATAGCGGACGGCAAGGAACATAAGGACTTCAACGGCGAGACATACATCCTTGAGGAGGGTATTTTCGCCGATCTGTCTATTGTGAAGGCGTGGAAAGCGGATGCGACGGGCAACCTCGTCTTCCGCAAGACGGCACGGAACTTCAATCCGCCCGCTGCCATGTGCGGCAAGATCTGTGTGGCCGAAGTCGAGGAAATCGTGCCGACCGGATCATTGGACCCTGATGGCATTCACCTGCCGGGAATCTACGTTCATCGCCTGATCCAGGGGGAACACGAAAAGAGGATCGAGCAGCGGACCACACGCGCGGCCTAGCCAAACTACTTTGCCGCCCTACAATGTCAAAAGCTTCGGCAGTCCAGTGGTTCCGCCGAAGACAATCGGGACAAGACTGCCCTCGCCGCGGGTCGGGACCATGGCGAGCGATACAAGATTTGATCGTACGCGGAGCGTTCCGGAAAACGGAACGTTCCACGGGGCTTGGTTGCAGGGAGGGGCACCATGACGAACGACCAAGACGGAACTACGGGCGGACCACGACAGAATTTTCGTGCCGAACCGCGACACAAAGAGTTGGACGCAACGAAGCGCAAGCTCGCCGCGGTCATGGACGAAAAAGATGCCATCGACGGGTTCAGCAATGCAAAGGTGGCCATGGTCCTGACGGACCCGCGTGCCGACGATAATCCCATCGTTTACGTCAACGCCGCGTTCGAAAAGATGACGGGTTACTCCCGCTCGGCCGTGATCGGTCGGAATTGCCGGTTTCTTCAGGGCGACGAGACCAGAAAGACCGATGTCGACAACCTGCGCGCCGCGGTGAATGACGGTCGCGATCTGAGCATCGACATCCAGAATTACCGTGCGGATGGGCGCCCTTTCGTCAACCGCCTTATCATCGCGCCGATTACAGACGGCAACGGCGACATCATCTACTATCTGGGGATTCAGAAACCCCTGCATGACACCGAGCGCGAGGATGGGGAACTTAACGAAAAGCTGAGCTCTCTCCAGTCGCGCGTTCAGGAAGACCTGTCTTTGGTTCTCAAAAGCCTCGGAGAGACTACCGAAGATGAGCCCCTCGAATTCGAAGCGATGACGCGCCGGATGGAGTGTCTGCAACTGGTCTATGAAGCCATGCTCCTGTCGGACAGCCAGGGGCTGCGATCACGCGGTATCGACCTGGGCGCATTGATCAGCCGGGTCGCAGCGTCGATCGCTTACGAAGAGGGACGCCCCGGCATCCGCTACCAACAGCAGATCGAAAGCGTAGTGGTGAACCTCGAAGCCTCGGTTCGCGTGTCGCTGCTCCTGTCAGAAGTACTGTTCAATGCCTTCCACCATGCGTTTGACCGCTTGGAGGAAGGCTTGATCGAGTTGCGCCTCACGCGTCTTGCGGCGGGCGGTTTGCGCCTTGTCGTGACCGATGACGGCGTGGGCCTCCCGTCGAACATTTGTTTTCCGGATATGACGACAATCGGCGGTCGCCTGATCGCGACGCTTGCCGATGGACTGGACGCCACGATCACGCCGGTTCGGGGCGCGGCGGGTACGGTGGTCATGCTGGATGTCCCCGCCGGGATGATGGACGTCTGACTTTACGTCGCCGGAAAACTGTCGCAGGACTTCCGCGACGGCGCGCAAGTCGCCAAGCACAAGACAAGGACGATACATGCCCTGGGATCGCAATCAGATGGCCGCCCGTGCCGCGCAGGAACTGCAGGACGGCTGGTACGTGAATCTTGGCATCGGGATTCCGACGCTCGTGTCCAACTACATCCCCGACGGGATCGAGGTGACGCTGCAATCCGAGAACGGGATGCTTGGCATGGGCCCCTTCCCTATTGAGGGCACCGAGGACGCCGACCTGATCAACGCCGGTAAGCAGACAATTACGGAACTGCCCCAGACCGCCTATTTCGACAGCGCGCAAAGCTTTGGCATGATCCGAGGTGGCAAGATCGCCATGGCGATCCTGGGCGCAATGGAGGTTGCCGAGAACGGCGACCTGGCGAACTGGATGATTCCCGGCAAGCTGGTCAAGGGGATGGGCGGTGCAATGGACCTTGTGGCCGGTGTGGGTCGCGTCGTCGTCGTGATGGACCACGCCAACAAGCACGGGCAATCGAAGGTGCTGAAGGAATGCACCCTGCCGCTGACCGGTCAGGCCGTCGTTGATCGGATCATCACCAACTTGGGTGTGCTCGACGTGGTCGAGGGTGGCCTAAAGATCGTCGAGCTTGCCGACGGCGTGACGGAGCAGGAACTGCGCGACGTGACCGAGGCGACACTGGTCGACTGACAAGCCTGCCTTGCGAGGTCTCGCGGCAGGGTGGCGAAGCGGGGGCCGCTGAGCCGTCCGCGATGCCCGCCGTTACGGTGTCAGGAGTCGGTCAAGGTCGGGTTGAATACGCAGCCATCACCCGGAAGTGTCGGAGGCGTGGTGCACATCTGCCGCGCGACATTCCAGGCGGCCAGAACCTTGGGCACATAGGCCCGCGTCTCGGCAAAGGGCGGAACGCCAGCGTTGCGCCGCACCGCGCCCTCGCCCGCGTTATATCCGGCCAGCGCGAGAACGGGGTCGTTCCCGAACTCCCCCATCAGCCAATCGAGATAGGCGACGCCGGCCCTGATATTCTGCGAGGGGTCGTTTGCGTCGCTGGTGCCAAACCGTTCGGCGGTCGCGGGAATCAACTGCATCAATCCCTGCGCGCCCTTGTTCGACACGGCCGTGACGCGCCCCCCGGATTCGACCGAAATCAAGGCCAGCACCAAGGCGGGCGAAACCCGCGTGCCGACCGACCGTGACAGGATTTCGCGACCGTGGGCCTTGGCGATGGCCTGAAGCTGCGCCAGGGACGGTGCCGCGATGCCACTGCCGGACGGGGGGCGCGCCGCGACCTGCGCCGCCTTGAGAAACCGACCGGGCGTTGCTTCGATGCTGGGCGATATCGCTGACCAGAACCACGCCTGATGGTCGGAGCGGCCCGCCTGCGGCTCGGACGGGGTCGTGCGCGCGACGGCTTCACCCGGTGCCTGCGGCGCGCCGGGACGCGGGGCCTTAGATGGGGAAAGCTGTTCGCGAAACGTATCCGCTTCGACCTGGATGTTGATTCGGTTGCCGGTCGAGGTCGCCGACGGGGGACGCACGCGCTTGAATGTGAATTCCGCGCTTGCCGGGCTGGCAGGCATCATGAGTGCGATCGCACCCACCAGCGTGAGGGAGAATATGGGGTTCATGTCTGACTGCTCGGCCGTTGGGGCGTATTATTGGGTTCTGTGTGCCATGTTTCCGCCGCGCCTGTCATCGTGGAGGCTTCAGGAAGTGTCCCGGCTGTGACAATTGCCGCAAGTCGGCCCCGCTTTTTCGCCCCTCGCCGCCGCGTGGCCCCGCCATGGCCCCGGTGTTGTTCCCAAACCCCCATCAATCCTTGGTGAAAACCGCATTGTCCGCAATTTGAACGAAATGCGACACGATCTCGCCGCAATTGGCCCTCATACCGAAATCGTCGGATGGCAACGGGCGACGGCAGACCGCCCCAGACATCGGATCAAAAAGAAGCACCGAAACACTCGGGCAAGATACGTGGCGATTGAGCAGTCCCCACCACTCTGTTGGCAGGCGGAGCGGACAACGAGGGAAACGTCACTAAGCTTCCATCGGCTAGACCGAGGGACAGGGGGTCGTGCTGGCAGGCGCGGCCCTCACTTCGTTTCTTCCCATGACACGAGACACCTGCGGCCAGAAGTCCCCCAACGGCCTTGTTGAGTGCCAGGCAGGCCTTCGCAGCTGGCATCGGCACATCCATACCCGGCACTTCATGCAAGCAATGGCGAGTCGCACGTAGAAGTTGAAGGGAATCAACGCCGCGCAAAGGCAAAAAATGTATCTACGCTCAATTATCTGGATAGGGGCGTGAACAATTAAAATTAATAAAAAACACTATTTTATGAATTTTTAACCATCATTTGACCTGCGTATTTCCTCCGACTTGTCCCGGCGACGCCCAATTCCCGCCCCGATTCATGGGCAGAACGGCTTCATCGAAAGGGCGATACGGCCCGACGAGAACACACGAGTAACTTTACCAAGGAACCAAACCATGCTGATCAACATCAACGCTTTCATCAATGATGAATCCGGTGCCGTGACTGTCGACTGGGTCGTCCTGACCGCAGCCCTCGTGGGCCTTGGCCTGGCCGTTATGTCGGTCGTGTCCGGCGGCATCGAGGACCTGTCGACCGATATCGGCCAGGCGCTGACCGATACCGACCCGCTGACCAATCCCTTTACGAGCAACACGACGTTCACTGAAACTCCGTCCGGCGGCTAATTCTAGCTTCTCATAAATCAAAGTCCGGTTCAGGCCATCACATTTGCCAAGAACCGGACCTAAAGGAATAAAGACATGATCAACATCAACGCTTTCATCAATGACGAATCCGGTGCCGTGACGGTCGACTGGGTCGTTCTGACCGCAGCCCTCGTGGGCCTTGGCCTGGCCGTTATGTCGGTCGTGTCCGGAGGCATCGAGGACCTGTCGACCGATATCGGCCAGGCGCTCACCGATACCGATCCGCTGACCAATCCCTTCACGAGCAACACGACGTTCACTGAAACTCCGTCCGGCGGCTGATACGTCCCTAGCGGCAAAGCAAATGACGCCCCGAAGCCTTACGCTTCGGGGCGTCTTTTTCGTTCTAGCGCGGACTTGAGGCGGCCACGGGATAACCCGGACCCGTCCATCGTATTGCCGCATTCCGGAGTTAAACCGGAAACGATCGCCCTGCAGTCGCCAGGGTATAGTGTTTTTAAAAAGGATGTATCCGATGCGCCTTATCTTTGGCCTCCTGCTACTCGCCGGTCTTGGCTTGGCCGGCTTTGCCGTCAACACCGCGAAGGATCGTTTCAACCAGTATCAGAATGCGTTGGTCCGCACCCAACAGGCCGTCGTTCCGGTTCGCGACGTCTTCGTCGTCAAGCGCCAAATGAGCTACGGTGACGTTCTTGGTCCCAACGACGTCCGGGCTGTATCGTGGCCTGCGGACGCCATTCCGGACGGCACTTTCAATTCGCTGGACGCCATCTTTCCGCCGGACAATGACGGACAGCGCACCGTCCTGCGCGTGATGGAGCGGGACGAAGCAATTCTGCTGACCAAGGTGACGAAACCCGGTCAGGAAGCCGGTCTTGCCACCTCGCTGACCCCGGGAATGCGGGCCTTCACCCTTCAGGTCGACGTGAATTCCGGTGTCTCGGGCTTCCTGCGTCCGGGCGACCGTGTTGACGTCTATTGGACTGGCGGCAGCAGTGAGGGCAGCGTGACGCGCCTGATCCATGCAAACCTCCCCCTGATCGCGATCGATCAAAAAACCGACTCGGAGCGCAGCGGCCCGACCGTCGCCCGCAACATCACCGTGGAGGTCACGCCGGAAGTCGTCGCAAAGCTTGCACAGGCACAGGCGACAGGTCGTCTGGCATTGGCACTTGTTGGTGTGCGTGATGAGACGGAATCGCCCACCGTTGAAGCCACGCTGGACCAGATATTGGGGCCAAGAGAAGTGGCACCCATCATCCAACGCCAGGAGGCCTGCACCATTCGGACGCGAAAGGGTGCCGATGTCGACCTGATCCAGATCCCTTGCACGGAAAACGGCTGAGGCTGAGATTGACACCACCAGCCTTCGTATCGACTGGCTTGAGGCCGCGTTCCCAAAAGGACCGCGGCCTTTCCCTTGCGTCAGAGTGGCACGTTTCGGAATGTGACCCAAAAGCGGCAAACTGTGTCCGAAACGTCGGACATTCAAATCAATCTGGCCGTCTCGGTTGCAAAAAAGCTCAGTTCTGGCATCGTAAATCGAGTGCGGGCGTAAGATCCGTTTATTTTGGGCAGCGTGATCAGAGAGGCAGGTCACAATGAAATTTCGTACTATCCTAAGGGCAACAATGCTCGGGGTGCTAGTATCTGGCACTCCGGCTGGGAACGCTTACGCCCAGACCCTTCAAATAAGCCAAGGCACCACGCAAACCGCACTGCGGGTTCCGCTGAACCGTGCAATCGTTTTGGAGTCCGACGTCCCCTTCGCGGAATTGTCGGTGGCGAACCCGCAGATCGCGGACATCGCAACACTCTCGGAGCGCACCGTCTATGTGCTGGGCAAGCTGCCCGGCCGCACGACGCTTACGCTTCTGGGGCCGGACGGTCGCCTGATCACCAACGTGGAGGTTCAGGTCACGCCGGACATCGCCGAGTTCAAGGAGCGTCTTAGCGAGCTGCTGCCCGGCGAACGGATCGAAGTCCGCACGGCAAACGACGGGATCGTGCTTTCGGGCATCGTGTCGTCGGTACAAAAGCTGGACCAGGCCATCGAGATCGCGGAGCGCTATGCCCCCGACCGGGTTATGAACCTCATGGTCGTCGGCGGCACACAACAGGTCCAACTGAAGGTGCGCTTCGCCGAAATGTCGCGGAACGTGGCAAAGGAACTTGGCGCACAACTGGGGATCACGGGAACCGACGCGTCTTTCACGCCGTCTACTGGTGCCGTTGCGAACAGCGCCGGGAAACTCGACCTGAGCTTCGGAATAGACTCCGCCAACTTCCGGATTTTGCTCGAGGCACTTGAAACGAACGGCGCATCCCGAATCCTGTCGGAACCGAACCTGACCGCTCTTTCGGGGCAAACGGCCAGTTTTCTTGCTGGCGGTGAGTTTCCGATCCCGTCCGTCGACACGGACGGGAACGTCGGCGTAGAGTTCAAGCCGGTTGGCGTTTCTCTCGCCTTTACGCCGACGGTGGTCGACGACGACATCATCAACCTGGTTATGGAGAGTGAAGTCTCCTCCATAGATAAGGAAAATGCTGTCAGAATTAATGGTGGCGACGTCCCAGCGGTTAGCTCTCGCCGTGCGTCCACAACAGTTGAGATGCGCGATGGTCAGAGTTTTGCGATCGCTGGAATTCTGCAGGACGATTTCCGAGACGGCACGACGCAGGTGCCGTTCCTCGGCGACCTTCCCATCCTTGGTGCCCTTTTCCGGTCAGCCAACTACAAGCGCGAGCAGACTGAGCTGGTGATTATCGTGACGGCGCATCTGGTGCAGCCGACCACCGCCGGAGCTTTGGCAGTTCCGACGGACCGCATCCGCCCGCCGACGGAAAACGAATTGTTCCTTTATGGTCGTGTGACGGCCGGTCAGACGCGGACCCAAGCGTCCACGCGGAGCGGAGAAACCGCTTCGCAGGACTTCTCGGGCAACTATGGCTACGTGATGGAGTGAGATGATGAGCAATTTTTCAACCACACGACGACTGCTCCTGACCGGCCTTGCCGCCGGGGTGTTGACGGCCTGCACCGGCACCCGGTTCAACCGCGTAGCCGGGGCCGAAATCGACGAGGGCGGGTTTGGCGACCCGACCATGCGCAACATGCTGGTCATGAACGGGGAGGCCCCTGCCCTGAGTCATCTGGGCGCACGGTTCGCAGCCGAAGTGCCCACGACCATCAACTTCGCGTTCAACAGCGTCGTCCTCGACGCGACGGCGCGCGCAGTCCTGGATCAGCAGGCGAACTTCATACGAACATTCCCGGAAGTTCGCTTCAGCGTCTACGGTCACACCGACAAGGTCGGCTCCGACAGCTACAACCAGCGCTTGGGCCTCCGACGCGCTCGAGCTGCCGTGGCGTATCTCGAACAGCGCGGGATTTCTCGTACCCGCCTTGAAGCCCTCGTCAGTTTCGGCGAAACGCGCCCCCTCGTGCCGACACAGTCGCAGGAGCGCGCAAATCGTCGGACCGTTACGGAAGTGTCGGGGTTTGTTGCCGACAACCCCTTGGTTCTGGATGGGAAATACGGCCGCATTATCTATCGCAACTATTCCAGCGGCAATGTTACCGCACCCACGGCAGCCGATACCGGAAGCGTGTCCACCGAATAGACCAGCGGTCGATCAAACCAGAACCAGGAAAACAGTCAGCGGCCCCGCAGTTACATGCGGGGCCGTTTGTATTTTGACGAGCCTGAGCCATTATGGCCAAGTTTTGATGCCGATGTTTCCAATAATTTCATCTTTTCGGTCCAATTGTTGCCTGAATTGCCGGGCAAAGATTGGGTGCGGAGGCGTTCCCCCGTGACCGACGTGCTGGATTATCGGCCAGCCGCCCGGCCTAGATTGAACCCCAGGTAGGGGCCCGAATTTTGCCCCCGAAGGGGTGCCGATAGAATGTGTGGTGATGTCCGATGGCGAGCAACCTTGCCCTTCTTCCCGAGCCCGAACCGCTTCGCGCCGTTACGGTATCGCGCGATGTGCAGGAATTTGACCTGCTGATCGAGGACATGGAAGCCGAACTCGGCGAAGCATGGGGTGACCTGGACTTCGTGGAGGCAATCGCGTTCCTGCGACAGGACGAAGCGGCAAAGCTTGAGTTCATCGTAATCGCCGCCGACGTCCAGGACGAACCGCATCTGCCACAGGTTGCAGATGTCATCCGCCAGGCCAAGCGTGCCGGGCTGAAGGTCATCCTTGTTGCCGATGGCCTGGGCCCGATGTCCCTGCACGAGTTGCTGCGCGCGGGTGCCGATGATTTTGCGCCCTACCCTCTCCCTGAAGCGGCCCTGCATGACGCCGTGGCCCGCCTTAGCGCTCCCGGCAGCCGCAAAGGAAATGCCGACGTTTTCAAGCGCGCGGGGGCTGACGCAGCCGACGTGATCAACGCCGAAAATGTCGGCAACGAAGCAAAGCTCCCCGCACGCACGACCACCGGTGGTGGCGCGCATTCGGAAGGTGCAATTTTTGCCGTCCAGTCCGCCGCCGGCGGTGATGGCGGAACGACGCTGGCCGTCAATCTCGCGTGGGAGCTGGCAAATGCCAGCAAGTCGGATGCCCCGAAGGTCTGCGTCATCGATCTGGGTCTGCAATTCGGTTCGGTCGCGACCTACCTCGATCTGCCGCGCAAGCCCATGATTCTGGAAATTCTGTCCGATGTATCGTCCATGGACGAACAGGCCTTCCGCCAGGCCCTAAGGACCTACAAGGACAAGGTGAGCGTCTTCACGTCGCCGGCCGACATCCTGCCGCTGGATTTGATCGGCCCGGAAGACGTGGTCGGCCTCCTGACCCTCGCCCGCTCCTGTTTCGACATCGTGATCGTCGACATGCCCAACACGATAACCGGATGGACGGATACCGTCCTGAGCCAGTCGGACCTGTATTTCGTCGTCTGCGGAATGGAAGTGCGCTCGGCTCAGAACGCCCTCCGGTTCCAGAAACTCCTGAAGTCAGAAGGCCTGCCGGTCGAACGGATGACCTTCGTGTTGAACCGAGGCCCAGGCAAGATGGATATGACCGGCAAGGCGCGCGTCAAAAAAATGGCGGAGGGCCTGGACGTCAAGTTTCATGCCGTGCTGCCGGATGGCGGCAAGCAGGTCACCGAAATAAACGACCAGGCAGCGCCGTTGAGCACAATGGCCCCGCGCAATGCCCTGGCTAAGGAAATTCAGAAACTGGCTGGAAGTTTGTTGGAGGCCCGCGAGGCCATCAACACCGGTGCTGCCCCGAGCAGTGCCAAGAAACCCGCCAAAAGGGCGATCTTCGGCCTGAAATTCGGCTGATAGATCGCAAGGATCCGAGCAATGTTTTCACGTTACAAGAAACCACAAATCGATGGTGCGAAGCCGATCGATGCGCCCCAAGGTCCCGAAAGCGAGGCTGCTGACACCAAAAAGCAGGAGCCCAAAGTCCCACCGGCACCGGCCCCAAAGGTGCCCAAACCCAAGGCACCCGCGGCACCACCGCCGCCCGACAAGGACATGAAGCGCCGTGAGCGGATCGAGGAGCTGAAGACCGAGATGCATCACAGGTTGCTCGACAACCTGAACCTAGGCGCGATCGAAAAGGCCGACCCCACCGCCCTGCGCGGTGAAATCATGTCGATCACCGGCGAAGAGCTGTCGGACATGGGCGTTGTTCTGGGTCGTGAGGACCGGGACACCCTGAATTCCGAATTATTCGACGAAGTCATGGGCCTCGGCCCTCTCGAGCCGCTTCTGAAGGACGAAACGGTCAACGATATCTTGGTGAACGGCCCGCATTCGATCTTCATCGAACGCGACGGTAAGCTTCAAAAGTCGGAAATCCGCTTCAAGGACGAAAAGCACCTGATGCGGATCATCGACAAGATCGTGTCGGCTGTGGGGCGGCGAGTCGATGAATCGAACCCTTATGTCGACGCGCGCTTGAAGGACGGTTCGCGCTTCAACGCAATGGTCCCTCCGGTGGCCGTGGACGGATCGCTGGTCTCTATTCGTAAGTTCAAGAAAGAGAAACTGGCCGTCGACGACCTCGTCAACTTCGGTGCCTTCACCGAGGAAATGGCGACCTATCTGCAGGCCGCCGTTGCCTGCCGCCTGAACGTCATCGTCTCGGGCGGTACCGGCTCGGGCAAGACGACCACATTGAATGCCCTGTCGTCTTTCATCGGCAACGCCGAACGCGTTCTGACGATCGAGGATACGGCCGAACTCCAGCTGCAGCAGGATCACGTGGGCCGGATGGAAAGCCGCCCGCCCAACGTCGAAGGTAAGGGTGCCGTTACCCAGCGTGACTGTTTGCGCAACGCGCTGCGCATGCGCCCCGATCGCATCATCGTGGGCGAAACCCGCGGCGAGGAAGTCATCGACATGCTTCAGGCCATGAACACAGGCCACGACGGTTCGATGACCACAATTCACGCCAACAACGCGCGCGATGGCATCAGCCGCCTGGAAAACATGATCGCAATGGCCGGCATCGAGATGCCGCTCAAAGCCGTTCGGGCACAGATTGCCTCGGCCGTGAACCTGATCGTGCAGGCGTCGCGCCTGCAGGACGGCTCCCGTCGAATGGTATCGATCACAGAAGTCACGGGTATGGAGGGTGAGGTCATCACCCTGCAGGAAATCTTCCGGTACGAGCGGATGGGTCTTCAGGAAGACGGCAAGATCATCGGCCGCTTCACCGGAACCGGTATCCGAAGCCACTACTCCGACCGTTTCAAGGCATGGGGCTACGATCTGCCCGCCTCCATCTACGAACCTGCGGGAAACTGAACCATGGAACTGTCAATTGAACCACTGATTTACATCGCGATTTTCGGCGCAGTCTTCATGTCGATCGGCGGCATCTACATGCTGGTGTTCGGCAAGTCGATCAAGTTGAACAACCGGGTGAACCGCCGGCTCGAGATGCTGCAAAAGGGCCAGACGCGTGATGAGGTCATGGCCCAGTTGCGCAAGGAAATGTCCCAGCACGACGGCGCGAAATCCATTCCGCTCTATTCGCTGCTGGCTGAAAAAGCGCAGAAGGCCAATCTGGCATTCACTCCGGGTATGTTGATGGGCGTCATGGTCCTCATGGTTTTCATGTCATTCTTTCTGATGACCATTTTCACGCAGGCGGTTATGCTGATCCGGATTCCACTGGCGCTCTTTATCGGGATCGGTGGCGTTTACTTCTGGGTTAACGGTCAGGCCAAGAAACGCCTCGCCCTGATGGAAGAGCAGCTTCCCGACGCGGTTGAACTGATCGTTCGAAGTCTACGCGTGGGTCACCCGCTGAACTCGGCAATTGGTATCGTGGCCAAGGAAATTGCCGATCCTTTGGGATCAGAAATGGGATTCATCGCCGACGAGGCCGCCTATGGTCGCGATGTGCCCGAAGCGCTGCGTGCCTTGGCCGAGCGGGTCGAACTGCAGGATCTTCGCTTCCTGGCGGTCGCCGTGGCCATTCAGCAGAAATCAGGTGGTAACTTGGCCGAAATTCTAGAAGGCCTTGCGAGAGTTGTCCGCGCGCGATTTAAACTGTTCCGTAAGGTCAAGGCAATCACCGCCGAGGCACGCTGGTCCGGTGTATTCCTATCGGCATTCCCTGTTTTGGCGGCCGTAGGAATCAACGTAATGAAGCCGGACTACTACTCTGAAGTATCTGAAACTGCTTACTTTATACCGGCTGCTGCCGTGGTGATCGTGTTCCTAATTGTCAACGTGATCTTCATGCGCATGATGGTCAACATCAAGGTCTGAGGTCACTATGTTCGACGCAATCTCCCTCATGGTGACCGATACGCTCGGGCCCGACGGCTGGATCTACATCGCCGGTGGTACCGGCCTGATGATCGTCCTCCTGATGCTGCCTTTGGTACTCAACAAGAAAGTTGAGCCTATGGACCGCATCGCGCGGGAGCGCAAAGGCGTCGTTCTGGACGAAGATGAGAGTGACGCGAAGCTGTCACGCCACGGAACGCGCAATGAGCATCTGGCAAAATACGCACAGTATCTCGACCCTCAAGACGAGGACCAGGCGTCGGCCACCCGCACAATGCTGATACGTGCAGGGTATCCACACAAGGATGCCGTGCGGACCTTGACCGCCGCACAGTTCCTTTTGGGGTTGGGCCTGCTGATGCTGGGAGCGGTGTATACGCTGTTCCTAACAGCCGATGACGTGGCTGCGCACATGAAATTGATCTATACAATGGTGCCCGGCGCACTGGGTTATTACGCACCGAAGTACTGGGTGCAGAAGCGGGTTGCCAAGCGCCAGGAAGAAATTCAAGACGGCTTTCCCGACGCGCTCGACCTGCTCCTAGTATGCGTCGAGGCGGGCCAATCGCTTGACCAGTCGATCATTCGCATGGGGACCGAGATCGAACCCTCATACCCCGCGTTGGCTGGCGAGTTCTTGATGGTTGCGCAGGAAATGAAGGCTGGCAAAGATAAGTCGGAGGTTCTGCGCTCGATGGCGGATCGTTGCGACATCAAGGACATTACGAGTTTCGTGACCGTTCTGATCCAGTCGCAAAGCTTTGGCACGTCGATTGCGGACGCCCTTCGCGTCTACGCTGACGAGATGCGGGACAAGCGCGTCATGAGAGCGGAAGAAAAGGCGAATGTCCTTCCGACCAAGCTGACCGTTGGAACAATGATGTTTTGTGTGCCGCCCCTGCTGATAATCTTGATCGGACCGTCGCTACACGGTATCTCAGAAGCACTATCCGGAACGAGCGCATTCTAATGATCGAGCGGCTGTTAGCCCTTCTGATTGCTGGTACAGTCCTATCTGCCTGCCAATCCGGCATCGCGGGCCGCAGTGCGGTGACGGACGATCCGCTGACCGCTCCTGGATTTGCGCGTGGCGACGACGTCGTGGATCCGTTGATCGTCGGGGATCGCCTGCTGGCGGCCGGCGAAGCCGAACTGGCCTTGGACAGCTATGTTCGCGCGGCCGCGGGGTCAGGGCTGACGCCGGAAATCAAAGGAGCGATGGCTGGAGCGAACATCAAGCTCGGGCGTCTTGGCCAAGCCGAGCGCCTTCTTCGGGATGTCGTCGCCGTCGAACCCCGGAACGGCGAAGCCTGGAACAACCTTGGCGTAGCGCTTCTTGAACAGGGAAAGCACGGCGAAGCGTTGCGTGTCTTCGAAACTGCGTTCGCATTGCAACCCTCGCCGGAAATTCTCGATAATCTACGCATCGCAGGTGCGAAAATCGAAAATGGCGGCTATGGTTCTCAGAAGGATGGAGCGTTCACTCTGACGCGGCGGATCAACGGGGTCTATGACCTCAACGCCCCGGATGGACAGTTTCCATAAGAGGCGAAGGCATCGAGCAGAAAAGGACGCAAAATGCGCCACCCTAGCTTTCTCGCCCTCCTACTAGGAGGCACTGTTGCGCTTTCGGCCTGTGGCCAGATGGGGCAAACCGACGTAACCCGCGCTGTCAGCGGGGCCGCCCGTGCGGAGGCTGACAGCATTCGCGAAATCATGCTGACCGTCGCGGATCCCCGCGAGGCGGTAAGCTATTTCAAGCGGCAAGTGCAGGATGATCCCGACGATTTGGACAAGCAGCGTGACCTGGCCGGAGCTCTTATCAAGGCGGGTCGCACGACCGAGGGCAAGCAAGCCTGGCAGTCGATTGTTGATAGCGACGGGTCCACAAACGAAGACCTCGTATTCCTTGCCGATGCAATGATCCGGGGGTCCGAATGGCCGGCAGCAAAGATCGTTCTCGATACTATCCCCCCAACGCACGAGACATTCGCCCGCTATCGCCTCGAAGCAATGGTTGCCGACAGTAATCAGCAGTGGACCCGCTCCGACAGTTTCTATGAGACGGCGATCGGGCTGACGACTACACCTGCGGGCGTCCTCAACAATTGGGGCTACTCCAAACTTACGCGGGGCGACACCGAGGCGGCCGAGCGGCTCTTTATCGAGGCTATTACGTACGACGAGGGGCTATTCACGGCGAAGAACAACCTGATCTTGGCGCGCGCCGCGCGGCGGGTCTATTCCCTGCCGATTGTGCCCATGACGCAGGAAGAACGCGCGCAGCTTTTGCATACTGCCGGTCTAGCTGCCGCCAAACAGGGTGATGTCGATATCAGCCGCAACCTCCTCCAGGATGCGATCGATACCCACCCGCGTCATTTCGAAGCCGCGGTTCGCGCGCTTCAGGCGCTCAACGGGTAAGGCTCGCAGATGGAGTTGTTTTCTGATCTCGCGATCACACGGATGCAGGCTCTCGTTTTCGGCCTGCTGACCTTTCCGATTACCGTCTGGATCGTCTGGACCGATCTGTTCGAGATGAAGATCAAGAACGAAGCCGTTTTGGCAATGCTGGCAATCTTTGTCTTCGCCGGCTTCTTCCTGATGCCCTTCGGAGATTACGCTTGGCGGTACCTGCATTTCGTCGTCATGCTTCTGATTTGTTTCGCCCTTTCGGCGACGATCGGAATGGGGGCCGGTGACGCGAAGTACATCGCCGCGGTGGCCCCTTTCATTGCGCTGGATGATACCGGTTCGATTGCTCTGCTTTACGCGATCTGGTCGGTGCTCCTGCTGGTAGGAATGTTCATCGCCCGCCGCAGCGGGCGCTTGCGCCGCGCGAAACCCGACTGGATTTGGTTTTCCGACGATCGAAAGGGCTACGTGCCATTCGGACTGGCGCTGGCACCAACCGTCTCAAGCTATTTCCTATTCGGCTATCTCGCCGGAGGACCAAGGGTTCAGGAATCCTTAAGCCTCCTTCCCTAGGACTGAACGAACTCAGAGGATCCGCCCCATGAATATGCGTCCCGATCCCACCGTCTTGGGCGTTCCCGCCCCCGAGCAGCCACGCAACCTGTCAGATACCGGTCTGACCGGAACGATGATGCGGGATATCCTGCTCAAGACGATGTTTCGCAAGTCCGTCGAAACCACGCGCGAGGTGTCCGAGGCGATCTGCCTGACCACCGGCCTGACGCAGCAACTGATCGATCAGGCGCGCGATGCCGGCCTGATGCAGGCAACGGGAACAATGCACGCCGGATCATCCGGCGAAATGGGGTTCCAACTGACCGATGCCGGCAAGGCCCGCGCCGGCGACGCGCTTTCGCAGTCGGAGTACTATGGCCCAATGCCGGTCCCGCTTGAGCGGTATAAGTCCCAGGTCAATCTGCAATCAGTCAAGAATATCCAGATTACACGTCAGCTTTTGATCCAGTCGATGGGGCACCTGATCCTTCCAAGCGGGCTTCTCGATCAACTTGGTCCTGCGGTCGGCTCCGGCCGTTCGGTTCTCATGTACGGCCCGCCGGGCAATGGTAAGTCGTCGATTGCCGAAGGCATTCGCGCCGCATTGGGGGATAACATCTGGATCCCATATGCCATCGAATACGCCGGACAGGTCATCACCCTTTTCGACCCGATCGTGCACACACCGGTCGTGCAGGAAAGCAGCGTGAACGAGTTGCGCAAGGTGAACACCCGCGTGGATCGTCGCTACCTGCTGTGTCAGCGCCCGACGGTCATGACGGGCGGTGAATTGTCGCTGAACATGCTCGATCTGAACTACAATGCCACCGCGCGAACATATCAGGCCAGCCTGCAGCTAAAATCCTCAGGCGGCGTGTTCATCGTGGACGACCTTGGCCGTCAGGCAGAGCCGCCGCAGAAGATCATCAACCGTTGGATCGTCCCGATGGAGATGGGCTACGATATTCTTGCGCTGCAATCAGGTGAGAAATTCGAGGTGCCGTTCGACACGCTTGTTGTGTTCTCGACCAACTTCCACCCAAACAAGATTTTCGACCAAGCCGCCCTGCGCCGAATTTTCTTCAAGGTGCTGATCGACGGGCCGTCACAAGCAGAATTTCTCAAGATTTTTGCCATGGTTGCAAAGAAGAAGAAGTTCGAACTCGACGAGGCGTCCCTCGTTCACTTACTCAAGAAGAAGTATCCCGAGATCAATAACGTCTACGCGAACTTCCACGGGGTGTTCCTGATCGATCAGATGATCGCCGCGTGTGACTTCGAGGGCCTGCCCTATCGAATGACGCCGGAACTGATTGACCGGGCATGGGCCAACCTCTTCGTCGAAGAAATCGAGATCACGCACTGATCTCTTGGAGAGTTGCGCGCATGCACATTATTGCAGGAGCGGTTTCGCAAACAAAGTATTGAACGACCCGATTGTTGCCTAATTCCGTCCCTAGTCTGATTTTTGTCAACGTCCACATTGTGTGGCCCCCAGAAAGGAAAGACAAATGACTGACGGCTCGGAAGGAGGACCAGTCAAGAATATGATCGCCCGTTTCGCTATTCCGGCGATCGTAGCAGTAGGCACAACAGTAACAACAGTAGTTGCACTCGGGCAGATGCCCGCATCGACTTTGACGGCCGAGAACGCCGCCGTCGAAGCGGTTGCAAGCATCGAGTTCACATCATTTTCGGAAGGTGATGTGACCCGCACCATCGAAGAGGCCTGCACCATGACAGGGTGTGACGACGCAAGTCTTCACCCAATGATCAAGACTTACGCGTCGCAGATGGATGTCGAACAACTGGATGCCGCGCGTTGGGCTCAGGTACGCCTCTTGACCCATGGCATGCAGACCATGAAATCGGCGACCCCCGGTTCAGAAGCTGCCGCCAAGGCCCAGATGGAACTGACGGCGGCTGCGCGGATCGCGCATTACTACACCAAGCAAATGCAAGCCAAGCGCTGAGACCGGTTTCCGCGCCTGATGTATGGTTTTGTCCCCCGCGTATGCCCGTCGGCATACCGGGGACACCCCCTCTCCATTAATAGTCTGACAAGCCCGTGGTTCCGTGCCGCAGGGTGCCCCATTTTTGCCTCATTTGGGCCATAGCAATTTTGGCAACGCGCGAAAACAGCGCGACCGAGGCATCAAGGTACGACAATGACGGACTTTATCGAAGGCCGACGCGCGCGCCGCGTCAGGACTCTGCTATTACCGATGGTAATGGCGGCCGGCGCGCTGGTCGCTTGGCTGATCGTACTCAACGATCTCAACGGTGCCCCCACGGACTACGTGGCCCTCGACCCTGCTTCATTCGAAGAAATCGAATTTCTTGCCCTCGCCGACCAGTCTGCGGCCCCAGCCTTGCGTACTGCCCTGACGCGGGCCTGCGATTTAAACGGCTGTGAGGCGGATGTGCTGCACCCGATGATTTTGGCATCGACCGCCCGGATGACACCCACTGAGTTAGAGGCAGCACTGGACGCGCAGGGTCGTGCTCAGAGTGAAAGCCTAGCTATTCGCAATCGTACCTTGCCCTCCTCGGATGAAGCGCGGATGGCCGAGATGGAAATCCGCGCTGCCGAACAGATCGCTGCCCTCTATGAGGCAGAGTTGGCGGAGCGCTGATCCCCTCACCGTTCGGCTTTCGAAATCGGTGCGGTTCCGGCCCAACCTCCCCCTTTTCGCGAAACTAATCCGTTTAGCAGGATCAAGCGGCATATACCTCGTAGTATGCCCTTTTCTCTGGGCCGGCGGATATTACCTTGAACTTTATGGACTTGCCCGCCTCTCTCGCCCATTATTTTTCCGATCGCGGCTGGTCGCTCCACCCTCATCAGGCCGAGATGTTGGACCGCGCGCATGAGCCGTCTCTGTTGCTGATTGCACCGACCGGCGGGGGCAAGACGATGGCAGGTTTTCTGCCGACCCTGGCGGAACTGGCCGACGGGGCGCACGATGGGTTGCACACGCTTTATATCAGTCCGCTCAAGGCGCTTGCAAACGACATCAAGCGCAACCTGCGCGGCCCCATCGAAGAGACCGGCCTGCCCATCCGCGTCGAGGATCGCACCGGCGACACCAGCCAGACGCAGCGCAGACGCCAACGTGCCGACCCACCGGACATCCTGCTGACGACCCCGGAAAGCCTGGCCCTGATGATCAGCTACCCGGACGCACAGCGCACGTTTGCAGGCCTAAAACGGATCATAATCGATGAAATTCACGCGCTGGCCGAAGGCAAGCGCGGTGATCAGTTGATGCTCTGTCTATCGCGGCTTCAGACGCTTGCCCCGGGCCTGCGCCGGGTCGGTCTTTCGGCGACGGTTGATGACCCCGCGGTGATCGCCCATTACATGGCCCGGCATCCCGACCCCTGCCCGATCTTGCACGCCGACCCCGGCCCGATGCCAGACATTGCGATGCTGGAGACAACGGATGCCCCCCCTTGGGCGGGGGCCGGCGGGCGCTATGCCATCCCGGATGTTCTGGCCGCGGTGAAGGCACACAAGACAACGCTGATCTTCCATAACACCCGAGCGCAGGCGGAGATCTTCTTCCGCAACCTATGGCTCGCCAACGACGAGGATCTTCCGATCGGCATTCACCACGGGGCGCTGTCCAAGGAAGCACGGCTCAAGGTCGAGGCCGCGATGGTCACGGGGCAGTTGCGTGCGATCGTGGCGACGGGATCGCTGGATCTTGGTATCGATTGGGGCGACGTGGACCTTGTGATCCAGATCGGAGCCCCGAAGAAGGTCAAGAGCCTGGTGCAGCGGATCGGTCGGGCCAACCACCGCTATAACGCGCCGTCCAAGGCACGGCTGGTTCCGGCCAACAGGTTCGAAGTGGTGGAATGCATTGCGGCGCTACAAGCCGTGCGCGACGGGACGCTGGACGGCGATCTGCGGCTGGACGGGCCACGTGACGTGCTCTGCCAACACATCGCATGTGTCGCCTGCGCGGGTGATTTCGATGCAGCGACCCTGTTCCGGGAGGTCCGCAGCGTCGGACCCTATGCCACGCTCAGCCGCGCGGCCTTCGACGATTGCCTGGATTTCGTGGCGACGGGTGGCTATGCGCTGCGGGCCTATGATCGCTATCAACGCCTGAAGCAGCGCGCAGACGGGTCTTGGGGTCTGCGCGACCCGCGATCAGCCCGGCAAATCCGGATGAACTTGGGCACCATCATCGACACTGACACGCTCAAGGTCCGCTACAAGGGACGCGGTGGGCTGCCCTTGGGAGTGATTGAGGAGGGCTTTGCCTCCACGCTGACCAAGGGCGACACGTTTCTGATGGGCGGCAAGGTCGTGCGGTTCGAAGGCCTGCGGGAATTGATCGTAGAGGTCAGCCCGAACCCCAGCAAGGAACCCAAGGTCGCGACCTTCATGGGATACAAATGGGCCACGTCCGTTCATCTGGCCGACCGAATCCAGCACATCCTGCATCATGGCGATTTCAGCGCGTTTCCCGATCACACGCGCGACTGGCTGAACCTGCAGCTGGAACGCTCGCGGATGCCCGAACCCGGTCGTCTGCTGGTCGAAACCTTTCCCCGGGACGGGCGCGAACATATCTGCCTGTATGGCTTTTGCGGGCGCAATGCGAACCAGACACTGGGCCTGTTAGTGACGCGTCGGATGGAGGAAGCAGGGCTGGACCCACTGGGTTTCGTTGCCACGGATTATGCTGTTCTGATCTGGGGATTGAAACCGGTCAGCGATGTCGCACCCCTTCTGGCAAACAATGGAATTCGCGCGGCTCTGGACGGCTGGCTTCAAGGAAATGCGGTAATGAAGCGAACGTTCCGAAATGCCGCGATCATCGCCGGGCTGATCGACCGGAACTATCCGGGCAAACGCTCATCGGGGAAACAGGCGACGTTTTCCTCCGACATCCTCTATGACACGCTGCACCGCTACGATCCGGAGCATTTAATGCTGCGGATCACCGAGGAGGAGGCGATGCGAGGTCATATCGATTTCGGTCGGGTCGATCTGCTGCTTGAAACGGTGCGCGACCGCATCGACCATGTTGCGCTGGACCGCGTATCACCCCTGGCCGCCCCCCTGTTTCTGGAAATGGGCAAGGTGCCCATAGAGGGAAAGGCCGAGGGTCGGATGATGCAGGACGAAGCCGCCCGCCTCATGGCAGAGGCCGGTCTGCCGCCGGAATAGGCGCGGTGTCACGATTACCTTGAACAACCTCTACGGGCGTGATCCATCTGGAACATGCGCGACAACCACACCTTCACCTTTGCGGGCCACACCATGGTCGCACGCGCGTCCGGTGCGCTGCATTGGCCGGCGGAGGGCTTGTTGGTGGTCAGCGATTTGCATTTTGGGAAATCCGAGCGGATGGCCCGTAACGGCGGCGCGCTTCTTCCGCCATACGAGGTGCAGGACACGCTGACCCGGCTGGACGCTGATATCGAAGCCACGCAGCCCCATGCCGTAATCTCTCTGGGCGATACCTTCGACGACATGATGGCCGCTCACCACCTGCAGCCCGCACACCTTGACTGGATCAAGGCATTGACCCTTGGGCGCGACTGGACTTGGGTGACCGGCAACCACGATCCTGCGCCGACAGGATTGGGCGGTGAATCCGCTGCAACAGTATGCTGTGCCGATGTTACTCTCCGGCACATTGCAAGCGGCGACGCGCAGTTCGAAATTTCGGGGCACTATCACCCCAAGGCCAGCCTGCGGATGCGGGGCCGTGCGGTATCGCGACGCTGTTTCCTGCGGGATGCCGCGCGCATGATCCTTCCGGCCTACGGCACCTATACCGGCGGGCTGCAATGCCACGATCCGGCACTGACACGCTTGATGGCCCCTGACGCGCGGGCCATCTTGGCCGGGTCGCCGATGGTCGAAATCCCGATGCCCCGTTAGACCCGCCGTATGCGCGCGCTTCTCCCTTTTGTTCTGGTGCTGGCTGCCTGTCAGCCAAACGCGACGCTGACATCCGGACAAACCTACCGCGACCCGACTGCAATTATCGCGTCCAAGGCTGATTTCGATCTGACGGCCTTTGCCGGCGACTGGCACGAAGTTGCGCGATTTCCCGGCAGTGCGGGGTGTGCGGGTGCGCAAGTGCGATTCACCATGTCGGGGACGGCGGCGCTGCGCCAGACCGTCCGGTGTTCGTATGGCAGCAGCAGCGAAGGAACTGTACAGGTCGCGCCGCTGGGTCGGCTTATCATTGCAGATGCATCGGGATCTGCACCTGTCTGGGTGCTTTGGGCGGACACCGGGTATCGGACGGCTATCCTCGTCTCTCCGGACGGAACCGGCGGGCAGATCCTGAATCGCACCCCCGCATTGCCGGTGGATCGACTGCGCGCGGCGCTGGAAGTTCTGGATTTCAACGGCTTCGACTCGGGGGCGCTGGTATTTCCGTGACGTGGAAATCTGACCACAAAAGACTCAATTTCAAAAAAAACGAATCATTCGCGAATCAGTGTTTGACCTATGATTCGCCAATAGGCTAAGAATTGCTTATCGGCCGGGCAGCGGCTTAAAAAAGACTATAAAACAGTCGGTAAGATTGGGGCAGACATGTTGGGGACGTGTGCGGGAGCACAAGTCATTTCCACAGTTCAGGCACGGGTGGGCGGTAAATTTCCGTCCGCCCGAACGCCCTATATCGTGAATACTTCTTTTCGCTGGTTTGGCGCGCCAATTCGCTTGGATGGGGCACGTGCGGCCCTCCTGCTGAACGGGGCCGAGGGCCAGAACGAGTTGCGCTCCCGTGTTCCCCAGACAATCGCAAAGCTCAGCCGCGGACGGGGCAGCAATGCCGTCCCGTTGGTTCTGACTGATCCGACCGAGGACCCGGACGCCCTGATCGTGACGGATGGCACAGACCGATGGGCGGCACGCTTCGTGCCCGTCGCCCACGGCGAGGCCTTGCTGATGTTCGACGACGGCCTGCCGCCCGCGAACACCGATCTGAAAATCGCGCAGGCCCCGACGGTTCAATTCGACGCAGGCACGGACAAGAAGACACTCTGCTTCACGGCGGGCACGGCAATCGAGACGCCGGACGGTTCGCGCGATGTGGAAGACCTTTATCCCGGCGATATGGTCAGCACGCGTGACAATGGCCCGCAGGAAATACTTTGGATGGGCCTGCGCCGGATTTCGGGCGCACGCATGTTCGCGATGCCCGCCCTGCGCCCCGTGCGGATCAAGGCCAATACATTCGGCACCCACCGCGACATTACCGTCTCGCCCGGACATCAGATTCTGTTGACCGGCGATGCGCCACGCGCCCTTTGGAATACGCCCGAAGTCCTGGTCCGCGCGCAGCATCTGATCGACGACCGCCGCATCACGGTGGATCATTCGGCAACTGATGCGCACTATCTGCACATCCTGACGCGCAAGCATGAGGTGTTGTGCGCGAACGGATTGTGGACCGAAAGCTTCCATCCCGGCGAAGCCGATCTGGGCCATGTGGACCCCGGCGATCTGGAGGATCTGCTGGATCAGGTGCCGGGCATCGACATCGACGATACGGCCTATGGCGCGCACGCCCGCCGCTGCTTGTCGGCCGCCGAATTGGCGATCCAACAGCACGCCGGCGCGCCACGTTATCTCAGGCCCTGATCCGCTCTGTGTTGACACCTGACTACCCCGGTTCTATGCGGGCCCTTCATTGGTGTTGGTGGGCCCCGCAAGGGGACTCCTGTCAGGGTGCAGATCACCCAGAGGACAACGCCCTTCACGCGCCGTAAGGCGCACTCAGAAGGAGATCAGCCGTGACCAAACGCACGTCTGCCAAGTATAAACTCGACCGCCGCATGGGCGAAAACATCTGGGGCCGCGCCAAGTCGCCCGTTAACCGTCGTGAATATGGCCCCGGCCAGCACGGTCAGCGCCGCAAGGGCAAGCTGTCGGACTTTGGTCTTCAGCTGCGCGCCAAGCAGAAGCTGAAGGGTTACTATGGCGACCTGACCGAAAAACAGTTCAAGCGCATCTTCGCCGAAGCCGCCCGCGTCAAGGGTGACACCGGTGAAAACCTGATCGGCCTGCTCGAGCGTCGCCTGGACGCCGTCGTGTACCGCGCCAAGTTCGTGCCGACCATTTTCGCCGCGCGCCAGTTCGTGAACCACGGCCACGTGACCGTGAACGGCCAGAAGGTGAACATCGCCTCCTACCGCGTAAAGGAAGGCGACGTGATCGCCGTTCGCGAGAAGTCCAAGCAGCTTGCCGTCGTTCTGGAAGCCACCCAGTTGGCCGAACGTGATGTCCCCGACTACGTCGAGGCCGACCACTCCAAACTGACCGCGACCTTCGTGCGCACCCCCGGCCTGAGCGACGTCCCCTACGCTGCCGTGATGGAACCGAACCTCGTCATCGAATACTACGCGCAGAACTGATCTGCGTTGGCGAGTCGTCCCCGGCTTGATTAGAGAGCTGTTATTTTTTAAAGGGCCGCCCACCGAGGGCGGCCCTTTCCAGTAAATGGTGCAAACACGGCAAACGGCACGTTTGAGCCCATACTACTGATTGCTGCGGTCTGAACAAATGGCGGCTTTGGTGAATAGAAGTGATGAATGCCCTCATCCGTCCTTTTGGGTTTGTATTGAATAGCTTGCGCGTTCCTGATCCATTTCAGAACGCCAGCGTGCGCGTAAGGACAGCGCATTTTCTGGTATTCGTTGCTCTAGAATATCGGCTGAAATCATACGATCCGTCCGAAAGTAACGAAAGCCGTTCCGAAGCTCACACCAAGCTGCGAGAATGCGGCCAGCGTCCCGATAGCCGAGTAGAATTGGCCAGACGATGCGCTCCGTGGGCACTCCTGAAGCACCTTCATAAACCAATGTTACCTTTCGATGCCTACGGATGGCATTTCTAAGGGATGAGGAATTGACCACCTCGAAAGTTGGAACAACAGGTGCGATACTCATAGCCGGCTCCAATACGTGTGCCCGCAGGCGTTCTGGTACGACCACCTCGATCTTAGCAAGTAAGTTAAGGGCGGCTTTTGCCAAATCTGGCTCGCCTCTGCTTGCAACCCAATGCGCCCCCAAGACGGCGGCATCCATTTCATCGGACGTCAACATCAACGGCGGCATATCAAAGCCTTTTTCAAGGACGTAGCCGACGCCAGCTTCTCCTCGGATGGGGACGTCCTGCGCCTTTAGTGCCGCGATATCGCGATATACGGAACGTTTGGATGATCCCAGCTCATTCGCGATATGCTGGGCAGAAATCGGTTCTCTCACAATGCGGAGAAGTTGGACAATTTCAAATAATCGCTCCGCTTTACGCAAAATCAGTTCCTCGCATACAATGCTGCCATGATGCTGTCAGCATGCCATATTATCATTTTTAAGCAAACGTGTAAGTAAGGTCGCTGAAACATGAGAGGAAAGATTATGATACGGGGAAGTTGTTGCTGCAAAGCGGTTCAGTTTGAGTTGACGAATGAGCCGTCATTCGTTGGTACATGTCACTGCTCGAGGTGTCGTAAGGTTGGCGCAAGCACCATCGCATTTGTCAAAAAGGAAGACCTTAGATGGACTACAGGTAAGGACTGCGTTCAGGTTTTTGCACCGACTACGCCATACATTTATGCGCGGTGCTTTTGCAAAGTCTGCGGCACTTCACTTGGCGAGATACTATCAACCGAAGACAGTTTCCCAATCGCAGCAAATGCCCTTGATGGAGATATTGCCCTCTCGAACCAATCCCATGAGTTCGTTGGTGAGAAGCCTACATGGTATACCATTTGTGATGATGCGCCTCAGAACGATGGGCACCCAGCAGAGTCGAACACTTGATGAAACGCATGATATCAAGCCAATACTTCAGCCTCGTTGCTTTGGTGTTTAATATAGCTGCGTCCTCAGTGAATGCTGAATCGATCAACACTGATCGCTTTGGTCTCTATGTCGTTGTCGATGATATGGATCGAGCCAGCGCATTCTATGAGCAGTTATTTGGCGTTCCAGAGTTTCAGAAACCAAGCCTCGTCGGCTTCGAAGTTTCGGGTGGCCTCTATGCTGTTGTCTCGCGCGAAACGTATGCCACCGATGCGATCCGCGGTGATACGATGCGGGCTTACATTAATGTAGCCGATATTGATGAGGCTTTCCTGAGGACGCGAGCAATAGCACCAAACCGTTTAGAAGGCTCTGCCGTCATTATAGAAGGTCCCTTTAGGTTTTTCCGAGTCCGCGACCCCGACAACAACGTATTGGAATTTTTTTCCATCGATCAGGCACCGTCCGATGCGCAATGAAACTTGGTTGCTGAGGGTTTTGGAGCGGACATTTCACCCAATTCGATGAAAGTCGGCTCCGTCCGGCAGAGCAGACATCAAAAACAAGCAGCCCCCTGAAGAAATCCTCGGGGGTCATTGCTTAAAATCGTCTCGGAGATACACGGGCTTTTGCCGAACGCTGCACCATTTATCGCAAACGGCTGGCCACCCAGGGCGGCCATTTCCCGTGGGCTTTGACGGGCGCTGCGCCATGTGGCAGGCACCCCGGACCAATACCCAGACCGGAGCTTGCCATGACCGATCATCCCATTCACGCCCGTATAGACGGTGCCATCGTCATGATCGGCTTTGGTTCTATCGGTCGGGGAACGTTGCCGTTGATTGAGCGTCATTTCGAGTTCGACAGGGACAAGCTTGTCGTGATTGAGCCCAACGACAAAGGCGTCACCGAGTTGCGTGAGCGCGGGGTCGCCCACAGGCAGGTCGCGCTCACGCCCGAGAACTACAAGGCCGTGCTGGACGAGGTCATCACGCCCGGTGCGGGGTTCGTCGTGAACCTGTCGGTCGACACCTCGTCACTCGACCTGATGAAGCACTGCCGCGCGCGGGGCGTACCCTATATCGACACGGTGGTCGAACCCTGGGCCGGCTTCTATTTCGACGATCTGGAGAACGCGCAGCGCACCAACTATGCCTTGCGCCAGAAGGTTCGCGACGAACGGGCGGCCAATCCGGGCGGCACCACGGCGGTGTCGTGCTGCGGCGCAAACCCCGGCATGGTCAGCTGGTTCGTGAAGGCAGGCCTGCTGCAATTGGCCGAAGACCTCGGCGCGCCAGTCGCCGTGCCGGCGGATCGCGACGGCTGGGCCCGGCTGATGCAGTCGTTAAAGGTCAAGGGCGTCCATATCGCCGAACGCGACACCCAAGCCCGTCGCAAACCGCGCCCGCGCGACGTCTTCGTGAACACCTGGTCTGTTGAGGGGTTCATCGCCGAAGGCTTCCAACCCGCCGAACTCGGCTGGGGCACGCACGAGACATGGTTTCCCGAAAACGCGCATCGGCACGATACCGGGTGTCAGTCGGCGATCTGGTTGAACCGCCCGGGAGCGATCACGCGCGTGCACACTTGGTGCCCGACGCCCGGCCCGCAGTTCGGATTCCTGGTGACCCATAACGAGGCGATCAGCATCTCGGACTATTACACCGTCGGAACCGGTCCGAACCCCGACTTCCGCCCGACCTGCCATTATGCGTACCACCCCTGCGATGACGCGGTGCTCAGCCTGCATGAGATGTTCGGGGCCGGGGTCCAGCAGACCGAGCATCACATCCTTTCGGAAGATGAAATCGTGGAAGGTATCGACGAACTTGGCGTCCTGCTGTTCGGGCACGACAGGAACGCGCTGTGGTACGGCTCCCGCCTGTCCAACGAGGAGACCAGGCGCATCGCGCCAGATCAGAACGCGACCGGAATGCAGGTAACCTCCGCGGTGCTGGCGGGCATGGTTTGGGCGCTTGAAAACCCGAATGCGGGCATCGTCGAGACCGACGAGATGGACCACGCCCGCTGCCTTGAGGTCCAAACGCCGTATCTTGGTCCGGTTGAAGCGCATTATACCGACTGGACGCCCTTAAAAGACCGCTGGCAGCACTTCCCAGAGGACATCGACGAAAGCGACCCCTGGCAATTTCGGAACGTTCTGGCGAGCTGATATTTCAGCATGCCCCGGAATAGAAACGCCGGAGAGAACAAAACACGCCGGCGCACCATGGCATCGCGTTGGCGACCATACCAGGCGTTGCAGATAACCCGCACCGATGACTTGCACGATACCAGTGTCGGCTTATCCCGTCATCGGCACCGCGAAACTGGCCCGTCTTCCGCGTTCGGGTCGTTTTGCGTGGCAGCTGTGCGTTGCCGCGGATGGACAGGACGAGTCGCCGGGCGTAGCCCTTCGCCATGCGCACTTTTCCACTCTCAGACGCCCATACCTTGCCCCGGTGGCAAAGGCCCGAAGCGCTATTGATGCTGTTCGCCTTCATCATGCCCGTGGCCTTCGCCACGTGGCTGGCATTGCTTAATAACTTTGTTGTTGAGGTCGCAGCCTTCGACGGGGCCGATATCGGCCTCTTGCACACCGTCCGGGAGATCCCCGGATTTCTTGCCGTGGGCGTAATCCTGGTCATCATGTTCGTCCGCGAACAGGTGCTGGCCGTCGTGTCGCTCGCCATGCTGGGGATCGCCACCGCGTTGACCGCCTCGTTTCCATCGCTAGGTGGAATCCTTGCAATTACGATGATCTCTTCGATTGGGTTCCATTACTACGAGACGGTGAACCAGTCCCTGCAACTGCAATGGCTGCCCAAGGCGCGCGCACCGGCCATGCTGGGCAAGTTGCTGGCATTCGGATCGGGGGCCACGTTCCTGACCTACGGTTTAATCGTGCTGACCTGGCGGGCGTTCGATCTGTCCTATGATCTGGTCTACTGGTTGGCCGGGGGATTCACCGCAGTTGCCGCCGTCATCGCCCACTTCGCCTTTCCCCAATTTGAGGCCCCGCACCCGCAGATCAAGAAGATGATCCTGCGGAGGCGCTATTGGTTGTATTACCTCCTGCAATTCATGTCCGGCGCGCGACGCCAGATCTTTGTCGTCTTCGCCGGATTCATGATGGTCGAACGCTACGGCCTCGATGTGCACCAGGTGACCGCGCTCTTCATGGCGACGTTGGCGATCAACATGGTCAGCGCGCCGCTGGTGGGCCGGGCCGTGGGGCGCTTCGGCGAGCGGAGCGCATTACTGATCGAATATGGCGGCTTGACGACGGTCTTCGTCCTTTACGCCGGGCTTTACGTCTTTGACTGGGGCGTAATTGTCGCGGCCGGGCTATACGTGGTGAACAACGTTTTCTTCGCATTGGCGCTGGCGATCAAGACATACTTCCAGAAGATCGCGGCCCCCGGCGACATCGCCCCGACGGCTGCAGTGGCGTTCACCATAAACCATATTGCGGCCGTCTTCTTGCCGGCGGTCTTGGGCTTGATCTGGCTGTCATCGCCGGTGACGGTCTTCGTGTTGGCCGCCTTCCTGGCAATCGCGTCCTTCGGCCTGTCCCTGTTGGTTCCGCGCCATCCGGTGGAAGGACATGAAACGACCCTGACGCGCCCCCTCGCCATTGCTGAATAGCGGCATATATACATAAGCAAAGGAGACCCCGATGATGTTCTTTCAAAGTAAGAAAGCCGAGATGGTCACCGAAGCCGACGCCCTGCCCGGCCGTGCCAGCCCGATCCCCACCGCGGGCACGCACCACGTTTTCGGCACGCCGCTATCCAACGATGTGCCCGAGCGCATGGAGGAAACCATGTTCGGCATGGGTTGCTTCTGGGGCGTGGAACGGATGTTCTGGGCAATGCCCGGCGTCCACATGACGCTTGTGGGTTATGCGGGCGGCTATACACCGAATCCGACCTACGAGGAGGTCTGCTCGGGCCGGACCGGGCACAACGAGATCGTGCGCGTCATCTATGACCCGACCAAGGTCACATACGATGACCTGCTGCGCGTGTTCTGGGAAGGTCACGACCCGACTCAGGGCATGCGCCAGGGAAACGATGTCGGTACGCAGTACCGCTCGGGCATCTACACGTATTCTGACGCCCAGATGCAGGCGGCCAAAGCCTCCGAAAAGGTGTTCGCCAAGCGCCTGCGCGACGCGGGCTACGGCGCGATCACCACCGAAATCGTCGAGGCACCGACGTTCTACATGGCCGAGGACTACCACCAGCAGTACCTGTCCAAGAACCCCGCCGGGTACTGCGGCATCGGCGGGACTGGCGTGACGTGTCCGATTGGGGTGGGGGTGTAGCGAAGGCCCTGAAAAGACCGACCTTTCGCCCAAGATTTTCACTTCCGACCTGGCAGATTGATCCCGACACATAAGGAGTTCAGTCATGCCAGATCCCATCAGCCAGATCCTGACGCCGCTCCTTGCGGAGTACGCCTGGCTGATCGCCGGACTCCTTGTGTTGTATGGTTTCGTAGCGGCCTTGGGAAACGCGCGCAAACGAGGGCGGCGCAATGTCATGCCAAAACCGGGGTCGGGGGACAGTCCCGGAATTGAGGCCCTTCGCCTCTGCAAGGTTGCCATCCGCCCCTTGATGAGCAGCGAACAGGCCAGCGTCTTCAGGACCCTTCGTCCCTATGCGGAACAGCGTGATTTGCATCTGCTCGCAGAAGTAAGCCTTTCCGCGGTCTTCAAGGTGACTGCAGGCGGAGATCGAAAGCGTGCCTTCACCGGCTTTGGTGCGATCCGTCAAAAGTACGTTGATTTGCTTCTGACAGACGAGAACTTCGTGCCGGTTTGCGGCGTCGAGTACCACGGCTCGGGACATTGGGGGAACAAGGCAGCCGAACGCGACCGGGTGAAGCGCGCGGCCTTCAAAGCCGCCGGCCTACCCTTGATCGAAATTTCGGATGGGGATGACCTGAAGACGCTACCGTCTCGAATCGACCAGGCCCTGATGCGTTCCGAGTATCCTTCGGCCTCCTCGCATTCGGCGCGCAAGCAGCCACCCGTAAGACGCGCAACCTGAATTCCGGGCCAACTCAAAACAAAAAAGGCGCGCCCGAGAGGGCGCGCCTTAAAATTTCGTGCGACTGGCTATCAGGCCAGAGTGATGTTCACAGCGCTCTCGCGGCCGTCACGGCCGGGCTCGATGTCGAAGTTCACTTTCTGGTTGTCGGCCAGACCGGTCAGACCGGCGCGCTCAACAGCAGAGATGTGGACGAAAACGTCCTTGGAAGCCCCATCGGGAGCGATAAAGCCGAAGCCTTTAGTGGAGTTGAACCATTTTACGGTGCCAGAAGCCATCGTCGATTTCCTTCATAATACTGCCCACGAAATGCGGCAGGTCGGCTAAGTCAGTGCAAGATCGAAAGACAGAGCCGTATGGTCTGGGTCGTCGATATGGGTAACGTCGCGAGATTTGGATACGCCAGCACGCGTAAGAAAGCAAGGTTTGAGTCGACGGACACAAGCCATCGGCGGCAGGATGCCGCACCCTGCCTTATTCCCAGCCAGCCCTGATCCGCTTGGCAGCTTCGGGCGCTAAATACGTCAACACACCGTCGCATCCAGCCCTGCGAAACGCCATCAAACTTTCCATCATGACTCTCTCACCATCGATCCAACCATTGGCCGCCGCCGCCTGTATCATCGCGTATTCGCCCGACACCTGATAGGCGAACGTCGGCACGCCGAACCGGGTCTTCACCCGGTGACAAAGATCAAGGTACGGCATCCCGGGCTTCACCATGACCATGTCTGCCCCTTCTGCCAGGTCGCGCTCGACGCACCGCAGGCCCTCCTCGGCATTCAGCGGGTCAAGCTGATAGGTCTTCTTGTCGCCCTTCAGCGCCCCCGACGCACCGACCGCATCGCGAAACGGCCCGTAGTAGGCAGACGCATACTTCGCAGCGTAGGACATGATCGTCGTGTGAATGTGCCCGGCCTGCTCCAGGGCCGTGCGCATGGCGGCGATCCGATTGTCCATCATGTCCGACGGACCCAGGATGTCGGCCCCGGCCTCCGCCTGCGCCAAGGCCATCTTGACCAGTGCCTCGACCGAGTCGTCGTTCACGATCTCGCCGTTTCGCACAATGCCGTCGTGACCCTGCGCGTTGTACGGGTCCAGCGCGACGTCCGTCATGATCGCGATGTCCGGCACGGTCGCCTTGATCGCGCGGATCGCACGGTTCGACAGGTTGTCAGGATTCCACGCCTCTTCACATCCGTCGGTCTTGAGGGACGGGTCGGTGTAGGGAAACAAGCAGATCGCCGGAATGCCCAATTCGTGGGCCTCGGCGGCGGCCTCGACGATCAGATCGACCGAACGCCGGATCACCCCGGGCATCGACGCCACTTCTTGGATCACGCCCTCTCCATCGCAGACGAAGACAGGCCAGATCAGGTCCTTGACCGACAGCCGATCTTCGCGAACCAGTCCGCGCAACGCGGGCGTCCGGCGCAGACGACGCGGACGCGACAGGGGAAAGGGGGCGTAAGCTTGAGCCATCATGATGCACCTTTGCGACAGTTCCCTTCCGGTCGCACGGACCGAGGTCGCGATCAACACCCCCGCATCTTGTCATTTCGTCCATCGCGGGCGACACGATGGTCATCAAACAGAACGGCGTGACCTTGGATTTCTACTTCCTCAAACTTGTGTCTGAAGCCATCGACCTGCGGTCGTTCTCAAATCTGTGGTTCTGGATTGCGCTGGCCGCCCTGTGGTCGACGATGTCGCACTGGGTGATCGGGGTCCCATTCGATATGGTCCGCCGCGCCGCCCGTGGAAACGAGGTTTCGCTGCGGGACATGCACGTCCTGGCAAACATCCAGGCGCGCCGCATATTGTTCATCGCAGATGAGACCGGGTTGATTACCACGGCGTTCAGCTTTTTCCTGGTCACGACAATGTCGCTGCTAGGATTTCTTTACGAGGTCGAATTCGCGCAGGCGATCCTGCTGCTGTTTCTGCCCATGGCCGTCGTCGGATGGATCACGCTGCGCGCGGCCCGCAAGGTCGAAGGGTTGGAGCCCGAAGATCTTGGAAACCTGCTGTTCCGAACACGGCGTTGGATTCAGCTGACGGGAATGCTGTCGATTTTCGTCACGTCAATGTGGGGCATGTGGGTCAACCTGAACAGCAGCGTCTTGCACGGCTGACCTGCGTTCAGGGCGGTTGACACCGCCCCCCCGCCCGTTAGCTGACGGCCATGCCCGACAGTGCCCCTCCTACCGCTTTCTCCGCTTTGCCCGCCGGGCACATCCGCGTCGGCGGTGCGCCCGAAGGCTTTGATGCCCGTGTTCTTCTCAAGGAACTGGAATCCGGCAAGCCAGTCGTCCACGTTGCCCGTGACGACAAGCGGGCTGAGGCGATGGCCGAGGCGCTCCGCATGCACCAAGGCGGCGTGACCGTTCTGCGTTTCCCCGCCTGGGACTGCCTGCCCTACGACCGTTTGTCGCCCGCCGCGGAAATCAGCGCCACCCGCATGGCAACGCTGACTGCGCTCGCGCACGGCTTCACCGGCAAGTTCGTCTTGCTGACCACGCTGTCGGCGCTCACGCAAATGTTGCCACCACGCGAGATACTCAAGGGGTCGGGTTTTTCGGCCCGCTTGAACCAGCGCATTGACGAAGATGCGCTGCGACAGTTCTTGGTAAGGATGGGCTTTACCCAGACCCCCACGGTGATGGAGCCGGGCGATTGGTCGCCGCGGGGCGGGATTATCGACATCTGGCCGCCGGGACAGTCGTCCCCCGTCCGTCTGGACCTGTTCGGCGATACCCTGGACGGGCTGCGACGATTCGATCCGGTGTCGCAACGCACGACTGACCAGCTTAAAATGATCGAACTTGCCCCAGTATCAGAGGTCATTCTGGACGGACCCGCGATAACGCGATTCCGGCAAACCTATCGCATCGAATTCGGCGCGGCAGGCACTGACGACCCGCTCTACGAGTCGATCAGCGCCGGGCGCAAACCGCAGGGGGCCGAGCATTGGTTGCCGTTCTTCTATGAAACGCTGGAAACCCTGCCCGACTACCTGCCTGACGCGACATTCGTGCTGGACGATGGCACGTTTGGTCACCACGCCGAACGCTGGACGCAGATCGCGGACATGTACGATAACCGGGCCGAAGCGATGAATGCCAAGGGGCGCGTCGACAGCGTCTATAAGCCCGCGCGGCCCGAGACCCTCTACGTTCAGCCGGACAATCTGGAACAGATGCTCGGAAAAACCCGCACCATGCACCTTTCGCCGCTTCAGACCGCGCCTGGGCCCGGCGTAATCGACGCGGGCGGGCGCATCGGGCGCAGCTTCGCGCAGGAACGGCAGATGGAGGACGTCGGCCTGTTCGCCACGCTGGCCGATCACATCGCGGACAAACGGCAGTCGGGCGGCGTGGTCATCGCGTCCTATTCGGGTGGCGCGCGGGAACGCCTGCAGGGCCTTCTGGAAGATCAGGGCGTCACCGGCACTAAGGCTATCCGGCGACTGGAAGAGGTCGCCAAGGGTGAAGTCGGGCTGGCGATCTGGGCGCTGGATCGCGGCTGGGAAGGTCCCGTAGGTAAGTCAAAGCTGACCGTCATTTCGGAGCAGGACGTTCTGGGCGAGCGGCTGATTCGCGGCAAAAAGAAGAAACGCCGGGCCGAAAATTTCCTGACCGAAGCGCAGGCGCTGACGATGGGCGATCTTGTGGTCCACGTCGATCACGGCGTTGGCAGGTTCATCGGGCTGGAGACGGTGACCGCCGCAGGTGCCCCGCACGAATGCCTCTCGCTGGAGTACGCGGGTGGCGACCGGCTGTTCCTGCCGGTGGAAAACATCGAACTGCTGTCCCGCTACGGGCATGAAGACGGTATGCTCGACAAGCTGGGCGGCGGCGCATGGCAAGCACGGAAGGCCCGCCTGAAAGAGCGTATCCGCCAAATCGCCGAGCGCCTGATGCGCATCGCCGCCGAACGTGCGTTGCGCCAGGCCCCGGTTCTGGAACCCCCGGCGGATATGTACGAAGGCTTTGCTGCGCGTTTCCCCTACGAGGAAACCGAAGATCAGCTTCAGGCAATCGAGGATGTGGCCGAGGACCTTGCGTCTGGCCGCCCGATGGACCGGCTGATCGTCGGCGATGTGGGTTTCGGCAAGACCGAGGTTGCGATGCGCGCCGCGTTCGTCGCCGCCACCGCCGGGAAGCAGGTTGCCGTCATCGCTCCGACCACCTTGCTGGCCCGTCAGCACGCCAAATCCTTCGAAGACAGATTCCGTGGCCTACCCGTCACGGTGCGGCAACTCTCGCGGTTCGTCTCCACAAAGCGGGCCAATGAAACCCGCGCCGGAATCACCGACGGATCGGTTGATATCGCGATCGGTACTCATGCCCTGTTGGCGAAGGCGGTCAAGTTCAAGGACCTCGGCCTGCTCATCATCGACGAGGAGCAGCACTTCGGTGTCACACACAAGGAGCGGCTCAAGGAGATGCGCTCGGACGTGCATGTTCTGACACTTTCGGCCACGCCGATCCCGCGCACGCTTCAGATGTCGCTTACAGGCGTGCGCGATTTGTCGATCATTGGCACGCCGCCTGTAGACCGCCTCGCCATCCGTACCTACGTAAGCGAATTCGACACCGTGCAGACGCGCGAGGCTCTGCTGAGGGAACACTACCGCGGTGGCCAGAGTTTCGTCGTCGTCCCCCGTATTTCGGATCTGTCCGAAATGGAAGCGTTCCTGCGCGACCAGCTGCCCGAACTGACCTACGTGATTGCCCATGGCCAACTGGCGGCCGGCGATCTCGATGACCGAATGAATGCCTTTTACGACGGCAAGTACGATGTGCTGCTGTCGACCACGATCATCGAAAGCGGCATCGACATCCCGACGGCGAACACGATGATCGTCTGGCGGGCTGACATGTTTGGCCTCAGCCAGCTTTACCAGATCCGGGGCCGCGTCGGCCGTTCCAAGACCCGCGCCTATGCCTTTCTGACGACCAAGCCGCGTGCCAAGCTGACAACGGCTGCCGAACGGCGTTTGAAAGTGCTGGGCTCGATCGACGCACTCGGCGCGGGCTTTAACATCGCCAGTCAGGATCTCGACCTGCGCGGCGGCGGCAACATCATCGGCGAGGAGCAGTCCGGCCAGATGAAGGAAGTCGGCTTGGAGCTTTATCAATCCATGCTTCAGGAAACGATCGACAAGCTGAAATCCGGCAAGGCTGATCTGCCCGACGCGCTCTCGGACGATTGGTCGCCACAGATTAACCTCGGCGTTCCCGTTCTCATCCCCGAGGATTACGTGAGCGACCTCGACACGCGCCTGGGCCTCTACCGTCGCCTGTCCGGCCTTGATCGCAAGGTCGAGTTGGAGGGCTTTGCCGCCGAACTCATCGACCGCTTCGGCCCACTGCCACGCGACGTGAACGTCCTTCTTCGGATCGTACGCATCAAGGCGCTCTGTAAGGCCGCGGGCGTGGAGAAACTCAATGTCGGTGCAAAGGGTGCCACCGTGGAGTTCTTCGCCAACCGCTTCGCCCGGCCGGAGGGCCTCGTCGATTTCATCAGGTCGAAAAGCGGTGCGGCCAAGATCAAGGGCGACAAGCTGGTAGTGATTCAGGAGTTCCCATCGGAAGCCGACCGCATCAAGGGCGCGTTCAGCATCGCGCGCGACCTGGCCGTGCACGCGGGTGCCACCAAACAGAAATCGGAATGAGTGCCGCACGCAGGCGACGATCGATCACACCTCGCGCAGACGACGGGCCAAAAAGAGCCCGACAGCCGCGCAGACCCCGACCCCGAAGAAAAGCGGGACCGGCGTACCATTGAAAGCCAACCCGATAGGCGCGGCCACGATGACCGCCATGATGGTGGAAACCGCCGAGATGACCGATGACGCCATTCCGGCGATGTGCCCCATCGGCTGCATGGCGAGCGCATTCAGGTTACCAATACACAGACCGGCCATGGCGAAAACGCTGACCTGCCAAATCACGAACGTCGGAAATATCCAGATCAGAGGCATTAGCCCCAACAACCAGAAGAGCCCTAGACCGAAAGATAGCATAAGATGCCAGGTCAGCGCCACGCGGATCAGGAACGGCATCCCCAACCGCGTGACCAGCGACGCATTCGCAAAGGAAGCCAGCCCGGACAGCAAGGCTACCATGCCAAACCAGAGCGGGAAGCTCTCGGCGCGATCAAACGTCACGGCATAGGTTTGCTGCACGCTGGTGATTGTCGCGAAGAGCATCGCAAAGACGAGGGTCTGGATCGTGATGGCACGAACGACGTTCCCGTGGGCAAAGACCTCGCCCGCGGCGCTTTTCAGCTTGGACATCCGCAACGGACGACGCAGCTCAACAGGCAGCGTCTCGGGCTGCCGGATTATGAGCCACGCGCTCGAAATCGCGGAAAACACGACGAACGCCCAGAAGACGCCCCGCCACCCGAACCCCATGATGATGAACGACCCGATGAGCGGCGCAATCGCCGGGACCAGCGTGAACGTCATCATGATGAAACTGGCGACACGCGCCATCCCCCGCCCGGCATAGAGATCGCGGACCATCGCCTGTGCAACAACCCGGGGACCGGACGCGCCGATTCCCTGCATCACGCGCGCCGCGACAAGCAGTTCCAGACTGGGAGCGATGGTACAAAGTGCGGCGGAAATCGAATAGACCACCGCCCCACCGATCATTACCCGTTTACGACCCAGGGCGTCCGACAATGGCCCGGAAAACAGTGTGCCCAGCCCCATGCCGAACACGAAGGCCACGATGACCAGTTGCGCGGCATTGGGTGCGTCAGGAGCAAGCGTTGCGCCGATTTCCGGCAACGCCGGCAGCATGGCGTCGATGGAGAAGGCGATCGTCGCAGACGTCATGGCCATCAGAGCCACGAATTCCGGCATCGACAGTGCCTTTTCACTACGCGGAGCGTAGCGGGGCGGTTGGGGCGGCGGCGCTTCAGGACGGGCCTGATTGGTCGCGTCCATTGGCCCGGTCACGTAGGCGGTGCCTTGTCCGCTTCCCGCTCCTGCGCGCGCAGTTGCTCCAAGATCTGCTCGATCACCTCGCCCCAGACCTCGGGCGACTGGGCCCCGCGCAACACATGCTGGTTCGCCACCACGAAAGTCGGCACACCGCTGACGCCACGCTCTCGCGCGTGTGCGTCTCGGGCGCGGGTCTCTTCCATATCCGCATCCGATGCGAACAACCGTTCAAGCAGATCCCGGTCCAGACCACATTCGACCCCGATATCGACCAGAGTCGGCACGTCGCCGATATCGCGCCCCTTTTCGAAATAGGCTTCGAACAGCGCTTGCACGACGTGCGTCTGCTTCTGCTCCAGTCCGGCCCAATGGATTAGGCGGTGGGCGTTGATCGTGTTCGGCGTGATCTTGATGCCTTCGAAGTCGATCTGAAGTCCGGCGCTCTCCGCTGCTTCGACGACGGGGGCATAGGCGCGCACCGCGGCCTCCTTGCCGCCGAATTTCGTCTCCAGGTAGGTGCGGCGGTCCATTCCCCCTGCTGGCATGTCGGGGTTGAGTTGAAAGGGATGCCATTCAAGAACAAAGGGGTGGTCGGGATGCTTCTGCAGGGCACTGAAAAGATGTGATTTCCCTATATGACACCACGGGCAAATCGGGTCGGAAAGAATATCAAGCTTGATCATCGGAGGCCTAGGTATTGATTTTTCCGCACCCTAGGCTCGGCCTGCACCGGTTGAAACCCCGAGACATGCAAATGTGCCTTCCCGAATGCGGTCAGCACAGGGTCTTGACATGATACCATTTGGTGTTGCAATAAAAGAATACCAAATAGTATTACAAAGGTGGCAAATGCTCCTCCGATCCACACTTCTTGCAGCACTTCTCGCGACGCCAACGCTTGCGCAGGAGATTACCCTGATCGAACCCGCGATCATGGCGTGGGACAAGACGACTGAAGGCGTCGCCTTCGCGCCGTTGCAGGGCGACCGCTTTGCCGGACCCTATCAGGCCATGGTCCGCCTTCCCGCAGGCACCGTCAGCCCAATGCACGTGAAATCCGCCAATATGTTCGGGGTCATGATCGCGGGTCGGATGACCCATGTCGCCGAAGGCAGTTCCACGGCCGAACCCCAGATAATCGGGCCCGGTTCATTCTACGCCATTCCCGCGGATCTGCCCCACATCTCGGCCTGCGTCTCGATCGTACCCTGCGTGGCCTACCTCTATCAGGACGCCGCCTTCGACTTCGTCCCCGTGCAACAATGAGCGATGGACAGCAGTTGGGATTCCGCGCGCTGGCCGATCCGACGCGCCGCGACATCCTTCGCCTGCTTGCGCACCGGGAAATGACGATCGCCGAAGTCGCGGACAACTTCGCCATCACCCGCGCAGCAGTAAAAAAACACCTGACCGTGCTCCATGAAGGGCAACTTATCACGACCGAAACCCGGGGGCGTACGCGCGTCAACGCGCTGGCCCCGGGCGGCCTGAAACAGGTGGCCAGCTGGTTCGGGTATTTCGACACCTTCTGGGATGAAAAGCTCTCCAACCTCAAAGACGCCATCGAAAAGGATATCCAATGATCGAACGTATTCTGGAAAAGACGATCTACCTGCGCGCCACGCCAGCACAGGTCTGGGCCTACCTTACCGAGCCTGACAAGCTGGCAGTCTGGTTTCACCGCCCCAAGGCACCACTGACCGGCGGGTCATTCGAGATGTTCGGAGCCGACAGCGGGGACCGTGTGATCTGGGGTGAAGTGCTCCTGGCAGAGCCTTTCACCCGCCTAGACTATACATTCACGGTCGCCCCAATGGGTGGGGCCGTAAGCATCGTTCGCTGGACACTCGAAAACACGCCCGGCGGCACGCGTGTGTCGTTGCGTCACGAAGGCCTGAGTGACGCGACCGAAGCGTTCGATCTGATCCTTGCGCTTGACGCCGGGTGGGACAAACATCTCGATCGCATGCGAGCGGCTTTGCACGGCTGATACTAACCGGTTGGTCGCGGCGCTCTTGCGATCAACCGAAAAGATCGTCGCGCTTGGGCGCGTCCAGTCCAAGATGGGTCCATCCCTTCTGCGCCAGGACGCGCCCACGCGGCGTTCGCGCGATCAGGCCCTGTTGCAGAAGGTAGGGTTCGATCACCTCTTCCAACGCGTCGCGGCTTTCTGACAGGGCGGCGGCCATCGTCTCGATCCCGACCGGCCCGCCGCCATAATTCTCGGCGACCAGCCGCAGGTACTGACGGTCCGCGCCATCCAGACCCAAATGGTCAACGCCAAGCCGGGTAAGCGCACGATCAGCGATTTCCGATGTTACGGTACCGTCACCCTCGACCACGGCGAAATCCACGACACGCCGAAGCAGCCGCCCCGCGATCCGGGGTGTGCCGCGGGCACGCCGCGCGATTTCCTGTGCGCCGTCCTCGGTTGCCGGGGCCCCCATCAGTCGCGCACCGCGCGTCACGATCTGGTGCAACTCCGGCACCGTGTAGAACTCCAACCGTGTCGGAATTCCGAACCGGTCGCGAAGGGGCGTCGTCAAGAGGCCCAGACGCGTCGTCGCCCCGACCAGTGTAAAGGGCTGCAAATCGATCCGCACAGTGCGCGCCGCCGGCCCCTCCCCGATTACGAGGTCGAGCGCGAAATCCTCCAGCGCCGGATAAAGCACCTCTTCGACCACGGGCGACAGGCGGTGGATTTCATCGATGAACAGAACGTCCCGCGCCTCCAGATTGGTCAGGATCGCAGCCAGATCACCCGCCTTGGCGAGCACCGGCCCCGAGGTCATGCGGAAGCCCACGCCCAGTTCCCGCGCCATGATCTGCGCAAGCGTCGTCTTCCCAAGACCGGGCGGCCCGTGGAACAGGACGTGGTCCATCGCCTGTCCCCGACGGCGCGCGCTTTCGATGAAGACGCCCAGGTTGGCCCGCGCCTCGGCCTGCCCGATGAATTCGCCCAGGTTCTGCGGACGCAGTGCCCGGTCATCGGGAACGTCGTCCGGTACCGTCGGGTCCAGCAGGGGGTCACGGTCCATCATCGGTTCAACCTATCCGTCTTTCTCCAAATCCGTATCACCCGTCCCTGTTCCACGGCCGTGTAAAGCCTTGCCCCCCTCGTGGGCGAGACCTGCGTCAGGATCGAAATTCCGGATCCGGCGGGGCATTGCCGCATCACCGCCAGGCTCACATCCGCCACCCGCGCGATATGCCTGTATCGCCAACCCGTCAGCATCCTCTTGCTGATGGCGGGACCGACATGCCGGTTGTCGTCGAACCGATCCTTGGTGCGTGGCATCCCTCGCCAGTCGCTCAAACGCGCCAAAGCCCGTCCGAACACCTTGCGGCGCTTTTTCGCTTGTGGGCCACCTGAAATTTCGGCCCGATCACGCCGCTGCACATCGTTCTTCCGGCAGAGCCATGTGAATAGAATATTGTATCCGCGCGGATCAAAATCTTCCCAAGGTTCAACGAAAAATGCGGGGAAAGCACGCCCCCGATGACGCACGCGCCCGGTGCCGCAGCTGCGCGTTGACTGAAATATCTGAATGGCAATACACGGGGTGCGGACCTTTTCGAAACAGACAGCTTGCCGATCTACGCTGCCCGGCCTGCGGCACATTGCGGTCGCGTCCGGCGCGGCAAGTGCCTGCCTGGCTGGGATATCTGGAACCGTCAGGGTCACTCCGTGGGAGCCAGCAGCTTAAGTGCGGCCCTGATCAGGCCCGCCGTGTCGTCCGCCGTGCCGGTGGCCTCGGCGACAGCACGGGCCGCATCGGCGGGCGCATAACCCAGGTTCGACAGCGCGGAGAGAGCCTCGGCCTGCGCGGCGGCCGCTCCGGGATTTGCGGTCGCGACCTGTACGGCGGCGGACCTGTCCACAAGTGGATCCTCCGCCTCGCCCTCCATCAGCATCATCGCAGGTGCCTTGCCCTTCAATTCCAACACGACACGTTGAGCGATCTTGGGGCCGACGCCCGGTGCCGCCTTCACCGCCGCCGCATCGCCAAGCGCGATCGCCCGCGCCACACCTTCCGCCCCTAGCGTGCCGAGAATGGCAAGCGACCCCTTGGCCCCGATCCCCTGAACAGACGTCAGCAGGCGGTGCCACTCCCGCTCCTGCACCGTCAGGAAGCCAAACAATTGCAACAGGTCCTCGCGCACCAGAAGCTCCGTCCAAAGGGCGATGGGCGACTTGACCGGCGGCAGCGCGACAAGCGTCCGGTCCGAGCAATAGACAATGTAACCCACGCCATTCACATCAAGCAGGACGTGGTCGGATCCCTTGTGGGCCAGACGCCCCGTCAAACGCCCGATCATCCGCGCGCGACCGCAGCGGCCAGCCGTCCAGCCGTCTGCAAATGCGCCGCGTGGCAAAGCGCAATGGCAAGTGCGTCGGCGGCATCTGCGGAATGCGGCGCACAGCCGGGCAATTGCATTTTCACCATGTGCAAAATCTGCGCCTTGTCGGCGTGACCGACGCCGACGACCGCCTTCTTGACCGCGTTGGGCGCGTATTCCCCCACGACCAGCCCAGCCTGCGCGGGGACCAGCATCACCACGCCTCGCGCCTGACCCAGCTTCAGCGTTCCGGCTCCGTCGCGGTTCACGAATGTCTGCTCGACCGCGCAGGCATCTGGCGCGTGTTGGGCCAGAACCTCGGTCAGCAGTTCATGCAGCGACAGCAGGCGCTCGGCCATCGCTTTGCCGGTGGGGCGGGCGGTTCCGTTCGCGACGTGACGTTGCCGCGGTCCGTCCACCTCAATAACGCCCCAGCCGCAATTCACGAGTCCCGGATCTATTCCCATCACGCGCATCTGCCCAAATCCCGTGCCTGCTTCGATGTTCTTGTTTTACCCTTCGCTAGCACGCAAAGATCGACAGGGCCAGCCTCGTGATACTGCCCCGCATGGCCGATCCAGAATGGCGGCGAGGTTCGCCCATCCGAATGCACCGCCGCAGGGATGCTTAACGAGTTTTCATTCTGCCATGCAGAAAGCACATAGCGGGCATGTAAGCTTGATAATTGTGCAGTTTGCAAACTCTACCTAGGTGCTGGTCATCCGAGGCAGCCGAAAATGGGCTGCACACCCTTTTGAACCCCTTCGCTGACAGGATAGCCCAATGGCCACTTTCGACGCATTTACCCCCGCCCGCCGCGCCCCCTCCATGGGCGTATTTTCTAACCTGATGGGTCGCATCATCGCGTGGAACGACCGCCGCGTGACCCTGAAGATGCTCCGGGGTCTGACAGACCGCGAACTTTCTGACATCGGCCTGGAACGTGGCGATATCACAACTTGGTCCAGCAACTGAGGCCAAGTCTACTTGCCAACCGTTCGAACGGGTCGCCCTGCCGGGGCGGCTCGTTTTCGTTTGGCCGCGTGCCCCGGCGTTAACGCCGCCTGAGCGTCAGCGTCGTCCAGTCTCCGATCTCGCCGCGCCGGACCAGATCCCAGCCGGCCACCTCGTAGGCCGAGACCACATCGTCGCCCTGCGGATTCAGAATGCCCGACAGGATTGCAAAGCCACCCGGCGCGGCATGGGCCGCCAGATCGGGCGCAAGTTCGATGAGCGGCCCCTTCAGGATATTCGCAAAGATCACGCCATAGGGGGCCGATTCAGCCAGACGCGGGTGGTCGAAGCCTGCCGCCTCGACGCATTCGATCCGGCCGGACAGGTCGTTCACGTCGACATTCGCCTGCGCCACCTCGACCGCGACCGAGTCGATATCGGACGCGATGACCGGCGCGCCGTCCCAGACCTTGGCCGCCGCCATTGCCAGTACGGCCGTTCCGGCACCAATGTCGGCGGTCGGACAGGGTTCAAGCCCATCCTCCAGCAACGCTTCGAACGCGAGAAGGCAGCCAAGCGTCGTGCCGTGGTGTCCGGTGCCGAAGGCCATCGCAGCCTCGATCAACAGGCCCGTGCGTCCATCGGGCAAACGGTCTGCGTCGTGACTGCCATAGACGAAGAACCGGCCCGCCTCGACCGGTTGCAGTTCCCGGCGCACATGCGCGACCCAGTCTGTGGGCGGCACCTCCGAAATGACGAAGGGCTTCGCGTCGAAGGCTGCGGCCAGCAGGGCCAGCTCGGTGCCGTCTGGTTCCTCCGCGAAGTAGGCCCCCACTTCCCAAAGGCCGGACCCGTCCTCCATTTCGAAGACGCCGACCCCGTCCGGCTCGATCACCTCTTCCAGAGCATTGCCCAGCCCCTCGGCCTGGGCCTTCGATCTCAGCGTGGTTAGGGCGGTCCAGCTGGCGGGTGTGATGTCGGAGGTCGTATCGGACATTGGGGTCTCCTTGGCGGTGTGCCGTTGCTTTGGGCACATCGGGCTGCCCCGTCAACTGCTCCCCCACTGGAATCCCGGCGGCTCCCGTGGCACGTCGGGCGCATGACCGAGACACCCCCCTCCCTTGCCCCGCTGACACCCGAGGCCATCGAAGCGCTGTTCACCCGCGCCGACGGCCAATTCCTCTTCGCCCGATGGGGCCGCCCGATCGTGCCGGTCGTGTTTGGCGTCACCGACGAGACAGTCGGCGTGCTTAAGGGTGCAATCGAGGCCCTCTGCGTGCTGACCAGCCACAAGATGGCCGAAACGGACCCCGAACTGGGGGCAAACATGATGGTATTCTTCGTGCGCGACTGGTCCGAATTGCCCGAAACCCCGAACTTGGACCGCTTGATCCCCGAGCTCGGCCCCCTGACCGAACGCCTGGAGCAAGCCGGGGCCAACCAGTACCGAATTTTCCGCTTCGACTCCGACGGCGCGATCAAGGCCTGTTTCACCTTTATACGCATGGATGAACATCTGGCCGACGTACCGGCCGAAACGCTGGCGTTGAACCAGATGGTTCAGGCGATGGTCCTGTGGTCGGACACCGCCTTTCAGGACGCCTCGCCCCTCGCCATGGTCGGGGACCGCGCCGCACTGCGCCCAGACATCGCGGACCTGATGCGCGCATCTTACGATCCGGTTCTGCCCGCGATGGCGCAGGACAGCAGCCATGCGCTGCGCCTGTTCGCGCGCACGGGAAAACTGCAATGACCCACAGTTGGCCAATCCGCGTGTACTATGAAGACGTCGATCTGGCAGGGATCGTCTATTACGCCAATTACCTACGATATATCGAACGGGCCCGGTCGGAAATGGTTCGCGAAGCAGGCGTCGATCAGGTCGCGATGCGCCGGAATGGCATTGTCTTTGCCGTCTCGCGGGTGGAGGCGGATTACCTCAAGCCCGCCCACTACGACGACAACCTTGTCGTCGAAACGCGGCTCACGCGGATGACACCGGCGCGGTTCGACATGGAACAAGTGGTCAAACGGGACCAGACGGTCGTGTTCCGCGCGGCGGTCACCATTGTCTGCATGGATTTGAAAGGCCGTCCGACGCGCCTGCCGGTCGTCGTGTCGCAGATGGCGCAGTAACTTTTTGTAAACCTCGACGTGGAAGGGTGCGCAAAAGCAGTGAGCACCAATGTCCTTCTTTCTTCGTCTCTTCGCTTTCGCCGGCACGGCTGCGGCGGGCGTGACCTTGGGGTACTACGGCCTCGCCCTCCGACCAAGCCCGCAGATCAACGTGACAGCGGCCGATCGCATCGCCCTTCCGCCAAGCCACCCGATGCCGCCGCGCCCCATGGCGCCCATTATTGTTCCGGAACCACCGGCCCCGCGACAGCCGTGGACCCTGCGACAGGAGGCGGCGACAGTCACCGACCTGACCAATGTCTACCTGTCAGTCCCCAGCGAGGAGGCGCTGACCTGCGGTCCGCGACGACGGGCCTCCCTGATTCTGCGCTGCCTTGAGGATCAAACCTCCGTCTACATTGCCCACGATTGCGCGACGCCACCCACCGATCCAGATGGCTGGCCGGTTGATCTCCGGCTCGGCGATGGACCGGCCACCCGGATGCTTATGCAGGTGGACAGCCAGGGCGAAGCGTTGGGCCACTGGGAACATCAAGCCGCCCGCATCCTCATTGAACGCCTGCTGACAGCCGATACGCTTCATCTTGGCTTCGCCGACGCGGACGGCATTGCGAACCGTATGCACTTCCCATTGAGTGGACTGGGCAGTCGCCTCGACACCCTGAAGACGGCCTGCCACTGGGCGGCGGTCCCGTCGTGGGAAATCGGCCCGCGCCCCCTGCCGGTGGAGGGCGCAGTCAACACCCACGATCACGATCAGCAATCGCCGTTCAGGCCCCCAAACGCACCGCCGCCGGAGAGTGCAGGGCATTTCTTGAGCGGGTCACCCCAAGCCGCCGACAGGGCACGCAACAATCCGCCCACACGCTGATCGACCTACACAAAGCGCTTTCCGTCTGTTAAACAGGCTGTAATGCACAGCGGTCGATAAACGGCCCTCACAACCAAGGACGGGCAGTCCGTATGGAAACCGAAGTACTGGCAGCCGCCAGCGAGATCGACTTCTCGCTCTGGTCGCTGTTCATCCGCGCGACCTTCATCGTGAAGCTCGTGATGATCATGCTGTTTGCAGCATCGATCTGGGTCTGGGCAATCCTGTTCCAGAAAGTTGTCCAATTTAGACGCGCGCGCGCGCGCGCTGCCGCTTTCGACAGGGCCTTCTGGTCCGGGGAGCCGCTGGACGAGCTATATGAACAGATCGGCGACCGGCCGAAATCGGCGTCCGAGCGTATCTTCGCCGCCGCCATGCAGGAATGGTCCCGCAGCCACCGCGATGACGGTGGCCTGATCGCGGGAACCCAATCGCGCATCGACCGGACAATGGATGTGGCAATCTCCAAGGAACGCGACCGCCTGACCTCCGGCCTGACATTTCTGGCGACCATCGGATCGACCGCGCCGTTTATCGGCCTGTTCGGCACGGTCTGGGGCATCAAGCACGCGTTCGAGCAGATCGCCATCAGCCAGAACACCAACCTCGCCGTCGTCGCGCCCGGCATCGCCGAAGCGCTGTTGGCAACGGGCATCGGCCTTGTCGCGGCCATCCCGGCGGTTGTCTTCTACAACAAGCTGAGCCGCGATTCCGACCGCATCCTCTCCAGCTACGAAGCATTCGCGGACGAATTTGCCACGATCCTGTCGCGCCAGTTGGACGCGGCCTGATATGGGTGCGGGCACGATTCAATCGGATGGAGGCGGGTCACGCCGCCGCAGACGCGGTGGCGGCGGTGCCAAACCCATGTCCGAAATCAATGTCACGCCGTTCGTCGACGTGATGCTGGTGCTGTTGATCATCTTCATGGTTGCGGCCCCCTTGTTGACAGCCGGCGTGCCGATCGAGCTGCCGGAAACCGCTGCCGCGCCCCTGCCCCAGGAAGACGAGGAGCCGCTGGCCGTGACGGTCGCCGCCGATGGACGCGTCTTGATCGGCTCCACTGAAGTGCAACGGGACGAATTGCTGACCCGCCTGCGTGGCATCGCGCAAGAGCGGACGTCGAACAAGGTCTACCTGCGCGGCGACGGCGACGTCCCCTACGGTGAGATCATGGTGGTCATGGGCGCGCTGAATGCGGGTGGCTTCCGAGACATTGGCCTGGTGACGGACGCGGGCGGCCCGACGCTGGACGGCGGCGGGACGCAGGGCAACTAGATGGAAAAGCGAACGGCGCTGGCCCTGTCGGGCACGGCCCACGCAGGGGTCATCGTCTGGGCATTGCTTGCCGGCTTCTTCAATCCTGTCGAGGACGAGGAAAGCCTTCAGATCGCCTCGGTCGGGATCGTTTCGACCGCCGAATTCGACGCCCTGGTTTCGCGCACACCCGGCCCCGGCACCCCCTCGCCTGACGCCCCGACCGCCCCCGAAGCACCGACCACTCCCGACGCACCCGTCGCCGAGACACCGCCCCCGCAGCCGCCGCAACGCCCGGAAACGCCCGCGCCGACGCCGCCGGACACCACGCCGGACGTGGCCCAACTGGTGACGCCACCAACAACCGAGGCCGTGACCGAAACGCCGGACGCGCCGCCGCCGCCCGCGGCGGAGGATGCTCCCGTGTCTACCCGGCCCACGCCGCGCCAGGCTGACATCGTGACGCAACGCCCGACGCCTGCCCCGCCGCCATTGGTCGAAATCGCGCCAACCGTCGAAGCTTCGTCCGAGCCCAGCGAGCTGCCCGAACCGGAAGCACCCGTGGAACCCGAGGAGCAGGCCGCCCCGGAAGAGACGACGACCGCCGTCGTCACCGAGGCCGACGAGCCCGCGGCAGCCGAGATCACGTCCCTTGCCCCCGAGGATTCGCCACGCCCCGGTCGCCGTCCGGCCCGGCCCGAACCCACGCAGACGGCGGCCGCCGCGACCGAGACTCCGGCCCCTGCCCAGACGACCGAGCCGTCGAGCACCGCGCCCGCCAGCGAGCCGCGGCAGGTCGACACGTCCGACGCGCTGCGCGAAGCGCTTTCCGGCGGTGGCAGCGCCGCACAGGAGGGTCCGCAACTGACCGACGGCCAGAAAGAAGGCTTCCGCCTTGCCGTGCAGGCCTGCTGGGACCTTGGGGCCGTCTCGACAGATGTGACGAACACGATTGTGGAAGTCCGATTCCAGATGCGCGAAGACGGCTTCCCCGTGTCCTCTTCCATACGGTTGGAAGGCACACGCGGCGGCACCGATGCCTCGGCCCAGATCGCGTTGGAACGGGCGCGCCAGGCGATCATCGGCTGCTCCCGTCAGAATGGCGGCTACGACTTACCGGCAGAAAGCTATGACGACTGGAAAGACATCATCATCACCTTCGACCCGACCCGGCGGTGATGAACTTGGCTTTCGAAATCCGCACGATCACTCGCTTTTCAACACGCCGCATCGCGCGAAAGGTTGAGAAAATATCCTACTCCGGTGATACCGACTCAGGTGCCCCCGAGGAAACAAAGAGGTTCAGGTGACACAAAGGTTCAACGGATCGATCTTGCGGCAGCTTGCTACGGCACTGCTGATGGGCTGTGCGGCGTTGTCGGCCACCTTGGCGACACCGGCGCAGGCCCAGCTGCGCATTACCATCACCGACCCCACCCTGTCGCCGATGCCCTTCGCGGTGCCGACGTTCGTGGCGCGCAACGCGGCCGCAGCCGACCTGTCCGAAGATATCACCCGCGTGATTTCTGCGGATCTTTCCAACACCGGCCTATTCCGCGAAATCTCGAAGGACTCGCATGTCGCCCGGATCACCAGCTTCGATGCCCCGATCCAGTTCTCCGATTGGAAGGCGATCAACACCCAGGCTTTGATTACCGGGTCCGTCCTTGTGGAAAGTGACGGTCGCGTCGTGGTCCAGTTCCGGCTGTTCGACGTCGTTTCCGAACAGCCCCTCGGCGAGGGCCTGCAATTCGTCGGCACGCAGGAAGCTTGGCGGCGCATGGCGCATAAGGTGGCCGATGCCGCCTATTCGCGCATCACCGGCGAGGGCCCCTACTTCGACAGCCGCGTTGTCTTCGTATCCGAACAGGGACCCAAGGATGCGCGCCTCAAGCGTCTCGCGGTCATGGATTACGACGGCGCGAACGTGCAGTATCTGACCTCCTCCGACAGCATCGTGCTGGCACCCCGGTTCAGCCCGCGCGGCGACAAGATCATATATACGGGCTACGAATCCGGCTTTCCGAAGGTCACCCTGATCGACGTGGCGACCCTTCAGAAGCAGACGGTCGGCGGTGTGGATCAGAACATGAGCTTCGCCCCCCGTTTCAGCCCGGACGGCGGGCGGGTCGTTTATTCGGCCGAAGTCGCGGGCAATACGGACCTGTACGTCCTCGACATCAATTCGGGCGCGACCACACGTTTGACGACCGCCCCCTCGATCGAAACCGCCCCCAGCTTCAGCCCGGACGGCACCCGCATCGTCTTCGAAAGCGACCGCTCGGGCGCGCCGCAGCTTTACATCATGCCCGCGGGCGGCGGTGAAGGCAGTCGGATCAGCTTTGGCGACGGTCGCTATGGCACGCCCGTCTGGTCGCCGCGCAACGACTACATTGCATTCACCAAGCAGAATGCGGGCCGGTTCCATATCGGCGTCATGCGCACCGACGGCTCCGAGGAACGGTTGCTGACCGGTGCCTTCCTGGATGAAGGTCCGACATGGGCCCCGAACGGGCGCGTCGTCATGTTCACCCGCGAAACCGCCGGGGCAAACGGTGCCCCTGCGCTCTATACGGTCGATATCACCGGCCGGAATCTTCAACGCGCCGCGACACCCGCGGCGGCATCGGACCCATCCTGGGGTCCGCTCCTTCCCTGAGGACTTAATGATGAAATTTACGGCTCTACTCCTGATCTCCGCACTTGCACTCACCGCCTGCGGCAACCGGCTTGGTGGCGCGGGTGCCGGCGGTGCCGTCGATCTGAACTCCGCGGGTGGCGCCGGCGGCTTCGCACCCGGCAGCGTGAACGACCCCGCCTCGGTCGCCTATTTCCAACAGAACGTGGGCGATCGCGTGTTGTTTGCGGTTGATCAGTCCACGCTGACCGCCGAGGGGCAGACTGTTCTGGCCGGTCAGGCGCAATGGCTGAACGCGAACTCCGGCTACACCGCGCTGGTCGAGGGGCACGCAGACGAACAGGGCACGCGGGAATACAACCTGGCCCTTGGCGGGCGGCGCGCGAATGCGGCCCGCGACTACCTGATCAGCCAGGGTGTCGCCCCGAACCGGCTGCGCACCATCTCCTACGGGAAGGAGCGCCCGCTTCAGGTTTGCTCGACCGAAGCCTGCTACAGTCAGAACCGCCGCGCAGTAACGGTGCTGGCCGCCGGGGCGGGCTTCTGATGTTGCGCGCCGCCACACTTGCGCTGGCCCTTGCCGTCACGCCGGTGGCGGCACTGGCGCAACAGGATCAGACTTTGGCCGACATCCGTCAGCAGTTGAGCGTGCTCCGTGTCGAAATGCAGAAACTGACCGGGGAGCTGAATACGACCGGGGCCCCCGGCGTTTCGGTCGGTGGGTCAACCGTCCCGGACCGCGTCAACGCGATCGAAAGCGAGCTTCAGCGCCTGACCCAGCAGACCGAGCGTCTGTCCTTTCGCGTGGAAAGCGTTGCGCGTGACGGCTCGGCCCGGATCGAGGACCTGCGTTTCCAGCTCTGCGAATTGACATCCGATTGCGACCTTGCCGCACTTCCAAGCCCTACGCCCCTTGGGGGGGCCGAAACCGGGGCCGAACCGGCAGCAAGCGGTGGCACGGCCCCGACCGGTGACGCATCGGGCGGGGCGCAACTGGCGGTTGGCGAACAGGCAGACTTCGACCGGGCCCGCGCCGCGCTGGATGCCGGCAACAACGCCGAAGCCGCGCAGTTGTTCGAGCAATTCGTGACCGCCTATCCCACGGGTCCGCTCTCGACCGACGCGCATTTCTTCCGGGGCCAGGCCTTGGCGCGTGACAGCCAGCACGCCGCGGCCGCCCGCGCGTACCTGGAGGCGTTTTCCGGCACTCCCGAAGGCCCGCGTGCGGCCGAGTCGCTCGTCGGGCTGGGCACCGCGCTCGGCTCGTTAGGACAGACCGACGAAGCCTGCCTGACCTTGTCGGAAGTGGCGATTCGCTTTCCGCAGTCCCCCGCCGTCGCACAGGCCAATTCGGCACGGGCAGGCCTTGGCTGCACCGGATGAGACCGCGCTGACCGCAGCAATCGACCGCCTGCTTTCAGGTTCGTCGGTTCGTACGCCGCGCTCGATCGGCGTGGCGGTTTCGGGCGGTGGGGATTCCACCGCTCTTCTGCTTGCGGCGCAGGATTGGGCCACCCAGCGCGACATTCCGGTCCTTGCGGCCACCGTGGATCACGGGCTGCGCGAAGGCGCGGCGGCCGAAGCGGCGTGGGTTGCCGCGCTCTGCGAAAGCTGCGCGATCCCGCATACCACGCTGCGTCTGACCACATTACATGACGGCCCCGCGCTTCAGGCTCGTGCCCGCGACGCGCGATATGCCGCGCTGGCGGGCTGGGCGCGGGCGCAGGGCCTGTCGCAGGTTCTTCTGGGGCATACCGCGGACGACGTTGCCGAAACACTCTTGATGCGGCTCAAGCGCGGCATGGGCCTCGACGCCCTTGCCTCCATCCCCGAGTGGCGGCAGGTCGAGGACGTTAACTTCGGGCGCCCTTTTCTTGGGCAGTCCCGAACAGACTTGCGCGCGGACCTCGCCTCGCGGGGCATCGTCCCGCTGGAGGATCCATCCAATGACGATACGAGGTTCGAGCGGGTCGCCGTGCGCAAAACAATGCGGGCTCTAGGCCTTGACCCGACCATGCTTGCCCGAAGCGCCCGCCACCTCAGCGATGCCCGTACCTCCCTTGATACGGTCGCCATGGAGGACCGCCGTGAACTGGTACGCGAAGACCGCGGCGATTTTGTCTTGCAGGGCAATGCAATCGACTCCCTTCAAAGCGACCGGTTGCGCCGATTGGTCATGCTGATTCTGACCTCCATCACAGGCAAGCCCCCCCCCCGCGAGGCCGAGCAGACCCGTCTCCTTTCACAGTTACCGAGGTTGCAGGCCCCGCAGACCCTGGCTGGCTGCATTATCTTGCCCGACGGCTCATCGGATCATGCCATCCGCTTCGCGAGGGAGTGGTCAGCGGCGGCCCCGGCCGTGCCACAAACCCCGGGCGATGCGGCGACGGTTACGCTGTGGGACGGACGATGGGCGGTTATTGGCCCGCAACGTTCCGGCCTTGAAATCGGGGCACTCGGCGATGCCATCAGCCAAACGCCCTGGCGCGATGTAGGCCTGCCTCGCGTCTCTCTGATGGCGTCTCCGGCGGTGCGCGATGCGGACGGCGCGCTGGTGGCGGCACCCGTTGCGGGCCTTTCGCACGGCTATACGGCACACGCTTCGGAACAATTTTCCGCGACACTCCGTCCCTCGCCTTCCGTCTTTGATTGAACCCCTGCCCTGCGCGCCCTATGTTCAATACAAAGACACGGCGCGGCCCATCCGCGCCCAGATCGGAGAATTTTCTTGGGTAACGCGCGCAATATCGCCTTCTGGGTGCTGCTTTTCGTCTTGGTCATGGCCCTGTTCCAGCTGTTCTCAGGCGGCAACTCGGCCATGTCGGGCCGCGAAGTGCCATATTCGGACTTCATCAACCAGGTCGAGAACGGCTCCGTATCGGAAGTGACGCTGGACGGCGAACAGATCTATTTCCGCGGCAGCGGCGGCACCGACATGGTGACGATCAAACCGACCGAGGTGGACGTCACCGACACACTTCTTGCGAATGACGTGCGGATCAGCGCCGAAAGCCAACAACAGTCGGGCTTCTTGTCCGCGCTTGGCCTATGGCTTCCGTTCCTCGTCCTGATCGGCGTCTGGATTTTCTTCATGAACCGGATGCAGGGTGGCGGCAAAGGCGGTGCAATGGGCTTCGGCAAGTCGAAGGCGAAGCTGCTTACCGAGAAGTCGGGCCGTGTTACGTTCGATGACGTCGCGGGCATCGACGAAGCCAAGGACGATCTTGAAGAAATAGTGGAATTCCTGCGCAACCCGCAGAAATTCTCCCGTTTGGGCGGAAAAATCCCCAAAGGCGCTCTGCTTGTTGGTCCTCCGGGAACGGGTAAGACCCTGCTGGCCCGCGCTGTGGCCGGCGAAGCGGGCGTACCTTTCTTCACCATCTCCGGATCCGACTTTGTCGAGATGTTCGTGGGCGTCGGTGCCAGCCGCGTACGCGACATGTTCGAGCAAGCGAAAAAGAACGCACCGTGCATTGTCTTCATCGACGAGATCGACGCCGTGGGCCGGTCCCGTGGCGTGGGATACGGCGGTGGCAACGACGAGCGCGAACAGACGCTCAATCAGTTGCTCGTGGAGATGGACGGCTTTGAGGCCAACGAAGGCATCATCATTGTCGCGGCGACCAACCGCCCCGACGTTCTGGATCCCGCACTTTTGCGCCCCGGTCGGTTCGACCGTCAGGTGCAAGTGCCTAACCCGGACATCAAGGGCCGCGAAAAGATCCTTGGCGTGCATGCCAAGAAGGTCCCGCTGGGGGCTGATGTCGATCTGCGTATCATTGCCCGCGGCACGCCCGGTTTCTCGGGTGCCGACCTTGCAAACCTCGTGAACGAATCTGCTCTTGCGGCTGCGCGGATCGGGCGACGCGTCGTCACGATGGAGGATTTTGAGAACGCAAAAGACAAGGTCATGATGGGAGCGGAGCGCCGCTCAATGGTCATGACCGAGGACGAGAAGAAGCTGACAGCCTACCACGAGGCTGGGCACGCCGTTGTCGGCCTGAACGTCCCGCAGCACGACCCGATCCATAAGGCGACGATCATCCCACGGGGCCGTGCCTTGGGATTGGTTCTGTCGTTGCCCGAACGAGACCGTATTTCGGCCAGCTATCTTTGGTTTACGTCGCGCATTGCGATGGCCATGGGCGGCCGCGTCGCGGAGGAGCTGATCTTCGGCAAAGAGCACATCACGTCAGGTGCGAGCCAAGATATCAAGCAGGCCACGCAGATGGCGCGAGCGATGGTCACGCAATATGGGTACGCCCATGAGGAGTTGGGCTTCGTCGACTACGCTAATGAGCAACAGTCCTTCCTGGGCAACTACGGCGGCGGTGCAAGCCATTCCGCCGATACCCAGCGTAAGATCGACGAGAAGGTAATCGAGATCATCAACGATGGTTACGAAACTGCAAAGCGTATCCTGACCGAGAAGTCAGACGCGTTGGAGAACTTGGCTCAAGGTCTGTTGGAGTACGAAACGCTGACGGGCGCAGAGATCATGAAGGTGATCAACGGCGAAGTGTTGACCCGGAGCGACGATGACGACGACGCCGATACCGGCGGCAGCAGCCTGACTGCGGTGCCAAAGACCAAGCCCAAGCCCAAGGGACCCGACCTAAGTCCCGAACCAAGTGCCTGACAGGACACTCCCCCGGCCTCGCGCCGGGGGTTTTCGTTCAAATAGGTGTTCTTGGGATCGCAGCCCCTCTAAGACCACGTAAAGATCGAACGGGCCGGGGAAGATGATGCCGATTCATGATGATGCGACAAAGATACGCCCCTACGGGGATTTCTGCGTTTGGGGGATTATTGCCGCTTTTGCCTTTGGGTGGTGGAAAGCAGGGCTGATCAATGAAGGTGGTGCGCTGGAGCTGGCAACGGTGATCGCCTTGGTGCTGACTTTCGGCCTTTTCATTCTCCGACTGCCAAGTTTAGCGATGGGTCCGGAATGGCATCTGCCAGCTTTGACCCTGCTTTTTGTCCTTCGGGAACTGGATTTTGACAAACGATTCATGGAAGTCGGCGTGCTGAAACTACGGCTCTATAGCGGCGATGCGCCGTTGGTGTTGAAATTCATCGGGGCCATGGTGATCGCGATTGTCCTGATCTGCCTGTATCGGGTGGTCCGCCACAACGGACGCGCTTTTCTGGTTGCCCTGCGTGCGCGGGAAGGCTGGGCTATCACCATTGCGCTTGGCTTCGTCAGTGGCGTGGTGGCCAAGAGCGTGGACGGGCTGGGTCGCAAGCTGGCCCCATTCGGCGTCGAACTCAGCGAAGCACAGGGACTGTTTACAATCTTCGTCGAAGAATTCCTGGAGCTTGGCTTTGCCACGGCACTGCTGATCTCTCTGTTCCTTTGGATCCGCGGCTACGCCTGAGGGGTTTTCGGAGGTTTCCATGCCAGCACTTAAAGCCACGCTGATATCAGGCCATGTCACTTGGGTTGGGGTCGTTCCGGCCCGGGACCTCACCCTCTCGTCTTGCCCGCGCGACAGGTTGCACCTGACATTTGCCGGCCCGGAAGGGGAGGATCATGCCGGTTTAACCCGTCCGTCCTGCCTGCGGGTGACGGCCCAATACGAACCGGGCACGGAAATCCGCAACACACGGCAATTGTCCATCGTATCGGCAGAGGATCTGGAGGCCATTCGACGGAAGGTCGGAACCGAGTTTTTCGACCCCGGATGGATCGGCGCGACCATGGTGGTATCCGGGATCCCGGACCTTACTTTTCTGCCACCGTCATCGCGTCTACAATTTGAAGACGGGGCCACGATCACGGTCGATATGGAAAACCGCGCCTGTACCCTGCCGGTTCAGGTGATCGAGGCAGACGCGCCGGGGCACGGGCGCACGTTCATGGCGGCCGCAAGGGGGCGGCGTGGCGTGACGGCTTGGGTGGAGCGCGAAGGTATCGTGCGCATCGGCGACGAAGTGCGTCTACACGTTCCGGATCAACGCACTTGGCGCGGGCATTAAAAAACGCCGGGCTTTCTCGGCCCGGCGCTCCAAGGTTCAGATCGCCGCGTGGGACTCAGCCCAAGGCTAAACCTGTGATCAGAGCGAGACTGAGCCCGGCGACAAAACCGACATGGATAAACAGGCTGGTGGCAGTCATGGCAGGCTCCAATAATTAGGTGTTCGGCAGTTTCTTGCCGATAGTGTAACTCATTCTTGCAGACCTAACACTTAACAAATGGTTTCAGTTCCGTGATTCGCGCTTCATCATTGTGATACCGCCGCGTCATCCGATCTGCGGGTAATCCCATCTTCGGCATCGCCTTGCGGCACGGCGTCAGAATGACTTGGAATGTCGGTTTCGCACGTCCACCCCCCCGCCCTTGCCCCTAGGCGTTGTGACACGCCGGCCCGAAGAGGAGATCGACCGCCATGACCCACAAGACCGATATCGAGATTGCCCGCGCGGCCAAGAAACGACCGATCCTCGAAATCGGCGAGAAGCTCGGAATCGGGGCCGACGACCTTCTGCCTTACGGCCATGACAAGGCGAAGGTCAGCCAGAGCTTCATAAACTCCACCAAGGGCAAGCCTAGCGGCAAGCTGATCCTCGTGACCGCCATCAACCCGACACCGGCGGGCGAAGGCAAGACCACGACGACCGTGGGTCTGGGCGACGGGCTGAACGCGATCGGCAAAAAGGCGATGATCTGCATTCGCGAAGCCTCCCTCGGGCCGAACTTCGGGATGAAGGGCGGGGCCGCGGGCGGTGGATACGCGCAGGTCGTGCCGATGGAGGAGATGAACCTCCATTTCACCGGCGACTTCCACGCCATCACGTCGGCCCATTCGCTTTTGTCGGCGATGATCGACAATCATATCTATTGGGGCAATGCGCTGGAGATCGACACCCGCCGCGTCGTCTGGCGGCGCGTCGTCGACATGAACGACCGCGCGCTGCGCCAAATCACCGCGTCGCTTGGCGGGGTCGCCAACGGCTTCCCACGCGAGGCCGGCTTTGACATCACCGTGGCGTCGGAGGTCATGGCCTGCCTGTGTCTGGCGACTGACCTGAAGGATCTGGAAAGGCGGCTGGGCGACATGATCGTGGCCTACACGCGGGAGAGGAAGCCGATCTTCGCCCGCGACATCAAGGCCGACGGCGCGATGACCGTCCTGCTCAAGGACGCGATGCAGCCGAACCTGGTGCAAACGCTGGAAAACAATCCAGCCTTCGTGCACGGTGGGCCATTCGCCAATATCGCCCACGGCTGCAACTCGGTCATTGCTACGACAACAGCGCTGAAACTGGTCGACTACGTGGTGACCGAGGCCGGGTTCGGGGCCGACCTCGGGGCTGAAAAATTCATGAACATCAAGTGCCGCAAGGCCGGCATCGCGCCCGACTGCGTGGTGCTGGTCGCCACCGTGCGCGCGATGAAGATGAACGGCGGCGTCACCAAGGCGGACCTGGGGGCCGAGAACGTGGCGGCGGTCAACGCGGGCTGCGCCAACTTGGGCCGTCACATCGGCAACATCAAAAGCTTCGGCGTCCCCGTTGTCGTGGCGATCAACCACTTCACCGGCGATACCGAGGCCGAGGTGCAGGCCGTCAAGGACTATGTTGCCAGCCAAGGGGCCGAGGCCATCGTGTCACGTCACTGGGCCGACGGTTCCGCCGGATCTGCCGACCTTGCCGCCCGCGTCGCCGAGATCGCGGATTCCGGCGTATCGAACTTCTCCCCGCTCTACCCCGACGAGATGCCCCTCTTCGAGAAGATGGAGACTATCGCCAAGCGCATCTATCACGCCGATGCCGTGATAGCCGACAGCAAGATCCGCGATCAGTTGAAAGCCTGGGAAGACCAAGGCTACGGCAACCTCCCGGTCTGCATGGCAAAGACGCAATATTCCTTCAGCACCGATCCAACCCTGCGCGGCGCGCCGACGGGCCATTCCGTGCCCGTGCGCGAGGTGCGCCTTTCGGCCGGGGCGGGCTTCATCGTGGCGGTTTGTGGGGATATCATGACCATGCCAGGCTTGCCCCGCGTTCCATCGGCCGAAAATATCCGCCTGAACGACGCAGGCGAGGTCGAAGGGCTCTTCTGATCGTGCGGCCGGTGCGCCACCTCTCCTATGTGGTTGAGCGTACCAACCATTAGCGTGTAAGACGCGCCACGCCCTGCGGCGCGAAAATCGCCGCCCCAGCCCGACGGAGCAGCGCGACATGACAAGCCCCAGACCGGACCCAGCCACGCTGAAAACACTTGCGGACTGCCGTGCGGGGATCGACGCGATCGACGGAGAATTGATGATACTGCTCGCCGAGCGGCAGGCCCACGTCGCTCAGGTCGTGGGGATCAAGGCGCGCGAGGGTGTCGCAGCCGCCGCCCCGACCCGCGCCGCCGCCGTCATCGAACGCACCCGGCAGCTGGCCTTGGATGTGGGCGTCGATGCCGACTTGGCGGAGGCACTGTGGCAGACGATGATCGATCATTTCATTACCAAGGAAGAAGCCGTTCTTGGCAAGGGCGGCTCTGACCTCTGACCCCGACCAAATGGCTCCTCGACTGATCAAGAAGGACGACTTCATGACCGCGACACTGATCGACGGAAAGGCCTTTGCGGCCAAGATGCGCGCGCGCGTCGCCGACGAGGTGGCGCGCGTGAAGGCCGCCGGTATTGTGCCCGGCCTTGCCGTCGTGCTGGTCGGCGAAGACCCGGCCAGCGCGGTCTATGTACGCAACAAGGGCAAGCAGACGCTGGAAGTCGGCATGGAAAGCTTTGAACACAAGCTGCCCATCGACACGTCCGAGGCGGATTTGCTGGACCTGATTGCCACGTTGAACGCCGACCCCGCGGTGCATGGCATCCTGTGCCAATTGCCGGTGCCCGATCACATCGACGCCGACAAGGTTCTCGCCGCCATCGACCCGGCCAAGGACGTGGATGGGTTCCACGTCTCCAACGTCGGCCTGCTGGCCACGGGGCAAAAGGCAATGGTCCCATGCACGCCCCTGGGGTGTCTCATGATGCTGCGCGACCTGCACGGATCGCTGTCGGGCATGGACGCCGTGGTCGTCGGGCGGTCGAACATCGTTGGCAAACCGATGGCGCAGCTTCTGCTCCGCGACAGTTGCACCGTGACCATAGCCCATTCCCGCACGAAGAATATCGAAGATGTCGTGCGCCGCGCCGACATCGTGGTCGCCGCCGTGGGCCGCCCGGAAATGGTGACGGGCGACTGGATCAAGCCCGGTGCCACCGTCATCGACGTGGGCATCAACCGGATCGGTGCCGGCCTCAAGGACGATGGCTCACCCAAAACACGCCTTGTCGGCGATTGCCATTTCGAAAGCTGTGCGGCGGTGGCCGGGGCGATTACGCCGGTGCCCGGCGGAGTGGGCCCGATGACCATCGCCTGCCTGCTGGCCAACACGCTGACGGCCTGTTGCCGGGCGAATGGATTGGCCGAGCCCGAGGGCCTTACGGCCTAGGCGTCAAGAAACGCGCGGCAAGCGGCCTCGAATTCGCGCGGTTTCTCGGCGTGCAGCCAATGATGCGCATCGGGGATCTTGGCAAAGCGTGCCTGCGGAAACAGCGCCTTGATGGGCGCGCGATGTTCGGGGCGGACGTAGTCGCTCGCGCCCCCCGACAGGAAAAACGCGGGCACATCTACCGGCCCGGCTATGTCCGGGAAGTCGATGATCGCAGCCATATCCGCCTCCAACACATCAAGGTTCAGCATCCAGCGTCCTGCCTTGACATCCAGCGACTGCAACAGGAACGATCGCGTACCATCGTCGGGCACCTGCCCGAGCTGTTCGGCGGCTTCGGACCGGCGCGTCACCTTCGAAAGATCCACGCCCCGCATCGCGGCAATCAGATGCGCCTGCGTGTGGGAATAGGCCACAGGCGCTATGTCGGCGACGATCAGGCGATTAACCTGTTGCGGCTGCATCAAGGTCAGGACCATTGCCGCCTTGCCGCCCATCGAGTGACCCAGAACGTCATGCGGCTGGTCCCCGATCACCTGCGCCAGATCCACCGCCATTTCGGGATACGTCTGCGCCTCGAACCATGGGCTGTCACCGTGGTTGCGCATGTCGACGGCCACTACCTCCCGATCAACGGACAAGCGTTTTGCGATGACACCCCAGTTGCGCGCCGAGCCGAACAGGCCATGCGCGATCAGAAGCGGAGGACGGTCGGAGGGCGCGCCGTGGCGGATCGTATTCAGCATGCAACCAGATTATCCCGCCCCCGTCAGAATTGCCAGACGCGCGGGCGTCAGCCCAACCCGGAAGCCCGGCATCGCCGGCACCACGGATCGGCGCATTCGGGCCTGACGGCTTGCCCCCGGCGCTTGGCACGTGCCAACTGACGGCGTTCCTGCGAAAGCTCCAGAATGTCCGACAGCGCCGCCCCCGATCACCCGACATTGGCCGCCCTCGGCTGGCAGGTCTTTTTCGCCGATCAGGTCACTGACAACGCGGCTGTACCCGCGCGTGTCATGGAAGTGCACCGCAGCGGCGCGCAGGCGCTCGGCCCGGAAGGCGAAGTTCGCATCCCACCTGGCGTCGATGCGACCGTGGGCGACTGGGTGCTGTTCGATCCCGTGCTGCCAGCGAAATCGCACGTGCTGGACCGGTTCAGCCTGATCAAACGCCGCGCGCCCGGCAAGGGGCACGACGTACAGGCTATTGCCGCCAACGTGGACACGGTCTTCATCGTCACGTCATGCACGCGCGAATTCAACGTGGCGCGTCTGGAGCGCTACGTCGCTCTCACGCTGGAAGCTGGGGCCGAAGCGGTGATCGTGTTGACCAAACCGGATCTCTGCAACGATGTTGCCGCGCTCGAACGGGCCGCGCGAGGCATCTCGGACCAGGTGACGATCGTCACGCTCGACGCGCGGGGGGCGGAACCGGCGGACAAACTCGCCCAATGGTGCGCGCCGGGTCGCACGGTCGCTTTCCTCGGCTCCTCCGGAGTTGGCAAGTCGACGCTGGTCAACGCCCTCTCGGACGGAGCCGAGATTGCGACACAGCCCGCGCGCGAAGCCGACCATCGCGGCCGTCACACCACCACGCACCGACAGATGCACCGGCTGCCGGGGGGCGCGCTGGTCGTCGATACGCCGGGCATGCGGGAGTTGCAGCTGACCGATACGGCCGAGGGGCTGGCAATGCTCTTCGCCGATCTGGAGGCGCTGGCCACGACCTGCAAGTTCCGAGATTGCGCCCATACGGTCGAGCCGGGCTGCGCTATCAAGGCGGCACTCGCGGCGGGCGACATCGATCCGGACCGGGTGGAGCGGTGGAAGGTTCTTGTTGCCGAGGACACCTTCAACACCCAAAGCTTGTCGGGACGTCGTTGGGACGAGAAGGAACGCGCCGAGGGCATACGCGACCGACGTGCCCGGCTTGGAAAGGGCGGCTGACCGCCCCTTCCTCTTGCCTGAAATATCCCGGGGGTCTGGGGGCTGGCCCCCAGCCTCCGAAATCAGTGCGCCGGGCGGATGAACGTCCCGTTGCGCAGGTCGCGCATCGCCTGTTCCAGTTCGGCGCGCGTGTTCATCACGATCGGACCATGCCACGCCACCGGCTCCTTGATCGGCGCGCCCGAAACCAGAAGGAAGCGCACCCCTTCCTCACCCGCCTGCACGGTGATTTCGTCTCCGGTTCCGAAACGTACCAGGGTGCGGTTTCCCGACATGTCGCGAATGTTGACTTCCTGGCCCATGATGTCCTTTTCGATCAGCACGCCCGCGGGTGCGCTGGCGTCCGAAAACGCGCCGGCCCCGGCGAAGACATAAGCGAATGTCTGTCGGTAGGTGTCGACCTTGAATGTCTTCTTCACCCCCGGCGGGACCGAAATATCGAGGTATTGCGGGTCGGCGGCAATCCCGTCGACCGGACCCTTGGTGCCCCAGAGTTCGCCCATGATGACCTTAACAGCGGTGCCATCGTCATCGATCACTTCCGGAATATCGGAGCCTTGAATGTCTTGGTATCGCGGAGCCGTCATCTTCAGGCTGCCCGGCAGGTTCGCCCAAAGCTGAAATCCGTGCATCTGCCCCTTGGCGTTCCCGCGCGGCATTTCCTGATGCAGGATGCCCGACCCAGCCGTCATCCATTGGACCGAACCGGCCCCGAGCGTGCCGCGATTGCCCAGGCTGTCGCCGTGATCGACTTCCCCGTCGAGGACATAGGTGATCGTCTCGATCCCGCGGTGCGGGTGCCAAGGGAAGCCCTTGGAATACATGTCGGGGTGATCGCCGCGGAAATCGTCGAACAACAGGAAGGGATCCTGCTCCGACGGGTCGCCGAAGCCGAAGGCACGGTGCAGGTGAACGCCCGCCCCTTCGATATGCGGTTGGGCGCGGCGGGTTTCGAGAACTGGACGCAGGGACATGGCGTGGCCTTTCGTGTGTGTTGTTGCATCCAAGATAGGCAGTCGCGCAATGTGCGACAACACACAGGCGCGAACCGTTGTTGTGCAGGGCCGCGCGGGTCGCTAGTGCGGGGCATGACTGAAACCATGCACATCCTCCGACCTTCGACCCCGCGCCGCGTCATGGGCCTGGCGATCCAGTTAATACTGGGCGCGCTGCTCTTGTGGCTGGCGGTGATGCATCCGCCTGCGAACGTGCTGTGGCAGCTTTTCCTCATCGCGATTGGCGTCGCGGCACTGGCCTTGGGCCAAAGGGGATGGCGCGGATCAGCGGTCGCCATTGCCCTGCGCGACGACGGCCTGTTCCAGGAGGACGGCACCCCGATCGCACCGCTGGACAACATCGCGTCGGTCGATCGCGCCTTGTTCAGCTTCAAGCCGTCCAACGGCTTCCTGATCCGCCTGCGGGAGCCGGCGGGCCGAGCATGGGTGCCGGGAATGTGGTGGCGTGTTGGCCGTCGCGTCGGCATCGGCGGCGTGACAGGCGGGGCCGACACCAAGATCGTGGCCGACGCTCTGTCGTTCATGGTCGCCGCACGCGACGGGCCGCCGCGCTAGCCGCCCGCGACACCCGCCTCGGCAAAGGTCGCCATGCCCGAATGGCAGGACAAGGCACCTTTCAGGATCTGAATGGCCAGCGCCGCGCCCGACCCCTCTCCCAGCCGCAGACCCAGCGACAGAAGCGGTGCTTTGCCCAGCGCGTGCAGCATCCGCGCATGCGCCCCTTCGGCAGACAGGTGTCCGGCAACGCAGTGATCGAGCGCCGTTTCGTCTTCCGCATTCAGGCACAGCGCAGCAGCGCAGCAGATGAACCCGTCAAGGATGACCGGAATTCGGTGCGCCCGCGCGGCGGCGATTGCACCCGCCATGGCGGCCAACTCGCGCCCACCCAGCGCCGCCAGAACCTCCAAACCGGACCGCCCCGAATTGACGGCCAAGCCTGCCTGAATCGCCGCCTCTTTGCGCGCCAGCCCTGCGTCATCGACCCCAGTGCCGCGCCCGGCCCAGCCGGTACCGCCCAGCAGGGCCGTCGCCATGGCGGCAGCGGACGTGGTGTTCCCGATCCCCATCTCGCCGGTCACCAGAAGGTCGGCCATCGGATCGACCGCGGTCCAGCCGGTCGTGAACGCCGCGCAGACTTCCGCCTCGGTCATCGCGGGGCCTTGGGTGAAGTCGGCGGTGGGTGTAGCCAGGTCGAGCGCGTGGACGTCGAGCGTCGCGCCGGCAAGATCAGACAACTGATTGATGGCCGCGCCGCCACTCCTGAAATTGGCGACCATCTGTGCCGTTACCTCCGCCGGAAAGGCGCTGACGCCTTGGGTCGCGACGCCGTGGTTGCCCGCAAAAATCAGAACCTGCGGCGCGGTAATGCGCGGCCGCGCATCGCCGACCCAGCCCGCATACCATTGCGCCAGATCTTCCAACCGGCCCAGTGCGCCCGGCGGTTTGGTCAGCTGTGCGTTCCGGTCGGCAGCCCCGTCGCGGGCCATCACATCTGGACCCGGGCCAGCGGCGAGGGCGGCACGGATGGCTGTCAGTGTGTTCAAGTCGGTCATCTGGCCCTCGGGTGTCGTCTTTACCGTTGTCGCCCCGAGCGATAAGCGACGTCAGAGCCAATCGCCAGTGCAGGAACGACATGCCCCCAAGCGCCCGCGCCTTTTCGGACCTCCTCTCGGCCATCATGTTACTGTCGCGCCTGCCTGTTCGCGGTACACCGACGTCCCCCGCCGCCGCCGCGGCCTGGGCCTGGCCGTTGGTGGGTGGGCTGGTTGCGATGATGGCCAGCGCGATCGGATGGATCGCGTTTTGGTTGGGCGTAACACCGGCTGTCGCCGCAGCACTGACCCTGGCCTCGTTGGTGATGCTGACCGGCGCGCTGCACGAGGATGGGCTGGCCGACGTAGCCGATGGGTTCTGGGGCGGCTTCACGCCCGCGCGACGACTGGAGATCATGCGCGACAGCCGTATCGGGGCCTACGGCGTGATCGCGCTCGTCCTGTCCCTGACCATCCGCTGGTCGCTGATCGCCACGACAATGATCCTGATGACGCCGCTGGCGCTGGTAATCGCGGCGGTCGTCAGTCGTGCACCAATGGCCCTGCTGATGCGCTGGCTGCCTCATGCGCGGGAAGACGGGCTGTCGCGCGGGGCCGGTCGGCCCTCAGCCGGTGCCTGCCTGATTGGGGCCGGTATTGCCGCGCTTGCGCTGGCACCGATGGGCGCACGAGGCATCGTGGCAGCCGTGCTGGTGACTGTCGTTTTGCTGGGCATCGGTTGGCTGGCGCGCCGCAAGATCGGGGGGCAGACCGGCGATGTACTGGGAACAGTGCAGCAATTGTCGGAAATCGCGGTTCTGGTCGCCCTGACTTCGGGATAGGATATCGCCTATGTCGCTCTGGTCCCGTATCCTTGAACTCTTGGCGAGCCTTGCCCCCGGCGAAGCTCTATCCGGCCTGTTCGATCGCTTGCGCAGCCCGCCCGAACGCTCCGTCGCCTTCACCATCGCGGTGATCGCCCTGAGCGCGAAAATGGCCAAGGCCGACGGGCATGTCACCCGCGATGAGGTTTCCGCCTTTCGGGAAGTCTTCACCATTCCGCCAAGCGAGATCGAAAATGCCGCGCGCGTATTCGACCTGGCTCGCACCGATGTCGCCGGGTTCGAGCATTACGCGCGGCGAATCCGCACCATGTTCGACGGAGACCCGCAGATCCTGCGCGATCTGATGGAGGGGCTGTTCCACATCGCAATGGCCGACGGCACCTATCACCCCGCCGAGGATGACTTCCTGAGCCGCGTCGCGCAGATCTTCCGCCTTCCAGAGCGTGAATTTCGGTCGCTCAAGACCCGTTTCGTTCCAGGGGTTGAGCCCGATTGTTACGAAGTGTTGGGCGTCACGCCCGACACGCCGATGCGCGAAATCCGAGCCGCATGGCGCGCGGCCGTCCGCGAGACGCACCCCGACCGCCTGATGGCCAGGGGCCTGCCCGAGGAGGCGGTGAAGCTGGCCGAAAAACGCCTCGTCGCGATCAATCGCGCATGGGAGAACATCCAGGCCGGGACCGCGTGAGCTTTCGGTTCGCCACTTGGAACGTGGAGTGGTTCAACCGCCTGTTTCACGACGACGACACCATTGATCACACGACCGCGGCCTTTTCCCGCTACAAGGTGACGAAGGCGCGGCAACTTGATGCCATCGGCAAGGTGATGCGCGCGGTAGATGCCGACGCGATGCTTGTAATCGAGGCCCCGGACGACACCCGCGACCGCTCCACCCGCGTCGCGCTGGAGCGGTTCGCCGATTGGGCCGGGTTGCGCACGTCGCGGGCGGTCCTTGGGTTTTCCAATGCCACCGGTCAAGAAATCGCGCTTATGTATGACCCGGCGCGCGTCATCCCGCGCCATAAGCCGGGCGAAAGCGACGACGCCCCGCGCTTTGATCGCACGCTCGGCATGGACCTCGACACCGATCTGCGGGCGGAACGGCTGGTCTGGTCGAAACCACCGTTGGAGCTTGACCTCGAAACGCCTGCGGGGCCGCTGCACCTGATCGGCGTGCACGCGAAATCCAAGGCCGCGCACGGGGCAACCGACGCGCAGGACGCGCTCAGGATCAATATCCTGAACCGACGCAAACAACTGGCCCAGTGCATCTGGCTGCGCCGCCGCGTGGATCAGCGCCTGGCCGAGGGGCGCGACCTTATCGTGGCGGGGGATTTCAACGACGGACCGGGGCTGGACCGATTCGAGACGCTGTTCGGCCGGTCCGGCGTCGAGATCGTGCTGGGCGACGGTGCCAATGCCCTGTGGGATCCGAACGCCAAACCTCCGCGCCTTGGAGCAGCCGTTCCATCGACCGCAAGGTTCTGGGACAATAGGAACAAACGGTACCTGAACGCCCTGATTGACTTCGCAATGGTCAGTCAAAGCTTACGGGATCGAGCGCAGTGGACCATCCTGCATCCCTTCGACGCCCCGCAGGCCGCTGAGGACGTGGCGCTGCGCAATGCCTTGCTGGACGCATCGGACCATTTTCCGGTCGTGCTTGACCTGAGCGGTTCGCCCACCCAAACTTAAGAAATGAAACAGCTTGCCGCAGCTCTGATTGTCGCCGTCATCGCTTTGCCAGCCTCCGCTCAGCAGGAGGAAGACAGCATGATGGAACGCGGATTGCGCCTGTTCATGGAAGGTTTGATGGAGGAGATGGAGCCGGCGCTTCGCGACCTTGAGGGCCTTGCCGAGGACGCTGCACCCTTCCTGCGAGAGATGCAGCGTTCACTGGGTGAGGTGGTCGAGGATTTCGACGCCTACGAGGCCCCCGAGATCCTGCCGAACGGTGATATCATTATACGTCGGAAAGAGCCTCTGACCCCGACTGAGCCCGAGGTGACGCCAAACGACGACGGCTCGATCGACCTTTAGCCCGACGGCCGCCGAAGGTCAGGCGCGCCGGGTCATTCCGGCAACCGCCTGTTGCACCAGCCCTGCCAGCAGCAAGTAGACTGTCGCCGCCGCAAAAATCCAGCCCAACGTCTGCCCCAGCCCGAACTCACCCCAAGCAGCGACCAGCGCCAGCGCCATCCACAGCGTCGTAATACCAAGCGTCAGGGGCCGCCATTGCCGCGTTCGCACCGGATGTACGAACCGCAGCGGCAGGAACATCGCCACAGACAACAGAACCGCCGCGACCAAAGTGATCCATGGGTTCGGCTCCAGGATGAAAACCGCCAGCGCGACCATGTTCCAACAGCCGGGAAACCCTTCGAAGCTTGCATCCTCGGTCTTCATTTCGGTGTCGCAAAAATAGAGTGCCGAGGCAAAGGGCACGACCGTCAGAATGCCCCAACCCGCCCAGCCGGGCACCAGCCCGGACGCATAAAGCGCGTAGACCGGGATGAAGACATAAGTCAGGTAATCGATGATCAGGTCCAGCAGGACACCATCGAACCGCGCGGCGTGCAGCGTCACCTCGTACTTGCGCGCAAGGGGGCCGTCGATGCCGTCGACGATCAGGGCCGCAAGCAACCACAGGAACATCCAGGACCAAGCGGTCTCTACCGCGGCCAGCAAAGCGAACATGGCAAAGACCGCACCAGTGGCGGTCAGCAGATGAACGGAGAGGGCGCGGGTTCGGGGCCACATGTCCCCCTACCTGCCTGCCGGGCCGCCGCTTGTCGAGCGGTTGGGCCCGCAAGGCCGCAAAAACGACGAAGGGCACCACGTTGTGCCCTTCGCGATCTGGGACCTTGTCAGTTCGACGTCAGACGCACGTCTTCCAGCGGATATCCCATGCTGTCCTGATAATCGTAGCCGCCGTGGCAATCATGGCAGAACTTCTGACTGACCTTCATTTCCTTGCCATTGGGCTGCACGCCCGCATAGAGCCAGTTGCCATAGTCCGGCGCGTCATCGACCTTGGTCATGATGAACAGCGGGCCGACACGGGCCGTTCCGTCCTTGCTGCTGATCGACTCCTTCGCAAGAACCGAACCGACCGGCATCGTGATGTCCTCTTCGAACTTCAGATACTGTTCCGCCGCGATGTCATTCACGAACGTCAGCAGAAAGCGGTTGCCGTGCGGACCCGCAACGCCGGGTCGGGTCGCGGTGACCTGCCAGTCGCGATATTGGCTTCCAACCTCGCTCCCCTCCTTGGCGTAGCCTTCGACCATCCGGTCCGACATACACTCATAAAGCGTGTTGACAGCAGCTTCGTCCATTTCGAACGGGTCCTCGCCAACGGCACAGCTATCCTGCGCCAGGGCCGGACTGCCGATGGTCAGAGCGGCGGACAAGGTCGCAGCGGCGGCCAGTGCGATACGTTGCATGAGAGTCTCCCGTTATCAAGCATTGCTACCTTGAAGCATTCCGGCTTGCTCCGGTCACCTGACAAGCGCGTGAGATTCGAAATCCCGCGCACCTCTCACGGTGAATTGACAGGCCGTGCGATTTCCGCCACGCCTCGGACTTCCGCAACCTTACCCGAGGAAAAGGCCATGATCCCCGCCGTCCTTCCCATCTACAACCGTGCCCCGCTGAGCTTCGTCTCGGGCGAAGGCTCCTGGCTGATGGAAGCGGATGGGCGACGCTTTCTCGATCTGGGAGGCGGGATCGCGGTCAACGTTCTGGGCCATGCCCACCCTGCCCTTACCGCCGCGCTGACGGCGCAGGCCGGCCAGTTGTGGCACACCAGCAACCTCTACCACGTTCCGCAACAAGAGGCGCTGGCCGACAAGCTGGTGGAACATACCTTCGCCGACACGGTCTTTTTTGCCAATTCCGGCACCGAAGCCTGCGAATTGGCGGTCAAGATGGCGCGCAAGTACTGGCACGAAAAGGGCCAGCCCGAGCGCCATGTCATCCTGGCCTTCACCGGCTCATTCCACGGACGCTCCAGCGCGGGCATCGCCGCCGCCGGGTCCGAAAAGATGGTCGGCGGTTTCGGCCCCATCCTGCCGGGCTTCCGCCAACTGCCGTTCGCCGACCACGAAGCGTTGGCGCAAGCGATGAAAGCCCCCGACGTGGCTGCGGTCATTCTTGAGCCGGTGCAGGGCGAAGGCGGCATCGTCCCCGTGCCCGACCAGTGCCTGAAGGGCCTGCGCGACCTGTGCGACGAAACCGGCGCGCTTTTGATCCTGGACGAAGTACAATGCGGCATGGGCCGGACCGGCAAACTGTTCGCGCATGAATGGGCGGGCATTTCGCCCGACATCATGATGGTCGCCAAAGGCATCGGCGGCGGGTTCCCCCTCGGAGCCTTGCTGGCGACGGAAGAGGCCGCAAGCGGCATGAAGCCCGGAAACCACGGCTCCACCTACGGCGGCAACCCGCTGGCCTGCGCGGTGGGCAACGCGGTCATGGATATCGTCGCGACCGAAGACTTCCTGTCCGAGGTGAACCGCAAGGCCGGTCTGTTCCGTCAAGGGCTGGAGGGGCTGGTGGCTTCACACCCGGAGGTTTTCGAAGCCGTGCGCGGATCGGGCCTGATGCTGGGTCTCAAGTGCAAGGTGCCGGCGGGCGACGTCGTTACGGCCGCCTACGGCCAGGAGACCTGCGTCGTGCCGGCGGCGGATAACGTCGTGCGGCTGCTGCCTGCGCTCAACATCACCGATGACGAGATACGGGAGGCGTTGACGCGTCTTGATCGCGCGGCTGCCTCGCTCGTCCCCGCCTGAGCCATTTCTCTGCTTCCAAAAATACTCCGGGGGCCGGGGGCTGGCCCCCTGTTGCTCCCTATTGCGAGACTGACATGACCAATTTTCTCGACATCCACACCACCGCACCCGACCAACTCCGTGCGATCCTGGAAAACGCCAACGCGATGAAATCCGCGCGCGGCGACCGCCCCAAGGGCACGCCCGACGATGATCTGCCGCTGAAGGGGCGCGTGGTGGCGTTGATCTTCGAAAAGCCCTCAACCCGCACACGCATCAGCTTTGATGTAGGGGTGCGCCAGATGGGCGGCACCACGATGGTCCTGTCGGGGGCGGACATGCAGCTTGGCCATGGCGAAACGATCGCCGACACCGCCCGCGTGCTGTCGCGCTATGTCGATCTGATCATGATACGAACCTTCGGCGAGGACATCATCGCCGAGATGGCGGAACATGCCAGCGTGCCTGTTATCAACGGCCTGACCGACAACTCCCACCCCTGCCAGATCATGGCCGACGTCATGACCTTCGAGGAGCATCGCGGCCCCATCAAGGGCAAACGCGTGGCATGGATGGGCGACGGCAACAACGTCGCGCAGTCGTTCCTGCATGCCGCCGCCAGCTTCGGCTTTGATTTCACTTTTGCAGGCCCCGCCCAGCTTGACCCGGACCCCGCCCTTATGGGGGCCGCACGCAAGGCGGGCTGCGAAGTGCGCGTGGAGCGCGATCCGGCCAAGGCCGTGGCAGACGCCGATCTGATCGTGACCGACACCTGGGTCAGCATGGGCGACGCCGAGTCTTCCCGTCAGCGGCGTCACAATCTGCTGCGCCCTTACCAGGTCAACGAACGCCTCATTGAAGCCGCACCCGATCATGCGCTGGTCATGCACTGCCTGCCCGCACATCGCGGCGAAGAGATCACCGACGCGGTTCTGGATGGTCCCCGGTCGGTCGTCTTCGACGAGGCGGAAAACCGTCTGCATGCGCAAAAGGCCATCATGCGCTGGTGCCTCGACCTCTGAGCAAAGAGGCGGTCGTCCCTCTTCTGGCGATCCGCTCGATTACTCTTTGGGCGGCTGGAGGTCCGCCGCCCTTCGCGCGGGTCATGACTTCAGGCGGTATCCGGTACGGAACATCCACCAAGCGATCGAGCATACGAACAGGGTTGCCCCGATCACCACCGTCAGGCCCAGCACCGGGGAGCTGTCGGAGACGCCAAGCACCGCCGAGCGCAGCCCGTCGATCAGATAGAAAACGGGGTTCGCATGGCTGAGGGCACGCATGATCGGCGGCAGCCCCTCGATGGAATAGAACGTGCCGGAGAGGAAGCTGAGCGGTGTGATGATGAAATTGGTAATCGCCGCCATCTGGTCGAACTTGTTGGCGAACACACCCGCGATCACGCCCAATGACCCCAGAAACGCGCCGCCCAGCGCAACCCAGACCAAGGCCATCACGGGGTTCTTCACGCCAAGTCCTATAAACGGAAACATCAGAAGCGAGATCGCCAGCGCGACCACGACACCGCGCAGGATGCCGCCCGCAAGGTAGCCGACCAGCAGCTCGGTCGCCGACAGCGGCGGCATCAGCGTATCGACGATGTTGCCCTGCACCTTGGAGATCACGATCGACGAAGACACGTTGGCAAAGGAGTTCTGGATGACCGTCATCATCAGGATACCCGGGGCCAGGAAATGTATGAACGGCAGCCCCATAACGTCGCCGCGCGTGGGGCCAACGGCCAGCGTAAAGACCAGCATGAACAAGCCCGCGGTGGCCAGCGGGGCCAGCAGGGTCTGCGTCCAGACCGAAGCGAAGCGGCGCACCTCGCGCCCGATCAGCGTCCACATGCCAAGCCAATTCACCGCGCCGAAGCGGCGCACGCCTTGCTGCATCTCCGTAGCTGATCCGACGGTGGGGTGTGCGGTCTGTGTCATCTTGGCCCTTTCCCTTTGGGCACCCGCTTGTGACGGGCGCTTGGGATGCTTACAATAGGATTTCCCCCGGCATCGCCACCCCCTTGGGTTGTGCGCCTTCGAACAATCGGGCCGGGGCAGACGAGCAGTTAAGGAGAGTTTCATGTCTTGGACCGACGATCGCGTCGAGACGCTCAAGCGGATGTGGGGCGATGGTGCCTCCGCCTCGCAGATCGCCAAGGAGCTTGGCGGTGTGACGCGCAATGCGGTCATCGGCAAGGTGCATCGCCTTGGCCTGTCGAACCGCAACACTGACGACAAGCCCGCCGCAGAGGCCAAGCCCGCACCCGCCGCGCCCAAGCCCGCGAAACCGAAGGCCAGGCCCGAACCCAAGGCGAAAGCCGCGGATGAGGATGAAAAGGCCGCCGAGGATCCTCCGGTCGCAGAGGAAGTCGACGATGATGAGCCGCGCACCATGGCCGCCGTCCCGCCGCGCACCGGCAACAACATCACAGCGCTGCGCAAGCCCCTCATGGCCGGTCAGCCCCTTCCGCCGCAGCCGTCAGCGAACGAAATCTCGCCCGAGGCGCTGGCCAAGGTGAACGCGGTCGAGAAGACAGCGAAGAAAATCTCTTTGATGGAATTGACCGAGCGGACGTGCAAATGGCCGATCGGCGATCCGGCGACGGAAAAGTTCTGGTTCTGCGGCCTGACCGTGCAGGCCGGCAAACCATATTGCGAAGCCCATGTGTCCGTCGCGTTTCAGCCGATGTCGTCGCGCCGAGATCGCAAACGCTAGGCCATCGCCCCCCGGAAGATCAGAAGGCCCGTCCCGCGACGGGCCTTTTTTCATGTGGCCCTGTGCGCCCTTTGTGTCAGCGCCGCTTGCGCAGCGTCCCCCAGGCCAACAGTCCCAGATAGAGAACGGTCGCGCCGACGTGGAAAGTCCAGATCCGGGTAAGCATCATGCCGATGATCACCGCCGCCGCCAGCAGAACATAGACGGCATTGTCCCGGCTAATCCGCATCGACTTGAGAGAGACCGTGTTGAACCGCGCGACCATCATGCCACCCACGGCCAGCATCCACAGTGCGATCAGGAACTGCAGATCCCGCAGGTCGGCAAAATCAGCTAGCGAGAGCGTCACGGGAAAAATGCCAAGCATTGCACCTGCGGGGGCGGGCACGCCGGTGAAACTCTTTTTGTCGTCCGACAACTCGTCTTTAGCGGCGACATTGAAGCGCGCCAGCCGCAGGCAACAGCAGATCACGAAGAAAAGTGCTGCGAGCCATCCCATGCCCGCCAGCCCCTGCAGCCCGAAATTATAGACCAGCAGCGCGGGGGCTACGCCGAAACACACGAAGTCCGACAGGGAATCAAGCTCGGCCCCGAACGGCGACGCCGCATTCAACCTGCGCGCCAGCAACCCGTCCAATCCGTCGATCAGTGCGGCGAGGATCAACATCCCAGCGGCAAACTGGTACTGCTCATCGAAGGTGAAGCGGATCGAGGTCAGGCCGAAACACAGACCCAGCATCGTGACGATGTTGGGCACCAAAGACAGAACAGGCAAGCGGCCTTCGCGGCTTTCCTGACGCTTCCGCGTCACCTATTCGCCCCGTGCTTCGGCGGGCCGGTCATCGCCCAGCACCGCCAGAATGCTTTCCCCCGAAATCATGGTCTGGCCGACCGATACACGCGGGGCGGTGCCCTCGGGCAGGTAGACGTCAAGACGCGACCCGAAGCGGATCAGGCCGAAACGGTCCCCGCGTTCCAGCATCGCGCCCTGATCAACCTCGCAGAGGATACGCCGCGCCACGAGGCCCGCAATCTGTACAACGCCAAGGCGCGTGCCGTCGTGCATCGTCAGGACAATGCCATTGCGCTCGTTCTCTTCGGATGCTTTGTCCAACTCGGCCGACAGGAACTTGCCGGGACGATAGGCGACGGCGGTGACTTCTCCGGCGACGGGCGCGCGGTTCACGTGGCAGTCGAACACGGACATGAAGACCGAAACGCGCACCAGCGGTGCCTCGCCCAAGCCCAGTTCCGCCGGTGGAACAGCCGGCCCGATCAGGGACACGACGCCGTCGGCGGGGGACACGATCTGCCCCTCCTCCATCGGCACGGTCCGGATCGGGTCGCGGAAAAAGTAGTAGCACCAGATGGTCAACGCGGTCCCGATCACGCCCAGCGGTGCCCACACCAACCACAAAACCAGCGTGACGGCGGCAAAGATCGCAATGAACTTGCGGCCCTCCGGATGGATCGGCTTGACGACTGTTCCGACGAGGCTGACGCTCATGGGGTGCTCCTTTGTTAGCGCGCCAGATAGCGCGCCTGACGCCAAGCGTCCAGCGAGCCGGAGTGTTGCCCGGCTTGTGCTGTCAGGTCAGCGACCGAGGAGCAGCTCCAACAGTTGTTCTTCTACCCGCTCCTTGATGGCCTCCTCCACCGCGCCCCGACTGTCGAGCGTCTCGGGGTTCACATCCAATTCCTCGGCGATCCGCCTGCGGGCGGATTCCTCGGCGCGGGCGCGAGCCTCGTCGGCCTCGGCACGGGCGCGGGCCTCAAGCTCGTCCCGTTCGACTTCAAGACGCTGGCGGGCGAGGTATTCCATGTCGGGTCGGATCCGCGGATCGGCCCAGGGCCCCTCAATCAGCAAGGGCACGGTGATACCCTCGCTGTCTTCGCCCCGCCGCAAGGTCGGCAGTAAACGATAGCGGATGGTCTGGGGGCCCAACTCGATACGTCCGGCCCCTCGTACGACGAGGTACTGCGCGGTCAGCGACAGATCCTCACCCCGCGCCACGCCATCAGTAATGTCGAAGCTGGCCGAGAAGGTGTCGAAGACAGTTTTCTGCCCCTCGCCCCGGAAGCCGAGGTCAAGCGTCCGGACCATGCCGCCGATATCCAGGCCCAGAATTTCTCCACGCCCGAACTTGAAGGAAGCCGTACCATCCAGGCTTTCGATAAGCGCCTGCGTTGTCTGGCCGACGCCCAGCACGTTGACAGCCACATCTGCCTGCCCGACCAACCGGTCGAAATCGGCAAAATCGGTCAGGAACGGCTGCATCTGAAGGCCAGAAAGTTGCAGATCCACACGCGAAGACAGCCCGCCGCGTGCGTTGAGAATTATGTCCCCCGTGACCGTACCGCCGTACGCCAGCAAGGGTTGCAGTGTGGCGACCATTCGCCCCTGATCGACCGTGATCCTGGCCCGCACCTCGTCCAGCCTGGCGTCGCCCAGCGTGATCTGACCCGACGACAATGTCAGTTCGCCATCGGCTGCAAAAAGCCCCGAGACGTCGATCTCCTCCCGGCCCCAGCCGGTATCCGACACCAATACCGTCTCCCCACCCTGTTCTTTCTGGCTGAGCGATGTGAGATCCAACTGCTCGGCGGCAAGATTGCCAACGATCCGGGGGCGTTCGCCGTTCGGGTCTATGTCCAGCGCGCCGTTGAAGCGGTTGCGGTCCAGGTCAATCACCATGTCCCGCAGGTGCAGCGTTTTTCCGGGGGCCAGCGTTATCGCTGCCTTCAGTGCGATCAGGCCCCGGCCCAGTCCTTCGGGAAGTTCGGGTACGATGACGTCAAAAATGCGTGCAACGCGAAACCGGTCGGAGGATGTCGCCTCGATCCGGCCCTCGAACGACAGCGGGTCAAGATCGGCGCGGCCATCCAATCGCAGGGCGGTTTCGCCCGCTCGAAGGGTCACCGCGACGGGTGTAAGAGCCCCGTCCAGCAGCGGACGGGCGGCTTCGGTCGACATTTCCAGGCTGATCGCCTGCCCGTCCAGTAAGGCCGAGCCGGTCAGGCGCACCGGGCTGTCCAGATCCTGAATCCGGGTTTCAAGGTCAACGGCCCGCAATTGCACCCGCGTGTCGGTGCCGCGGTCGATCCATGTGACCTCCGCGCCCGTCAATACTGCCTGATCAATCGACAGACTTCGCTGCACCGCAGGCGTGCCGGGTGCCGACACCGTGTTCGCGCCGGTCCGGGCCGCGAACTCCCAGTTGGCGCGACCATCGGCCTGTCGCTCAAGTAGCAGTCTTGCATCGTCGATGCGCAGGCTCTCGACCTGAATGTCCCCTCCAAATAAGGAGCCAAGGGCAATGCCGACCTCCAGCGTTTGCGCCGTGAGCATCGGTCCTTCGTCCGACCATTCGGCGTTGGCCACTTCGATATCCTGAGCCCGCACGCCCAGATGCGGCCAGAGCGTCGCCTTCACCGGCCCCCCAAAGGTCAGCGCGCGGCCCGTTGTGTCCGCGAACCGATCGGCGGCCAGCTGCGCAACCCGCTCGGTCGGCACCAGGATCAGCACCAGAACCGCCAAGAGAACCAGTGTTATCAACGTCGCCGCGCTTCGAAAAAGCCACTTCATGCGCAAAACTCCCTGCCCGACCTCAGGATGAATCGCGCAGGGATCTATCGCAAGGGGTTCCGCAACACGAAACGGCGGCTTATGTGGCGCTCATGTCCCAGAACCCGCCGAACGTTCGCCCCGACCTTGCCCCCCGTGCAACGCTGCCCGGCGACGCCCGTCCGGGCCAGCCCAGGATCGGTATGGTCTCGCTCGGCTGTCCCAAGGCACTTGTCGATAGCGAGCGTATCCTGACCCGCCTGCGCGCCGAAGGGTATGCCATCAGCCCGGATTACGCCGGGGCCGAAGCCGTCATCGTCAACACCTGCGGTTTCCTCGACAGCGCCAAGGCCGAGAGCCTGGACGCCATCGGCGAGGCGCTGCGCGAAAACGGAAAGGTCATCGTGACCGGATGCCTGGGGGCCGATGCTGACTACATCACCGGTGCGCACCCCAAGGTTCTGGCCGTGACAGGGCCGCAGCAATACGAACAGGTTCTCGACGCCGTCCACGCCGTTGCCCCGCCGGCACCCGACCCGTTCATCGATCTGCTGCCGGCCAGCGGCGTGTCCCTGACGCCCCGGCACTTCAGCTATCTGAAGATTTCCGAAGGCTGCAATCACAAGTGCAAGTTCTGCATTATTCCTGACATGCGCGGAAAACTGGCCTCACGCCCGGCCAAGGCGGTTCTGCGCGAGGCGGAAAGACTGGTCGATGCTGGTGTTAAAGAACTTCTGGTGATCAGTCAGGATACGTCCGCCTATGGCACCGACTGGAAGGATCGCGCAGGGGCAGGGTCGCACATCGTGAACCTGGCGCGCGATCTGGGATCGCTCGGCGCATGGGTTCGGCTGCACTACGTTTACCCCTACCCCTTCGTGCGCGACTTGGTGCCGCTGATGGCCGAGGGCACGATCTTGCCGTATCTGGATGTACCGTTTCAACACGCGCACCCCGACACGCTGCGGCGTATGGCGCGGCCCGCGCATGCGGAAAAGACACTGGACCGCATCGCCGAGTGGCGCGGCATCTGCCCCGACATCACCCTGCGGTCGACCTTCATCGTCGGCTATCCCGGCGAGACGGAAGCTGAATTCCAGACCCTGCTTGACTGGCTGGACGAGGCGCAGCTGGATCGCGTCGGTGCCTTCCAATACGAAAACGTTGCCGGGGCCCGGTCGAACGCCCTGCCCGATCACGTTCCGGATGACGTCAAGCAGGACCGTTTCGACCGTTTCATGGAAAGGGCGCAGGCGATCTCCGCCGCCAAGCTGGAAGCCAAGGTTGGCACACGGATGGATGTCATCGTGGACGGCATCGACGCAGACGGCGCAACCTGCCGCACCAAGGCGGACGCGCCCGAAATCGACGGCAACCTGTTCATCGATGAGGGAGTCGAGGCCTTGGCACCCGGCGACATCGTGACTGTCGAGGTCGACGAAGCCTCTGAATATGACCTCTGGGGACAAGTCGTGCGATGATTATAGTCCGGCGTGGAAATTGATCCCGCCTAGGGGGGCCATTGACCGCCTTTCAAACGTTTGAAGAACGCGTGATTGCCGCACATTTTCGGAATGGCGCGCGGCCCTTCAACCCGTTGGCCCTGCCACCGGCGGCAGGCCAAAACCTGACTGCACTCCCGACACGTCATAAGCGCATCCGCCCACTCGGCGTTATCAAGGCGTCCATCGGCAAACGCACCCGCCGCGTCTGTTCCCGTCGCGTCGGCCATACCCCGCGTCAGGGTCAGATGGAGGCGCATATCGCCAAGGGGCTGCGGGCGATGGGTCATTGGCCTCTCCCTGCTTTGGCACCCGCGACGCTAGCCGTGCCTACGCTGACGACGATGATCCACCACGCACCACGGATTCGTCAATTCAGGATTTCAGCCAGATGCCGGGCCACCCAATTCCGCGGGATCAGATGACTGGCCGAATGGATGTCCATCGTCAGAAGGCCCGCCTCGCAATCCCACTCCCGGCGATCCTGCGTCAGATAAGGCACGCTCTTCCAGTCAAACTGCCGTATCTGTGGCCCGCACCCCAACTGCGTTTTCCAGATTGCAACGGCCTGCGTTGGATCGCCGTCCGGGCCATAGGGGAAGTCCAGCACTGTATCAGTGGTCCCGTGCACATGGCTGACGCGGCCAGGGCGACCGGTGCAGTCGATACCCGGCTGGAAAGCCCCGGCAATCAGGAGCAGCGCGTCGATCTCCGCCCCGCCATCACAGGTGAAGCGCGCCGCCATGAGCGCGCCCCAACTGTACCCCGACACGATCAGCGGCTGGCCCGCGACCGGGTAGCGCCGCGCCACTTCGGCCAGGACGGCCAGCGCAAAATCGGTGTCGCGTGATCCGGCGCGGCGGAAATCCCACGTCCGCCCCAACCCGTCGGGTGCCACGAAAAGTATACCCGCTTCGGACGCCGCCCCGCCGGTCCGCGGGCTCTGAATCGGGACCTGCCCCTGACGCCCCCAGCCGTGAAAGTGAAGCTGCACCGGCAACGGGCTTTGCCCGTCCCACCCGACCGGTTCACGCACATGGTATCCGCGGTCGCCAAGGGGGCATTTTTCGGTCCCCGTGCACGCGGCGGCTGGTGCCGCAAGCGACAGGATGGCCAGGATAAGGAACGTTAGAATTCTCATGTCCCGATTCCTGCACGACGGCGGCTGGCCCGGCCAGTCACAAGCGCGTCAAAGACCCGCGGCGGTCCGACGAACGATGTCGATCCGGGCCGAATTGGGCGGATGGGTCCCCAGAAACCGGTCACCTGGGTCGGGAATACGTGTAAAGAATGCCGCACCGCGCACCGGATCGTAACCCGCCCGTGCGGTGATGACCGTGCCCAGCGCGTCGGCCTCCAATTCGTGATCCTTGGAAAACCGGCGCGCACCGACGCCCGCGCTTATCCGGCTGATCTCCTGCGCCGTCGTGGCATTGGCACCTGCGACGCTGGCGATCAACCCGCCGACCAGCGCACCGGTCGTCGCGGCTTCACGCTGACGGGCGATATGCTCTTCAATATGGTGCGCCGATTCGTGACCAATGACGAAGGCTATCTCGTCCGCGTTGCGCGCATCCGCGATCAAGGCTTGCGTAAACGTCAGGACGGGGCGCCCCGACCGGTCCAGCGACTGAAATGCGTTTGGCGGCGCATTGCGATTGGGATCGACCAAGATCTTGAAATCGCAATTCAGGTTGGGCGCGCGACGTCGGCACAGGCTTTCAGCAACCGGTTCGACCCGCCGCACTGCGGTCGCGAAATTCGCGCTTGCAGTCGAGTTGGACAGGCGCGCTGGCTCTCCTGCGGCCGTCGGCGGCGGGACGGACTGACCCGAAGACGTGGGTGCCGGCTCCACGACCACGCAGGCCGACAAAAGGGCCGCAGTGGCGAGGGCAATGATGGGTGACCGCATGGAATTTTCCTGATCGTTCGATACTCTGACGTTGTTATAGCCCCCGGGACACGGATGTCAGTGCCTTGTGCGCCGGCCGCCCCCAATTGCGGAGATTTGCCATTGTTCTCGATCGAGCATGATTTCGACGCCACGGTCATCACTCTTGTGGACGAAGGTGAGGACGACCGACCGCCCGCCGAAGACGTCGTCGTTGCCGCATTCGAGGATTGCGTGACCCTCACGCAGCCCGACCCACGCGATGGAACCCCCGTCAGCGTAACGCTGACGATGGGGCAATTGCAGGATCTGGCGACGGCCCTGAACCTTCCCGAGGGCGTCTATCGTCGGTGAAAAACTAACTAGGAAACGCGGCGCCTCAGGCCGCGAGCCCCTTGGATCCCATGCCGAGGAACTTGGTCCTGCGCGCGGCACGAATGTCATCGGTTGACTTGCCATCGAATTCGCTCAGCATCGCCGAAAGCGCCGCGCCGACTTTCGCGATCGTCGCGGCCCGGTCACGGTGGGCCCCACCCATCGGTTCTTCCACGATGCGGTCGATCACCGACAGCTTGAACAGATCCTGCGCGGTGAGGCGAAGGGCTTCTGCCGCTTCGCGCATCTTTTCCGCGTCTTTCCAAAGAATCGAGGCACAGCCTTCAGGAGAGATTACGGAATAGATCGAATGTTCCAGCATGGCGACGCGGTTGGCCGTCGCAAAGGCCACGGCCCCGCCCGATCCGCCTTCCCCAACGATCAGCGAGACCAACGGCACGCCCAACCGCAGGCACGCTTGCGTTGAACGGGCGATAGCCTCGGACTGGCCGCGTTCTTCCGCGCCCTTGCCGGGATACGCGCCGGGCGTGTCGATCAACGTGATGACCGGCAGGCCGAACCGGTCGGCAAGTTCCATCAGGCGGATCGCCTTGCGATACCCCTCGGGTCGGGCCATGCCAAAGTTTCGCTCGATGCGGGTCCGGGTGTCGTGACCTTTCTCGTGCCCGATCACCATGACCGCTCGTCCGTCCAGACGGGCCAGCCCGCCCATGACTGCGTGATCGTCCGCAAAGTTCCGATCCCCGGCCAGCGGCGTCCAGTCGGTGAACAGCGCCTCGATGTAATCCTTGCAGTGGGGCCGGTCGGCATGACGGGCAACCTGCGCCTTCTGCCAAGGCGTCAGTCCCCGGTAGAGGTTCGCGAGCATTTCGCGCGCCTTCGCGTCCAACTGCTTGGCCTCCTTTTCGACGTCGACCTTTTCGTCGGCCCGGGCAATGGCGCGCAATTCCTCGGCCTTACCCTCAATCTCCGAAAGGGGCTTCTCAAAATCCAGGTATTGCGTCATCTCGATGTCCCCACGTCAGTTCGCACCGATATGACGCTCCTGCTCCGGCGATGCAACATCGCCGGAACCACGGGTTGGCCGCTCTAACGGGGCAACCCGGCCCGGCAACCGCCAAAATCAGGATGGTTTGGCGCATGACGAAAGCAACACCAGCAAATGGTGCCATTGGATCATCGCCCCGGCGCAGCAGCCCACCAGTTGTTGCGATCAACGGCAGATGGCGGCGAGCCAAATAACCGATACCGCCATCGCGCCCGGTTCTGGAGCGGCCCGTCAAAACCAAGGCCCTTGCACGTCATCACGTGCCGAAATCTGCGTCCCGCAACTTGTTAAGCGTCGAGAAGAGATCGCCGCCATGCCCGACGAACTGGCCCTTGGACAGCCACACCTGCCGATCCAGCCAAGTCCGTCCGACGGGCGCGCGCTGTGAACGGCCCCGACTTTATTGCAGGGTCTGGCAAGACTGTCCCTGACGAATCGGACAGAATCCGTCCTGGCCCAGCCGACGACACCCCCTACCGGCATGATGAACGCCAGGCGGTTGTGCAAAATCTTGATCGCGTGGTGATCGTCATCGTTCCCCAAGAGGCGGGCCAGCGCCCCTAGAAAGCGGATCGGCACAACCACGATCGACGCCCCATCGCGCAACGATCCGGTTGCCGCGGCCTGCGTCAGGGACCAATCAAGTGCCCCACGCCCCATCAGGCGATTTCCTAGCGTGAAGTCCGTGTTTCGGGTCAGCGTCTTTTCTCGCTCGAACTGCCGCCGCTCCCGGTTCAGAAGTGTGCCGACAAGGAAGACAGGAGCCAGGTTCATCAGCACGAGCACAGGTAAGGCTTGCCGTACCAACATCAGATTGGCACGGTCGAACGGCAAGAACACAATCGCCCACGTACGAACCGAAATCGCGAGACCGAGCAAAGCGAGCGAAAGCCCCCGGCGATTGGTCCCGTGTGTCACGTATATCTAGGTCGGGCCGATCCCCCCGGACGTGACAAGGCTACAATCCCCGCCAAGGTGCCGACGCCACCGATCCCAAGGCGGGTGAGCAGTGCGATCAAGAAACAGGGAAGCAAGCCGCGCGCGCCCAGAAACGCCACAGCAAGAACGATTGGCACTTTTTGCCTATCTACGAGCACGCCGGGATGGGGCTCGACGGGTTTGTGCATCTGCACGAACGTCACGGAGCCCGAAGAGCCCCCCCGAACATGCCCGAAGAACCGTTTATCAGGGAGCAGTCGATGTTTATCAGGCAGCAGTCGATAAAGCCCGCCATAGACCGCAGCCAACATCCCCAAGATCGAAAGCGAACCGGAAAGTTGATGACCGTGCAACGTCCAACATCTCAGAACTTCCCACCCATGCAAACTGGCTTTGAAGAAGAGGCCTCAATCGGAGGCTAAGTCTGCGGTCTGAAACGATTCAATTGCCGACAATCATCTCCGACTGACGCACGATGACCTCGGCCTGCTTGATCGAAGCGATGTCGACCAAGCGCCCTTTGTAGACGGTGGCACCAGCACCGGCCGCCTTGGCATCTTCCATCGCAGACAGGATTTCACGTGCCTCGGCGACCTTGTCGTCCGAAGGCGTGAAGACTTCGTTGGCAAGCGCGATCTGTTTGGGGTGAATGGCCCATTTTCCGACCATGCCCAACACCGCAGACCGGCGGGCCTGCGCGCGGTAACCTTCGTCATCGCTGAAATCACCGAATGGGCCGTCCACAGGCAGGACCCCGTGAGTCCGACAGGCGGCGACGATGGCTGCCTGCGCCCAGTGCCACGGGTCGGACCAATTCCGCTCCCCTGCTCCGGTCAGCATGTAGTAATCCTCCTGCGTGCCGCCGATCCCGGTCGTCTGCATTCCCATGGAGGCCGCGAAATCCGCCGCACCCAACGACATGGCCACCAGTCGGGGTGACGAGGCGGCGATCTCCTCGACATGAGCCAGCCCAGCCGCGCTCTCGATAATGACTTCGAAAGTTACTTTCCTGGACCGGCCCTTCGCCGTCTCGATCGCCGTGACCAGCGCATCCACCGCATAGATATCGGCAGCACAGCCCACCTTCGGGATCATGATCTGGTCCAGCCGGTCACCCGCCTGCTCCAACAGGTCGACAACGTCGCGGTACCAAAACGGGGTGTCGAGGCCATTGATCCGAACCGACAGGACCTTCTTGCCCCAGTTCACCGCGCCGATCGCCTCGATCACGTTGGCCCGCGCGGCGTCCTTGTCCGAGGGGGCGACCGAATCCTCAAGGTCGAGGTTGATGACATCCGCCGCCGAGGCCGCCATCTTTTCGAATAGCTTGGTGTTGGAGCCAGGCCCAAACAGCTGACAGCGATTCGGGCGCGCGACGGGTGTAGGCTGCAGGCGGAAGCTCATTGAATTCTCCGGGTCATAAAGTTGCGCAACGCAATTGGCTGATCGCTACAATGTGTCCCATGGATGTGCAACCGCTGCACTGCGGCATCTGGCGGTTTTCGCCTTAGGCAAGCGTCGTCATCAGGTAGAGGCCATAGCCAGTCAGCAGAACAGAACCACCGATACGCCCAAGACTACCGCGCAGCGCCAACACCAGGAACAGGACAACCGCACCGACCATAACCGGCAGGTCGATCTGCGCAAAACGAGGACCGATCGCCATCGGGGCCACCAGGCCGGTGACACCCAGAATTCCCAGCAGGTTGAATATATTTGACCCCAGGACGTTTCCCAATGCAACGTCGCCGCGGCCCTTCCACGCGGCAATCGCGCTGGTCGCCAGTTCCGGCAACGATGTGCCGACAGCCACGATCGTCAGGCCGATCACCGCTTCGGAGACGCCCATGCCCCGCGCCAGGCCGGTCGCGCCGCGCACCAGCGACTCGGCCCCCGCCAGCACGCCGATAAATCCAAGCAGCAGGAAGACAACGGCTCGGGTCAGGGATAGACCGCACTTCTCCTCCGCTGTCTCTACCCGACCGGTGCGTAATTGCCAGATAAGCCAGGCGGCGAAACCCAGCAGGAAGACAATGGCCCCCGTGCGGTCCACCCCGGCGGAAAACGCGATCACGACCGCGCCAACAACGGAAACCGCCAGCAGGACAAGACCGTCACTGCGCCACGTGGCCCGGTCGACTGATATGGGACGCAACACCGCCGCGATCCCGAGAATAAGCAGGACGTTCGCCGTATTCGACCCGACCACGTTGCCCATTGCCAAGCCGGGGGCACCGGACATCGCCGCCCGAAGCGATGTCAAAAGCTCCGGCAGGGACGTTCCCATCCCAACCAGCGTCACACCGATCACCAGCGGTGACAGACCCCATCGCTGCGCCAGCGCAACGGCCCCGGACACCAACGCGCCGCCGCCCGCAACCAATGCGAGCAGGCCAAGGCCCACAAACCAGATATCCATCCCAGAAAGATCCCCGCGCCAAAATGATCGATTCCGGTCAGGCGTATCCCGGATCCCCGGTAGATCGGGTGGCCAGCATCCCGGAACAAGCGCCCTGCGTTGCCTGCATGAAAAAGTATGCGAAGTCTTGCGTCTGCCAGCGAAAAGTCGCGACGGGGGTCAGTCCGTCATTGCTCCAGGTACGCCTCCAGCAGGGCAAGCGTTTCCTGTGCGTCCCAGTCCGCCTCCCCGATCAACTGCGCCAAAATGCGGCCATCGCGGTCCAGAATGAACGTATGCGGCAGCCCGCGCACCCCCAACCCACGCGCCATTTCAGACGCCGGATCGATATGCAGCGGCAGGCTGGTTATGCCCGTGTCGGCCCAGAATTTCTCCATCGCGACCGGGTTGTGGCGTCCAAAGGCCACGGTCACAACCTCCAGGTCCCGATCCCCCATTGCCTCCTGAAGCGCCTGAAGCGACGGCATTTCCTCCCGGCAGGGTGCGCACCAGGTCGCCCAGAAGTTCAGGACGACGACCTGACCGTGATACATCGACAGATCTGCCAACTGACCATCCGCACCTACGAAGGTCGTGATCGCCGGGGTATAGGCCTCCAGTGGCTCCATCTTGGCCATCGTGCCGGTGAACAGACCCGGCTCCACCTCGGCAAGGGCGGGGGTGGCGAGCGCGAAGGCCAGGCCGTATAGGGTCGGGACAAGTTTACGCAGCAAGAGGCACTCCATGTCGACGTCGTCCGAATCCAGCTCGAACAAGATGTGGGGCGGCCGTTTTGCGGAAGGCCCGGATGCGATCATGGAGGCGATCAACGCCTCGATCGGATTCGACCGTCGCATGGCCAAGCAGGACATCGAAGGAAGCCGGGCCCACGCCGCGATGCTGGCCGCGCAGGGTATCATTACCGATACGGATGCAAAGGCGATCCGGGAAGGCCTTCTCACGGTCTTGTCAGAAATCGAAGACGGGACGTTCAACTTCTCGACCGCGTTGGAGGATATCCACATGAACGTGGAGGCCCGCCTGACCGAGATCGTCGGCCCCGCCGCAGGTCGATTGCATACGGCGCGGTCGCGCAACGACCAGGTGGCGCTCGATTTTCGCATGTGGGTGCGCGATCAATGCGACGCGGCGATCGACGCCCTGCCCCGCCTGATGCAGGCGCTGGTCGCACAGGCCGAGATCGGGGCCGACTGGGTAATGCCCGGCTTTACCCACCTGCAAACCGCGCAGCCCGTCACCTGGGGCCACCACATGCTGGCCTATACCGAGATGTTCGCCCGCGATCTGTCCCGGTTCCGGGATGCCCGCACACGCATGAACGAATGCCCGTTGGGCACCGCCGCACTGGCCGGTACCGGCTTCCCGATCGACCGGGACATGACGGCCCGGACTCTCGGCTTCGACCGGCCCGCCGCCAACTCGCTCGACGCGGTGTCGGATCGGGATTTCGCGCTGGAATTTCTTTCGGCCGCATCAATCTGCGCGATGCACCTGTCACGGCTGGCGGAGGAGTTGGTGATCTGGTCCTCGGCGCAGTTCCGCTTTGTTCGCCTGTCGGACCGCTGGTCCACCGGCTCCAGCATCATGCCGCAAAAGCGCAACCCCGACGCGGCCGAACTTCTGCGCGCCAAGATCGGGCGCATCTTCGGGGCGCAGACGGCCCTGTTGATGGTGATGAAAGGCCTGCCGCTGACCTATTCCAAGGACATGCAGGAGGACAAGGAACAGGTGTTCGACGCCGCCGACTCCCTGATGCTGGCGCTGGCCGCGATGACCGGAATGGTCGGCGACATGGCGGGCCAGAAGGACAACCTGGAGGCCGCCGCCTCCTCGGGTTTCTCGACGGCGACCGACTTGGCCGACTGGCTCGTGCGCGAGGCCGGATTGCCATTCCGCGATGCGCACCATGCCACCGGCGCGCTGGTCAAGATGGCCGAGGATGCAGGGATCGACTTGCCGGATTTGACACTGGCGCAGATGCAATCGGTCAGCGACCAGATCACCGCAGGCGTCTTCGACGTCCTGGGTGTGCATAATTCCGTCGCATCCCGTACGTCCTACGGCGGCACGGCCCCCGCCAACGTCCGCGCGCAGGTCGCCCGCTGGAAGGAGACACTCGCATGATCCGAATACTGCCCGTCATTCTGCTGCTGGCCGCCTGTGGCGTCGAGGGCGCGCCCGTGCCCCCGTCAGAGGCCGAGGCCGAAGCGGCGGCACAGACGGGTGTATCCCTTTCCGGCAGCGTCGAAATGGGCATCAGTCGCACCTTCTGAGCCGTGTCGGCAGGCCCGGTGCCCTGAGACGCGGATGCAATACTTCGTTGCGTCACGCGTCGGATGGGTCCGCACCCATTGCGCCCGTGCGCGCCGATGATACTCTCGTCAACAACCAGAGCATCGGGCGGAAACCGACGCCCGACAGGAGAATACCCATGGAAAAGTTTCCCATGACGCCGCGGGGCCTGACAGCCCTGCAGAAGGAACTGAAACAGCTAAAGTCGGTGGAACGCCCGGCGATCATCCGCGCCATCGCGGAGGCGCGCGAACATGGCGACCTGTCGGAGAACGCCGAATACCACTCAGCGCGCGAAAAACAGTCTTTCATCGAAGGCCGCATCAAGGAGCTTGAGGGCCTGATCTCGCTGGCCGACGTGATCGATCCGGCGAAGATGTCGGGCTCCATCAAGTTCGGCGCGACCGTGACCCTGATTGACGAGGACACCGAGGAAGAAAAAACCTACCAGATCGTGGGCGAGCAGGAGGCTGATATCGAAAATGGCCTGCTTAACATCAAGTCGCCGCTGGCCCGCGCACTGATCGGCAAGGAGGAGGGCGACTCGGTCGAGGTGCGCACCCCCGGCGGAACCCGCGACTATGAAGTCGCAAAAGTCGATTACAAGTAGCCCGGTGCCCGCCCCAGTCCGCCCCCCCCAAGGCACCGGTCGCCTATCCGCCCCCCTCCGCGACGTGGAGGCACCGGCCAAGGGCAGCCGGCTGCATCTGCGCCCAGCACAATCGCGGCCCATTCAACCCGTGGACAACGGTACGTCCGTTGGATCCGGTGGCTTCATGGGCCGTATTTCCTCCTCGGGCCTGACGTTGATCGAAATCGGGGCGCTCGTTTTCACGCTGATTTGGCTGGGGGTGGTGGTTTGGTTCTTCCTGGGCCTGCCCGAAGACCAGTCGCGGACAACACTGGGCAATTCGATGGGCTTGGTGACCACGATTCTGGGCGCGTTTCTGCCTCTGGCCCTTGTCTGGGTCGCCGCATCGGCCGCGCGCACGGCACAGACGATGCGCGACGAAAGCGCCCGCATGCGTGCCGCGATGGAGACGATGCGCGCCACCTACATCTCCAACCTGCAACAGAACAGCGACGCCCTGAAGCGCGATATCGACGCGCGCCTGGAACAAGTGAGCCACGCGCAGGCTGTACTCGGCGCGGAACTTGCCGCGCTGCAAAAGCCGGAGACCTCCGCGGAACTTGCTGCACCTGCCCGGCCCCCCCTCGTTCTCCCCCAGCAACCGGCACTGGCGCTGGAAACCGAACCCGAAGCCGACCCGCTCCCGACCGAAGACTTCATCCGCGCATTGAACTTTCCCGAGAACGAGCGCGACCAGGAAGGCTTCGACGTGCTGCGCCGCGCGCTCAAGCATCACGATACCGCCCGCCTCGTGACCGCGGCACAGGATCTGCTGACGCTTTTGGCGCAAGATGGCATCTATATGGACGACCTGAGCGTGCACCGCGCCGACCCCGTGCTCTGGCGCGCATTCGCCGACGGCACCCACGGCGCGGATGTGGCGGCCCTGGGCGGCATCCGCGATCGGTCCTCCCTGGCGCTGACATCGGGACGCATGAAGGATGATCCCGTTTTCCGCGATGCGATCCACCACTTCCTGCGAACCTTCGATCAGGTCTTCGCAGGCTTTGCGGCTACGGCGACCGACGGGGAACTGACGGCTTTCGCGAACACCCGAACGGCGCGTGCTTTTATGCTCTGTGCGCGTGTGGCGGGCACGTTCGACTGAGACAGCTGCGCGACATCGCGCAGACCCTGCGCGATCACCACAGTTTATGCACACGTCACGCTCCTTATTTTGTTCGCAAGGTAATCAAATGCGGAGATCCCCATGGGACAGCTCATCGACGGCACATGGCACGACACCTGGTATGATACCAAATCTTCGGGCGGCAAGTTCGTTCGATCAACTGCCGGTTTCCGCAACTGGGTGACGCCTGATGGCGCGGCCGGGCCGACCGGCGAAGGCGGCTTCAAGGCTGAAGCGGGGCGATATCACCTCTATGTCTCACTGGCTTGCCCTTGGGCGCATCGGTCCCTGATTTTTCGCAAACTCAAGGGGCTGGAGGATGTGATCGACATCTCCGTGGTCCATCCGGACATGCTGAATGACGGCTGGACGTTTGAGACCGACGACCACGGTGCCACCGGTGACAAGCTGTTCGGCCTGCCCTTCATGCGCGACATCTATACCCGCGCGAAACCCGACGTTTCGGGCCGGGTGACGGTGCCCGTTCTGTGGGACAAGGAGCAGGGCATGATCGTCTCCAACGAATCCTCCGAGATCATACGCATGTTCAACTCGGCCTTCGACGGGCTGACCGGCGATCGGCAGGATTTCTATCCCGAAGACATGCGCTCCGAAATCGACCGAATCAACGCCCGCGTTTATGACGAGGTGAACAACGGCGTATACAAATCTGGTTTCGCCACCACCCAAGAGGCCTATGACGATGCCGTCACTACCCTGTTCGACGCATTGGAGTGGCTGGAGGACCTGCTGGGCCAGCGTCGTTATCTTGCGGGGGAACGCCTGACCGAAGCTGACTGGCGGCTCTTCACCACGATGGTGCGCTTCGACCCGGTCTATCACCTGCACTTCAAGTGCAACCGCAAACGTCTGATCGATTACCCCAATCTCTGGGGCCATACGCGGGAGCTGTTCCAGGTGCCCGGCGTCGCCGAAACGGTGGGGATGGAACACATCGTGCGGCACTATCACTACAGCCACGATACGATAAACCCGAACCGGATCATTCCGATCAACCCGATTATCGACTGGTTCGCCCCGCACGGGCGCGGTTCAAAATCACCCGCCAGCGCAGCCTGACCTGGCGTCAGGCGGGCGTAAGACGCCGACCTGCATGGAACGCGACAAGCGCCATCAGATCGCCGGTCGGTATCTGATCGGAGACCAGTGCCGCGGCGTTGCCCACGTGAGCGAACAGCGATCCGTCAGCCATCAGGTTGCCGCCGCGCAACAGAATGACGCGTGTGTCAGGGCGGCGATAGTTGCAGAAATCGGCGACAGCCAGCGGGCTGCCGTCTTTTAAGGTCAGGTCGATCAGGACGACGGCCGGATCGGCCTCGCAAATCCGCAGGGCCGCTCCATGCTGATCTGCGGCTCGAAGCATTTCTATCCCCTCCCGCGACAGGGTCTTGCGCGCCATGTCATAGTCATTCTTTGTCTCGAAGCACTGGCCGACGACCAGCACGATGGGCTCGGGACGGATCATCATGTTGCCTTTCGCAAGAACCCCGTAGGAGCCCCCTCCCGCGTCCAACCAAGCGCCAAAATCCTAATAAATTCTAAATTTCGGCACGCAGCTCAAGCGCCTGCGGTTTTCCACCGATTGCCCCTCGGGGGGTGTCGGTCTATCGCTTGGACAGACCAGATCTATCCCCGGCGGAGGCCCGATGACCACCACGATCACCATCTGCGACACCTGCAAGCGCGACGATTGGGACAGCACGACCGGTGCAACCGACGGGGAAAGGCTGGCCACCCTGATCGAAGCCGCCGCTGACATGACCGAGGGTGTGATGACGCGGCGGCATTCGTGCCTGATGGGGTGCTCAAATGCGTGCAACGTGACGCTTCAGGCGCAGGGCAAGATGTCCTATACGCTGGGCCGGTTCGACGCGACCGAGGAGGCCGCGCAGGGCATCGTCGACTACGCGACCAAACATGCCGCCACCGAAACCGGCGTCGTGCCGTACCGGGAATGGCCGGTGCCGATCAAGGGCCACTTCGTGACCCGTCACCCGCCACTGGCCGACTGACGCGATGGCCGCGCGCGATCATGGGGGCGGTATAGACGCTGCGCGCGCCCGCTGGGGCGGGGCCCTGGACGACTGGCTGGACCTGTCGACGGGCATCAACCCGGTGCCCTACCCGCTGCCCTCCATCACGATGCGCGATTGGACGGCCCTGCCCGACCGCGATGCGCAATCCGCACTGCTGGATGCTGCCCGTGCTTTTTGGCGCGTACCTGACGGGGCCGAAATCCTGGCTGTGCACGGGGCATCGGCCCTGATCGCCCGCCTGCCGGTCATCGCGCCGCCCGGTCCGGTGGATATTCCCGCACCAACCTACAACGAGTACGCGGCGGCCTTCCGCGCGGCGGGCCGCGACATCGGCCCCGGCGGCGCGACCCGGGTCCTGGTGCACCCCAACAACCCCGATGGACGCCTCTGGTCGCGGGGCGATGTGACGCCCGGCCTGACCGTCATCGACGAAAGTTTCGGCGACGTCACGCCGGACCGGACGATGGAAAGCCTCGCGCGGGAAAAGCATGTCATCGTGCTCAAGAGTTTCGGCAAGTTCTGGGGCCTCGCCGGTCTGCGCCTCGGCTTTGCGATCGGTCACACCGACACGCTCGCCCCGCTGCGCGAAGCGATGGGCCCATGGTCCGTCAGCGGACCGGCCCTGCGCGTCGGAACGCTGGCCCTGACCGACCGGGAATGGGCTGTCGAAACCCGAATACGGCTGGCCGCAGATGCCCGTCGCCTCGACAGGTTGATGGAACCGCATGGCCGCCTCGTTGGCGGCACCGACCTGTTTCGCCTGTATGACGTCACCTACGCCGCCGCGATGCAGGACCGATTGGGACAAGCCCGCATCTGGAGCCGTATCTTCCCTTATTCCGACCGCTGGTTGCGGCTGGGCCTGCCACATCCAGATCGCTGGCCCCAACTGGAGGAGGCACTGGGATGATTCTGCCCTTCGCCATGATCCTGGATGCCGTACTGGGCGAACCCGACTGGCTCTGGTCACGGGTCAAACACCCCGCCGTCGTCATTGGCAATGCTATCGCCGCACTGGACGTTCGGTTCAACAACGGCCCCCTCCGCCGCGCCAAGGGTATCGCACTGATTGTCGCACTGGTCGCGGTCGCACTGGTGGTCGGTCGGGTCATCGCGTGGATCCCTGATTTCGGTTTGTTGGAAATCATCTTTGCCGCGATCTTGCTAGCGCAGCGCAGCCTGGTCGATCACGTCCGCGCCGTGGCCGATGCCCTGCGCCGGTCGCTGCCGGACGGGCGCGCTGCTGTCGCTATGATCGTGGGCCGCGATACGGCCGCGATGGACACGCCACGGGTGTCCCGCGCCGCAATCGAAAGCGCGGCCGAAAATCTGTCCGACGGTGTCATCGCGCCCGCATTCTGGTTCGCCATCGGCGGCCTGCCCGCGATGCTGGCCTACAAGGTGGTCAGCACGGCGGACAGCATGATCGGCTACCGCACCAAACGGTACGAGGCTTTCGGCTGGGGCGCGGCAAGGTTGGACGATGTGCTCAACTGGGTCCCTGCACGGCTGACGGCCCTGCTGATACTGGCGACGCATTTCGCGTTGTACCACTGGCACCGCGTGCCCAACGATGCGCGCCAGCACCGCTCTCCGAACGCCGGCTGGCCCGAAGCGGCGATCGCGCCCCTGCTGGACCTGTCGCTTGCCGGGCCGCGCTCCTACGACGGGCAGATGACCGACTTCCAATGGGTGAACCCCATGGGTCGCAAGGACGCGGGACCGGACGATATCGACCGGGCCTGCGGTGTCCTCTGGCGGACCTGGTTCGGGGCGCTGCTGTTGGCGGTCGTGATCGACATGTTGCCCCTACTGCTTGCCGGTCTTGCCGCAGTTTTCCTGTTCTGAAAGGACTATACATGCTCCGCACCCTCGCCCTCGCAGTCGCCCTTCTCCTGCCCGCCATCGCCCAGGCCAGTTGCGGCGGCAACTTCGGCAGTTTCGTCGACGGGTTGCGCACTGAGGCCATGGCGCAAGGGCGCGACCCTGTTGTCACTGATCGCTTCTTTCGCGGCGTGCGCCAAGACAACCGAACCTTACGCGCCGACCGCAATCAAGGTGTCTTCCGGCTGGAATTCGTGGAGTTTGCGCGCCGCGTCATCTCCGGCGCGCGCCTGCGGAAAGGGGCCGATCTTGCCCGCTCCCGCGATTCGATTTTCGACACGGTAGAGGAACGATACGGCGTGCCGCGCGGCGTGCTGCTGGCCTTCTGGGCGCTGGAGACGGACTTCGGAGCGGTGCAGGGCGATTTCAACACGCGCAACTCGCTGGTGACGCTGGCTTATGACTGCCGCAGGCCCGACCTCTTTCGCCCGCAGGTTCTGGCGGCGGTCGAACTCTACGAGCAGGGCGGCTTCGACTTGGACACCACCGGAGCTTGGGCGGGCGAGATCGGGATGGTCCAGATGCTGCCCGTCGATATACTGGAACGTGGTGTAGATGCCGACGGCGACGGGCGCGTCACGCTCAAGACCTCGGAAGCGGACGCCCTGCATTCCGGCGCGCGGTTCCTTCGCGATATCGGCTGGCGCGCCGGTGAGCCCTGGCTGGTCGAAGTGGAAGTGCCGGCCACGCTGAACTGGGCGCAATCCGGACTTGATACCAAGCGTCCTGTCTCCGACTGGCTGGCCGATGGCGTGACGCTGCGCGGTGGCGCGGCGGCGGCGGACCTGCCCGCGTCACTCATCCTGCCCCAGGGGCGCGGTGGCCCTGCGTTTCTCGCGTTCCACAACTACGAAATCCTGTTCGACTGGAACCAGAGCTTCGTCTACGTCACAACCGCCGCCTACTTTGCGACCCGGCTTTCGGGTGCGCCGGTTTTTGACGCAGGCCCGCCCCCGGCGACTCTGACCGAGGCGCAAATGAAAACCCTGCAACAGAAGTTGGCAGACCGGGGTCATGACGTGGGTGCCGTGGACGGCATCCTTGGCCGCAACACCCGCCGCGCGGTGCAAGCGGAACAGGTGCGCCTCGGCCTGCCCGCAGATGCCTGGCCAACCCGCGCGCTGCTGGACGCGCTTTAACTTAGGGTCACCTTGACGGACTGCGCATTCAATTCGGCCAACCCGAAAGACGCCAGGAACGACACATCCGCCGCGTCGCGCCCCACACCGATGACTGCGATTTCGCTGGCCTTGGCCATGCCTGTCGCGTCAACAAAGTGCCATGCATCGGAGAGCCAGACCTCCGCCACCGCGTGAAAATCGGGCGGATCGACGTCGGGGGCATAGCCCGATGCCATCCGTGCCGGTATGCCTGCGGCGCGCGCGAACGTGATCATCACGTGGGCGTAGTCGCGGCACACGCCTTGCCGCTGCACGAAGCTTTCGCGCGCCGTGGTGGATGCGGTGCTGGCCCCGGAATCATAAGTGAAGTTCTCCTCGATCCAGTCACGCATCGCGGCAATCAGCGGGCCGCCTGCCAGCCCTTGGAACTCGGCATACACGAAGGCCTGAAACTCGTCCGAGGGGCAATACCGCGATGGCATCAGGAAAGACGTCGCCTCGGCCGTCAGACCGCGCGGCACGCCGGCTGTCAGAACCGCAAGATCAGGGTCGGGGCGCGTGACATCCACCTTCGCGCGATAGGTGATGTCGACCAGACCCTCGGCCTGCATCCGGGCCCGCGCGCCGATCGCATGCTCCCCTGGAATTCGGCTGAAATCCTTTACCGGAGTGGTAAAAAGAGCATCTTCTTCAATATCTTGCCCCGCAATGCGTGCCAACTCGATCTGCAAGATCACATCGGTGGGTTGGGCGAAGTCGTACGAAAGGTGTGTTTGAATATTCAATTCCATGCCGGACCCATAGTCGATCGGCACGGCAAGACCAACCGGGATTACCAGTCGATGAAATCCTCGAAATCCTCGATCAGCAACCGCCAGAAATCCAGGTTGTAGGAAAAGCTGCCGACGCTGTTTCCGTCCCCCGCCAGAACGACGTCCATGCGGATGAACGGATCGCCCTCGTCGTCGACGAAGGCGCGGGCAAAGCGGTTTTCCCGGTTCCAGTCGTTGATCCGCTTCGCGTTCATCGGGATATCAAGATCATAGCCGGACGAAAACTGAACCGAGGTGCACTGCGTGCCGTTGTTGCACCCGTAAAAGAAGACCGAGAAATTCGACTCTAACACCTTGGAGCTGATCTTCGGATCGCCCACGTCATCCAGGCCCATCTTGGTCAGGTAGCCCTCCTCCTGCATGGCGCGCATCACGCCTTCGGGGTCGGCCGCGGAAACGTTGTCCTGCGCCATCGCGGCCTGAGCGGTACATGCCAGGACGGCGGCGAGAACAATGCGTTTCATGAGAATACCCCCGTTCGTGATGGCCCAGCGTGGCCCGGCACCCCCTTTCGGGTCAACCGCTTCCGGTATGTTTTCCAGGCCCTCGGCTCCGCTTCAAGCGACAAGGGCCGCAGCCTTCTTGAGGTCCACCGACACCAGCTGACTGACGCCCTGCTCCACCATCGTCACGCCGAACAGGCGATCCATCCGCGCCATGGTGACGGCGTGGTGTGTGATGATCAGGAAGCGCGTGTTCGTGCGGCGCGTCATCTCGTCCAGCATGTCGCAGAAACGCGTGACGTTCGCGTCGTCCAGCGGGGCATCCACCTCGTCCAGCACGCAGATCGGCGCTGGGTTCGCCAAGAACACGGCAAAGATCAGCGCCAGCGCCGTCAGCGTCTGCTCCCCACCTGACAACAGGCTGAGCGTGGAGAGCTTCTTGCCCGGCGGCTGGCACATGATCTCCAACCCGGCCTCCAGCGGGTCATCCGACTCCACCAGCTCCAGCTTCGCCTCCCCGCCCTGGAACAAGTGCCGGAACAGAGTCGAGAAATTGTCGTTCACCGTCTCAAAGGCATCCAGCAGCCGCTGCCGCCCCTCCTTGTTGAGCGTCGCGATGCCTGCACGCAACTCGCTCACGGCCTGCTCGAGGTCGGCTTTCTCGGCAACCAGAAGGTCATGCTCGCCCTGCACCTCCGCCGCGTCTTCTTCCGCGCGCAGGTTTACCGCGCCTAGCGCGTCCCGCTGCCGTTTCAGCGCATTCACCTGCCCCTCGATCTTTTCAACCGGGGGCAACGCATCCGGATCGAGATCAAGCACATCCAGAAGCTGCGCCGGCGTGCACTCCAGCGCCTCGTCTATGCGCTCCTCGGCATAGGCGAGCGTCTCCTTCGCCGCGTCCATCCGCGCCTCGGCCCGTGCGCGGGCCTCCCGCGCTTCCCCCGCCAGCCGTTCCGCGTCGCGCGTGGCCTGCATTGCCGCGCGCAGCGCCGTCTCCCCCTCGGCCAACGCATCCGATGCCTTGGCCCGCCGCGTCTCGGCGCGGTTGATTTCTCCGGTAAGGTCTTCGCGCTGCTGGGCCAGCTCCTCAGGAACCGCCCCGGCCGTCTCCAACTCCGACTCGGACGCGCCGCGCCGCTCCGTCAACTCACGCAGCCGCTTGCCTGCACTGTCCAGACGCTGCCGCCATGACGTCAGATCCTTGTCCACCTGCGTCATGCGCCGGGTCCGGGCCTCCGCGTCCCGCTTGACCTCGTCGGCTTGGGCGCGCCGTGCCATCATCGCCATCCGCGCGGCTTCGACCGTGGTGCGGATCGTCTCCAAAGCGGCTCGCGCGTCGTCAATCGGGGCCAGCGCGCGCCGGGCCGTCTCGGCCTCCCGCTGGGCCTCGCGCGCCTCCAGCATCTCGGCCTCAAGCCGCGACACGGACATCCGCGCCGACTCCAGCCGCGACGCCGCCGAGCCCTTGGTGCCCTCGGCCCGCGCCAAGGCACGCCCCGCCTCGGTCAACGCGCGGTCCGCGTCCCGCCGCGCCTCGCGCGCCTCGGCTTCCGCCGCCTTGCGCCGCGACAGGGTTAGCAGCAGCGCCTCATGCGCCGCCTTTGTCCCCTCCGCCCTCGCGGATGCCTCCTCCAGGTCCTGCCGGAGCGAGGCCAGTCGGTTCACCTGCTGAAGGCGCAACGCGGCGGACGAAGGCGCGGCATCCGCCGAGACGCGATACCCGTCCCAACGCCAAAGGTCGCCGTCGGTCGACACCAAGACCTGTCCCGGAAGCAATCGCGGCTGCATCTGCGCGGCCTGCTCGGGGTCCACCAACCCGATCTGACCCAGTTTCCGGCCCATCACTTCGGGTGCCTCGACGAAGGGGGCCAGCGGGTCGATCCCATCCGGCAAACCCTGACTGCGGTCATAGGGCGGCATCTGCGCCCAGCCGGTCTCCTCCGTCTCGGACACACCCACTTCGGAGGCGCGCAGGTCGTCGCCGTAGGCCGCACCCAGCGCCGCCTCGAACCCCGGTGCAACGGTCACGCGGTCCAGCAGGGGTTCCCCTTCGCCCGTGTCACGGGTCAGCAGCTTGGCCAGCGCCGTCGCCTCCGCGCCCAGCGTATTCGCGACACCCTCGGCCTCGGCCCGTTCGGTCCGCGCACGCCCCTCTGCGTCCTGCGCCTCCTCCCGCGCCGCTTCCGCTGCGACGGTCGCCGCCTCCGCCGCTGTCGCCGCGTCCTGCGCACGGGCCTGCGCGGCCGTGGCCTCCGCCGCTTGCGCGTCCACTTCCGCAAGGGTGCGGCGCGCAGTCTCGACCTGATCGCGGGCCGCAGCGGCCTGCGCCTGGACCTTGGTCAGACGTGCGTCCGCATCCTGCGCCATCCGCAGGACCGACTGATGCCGCGCGGACAGGCGCGCCAGATCCTCGGTCAACGTCGAGAGTTCCTCCTCCCGTGTCGCCAAAACCGATGCCGCCTCCAGCGCCGCCGCCTGCGCTTCGGCCAGCGCCGCATCCTGTCCTGCGTTTGCCGCCGTCAGTTCCACCTGTTCCGCAGACAGCCGCGCGATCGTGTCACCCGCATCACGATTGAGCGTCTCTTCCCGCTCCGCATCGGCGGCAAGCTGGGCAATTCGTGATTCCAGCGCACGAATCGCATCCCGCGCCTGCGCTTCGCGCTCAGCCAAGGTATCTCTCTGCACCGTCAGACGCTGCAACACCGCACCCGCGACGGCCTCTTCCTCGCGCAGAGGGGGCATTGCCTCTTCGGCCCGGACCCGCGCCTGTTCGGCCTGCACCGCCGCACGCTCCGCCGTCGCCGCTTCGGTCAGACGGGCCTGCAACGTAGCCGCCGCCGCCGCCCGCGCTTCTTCTGCCTCGCGCCACCGCCGATACAGCAGCAGGCCCTCTGCATGGCGCAACTGCGCCCCGATCTCGCGGTACCGCGCGGCCTGCCGGGCCTGTCGCGCCAGCGTGGACAGTTGCGCCGCCAACTGCTCCACCACGTCATCGACCCGCGTGAGGTTGGCTGTCGTCGCGTTCAGCTTCAGCTCCGCCTCGTGCCGCCGCTGGTACAAGCCGGATATCCCCGCCGCTTCCTCCAGAATACGCCGCCGTTTCTGTGGCTTGGCATTGATAAGCTCAGAAATCTGCCCCTGCCGCACCAGCGCGGGCGAATGCGCCCCGGTCGAGGCGTCGGCGAACAGCATCTGAACATCCCGCGCCCGCACGTCCTTGCCATTCAACTTGTAGGCCGAGCCGGCATCCCGCGTGATCCGCCGCACCACGTCCAGCGCGTCCGCATCGTTGAAAGCAGCAGGAGCTGTCCGCTCCGTGTTGTCGAGCGCCAGCGTGACCTCCGCGAAATTGCGCGCCGGCCGGGATGACGCTCCGGCGAATATCACGTCCTCCATCCCGCCGCCGCGCATCGCGGTCGGGCGGTTCTCGCCCATGACCCAGCGCAGCGCCTCCAGCAGGTTGGACTTGCCGCAACCATTCGGCCCCACGACCCCCGTCAGCCCGTCAGCAATGACAAGGTCGGTGGGGTCCACGAAGGATTTGAACCCTTGCAGGCGTAGGCGCGAAAACCGCATTTGGTGAGTGTCGCCGCCCCACCGCACAGGTCAAGCGCCACGCGCAGTATCTGGCGCATCACAGGCATTTATCCACAACATATTGCCAGATTCACGACGCGCGCGTCGTTTCCGCACCCCATCCTTGCCAAACGTTGCACGGGCGGGGCGACGTCCCCGCCGATGTCGTAACCGGGCGGCAACCCGGCGGAATCGCGCTTGACCGCTGCGACATCCGGGCGCATCAAAGTGGCGCAAGGTTCCTCCGGCTCAAAGCACAAACGGGGGACGAAATGGGAATGCGGTGAGGGGGACCCAAACAGGGACCCGATGCCGCAGCCGCCCCCGCGACTGTAAGCGGTGAGCGCGGTGCCAACAGCCACTGGATCCGACATGCGGACCCGGGAAGGCGGCACCAAGCCACGACCCGCGAGCCAGGAGACCAGCCCTGCACCGCCATCATGGCGGACCGATGCAACGGACGGGGTGTTCCGTGACCGGGTGAGCCAGGTGCCGCCGCGCACATGCCTTCCCCGCCACAGCCCCTTCAGACAGGACCTTGAAGGGGACCACATATGAAACGTTTTCTGATCGCCGCCGGTGCCGCGCTCGCCGCCACGCCCGCCCTTGCCCATCACCCGCTGGGCGGCCTTCCCATGACGACATTCTCCGAAGGTCTGCTCTCGGGTGTCGGTCATCCGGTTCTGGGGTTTGACCACCTGTTCTTCGTCGCCCTGATGGGCATTGCCGCCATTTACACCGGGCAGGCGCTCAGGGCTCCGCTGGCCTATGTCGGGGCCATGCTTGCCGGTTGCGCCCTGATGGCCGCCGGTGTCGCGCTGCCCATGGCTGAAACCGTGATCGTCGCATCCCTGCTGGTTCTCGGGTTCCTCGTCGCCTCGGGCCGTGCGCTGTCGCCGACCATGGCCATCGCACTGTTCGCGGGCTTCGGCCTGTTCCACGGCTCCGCTTTCGGCGGCACCATCGCGGGTCAGGAAGGCGGCGTCGGCGGCGCGGTCTTCGCGGGCTACCTGATCGGCCTCGCCATGATCCAGTACGCAATCGCGATCGTCGCCGGGTTCACCATGCGCCGCGTCCTCGCCGCGCCGGGGGCCGCGTCGATCAACGCGCGCCTGGCCGGTGCCATGGTCGCCGGTGTCGGCATTTTCCTGAGCCTCGAAATCCTGGAAGGTCCCATCGTCGCCGCACTCGCCGGTTGATCACCTCACCCGTTCCGGGCCGTCGCGATTTCTCGCGGCGGCCCTTTTTCTATCGGAGGCCCCATGGCCAAGATTCCCGCCACCATCGTCACCGGTTTCCTCGGGGCCGGCAAAACCACGCTTATCCGCCACCTGCTACAAAATGCCGACGGGCGACGCATCGCGCTCATCATCAACGAATTCGGCGACCTGGGCGTCGATGGCGGCATCCTCAAGGGATGCGGGATCGAATCCTGCTCCGACGACGACGTGGTGGAGCTCTCGAACGGCTGCATCTGCTGCACCGTCGCCGACGACTTCATCCCCACGATGGAGGCGCTGCTGGCGCGCGAAACACCACCCGATCACATCGTGATCGAAACGTCGGGCCTAGCCCTGCCGCAACCGCTGGTCCGCGCCTTCAACTGGCCCGGCCTCAAGACGAAGGTCACCGTCGATGGCGTAGTGACGGTCCTTGACGGGCCCGCCGTGGCCGCTGGCACCTTCGCCACGAATGTCGAGGCGGTCGACGCCCAGCGCGCCGCCGATGACGGGCTGGACCACGAAACGCCCCTGTCCGAGCTCTATGCCGATCAAGTCGCCTGCGCCGACATGATCGTAGTTAACAAGGCCGATCTGCTGGGCAACGCCACCGCTGCTCTGGTTGCCCGCCTACGGGGGGAGGCCCGCGGCGGCGTCCAGGTCATCTCCGCCACGCAGGGGGCGCTGCCGGCGGATGTCCTGCTGGGTCGAGGCCAGGGTGCGGAAGACGATATCTCCGCCCGCCACGAAGTGCATCACCACCACCATCACCACGATGACGACGAAGACCATGACGAGGATCACCACCATGAACATGGCCATGACGCCTTCGAGAGCTTCGTCGTCGATGCCCCCGAAGTGACCGACCCGGCGGCCTTCGCCAGTAAGGTCGCGGATGTCATCCGCAGCCACGACATCCTGCGCCTCAAGGGCTTCGCGTCGGTCGAAGGCAAACCAATGCGCCTGACGGTGCAGGCTGTCGGCCCCCGCGTGGATCACTATTTCGACCGACCGCTGGGCGAGGACGCGCGCGGATCGCGCCTCGTGGTGATCGGTCAGGCGGGACTTGACCGCGCCGCCATCACTCAGGCGCTGCAATGAAGATCGGGCCCGCCGACCCTCGTGCGGCGGGCCCTGCCGACCTTCTGGCGCAAAGCTATGCGCTGTTGGAAAGCCTCTTCCCGGCCGAGGCGAACCACTACCTCGACACGGCAGCGCTCGCGGCGTCGGACATCCGGTTCGTCAACGCGACCGACGGGGACCGGACGCTGGGTACCGGAGCAATCGCGCTCCGCAACGGCTATTCCGAAGTCAAATCTATGTTTACCGCCCCCGACTCACGGGGTCAGGGCATCGCCGATGCCATCCTGCGCCACCTGATCGACCTGGCAATCCACGAGGGCGTGCCTAACCTGCGTCTGGAAACGGGCACCGGCCTCGACGCCGCGCACCGCCTCTACCGCCGCCACGGCTTCACCGAATGCGGCCCCTTCGGCGACTACGTCGACAGCCCCCACAGCCTCTTTTTCGAACGCTCCGAGGGCAGCTTTTCTGCTTCGTAAATGCTCAAAAGACTCCCGCGCCGGCCCTAGCCCGCCGCCGCCACGGCGATCTGACCGGCCAGCCGCGCATTGTTCAGCACCAGCTCGATATTCGCACCAAGGGCACGGCCTTCCGTCACCGCGTTCAACCGGCCCAGCAGGAACGGCGTGACGTCCTTGCCCGACACTCCCTCGGCCTCCGCCGCCGCCAGCGCCGCGTCGATCGTCGCGCCGATTTCTCCTGCATCCAGCGCATGGGCCGCCGGAATCGGATTCGCCACCAGCATTCCGGCCCCCAGACCAACGGAACGGTTCGCCGCCCAGGTGGCAGCGATGGCCCGCGCATCGTCGAACCGCTCCCCGGCCATGACACCCGACCGGGGCGTGTAGAAGGCAGGAAATTCATCCGCGCCCAAGACCGCAACAGGCACCCGCAACGTCTCCAGCACCTCGATCGTGCGCGGAATGTCGAGGATCGACTTCACCCCAGCGCAAACCACCAGCACATCCGTCATCGCCAATTCCGTCAGATCCGCGCTCACGTCCATGCCGTCGCCGCGGTGCACGCCGCCGATACCGCCCGTCGCAAACACCCCGATTCCCGCCAACGCCGCGATCCGCATCGTCGCCGAAACGGTCGTCCCCGCCGTCAGCCCCTTGACCATGCAGGCCCCCAAATCGCGCGAGGCCGCCTTCACCACCGCCGTATCCTTGGCCAGATGCTCAACTTGGTCCGGCGTCAGCCCGGCGCAGAGCCGCCCGTCAATCACCGCGATCGTGGCGGGCACCGCGCCCTGATCGCGCACGGCCCGCTCCACCTGCAAGGCCACCTCGGCATTCCGGGGCCAGGGCATCCCATGGCTGATGATCGTCGATTCCAGCGCGACGACGGCGCGTCCCTGCGCCAGCGCGGTGGCCACCTCGTCACTCATCAGCACGTCGCTCATCCCGGTCTTCCTCTTCGGTGATTTCGCGCCCCTCTTGCACCCATTGCCTGCCTCCCGCAAACCCCCCGAAGAAGGAGACCGCCCATGCATCTGCTCGCCGCCCAGCCCGGTGCCATCGACGACGGCGAACCCGTCGATCTGGGCCAGACCCCGGCGGACCTCGTGGTCATCACCGCCGCCGATACGGAACTTGCGGCCTTGTCGCAGGCGCGCGGTACGATGGGCACCCCCCCGACCCTGCGGCTGGCCAGCCTGATGCACCTGCGTCACCCGATGTCGGTCGATCTGCACCTTGATGCCTGCGCCACGAAATCGAAACTCGTCGTCGCGCGCATCCTAGGAGGGCGCGGCTACTGGACCTATGGGCTGGAACAATACGCCGCCCGCCTGCACGAAGCCGGCGTGCCCTTTGCCGCCCTGCCCGGCGACGACAAGCCGGACGCCGAACTGCGCGAACTCTCGACCGTGCCGGATGCCGACTACGACGCGCTTTGGTCCTGCCTCGTCGAAGGCGGGCCGCAGAACGCAACCACATTCATGGCGCATGCCCGCGCGATGATTGATGGCACCGACCGCCCGGCCCCCGCCCGCCCCCTGCTGCGTGCGGGGCTCTACTGGCCCGGTCAAACTGAAACGACACTGACCGATATGCGGCACGAGTGGACCGACGGGGCTCCCACCGTTCCCGTCATCTTCTATCGCGCGCTGTTGCAAGGGGCCGGGCTCAACCCGGTGAACCGCATGGTCAAGGCGCTGCTACGCAAGGGTCTTAACCCGATGCCCGTCTTCGTCGCCTCGCTCAAGGATCCGGTCAGTCAGGCCACGCTGGAAAGCCTGTTTACCGATGCCCCGCCAGAAGCGATCGTGAACCTCACTTCCTTCGCGGTCGGCGACCCTCCGGCAAACCCGCTTGCCGCGTCCTTCGCCAATGGGGCCCCGGTGTTCCAGGCCGTGCTGTCGGGCGGCACCGAACAGGCGTGGGACGAGGGGCTGACCGGGCTGTCGGCGCGCGACATCGCGATGAACGTCTCGCTGCCCGAACTCGACGGCCGTGTCCTGACCCGCGCCGTGGGCTTCAAGGGCGAGGCTTTTTTCGACGATGCCACAGAATGCCCCATCGCCACATGGAAGGCGGCAGGCGACCGCATCGCCTTTGTCGCCGACCTGATGGCCAATTGGTGCGCCCTGCGCCGTGCGCCCGAATCCGCGCGTCGCGTCGCAATCGTCCTCGCCAATTACCCCAATCGCGACGGGCGGCTGGCCAACGGCGTGGGTCTCGATACCCCCGCCGCAACCGTCCACGTGCTAAGCCTGTTGCAGGACGCGGGTTATGATACGACGCCTCCCGCAGACAGCGCGGCCCTCATGGCGCAGATGATGGCGGGGCCGACGAACTGGCTGACCGACCGGGCAGACCGCAAGGGTGGCGAACGCCTCTCGCTTGCCGACTACACCGCCTTCTACGCGACCCTCCCGCTCAAGGCCCGACAGCAGATCGAAGACCGCTGGGGCCAGCCCACGGATGACCCGTTCTTCTCTGCTTCCCAAATACTCGATTCCTCCGCCGGGAACGGCGGTGCCTTTGCTCTTTCGATCCATCGCTTCGGCAATGTCGTCGTCGCGCTGCAACCGGCGCGCGGCTACAACGTCGATCCGACCGACAGCTACCATTCCCCGGACCTCGTGCCGCCGCACAATTACCTGGCCTTCTACGCTTGGCTGCGCGGCTGGGGCGCAAATGCGGTCGTCCACATGGGCAAGCACGGCAACCTGGAATGGCTGCCGGGCCGCGCCGTGGCCCTGGGTGACACCGACTGGCCCGAAATCGCGCTTGGCCCGCTGCCGCATCTCTACCCGTTCATCGTCAACGATCCGGGCGAGGGCACGCAGGCCAAGCGTCGGGCGCAGGCCGTCATCATCGACCATCTGACCCCGCCCCTGACGCGCGCCGAATCCTATGGCCCCATGCGCGACCTGGAGGCGCTGGTCGATGAATACTACGAGGCCGCCGGCGTCGACCCGCGCCGCATCGACCTGCTGCGACAGGAGATCCTGTCGCTCGCCTCGGTCACCGGCCTCGACATCGACGCGGGCTTTTCTGGCGATGAAAGCGACCTGGCCAAGCTCGACGCCTACCTCTGCGACCTGAAGGAGGCGCAGATCCGCGACGGTCTGCATATCTTCGGCCAATCGCCCGCTGGCGAGTTGGAGCGGAACCTGCTGATCGCCCTGACCCGCCTGCCGCGCGGCGATGCCCCCGGTCAAGCCTCCCTGATCCGGGCCCTGGCGATGGATTGCGGTGTCGACATCGACCCGCTTGATTGCGACATGGCGGCACCCTACTCCGGGCCACGCCACAAGTTCCTGAACGCCGTCAGCGCCGATCCATGGCGCAGCAACGGCGACACGGTCGAGCGGTTGGAGGCGCTGGCCGTCCTTGCCGTCCAATGGGCCGAGACTCCCGCACACATGAACCACACCGCCCCCGTGCTGAAGGCGGTCCACGCAGAAATCCTGCCCAGTCTGCGCGCCTGCGGCCCAGCAGAGGGAAAGGGCCTCCTCACCGGCCTCGCGGGCCGCTTCGTCGCCCCTGCGCCCTCCGGCGCGCCGACGCGGGGCCGGCCCGATGTCTTGCCAACCGGGCGCAACTTCTACTCCATCGACAGCCGCGCCGTCCCCACGCCCACCGCCTGGAAACTCGGCTGGAAGAGCGCGTCGCTCCTGATCGACCGGCACCTTCAGGACCATGGCGACTGGCCCCGCACGATGCTGGTCACCGCCTGGGGCACCGCCAACATGCGAACCGGCGGCGACGATATCGCCCAAGCGCTGGCGCTGATGGGCGTGAAACCACGATGGGATGCAGCCAACCGCCGTGTTGTGGGGTTCGAGATCATTCCCTCCACCGCGTTGGGCCGCCCCCGCGTGGACGTGACCCTGCGCGTCTCCGGGTTTTTCCGCGACGCCTTTCCGCAGCAGATGGCGTTGGTCGACGCGGCAGCCCGTGCCGTTCAGGCGCTGGACGAGACGACGGCGGAAAATCCCGCAGCGGACCGTTTCCGCGCCGGTGAAAACCCCTCCCGCGTCTATGGCTCCAAGCCGGGTGCCTATGGCGCAGGACTGCAAGCAATGATCGACGAGAAGCTCTGGGCCGACACCGCCGATCTGGGGCGCGCCTATGTGGAATGGGGTGGGTATGCCTACGGTGCTGGCGAAGGCACCGCTGACCACGACGGGTTGCGCCAGCGTCTGGGTCAAGTGGATGCCATTGTCCAGAACCAGGACAACCGCGAACATGACCTGCTCGACTCGGATGACTACTACCAATTCGAAGGCGGGGCCGCCGCCGCAGTCGAGATGCTTCAGGGTGCCAAGCGCCCCGTGTATCACAACGACCACTCCCGCCCCGAACGCCCCGTCATTCGCACGCTGGAGGACGAGATCGGCCGCGTGGTCCGGTCGCGCGTTGTGAACCCCAAATGGATCGAAGGCGTCAAACGCCACGGCTACAAAGGGGCGTTCGAAATCGCCGCCACGGTCGACTACCTGTTTGCCTTCGCCGCCACGACCGGTGCCGTCCGCGACCACCATTTCGACCTCGTGGCGCAGGCCGTGCTGGAGGATGAAGATACGCGGGAATTCATCGCCGAGGCCAACGCCCCGGCCCTCGCCGATATCGCGGACCGGTTGCAGGAAGCCATCGACCGCGGCCTTTGGACACCACGGTCCAATTCCATGCGCGGGTTGGTGGAGCGGCTCAGACGGCCCTAGGACCGCATCCCGCCATCACTTCTTGTCGCGCGCGGCTTTCTCTTCCTTGGTCAGCTTCGCGTTCCAGGCGTTGTTGCTCAGGCCCAGCTCGGGCTTGGGAGGCTTCGTCTTGCCCTTCTTGACCTCGCCGCCCTTCTTCAGGAACGCTTGGATCAGATCGTCGTCGGTCGTCTTCTTGGGTACCTGTTTCATGGCTCACCCCTACCCGTTTTCCATTGGTCCTGTCACCCGGGTTGTTGCCCTTATCCAGCGATCAATCCCGGGCCTCCGAGAGCACAGAATCATGTGCTTGACGTCTAAATTTTTCAATTTAAACCGACTTCTGACCGCGCAACCGCGGATCAATCAAGAGAGATCATGACCGAAGAAGAAAAGCAGACCCTGACCGAGATGCATCCGCTCATCAACGCGCTCTTCGACGTCTCGGTCGAGTTTGTCACGAAGTCCGGAGGTTTCCTGCCCCATGGCGCGACGCTCGGCGCAGAAGGAGACGTCAAACTCGTGGGCGGGATGCCCGCAAACGACATGACCACTTCGGAAGAGGTTTTGCCGCTTCTGCACGAGGGTCTCCGGCAATCCACGGCCGTCGCCGCCACCCGCGCCGTTGCCGTCAGCGAGAGCGTCTTCATCGGCGCGAACCAAGAGCCTGCGATCAAGGTTCTGGCCGAACATCGGACGGGGTTGACGCTGGCCCTTTATATGCCCTGGAAGAAAAGACTGCTGCGCGCACCGGCCTTTGGCGAAATCCAGATGGTTCGCGCAGAACCGGAGGTCGGACACTGGGCCTGACGCGGCCCCTTCACTTCATGCCCTTCACTTCACGCGGCAATCCAAAGACATGTTCACCAGCGCGATGTCGCCCAATGCAGTGCCGGGTTTTACGGCACAGCCGGTCACCTCCTCGGTGGCCTGCATCGCGGCCAGCATCACCTCCGCCAATTCGGGACGCCATGTCGGATTGGTGCGTGTCGCCTGTGCGGTTTCAAGGTTATAATTCACCCGGAAGTCATGCCCGCCCGCACTGGCGGTGCCGCTGCGGTCAAGACCGTCGAGCGGGTGCGCCATGTTGCAGGCCGTCAACGAGATCGGGACGAGAAGCAGGAATCGGATATCCATTGCCCGATTATGGCCTTCGCATTAGTTAACATACACTTAATAGACGTGCCCCTGTTACGTCGGACGCATATCCGACGTGGGTCCGACGCGGATCACCCCCCGAATTCCGCTCGCCCCGCCCCGCCTTGACGCGGGCCCGGTTTCCCAAGATGGTCCAGCCGAGTTGCCCCCGGAGACGCCCGCATGACCAATCCAGCTACCCCTGACGACACCGACCGCCACAACTCCAAGATGGCCAAGAAGAAGGCCGCCCGCGACAAGATCATGGCGACCAAGACCGAGGAAAAGGGCCTGGTGATCGTCCACACGGGCAAGGGCAAGGGCAAGTCGTCCTCGGCTTTCGGCATGATCTTCCGCTGCATCGCACACGACATGCCCTGCGCCGTCGTACAGTTCATCAAGGGCGGTATGGGCACCGGAGAGCGCGACCTGATCGTCAACAACTTCAGTGACCTGTGCGAATTTCATACGATGGGCGAAGGCTTCACCTGGGAGACGCAGGACAAGTCGCGCGACATCGAAATGGCGCAGGCCGCCTGGGCCAAGGCCAAGGAGCTGATCCGCGACCCGGCGAACCGCATGGTCCTGCTGGACGAGATCAACATCGCACTGCGCTATGATTATCTGGACGTGGCCGAAGTGATTTCGTTTCTGCGCGAGGAAAAGCCGCCGATGACCCACGTCGTTTTGACGGGACGAAATGCCAAGGATGAACTTATCGAACTGGCGGACCTGGCGACCGAGATGGAGCTGCTCAAGCATCCGTTCCGTTCAGGCGTCAAGGCGCAGGCCGGCGTGGAATTTTAATTTTTGCCAATGGGTAAAGCAGCTCCGAACCGCGCGTTACAATGGCAATAGCGTCGGAAATCTTCTGACCGAGGTTCTAAGCAGGCGGCACCGACGGCGTGCCGCCGATTGCACCGGCAATCCGCATTCGGGCGTCAGGTACGACCTGCTCCAATTGCGGCAGATCATTCACGCAAAGAAACTTGATCTGCGTATCGGCGATACCCTGCAACAGGAGGGCCGTGATCTGCGGATCCTGATCGAGACCCTGCCCGCTGCGAATGTGGAGGTGGTCGCCATGTGGGTGCATCACCGCGCCCTGCCGGTTTATGCACGCGTGATTATGTAGCCCCATTGGCAGGAACTGTCGGATATCGCGAAAGCGGTGACCGATATTTTCTGCGAAGGCCTGCGGGTAATGCGCGAACAGATCGGCCATCACGGACCTGCGCATCGGATGAACGACATGCGCCGCCGCAAAAATCCGGCAAGGATCGACCCCGAGCATCTGCGCGGCGTTCATTTGCATAAAGCGGTTGAAAAGTGCCGGGTCACTGCGCGCGACGGCATCGCCGGTCAAATGGCTATTGTCGACCCACTTGCCGCGAAGAACGGGCTTGTTCCCGCGAAAAACATCTTCGGGCGACAGTGGCGCAGTCAGGAAGACGTCATCGTTAAAATATAGAAAATATTCGCTCAGACCCTCGATCCGCCAAATCAGGCTCTCGATGGCGAGGGAGTTAAAGGTCGGTAACGCGGCCTCGAACCCTTTGAATATCTCGCGGTGATCCACGACCCGGATCCTCGCGCGCAGATCGCGTGACAGGCGTGACAGATCAGGGCCACGACCGTCGGCGACGATCCAGATCGTGCGGATCCAGGGGGCGTTGTTCTCGATCGATTGCAGGCAGTAGAAAATCTCGTCGCTATCGGCCCAGCGATGCGGATTGACTGCATTCTCGTGCAAGGGGGCGATCGCCGCAGACACATATTGCGCCCGTTTCATCAGATGTTCGGGTGCCTTGCCATCGACCCAAGTGATCACGGCGTCGATTGCCCGGGCGTCATCGGTACACATGAGTGTCAATCATCCGGTTGATAATTGGATAAGGAAGACCGAACTTACGTCAGCGCTGCGATGTTTGACAGGCCATGCGTCAGTTTGCCCGCCCCCTGAAATGGGCGGCAGACTGGACGGCACCCGAAGGCAAGGCGCGACGTCCAAGCCGCGCCCTTGCCTGTTAGGAAAGCGCGCCGTCACACCGACCGCAAACCCCGTCATGACCAAAGTGGCCGACATCCGGCAGGATTTTCCAGCAACGCTGGCATTTCCCGCCTTCGGCCTGTGCGAAGACGACCGCGGTGCCGGGCGCGTCATCAAGTGTGAAGGCGTCCGCCGGGGCGGGTTCGCTGCTGACGGCGATGCGGCTGGTGATGCAGACATCTTCGAACGCAACGTCCTCCAAAAGGGTCACCGTATCTGCGTCGACATGAACCGTCGGGGCCGCTTCCAGCGATGCCCCGATGACCTTGTCGCGCCGTGCCGCTTCCAGCGCACCCAAAACCACGCGCCGCACCGCGCGAATACGCGACCACTTGGCCACCAGCGCGTCGTCCCGCCAGCCGGGCCGTGGGGCGGGGAAATCCATCAGGTGAACAGACGACTCCTCGCCCGGATGCACCTCCAACCAGACTTCCTCCATCGTGAACGGCAGGATCGGGGCCAGCCACGTCGTCAGGCGCTCGTGGATCAGGCCGAGCACCGTGCGCGCAGCCCTTCGGCGCATCGTGTCGCCATCGCAGTAGAGCGCGTCCTTGCGGATATCGAAATAGAAGGCCGACAAATCCAGCGTCGCAAACTGAAAGATGGTCTGGAAAACTTCTGCGAAGTCATACCGCGCGTAGGCGTCGCGTACCTTGTCATCCAACTCCGACAAGCGGTGCAGGACCCAACGCTCCAGTTCCGGCATTTCCAGCGGATCGACCGGCGCGTCGTCGGTCATCGACCCAAGCATGAACCGCATCGTATTGCGCAACCGGCGATAGCTGTCGGCAACACCCTTCAGGATTTCCTGACCGATACGGTGGTCGTTGGTATAATCGACCTGCGCCACCCAAAGGCGCAGGATGTCGGCACCGTACTGGTCCACGATCGTCTGCGGCGCGATGATGTTGCCCAGGGACTTGGACATCTTCACGCCCTTCTCGTCCAAGGTGAACCCATGCGTGACGACGGCGCGATAGGGCGCGCGCCCCATCGTGCCGCAGCCTTGCAGCATCGACGAATGGAACCAGCCACGATGCTGGTCCGTGCCTTCCAGGTAGACATCGGCGACGCCGTCATCGGTGCCGTCTTCTCGGTCGCGCAGCACGAATGCGTGGGTGGAGCCGGAGTCGAACCAGACGTCGAGGATGTCGAACACCTGCTCCCACTCATCGGGGTTGTGATCGCTGCCCAGGAAGCGCGCCTTGGCCCCCTCCTTGTACCATGCATCGGCCCCTTCGGTCTCGAAGGCTTCGATGATGCGGGCGTTGACCGCCGGGTCGCGCAGGATGAAATCTTCGTCCGCGGCCTTGGCCCCGACCCGGGTGAAACAGGTGAGCGGCACGCCCCAGGCACGCTGTCGCGACAGAACCCAGTCGGGGCGGTTCTCGATCATGGAGAACAGGCGGTTGCGGCCCGTTTTCGGCGTCCAGGTCACCAACTCGTCGATGGAGGTCAGGGCGCGCGCGCGCACCGTATCGCCATAGGTGTCCTTGCCGTCGCCCACCGGCTTGTCGATCGCGGCGAACCACTGGGGCCGGTTCAGCCGGATGACCGGAGCCTTGGAGCGCCAGGAATGCGCGTCGCTGATGGTGATGCGCGACCGCGCCAGCAGGGCACTGACACCGACCAGCGCGCCAATGACGGCCTTGTTGGCACCCCCCGGCTTGCCGTTCGGTTTCAGGATCTGCTCTCCGCCAAACAGCGGCAGGTCAGTGCGATAGGAGCCGTCGGCCTCGATGTTGTAGGTCATTGGGTCGCCTTCGAAGCGATCCCGATACTTGATGGCGATCTGGTAGTCGTCGTCACCATGGCTGGGGGCGGTGTGGACGAACCCTGTGCCCGCGTCATCGGTGACGTGATCGCCGGGAAGGAGGGGGACGTCGAAGTCCCATTCGCCATTGCCCTCGGCCACGCCGCGCAGGGGATGGGCGCAGGTCAGACCGGCAAGTTCGTCGGTCTGGACGGTGCGCACACGCGTCCACATCCCGGTTTCCAGACGCGCGGCGGTGAACGTCTGTTCGGCGAGGGCATCGGCGATCAGGAAGGTGTCTCCAACCGAGGTCCAGCATTCGTCCGGCGTTCCCGTGACTTTGTAAAGACCATAAGAAATGCCGGGACCAAAGCAGATCCCGCGGTTCTGCGGGATGGTCCAAGGAGTCGTCGTCCAGATGATGACTCTAGCACCAGATAACCCAGCCTCCTCCAGCGCCGCAGGACCACTCGCATGATCCGATCCCATTCGCACCTTGCTGCTTTCGCGGTTGAGCATCGGAAGAGCGGACGCATCAACCACCGGAAACTTCACCCAGATCGCATCCACCTGACGGTCGTGATACTCCACCTCCGCCTCGGCCAGCGCGGTCTTCTCGACTGGCGACCACATCACGGGCTTGGACCCTTGGTAGACCAGCCCGTTCATCAGGAAAGTCTGAAATTCCTGCGCGATCACGGCTTCGGCGTGGAAGTTCATCGTCAGGTAGGGATCGGCCCAGTTGCCGGTGATGCCCAGACGTTTGAATTCATCGCGCTGGATATCGACCCAGCCGGCGGCGAAGTCGCGACATTCCTGGCGGAACTCGACCACGTCCACGGCATCCTTGTCGCGGCCCTTCTTGCGGTAGGCTTCCTCGATCTTCCATTCGATGGGCAGGCCATGGCAGTCCCAGCCGGGCACATAGCGCGCGTCGTGTCCCATCATCTGACGAGAGCGCACGACCATGTCCTTGAGCGTCTTATTCAGCGCGTGACCGATATGCAGGTGCCCGTTTGCATATGGCGGTCCGTCGTGCAGCGTGAACTTGCTGCGCGAACCGTCACGGGCCTTGTCGCGCAGGCGGTCGTACACGCCCAGCCGCGCCCAGCGGTCCAGCCATTCGGGTTCGCGTTTGGGCAGGCCCGCGCGCATCGGGAAGTCAGTAACCGGCAGGTTCAGCGTGGCTTTGTAGTCGGGGGTCTCGGCGCTCATCTCAGGCGTCCTTCATCTCGGAATTTCGTTCGTATCGGTGCGATTGCCTGCACCTTTTGCCCGGCCGACCCTGCGATCAGGGTGCCGGGGGAATAATTCGCGTCGATATTGACACTCGTCCCGTCATCGCGCGCGTTATAGGCACTGTCCCCAAGGAACAGCAAGGAGGCTGAGTGCATGGCACGGATCGGGATCGCCGGGGCCGGAATTGGCGGCCTCACCGCCGCCACGGGATTGGCACAGGCGGGACATGCGGTGACACGGTCTTCGACCAGTATGAGCGGGCGCTGCCCGTCGGCTCCGGCCTCGTGGTGCAGCCGGTGGGGTTGAGCGTGCTGGACGGTCTGGGCTTGGCCAACGCGGCGCGCGCCTTGGGTCAGCGGATCGTGCGCATGGCCGGGCACGAAGCGACAACGGGGCGTCAGGCCCTGGACGTCACCTACGATCCGGACGGCCAGGCTCGTGAGGGTCTGGCGATGCACCGCGCGGCCCTGCATGGTGTCCTGCTGCAAGGGGCGCAGGGGGCGGGCGTCCGTTTCGAACTGGGGGCATCGGTCACGGCGCTTGACGGCACCCGATTTCGCGTGGGCGAGACCCTCACCGATGCCTTCGACCTGCTGGTCGACGCGGCGGGCGCGGGATCGCCCCTGTCCCCCATCAAGACCCGTCCTCTGCCATTCGGCGCGATCTGGGGCACCGTCGATTGGCCCGACGCGACCGACCTGCCGCCGGACGAATTGCGCCAGTGTTACCGCGCGGCCGCCCACATGATCGGAGTGCTGCCGATCGGGCGGCCCGTTGCGGGCGGTCCGCAACAGGCGGCGATATTCTGGTCCATGCCCCGCGACAGCCACGGCGCATGGCGCGCGGCCCCGCTTGACGATTGGAAGGCCGAGGCGCAGCATCTCTGGCCCGCCATCGCGCCGTTTTTGGCGCGGATCGACGACCACAACCAGATGACGATGGCTCGCTATTCCCACGGTACCCTGCGGCGACCCTTCGCCGATGGAATCGCGCATATCGGCGATGCCTGGCACCGGGCCAGCCCGCAATTGGGTCAGGGTGCAAACATGGCATTGCTGGACGCCTGGGCCCTGATCCGCGCGGTGGCACAGGGGCCGATCGCCGAAGCCGGCCAGCGGATGTTTAACGCGCGGCGAATGCATGTCCGAGCCTACCAGGGGTTCAGCGCCGCATTCACGCCGATGTATCAGTCAAACAGTCGCAGCCTGCCGGCGTTGCGTGATCGCATTCTGTTCCCCGTAAGCCAGATCTGGCCCGCCACACGGGTGCTGCCCCGGTTGGTTCGGGGCGATGTTCTGCCGCCATTGGCGGCGGGGCTGGGGTATTAACGAAGCCTTCACACCCCCTCGGGCAAGATCGGGGCCTGAAGGAGTTTCATATGACCTTGTCCCTGATGATCGCCTTTATGGGCACCGCGTTGATCGTCCTCGTCCCGCTTTGCCTGCGCGTCCCGGCTCGCCGTCTGCCGGCCACCAAGGACTGACCGCCGCAGCTAGGGGTCCGTTCTCGGCGCTTCCGGGTCTGTCTCCGACGGGCCCGTTTGGTCGGGGCCACTCTTGTCAGGGGCAAAACCTTCGGGTGCGCCCGCATCCCGTTTGGGGTCGGTCGGCATTGGGTTTCCGCCATCCGCCGCAGCCCCACCGGACCAGCGGTAAAGCCAAGCCAGACCGCCCATTGCCACCGCCAGCGCGATGAGAGCACCCACGCGCAACAACCCGTCCAGCGACCAGACGTCGATCAGGAATACCTTCAGCATCGTCACCGCCAACACGCCTGTCCCGGCGCGACGCCACAGGTCCGACCGCTTGGCAACGCCACTGTAGAACAGCCCGGCCCCCAAAAAGATCAGTGCGATTGTATAGGTCGTCATCTCGGGCTGGCTCACGCCCTCCCAGAACTGCATCTTCTCCGGACCCTGCCAGAAATGGCGGATCACCAGCACGGCCCATCCGCCGACGAGCGCGAGCCCAAGGACGCCCGCGAACAAGGGCCAACCCGCAGCCGGATACCGCCGCACCTGATCCCGCCAGGCAACCAACAGAACCAGCGCCGGAACAAGGTAAGCCGGGATCAGCGTGTTGATGACCGGCCAACCGGTGATGCGATTGTCCCCCCAGTCGTTGAAGATGGGATTACCGACCGTCAGCCCTGGCAGCAGTGCGGCAAGACCAAGCCCGCCAAACAATACGGCCAGCCCGAGGCGCAGCCAGCGCATCCGTCCGCCACGCCCCCAAACGACCAGTTGGAGCCACCCCAGGAGCAGCCAGATTGTTGCGGTAAGTCCCGAACTCATATGCGGAGTATCTACTTCCAGCGCGATCAACCCGCGCCACGTGAGAACGGTAACCAAGAACCCGAACGCCCCCAGTGCAGCCGTTTCAGCGACGACAAGCGGTTCGGCCCGCGGGACCTCCCCTTCCGCCCGACGCAGCCAGAGCGCGGCAAGCGCGAAACCGGCCACTGCCCCAACCATCGAGATCAGCGCCGGGACGAGCGGCCCGTCTACGTGCCAGAACAGGCCGGGGACCGCCATTAACCGCCAAAAGACAAAGGGTGCGGCAAGGGCCACGAACCATGACAACAGCGGCAGCTTGAACCGTCGGTCCAGCCACGCCGCCCCCGCAGTCATGAGCGCGACGGACGCCGTAAGCGCGGCTTCTCCGACGATTTGGCCCAAGGCATAGGCAATCAGCGTCACCGCGATCAGCGCCGCCAGAGAAGGACGCAGCCGGTCGTGGCCGTCACGCCACGCCCAGGCCGTCGCCGCGAATGTCAGCCCCGCTGCGACCACCAAAGCATGCAGCGCCCAACGGTAGGCACCCAGCACGTCCGGCGCGCCCCAGGCGAGGTGTAAGACCAGCCCCACGGCCGGCGCAATCAGGACGGCAGCAAGTGACCAACCAAGCTTGTATGTTGCCTCCGGCTCCACCGAGCGGAGGAGCGCGAGGACCGACATCGCACCGCCCGCAAGGAGCGCCAGCGAAATTGCGGCAGTGCCTTCGGGCGCGGGCCAAAGTGTCAACATTGCAAGGACCGCCGCCACAGGTGCCAAGGCCGCATCCTGTAAACCCCATGCGCGCTTGGCCCAGACCGATACCGCGGCAAACAGAACGACAGTCATTGCCAGCGCGGACCAGAATTCGACCTTTGCCGTTAAGACGGCCAGCCCCGACACGACCGCGACCACAACGAAGGCCATCGCCTCCTCCGGCGCAGGTCGTTCGTTGCGCAACACCGACAGTGTCATCGGTCCGGCATGATCCGGCAAAAGTCGCGAAACCGGCAACGTCATTGCCGCCAGTGCCATCGCCGTCACGGCCAGCTGATGCCAGAGAGTCGTCTCGGCCGCGCCCAGCACGAGCAAGGTCGACGCGCCCAAGCCCGATATCAAGGCGAGCGCGCTGACCCAGCGTCCGCGCCAGCGCCGGACGGCATCGACGGACAGGCCGACCAATGTCAGCAGTAGAAAATAGCCGTGCAGCGGGCGCAGATCCGAACCGCGCGCCCCACCGACCATAAAAGGTGCCAGCGCCCCGCCCAGCAGGCCAATGGCCACCAGGAGCGGCCCGTGAAACCAGCCCAGCACGATCGCACCCAAGGCAACGACCGAAAGACCGGTCAGCGCCGGGCCCTGCCCGATCAGGTCATACAGATGCCGCGCGCCCAAGATCGCACCGAAAAGCGTGACCACGCCCGAGCCTGAAAGAATGGATGGCAGATAAGCCGTCGCCACCTCCTCGCCGTCGCCGAAACGACGCCGCAACCATTCGCCCCCTCCGATCAACGCCAGGCCGAACAAAGCGGCCGCAATCACCCGCAGGCGCGGCGGCAGGAGGCCCTGCTCTGCCCCGTACTGCACCAGAAATATTCCCGCCAGTGTCAACGCGGCAGCCGCAGCGGCGTAGAACCAGTTCACCTGCAGCCAGGCCAGCGCCCGATCGATGACGGTCGGTCCACTGCGTGTGGGCCGCGAAGGACGTTTGCCGCCCAGGTCATCGGGTTCGGGCAGACCTGAAGGCGACGGTCCGCGCGCCGCTTTCGTTGCCGATGGAGTCCCGAGGGACTTGGTGGGTGCGGCCTCCGTCTTTTCCCACGGCCCCGGTCCGGGCGCACTCGCCGTCCGCGTCGGCGTGTCGGGTGTCGCCGTCCTGAGGTTGGACACTTCGACCTTGTTCACAAGCGCTTGCAGGTCGACAATCCGGCTTTCTGCTTCCCTCAGGCGCCGGCCGTGAGCGGCAACCCAGATCAGCAGTACAATAACCGACACGGGGAGAACGATCACAACCACAATGGCCAGGATGATATAGATGTCTACCAAGTCGGTGGCTCCGGTCAACGGCGGTGCCCGATATCTAGAACAAGCGCGTAAGCGCCGTCAGCGGAAATGCACGCCCGGCGGCACCGACGGCGTCAGACGTGGCGCATCCGCCGCAGATCGCGCTCGGACCATGACGCGGCGACATCTTCTAGGACCCTGTAGATCACTCGCCGCCCTCTCCAACACATCCAGAACGCCCGGCGGCGAACGGGGGCATTTCCTCACCATTCTACGCCCATCGTCCGGGCACAGGTCGCGGTCGCCCACTTCCCGCAAATACAGAAAGAGGTCGTCCTTACAGGCATGCGGATATCGTGCCCGGGCCTCCGCCAAAGCCCCCCAGTCAGGTGTCTTTCTGGCCGAACAGGCCGGTCAGGGCGCGTTGCACCACCGCGGTGATGCGCGGTGGGCGTTCGTGAGTGAACGGCAGGGGTCGACAGACTTCCATTGCCGCAAGGCCGACGCGCGCCGTCAGAGCGCCATTGACGACGCCTTCCCCGAACCGCCGCGAGATCTTGGACAAAACCCCGCCGCCCGCAACCGAGTGGATAAGGTCGTCGCCCACGGCAACGGCACCGGTCGCCGCCAGATGCGTCAGCACCGTCTTGGCCAAACGCCAGCTGCCCAGGGTACCACCCCGCCCACCGTAGATCAGGGCAATGCGGCGGATCATCCGCAGGTTCGATGTCAGCGCCGCAACCACATCGGCCAGCGCCAGTGGCACGACGGCGGTCACCAGCGCGACTTGCCGCGCGGCGGCCTCCACCTCCCGCGTGGCGGCTGCGTCGAGAGGGGCAAGCAGGCTGCGTTCGGTCAGGGCCAGCATCGCGTCGGCGTCGAAGACGTCGGCCTTGCGCGCCGCCAACTCCTCCCGCCCCCACCGGGTATCGGGCCGCCCGGCATAGAAAGCGGCCAGCCGATCCGCGAACTTGCGCGCCGAGGTCAGGTCCGCGACCGCGGCCGCATCGCGGTGAAACCCGTCGATCCGTTTCAGCCGTGACAGCGCCGCAAGCTCCCGCAACACGATCACAAGGCAGATCGCGATGAAGGACGCGACCAGCGCCGTCGCGACCCAGCCCAGAACCGGGTTCGCGGCCAGCAGTCCGGTCACGAAGTTCCACATTGCGATCGACAAGGCAAACGTCAGCAACGCGCCCAAAAGGCCGAAGAACCACCCGGCCAGCCCACGCTCACGCCGCGTAGCAAGGAGCGCGACGGTCTGCATCGCGCGGCCAGAGGCGGGCGGCACGATCTCGTCATCGGGCACGGGAGGGGCACTTGCGGGATCAAGGGGCGGCGCGTCCCCATCCGCTTTCACCGTGTCCGGCCGGGTGGGGGGTGTATCTTCGTCCAGATCGAACAGGACGGCGCGGCGGCGGGTGTCAGTCATCTGGGACTCTCGTGCGGCAGGTTGACCCCTGACATAGGGTGATCGCATCCGGTTTTCACCTGATCCTCACAACCGGTCAGCCAGAAGAAAGTCCGCCGCGCGGTCCAGCCGGATATGCGGGGGGCCTTCGCCGGGACGCAGGGTCAGAGGGGCGGGCGCGAATTCCATCAGGTCGTACTCCCCATCATGCCAATGGTCCGCGCCCTGCCGCGCGGGGGTCAAAACGTGCGACGGATCGGCGGGCATCTCTCCGGGATAGAGCGCCGCCTCCCGTCCGGCGGTGCCGTCCGCGTTCAAAAGGCGACCGCGCACCACGGGCAGCTCCTTGCCTTCGTGTGTGCGCGTTTCCTCGACCGTCGCGCGCAAAGCAGCCATCGAAAGCGCCTTGGTCTGCGCCCCGGCAAAATCCGCGCGGCTTCGGGCATCGCGAACCATCGCCTCGGTCAGCGCCGTCAGGCGGGCGTGCTGCGTGTGATGCAGGTGGTCCGCCTTGGTCGCCACGAACAGCAGCCGATCCACCCGGCGCGCGCCCAGCAACTGCATCAGCCAGCCCAGCGCGCCGGGGCGAAACGCCGTCAGGATATCGGCCAGGGCGGCGCGCATCTCCTCCAGTGCGCGGGGGCCGCGCCGAAGCGCGCCCAGTACGTCTAAAAGGACGACTTGCCTATCCAGTCGGGCAAAATGGTCGCGAAAAAACGGTTGCACGACCTGCGCCTTGTATGCCTCGAACCGTCGCTCCATCTCCTTTCGCAGACTGCCGCGCGGGGCCTCCCCCGGAGGCAATGGCGCAAAGGTCAACGCCGGGGAGCCGTCCAGATCACCCGGCAGCAGGAATCGCCCCGGCGTAAGGTCATAGGCCCCTGCCGCCCGCGCGGCCTGCAAGGCGACCGTATAGCTCCGCGCCAGTTTCTGTGCCGTCGGTTCTTCCAGCCGGGCCGCGCCGTCGACGCGTGCCATCGCCCCGGCGTAATCGGCGACCTCCCAAGCTTGCAAACGTGCCAGCGCGCGCGCCGACCACTGCGCATAGGTCTTATCCATCAACCCAAGGTCCAAGAGCCATTCTCCGGGATAATCGATGATATCCAGGTGCACCGTCCGTGCCGCCCGCAACCCGGCCAACAGGCCCGCAGGACGCACCTTGAGCGACAGGCGCAACTCCGACACAGCCCGTGTCCCCGCCGGCCAGTGCGGCGTGCGGGAGGTGAGCGCGGCCAAGTGCGCCTCGTAATCGAAGCGCGGCACCGTGTCGTCAGGCTGCGGCTGCAGGAAAGCCGTCTCGATCCGGTCGCCCGCCGAAAAACCCGGCATCCGCCCACGATCAATCAGGTTGGCGACCAGCGACGTGATGAAAACGGTCTTGCCCGCACGGCTCAGCCCGGTGACGCCCAGCCGCAGCGTCGGGTCGAACACATCAGTGACCGAGAAGGCGACGTCCCCCACCCCGCGCGTCACCGCATCCGCAAACCGTCCGATCATGAAAATTCCCTTCAAGTTACCCGGAATCTAGGCGCGATGCCGCGCCGCGAAAACCCACCCCCTTCCTCTTGCCCAAAATATCCCCAGGAGCGCGAGGGGCTGGCCCCTCGCTTCGAGCCGCCCTATCACCCCCAATATGCCCCGCTACGCTCTTCGCATCGAATACGACGGCCACCCCTTCGCAGGATGGCAACGCCAGGACGGCCCCACGTCGGTCCAGCAGACGCTGGAGGAGGCACTGCGCGCGCTGCAGCCGGACATGCCGTCGATCGCCGCCGCCGGACGCACAGACGCCGGGGTCCACGCGACGGGCCAGGTCGCCCATGCCGACATGGCCAAGGATTGGGACGCGTTTCGCCTCTCCGAAGCAGTGAACTGGCACCTGAAGCCCGCACCCGTCGCCGTGACCGCCTGCGCCCAAGTGGATAACGACTGGCACGCGCGGTTTTCCGCGTTGGAGCGGCGCTACACCTTCCGCATCATCGCCCGCCGCGCGCCGCTGGCTCTGGACGTCGGGCAGGCCTGGCGTGTGATCGGGCCGCTGGACCTGCAGGCGATGCGAGAGGGTGCGGCGCATCTGGTAGGGCAACACGATTTTACAACATTCCGCGCTTCGATCTGCCAAGCGAAATCGCCGGTAAAGACGATGGACGAGATTGCGCTGGAGGAGCGCCCCTACCCCGGTGGGCAGGACATCCGCATTCACCTTCGGGCCCGTTCCTTTCTGCACAACCAGGTCCGTTCGATTGCCGGAACGTTGGAGCGTGTCGGGGCCGGATCTTGGACCCCGGACCGCGTACGAACGGCGCTGGCCGCCCGCGACCGCGCCGCCTGCGGGCCGGTGTCACCGCCGGATGGGCTTTGCCTGACGGGGGTCGAATATCCGGAAGATCCGTTCATACGCTAACGCTGCAGGCTCAAAGTAATATTGCCCGAGGCGCATAGATTGGTTAGAAAGCCTTACCAATTCCCGGAGTCGCCACCATGCCCGTCATTACCAACATCGAAGACTTGCACCGGATCTATAAGCGCCGGGTTCCCAAGATGTTTTACGATTACTGTGAGTCGGGCAGCTGGACGGAGCAGACCTTTCGCGAAAACGAGACCGATTTCGACAAGATCCGCCTTCGCCAACGGGTGGCCGTGGACATGGTCGGACGTTCGGTCCGCTCCACCATGATCGGGCGCGAGGTGGCGATGCCGGTTGCGCTGGCACCAGTGGGCATGACCGGGATGCAGCACGCCGACGGGGAAATCCTGGCGGCGAAGGCAGCCGAAAAATTCGGCGTGCCCTTCACACTTTCGACCATGTCGATCTGCTCGATCGAAGACGTGGCCGCGCGCACGCAGGCCCCGTTCTGGTTCCAGCTTTATGTCATGAAGGACGAGGAATACATCGACAACCTGATCGGGCGCGCACGTGCCGCTGGCTGCGATGCGCTGGTCCTGACGCTGGATCTTCAGATACTTGGCCAGCGACACAAGGATTTGAAAAACGGTCTTTCCGCGCCACCCAAATTGACGCCCGCGACGATCGCCAACCTGATGACCAAGGTCGCATGGGGTCTGGAGATGTCCAAGACCACGCGACGCCAGTTCGGGAACATCGTGGGACACGCGAAAGGTGTGAAGGACACGTCATCGCTGTCGTCCTGGATCGCGGATCAATTCGACCCCGCGCTGGATTGGTCCAAGATCGCACGCATCAAGGAGAAGTGGGGCGGCAAGCTTATCCTCAAGGGTATTCTGGATGCCGAGGACGCGAAGATGGCGCTGCAGGTGGGGGCCGATGCAATCATCGTGTCCAACCATGGCGGGCGGCAGTTGGACGGCGCGCTGTCCTCAATCCGCATGTTGCCCGAGATCATGCAGGCGGTCGGCTCGGAGATCGAGGTGCACATGGACGGCGGCATACGGTCGGGTCAGGACGTGCTGAAGGCCGTGGCCCTGGGCGCACGCGGCACCTACATCGGGCGGGCGTTCATCTATGGCTTGGGCGCGATGGGCCAGAAGGGCGTGGAGCACGCGCTCGACGTCATCCACAAGGAACTGGACACGACCATGGCCCTTTGCGGGGAAAAGAACATCCACAACTTGGGGCCGCACAACTTGTTGGTTCCCAAAGGCTTCACCGGTGAGTGGGAGACCGTTCAGCGAAACGCGTGAGCGGCCAGATCACTGCCAGCAGAAGCGCCACGCAGGCAAAAGCCCAGCGCAACCCGAACGCCTGCGCGCCCAGCCCCATGAGGGCGGGCGCGATGAAGAAGCCCAGAAAACCGATCACCGCTACGCGGGCGATGGCCGCCGTCCGCAAGGCCGGCGGTGCCAGCCGCCCCGTCAGCGCCAGCCCCATCGGCCCGATGACCGAAATGCCCAGACCCAGCAGGCCGAACCCCACGTAGGCCACGAACGGCGTGGGGGCGGCAGCGGCGATCAATACGCCGACAATGGCACAACCGGTTGCGATGCGAATCACCCCGACTTCGGACAGTCGCGCCGCCACGGCCTGTCCGGAGAAGCGCCCCACGGCCATTGTCAGGCCCAGCATCGCGGGGCCGAATGCGCCCTCGGCGGCCCCCCCGCCTAGCGTCCGTTCGATGTGCAGGGCCGACCAAGATTCGACCGTGGCCTCTGCCATGAACCCGATCAACACGATCAACCCACCCAACGCGATCAGGCCGAAGGGAAGGCGCGGTGCCGGGCCGTCTTGATCGGCGGTCGGGGATACCGACATGACCTGAAAAGGCGCGGTCGCAAGGATCAGAAGCGCCATTGCCGGAAAGATCATCGCAGGTCCCCAGCCCGCTTCGCGCATGGCCCCGGTCAGCAGGGCCGCGATTGCATAGGCGACCGAGAACATGGCGTGGTTCACATTCATCAGGCTGCGCGCCTCGCGGGCCTCCACCTCGGAGACGCGGGCGTTCATCACGACATCGGTCAGGCCCGACAGCCCGCCCAGGATCATCAGGATCACGAAAAGCAGCGGCACCGTATAACCCACGGTCGGAAGCATCGCGGCACCGGCCAGCATCACCGTACCCACCGGCAAGGCCCAGCGTCCCATGCGCCGATCCCACCGCGGAGCCACATAAAGGGTCGTCGACAAGCCAATCGAGGTGCCGAGGAGGAGCAGGCCGAATGTCGCGTCATCCACCCCAATGCGTGCCTTAAGGACAGGTGCCATCGCGGCAATGCAACCCCAGGTAAAGCCGACGGCCATGAAGGCGGCGATCGGCGCGCGGCTGAGACGAAGGGCGGAGAGAACATTCATGCGCGCCAAGTGGCGCAGGGCCGGGTGGGTTTGCAAGCGTCAAACGGAGCGGGTCAGCGCAACGAAAGGCCCTGAAGCGCCACCGGTCCATGCGGCGTCAGCCGTGATCCTTCATCAGGCGCGCCTTCTGACGCTGCCAGTCGCGCTTGGCCGAGGCTTCGCGCTTGTCATGGTTCTTCTTGCCCTTGCCGACGCCGATCTTCAGCTTCACCATCCCGCGGTGATTGAAATACATCACCAGCGGCACGATCGTGTAGCCTTCGCGCGCGGTGGCGTTCCAAAGGCGTGACATCTCTCGCTTGGACACCAGCAGCTTGCGGCGGCGGCGTTCCTCGTGGCCGAAAGTCTTGGCCTGGGAATAGGGCGCGATATAGCCGTTCACCAGCCACAGCTCCCCGTCCTTCACCTCGGCGTAGGATTCAGCGACGTTCGCGCCCCCCTGCCGCAGGGATTTGACCTCGGAGCCTTCAAGCATGATACCGCATTCGAGGTCGTCCTCGATCGCGTAGTCGTACCGCGCCCGCCGGTTCTCGGCGATAACTTTGTAGTTCTTGTCTTTGTCGTCCTTGGCCATGCCCTGCCACTTAGGTGCGCAACGGCCCCGTGTCCACGGGCGACAGGCGTGCGGACACCAGGATCGTCGCGACGGCAAGCAGACAGGTAACACCGCCAGCCACGCCCAACGCAGCCAATCCTGCCCCTGCGACAACCCAGCCACCGATGACTGCGCCCAGCGCCGCGCCGACGTATATACACGCGGCATTCAGCGCCAGCGCGACCGGTGCCTGTGTCCCGGCCAGGACGACCAGACGCATCTGCTGTCCCGCGATGAAGCCATAGCCGCAGGCATTCCAGACGAAGAACAGCGCCATCGCCAGCGGCAGTGAGATCGGCAGCAGCGAGAGCAGCGGCATTATCGCGACCTGCAGGCAGGCCAACCCGATCAGCGTGCGCGCCGGACCCAGGCGGTCGGCCACCCAACCCCCTGCAAAGTTGCCCGCCACCGCGCCCAAGCCGCAGACCACCAGCGCCGCCGTGACCCCGTTGCGGCCCAGCGACATCTTTTCTTCCAGAAGCGGAGCCAGATAAGTGAATGGCACGTAGATCGCCCCAAGGAACACGGCCGTGAACCCGATCGCCAGCATCAGCCGCCCATTTCCCAACACCGAGGCGAGGTCCGCCAGACGCACAGGCTGAAACGACAGGCCTGCCGGGACGCGCATCCAGATCAGGGTAGCGCATCCCGCAGCCAGCACGGCAACAAGACCAAAGGCGACCCGCCAGCCATAGGTGTAAGCAATCCAACTGCCTGCGGGCACACCCATCACCTGCGCCAACGTCAGGCCGAAGAAAACCATGGCAAGCACCTTGCCCCGCGCCTCGGGTCGGGCCAATCCAGCGGCCACGGCGGCGGCCACGGGCGTCGTCAGACCAGCCCCCGCAGCCGCCAGCGCGCGGGCGGCAAACAGCGTTTCCTGTGTCGGCGCAAATGCCGACCCCAGCGCCGCAAGACCGAACAGTGCCATCCCAAAGGCCATCACCCGCCTGCGCCCGAACCCTCCCGTCGCAGCGACCAGAATGGGAGAAAGTACGGCATAGGACAGCGCGTAGCTCGTCAGGACCCATCCAGCTTCAGACGGTGTCATCAACAGATCGCGCGCCAACGGAGCCAGCGCACCAATAACAAGAAAGGCCCCCATCCCGATGACGAAATTCGCCGCCGACAGGACTGGCACCAAGCCTCGGGGCAATCCCGAGGCAGTGTCGGGCGTCAATTCAGCAGGCCGGCGTGGCGCAGAGCGTCACCGATTCGGGTCCGCGTGGCCTCGGTCGCGGGGGTGATTGGCAGGCGCACCTCGTCCGAGCATTTGCCCAGCATTGCCAACGCAGTCTTGGCCCCGACAACGCCCGGCTCGGCGAAGATGGCCTCGTGCAGCGGCATCAGGCGGTCCTGAATTTCCAGCGCCGTGGCGTAATCGCCCGCAAGCGTCGCTTCTTGCATCCGGGACAGCATCTTGGGCGCAACGTTGCACGTGACCGAAATGCAGCCGACACCGCCCTGCGCATTGAACCCGTGCGCGGTGGCATCCTCACCCGAAAGCTGGGCGAAGTCCGTGCCACAGGTCATCCGCTGCGCCGACACGCGGGCCAGATCGCCGGTCGCGTCCTTGACGCCGACGATCATCGGCAGCTTGGCCAATTCGCCCATCGTGGCAGGGGTCATGTCGACAACAGACCGCCCGGGAATATTATAGATGATGATCGGGATTCCGATTTCGGCGACCGCAGCGAAATGAGCGATCAGCCCCGCTTGCGTCGGCTTGTTGTAATAGGGCGTCACGACTAGCGCGGCGTCGGCCCCCACGTCCTTGGCAAACTGCACAAGGCGCAGCGCCTCGGCGGTATTGTTCGAACCGGCCCCGGCGATGACCTTCACACGACCTGCCGCACGCCTGACCACTGCGGCGATTACAGCCTCGTGCTCCTCGTGGGTCAGGGTGGGGCTTTCTCCGGTGGTGCCGACGGGTACCAACCCGTGCGATCCCTCCGCGATCTGCCAGTCGACGAGCGCATCAAGCGCCTCGAAATCCACTGCGCCATCTTTGAAGGGCGTCACCAGTGCGGGCATGGAGCCTTTGAACATCGACGCGTCCTCCTTTGATCCGGTCGGAAATTTGGGCGGAACCTAGCCGGGGTTGTCTGCTCTCACAACCCGGTGACTTGTGATGAATCGCATGACTGTTAGTCGTCGGGCAGCCGTTTCCGACCTATGTTTGCGTTCATGATGATCAGACTGTTTGCCGCCACATTGTTCCTTGCCCTTTCGCCGGTGCCCGCCGCCCAAGCAACCCCGGCGCTGACCGCCGGGTTGCAAGCCCTGCGTATCGGGGATGAGGATGCCGCCCGCGCCGCGCTTACCCGCGCGCAGGACCCGGTCGCGCGCGACCTGATCCTGTGGCACATACTGCGCGGCCGGAAAGGCACATTTCGCGAGGCGAAAGCGTTCCTTGGCCGCAATCCGGACTGGCCGGGATTGGACCTTCTACGCGCGCGGGTCGAACTTGACCTGCCATTCATCCTGCCGCCGAACGAAATCGTCGCGTTCTTCGATCAGGAGGCCCCGCGAACATCGCGCGGGGCGCTGATGCTTGCGATCGCGCAGAGGGCGCTTGGAGAGGTCACCTCCGCCGAAATCGTCGCTATCGATACGTGGTTGACGATGGCGATGCCGGCATCTTCCGAGGACGGGTTTCTGGAGGTCTTTGGCGACATCCTGCGCCCCTTCGACGCCGTGCGACTTGATGCGATGATCTGGTCCGGAGATATCCAGTCCGCCGAGCGGACGCTGACCCGCGTATCTGGCCCGGAAGCCGCCCTCGCCCGCGCCCGCATCGCGTTGCGCGACGACCGCGACGGGGTCGACGACTTGATCGATGCGGTGCCCGACGCGCTCCGCGCGCATCCCGGATTGGCCTACGAGCGGTTTCGCTGGCGGCTCAACCGAGGCCGGACGGACGATGCGCTGGAACTGCTGTATGCCTATGACGAGAGCGCCGACACGCTGGCCGCGCCGTCCATCTGGGGGAAGCACCGCGACCGGCTGGCCCGCGGATTGATGCAGGATGGTCGCCCAGCGGATGCCTACCGCGTCGCCGCCAACCATCACCTGCCGGACGGCGATCGGGATATTGCGCCGAACGAATGGCTGGCGGGGTACGTCGCCTTGCGATTCTTGAATCGACCCGGCGATGCGGCTGCGCATTTCCGCACCTTCGACGCCAATGTCGCCTCGCCCATTTCCAAGGGGCGTGCCGGTTACTGGCTGGGCCGGGCGCTGGAGGCGAGTGGCGACGCCGCGGGGGCGGTCGCTGCCTACGCTCAGGGGGCGCGTTACCAGACCAGCTTCTACGGTCAGCTTGCCGCCGAGCGCGCGGGCCTGACCGCCGATCCGCTGCTGACCGGGACCGAGGTGTTTCCCCCGCTGGCCCAGACCAGCTTTGCCGACAGCACTGTTCTGGCCGCCGCGCGCCTGCTGGCCCGGATCGGGGAGCGGGCGCTGGCCGAACGCTTTATCGCCCACTTGGCGGAAAGCCTGCCACGCGCGGAAATCGGCACGCTGATCAACATCGCGCTGGACGAACTGAACGACCCGCACATCGCTCTTCTGACGGCCAAGCGCGCGGCCCAGGACGGGCACGAGTTGCATCGCGGGTATTTCCCGGTCACCGATCTTGCGAGCCGTGCCAGCCCGGTGGCCCCGGAACTGGCGCTGTCCATCGCTCGCCGCGAGTCCGAATTCGACCCAGTCGTGGTGTCCGGTGCAGGGGCGGCTGGCCTGATGCAGCTTATGCCCGGAACCGCACGAGAGATGTCGCTTCTGCTTGGGGAGCCTTATCGCCAGTCAGCCCTGACGCGCGATCCGCTCTATAACGCCCGACTCGGCACGGCCTATTTGGCCGAGCTGGAGTTCGAATTCGGCTATTCCCCGATTCTCGTGCCGGCGGCCTACAACGCGGGACCAAGCCGCGCCCGCAGATGGGCGGCGGAGTTCGGCAACCCGTCCGACCCAACCTTGGACGTTATCGACTGGATCGAGGACGTGCCCTTTTCCGAAACGCGCAATTATATCATGCGCGTGTCGGAAAGCCTGCTGCCCTACCGTGCGCAGTTGACCGGCAATGTCGGCGAAGTGCGCCTGCTTGACTGGCTGAGAAACGGCTACGGCGACTTGGCGCGAAGCCAGGGCGGCTAGTCCGCAACCCTTGCACGCCAAAGCGTGAACAGCCCCGCCGCCATGACGATGGCCGCGCCCAGAACCACATGCGTCTCAAGCGCTTCGCCGAAGATCGTGACGCCGATCAGGGATGCGAATACAAGTTGAAGATAGGCGAAGGGCTGCACAACGCTGGCCTCCGCCACCTCGTAGCAGCGGATCAGAAGCCAGTGCCCGGTCGCCCCCGACACGCAAAGCGCGGTCATCCAGCCCCAGTCACCCAAGGTCATCGGCTCCCAGAACCAGATACCGACAAGCGTGACCGCGATCGCGCCCACCGTGCCCGTCCAGAAGAAGCTGGTCGCCGTGGTATCGCGCCGGGCGACGTAGCGGGTCAGCAAACCATAGAGCGCGAACATCAAGGCCGCCGTCAGCGGTACAAGCGCGGCGGGGCTGAAAACACCTGCCCCCGGTTGCAGGATGACCAGCACGCCAACGAAACCGACACCGATGGCCGCCCACCGCCGCCAGCCGACCGACTCCCCCAAGACCGGCCCTGACAGCATCGCCACCAGCAATGGATAGGCCGCGAAGATGGCGTGGCTTTCGACCAGCCCCAGCAAGACGAAACCAGCGACCATCACGCAGATCTCCGCCACCAGCAGCACGCCACGAAACGCCTGCACCCATGGCTGCGACGTGGCCGCCGCCGCGCGAAGCCCCCCGGCCTTGCGCGTGGCGACGGCGATCACGAAGGCGGCAAAGAACCAGTAGCGGATCATCACCACCATCAGCACGTTGTATTCCCCGGCGAGATGGCGCGAGAACCCATCCTGCACGGCGAAAATGAAGGTGGTCACCACCATCAGCCAGATGCCCAACCGGTCGCCCGTCATCGCAATCTACCCTTTGTCATGTGCCGTTTTCGCCCATACCCCTGAACACGTTCCACCGCGAACCCTGCCGCGGCCAGCGCCTGCCGCACATGTCCCGCGGCCGTATAGGTGGCAAACGTCCCGCCGGGTGCCGTGTGCCGCGCCACCTCGCCCATCAGGTCGGCCCCCCACATCTCCGGATTTCTGGCAGGCGAGAAACCGTCCAGAAACCAGGCATCCGCCCGACCGCTCCAGTCGGGAAGCGCCCGGCGCACATCGCCCATGATGATCTCGACATCCATGTTCGGCAGGGCGACGCGCGCACCCGGCCATTGATCCAGCAACGCGGTCGCATCGAACTCGGGGAAGGCGGCAAGCGCGCGTGCCATGTCGTCGCGCGCCATCGGGAACGCCTCGAAAGATGTAAAGCGCAGCCGCCCCTTCCCCGTCCACGCGGCAGCGGTCACCAGCGCGTTGAGCCCGGTCCCGAAGCCCAGCTCCGCGATATGGAATCCGTCGCACATTCGCGCGGGCAAGTCGTTGCCCCGCAGGAACGTGTGCCGCGTCTCTTCGGGGCCGGAGGCGAGCGAAAAATACGGGTCGTCGAATGCAACGGCCACCGGGGTTCCGTCGCGCCATTCCAGATCCGGAGAGAGGTTTATGTCCGTCATCGCCTGCCCTATGCCCTTGGTCGGACAGGACAGGAAAGGCCGAAGTTTGGCAATCGACGTGACGATCTATGGCGCGGGCGTCTTCGGGTTGGGCTGCGCCTGGGCGCTGGCGCGGCGCGGCGCGCGGGTGCGCGTGGTCGATCCGGCGGGCGTGGGGGCCGGAGCCTCGGGCGGGATCGTGGGCGCATTGGCCCCCCACGTGCCCGAGCAGTGGAACCAAAAGAAGGCGTTTCAGCTCGACAGCCTGCTGATGGCCGAAAACTGGTGGGAGGCGGTCGCACAGGTCGGCGGCGGTGCCCCGGGGTATGCCCGCACCGGACGCCTGCAACCGATCGAGGACGAAGCCGCCCTGACCCGCGCGCAGGGCCGCGCCACCGGGGCCGCCACCCTCTGGCAAGGGCATGCAACCTGGACCGTCGAGGACGCCCCCGAAGAATGGTCGCCCGGCACGGCTCAGGTGATCCGCGACACGCTGACCGCGCGCATTCACCCCCGCCGCGCCTGCGCGGCGCTTGCCGAGGCGGTGCAAGCTCTGGGCGGGAAGATCGTGCCCGACGCCACCGCAGAAGGCATGATCCTGCATGCGACCGGTTGGCAGGGGCTGTCCGCGATGCAGGACGAAAAGGGCCGACCTGCCGGTAACGGGGTCAAGGGTCAGGCCGCGCTCCTGCGGCTCGACCGGCGCGACCTGCCGCAACTCTATGCCGACGGCCTGCATATCGTGCCGCATGCAGACGGGACGGTTGCCTTGGGCTCCACTTCCGAGCGGGATTTCGAGCATACGGACACCGATGCGCAGCTTGACGACATCCTGACCCGCGCCCGTGCCGCCGTGCCCGCATTGGCCGGTGCCGACGTCATACAGCGTTGGGCCGGTGTGCGCCCGCGCGCCCGCTCCCGCGCGCCGCTCCTCGGACATTGGCCGAACCGGCCGGGCCACTTCATCGCCAACGGCGGCTTCAAGATCGGCTTCGGCATGGTCCCCAAGGTCGCCGAAGACATGGCCGACCTGATGCTGGATAACCATGACGCCATCCCGCAGCCGTTCCGCTCCGATACCCTTGCGCCGTGGGCAAACGGGGATTAGACGCCCCCATCGCCCAATCGGGCCATGTCTCCGACCACCATGTCAAAACGGGTTACTTGAATGCGTCTTCTTCCCCCCATCCTCGCGATGGCTCTCATCGTCGTCGCCGCCAATATCGGCGTCCAGTTCATCATCGCCGACGGCTGGCTGACCTGGGGGGCGTTCACCTACCCCCTCGCCTTCCTCGTAACGGATATCTCCAATCGCCTGTATGGACAGCATGCCGCCCGAAAAGTGGTCTTGGCCGGTTTTGTCGTGGGGATTGGCTGTTCGCTGATCGGAACGCAAATCATGGGCGAGTTCGGCCCACTGGTGACCCTGCGGATCGCGCTGGCATCGGGGCTGGCGTTTCTCGTGGCGCAACTGCTTGATCTGGCTATTTTTTCACGGCTTCGCGACCGGGATTGGTGGGTGGCCCCCTTCACCTCTTCGGTGGTCGGGTCGGTCGTCGACACGGCGCTGTTCTTCACGATCGCCTTCGCAGGTTTCCTCGCATTTCCAGCGTCTTGGGGCGACGTTTCCTGGGCGCAGGACGCGACAGTTGTGGGCCCGTTGTGGGTTGGTCTGGCACTTGCGGATTGGGTGGTGAAAATCTCGATCGCGCTGCTTGCGCTGGTGCCATTCCGTGTCATTACGACCAAGTTTGCACAAAGGGTTGCGTAAAGGGTCTTGACCCACACAAAATCTGTGCCAACCTCCTACCTGTGAAACCCATTGAAAGGAGGTGATCCAGTGTCAAGAAAGATAGTGGAGAAGATGGTCGGGACAACTTCGGGGATTCGCGTCTAGGGCAGCCCTTAAACGTTTGAAACCGTTGAGGTTGATGCGTCTAACCGACCACACCTCCTGATACTTTCGGAAGGCCGCCCTCTGTATTTGGGGGCGGCCTTCTTTGCTTCTACCCCCTGCCAAACGACGTATGATCCGGGTATGTTTCACGGGTGATCCACGTCCTACGTTCATCAGATCCAAGGCCCGCACCATGCCCCTGACCGTGACCCCGACCATCGAGATCCAGGACTGGGAACTGACCGAGCACTTCGTGCGCGCGGGCGGGCCGGGCGGACAGAACGTCAACAAGGTGTCGTCGGCGGTGGAGTTGCGATTCGAGGCGGAACGGTCGCCGTCGATCCCAGGCCCGGTCAAGGCGCGGTTGCGGCGGCTGGCCGGGCGGCGGTGGACGAAGGAGGGGGCACTGATCTTCCAGGTTTCCGAGGAACGCTCGCAGGCTCGCAATCGGGAGATTGCGCGGGACCGGCTGGTGGAGTTGATCCGCGCGGCCACCGTGGTGCCCAAACGGCGGGTAAAGACAAAGGTGTCGCAAAACCAGAAGCGCAAGCGAGTGGAGGCGAAGAAGAAACGGGGGGAGATCAAGGCGCTGCGACAAGGACCGCTCTGACCGTTCCGACCGGGGTGGCACCCGAAGTGGCACCGCGCGGCAACCGCACGATGCCGGGTGTCTTGGCCGGGTTTCGGGGCTCAGGCGTGCGCCGGGACGTAGCTTTTGGAGGCGTCGTGCGCTTTCTTCATCGCCGACTGCGCCTCCGCCGCGGTCATGAGCTTGGTCGTCATCATGCCGCCGAACGCGCCCGATGCGCCGAGCGCCAGGACAGACGCGGCAATGGCCTCATCGTCCGGAGCCTCGACCAGCACCATGACGTCTTCGCGCCCGAAGCAGAAGAACAGGTGATGCATCTTCACACCGGTGGCATCGAAGAGCTTCTTCGCAGGACCGGTCCGATCCTGCGGCTTGTCGACGAGAGCCTTGACGGCTTCTGCGGTGTACTGACCCTGAAGCATGTAAAACGGCATGATATTTCCTCCCAAACGTTGCGTGAAACATGCGGAACGGCGGATCACGCAACGGGTCCGCCAAACTAAAGGATACCACATTTCGGGTGCCCAGAGTCCGGGTTTGTTCGGACGGGGGGCAGCGAGACAGCGATCGGTGCGGAATCGGTGATCGGCGCGGCGAAGAGGACGCGAAGGGGACTACGGCGCTCAAGAGTGGGGTGGAGAGTTGTGGGCGGTGTGCGCTTGCAGCAAGCACGGCCCCGACGCGGCCATGCCTTGGCCCGCGCAACGAACCGGGCACTCCGAGCGCACGGCGCACGATCAGACCGGGACTCGGCTTTTTCGCGTCCTTGGGGCGTCTGGTTTCCCCGCTGACTGCGCGTGTTGGTTTCCCGCCCTTGCGGAACGGCCCGGACGCGCCGGCGAAGGAGCAGGCCTTCCACCTTGCGTCGCTTGTTATGCCGAGACCGTGGTTTCGTCGCACGGGTCGATATTGAACACCGGCATCGCTGACGCTAGACGGACGCGACCTGACATCCCGGAGGCCTCGCATGTCCATCGACAAGGAAACCGCGCGCCGCGTGGCCAAGCTGGCCCGCATCGCCGTCCCCGAAGACCGGCTGGAGCCGCTCGCCGGTGAATTCAACGCCATTCTCGGCTTCATCGAGCAGTTGCAGGAGGTCGACGTTGACGGCGTGGAGCCCATGGTCTCGGTCACGCCCCAGCGTCTGAAACGGCGCGAAGATATCGTCACCGACGGCAATCAGGCCGAGGCCGTTCTCGCAAATGCCCCCGATGCCCGCGAAGGATTCTTCGCCGTGCCGAAAGTTGTCGAATGACCCAGTTGACCGATCTAACCATTGCCGGTGCACGCGACGCGCTGCGCGCCGGCGACACCACCGCCGCCGAACTGACCGACGCGCATCTGGCCGCGATCGAAGGCGCAGGCGCGCTCAACGCCTTCGTACACCACACACCGGAAATCGCGCGCGCGCAGGCCACCGCCGCCGATGCGCGGATCAAGGCCGGGGATGCGCCCGCCATGTGCGGCATCCCAATCGGCGTGAAGGATCTGTTCTGCACCAAAGGCGTCGCATCGCAAGCGGGGTCGCGTATCCTTGAGGGGTTCAAGCCCGAGTACGAATCGACCATCACGTCACAGCTTTTCGACGCGGGTTCCATCATGCTGGGCAAGCTCAACATGGACGAATTCGCCATGGGGAGCAGCAACGAGACTTCGACCTACGGCAACGCGGTGAACCCGTGGAAGGCTGGAAATTCCGACGCGGCCCTCACGCCCGGCGGCTCCTCCGGCGGGTCGGCTGCCGCGGTGGCCGCAAGGCTTTGCCTGGGCGCGCTTGGCACCGATACGGGTGGCTCCATCCGACAACCGGCCGCCTTCACCGGCATCACCGGGATCAAGCCGACCTATGGACGCTGCTCCCGCTGGGGCGTTGTGGCCTTCGCCTCCTCGCTGGATCAGGCCGGACCGATGACGCGCACGGTGCGCGACAGCGCCATCATGCTGGCCGCCATGTCGGGCCACGACCCAAAGGACAGCACCTCCGCCGATCTGGCCGTGCCGGATTTCGAGGCGATGCTGACGGGCGACATCAAGGGTCAGGTCATCGGCATCCCCCGCGAATACCGCATGGACGGCATGCCAGAGGAGATCGAGACACTCTGGCAGGACGGTATCGCCATGCTCAAGGATGCGGGGGCCGAGATCCGCGACATCTCCCTGCCGCATACGAAATACGCGCTGCCCGCATACTACGTGATCGCGCCCGCCGAAGCCTCGTCGAACCTTGCGCGCTATGACGGCGTACGTTTCGGCCACCGCGCCAAGCTGAGCCAGGGCGATGGCATCACCGAGATGTATGAAAAGACCCGCGCCGAAGGCTTCGGAGACGAAGTTCAGCGCCGTGTCATGGTCGGCACGTACGTTCTGTCTGCGGGGTTCTACGACGCCTATTACAACCGCGCCCGCAAGGTCCGCGCGCTGATCAAGAAGGATTTCGAGGATGTCTTCGCCGACGGCATAGATGCCATCCTGACGCCCGCGACGCCATCATCGGCCTTCGAATTGGGCGCAATGAAAGACGCCGACCCAATCCAGATGTACCTCAACGATGTGTTCACCGTGACCGTGAACCTTGCAGGCCTGCCCGGCGTGGCGGTTCCGACGGGCCAGGACAAGCGCGGCCTGCCGATGGGCCTGCAACTGATAGGCAAGCCTTGGGAGGAGGGTGCCCTGCTGAATGTCGCACAATGCCTTGAGGATCGCGCGGGCTTCGTGGCGCAGCCGAGCAAGTGGTGGTAAGCCGTCCGAAACTGAAGTCGAGGCAGATATGCAAACGACCACAATGATCATCCGTGGCCTCGGGGGCCTTGCCAGCGTCGTCCTGCTCGCAGCTTGCCAGCCGACGGTGCCCGACAGCGGCGCGCGCGGTGCCGGGTTCGACAGCCCCTCGCAAGTCGCTCAGCGGCGCGAGGCCCTGCTCAGGGGGCAGACACCGCTGCGGCCGTCCGCCACTGTGCGTCCGCCGGCACCCGGCAGTGTGTTTGCCGGCACCAGCACGACGCAGCCTGCCCCCGCCGCGTCCGAGGCGGAAGACCTTGCCAACCAGACCCGCATCGCGCTTGGACGTCCGACAACGGACTCCGCGACCGGCGCAGGGGGCCCCGCCGCCCTTCCCGACTCAAGCCAGACGAGCGCGGCCGACCTGAATCTCGACCGCGACAACCCGACAATCAGCAGCGAACAGGACTTCGCCGCCGTATCGGCGCAGCGTGACATCGAGGCCGACGCCGAGCGTTTGCGCGCCGCGCGCCAGCAATACCAACTGGTCACCCCGACCGAATTGCAGCGCCCCGACTCGACCGGGCCGAACATTTTCGCCTACGCACTCGGGCCCGCAAAACCGGTGGGTACGCAGGGGGCCTATCGCCGTGGTCTCAGGGCTTCGGAAAACCGGGCTGCGGCGAATTGCCAGAATTATCGCAGCGACGACATCGCGCAGGAAGACTTCCTGGCCTCCGGTGGGCCCGAGCGCGACCGGCTGGGCATCGATCCCGATGGCGACGGCAACGCCTGCGGCTGGGACCCGGCGGTCGTCCGACGCCTTGTCCAGAGCCAGTAGCCCTGCGTCGCGCGTGACCCTCGATATCCGCGATTGCCCCAGCCCAAACCACGGCCCCCGCAAGGGGGGCGTTACCGAACCCGACCTGATCCTGATCCATTACACCGCGATGCAAGGGGGACCGGGTCCTGCGATCAAGCGGCTCTGCGATCCGTCGACCGAAGTTTCCTGCCACTATGTCGTGGGCGAGACGGGGGATATCGCGCGGCTCGTTCCCGACGACCGCCGCGCATGGCACGCGGGCGCGGGCCGTTGGGGGGCATCGGAGGACATCAACTCCCGCTCCCTCGGGATCGAATTGTCGAACGACGGTTTCTCGCCGTTTCCCGCGCCGCAGATGGAGGCACTCGACGCGCTGCTCCACGACCTGCTCGACCGGTATGGCATCGAACCGGAAGGCGTCATCGGCCACTCGGACTGCGCACCGGGACGCAAGATCGATCCCGGCCGCCGTTTCGACTGGCGCAGGCTTGCACTCCGGGGTTTGGCCGTCTGGCCCGAGACCGCGACCGCCGCGACCGAGACGTTCCGCGATCACGCGCGTGCCTTCGGGTTCACCGCCGACGTGGACGAAGACACGCTCCTCTCGGCCTTCCGCCTGCACTTCCGCCCCCAGGCGAGAGGTCCACTCGACAATATTGATGCCGGAATGGCGCGCGACCTCGCCATTCGCTTTCCGGCCTGAGCCTTCCCCTTGTAAAAAATATCCCCGCCGGAGGCTCCTACGCCCGAACCGGTACACCATTTCCATTGACGCACTGGCGCGGCAAGCATACCTCGCGATCCGTGCGGGGGGCCGGACGGCCGCCGACGGGCAATCGCTTGCGATGAACGTCGGAGGAAAGTCCGGACTCCACGAAGTGACGGTGCCGGGTAACGCCCGGGCGGGGCAACCCGACGGACAGCGCCACAGAGAACAGACCACCGCGGGTTCGCCCGCGGCCAGGGTGAAACGGTGCGGTAAGAGCGCACCGGGGGGGCGGCAACGTCCCCCGCATGGCAAGCCCCACCGGGAGCAATGCCAAATAGGGATCCCGCGTCCGCCGCAAGGCAGGCAAGGCGCTTCGCCCCAGGGGTCCGGGTTGGCAGCTTGAGGCCGCGAAGCGATTCGCGGTCCAGATGAATGGTCGTCGAACCGGAGTAATCCGGGGAACAAAATCCGGCTTACAGGCCCCCCGCACAACTTTTCCAAAAGATAGATGCGCCAGACTCGGCCTATGTTGCGTTTTTGTCCGCAGCGCCCTTGCAATGTCCAATATTCCTCTGAACTCTCAATTCTGCACAATCGGTAAACAGTGGAGAGTACGGTGCCACACCCCGAAACGGGTCATCTGGCTTTCGGATCGCGCGGATCCGACCTGTCACGACAGGCGGTTCGGAAGATCAAGGATGATATGATTCCCGAGGGATTGATCCTGGCAGATGGACGAATCGCCACGACGGCGCATCGCTTGCTGCAGGAATTGGGGTTCGCGCCCACCGATGACCTCAGGGGCCTCCCGTTCACCAGTTTCTGGGATCATCGTGAGCGAGCCGCCGCCGCCGAAGCCCTGCGCCGTGCCCGTGCGGGCGAAGAAACGCGGGTCCGGCTCGACCTTGGCTATATCCGCGGTCGCGGCAATAAATGTACCCTGGTGCTCTCCTCCGCAGGTCCGGGCGGCATGGTGCTGATGACACTGATCTGAAGAACCCCTTATCGGCACGCTCGGGATCGGGTTGACACCCCCCCTGAGGCGGCTAGAAGGCAGCTTCCCGGATTTAACGGAAGGACCCGACGCGTTCTTCCGCCCGTTGCAGGAGACACCCGATGGCGAAGCCCACCACGATCAAGATCCGGCTGAATTCATCCGCCGGCACCGGCCACTTCTATGTGACCAAGAAGAATGCCCGCACCATGACTGAAAAGATGGTCGTCAAGAAATATGACCCGGTCGTGCGCAAGCACGTCGAGTACAAGGAAGGCAAGATCAAGTAAGGCAACGCCTGAAAGACCTACCGACCAGATTACGACAGGGCCGCGCGGGCAAACCGCAGCGGCCCTTTTGTTTTGTCATGCATTAAACGAGGATCACGCGCCAGCGCCGCGCGTCTCGCCTCCTGACGCGGCGACGCGCCGGCGGGCCTGGGCGACACGCGGACCGTGGTGCCGTCTCGCCCGGCCAATGTGAGGCCAACGGCCACCGACCTGTCCACGAGCGGGACGGCGTAATCGTTTCCCATGCCTCAACAGTCTGGAACAAGCGTCGATACTTGTGCCGGGAATCCGGTCCTCGCGCCCCATAGGGACCAAGACTGGACCCAAATTGAGCCCCCCTTTCCAGCGGATAAATCCGTGTTCTGACCGTCACGGTCAGGACGCCATCCCATTGGAGGCTCAAATGAACGTCACACTTCGCACGGCCAATCTCGCCGATCGAGCGGCCGTGGACAGGCTTCTTGGCACCGTCTATCCGCACATGCTGGCTTGCGATTATCCTGCGGACGTCCTGCGCGTCGCGCATCCACTTATTGCGAAGTCGAACCCGGATTTGTTGTCCAGCGGCACTTACCACCTGATCGAGGAAGACGGCGTTCTGGTTTCGATCGGAGGCTGGTCGCGCGGCTATCCCACCGCCAAGGATGCAGGCGATACGGGACACGTGCGCCACGTTGCGACCCACCCGGACCATCTGCACAAAGGGCACGCTGGACGGATCATGCGCCGAGTCCTTGACGAAGCGCAGGATGCGGGCCTTGCCCGGCTGGAGTGCCTGTCGACCGTGACCGCGCGAAAGTTCTACGCCGGCATGGGTTTCAAGACGCAGCGCGAGATCATCGCGGACATCGGCGGCGGCGTGCCATTTCCCGCGGTCAAGATGGAAGCGCGCCTGCACGCCCACGCCTTGGCCTAGATCAGCAGCTTGGGGTCCGTTCCCATGTCGAGGCCGGGAAATACGACCGAGGACAGGGCCGCACGCCCTGTCCCGAACAAACCGTGCAGCGCCCAGGCTGCATAGGCGCGCACGTCGCGGGTGGGCATCAGGTCACGGCGGTCCAACAGCTGCGCCTCGTCGAGGCCCGGCCAGTCGCCCCAAACGCACCCACCGTTCAGCGCCCCTCCGGCCAGGATTATGGTACCGCCGGTCCCGTGGTCCGTCCCGCGCGAGCCGTTCTCGAAGGCGGTACGCCCGAACTCCGTCATCACCACAACCATTGTCTTGTCCCATGTCGGACCGAGGTCGGCCCGCAGCCGCAAAAGCCCTGCCGAAAGGGCCGAAAAGGCGCGGCGCAACTGTTGTGATTGCCCCCGGTGCGAATCCCAGCCGCCCAGTGACAGCGCAGCGATCCGCGCATCCTGCCGCAACTGGCTTGCCGCGAAACCGAAAAGCGCGTCGCCCCGCTTCCCCTCGACCGAGGGCGTTGTCCCGGCCAGTCCTAGTGCGATCTCGGCGCTTTCGCGGAACAGCGGATCGTCGTGATAGGCATGCAGCAGCAGGTCCGCCGTCGCCGGGGCCATGTCCAGCCGCGTGTCCGGGGCCCAACTGGCATGATCGGCGGGACCGCGCAGGATCAGCATCTCCTCCCGCCCCACGGCAAACGCCGTGCGACCGTGGGCACCGGGGATCAGCGGCAGCAAACGGTTCAGCCAGCCGTCGCGGCCGGTCATGGGGGGAATGTCTCCGGCGGTGCCCGCCTCCAGAATGTCCTGCCCGTCGAAATGACTGCGGCCTGCGCGGTATGGTGTACTGACGGCCTGAACAAAGCCCAGGTCCCCCGACCGCCACAGCGGCAGCAACGGGGAAAGATAGGGGTGCAGGGCGTGAAAACCCGTCAGGTCCGTCGCCCCCGCCTCCGGGCCGATCTCGAACTGTGGGCGAAGTCGCGCCAAACCCGGATCGCCGTAAGGTTGCAGCGCGTCCATCCCATCCATCGCGCCGCGCAGGATCACGACGACCAGCCGATTGTCCGAAGGCAGTGCGGCAAAGGCCATCGGCGTCATCAGCGGGAAGGCCGCAGCCGAACAGCCAAGCATCGTCAGAACGTCGCGGCGGTTGATACGGTTCATCGCCGCTACCTCCTTTGAAATTCAGGGGATGCCAGGACGAGGCCGACACCGGCACCGCGATCCTCCGCCGCCCGCGCGGCGAACCGCGTGCGAGGGCCTGCCAGCGGACCAAGCGCGACATCCACGAAGGCACGCGGATCCGGCACGGGGTCAAGCCACCCGACCAGAGCGGCGATCCAGTCCAGCCGCGCCGCAAGGCCCTGCGGCGTGATCCAGGCCTCAGCCTCTTCCGGCCAGCCATCCGGTCCGGGTGGGCGCAACCAGGGTTGCCCCATCTGTGCCAGCGGGGCCGTCAGGTTGCCCCGAATGAGCCGTATCCGTTCACCGGCAAGCCGTTCCGCGCTGCCGGTGACCCGCAAGGCCGCCGCCACGAAGTCGAGCGGCTGGCGCGCCTTTTGTAATGCCTCCCCCCAAGCCGCCGGATGATCAAGCATCGTGCTGTAGACTGCCGCAAGCGCACCGTCTGTGCGGACCCAGGTCGCGGTCATCGCCTCAACCAGGTCCGGCGGCGGGATATCGGCGATGAAATGCCGCGCCAGCTTGCCTGACAGGTGCCGAGCGGTCGCAGGATGCACGGACAAATCGTCAAGCACCGCGTCGATATCATGGCGATTTGGGAGATCGCCGCCATAGCTGCGCGACAGGACGATCTCTGCGCCGGGCTCGACGAAGTTCCGGCGGAAGACGGGTGTTCCCTCCCGGTCGATGCCCAGCCCGGTAAGGAGTTCAGCCAGTTGCCGCACGTCTACCTGCGCGTACCCGCCGCCGACGCCCAACGTGTGCAGTTCCAGAACCTCGCGGGCGAGGTTTTCATTCAACCCGCCACCGCGACGACCGCGAACCGAATTCGGTCCGATCGACTGCGCCTGGTCCAGATAGGCCAGCATCGCGGGATGCGTCACCGCAGATTTCAATAGCTCCGCGAAAGATCCCGCGACATGGGGACGGATCGCCGCATCGTGATAGGAGCCGACATTGCGCCGCAGCAGGCCCGGTCCGTCGGCCACGGCGAAATGCCCCGACCAGAACCAGGTCAGGCGTTCCCGGAAGCCGACCGGGGTGGCCGCCGCGCGGCGCATCGTCTGAACCAGATCCTGATGATAGCCGTCGGTGACTGCGCGGTTGATGGCACGAAACGCTTCGGCGGCGGCGTCATCCTCGCGCCGCGCGCGGCGCAAGCGCCCCCACTCCCTGATCCTCAGAACCCGCGTGCCCCACTCTTCGACGGGAAAGACCGCAGCCAGATCGTCCGGCCCCAGCACGTCATCCAGAACCGCCCCCGCGTCGGCGGGCGGCGGCATGTCAGGGGACAGACCGGTTCCGAACCGGATGGCGGCAAGCGTCGATTTCATGGCCTGAACATACGTACGCCGCGCCACCTTGCACAGGGGCGCGGCGTATGACGAACTGGGCTGGCCCGATCAGTCCTTGGGGGCCAACCGCAGGCCCAGTTCCATCAGTTGACCGGCGATCGGCTCCGACGGGGCCCCCATCATCGAATCTTCCGCGCGCTGGTTCATGGGGAACAGGATGACCTCGCGGATGTTCGCCTCCTCGGCCAGCAACATGACGATACGGTCGATGCCCGCCGCACACCCGCCGTGGGGCGGCGCGCCGTACTGGAACGCCTTGACCATGCCGCCGAAGCGCTTTTCAACCTCGTCCTTGCCGTACCCGGCCAGTTCGAACGCCTTGAACATGATCTCCGGGCGGTGGTTCCGGATCGCGCCCGAAATCAATTCATAGCCGTTGCAGGCCAGATCGTATTGATACCCCAGAACGTCCAGCGGATCGCCCTCCAGCGCCTCCATTCCGCCCTGCGGCATGGAAAACGGGTTGTGGCTGAAGTCGATCTTTCCCTCGTCGTCCTTCTCGTAGAGCGGGAAGTCGACGATCCAGGCGAAGGCGAAGCGATCCTGATCGGTCAGGCCCAGTTCGTCGCCGATAACGGTGCGCGCACGGCCCGCAACCGCTTCGAAATCGCCGGCCTTGCCGCCCAGGAAGAACGCCGCGTCGCCGACGCCCAGGCCCAGTTGCTGCCGGATCGCCTCGGTCCGCTCGGGCCCGATGTTCTTGGCCAGCGGGCCGGCGGCTTCATGGTCACCGAAGAAAGCTTCTGTAATGAACTTGGCCTGCTCAGCATCCCCGGCTCTCAAAGCAGCAATAATCCGTTTCTGAGCGTCATTCTCTATCGCGTCTGAGAGAGCCAATTCCTCGACAGCTTGCTCACCTTTCAACATACCGTAGAGCCTGTCCCAAGCGGGACTTCTCTCCTGACGTTTACGCCAGAAGATATATCCCATGCCCGGCAGGCCCTGCTCCTGCGCGAACTTGTTCATCCGGTCGCAGAACTTGCGCGACCCGCCGGTGGGTGCGGGAATGGCGCGGATTTCGGTGCCGTCCTTTTCCAGAAGCGACGCGAAGATCGCAAAGCCGGAGCCGCGGAAATGTTCGGACACGTCCTGCATCCGGATCGGGTTGCGCAGGTCCGGCTTGTCTGTTCCGAACATCAGCGCCGCATCCTTGTAGGAGATCAGCGGCCACTCGGCATCGACTTTCTTGCCGCCGCCAAACTCCTCGAACAGGCCGCCGACGACCGGCTGAATCGTATCGAAAACATCCTGCTGCGAGACGAAGCTCATCTCCATGTCGAGCTGGTAGAAATCGGTCGGGGAGCGGTCGGCCCGCGGGTCTTCGTCGCGGAAGCAGGGCGCGATCTGAAAGTACTTATCGAACCCTGACACCATCAACAGCTGCTTGAACTGCTGCGGGGCCTGCGGCAGCGCATAGACCTTGCCCGGGTGCAGGCGCGACGGCACCACGAAATCGCGCGCGCCCTCGGGGGAGGACGCGGTGATGATCGGCGTCTGGAATTCGTTGAAGCCCTTGTCCCACATGCGGTTGCGGATCGACCGCACGACATTGGACCGCAGGATCATGTTGCGCTGCATCTGTTCGCGCCGCAGGTCGAGGAACCGGTACTTGAGGCGCGTCTCCTCGGGGTACTCCTGATCGCCGAAGACCATCAGCGGTAGTTCCGCGGCCGCGCCGAGGACTTCGAGATCGCGCACGAAGACCTCGATCTCACCGGTCGGGATCTTGGCGTTCACCAACTCGGGGTCGCGCGCTTTGACCGTCCCGTCGATGCGGATGCACCACTCGGAGCGCACTTTTTCCATCTCGGCGAAGACCGGGCTGTCGGGATCGCACAGCACTTGCGTCATGCCGTAATGGTCGCGCAGGTCGATGAACAGGATGCCGCCATGGTCGCGGATACGATGGACCCAGCCCGACAGACGGACCGTATCGCCCACGTCGTCCTTGGTCAGACCGGCGCAGGTGTGGGTGCGAAAGGCATGCATGGTGGGTCTCCGGGTCAGTACGAGATCGGTGCGAAATCGGGTTCGGCCCGATCAACACGCCCCCTTGCCGGGTGTCAACCTACTCCGCCACTGTCCGCGTGGTGTCCGGGCAATCGATTTGTACCTGCACGTCCGCATCGCAGGACACTCGGCAAAGATAGAAAACGCCTGCGTGAAGATTATGCTGGGCCCGGTTTGCCAACGCCGCCTCTTGTCCCCGCCGCGCGCGCGGCCTAAACGGCGCACGTTTGCCAACACACCCCGGGGAGGCCGCGATGCCCAAGCGCACCGACATAAAGTCGATCATGATCATCGGTGCCGGTCCCATCGTGATCGGGCAGGCCTGCGAATTCGATTACTCCGGCGCACAGGCCTGCAAGGCTCTGCGCGAGGAAGGCTATCGCGTCATCCTGGTGAACTCGAACCCCGCGACGATCATGACCGACCCCGGTCTGGCCGACGCGACCTATATCGAACCGATCACGCCGGACGTCGTCGCCAAGATCATCGAGAAGGAGCGCCCCGACGCGCTCCTGCCGACGATGGGTGGACAGACCGGCCTGAACACGTCGCTTGCCCTCGACGATATGGGCGTGCTGGAGAAATTCGGCGTCGAACTGATCGGGGCCAAGCGCGCGGCCATCGAAATGGCCGAGGATCGCAAGCTTTTCCGCGAAGCGATGGATCGTCTGGGCATCGAAAACCCCAAGGCCACGATCGTCGCCGCCCCGAAGAAAGCCAACGGCAAGTATGACATCAACGCAGGTCTGTCGGACGCGATGGATGCGATCGAATTCGTCGGATTGCCCGCGATCATCCGCCCCGCCTTCACGCTGGGCGGCACGGGCGGCGGCGTGGCCTATAATCGCGCCGATTACGAACGAATCTGCCGTTCTGGGCTGGAAGCGTCGCCGATGGCGCAAATCCTCGTCGACGAAAGCCTGCTGGGCTGGAAAGAATACGAGATGGAGGTGGTGCGCGACACCGCCGACAACGCCATCATCGTCTGCGCCATCGAGAACGTTGACCCGATGGGCGTCCACACCGGCGATTCCATCACGGTCGCCCCCGCGCTGACGCTGACGGACAAGGAATACCAGATCATGCGTACGCACAGCATCAACGTGCTGCGCGAGATCGGCGTGGAGACCGGCGGATCGAACGTGCAGTGGGCCGTGAACCCCGCCGACGGCCGCATGGTCGTGATCGAGATGAACCCGCGCGTATCGCGCTCCTCCGCGCTGGCGTCCAAGGCGACAGGCTTCCCTATCGCCAAGATCGCCGCCAAATTGGCCGTTGGCTACACCTTGGACGAGCTGGACAACGACATCACGCGCGTCACGCCCGCCTCGTTCGAGCCAACGATCGACTATGTCGTCACAAAGATCCCGCGCTTCGCCTTCGAGAAATTCCCCGGTTCCGAACCGCACCTGACCACGGCCATGAAATCCGTGGGCGAAGTGATGGCCATCGGCCGCACCTTCCACGAGTCGATGCAGAAGGCCCTCGCCTCGATGGAAACCGGCCTGACCGGGTTCGACGAAATCGAACTGCCCAATGACCCGGCAGCCATCAAGGCGGCCTTGGGCAAGCAGACGCCGGATCGCATCCGCGTCATCGCCCAGGCCATGCGTCAGGGCCTCTCGGATGACGAGATAAACGCTGTGACGTCCTATGACCCATGGTTCCTTGCCCGGATCAGGGAAATTATGAACCTGGAAGCCGATATCAAGAAGAACGGCCTGCCGGTCGAGGAGGCTCCGCTGCGCCGACTGAAGACCTTTGGATTTACGGATGCGCGCCTTGCCAAACTGACGGGGCGCACCGAAGACAACGTTCGGCGCGCGCGCCAGAACCTTGGCGTCGTTGCGCAATTCAAGCGCATCGACACCTGCGCCGCCGAGTTCGAGGCGCAGACCCCATACATGTACTCCACCTATGAGACGCCCGTCATGGGCGAGGCCGAATGCGAATCCCGGCCGTCGGATGCCAAGAAGGTCGTCATTCTGGGCGGTGGCCCGAACCGGATCGGTCAGGGGATCGAGTTCGACTACTGTTGTTGCCACGCGTGTTTCGCCCTCAGCGATCAGGGGTATGAGACGATCATGGTCAACTGTAACCCCGAGACGGTCTCGACCGACTATGACACCTCGGACCGGTTGTATTTCGAACCGCTGACTTTCGAACACGTGATGGAAATCCTGCGTGTGGAGCAGGAAAACGGCACCCTTCACGGCGTCATCGTCCAGTTCGGTGGCCAGACGCCCCTGAAGCTGGCCAACTCGCTGCACGATGCGGGCATCCCGATCCTTGGCACGACACCTGACGCCATTGATCTTGCCGAGGATCGGGAGCGGTTCTCGGCCCTGGTGGAGAAGCTGGGCCTGAAGCAGCCGCAGAACGCGATCGCCCATTCCGACGAGGAAGCCCGCCTGCGTGCCGAGGAACTGGGCTATCCGCTAGTAATCCGCCCCTCCTATGTTCTGGGGGGGCGCGCGATGGAGATCGTCCGCGATACCGCACAGCTGGAGCGCTATATCCGCGACGCCGTTGTCGTGTCGGGCGACAGCCCCGTCCTGCTTGACGGGTATCTCTCGGGCGCGATCGAGGTCGATGTCGATGCCCTGTCCGATGGCGAGAACGTCCACGTCGCGGGCATCATGCAGCACATCGAAGAGGCCGGCGTGCATTCGGGCGACTCCGCCTGTTGCCTGCCGCCCCACACGCTCAGCCAGGATGTGATCAACACCATCCGCGACCAGACCGTCGCCTTGGCCTTGGCACTGCGCGTGGTCGGGTTGATGAACGTGCAGTTCGCGGTGAAGGAAGAAGAGGTTTACCTGATCGAGGTGAACCCCCGCGCCTCGCGGACCGTGCCCTTCGTCGCCAAGGCCGTGGACAGTGCCATCGCCTCCATCGCCGCGCGCCTTATGGCCGGGGAGCCGCTGTCGAATTTCCCGCTGCGCGACCCCTACCCGGCTGACGCGGCAATCGAACACGTGCCCATGGGCGATACCATGATGCTCAGCCATCCAGACACGCCGTGGTTCTCGGTCAAGGAAGCGGTGCTGCCATTTGCGCGCTTCCCGGGCGTCGATACCCTGCTGGGACCCGAAATGCGCTCCACTGGCGAAGTCATGGGATGGGACCGCAGTTTCGCCCGCGCCTTCCTCAAGGCGCAGCTTGGGGCCAGTGTCGTCCTGCCCGACAGCGGCACAGCCTTCCTGTCGATCAAGGAGGCCGACAAGACCGTGCAATTGGTCGAAACCGCCGCTCTGCTGACAGACCTGGGGTTTTCCATCCTCGCGACGTCCGGCACAGCCGAATTCCTGTCGCGCCATGGAATCGAGAGCCGGCACGTGAACAAGGCCTATGAAGGCGGGCGCACCGTGGTCGACGTAATGAAGGACGGCGAAGTCGCGCTGGTGATGAACACCACGGAAGGCGCGCAGGCCGTCGAGGACAGCCGCTCCATGCGGAACGTCGCGCTAATGGATCGCATCCCCTATTACACCACGCTGTCTGGGGCGCACGCCGCAGCTCTGGCAATGCAGGCACGGGTCGAAGGCGACGTCGAAGTACGCTCCTTGCAGTGAACAAAGGGCTCCGGCCCTTCACCCGAAGGACCGCGCCCGCCAGGGTCTGATCACAACCAGCGAATGATGATCTGGCCCCGAGGGGCCGGTCCGGGCGATTTCAGCGTTCTCAGTCGAATTCCGGCAGTCGGGACATTGCCAAATCGGACGCCAGCGCCGGATGGTCTGGCGCATGGCGTCGGTCGGGGCCGAGCCATACGCGACACCAAAGTCGCCAAAACGGTATCCGATGGTGATTCGCATGCGATCGAAGAAACCGCCGCGGTGCCTTCCTTGCTGTCCGTGACATCGGTCAATTCGGTCGGTACAAGCGCTGGTACTTTGACGGCTGAGCCATTGACGCTCGCGGAACTTCAGTCTCGCCTGATCAAAGGATTTTCAACATGTTCAGCAGATATATCATCAACAGAATTCTGGGCACTCCTGACGCGGACTTGCTCACGGGAACCTATCGGAAGAATTTCATTCTCGGTTTACCGGGCGACGATACCATCAACGGTGATTTCAGTATCCGCTCGCCCAACGGTGCCGGGGTGGAGGTCACGGGTGCGGCGGATATTCTGCTGGGCGGCTCCGGAAACGATACAGTTCTCGGCGACGGGGACATCTTTGTGGTGCCCGGCGACGCCGGTGGCATAACGCGCATCACTGGCGGGAATGATCTTATCAAGGGGCAGGCCGGCGATGATGTGCTCGATGGCGACGGCACGATTTTTGCCGATTTCCTGACAGATGATGCGGTCTTGGTCGGCGGGAACGATACGGTTTTCGGTGGAACCGGCGATGATACGATGCGGGGCGACGGCGAAAGCGCCGAATACGGCTCTGCGGAAGCCTTACTGAAGGGCGGGGACGATCTTCTGAACGGAGGAAAGGGCCGCGACGAAATTCAGGGCGACGGAGCCGCAGCAGCAGCCTTCGGAGGAAGCGCCATTCTCATCGGCGGAGACGACAACATTTCTGGCGGTCGCGATGCTGACGTCCTCTGGGGCGATGGCGTGGTCTGGGGGCGCGACAGTGGACCCCACGAACTCATTGGCGGTGCCGATACGGTTGTCGGAGGGCACGGCGATGACACGATCTATGGGGACGGAACGACGAATGTAGGACGTTCGCCGGGGACCATGACCGGGGGCAACGACCTGCTTCTGGGCGGTCGTGGCGACGATCTGATTTTTGGGGACGGCGATGTGCAATCAGGCGGGGTTGCCCCTGAGTTCCATACACTGGACGGCGGCGATGACACGATCAACGGCGGTCGCGGCGATGACATCCTTTATGGGGACGGTCTCATACGAGTTCAGGGCGAAGTGTCCATCACAGACGTGAATGGCGGTGCCGATACATTCATCTTCAATGACAGAAGCGGGATCGACACGATCATGGATTTCCGCAGCGGCGATGGGGATGTGATCGACCTGTCCGGACAGCGCCAGCTTTCCTGGTCCCGCTTCGACGTGAACGACAGCGGAGTTCTGGACGTAGGCGACGCCTTTGTGACCTTTGATGACGGCAGCACGTCCATGGACCTTGGAGCGGCTCGCGGCTGGCAAGCCGACAGAGACGTCGTCACCCTGCTTGACGTGACCGGGTTGACCGAGAGCGATTTCCTGTTTGTTGCCTGAGCCGACCGGTGCGTGACGCGGGGCCCGTCCGGACGGGTGGCTTTGGAACGGGCGCTTTCCTGCCAATTTCAGGATTTCGGAGCCATCAACGAAGCGAGGGGCGGCTTCATCCGCGATAGGCACCTCGCGCACCGCCAAGTCGGCAAGGATAATCAGGTCGCGGCGATCATTGAAGGCAACCGCTCCAAGCGCAACGTCGCCCCCACGGACCGCGGCCCGGACTTGGGTGGTACAAGGCCTTCCCGTGCACGACGGTGCCACCCTCTACACAGGCGCAAGGCGAACGGATTTGTCGGGTTGCAGTCATTGCAAAACGCGAAACCGGGCGGAGTTCCCTTTTCGCAGCCTGCGTCCGAAGGCTTCAGGTTCGGACTGATTGCTGAATTTCAACAGATGTCTGCCGTGTGATAACTTGGCGGTGCCAGTACATTTGTGTTTGCGTCTGGACTATGGGCCGCGAAACCCGCAAAGGCCTTGGCAATCCGAAAACAGCGTGATGCGGGAGATGAAGTATGGCCGATATAGCCCTTCTGGACGGTGGCAACGGCCAGGAAATCAGCAAGCGTTCGCGGGGCGTCACTCATCCCCTTTGGTCTGTGGAGGTCATGTTCGAAACGCCGGAGCTGGTCGTAGATGTGCACTCGGAGTTTATCGAGGCCGGTGCGCGAGTTCTTACCGTCAACACCTACGCCGCGACGCCGACCCGCATGGAAAACCACGGCTATGGTGACCGCTTCGAGGAAGCACACGCCACCGCGATCCAACTGGCCCGGAGCGCGATCGCGAAGTCGGGGCAGTCTGCGCACTACGTTCAGATCGCCGGTTGCCTGCCGCCGTTGGTGGCGAGCTTCAGATCCGAGGTCAGCAAGAACTACGCCGACTCCCTTGAGGAATTTCGGCGGATCGTTCGCGGCCAAGTGGAGCATGTCGATCTCTTCCTCATCGAAACCATGTCGAATATCGAAGAGGCCTCTGCCGCACTGGACGCGGCAACGGAGGCAGGCAGGCCGGTCTATTTGGGCCTGACGCTGTCGGACGATATGTCCAACACACTTCGGTCCGGTGAACGGTTGGAAGCTGCCATTTCCGCCCTCGCGCGCAAAAGCCCTAATGGAATTCTACTCAATTGCTCCACGCCCGAGGCCATAACCAAGGCCATGCCCATTCTCGCGCAATCGGGCATCAGGTTCGGTGGCTATGCCAATGGCTTCACATCCGTAGAGGCCTTTGAACCGGGCGGCACAGTCGATTCCCTCCGGGCGCGGCGGGATCTGTCTCCGGACGTGTATGCGGACTTTGTCGAGCAATGGGTTGATCTCGGCGCAACGATCGTGGGCGGATGTTGCGAAGTTGCCCCCGCGCACATCAAACATCTGGCTGACCGGCTGATTGCATCAGGACACACCATCGCGAACCTTGGCGGCGCGCCCGGCTGAACGAAGCTCGACCCTGAGCCTTTGACTGGCATGGAAAGGGCTGCCCGGGCGACCGTCACAGGGCGAGGCGGGGAATCGCGGCCGCCAACGCCCCTAGTCAAAGGCTTGGCAACGCAAGCCCTCCGATCCGCCATAATCCGGCGCATGAACTGTGGCGGCGGCCATTTTCTGGCCCCTCAACCATCACCCGCCAATTGCGACCCGCCCGAAACCCGACCGCGCCGGTGACCTTTCAGCGCCACAAGGCGGCCGGGAACAGTCACAACTGTTTCACCTTCCGCATCAGTACGGGTGCCAGCGACCGCATCGTACTCCCTCGTTGCGGATCGGCCACGCGGTTGCGGCGAAGATGTGTCAGGAAGTGCAGATATCGAAACAATCGATGCCGATTGCGAAAATCATAGCGTGCAAACCGGCATGTTGGCACCTGTAATGGCCACAGTCGCACCCAGATCAGGCCACCACCGGGCGCTAACCTGATTCCAGTAACAAACCAGAACCGGAGCTTCCTATGGAACCGATCTCGATGTCCCTTCTTGCGATCAGCTCCTGTGGCTTGGCCGCATGCCGCTCGGTCAGGGACGATGGTGTTATCGACTTTCCCGCACACCGCGTTGACGCGTCACCCCGCACGTCGGTCCTCGCGACCCTCGCCGCGGGCCTCAAGAAGCGCAAGCTTTTCGCACCCGGCCAATCCGACATGCTGCACGCCCTTGCGCGTTTTGCCGCCAGTCAGGGCCTGCGCATCGATATGCAGGTCTCCCTCTCCGCTCTGTTCGACGACGATGAAGATCGCGACGTGGCAAGCGCCCTGCGCCAGCGTCGCGTCGACGTCGTGATTTCCGATATGGACGGAACGCCGTTGTGCGGTGTCGAACTGCCTGCCGGACGCGGCCCCGCGTACCGCGATGCGGTCCGCCGCATGGCATTTGACGGCGCTAAGCTGCCGCTGTTGACCCTGCACGACTACGCCGATTGGAATGTCTGCCGTTGCCAGCTGGTGAATGCACTTCGGCTGGACGATGATCCGGTGAACGATCCGCAGGAAGAAGGCAGCGTCGAAGCCGCCTGATCCTGAAGTTACGCGACCGTGACCGCGGCCCCGGACCTGTCATCCGGGGCTGCGTTGCGTTTGTCCGTGGCGTCACGGCACCGCCATCCGCCTTGACCTGAACGGCCCTGCCCGTCACACCTCCTCAACCCGAGGAGGAGGCCAAGATGCCGAGCCAACGCCGCGCCGCGATCACCGGATCGGGCGTTTTCACACCTTCGCAGATCATCACGAACGACGAGCTTGTTGTTGCCTTCAACGCCTACGCCGATCGTCAGAACGCACTGCATGCCGATGCAATTGCGGCAGGCGAACGCGACGCCATCCCCCAGTCCAGCGCTGGTTTCATCAAGTCCGCCAGCGGGATCGAACAACGCCACGTCCTAGACAAGGCCGGCGTACTGGACCCGGACCGGATGTATCCGCGTTTGGCCCCGCGCCCCGATGACGCACCATGCCAAATGGCCGAGATGGCGGTTGCCGCCTGCACCGACGCGTTGGCGCAGGCGGGTGTGGACGCCGGAGAGATCGACGCGGTGATCTGCGCCGCCTCGAACCACGAACGCGCCTACCCGGCGATCGCGATCGAGATTCAGGACCTGCTGGGCACCGGCGGCTTTGCCTTCGACATGAACGTCGCCTGTTCGTCGGCCACCTTCGGCATTCAGGCCGCCGCCGACATGATCCGCGCGGGGTCGATCCGTCGTGCCATCGTGGTGAACCCCGAAATCTGTTCTGCCCACCTCGAATGGCGCGACCGCGATTGCCATTTTATTTTCGGAGATGTCTGCACCGCCTTGGTGCTGGAGGCCGAGGACTTGGCGCAGAGCGACCATTTCGTCATCCGCTCGACCCGCTGTGCCACGCAGTTCTCCAACAATATCCGCAACAACGACGGATTCCTGCGCCGCACCCGCGACGCCATGGACGACCGGCGCGATATGCAGTTCGTGCAGAACGGCCGCAAGGTATTCAAGGAAGTCTTGCCGATGGTGTCGAGGCACATCGCGGACCACATGGCCGACGAAGGTGTGGCACCCGACGACCTGAAGCGGCTCTGGCTGCATCAGGCGAACAAGGCAATGAACGACTTCATCGGCAAGAAGGTCCTGGGGCGCGTGCCCGACCCCGCCGAGCAGCCCAATATCCTTCAGGATTACGCCAACACGTCCTCCGCCGGGTCGATCATCGCCTTCACGAAATACTCCGCCGATCTGGGACCCGGCGACACCGGGCTTATCTGTTCGTTCGGGGCGGGCTATTCCGTTGGATCTGTGCTGGTCACCCGCGCCTGACGGCCTTGCCCCCGGCAGCCCGGCGCGGCAAGGAGCGACCATGGCCAAGCTGTATTTTCATTACTCCACCATGAATGCAGGCAAGAGCACGCTGCTCCTGCAGGCGTCGTACAACTACATCGAGCGCGGGATGCAGACCTATCTGCTGACGGCGAACTTTGACGACCGCGCGGGGACGGGACGCATCGCAAGCCGGATCGGCATCGATGCCGAGGCGGACACCTATGCGGCTACGACCGACCTTTACGAAATGATCGAGGCGCGCCTGGCGCAGGGACCGTGTCACTGCGTCTTTCTGGACGAGGCGCAGTGGCTGTCGCGTGAACAGGTCTGGCAGTTGGCCCGCGCTGTCGATGATCTGGGCGTGCCGATCATGGCTTACGGGTTGCGCGTCGATTTTCGTGGAGAACTTTTTCCAGGCTCGGCCGCGCTTCTGGCTTTGGCGGACGATTTGCGCGAAGTGCGTACGATCTGTCACTGCGGGCGCAAGGCGACGATGGTGATCCGCGTGGGCGAAGACGGGCAGGCCCTCTCCGAGGGCGCACAGGTCGAGGTCGGCGGTAACGACCGCTACGTCAGCCTGTGCCGCCGCCATTTCCGCGAAGCAACCGGCGACCGCGTCACGCCGGATCCGCCAGTCTAGCCTGTCATCAGATCGCGCAGCAGCCGCTCGGCCCGCGCGATCACACGCGGCAGGTCGATGGTGATGACTTGACCGTCACGCACCACCTGCCGGCCTTCGACGAACAGGTCACGCACCCGGCGCGGCCCTGCCAGCAGAAGGGCGGCGCGGTCCCAACTGCCCGCAACCTCGACGCCCGACATGTCCCAGATGGCGATATCAGCGCGCATTCCCACGACAAGCCGCCCGATGTCGTCGCGGCCCAGCACCTGCGCCCCGCCTGCCGTGGCTACGCGCAGCGACTCCGCCCCCGACATCGCATCCGCGCCGTGCAATACCCGCTGCAAAAGCATCGCCTGCCGGGCCTCGTCCAGCAGGTTGGCCCGGTCGTTCGACGCGGACCCGTCGACACCCAGCCCCACCGGCAAGCCCGCGTCCAGCATCGCGCGCAGCGGCGCAATACCCGAGCCGAGGCGGCAGTTGGAACAAGGGCAATGGGCGACCCCGGTCCGGGTGCGGGCGAACAAGTCGATCTCGCCAGCGTCCAGCTTGACGCAATGCGCGTGCCAGACATCTGGCCCGGTCCAGCCCAGGTCCTGCGCATATTGGCCGGGACGGCAGCCGAACATCGCCTCGGAGTAGCGCACGTCCTCCTCGTTTTCGGCCAGGTGGGTATGGAGCATCACGCCCTTGTCCCGCGCCAGAAGGGCCGCGTCGCGCATCAACTCCCGGCTGACCGAAAATGGCGAACAAGGAGCCACGCCGACGCGGCACATCGACCCTGTCGCGGGGTCGTGGAAGGCGTCGATTACCCGGATTGCATCGTTCAGGATTGCGCGTTCCCCTTCGACCAGCGAATCGGGGGGCAAGCCCCCCGCACTTTCGCCGATGGACATCGCGCCCCGGGTCGGGTGGAACCGAAGGCCGACCTCGTTCGCTGCGTGGATCGTGTCTTCCAGACGCACGCCGCTGGGAAACAGGTACAAATGGTCCGAAGACGTGGTGCAGCCCGAAAGCGCCAATTCCGCCAGCCCGATTTGCGTCGCGACATGCACATGTTCCGGCGTGAAACGCGCCCAGATGGGATAAAGCGCCTTGAGCCACCCGAACAGGAGCGCATCCTGACCGGCAGGCACGGCACGGGTCAGCGTCTGATAAAGATGGTGGTGCGTGTTCACGAGGCCCGGCGTAACAAAGCATCCGTTTGCGTCGATCACCTCACCCTGGTTCTGCAGCCCCGATCCGATCGCCGCGATGACGCCATCGCGGATCAGGATGTCCGGGCCACCGGCGGCCGCATCCATCGTCAGGACGTCACCCGCCCCCCGGATCAGGATATCAGGCATTTAGCAGGGCCAATGCGGCGGCGTGCAACTCCGGTGTGGCAGCGGCGATGCAGGTGCCGCCGTCATGCGCCGGATTGCCCGACCAATCGGTCACGATACCGCCCGCCGCCCGTACCACTGCGATTGGAGCCACGATGTCGTAGGATTGCAGTCCCGCCTCGATCACCAGGTCGACATGCCCGCCGGACAAAAGCGCGTAAGCATAGCAATCCATCCCATACCGCGTCAGCTGGCATTGGCGCGCGACGCGGTGGAACGCGGCCCCTTCATCCGGCGTACCGACTTCCGGAAAAGTGGTCAGAATCGTCGCCTGGGCCAGCGTACGGGTTTCACTGACAGCTAGCTGGCGGTGCTCTTCGCCTCGTGTCCAATGCGCTCCGAAGGACCCGCCCTCGAACCGCTCACCGGTGAAAGGCTGGTCGATAAGACCAAAAAGCGGCCCCTCCGCGTTGCGCAGACCAACGAGGACACCCCAGGTGGGCGTGCCCGAGATGAAACCCCGCGTCCCGTCGATCGGGTCGAGCACCCAGGTCAAGCCGCTGGTCCCCGCGACGGCCTCGGCCTCCTCGCCCAGGATGCCGTCGTCGGGGCGCAACTCGGCCAGGATCGCTCGCATCGCCGCTTCTGCCTCGCGGTCCGCGATGGTGACGGGGTCGAACGCTGCGGCCTTGCTTTCAACGGACAGCGGTCGGCGGAAGTGCCCAAGGGTCACGACACGCGCGGCGTCGGCCACCTTGTGGGCAACGGCCCGGATCGCTTCGTCGAAAGGTTCTGATTTCATGCGTCGCAGGTCGCATCCCGCTGCCAGACGGTCAAGTCACCGCGCGGATCAGGCCGCCCCCTCCGACAGTGAGCACGCCAGCTCGAACAAGCGGCGGCGTTGGTTCTTGGGCATCGCGTAGTAGGCGCGGACCAACTCCAACGATTCCTTATCGGCAACGATATCCTGACCCTCCGCAGACGCGGTGCCTTCCTTCAAGCCTTGAAAGAAATAATCGACGGGGACATCGAGCGCTTCAGAAATTTCCCACAGGCGGGACGCCGAAACGCGGTTCGTGCCGGTTTCGTATTTCTGGATTTGCTGGAACTTGATTCCCACCGCCTCGGCGAGTTGCTGTTGCGTCATCCCCACCAGCCATCGCCGATGGCGTACACGTGCGCCCACATGCACATCCACGGGGTGTTTCATTTGCGTGATCCCTTTCGGCGGCGATACTCTAAAACTCGGATTATGCTGACAGAGTTGCGGTGTGTTATCCCTATGCACAAACACAAAACTATCTTTTAGATATTGCTCACACCGCGATGGATGATCCATTGGGGCAAGGTCCCTCACGCCATCCGGAGTTTTCCCGGCGACCAAATTTCTCCTGTTTCCAGAGCGTTGCAAGATCGTGCCCGATATCATCTGCCTGCGGAAAGGGCTTTCGCCCGCGCGCGTTAGTTGCAAGGTAACACAGGAAAAGCGGGACAAAATATGCGCGGATACGTTGTAACTGGGGCGGACGAAGCCGCTCTCATGTCCGATCAGGGCATTCCGGCACCTGATTCGGGTGAAGTCTCCCTTCGGATCGAGGCGACCGGCCTGAACTTCGCCGATCTGCTGATGGTGAAGGGCACATATCAGGCGACCCCGCCCACCCCCTTCATTCCCGGTCTGGAAGTCTGCGGCACGGTAACCGCGATCGGCCCAAACACCAACGGCCCCGCCGTAGGCACGCGGGTTGCCGTGTTCGGCGGTCAGGGCGGGCTGGCCGAATACGGGGTTTTTCCGGTCGACCGCCTGGTGCCTGTACCGGAGGATATGCCATCGGACATCGCGGCGGGCTTCATCGTCGCGTGGTCGACCAGCCACCTTGCCCTGACGCACCGGGCCCGATTGCAACCCGGCGAACGCCTTGTCGTGCTGGGGGCGGCTGGCGGCGTCGGCCTGACAGCAGTGGAACTGGGGGCAAAAATGGGGGCCGACGTCATCGCGGTGGCCCGCGGGGCCGAAAAGCTCGCCGTCGCACGCGATCACGGCGCATGCCACCTCATTGATGCCGAGGCCACCGACCTGCGGGAACAGATCAAGGCCCTGGGCGGCGCGGACGTTGTGTATGACGCCGTCGGAGGTACCGCTGCCAAGGCGGCCTTCCGCGCCACCAACCCCGGCGGGCGCTATGTCGTGATCGGTTTCGCCAGCGGCGATGTTCCGGTGTTCCCGGCCAATCATCTCTTGGTCAAGAACGTCGACCTGATCGGGTTCTACTGGGGCGGCTACATGGAGTTTGATCCCAAGCCGGTGACAGACAGCATCGCAGCCCTGTTCGCGATGTACGAGTCCGGCGAGATCCGCCCTCACATCAGCCACGTCCTGCCACTTGAACAGGTTGAGGACGGCCTCGCCCTTCTGCGGGACCGCAAATCAACTGGCAAAGTAGTCATTACGCCTTGAAGTCGAGTGTGCGCTGTTCGATCGCGGCACTGCCATCCTAAGGTAAGTCGACAGCCCCACAACCTGTTAGCCGCTGACCAGAACCGGCCGCTTTCGTTCCGAGCGCAGCGAGCTATAGGTATCGCGGATAATCTCAAGCAGCCGCGCGCGTGCCGGATCGGGCGCGCCGGGCGCAGAGTAGAGTGAGATGCCCAGTTCGCCCAAATTCGGCAGGCTGCCACCATGGGGGACCGGGGCCAAGTCCATCATGTCGAATCCGTCGATCAGCACGTGGCAGGCCAGATCGGCGCTGACGGTTGCATCCACGGCCCGGTCGCTGTCGGCGGTCAGCGCCATTGCCCAGGGGATATCAGCCCGGTCCAGCGCGTCCTGCGCCGCCGCGCGGAAAATGCAATTCTGCGAAAACGCCAGGCGCAGCGGCCGCTGTTGCCACATCGTCCCGCCTTCCGCGCCGACCCAGATCAGGGGCAGACGCACGATTTCCTGCCCACCGGCGTCGGGCGCGGCTTCGGTGGTCAGGATCACGTCGCAGGCCCCTTCAGCATACATCTCTTTGAGCATGCGGGTCGCACCAGAGATCAGCGTGATCGTCACCCTGGGATAGTCTGCGGCAAAGGCCCGCAGGATCGCCGGAATACAGCGTGGAACAATGTCGTGGGGGACGCCCAGCCGGATCTCGCCCGCAGGCGCGCTCTCGCGCATTCGGTCCAGTAATTCGTCGTTCAGCATCAGCATCCGCCGGGCATAGGCCAGCACTAGCTCTCCTTGGGGGGTCAGCGTTACTCCCCGGCCCGTCCGGTCCAGCAACTGCACGTCCAGCGCCTCCTCCAATCGCTTGACCTGCATGGACACAGCGGATTGCGTCAGGTGCAGCAAAGCGGCGGCGCGCGTGACGCCGCCTGCGGCCACTACGGTCGCAAAGGCGCGGAGTGCGGTTGTATCAATATTTCGGACCATCTGATGCTCCTTCCCCGATAGGCTAGCAACCCGGAACAATCAAAGGAAGTTCGAAGGCCTTATGTCATCCATCACCAAAAGCGATGGCATCAATAGGGGAACTGCGACATTTCAATAGCTAATATCAATCAAAAAGCGACCAAACGATGATAATGACCGCTTGAAAATCGCTCCGGTGCGCCCGATATTCCCTCGTGAGGGGCGCATACCGCGCTCCACCCAACGTGTTATCCTTCTGGAGGAGCCTAATGGCACAATTCGACACCATGCAGACCGGAGCGATCGGTGGCGCCCGTGCCGCCGAGATCGATCAGGGCCTGCGTACTCATATGAACAAGGTCTACGGCACGATGTCCGTGGGCATGTTGATCACATTCGCGGCTGCCTGGGCTCTGTCGGGTTTGGCCGTAACCGCAGATGCCGGTGCTGGCGTCGCAGAATTGTCGGAAGGTCAGTACCTGACCAACCTCGGCTATGCGCTCTACGCCTCGCCGCTTAAGTGGGTTGTGATGTTTGCGCCGCTGGCCTTCGTGTTCGGTTTCTCGGCGATGATCAACAAGATGTCTGCCGCCACTGCGCAGATCGTTTTCTACGCCTTCGCCGCAGTAATGGGTATCTCGATCAGCTCGATCTTCCTGGTCTTCACCGGTACCTCGATCGCGCAGACCTTCCTGGTGACCTCGATCGCCTTCGCGGCCCTGTCGCTCTACGGCTACACCACCAAAAAGGACCTGTCCGCGATGGGCACGTTCCTGATGATGGGTGTGATCGGCCTGATCGTTGCGATGATCGTGAACCTGTTCATTCAGTCCGGTCCCCTCGGGATGGCTATCTCGGCCCTCGGCGTGCTGATTTTCGCGGGCCTGACCGCCTACGACACGCAGAAGATCAAGACCGAGTACATCGCCCACGCGATGCATGCAGACAGTGAGTGGCTTGGGAAGTCTGCGATCATGGGCGCGCTGATGCTCTATCTCGACTTCATCAACATGTTCATGTTCCTGCTACAGTTCCTCGGCAACCGCGAGTAACCTGCGCTACATGACGGACAAAGGGCTGCCCTTCGGGGCGGCCCTTTTTGGTTGACGGCTACATGCGGGATTGTCCCGTGCCACGTAGCGACGCACACACGCCCGACCGTGCAAAGGCAGACGTGGTCGGCTTCGGGCACGTCTTGGTGTCCTGTTACCGGGTCACGCACGATAACTCCGGTGCATCCGTGATCCGGCGTAGCGAGCGGCTACTTGACCCGCCCCCCCCTGCTAGCGCTTGAAAAGCTGTCCTTCGCCCTGCGCGCGCGGGCGATGCACGTGAGCAGACTGCACGATCCCAAAGGCGAGCATAAGAACCAGCATCGCTGATCCCCCATAGCTCACCAAGGGCAACGGCACGCCGACCACAGGGGCCAGCCCCATCACCATCGACATATTGACTGCGAAGAACAGGAAGAACGCGACCGCGATGCCCAGCGTTGCCAGCGACGCGAACCGGTCCTTCATTCGCAGGGCAGAAGCCACGCAGAACGCGATGATCAGCAGGTAGAGCGCCAGCAGGCTGACCCCGCCGATCAGGCCGAACTCCTCGGCCAGTGTGGTGAAGATGAAGTCGGTATGTTTCTCGGGCAGGAAGTTCAACCGCGCCTGCGTGCCCTGCATGAAACCCTTGCCCGTCCAGCCGCCTGAGCCGAGCGCGATCTTGGACTGGGTAATGTGGTATCCAGCGCCCAAGGGATCGCTGTCAGGGTCGAGGAAGGTATCGATCCGGCGATACTGGTAGTCCTTGATAAGTTGCCAGGTCGTGCCGCGCGACTGCAACACCGCCGTCACCAGCCCCACGCCCGCCGCGATGACAGTGGCGAAATAGGCCCAATGGACACCGGCGAGGAACATCACGGCCCCGCCCCCGGTCAGCAACAGGATTGAGGTTCCAAGATCGGGCTGCTTGAGGACAAGCGCGGTCGGCACGCAGATGAACAGAATCGGGATGATGACCCAGATCGGGCGACTGACCTTGGTCGGAGGCAGCCAGTCGTAGTACGCCGCCAGCATCAGAACCAGCGTGACCTTCATCAGCTCGGACGGTTGCAGGCGCATGAAACCAATGTCTATCCATCGCTGGGCCCCGCCCCCGGTCGAGCCCACGAATTCCACCGCCAGCAGCAACAGGACCGAAATCCCGTACATCGCAGCCGATATGTTGCGCCAGAACCAGATCGGGATCATCCCTACGATCAGCATCACGCCCAAGCCAAGCACGAACCGTTGCATCTGCGGCTCGGCCCAGCGCCAGTCGCCGCCCGCCACGGAATAGAGCACCAAGAACCCGATGCAGGCCACGGCCGTCACCAGCAGGATCAAACCCCAGTTGAGCGCGACAACCTTGCCCAGCCCACTTGGGACGCGGGCGACGTTGTATTCAAGATAGCTCATCTCAGGCCTCTGAGATGCCGGACCCGCGCCGAACGACGGCCGGGTTCAGTTCAAGCGATGATAGCCTCTGTTCCGCTTCTTCTCTCTGGCTGCTGGGATAGGCCTCCAACGGCGGCATACCCCCGTTGAGCGCATAGAGTATCACGTCACGGGCGATGGGAGCCGCCGCGGTCGATCCGCCGCCGCCATGTTCCACGACGACAGAGACCGAGTATTTCGGGTCGTCATACGGCGCGTACCCCACAAACAGCGCGTGATCCCGTCGTTCCCACGGCAGATCCTCGTTGCGGCTGACGCCGCGCGCGCGTTCGGCCGCGGTGATGTTGCGGACCTGGCTGGTGCCAGTCTTGCCCGCCCATTTCAGACCACCCATGTCGAACTTGGACCGCCCGGCCGTACCGCCGCGCGCGTTCACGACCTGGTACATACCGTCCCGCGCACGGTCGAGCCAGCTGCGCGGCAGGTCCAGCGGCCCCTTCACGCCCGTCGGTCGCATGATGCCATCGACCGACCGCACCAACCGCGGGGACACTTCCAGCCCGCTGGCGATCCGCGCGGTCATCACCGCCAGCTGCATCGGCGAGGCCAGAACGAAACCCTGTCCGATGGCGGCATTCAGGCTGTCACCGACAACCCAGGCCTCGCCATACCGCGCGCGTTTCCAGTCCCGATCGGGGATCAGCCCCTCGTTCACCGAGGTCATCTCCAGATCGTGCGCGACACCCAGGCCAAGCTTGCGTGCCATTTTGGAAATGTTGTCGATCCCGGCCTTTTGGGCCAGTTCGTAATAGAAGACGTCACAGCTTTCCCGTAGCGACATAGCCGCATCGACCCAACCGTGGCCCGCCCGCTTCCAGCAATGGAACCTCCGATTGGCCACGGTGGTATGACCAGGGCAATAAAACGTATCGCTGGGGGTAATCACGCCCGCGTCCAGTGCGGCCAGCAAGGTCACCATCTTGAAAGTCGATCCCGGCGGGTACAGGCCCTGAACGATCTTGTTGTGCAGCGGACGGTGATCGTTTTCACGCAACTCTGCGTAGTCGGGCACACTGATCCCGGAAACGAACTTGTTTGCATCGTAACTGGGCGACGACACAGCCGCCAACAAGTCGCCGTTGCGCACATCCATCACAACGGCGCTGGCGGATTCCTGGCCCAGACGCGCCTGTGTGAAATTCTGCAGCCCCGCATCGATGGTCAGTTGGACATCGCCGCCCGACGTGCTTTCGGAGCGGCCCAACTCCCGCATGATCCGGCCGGCGGCGTTCTGTTCGACGCGGCGCGCACCCGCCCTGCCCCGCAGGACATCCTCTAACTGGCGCTCCACGCCCAGCTTGCCGATCTGGAACTGCGGTGTCTGAAGCAACGGATCCGGCGTCTGGGCCGCCTCGATATCCCGCTCCGACACGCGCCCCACATACCCCACGACATGCGCGTAATCCTGGCCCAGCGGATAGATACGGCTCAGCCCCACCTCGGGCGTGATGCCCTGCATCGCGGGAACATTGACCGCAATCGTGGACAGCTCTTCCCAGCTCAGCCGATCGGCCAGCGTCACGGCCTGGTGCGGCCGGCGATCCATCTCGCGCAGGGCGCGCTGCAACACCTCCTCATCAAGGCGGACCAACCCGCGCAGGCGTGTGATGACCGCGTCGACATCGTCGGCATCCTCCCGGATCATGGAGACGCGGTAGATCTGTTCGTTGCCCGCAAGCTCCACGCCGTTGCGGTCATAGATAATGCCCCGCGCAGGGGCGATCAGTCGCACCTTGATGCGGTTTTCTTCCGCCAGGAGCAGAAATTCGTCTGCCTGATCCACCTGAAGGTGCCGCATACGTCCGAGAAGCAGCGCCCCAAATCCCAGTTGCGCCCCGCCAAGCAGCAGGGCCCGGCGACTGATCTGGCGGGTGGACAGCGAGATGTCGTGCGCGTTGCGTTTCATGGCCTGCCTTGATGGGTCAAAGGTCGGGTGTCCGCGTCAGGCGCGGGTGCCGAGGCTGTCCAACTCGCCGGGGGCGAGCCGTCTCACCCCGATCATTTGAGAGAATATGGCGATAGCAGGGTAAAAGACAATCGTGGCCAGCGCATGCAACCCCTGTCCCAGCAAAGGCGGCGTCTTGGCAAGAAGCAGCACAAGCGCGAGATAATCGACCACGAATGCACCCGCAATGCAGGCCGACACCAACCCCACCTCGGACCAGAACGGCAATGCCTCCGCGTGGTCCACCCGGCGGCGAAGGTATTCGCTGACCAAGATCAGAATCAGTGTCCAGAGCCCCAGCGGTCGCATCAGAAGGAAATCGGCAAGCAAAAACACACCAAGCAGAAGCCAGACTGGCAGGTAATCGGGCCGTCGCAGGATCCAGGCCGCCATCAGGCAATAGATCAGGTCGGGACCGGGAACCCCGCCCTGCCCCGTATCAAAGGGCAGGATCGCGAAGAAGATGACCGCCGCACAAAGCGCCACGAAGATCGCACGGTACCGCCAGACCAGACGAACGGCCATGCCCTAACCCCCGTCCGCAGGCGCGTCGGTCGCCACTGGGGCCGGCGGGCCCTGTTCCGGTCCCGGCAGCGGTGGGAGAAGGTCGCCGGTAGTGCCGATGGTCTGCGCCTCGCGGGTGCGCAAGACGCGCAGAAACTCCAGTCGGTTCGTATCCGCCGACAGACGCACCCGCAGGCGACCGTCGGCCCCACGCACGACTTGCCCCACGGTCAGGTCCGGCGGGAAGACGCCACCGTCACCCGAGGTGACGATACGGTCGCCCGCGCGCACGTCCTCCGGGTTCTCCACGAAATCCAACGCCGGAGCTGCGGTCGTGTCGCCCGCCAGGATCGCACGTTTGCCCGATGGCTCGATCGTGACCGGCACCCTGCTGTTGCCGTCGGTCAGCAACAGAACCCGCGACGTGCGTACGCCGACGCCCGAAATCCGACCAACCAGGCCCAGGCCATCCATTGCCGCCCAGCCGTCCTGAATGCCGTCATCCGCCCCGATGTTCAGCAACACCGAACGCCGGAACGGCGACCCGGAATCGGTCAGGACGACACCGGTCACGTAAGTCAGTTCAGGTGACAGCCGCACCTTGTTGAGGTCCAGCAGCCGCGCATTTTCCTGCTCTAGCTGGATCGCCGCTTCGCGCCAGGCCTTCATCTGCTGCAGTTCGCGCCGCAGTTCCTGATTCTGATCGTAGACGCGGGCGTAGCCTTCAAAATCCTCGACCAGGCGGCCCGCCCAAGTGACCGGGATCAGAGCCCATTCAACGTTCGGGACCACCCGGTCGACCAGTGCCGCGCGAATGCGTTCGGCGCGCGGATTGTCGATGCGCCAGAGAAGGACAAGCGCCACCAACACGACACAGATCAGCGTGATAAACAGCCGCCGCAACGGGCGGCTGTAGATATCTTCGCCGGGCCGAGTCCGCGCCACCCTGGATCAACTGTCGTAGTCGATGACGTGACTCAGCTGACGCTCGTATTCCAGCGCCTTGCCGGTCCCCAGAGCAACGCAACTGAGGCATTCGTCCGCGACCGAGATATTCAGCCCCGTCTGTTCGCGCAGGGCCAGGTCGAGGTCGCCCAGAAGCGCGCCGCCCCCGGTCAGCATCACGCCCCGGTCCACGATGTCGGCGGCCAGATCAGGCGGCGTTGATTCGAGCGCGGTCATCACCGCTTCGCAGATTTGCTGCACCGGTTCGGCCAGCGCCTCGGCAACCTGCGCCTGGCTGATCTCGGTCTCCTTGGGGACACCGTTCAGAAGGTCACGACCCCGGATGCGCATGACTTCGCCCCGCCCGTTCTCGGGCATGCGGGCGGTGCCTATCTCCTTCTTGATACGCTCGGCCGTGGCCTCGCCCACCAGCAGGTTCTGATGCCGACGCAGATAGGAAATCAGCGCCTCGTCCATCCGGTCTCCGCCCACGCGGACCGAGCGGGCGTAGACGATATCCGCCAGCGACAGCACGGCCACCTCGGTGGTGCCGCCACCGATGTCGACAACCATGCTGCCGGTTGGGTCCGTGATCGGCATACCCGCCCCGATGGCCGCCGCGATGGGCTCCGCGATCAGCCCGGCCTTACGGGCACCTGCCCCCAGAACCGACTGACGAATCGCGCGCTTTTCCACCGGCGTGGCACCGTGGGGCACACAAACGATGATCTTGGGCTTGGTGAAGGTAGAGCGTTTGTGCACCTTGCGGATGAAGTGTTTGATCATCTCTTCGGCGGTGTCGAAATCGGCGATGACGCCCTCGCGCATTGGGCGGATCGCCTCGATACTGCCCGGCGTGCGGCCCAGCATCAACTTGGCATCCTCGCCCACGGCCAGCACTTCCTTGCGCCCGTTTTTCATGTGATAGGCGACAACCGAGGGTTCGTTCAGCACGATGCCCTTGCCCTTGACGTAGACCAGCGTGTTCGCCGTGCCCAAGTCGATGGCCATGTCCGAGCTGAACAGGCTTCCGAAGATATTCATGTCAAGCGTCCCCAAACCATGCCTGCCCCCGTGGCCGATAGCCCGGAAGATTTAGTGCGGTTTATCTGTTTCGGATCATGGGTTCCAGTGCCGGTTTGGACCGATTTCGGCGGAGGTACGCCTGAATTCGATCTGGGGGCACAGTCGAATATCGACATAGGCAACCAACAATGTCGCCGCCTGAGGGCAATGTGCACCAAATATGCCGGTCCCGGCACCGGGACCCGGCTTCGCCTTTATCGTCCGCGACAGGCCGCGTTTGACTGCACTCGCCTCGCAAATAACAGTCGCCCGCGTCGCCATGCTCCACATCTGACCGGGGGCGATCCCTGGGGAGCCGTGCGGCGCAGGCAATCGCAATTAAGGAAAGCCTGCGGCACGGAGCAAAGTGGACGGGCCTGTCGGGTCCGAAACAGGCCTAGCCAACATCCTTGTAAGAAATTTCCCGCGCGTCCTTGCCAGCCTTCTCCCGACGCACCAGCAGACGGTTGAGCGCATTCACATAGGCGCGCACGCTCGCCACGACCGTGTCCGTATCCGCCGACTGGCCCGACACGATGCGACCGTCTTCCTCCATCCGCACCGACACCGTGGCCTGCGCGTCGGTGCCTTCGGTCACGGCGGACACCTGGTAGAGTTGCAGCCGCGCGTCGTGCGGGACCAGTGCCTTGACGGCGTTGAACGCCGCGTCCACGGGGCCGTCGCCTGTCGCCTTTGCCGACTTCGCCTCGCCGTCGATCATAAGGGTCAAATCGGCCGTCTGGGGCCCATCGGTGCCGCAGACCACGCGCAGATGCTCGACCTTGATGCGGTCCTCTCCGGCGCGTTCCTCGGCTTGCATCAGCGCGATCAGGTCCTCGTCGTAGATTTCCTTCTTCTGATCGGCCAGCGTCTTGAAGCGCACAAAGACGTCGGCCAACTGGTTGCCCTCCACCTCGTAGCCCAACTCCTTCAGCTTGGAGCGCAGCGCCGCCCGGCCCGAATGCTTGCCCATGACCAGATTGGTCTCCGTCAGGCCGACATCCTCTGGGCGCATGATCTCGAAGGTTTCCGCATTTTTCAGCATTCCGTCCTGGTGGATGCCGCTCTCATGGGCAAAGGCGTTCTTGCCGACGATGGCCTTGTTGAACTGCACGGCAAAGCCAGAAACGCTGGCCACGCGGCGGGAGATCGCGATCAGCTTGCGTGAATCGACGCCGGTGCTGAAAGGCATGATGTCGTGGCGCACCTTCAGGGCCATCACGACTTCCTCAAGTGCGGTGTTGCCCGCCCGCTCGCCCAGACCGTTTATCGTGCATTCGATCTGTCGCGCGCCGCCTTCGACCGCGGCCAGCGAGTTGGCCGTCGCCATTCCGAGGTCATTGTGACAGTGCGTCGCGAAGATGATGTCCTCTGCGCCGGGCACTTCGGCGATCAGGCGGCGGATCAGGTCGGCGGATTCATTGGGCGCGGTGTATCCGACCGTATCGGGGATGTTGATGGTGGTTGCCCCGGCCTTGATGGCGATCTCGACCGTGCGGGCCAAGTAGTCCCACTCGGTCCGCGTCGCATCCATCGGCGACCATTGCACGTTGTCGCACAGGTTTCGGGCATGGGTGACGGTGTCGTGGATCCGCTCGGCCATCTCGTCCATGGTCAGGTTCGGGATGGCGCGGTGCAGCGGCGACGTGCCGATGAAAGTGTGGATACGCGGAGATTTCGCGTGTTTCACCGCCTCCCAGCAGCGGTCGATATCCTTGAAGTTCGCCCGCGCCAGACCGCAAATTGTGGCGTCCTTGGCGTTCTTCGCGATCTCGGAGACGGCGGCGAAATCCCCGTCGGAGGCGATGGGAAAGCCCGCTTCGATCACGTCGACGCCCATGTCGTCGAGCATGGAGGCAATCTCCAGCTTTTCGTCGTGGGTCATGGTAGCGCCGGGCGATTGCTCACCGTCGCGCAGGGTGGTGTCAAAAATGATGACGCGGCTGTCGGACGGGGGAGTGGAGGTGGTCATGGCGAAGTCCTGAGGTTGGTTGATCCGGTCCGGCGCTGCATCCCTCCTGAGCGGTCGCGCCGAAAGGCACGCTCAGGAGCGGGTAAGAAGCAGGTCCAGGATCAGTAGGCTCTTCGTCATGTCGCTTAAGATACGGAAACGCGTGGGGATGTGAAGCCCCGATTTAGCGCAATTTTTGCCCGATGCGCTTTCTTCTCCTGATTTTCGCCCTGCATGCCCCTCCAACCTTCGCCTGCGGGACGGATACCGATTGCCCCTGCCTGGCACCGTCTGGAAGGGCCCGCCTTGCGCCTGCGACTCGGATGCGATCGTCACCCACGTACACGGAACCGCCAACCGCGTTGTGCCAATCGGCGGGCGGCGCACTTGCCCCACGCGACAAGGCGATATAGCCACGGCCATCGCCTTCTACGTCGCCAACCGCAGACTAACCGGCACCATGCGCACGCCTTCGCCCGACGGCCTGATCTGCGCCCGGTGGGACGGGGACGCCGATGCGATGCCTGAGCATTGCACCCACGGCGGCGGCCAGCGGTGTTCAATCGACTACATCCGACGCATTTGGCTGCGGCAGCTGGGTTAACCGTTCCATGACACCGCCTCCTTCGAGAACGGCCCTTGCGTGGGGCGGAGTTCCCCCCCGCCCCTAGACGTCGCGCGCCACCCCGCTAGGTCGACTTGCATGACACACGCACTCATTATCGGCGCTTCGGGCGGGGTTGGCGCGGCTTTGGCCGATCACCTTGCCGCGGAGCATACAGTCACCCGCCTGGGTCGCAGCACGACTGGCCTCGACATCACCGACGAGGCGAGCGTCGCTGCAGCCCTCGCCGACCTTGATCCGGTCGACATCGCCTTCGTCGCGACGGGCATTCTGGCCCCCGACGAACGCGGTCCGGAAAAGGCGCTGGATGCGATCGACGCGACCGCCATGGCGCACACCTTCGCGGTCAACAGCATCGGCCCCGCGCTGATCCTTAAACATCTGGCTCCCAAGCTTACCGACACGGCGCGCGTGGGTGTTCTTACCGCGCGGGTCGGCTCCATCGGGGACAACCGGATGGGTGGGTGGTATTCGTACCGCGCGTCCAAGGCGGCGGCGAACCAGATCACCCATGGGGCCGCCATCGAAATCGGGCGCAAATGCAAGAAGGCCGTCATCGTGGCACTTCACCCTGGTACGGTCGAAACGCCTTTCACGAAGGACTACAAAGCCCCCAAGGTCTCGGCGGCGGAGGCGGCGGCAAACCTCACCGACGTACTGATGGGCCTGGCACCCGAGGACACCGGCGGCTTTTTCGACTACGCAGGCAAGGTTATCGAGTGGTGACGCGTCTAATCCTTGTCCTGGGTGACCAGCTTTCCGACAACCTGAGCGCGCTGCGCGAGGGGTCCAAAGAAACTGACGTGGTGGTCATGGCCGAAGTCCAGGCCGAGACGGATTACGTCCCCCATCACCCACGAAAGATCGCGTTTCTGTTTGCCGCGATGCGCAAATTTGCCGCCCACCTAAAAGACGACGGGTGGACCGTGCGCTACACCACGCTCGATGATGTCGAAAACACCCAGTCGATCCCCGGCGAACTGCTGCGCGCCGCCGAGGCGACGGGCGCGGAGGAGGCGATCAGCACCGAGCCGGGCGAATTTCGCCTGATCGCCGCGCTGGAAGACGCCCCGATACCGGTTCACCTTTTCCCCGACGACCGGTTCCTGTGCTCCCACGCCGAATTCGAGGAGTGGGCCGAGGGGCGCAAGGAACTGCGGATGGAATGGTTCTACCGCGAGATGCGCCGCAAAACGGGCCTGATGATGGAGGGCGACGAGCCCGCCGGCGACAAGTGGAATTTCGACCACGACAACCGCAAACGCGCACCCAAAGACCTCGACCCGCCCGGACCGCTGCGGCACGCGCCCGACAAAGTGACCGAAGATGTAATCGAACTGGTGCGCGCGCGGTTCGGCAACCGCTACGGCTCGGTCGATGATTTCTGGTTCGCGACAGACCGGGCAGGGGCGTTGGCGTCGTTGGAGCACTTTGTCGACCACAGCCTGCCGACGTTCGGAGACTACCAAGACGCGATGGTCAGCGGGCAGCCTTTCATGTTTCACGCCCTGCTGTCGCCCTACATCAATGCGGGGCTCTTGGGCTGGCAAGAGGTTTGCGAGGCGGCGGAGGCCGCCTGGCAGGCGGGCGACGTGCCGATCAACGCGGCCGAAGGTTTCATCCGCCAGATCATCGGCTGGCGCGAATACATCCGCGGCATCTATTTCCGAGAAGGCCCCGATTACACGTCGCGCAACGCCCTTGAGGCCACGCGCGCGCTGCCGGATTTCTACTGGACGGGCGATACGGACATGAAATGCGTCTCGGAGGCGGTACACACCACCATGGCCGAGGCCTATGCCCACCATATCCAGCGCCTGATGGTGACGGGGAACTTTGCGATCTTGTCCGGACTGGACCCGCAACAGGTCAGCGACTGGTACCTCGTCGTCTATGCCGACGCCTATGAATGGGTGGAAGCCCCGAACGTCATCGGGATGAGCCAGTTTGCCGATGGCGGTGTTGTCGCATCGAAGCCATATGTTTCGGGCGGCAACTACATCAACAAGATGTCGGACTACTGCAAGACGTGCACCTATTCCGTCAGCCAGAAGACGGGAGAAGGGGCCTGCCCGTTCAACCTGCTCTACTGGGATTTCCTGAACCGTCACCGCGACCGGTTCGAGAACAATCCACGCATGGCGCAGATGTACAGCACGTGGGACCGGATGGACGAAACGCGGCGCGAGACGGTGCTGTCGGATGCCGCCTCGATCCTGGCCCGGCTGGACGAGGGCAAACGCATCTGAGGCACGACAAGACCGCCGATTTTCCCAAGGCTCGCCCCAATTAAGCCGCGTCTTGGGTTCAAACAAAGCCTCAGTAACGTTTACCCGAGGTCCCGACATGCAGCTCGATCGCCTGATGGCCAAGGCCATGACACGTATCACCAAGACCGGCATCGCCGCGCTGCGTGATACATCCGAGTCGGCCAATGAGGGCACGGCGAAGCGCAAGGCGATGCCGCACGGTCTTCGCGGATCGGGCAGTTGGGCCAACGAATGGGTCGGTGCCCGTGCGGCGGTTGCGCGGGCCAAGGCCGTTGCATCCCCCGGAAAATTCCGCGCCGAGGAAATAAATCGTGCCGTTGATCAAATCGCGGAAGGCACCATCAGGGCCCGCCCGTTGATGTCCAAGCGTGACGTGCAGTTGCATAACTGGCTTCTGGATCGGATGGAGGCCGAAGCCCCGTGCTGCACCCTTCACGTCGGCGTCGCGCTGCAAGCGTTCCTGGTGGCTTCGACCGCTTACGAGGGGCATGATCCGCTTAACGGCCTGTTCGTCGACATGTTGATCGTTGACGAACACGGTCAACCTGCTGCGGCCCTGATCCGCGAAAACGCGCCAAATCCGGCCAAGCAACTCCTTCTGATCGACGCCCTGATGGACGCCGACGTCCCAATCATCGACATCCCGCCGCGTCCGTCACTGGCCGTGCTCTGGGAAGCGGTCGCGGCGACGCTGCCCAAGACCTGAACGCAAGACTTTCCCTCGATTGGGGCGCGTCCGGGCGAACGGATGCGCCCCTTTTTTGATGGCGCGCCCCATTCTTGGACGACCATGGTGCCGCTTCAGTTGTCGCTGGCTGCCGGCGCGGGCGCAGCAGGTGCCGGGTCTTCATTGTCCGCTGGGGTGTTCACAGTCACGGCCGCTGCGCCATCGCGCTCGGCCAGATCGCCGTCGTTCCAGCGGCCGCTCTCGACCTGGCCTGTGGCATATCGCATCGTTCCCGGTCCCTCGCGCCGCCCGGCGACGAACGACCCGGTGTAGACATCGCCGTTGGCATAGGTCGCAACACCTTCACCGTCGATCTCCCCGTCTTTCCAGCCGCCGGAATAGGTGAAACCGTCTGCCATCGTGATCGTGCCCTCGCCCTGCCGTTGGCCCCGGACGAAGTTGCCTTCGTAGACAGTGCCGTCGGCATAGGTCGCCCGGCCCTGCCCGTTGCGCAGCCCCTCGGCCCATTCGCCCTCGTAGCGGTACCCGTCGGTGAAGGTCATCACCCCCAGCCCGTGGTTCTGCGCGTTGAGGAAGCCGCCTTCGTAGATCAGGCCATTGGGATAGACCGCGCGGCCCTGCCCCTCGATCACGCCTTCCTTCCAATCGCCTTCATAAGTGGCACCGTCGATATAGGTTATCTTTCCGGTGCCATGTGCCAGGTCGTTCGCGAACTCTCCGACATATACCGAACCGTCGGGATAGGTGACTTCGCCTGTCCCCTCGATCCGTCCATCGATCCAGCCCCCGCTGTAGACATAGCCGTCCGTGCCGGTGAAGGTGCCCTGCCCATGGCGGCGGTCGTTGCGGAATTCGCCCTCGTAGACGTCGCCGTTGGCGTAGGTCACCTTGCCCTGCCCGTCGCGCTTGCCGGCCACCAGCCTGCCTTCGTAGACGTCGCCGTTGGCCTGCCGCAGCGTACCCGTGCCGTTGATCTGACCGTTTTCCCAAGCACCATCATAAGTCAGTCCGTCAGGCGTGCGCAGGATGCCCTGGCCCGACCGAACGTTACCCGCCATGTCCCCCTCATAGGTGGAACCGTCAGGATAGGTGATCCGCCCCTGGCCTTCCTTCAGCCCCATGGCCCAACCGCCTTCATAGCGGTAGCCGTTCGGGGCCTCCATCACGCCCTGCCCGTCATGGACCGCGTTCACGAAGTCGCCGGTATAGCGCGTGCCGTTCGCATAATCGGCGACGCCCTCACCCTCGATCCGTCCATCTGTCCATTCACCCGTATAGGTGGCCCCATCGGCGAAGGTGATCGTGCCCGTTCCGTTCGGCTCCCCTTTCGCGAATTGGCCCTCGTAGATGGAGCCATCGGGAAACACCGCGCGGCCCTGGCCCACGATTTCACCGTTCGCCCATTCCCCGGTGTAGGTATAGCCCGACGGCAACGTATAGGTGCCCGTCCCGTGCTGCTTGCCGTCAAGGAAAGTGCCCTCGTAGATGCCCCCATCGCCATATTGCTTGGTGATGACGTCCTGCGCAGCCGCGCCTCCCGCCAGCAAGCTTAGCATGACTGCCCCGATCAGCTTGTTCATCCGATAGCCCCTTCGCCCCATTCTCGACCCGCAGGCTAGGCAATGGCGGGGCGTCAGGCAACGGTGGATGCGGCACTTGGTGCAGCATCGGTGCTTCCCCCTGCCGCGCAGGCGCGCTACGTCCGCTGGCGAAAAGCCTTCGGAGGCCAAGATGACCGAGACGTTCCGCCTGACCCTGGCCCAATTGAACCCCGCGATGGGCGATCTGGAGGGCAATGCCGCCATGGCCCGTGACGCATGGCAGGCCGCGCGGGACGCGGGCGCGGACATGGTGGCCCTGCCCGAGATGTTTCTGACCGGCTATCAGCCGCAGGACCTCATCCGCAAACCCGCCTTCGTCGCCCATGCCCGCGCTGTACTCGACACTTTGGTCGCCGATTGCGCCGATGGCCCGGCAATCGGCCTTGGGCTGGCCCATTGGCCCGCAGAGGAGGAAAAGCCCTTCAACTCCTATGTCGTGGCCCACGGCGGCAAGGTCGTCGCCGAAATCCACAAGCACCACCTTCCTAACTACAAGGTCTTCGACGAGAAGCGGTATTTCACCTCCGGCGATATTTCCGGCCCCTACACCGTCGGGCCGGTCCGTTTGGGCACGCCGATCTGCGAAGACGCATGGTTCGACGACGTGACCGAAACGCTGGCCGAGACGGGGGCCGAGATCCTGCTGGTGCCAAACGGCTCGCCCTATTTCCGGGGCAAGCAGGATGTCCGCTATGGCCACATGGTCGCACGCACCATCGAAACGGGCCTGCCGTTGGTTTACCTGAACCTTGTTGGCGGACAGGACGACCAGATTTTCGACGGGGCCAGTTTCGTGCTGAACCCGCACGGAAAGTTGACCCATCACTTGCCGGCCTTCCAGGAAACATTGGTCCACATCGATTTTGATCGCACCGACGACGGCTGGCTGGCCCGCGACGGCGAGCGCGTCTCCCAGCCCGAGGGGCCCGGTGCAGACTACGCGGCAATGGTCATCGCGCTGCGCGATTACATGACCAAGGCCGGGTTCGACCGCGCGATCCTTGGCCTGTCGGGGGGCGTGGATTCGGCCATCGTGGCGGCAATCGCCGCCGATGCGCTTGGTCCGCAGAACGTGCACTGCATCATGCTGCCGTCGGAATACACCTCCGAACACAGCCTGGAAGACGCCCGCGGCGTGGCAGAACGGCTGGGCTGCAAGCTCGACACCCTGCCGATCGCCGGATCGCGCGCCGCCGTGACAGAAACGCTGGCCCCCCTTTTCGCGGGCACGACACCCGACCTGACCGAAGAAAACATCCAGTCCCGTTTGCGCGGCCTGCTGCTGATGGCGATGTCCAACAAGTTCGGTGCCATGCTTTTGACCACCGGCAACAAGTCTGAGGTCGCCGTGGGATATTCCACGATCTACGGCGACATGTCGGGTGGCTATAACCCGGTCAAGGACCTTTACAAGACGGATCTGTTCGACGTCTGCCGCTGGCGGAACGCCAATACCTTCGATTGGTTCAAGGGCCCGGACGGGGAGGTCATGCCCCAGCGCGTGATCGACAAGCCACCGAGCGCGGAGCTGCGCGACGACCAGAAGGACGAAGACAGCCTGCCGCCGTATCCAGTCCTGGATGACATCCTGAAACGCCTGATCGATGAGGAGCAGTCGGTCCCGGAGGTCGTCGCCGCCGGTCACGACCGGGACGTGGTCAAGCATGTCGAACGGTTGATCTACCTGTCTGAATACAAACGGTTCCAGTCCGCGCCCGGTGCCCGCCTGTCGCAGCGGGCGTTCTGGCTGGACCGGCGATATCCGATCGTGAACCGATGGCGCGACCCCGACTGAAGGATCGGGGGTTTCACACCCCCGGACCCCCGTGGGATATTTGGAAAACAGAGAACGGACGAATAGAACGCGTCCAACGTCACTTAAGGAATTCCCAGTGAGCATTTTCCATCTGGCCTTCAACATCCGCGACCTTGATCAGGCCCGCGCCTTCTATGGCGATCTGCTGGGTTGCAAGGAAGGACGATCGACAGAAACCTGGGTCGATTTTGACTTTTTCGGCCATCAGATCAGCCTGCATCTGGGCGAGCCGTTCGCCCATCGTCCAACCGGCAAGGTCGGCGATCATATGGTACCGATGCCGCACTTCGGTGTCCTTTTGCCGATGGAGGAGTGGCGTGCGTTGGCCGAGCGGCTCAGTGCCGCAGGCACGGATTTCGTGCTTGAGCCGCATCTGCGTTTCGAGGGACAGCCGGGCGAACAGGCGACGATGTTCCTGCTCGACCCCTTCGGCAACCCGTTGGAATTCAAAGGCATGCGGGACCCTGCAGGGGCCTTCGAGACATGACGACAGTCCTTTTCGCCGCAAAGCCCTCGACTTGGGAGGATTACCGCGAGGCGTTACCGGCAGCGCTGGACGCGGCAGGTATCTCGGCCCGGATCGTGCAGGTCGCCGACCCGCACGACCCCGGCGCGATCGACTGGATCGTTTATGCCCCAAACTCCGAATTGCAGGATTTCACGCCCTACACGGCGGTCAGGGGCGTGCTCAACCTATGGGCCGGCGTCGAGCAGGTGGAGGGCAACCGTACCCTGACCGCGCCCCTTTGCCGGATGGTCGACGGCGGGCTTACGCAAGGCATGGTCGAATGGGTGACAGGGCATGTGCTGCGCCATCACCTTGGCATGGACGCGCAGATCAAGGGCTGCCCTTGGAGTCCGGACGCCCCGCCGCTGGCCGCGCACCGGCCCATCGCGATGCTTGGTATGGGGGAACTGGGGTCGGCCTGCGCCGCAGCCCTGGTAAATCTGGGCTTTCCGGTGACCGGTTGGTCGCGCAGCCCCAAGGATCAGCCCGGCGTTCGCTCGGTTACCGGACGCGACGGGTTGCGGCAGGCTTTGGAAGGTGCGGACATCGTCGTCCTCCTGACGCCGCATACGCGCTCCACCGAAAATCTGATGAATGCGCAAACACTTGGCTGGATGCGCGATGATGCCGTCCTGTTGAACCCCGGACGCGGGGCGCTGATCGACGACGACGCACTTCTGGCGGCACTGGGCCGGCTGGGCCATGCCACGCTGGACACGTTCCGCGTCGAACCCTTGCCCGATGACGATCCCTATTGGTCGCATCCCAAGGTAACCGTCACTCCGCATATCGCCTCCGCTACCCGGCCCGCGACCGCCGCGCAGGTCGTGGCTGAGAACATTCGCAGGGGCGAGGCGGGTGAGCCACTTCTACACCTCGTGGACCGCGACGAGGCGTTGGCGTAGACGCAGGTCTATCTCCGGAGGACACGCGATGAAACTGACCCCGCTTGCCGACAGCCTACCCGCATCTGTCCCCTTCGTCGGACCGGAAGCTCAGGAGCGTGCGCGCGGAGCGCCCTTTGCGGCAAGACTGGGCGCAAACGAGAGCGTCTTCGGCCCCTCCCCCCGCGCGATCGGAGCCATGGAACGCGCCGCGCGCGAAGCCTGGATGTATGGCGACCCCGAGTATTACACCTTGCGGCAGGCGCTGGCCGCGCACCATGGCATCGCGGCAAAGAACGTCGTCGCCGGTGAGGGGATAGACGGGTTGCTGGCCTATCTGGTGCGTCTGCTGGTCGGTCCGGGGGACGCGGTGGTGACTTCGGCCGGGGCGTACCCGACGTTTAATTATCATGTCACGGGCTTTGGCGGCACGCTCCACACCGTGCCGTTCAAGGGCGACCACGAGGACCCCGAAGCGCTGCTGAAGAAGGCGGGAGACGTGGGGGCCAAGCTCATCTATCTCTCGAACCCCGACAATCCGATGGGAAGCTGGCACGACGCGAACGTCATCGCGGACATGATAGCACGGATCCCTGAGGGATGCGTCCTCTGCCTTGACGAGGCCTATGCCGACCTGGCGCCGCCTGACGCAGTGCCGCCGCTGAACGTGACCGAGGATCGCGTGATCCGGATGCGGACGTTCTCAAAGGCGCACGGACTGGCAGGCCTGCGCGTGGGCTACGCCTTGGGGCACGCGGACCTGATCGGGGCGTTCGACAAGGTTCGCAATCATTTCGGGTTGGGCCGCGTGGCGCAAGCGGGGGCAGTCGCGGCGCTGGCGGATCTTGATTGGCTGGCCGAAGTGCAGGCCCGCGTGGCCCAGTCGCGCGATGCAATTGCCGCCATCGCAGAACAGAACGGGCTGACGCCTCTGCCCTCGGCCACGAATTTCGTGACTGTGGATTGCGGCAGCGACGGCGGATTCGCGCGGGCGGTTTTGGCCGCTTTGATCACCCAGGGCATCTTTGTGCGGATGCCGGGAATCGCGCCTCTGGACCGCTGTATCCGGATCGGCTGCGGCACGGCCGCCGACATGGATGCCCTGCGCGTGGCATTGCCCAAGGCCCTCGCCCAAGCGGTATCGTGACTTTTCTTGCGGCGGCTTCGCGCTAAACTGCCCCAAAGGAGGAGAGCAGCGATGCGCGAAGACAGTCAGTTTGAACGGGTTCAGGATTATACGAATGCGTTTTTGGGCATGTTCTATCTGATCCTCGTGATGACGCTGGTGATTATCTGGGGCGTCTGGGGCTATCCAGTATCGCTGGCGATCTGCGCCGTGATGCATTGGGGCATACGGCGGTGGGGACAATTCCGGGCCGCGCGTGAAGCAGCCTGGGAGGCGCGCGTTCAGGCTGCCTTGGCGCGCCGGCGCGACTAGCGGGGCTTTTCGGCCCTTCGCGACTCAGGGAGTGGTATTGGCGGGATCGTCCAGGTTCGACAGGCTGCCCTGCCGCGTCAGGCCTTTCAGTCGTTCGATCGCGGAATCATCGGACGATGTTCCCATGGGGATGGCAGTCACCTCGGTCACGATCAGATCCGCATGCGAATCTGGCCGCATCGACGGCAGAGACACTCTAAGATCTGTTTCGACCTGTGCCGTCTTATGTTCGGAAACCCGCCCCACCGCGTCCAGCACGGAGGCCAGGATGGGTCCCCACATCAGACCGAGGACAGACGCTGCCAGAAAGGTCTTCGCTGGCCCCCCGGTGATAATATCACGCAGGGGACGTCTTGTTGTCGTCGGTGCTTCTTCCGCGTTCATCTCGCCTCCGAATGGCCGGTTCCGAATTGGCAGGGGAATCGGCCGATTAGGGGGAAATTGCCCCAAGATCAGGGCATAATTCGGGCAGCCCGCTTCAGCCCGACAAGCCAGACGCGACTTGATGCAGTGTGACGCAAGAGTCAGAGACCGGGTGCGCTGTCCCGGCGACCACGGCACTGGCCGCGTCCATTGCTCCGGAGCCGTGCGGCACCCCGAGTGCCTTGAGGCCCGCGTCGATCGAGGCGAGGGTTCCCATCATCGAATGCCCCGAAACATGCCCCATGTGACCGACCCGGAAGAAGCCGAGCTCGGCCGGATCGCCATGCGGGACCATGCCGAGGCCGATTCCCAGCGTCAGACCCATCTCGTCCTCGCACCACATGCGCAGCTTGGTCCCGTTTTCGGGCAGGCGCACGGCCGTAACGGCATTTGAGCGGATGGCCGGGTCGCGGACGTTCATCTCGACACCAGCCCCGTTTGTGCCGTGATCCTCCCAACGCGCGAAGGCTGCATGAAGCGCCCCGGCAAGCGTGCCGTGGCGTGCCCAGACGTTCTCGATCCCTTCCTCGTGGACGATCATGTCCAGCGACTCGCGCAGCCCAAAAAGGTGGTGCGTCGGGCCGGTGCCCTGGAAGTAACGGAAGTACACGTCGGGTGTCGTGCGCGGCTTCCAGTCCCAGTAGAACGTGGCCAGGTCGGACCGTTCGCGCGACCTGGCCGCCCGATCGTTGTAGAAGACGAACGCCACACCGGCAGGCGTCATAAGTCCCTTCTGGCACCCCGCAAAGGCGACATCCACGCCCCATTCGTCCATCCGCATCTCGTCACAGCCCAAGCTGGCCATGCAATCGGCCTGCAGCAACGCGGGGTGGCCAGCGGCATCGATTTCCGCCCGGATCGCCTTCAGATCAGCCTTGATCGATGACGAAGTGTCCACGTGAACGCAAAGGACGGACTTGATCTCGTGCTCCGTATCCTCGCGCAGGCGCTGCCCAATGGCGGCGGGATCCATCGCATGACGGTTGCCAAAATCCAGCATCTCCGTCCGGATCCCCATGCTGCGCGCGACCTCGGCCCAGCCGTCGGCAAACGTGCCCGTGCGCGGCACGAGGACAAGATCCCCCTTCGCGTGCGTGTTGGCCAGTGCCGCCTCCCACGCGGCATGGCCGTTGCCAATGTAGATGGTCGCGTTGTGCTCTGTCTGCGCCACCGTCTTGAGGTCGGGAATCAACGAATGCGTCATGTCGATCAGCGGACCGACGTAGATATTCGGAGATGGGCGATGCATCGCGCGCAGCACGCGGTCCGGAATGATCGAAGGGCCGGGAATGGCGAGCGTCTTGGGACCGTGGGCAAGCGACATGAAAGCTCCTGATATGCTTTGTCAGATCGGTAAGCCCCGCCTTCGACAGGGTCAATGTGTGACGGCAATCGGGATCAATGTGCGGCAGCAAGGGGTTGGCGCGGCGGCGCGCTTGCGCCATCTATTGCCCGTGAAACGCATTATCCTTCGTGTCTCGGGTAACGACCGGGAAAAATTTCTTCATGGCTTGCTGACGCGGGACGTGCCCGAAACCGGCCTGGGCTATGCCGCGCTGCTGACTCCGCAAGGCAAATACCTAGCCGATTTCCTGACGTTCCGTGACGCGGACGCCTTCTATCTCGACGTATCGGCCGACCAGGCCCCTGGCCTAGCGCAGCGGCTTGCGATGTACCGGCTGCGCTCGAAGGTGGAGATCGCGGACAGCGGCCTGTCCGTGGCGCGCGGGATTGGTGAGGCTCCCAAGGACGCGGTGGTCGACCCCCGGCCGGGCATGGGCTGGAGACAGTATGCCACAGAGGGCGGCGCACAGGGCGGCGATGATATCGACTGGGATGCCGTCCGTGTGGAGAACATCGTTCCGCAGGCGGGGATCGAGCTGATCCCCAACGAAAGCTATATTCTGGAAATGGGGTTCGAGCGGCTGGGTGGCGTCGACTTCAAAAAGGGCTGTTTCGTCGGGCAGGAAATCGTCGCCCGCATGAAGCACAAGACCGAGCTGCGCAAAGGGCTGGTCCGGGTCAAAGGGGCCGTTGCACCGGGGGCCGAGATCACCAACGCGGGCCGTCCGGCGGGCACGGTCCACACGGTGTCGGGCAACCGCGCGCTAGCCTACCTGCGATTTGACCGCGCCGAGGGGATGGAGACTGAGGCGGGGCCGCTCACGCTGGTCTGACTGTGCGACCTAGTTGCAGGCGCTGATCATCAAGCATTCTGAACTCAGGGATCACCAACCTTCGTTGGCGTCGAAACTCCCTGCACTCTACCTGTCCGGGCGAAACGCTTTGAAAGGACAGAACATGATTCCCAGCCGTATCGCCGCCTTTGCCGATGGAATGCTTGGCGGAAACCCCGCCGGTGTCGTTGTTGCCGACGCCCTGCCCCCTGCGACCGAAATGCAGCGCGTGGCGCAAGACCTGGGCTATTCCGAAACGGCCTTCGCCGCGCCCGACGGCGACGTCTGGATCACCCGCTACTATGCGCCCGAGGGCGAGGTCGCCTTCTGTGGACACGCCACGATCGCACTGGCGGTCGAACTGGGCGCGCGCCACGGGGCGGGCACCTACAGGCTGTCGCTGTCAGGTGGCGAAATCACGGTCGACGCACGGTCAGAGTCGGATGGCTGGGTGGCGGAATTGACCTCGCCCCCGACGTGGTCGCGCCCGTTGGAGGCAGACGCGCTGGCCGAGGTTCTTGCGCTCTTCGACCTTGGGCATGGCGACCTCGACCCGGCCTTGCCCCCAACCCTCGCCCATGCCGGCGTGCAGCACGCCATTCTGACCCTGAGCGACCGCGCCCGCCTTGCCGCAATGGACTACGATCTTGACGCGGGCCACGCGATCATGGCCCGCCACGACCTGACGACGATCAGTCTGCTGCACATCACATCGGACGTTGAGTTCGCCTCCCGGAATGCCTTCGCCAGCGGCGGCGTGCCGGAGGATCCGGCGACGGGTGCGGCGGCGGCGGCCCTTGGCGGTGCCTTGGTCGACCTCGACTGGCCGGGCCTGAGTGAAGGCGGCGAGTTCACTATCCGGCAAGGTCAGGACATGGGCGCGCCGTCCGTGTTGCGCGTCGCCGTCACCGGCAAACCCGGCGACCGGGTGCGCGTTGCGGGTCGGACGCGGGCGATCTGACGCCACGGGGGTTTGCGATCCGAAGGGGAACGACCTACCTGTGTCGCAACCAACAGACACGAGGCCCCGATGACCCACTTCCCCGCCAGCCTGACCACGCTGAACCGCACCCTTCCCCGCGACGCAAACGCCGCGCCTGCGGGTGGCGATCCGCTGGGCGACTTGCCAGAATGGGACCTGACCGACCTCTATGCTTCGGAAGACGCGCCGGAGCTGAAGCGCGACATGGAATGGCTGGAAACCGAATGCGCCGCCTTTGCCGCCGACTACGAAGGCAAGCTGGCGGGTCTGAGCGCCGAGGACATGCTCCGCTGCATCCAGCGCAACGAAAAGATCGACGAGATCGCAGGCCGCATCATGTCCTTCGCAGGCCTGCGATACTATCAGGTCACCACCGACGGCGACCGGGCCAAGTTCATGTCCGACTGTCAGGACAAGCTGACCACCTTCACCACGCCGCTGGTGTTCTTCAGCCTGGAGTTCAACCGGATCGACGACGCACGCTACGGAGAGTTGATGGCGGCCAACGCCGACCTGGCGCGCTACCGTCCCGCACTGGACCGCCTGCGCGCGATGAAGCCGTATCAGTTGTCCGATGAGTTGGAGAAGTTTCTTCACGACACTTCGGTCGTCGGGGCCTCGGCCTGGAACAAGCTTTTCGACGAAACGATCGCCGGCCTGACGTTCGTGGTCGACGGCGAAGAACTCGGCATCGAGGGGACGCTGAACCTGCTGACCGATCACGACCGGGCAAAGCGCGAAGCCGGTGCCCGCGTGCTGGCCGAGGTGTTCGGCAGAAACGTCCGGACCTTCGCCCGCGTCCACAATACGTTGACCAAGGAAAAGGAAATCACAGACCGCTGGCGCGGCCTGCCAACGCCGCAGTCGGGCCGCCACCTGGCCAATGATGTTGAACCCGAGGTGGTCGAGGCGTTGCGCAACGCCGTGGTCGCCGCCTATCCGCGCCTGTCGCACCGGTACTATAAGCTCAAGGCGAAATGGCTGGGGCTGGACACGCTTCAGGTCTGGGACCGCAACGCGCCCCTGCCGATGGAGGAAACGCGGCTGGTCGGCTGGGACGAGGCACGCAAGACCGTAATGGACGCCTATGCCGGTTTCTCGCCCGAGATGGCGAAACTGGCCGAGCCGTTCTTCGACAAGGGCTGGATCGACGCGGGCGTCAAACCGGGCAAGGCCCCCGGTGCCTTTGCGCACCCCACGGTCACGACGGTGCACCCCTACGTGATGCTGAACTATCTTGGCAAACCGCGCGACGTGATGACTTTGGCGCATGAACTGGGCCACGGCGTGCATCAGGTCCTGGCCGCAGATCAGGGCGAGATGCTGTCCTCCACACCGCTGACGCTGGCCGAAACGGCGTCGGTCTTTGGCGAGATGCTGACCTTCCGCGCCATGCTGGATGGGGCAAAGGACGACGCGCAGCGAAAAGTCATGCTGGCTGGCAAGGTAGAGGACATGATCAACACGGTCGTCCGCCAGATCGCCTTCTATGACTTCGAGTGCAAACTTCACGCCGCCCGTCGCGAGGGCGAATTGACGCCCGACGATATTGACGCGCTGTGGATGTCGGTACAGGCGGAATCTCTGGGGCCGGTTTTCGAATACATGGAAGGCTACGAGCACTTCTGGGCCTACATCCCCCACTTCGTGCATTCGCCCTTCTACGTCTATGCATATGCCTTCGGGGACGGCCTCGTGAACGCGCTCTACGCGGCCTATCAGGACGCGCCCGAGGGGTTCCAGGACAAGTACTTCGACATGCTGAAGGCCGGCGGCTCCAAGCACCACAAGGAGCTTCTGGCCCCCTTCGGCCTTGACGCCTCCGACCCGGCATTCTGGGACAAGGGCCTGTCCATGATCGAAGGTTTCATCGACGAATTGGAAGCCTTGGAGGAGTAACGCCCCACCAAAGACAAGGGCCCGCAGGTTTTATGCGGGCCATTCGCGGCGAAGGTGACATTAGTTTCGGGGACGCCCCCAGAACCACGAACCCGCAGCCGAGCGGTCAGGTCATGGTTCAATAGACCACGCCCGCCTTTCGTCCCGGCCTCTGGCCCCCCGCGCCTGATTGCCCTAGCCTCATGACGCGAAATTCGAGGAACCCTGCATGCAACTCTGGGTGGGCCTGGGCAATCCGGGCGCAAAATACGCGGGAAACCGGCACAACATCGGCTTCATGGCACTTGACCGGATCGCCGAGGAGCAGGGCGCGCCTTGGCGGTCGAAGTTCCAAGGCGACCTTGCCGAAGTGCGTTTCGGGTCCGAGAAGGTCTGGCTGCTTAAGCCTCACACTTTCATGAACCTGTCCGGCCAGTCAGTGGGCGAAGCGATGCGTTTTCACAAGCTGGAGCCGGGCGACGTAACTGTGTTCCATGATGAGCTTGACCTGGCCCCCGGCAAACTGCGCCTGAAACAGGGGGGCGGACATGCCGGGCATAACGGTCTGCGCTCCATCCATCAGCATATCGGGCCGGACTATGCCCGCGTGCGGCTGGGCATCGGCCATCCGGGGCACAAGGACCGGGTTGCGGCGTACGTTCTGTCGGATTTCGCCAAGGCCGAGGGCCAGATGCTGGAGGATCTGTTGCGCGGCATCTGCGACGGCGCGTCGAAGCTGGCCGCGGGGGACGGACCGGGCTTTACCAATGCCGTGGCCCTGCGCGTCGCGCCGCCGCGGTCTTCAGGTGGCGGTGGGCCCAAACAGGACAAGGCGAAACCCGAGCCGGACAAGCCCACGGATGCCCCAACCATCCAGGAAAAGCTGTCGCCGCTGCAAAGACTCGCTGCGAAATTCAAGTGACGCGACACCTCCCTTCAACGACGTAGCTGCCCAATAGTTATCGGGGCGCGGAGGACCTTCACATGCGCAAATGGCTGACACGGATTGGATTGATCCTGCTTGCGCTGGTGCTGGCGGGCGGTGGCCTTGCCATCGTCAAGCGCGAGGAGATCACGCGTCTGCTGGCGGTCAACACGCTCTTCGCACCCGACAGGATCGTCGCGAATTTCTCGGATATGAGGGGCGCGTTTCTCTGGGTGCCGCTGCAGGGTCAGGCGGGCGAGCCGCCGCCCCAAGGCGTGGAAACGCGCCTGCCGGTCGGGGCCGAGCAGTGGATCATCGACCGGCAGATCACCGGCCTTGTCGTGCTGCGCGGCGGCGCGGTCGCACACGAGAGCTATTACCTCGGCACCGGGCCGGACGATTTGCGGATCAGTTGGTCAGTTGCCAAGTCCTTCCTGTCGCTGCTGACCGGCATCTTGGTGGACGAGGGGCGCATCGACCTGTCGGATCCGGTCGAGAAATACGCGCCTGTCCTTGCGACCTCCGCCTACGCGGGGGCGACGGTGCAGGATATCCTGCAAATGGAATCCGGAGTCGCCTTCGACGAAGATTATTTCGACCCCGACAGCGACATCAACCGTATGGGCCGGGTCATCGCATTGGGCGGCGCACTGGATGAGTTCACCGCCGCGCTCGACACGCGTGACCGTGCACCGGGGGAGGCAATGACGTATGTTTCCATGGATTCGCACGTGCTGGGGATGGTGCTGCGCGGGGCAACCGGGGCAACCATCCCTGTCCTGATGGCAGAACGGCTGACTGGCCCGATGGGCATCGGCCCCGCCTATTTCCTGACCGACGGAGAGGGCGTGGCCTTCGTTCTGGGCGGGCTGAACATGCGCACGCGCGACTATGCCCGTATGGGCCTGCTGGTCTCTCAGGGTGGGCGGCTCGACGGGCAGCAGATCGTGCCCGCACATTGGGTCAATGTTTCAACCGTGCCATCGGCCAAGACAGGGGCAGGGCAGATGAAGTACGGCTATCAATGGTGGATGCCGTCGGACGCGCGCGCGGGTGAGGTCATGGCGCAGGGCGTCTACGGCCAGTTCGTCTATATCGACCGGGCGCGGGATGTGGTGATCGCCGTCAACGCGGCAGACCGCAATTTCCGCGCGACAGGAGTGTCGAAAGCCAATATCGAGATGTTCCGCGCCATCGCCGCCGCGCAATAGCATTTCGCGCTTCCTATGTTACCTGTCGCCCCAACCAAGTCAGGAGGCCCCATGTCCCAATCCGTTCCCGGCCAGGTGGCCGCACTCAACGTCTTCGGCGAACCACTGGCCGTCTGCGGCATGGACCCAGTCACCGGCTTTTTCCGCGACGGCTGCTGCAACACCGGCCCGATGGATGTCGGCGTCCACACCGTGTGCGCGGTTATGACGGCGGAGTTCCTCGCCTATTCCAAGTACTTGGGCAACGATCTGTCGACCCCCCGCCCGGAATACGGCTTCGCAGGCCTGAACCCCGGCGACCGCTGGTGCCTTTGTGCCGCGCGGTTTCTGCAAGCGCACCACGAGGATTGCGCGCCACGCGTCAATCTGACCGCGACGCACCAGCGAACTCTGGACATCGTGCCACTCGAAATCTTGCAGCAGTATGCCGAGGGCTGAAACACGCAGGCCGCTTGCCGCTGCCCGGAGGCCGGATCCCGACGATCCTGTTCGATGTCGCCCTGTTCAGGATGATGCTGTACAGACACCACCCGATGTCGAAACTCCATATTGGAATCCCACGTGGATGTCCTGTACCTGACGAAGCCATGATAACTCCTGGTTTCCACCCCGTCCCGCCCGGCAAAATCGCCGCCGTCGTCACCCATCTGGAGATGGTAGAGCCGCCCGCGATGCGTCCCGCGACCCTGCCCGACGGCGCGGCGCTGACACGGGTGGAGCGGCCTGAGGTCGATTGGTATCGCGACCTTTTCACTCGCGTCGGCGCGCTGGACTGGCTGTGGTTTTCCCGGCTTCGGATGGCGGATGCCTCGTTGCAGGGCATCCTGCGCGACCGGGACGTCGAAGTTTATGCGCTCACACTCAACGATCAGACTGAAGGGCTCCTGGAACTGGATTTCCGCGATGGCGAATCCTGCGAACTGGCCTTTCTGGGTCTAACGCCCGCCGCGCAGGGGATCGGGGCCGGACGCGCCCTGATGACAACCGCGATAACCCGCGCCTTCGCCCGGCCCATCACACGGTTTCAAATCCACACCTGCACGTTCGACAGCCCCGTCGCGCTGCCGTTTTACATGCGCTCGGGGTTCGTGCCCGTGCGCCGCGAGATTGAAATTGTGGATGATCCGCGTCTGGACGGGACCATCCCCGAGACCGCAGCGGCGCATCACCCCATCATCAAGGGGTGACGCCAGACCGCGTTACTTCCGCCCGTTTCCATTTCCGCCGCCGTTACCGCCGCCATTGCCGTTATTGCCGCCGCCGTTACCACCGTTGCCGTTACCACGGCCTTGCGACCTCGAGGCCTGGCGATCATCACGCTCGGCGCGACGCTCGGCGCGGGCCTCGTCTCGCGTGGCAGCACGTTCGGCATTCCGCAGGTGCGCCTCCAAGGCGGTTTCGATACCCTTGAGACCGGGATGGCGCGCGCCTTCCTCGATTTCCTCACCCTCTTCGGTCTCCATTCGACCGGCCAGTTTATCGTAAACGACGATAAGGGACTCTGTCCCCTTCTTCATCTCGTATTCCGTCTCGTTCCAACGGTCCCGAATTGAAACCTGCTCAAAGCCTTCTTCTGCGGCGGCCTCGACGACTTCTTCTGTCACCTCGTCGACTTCGACGGTTTGTGACATCGCCGGGCTTCCCATGACGAAGACAAGGGATAAGGCGCTCAGGGCACCAAGATGAACAAAACGGAAAGCGGACATTTGACAGGCTCCAGCAGATTTCAGGTTTCTTGCCAAAAGTTAAGTTCAGCAATGTGGCCAAATCAAGGACGCGCCCCGGCAGGTCGGAAACCCGCCAAGACCCGCCTGCCCCCGCGCGACGAACCTCGACCCCTGCGTCAGGCTAGAGAACGTCCCCCATCTCCCAGCCAAGCGCGCGGGCAACGGTGAAGATATCCTTGTCGCCACGACCGCACATGTTCATGACGATGATGTGGTCTGCCGGCAGGTCCGGCGCGATCTTCATGACATGGGCCAGTGCGTGGCTGGGCTCCAGCGCGGGGATGATCCCCTCCATCTCGCAACACAACTGGAACGCCTCAAGCGCTTCCTTGTCAGTGATCGAGACGTATTGGGCTCGCCCGATGTCGTGCAGCCAGGAATGCTCCGGCCCGATGCCTGGATAGTCGAGTCCGGCGGAAATGCTGAATCCTTCCAGGATCTGACCGTCGTCATCCTGCAGCAGATACGTCCGGTTTCCGTGCAGAACGCCGGGGCGTCCACCCGTCAGGGAGGCGCAGTGCTCCATCTTGGCGTTCACGCCCTTCCCACCGGCTTCTACACCGATGATGTTAACTTCCTTGTCATCAAGGAACGGAAAGAACAGGCCCATCGCGTTCGAGCCACCACCGATCGCGGCAATGATCGTGTCTGGCAGACGGCCTTCGGCGTCCTGAATCTGGGTCTTGGCTTCCTGGCCGATAATGGCTTGGAAATCCCGGACCATGGCAGGATAGGGGTGCGGACCCGCAACGGTCCCAATGCAGTAGAACGTGTCATCCACATTCGTCACCCAATCGCGCAGCGCGTCGTTCATCGCGTCCTTGAGCGTACCGCGACCCGAGGTCACCGGCACGACCTCCGCCCCCAGCAGCTTCATGCGGAAGACGTTGGGCGATTGTCGTTCCACGTCGTGCGCGCCCATGTAGACGACGCATTTGATACCAAACTTCGCGCAGACGGTCGCCGTGGCGACGCCGTGCTGACCCGCGCCGGTTTCCGCAATGATACGCGTCTTTCCCATGCGACGTGCCAAGATGATCTGGCCCAGCACATTGTTGATCTTGTGAGCCCCTGTGTGGTTCAACTCGTCACGCTTGAGATAGACTTTCGCACCGCCCAGACGCTCGGTCAGGCGCGCGGCGAAATACATCGGGCTGGGGCGGCCGACGTAATGTGTCCACAGGTCGTGCATCTCGGCCCAGAAACTGTCATCGGTCTTGGCGAATTCGTACTGACGTTCCAGCTCGAGGATCAGGGGCATCAGTGTCTCGGAGACAAAGCGTCCGCCGAAGTCGCCAAAGCGCCCGTTCTCGTCCGGGCCGGTCATGAAGCTGTTGAGAAGATCGTCGGGCATGGGTTTGCTCCCCCTCGTGTCAGATTGGGTCTAAAGCGCAGAACCGGCACCTGCAACGGGGGCGACGCGCGTCAGCCCGCCGCAGCGGCCACGAATGCCGCGATTTTTGCGGCGTCCTTCACACCCGGCGCGCTTTCGACGCCAGAGGACACGTCGACCTGGCATGCGCCCGTCAGACGCACCGCTTCGGTGACGTTGTCGGGGGTCAGGCCGCCGGCCAGCATCCAGGGGCGGGACCACTCCCGCCCAGCGATCAGCCGCCAGTCGAAGCCGACGCCATTCCCCCCCGGCAGGTCCGCCCCCTTGGGCGGCTTCGCGTCTACAAGTAACTGATCCGCGACGGCGGCATAGGCATCAAGCGCGGGCAGATCGTCAGCATCGCGCAGACCCACGGCCTTCATCACCGGCAGACCGGTCCGCAGGCGCACCTCGAGAACACGCTCAGGGGTTTCGTCGCCGTGCAACTGGATCATGTCCAGGGGGACGGCACCCGTGATCGCGTCAAGCGCCGCGTCATCGGGATTGACCAGCAGGGCCACCTTGGCCAGCCCGACCGGCGCGGCAACCGCCAGGTCCCGGGCTTGTTCGATGGTCACGTTCCGGGGTGATTTCGGAAAGAATACCAGACCCATGTACGCCGCCCCTGCCGCAGCCACCGCATCGACATCGTCAAGCGTGGTCAGGCCACAGATCTTGGTGCGAACGCCCCGGCCCGGCTGTGTCACTCGCATCATCTCAGGAAGACCGTGCCGGGATCAGGCATCGCCCAGAATGGTTAGAACATCGTCTGAGTCGGACTTTTTCCGAGTCTTGGCGAGTTCCTTTTCCAGCTTTTCTTTTTGCGCACGCTCCGACCGGGCCTCGGCCCGGTGCTTGTGCTCTCGCAGCCATTCCCAGACGAACCCGATCAGCAGGCCCAGCCCCATCGCAAGGAAGATAACGACGAACATCGGCATCGTAATCGACAGGTTTAGTCCGATGAACCCCGACATGTCCTCGGGGATGATCCGCAACGTCACCATCGAACGGTTAGCCAAAGCCAGCACCACAAGGCAAAGGGCGAGCAGGCCAAGAAACAGATATCGGATAAATCTCATATGATTGACCTAGCCCCGTCGCGCGACGCTGTCCAGATGGATGCAGCGTGCCGGATGGCTCAGGCCTTGTCGTTCAGGCGATCGCGCAGAAGCTTGCCGGCCTTGAAAAAAGGCACGTGCTTTTCTTCAACCTGAACGGCTTCGCCCGTGCGCGGGTTGCGGCCCGTGCGGGCATCGCGTTGCTTGACCGAAAATGCTCCGAACCCCCTCAACTCCACACGATTTCCATCGGCCATCGCGTCGATGATCTCTTCGAAAATCGTGTTCACGATCTTCTCGACATCACGCTGGTAAAGGTGCGGATTCTCATCCGCGACTTTCTGGATGAGTTCGGAACGTATCATGTCTTCCCTTTCCTGCCTTGGCCTGAAGAAAATTTCGTCTCATGCAGGTCTGTTTAGTATAGACAATTTCGCTTTTGCAAAAAAGGGGTTCTCTGGATCGCAGCCGCTTGAATGTCCAACTTTTCCTATCAGTGAAGCTATGAGACGCAGGCAGGCTACCCCCTCGGTATCGGCAATTCCATCACCCAGCATATTCAGGTTGTTGATCAAATTCCGCGCCGCAAGTCACGGGGATCATTGCAAATGCCCGCCACAGCACACCGCCTTGTGACATTTTTACCAAGATACTTTTCCCGCCTTTACGGCTGGGAATTTGGTCCCGCCCCGAAAAGCAAACCTTTTCAGACGAAAAGCGGCCCCCCAAAAGGAGGGCCACCTTATCCAAACGACGTATGTCGTTCTTTCAGTCGTCGTCGCCCTTAAGCGCGGCACCCAGGATGTCGCCAAGCGATGCACCCGAATCAGAGGACCCGAACTGTTCGACGGCCTCTTGCTCCTCGGCGATCTCACGCGCCTTGATCGACAGACCCAAGCGACGGTTCTTGCTGTCGACATTCGTCACGCGGACGTCGATCTTGTCACCGGTGCCGAAACGCTCGGGGCGCTGATCGGCACGATCGCGGGCCAGGTCGGACCGACGGATGAAGGACTTCATGCCCTCGTATTCAACCTCGATGCCACCCTCTTCTATCTTGGTGACCTCGACGGTGATGATCGAGCCGCGTTTCACGCCACCGATGGCTTCCGCATAGGGATCGCCGCCTGCCGCCTTGATGGACAGAGAGATACGCTCCTTGTCGGTATCGACCTCGGAGACGACCGCCTTGACGATGTCGCCCTTGCGATAGTCGCCGATCACGTCTTCGCCACGGCCTTCCCAAGTCAGGTCCGACAGGTGGACCATGCCGTCGATGTCGCCCGGAAGCCCAATGAACAGACCGAACTCGGTGATGTTCTTGACCTCGCCCTCGACCTGCGTGCCCTCGGGGTGTGTTTCCGCGAACACTTCCCACGGGTTGCGCATGGTCTGCTTGAGGCCAAGCGAAACGCGGCGCTTGGCGGTATCGATTTCCAGCACCATGACTTCGACTTCCTGCGAGGTCGAAACGATCTTGCCGGGGTGCACGTTCTTTTTGGTCCAGGACATTTCCGAGACGTGAACGAGGCCCTCGACGCCCGGCTCCAGCTCCACGAATGCACCATAGTCGGTGATATTCGTGACGCGACCGGTGTGGTTGCTGTCGAGTGGATACTTGGCGATCACGGCATCCCACGGATCATCCTGCAGCTGCTTCATGCCGAGGCTGATGCGATGGGTCTCCTTGTTGATCTTGATGACCTGCACCTTGACGGTCTCGCCGATCGACAGGATCTCGCGCGGGTCATTCACACGGCGCCAGGCCATGTCGGTGACGTGAAGCAGGCCATCAACGCCACCCAGATCGACGAACGCGCCGTACTCGGTGATGTTCTTGACGACGCCGTCCACGGTCTGACCTTCGGCCAGGTTGCCGATGACTTCGGCGCGCTGCTCGGCACGGCTCTCTTCGAGGATCGCACGACGCGAAACCACGATGTTACCGCGACGGCGATCCATCTTCAGTATCTGGAACGGCTGCTTGAGGCCCATCAGCGGGCCGGCGTCGCGCACGGGGCGTACGTCAACCTGCGATCCGGGAAGGAAGGCCACGGCACCGCCGAGGTCGACCGTGAAGCCGCCCTTGACGCGACCGAAGATTGCGCCTTCGACCCGCTCTTCCTTGCCATAGGCTTCTTCGAGGCGGTCCCATGCGGCTTCGCGGCGGGCCATCTCGTGCGAGATGACGGCTTCGCCACGGGCGTTTTCAACGTTGCGCAGGAAGACTTCGACTTCATCGCCGACTTCGATTTCCGCAGGCTCACCGGGATTCGCGAATTCTTTGAGATCGACGCGGCCTTCCATCTTGTAGCCAACGTCGATGATGGCCTGGCCGGCTTCGATTGCCAGCACTTTGCCTTTGACGACGCTGCCTTCTTGCGGCGTGTCGATTTCGAGGCTTTCGTTCAAGAGGGCCTCGAACTCCTCCATGGATGCATTGGTAGCCATATGGCGTTCAGTTCCTAACGTTTGCATTTGTCTGGCCGCGCGGTTGGCTCCGCCGGTCTGGGTTGATGTCTGCCTTCGGCAGAACGGTTTGGTCGGAAAGCGCCTCAGACGCAGGTTGAACCGCTTGTCCGTCGCGCTGTCGGGTGACGCGGGGGGAATAGGCCAAAAACGTCTAACGCACAAGGGGAATGGACGTCACGCCTCAGCGGTCAGGCGGCCGTCCCAATATCCGCGCCAATCGCGAGGGAAACGTCTGCGGGCACTCCGCCAAGCCTGACGACGTCACAGCGGAATTGCGGCGCGCCCGTCCGGTCCGGCCCAGTGCTGCGCGCCTGCGACGCAAGCACTCGGAAGGCCCGAAATTCGGGGCACTTTCTCGCTGCAGCGGCGGCAACGCTACAGCCGAGAGTGTCACCCGACCAGATGCTCCGCCAGGAACGCCCCCGCCGCAGCCCAACTGCGCCGGGTCGAATTCGCAACGTATCCTTCGGTGCGTGCCGGGTCGGTAAAGGCATGTTCGGTGTGCCCAAAGCAAAGCGCGTGCCAGTCGGCGCAATGCTCCTCCAATTCGGCGGTCATCTCCCCGAATTGCGCCGGTGTGGCCAGCGGGTCGGCCCAACCGTGGCATAGCAGGACCGGCGGCATGGTCTGCGTAGGTGTCGGCGGTCGGTCGAACAAACCGTGGAACGAGACGATCGCATCCCCTTGCCCCGATCGCGCCAGGTCCAAGACGGCCTTGCCGCCAAGGCAGAACCCGAAAGCCCCCACGCGAACCGGCCCCCACCCGCGCACTTCGGCCAAGCCGGCCTGCATCCGACGCAGAAGCGCCGGGCGGTCGTTCTGCACCTCGCCCATCTTCTGGCTGGCTTCGCCGCTGTCGTTCGTGCGCCAGCCATCGCCGTAGTAGTCGAGGGCCAGCACGTCATAGCCCTTGGTGGCCCAGAGATCCGCTTGCTCCATCTCGAACTCCCGCAGACCGGCAAAAGCCGGCGCAATCAGCAGCCCCGCGCCGTTCGGTGTCCCGGGCTGCGCGCGGTAGCCGACAAGGGTCCGGTCGTCGCCGGAATATTCGTAACGTTCGCCCATCAGTCTTCCTCCAACATGTCAGGCTCGAAGGCCTCTATTTGACCCACTGCCGCGCCTGCGATGCCACGCACGTCGCCATACATGCCCATCATCGCGCCGATGGCCTTTTCCAGTTGCTTTTCGCGTGTCGCCCATTGCGAGGTCATGTGCTTCTTTTCCTTCGCGAGCGCGGCCTGCATCGCCTCGAAGGGCTCCACCACCGCCTCCATGCGCGCCCGAAACTGCGGCCCGGTCAGGTAATCATAAAGCATCTCGGACTTCGTCGCCTGCCCGTCCCGGGCCCCCCGCGCTTCGGCCACGCGCAGCATTCCGTCACGCAGGGCATGGGCCAGCGACACCGCATAGCGCGGGGCCACGACCCAGACGCCATCAATCATCGCGAAGGTGCTCAGGCCCTCCGGGCGCGCCTGACTGACCAGAACGGCCACGTCGGCCCCGGCACCGCGTGCATCGTCGCGCAGCTTGGGCAGCCAATCCTTCGACCAATTCGCCGTGGCCTTGGACTCCCAGATGATGGTTCCCGCGCCCGCGACGGTCTGCAGGCAATCCGCCCCGCGCACGCCCTTGCCCACCTCGGCGATGCCGTCTGCCGGAAACGCCTGGCGCAGTTGGTCTTCCAGAACGATCTCCGCCGCTTCGCCCTGCAACTGTTGCGAGCCTTGCTCGACCTTTTGCTTGAGGACATCGATTTGCCGCTTCAGCGTGTCCATCTGCTGATCCTTCTCGACCAGCTTGAGCCGCGACGCATCCTCCTGCGCGCGAAGCCGGTCGGCGGCCAGGGCTTCCGCCTCCTGCGCCAGCTTCGCGCGGGCGATCTCGGTCTGGGCGGCGACCTGCTTCTGAATCGTCAGATCCATTTCCCGTGCGCGATCCTTAAGCTCCGCCTCCAGCTTGAGAGCCTGGGTCTGCGCGGCCTGCGCCTGCGCCAGCTTGGCCTCTCTGGCCTTGTCCTGCGCGCGCAATGCGGCAAGCTCGGCCTCACGCTGCGCCTCGGCTTCTTCCATCTGGGCCAATCTCTCGGCCTGAGCAGCGCGGGCGGCCTTGGTCGCCTGCTCTTCGATCTGGGCTTTCTGGGCGACCAGCGCCGCGGCCTGGGCCTCGGCCATGTCGCGTTTGGTCTGGGCCAGAAGCGGCCCGGCCAATGACTCGGTCAGTTTGATGTCGCTGCCGCAATCGGGGCAGGAAATTGTGGGATCACTCATGCCACCACGCTGCCCCGCGCGGCGACGGTCTTCAAGCGGATTACAGCTTCAGATGTCCTGCCCGCGATCCAGCAACCGTTCCAGAAGCTGTCGCTGCTCGTCCCGGCTGTCCCCCCGTCCGAATTGAATCGCCCCTGACGAAAAAAGCGTGCCGTAGGTCAGCGCCGTATTCACGGTCTGCCCGATGCCCGAGATCAGTTGATCCCGGCGCAAGCTTCGCAGCGGATGGATGAACACCGCCCAGACGCGGCCTTCCGCAATGGCGTAGCGTGCGTCCAGAACGCTGTCGAAATTGGCCTGCATCATCCGGGTCAGTTCCTGTTGGGACAATCCTTCAACGGACCGGATGGGCACCATCGCGCGCATCCGGTCGGCGCGAGGATCGGTCACGATCAGGACCGGCACGTCCTCGACCGTCAGGCGGAAAGCCGCGCCAGCCTGTTCCACGGCGGGATCAAGGGCGGAAAGGATCGACGCCATCCGCTCAAGATTCATGTCGACGATGGCCGGGGGCGACGCCTCGGGGGCCATCGACTGGCCGTGCGCCAAGCCGGAGAGGCCGATGATAAGCACCATCGGAGCGACGGTCATGGTGAGCAGTCGCATGGACGTTTGCGCAGCGGCGGTCAGGACCGATAGGACGCGAGGCATGGCAATCTCCGATAACGAACCGTCCCAAGGCTAGACCCAAGGTCGATCACGTCGCCATGCACCTTTCGGTGATCGCCGCAGATCAGAGCGCGTCGAGCGCCGCCTGAACTCGGGCGGCCGCGGCATCGACAGCCGCATTGATATCCATCTCAGAGGTATCGATGATCGTCGCGCCGGGCGCGGGCTTCAATGGTGCCTCGACCCGGTTGATGTCGCGCGCGTCGCGCGCCAACACGTCCTCCAGAACACCGCCGGGCGTGACGTCATGACCCTTGTCCGAAAGTTCCCGGTACCTGCGGTCGGCGCGCACCTCGGCAGATGCCGTGACATAGAGCTTCACCTCCGCGTCGGGACAGATGACGGTGCAGATGTCGCGCCCATCCAGAACGGCCCCGCCTTCGGCCCGCGCGAAATGACGCTGGAACTCGGTTAGCGCGGCGCGCACCTCGGACAGAACGGCAACCCGGCTGGCCGCCTGCGCCACCTCTGTCGTGCGAAGCGTATCGGCGTCCATGTCCTCGGGGCGCAGCGACAGCGCCGCCTCGACCGGATCTTCCCCCGAAAGGGTCCGCGCCCCGACCGCACGATACAGCAGGCCTGTATCGAGGTGCCGAAAACCGAAACGCGCGGCGACGGCCTTGCTTATGGTGCCTTTTCCGGCTGCCGCTGGTCCATCTATCGCGACCGTAAAGATCATGCGTGCCCCCTGTTCTGTCGTCGTCCGCACCTACGGACACATTTCGGCGACTTCGTATCAGCCCGGTCCGTCGGCGCAATGGGCGCGCAGGGTCGTCACGCTTCCACCTCTGGCCCGCTGCGACCCGCAGCAAAGCAGGGCAGACCGTCGGTGGCGCGGTAGTAATCGCCCCGGTCGGCATAGAAGATATGCGCGTCCATCGACAAACCGGTATCTCCGTCCAGCGACCCCGCCATCAGATAAACCGTGCCGTCCCCCTCCTCCCAGAAAAGGTAGCTGCCGCAGATGCCGCAGAATCCGCGCCGCCCCTGCGGACTGCTCCGGTACCAGTTCACTTCACCGGTCAGTTCGATGCTGCTCCAAGGTGCCGGCGTAGCGGCGGCGTAGTGGCCCGTCTGCTTGCGACACTGGCCGCAGTGGCAGGCCGTCACCGGGCCAAGCGCATGCGTCGTGGTGTAGGTAACTTGCCTGCAAAGACAGGATCCGTGTTGGGTAATATCGGTCATTGAACCCTTCCCGCCGAGCTTTCATGCGCGTGTCGTAACATCTTTCATCAAATGATGATCGTCGGCCAGCCACGCGAGGCAAGGGCGCATTGGGACTGGCGAGCGTAACGGGGCGGTGCAATCTGCGCGCCGCGCCCGGCACGCACGGTCAATAGGTGCTGTCGCCGCCCAGCGCCTGCACGAGTGAGATTTCGGGCCAGGTTCCACGCCCACCGCCCGCGCGGATCAGGCAAAGCTGTGCTTCGGCCCCGGCGCGGTCGCCCTCCTCCAGAAGGCCTTGCGCCAGATAGCTGCGCGCCTGCCAATTCTCAGGATCGATCTTGATTGCCGCGTGATAGAACGCCACGCCTGCTTGGAAGTCGCCCCCCTTCCGTGTGGCGTATCCGCGCAGCGTCAGCGCGTCGGGCGTGGTCGGATCCTCCAGCGTCGCAAGAACGCGCAGCGCATCATTCGCCCGGCCGAAACTAGCCAATTCGCGCGCGCCCTCGATCCGTTCCGCATCATTCAGGCGGCTATCGCCGCTGTCGACGCAGGTCTTGCTTTCAGCGTCGTAAATCTGGCTGCCGGTGCAGTCCTCGGACGTCTTGGTCTTGACCGGCGGCGCGGTGCCCGCGGCCAGCGCGGACAGCGGCATCAACGCGGCCAGAATGGCAAAGTAAACTTTCATGAAAGCCTCATCGGGTCGGGAAGTACATTATCTAAAAAATGATGCACCGGGTCCAAACGGCAAGTCACGGAACCAAGACCCTAGTGGTCCGGCTTGTCGAAGCTCGCCCCCAGGCCAGCCATCAGCGGCTCAAAAATCGGGAAGGACGTGACGATGGGGCCTGCGTCGTCCACGGTAACTGGTTGCCGCGACGCGAACCCGGCGCAAAGAAAGCTCATCGCGATTCGGTGGTCCAGATGCACGGCAACGGTCGCACCGCCCGCGATGCCGCCCGGCCCGCGGCCATCGACTTCCCACCAGTCCGCACCGTCACGCACCTCGACACCGCAGGCCCGTAGTCCAGTGGCCATAGCATCGATCCTGTCGCATTCCTTGACCCGCAACTCCGCTACGCCGCGCATCACTGTCGTTCCTTCGGCATTGGCCGCGACGACCGAGAGAATGGGATATTCGTCGATCATGCTGGCCGCGCGCGCGGGCGGAACCTCGATGCCCTTCATGTCAGGTGAGAAGCGTGCGCGCAGGTCGGCCACGGGCTCCCCGCCCTCTTCGCGCATATTCTCATATGTCAGGTCGGCCCCCATGTCGCGCAGGGTTTCGAACAGGCCGGCGCGGGTCGGGTTCAGGCCGATGTTCGGAACCAAAACATCCGATCCGGGCACGATTAGCGCTGCGCAGACAGGAAAGGCGGCCGAGGACGGGTCGCGCGGCACGATGATGACTTGCGGCTTCAATTCAGGACGACCCAAGAGTGTGATCTCTCGACCCTCGGCGGTGTCCCGCGTTTCGATCTGCGCACCGAAACCACGCAGCATCCGTTCCGAATGGTCGCGGGTGGCCTCACGCTCCACAACAACAGTCTCGCCTGGCGCGTTTAACCCGGCCAGCAGGACCGCGGATTTGACCTGCGCACTGGGAACCGGGGTGGCGTAACGCACGGGTACCGGATCGCTTGCGCCAACCACCGTCATCGGCAGCCGCCCACCCGAACGCCCGTAAGCCGCCGCACCGAACAGGGCCAGCGGGTCGGTCACGCGGGCCATGGGGCGTTTGCGCAAGGAAGCGTCGCCGGTATACGTCACCGAGAAGCCGTGCGTCGCCGCCGCCCCCATCAGCAGACGCACGCCGGTGCCCGAGTTGCCGCAGTCGATCACGTCTTCAGGCTCCATCAACCCACCGACACCCACACCGTTCACGACCCAGGTGTCACCGTCGCGGGTGATTGTCGCGCCGAAGGCCTGCATGGCCTTGCCGGTGTCGAGGACGTCCTGCCCCTCCAGAAGGCCGGTCACGCGGGTCTCACCCACGGCCATAGCCCCCAGGATCAGGCTGCGGTGGCTTATCGACTTGTCGCCCGGCACATGCGCCTCGCCCGTCAGAGGCCCCGAAGCAGTGGCGGTCAGGGGGGTGGCGGGTCCGTGGCTCATATCGTTCTCCTTCGGCTCGACCGGCGGAATAGCCCGCACAACGGGGCGCGTCCATGCCGGTTCTGTCCGGGTGCAGGATGCAGGTGACCTGTCCAGAGGCGACGAACTGCCCTATCTGTTCAGGAATGAAACGCAGAACACTTCTCGGCCTTGCTGCCACCCTTGGTGCCGGGGCCTTGGCCACAGGCGGGGTCACGATGGGAAACAGCTATTACTCGGGCCCCAAAAGCGACCATTTCGATGGCGAAGCCTTCTTTAACCCTGACGGTATCCCACCCAAGGGCCTCCGGGATCTGCTGCGCTGGCAACTGGGGAAAGATCGGGCGGATTGGCCCGACAGCATCGGCGTGACCCAGATCCGGCCCGACGCCCGCGTCGCGGACCTGCGGGTGACGATGATCGGCCATGCCAGCGTCCTGATCCAGGCGGGCGGGGTGAATATCCTGACCGACCCGGTCTGGTCCAAGCGGGCGAGCCCCCTGAAGATCGCCGGTCCGGCCCGCGTCACCGCCCCCGGCATCGCGTTCGACCATCTGCCGCCCATTGATGTCGTCTTGCTGTCGCACAATCATTACGACCACATGGACATCAGCACGCTGCGCCGACTTCACGCGCGCTATGCGATGCCGGTGCTGACGCCGTTGGGCAACGACACGATCCTGCGCGCCGCGATCCCCGGGATCGACGCGCGCGCAGGCGACTGGGATGACGTGTTGGAGGGTGGCGGCATCAGCACCCGCCTGCTGCAATGTCACCACTGGAGCGCCCGCGGCACGCGCGACCGCAGTCACGCCCTGTGGTGCTCGTTCGCCGTGGAGACTCCGGTTGGTCGGATCTATGCCATGGGCGACACCGGATATGATGGGGGGCGGCCTTATGAAGTTGCGGCGCGGTACGGGCCTTACCGGCTGGCGATCATTCCCATCGGGGCCTATGCGCCGCGCTGGTTCATGAAGGGTCAACACCAGAACCCCGATGAAGCCGTTGCCGGTTTTCGCGTAGCGGGCGCGAAACATGCGCTGGCACACCATTGGGGCACGTTCCAGCTGACGAACGAAGCGCGGGAAGAGCCGCCGGAGCATCTGCGCATTGCGCTGGCAGCGGCGGGGATTTCGACGGATGTTTTCCAGACAGTGGTGCCGGGAGCCACGTGGGACGTACCGGCCTGAACCCGATCAGTCGCGGCGGAACGTCATGTAATGCGGCACACGGTCTTCACGGATGGCCTTGGCCTCGTAGCGGGTGCGAGTCCAGTCGCCCCATGGCTCCCGCCAGTCCGACGGACCTTCGGCCAGCCAGGTGAACCCGTATTTGGGAACCTCTTCCATGGTCTGTCGCACATAGTCGGGGATGTCCGTCGCGACGCGGAACTCCGCGCCCGGCTTCAGGCATTTCGCCAAGGGAACCAGGTGTTCTTCGGTCACGAAACGGCGGCGGTGGTGGCGGGCCTTGGGCCAGGGGTCGGGATAGAGCAGGAACGCCTTGGAGATCGACGCGTCGGGGATCACGTCGAACAGGTCGCGCGCGTCGCCCGGATGGATCGCCACGTTCTCGACCCCAGCGCGTCGAATCTTGCCCAACAGCATCGCGACACCGTTGATATAGGGCTCCGCCCCGATAATGCCGACGTCGGGATTGGAGGCCGCCTGATGCACCATGTGCTCGCCCCCGCCAAAGCCGACCTCAAGCCAGACGTCCTTACCACCGAAGAGAGCACCCAGGTCGATCGGCTCTCGTTCCGGATTTACGTCCCACCCGACGTCACCCGGGCTGAGCGCAGCGAGGTCAGCGTCCAGATAGCCCTGTTGAGACTGCTTGAGCGTCTTGCCCTTGGTGCGGCCATAGAAATTTCGATGCGGACGTTCGGTCATAATTAGCTGTGTTCGGGTTTGAGTATTTTGAAGCAGAGAAGTCCTGCGGCCTCAGCGTGTGATGCGGTTCACATGTGCCATCTTGCGGCCCGGCCGGACTTCCGCCTTCCCGTAAAGATGCACCTGCGTATCGGGCGCGGCCAGCAGGTCGGGCAACCGGTCCATATCATCGCCGATAAGATTTTCCATTACGACATCGGCGTAGCGCTGCCCGTCGCCCAAGGGCAATCCCGCGATGGCGCGGATGTGCTGCTCGAACTGGTCAACGGCGCAACCCGCCTGCGTCCAATGGCCGGAATTATGGACGCGCGGGGCGATCTCGTTGACGATCAGGCCTGCGGGAGTGACGAAAAGCTCGACCCCAAGTACCCCAACGTAATCCAGCGCGTTCAGGATGCGACCGGCCAGTAAGGCGGCATCGGTCCGCTGTGCGCCAGTCAGGGTCGCGGGCACGGTCGTGGTCCGCAGGATTCCGTCCCGATGCACGTTTTCACCCGGATCGAAGCAGACGACTTCGCCCGACAGGCCCCGCGCGGCGATAACGGAGATTTCGCGTTGAAACCCGACGAAACCTTCCAGAATCGCATCGGCTCCGCGCATCTCGGCAAAGGCAGCTTCGATTTGCTCGGGACCGTCGACCCGGACCTGGCCCTTGCCGTCATACCCCATACGGCGGGTCTTCAGAATGGCGGGTGTGCCAAGGTCTTCGATCGCGGCGATAAGGGACGCTGCATCCGGGATGTCGCGGAACGGTGCACAGGTCAGACCCAGCCCTTCAAGGAAAGTCTTCTCGGTCAGGCGGTCCTGGCTGATGGCAAGGGCGCGGGTGCCGGGGCGGATCGGGCGCAGCGCCTCCAACAGGTCCAGGGCGGTCGCGGGGACATTCTCGAACTCGTAGGTGATGACATCGACTGATTTCGCGAAGGCTTCAAGCGCACCCAAGTCTTCGTAACTGGCCTTGGTGCGCGCATGAGCGACCTGCTCGGCTGGCGCGTCCCCAGGTTCATAGATATGCGTCAGGTATCCAAGCCGACTGGCCGCGACCGAAAGCATCCGGCCCAGCTGACCTCCGCCGAGAATGCCGATGGTTGACCCAGGAGCAAGCGCATCGGTCATTGCGGTGCCTCCGGGATGGAAGCGGCCAGATCGGCGCGCCATTGGTCAAGGCGCGCAGCGAGATCCGCGTCGGACGTCGCAAGAATGCCCGCGGCCATCAGCCCCGCATTCGCTGCCCCCGCCTCGCCGATGGCCATCGTCGCCACTGGGAACCCCTTGGGCATCTGAACGATGGAATAAAGTGAATCGACACCGGACAGCGCGCGGGTCTGGACCGGCACGCCGACGACAGGCACGCGGGTTTTCGACGCCATCATACCAGGCAGATGCGCCGCTCCACCGGCCCCGGCGATGATGACCTTAAGCCCCCTTTCGACGGCTGTCTTGCCATACTCCCAAAGTCGGTCGGGCGTGCGATGCGCCGAGACGATGCGCGTCTCATAGGGGACACCCAGTTCGTCGAGGATATCGGCGGCCAGTTTCATCGTCGGCCAATCGGATGTGGAGCCCATGATGATGCCCACGGGCGGATTTTCAGTCGTCATGGAGGCCTCAGGCGATGATGTCAGGGGTCAGTTCGTCCTCGATCCGCGCGATGCGGTCCTTGAGGCTCAGCTTCTGCTTCTTCAGCCGCTTGATGACCAGAAGGTCGGGGGCCGTGCTGCCTTCCAGCGCCTTGATCGCGACGTCCAGGTCGCGGTGATCCTGGCGCAGCACCTCTAGGCGCATGCGCAGCACGTCGTCGTGACTGAGTTCTTCGGGAGCTTTGTTCACGGGTTAGCCTCGGACAGATTGAGCGCCTGTTATACCGCGCGGTCCGTTTCGTCCAATGTTTCGGTCCAGAACTGACGGAGTGTCCGCGTAGCGATCCACGTCACGAAGCGCGCCAGACTTGCGCAAAGGCCGGCGGATGCCCACATTATGAATGTGTCCGGTGCCTGAATAGGGCCGGATCGACTAAATCGGATCGCTTTATGAAAGGGCCCGAACGATGACCAAGCCGACCTTCGGCACGCATCCCTTCCTGCTCGGCTTTGATGAGCTTGAACGGTTGGTGGAGCGCACGGCGCGCACCGGAAACGAGGGGTATCCCCCCTATAACATTGAACAGACTTCGGACACGCAGGTGCGCATCACGCTGGCCGTCGCGGGTTTTTGCGAAGACGACCTGTCCATCACGCTGGAGGATCGCCAATTGGTGATCCGGGGTCGATCCCAGCCTGAAAACGACGAGCGTGTGTTCCTGCATCGCGGCATCGCATCCCGCCAGTTCCAGCGCGCGTTCGTGCTTGCTGATGGGATGGACGTAGCGGGGGCATCCCTTGAACATGGCCTGTTGCACATCGATTTGCAGCGGTCGGCACCCGAGAACGTGGTGCAGACAATACGCATCGAGAGCGGACCGGCCAAGGCCCGCGCTTCGGCCAACGATTGAACGCCACAGGAACGCGGGAAAGGAACGACACAATGCCCATGACCACAAGCGAACAGCGTAGCAAGATCGAGTCCCTTGGCGGATCGCTGGTCTATGTCCGGCGCGTTGACGTCGAGGATTTGCCCCATGCTGTGCAGGAACAAGCCCGCGAGGGCGGCCTTGATGAACTTTATGCGCTGCACCGCGCTGACGGCGAACAGGTCGCACTGGTCGGGGACCGCAGCCTGGCATTCAACCTTGCACGGGAAAACGACCTCAATCCGGTAAGCGTACACTGACGAAAGTGTCCGATAGGCCATGACATAAGAAAACCGCCCTCCGGGGCGGTTTTTCGTTGGGTGTGGCCGAAGTCAGGAACGAAACCGCGCGTTCGGTTTGAGACATTCGGCAAACACCATATAATCCGGCTATCGGAGCGTGCCCGAGGTGCAATTCCCCGGGCACTATGAATTTCGTCTAAGCAGGAACTCAGCTGCCCGAGATGAGGCCCATCGATTCCAGCTTCAACAGAACCTGCTGCGCGCAGTTGTCGACCTCGAAGCCTTCGGTATCGACGACCAACTCGGCATCAGTCGGTGCCTCGTAGGGGTCGGAAATGCCAGTGAACTCAGGGATTTTCCCTTCACGCGCCAATTTGTAGAGGCCCTTGCGATCCCGCTTTTCGCACTCCTCCAGAGAGGTGGCGACGTGCACCTCCACGAAGGCACCAAAGGCTTCGATCATCTCGCGGGCGAAACGGCGGGTCGCGGTATAGGGCGCGATGGGCGCGCAAATCGCAATGCCACCGTTCTTAGTGATTTCGCTGGCGACATACCCGATGCGTTTGATGTTGATGTCGCGATGTTCCTTGGAAAAGGTCAGCTCACTCGACAGGTGCTTGCGGACGACATCGCCGTCAAGCAGCGTGACGGGACGCCCGCCCATTTCCATCAGCTTGACCATGATCGCGTTGGCAATGGTCGACTTGCCCGACCCCGATAAGCCGGTGAAGAACACCGTGAAGCCCTGCTTGTCCCGCGGCGGCGATGTCCGGCGCAGTTCCTCTACGACCTGCGGGAAGGAGAACCACTCCGGGATTTCCAGACCTTCGCGCAGACGGCGGCGCAATTCCGTGCCCGAGATATTCAGGATCGTGACGTTGTCGCGGTCCTCGATCTCGTCCGAGGGCTCGTACTGGGCGCGTTCTTGCACGTAGACCATGTGCTTGAAGTCGACCATTTCCACACCGATTTCGGCCTCGTGTTCGCGGAACAGATCCTGCGCATCGTACGGGCCATAGAAATCATCGCCGGCGGAGTTCTTTCCGGGGCCCGCGTGGTCACGCCCGACAATAAAGTGGGTGCAACCGTGGTTGCGGCGGATCAGACCGTGCCAGACCGCCTCGCGCGGGCCAGCCATGCGCATCGCAAGGTTGAGCAGCGACATCGTCGTGGTCGAGGACTGGTATTGATCCAGCACCGCCTCGTAGCAGCGCACGCGCGTGAAGTGATCGACATCGCCCGGCTTGGTCATGCCGACGATGGGGTGGATCAACAGGTTCGCCTGCGCCTCGCGTGCGGCGCGGAATGTCAGTTCCTGATGGGCACGGTGCAAGGGGTTGCGCGTCTGAAACGCCACGATGCGTCGCCAGCCCAGCTTGCGGAAATAGGCACGCAATTCGTTGGGAGTGTCGCGGCGCGCACGGAAGTCATAATGCATCGGGGCCTGAATCCCGGTGATCGCACCGCCAACGTAAACCGCCCCCGCGGTATTGTGCAGGTAATTCACGGCCGGATGTGCAAGATCGTCGGCACCGAAGACCTTTTCGGCCTCACGAGATTTGTCGGGACGATATACGTCGCTGACCGACAGGATAGCGAGGATCACACCCTCCGCATCACGCAGGGCAATGTCTTTGCCTTCTTCAATCGACTCGGCAAACTTTTCGGACACGTCCAGCGTGATCGGCATGGGCCACAGCGTGCCGTCGGCCAAGCGCATGTTCTCGACCACACCCTCGTAATCCGCGCGACCGAGGAAGCCCTTCAGCGGGTTGAACCCGCCGTTCATCAGCAATTCCAGATCGCACATCTGGCGCGGCGTCAGATCCCAGCTGAGCATGTCCCCGGCTTCCAGCTTCAACTTCCGAGCGCTGTCGTAATTGACGTACAGTTCCGGAATCGGCGCAAGGTTGGATATGTTAAAGGACATTAAGAGATCTTTCTCGTGTCGCCCGGACAAGGCGCGGTTTGTTAGAGATGCCCGCCTCTATTCACATACACGGCACGATTTCAAGTTGTCCGGCCCGCAATGCCGGCCTGCAACGGGCACAAGGCAGTGCCTATCCGGCGGGTGAACATTGACGGGCATTCCGCCCAAAAAAAGGTTCATTCCGATTCTGGAGCCGAACAGGGGCCTCAGTCATCCGGAGGCCTCGAAATGCGCTATTCTGAAATCCAGCGGCGAAGGGTGCCCCAATGCCCGGTCACGGCCGAGATAGGTTCACCCGGAAAGCCCCCGGCTGACCTGATTGCAGCATTCCCCCCGCCCTACTTAGGTTTCGGTCGTCGGCTAGAAATAGGGAGAGAAGCAGGCGGCCTGTGCCGGATCGGGGGGGGGCCGCGCGGTTATGATGGCTTGGGCGGCCAAGGCGCGCGGATCATCGGGTCGCTGCGCGAGGATCGCTTCGACCGGGCGCGCATCGCCCGTCCGGATCGCATCGACAAATGGACCGTCGCGCACGGGATCGGGATCGGGACAGGTGCCGCCGCCGAAGGACAGGGTCCGCGCCGCCGCCGTCTCGCCGCCCGAACTTGCACTGCCGCCACAGGCCGCAAGGCTGACCAGTGCCAAGGCTACGGCGACCAGCCGGATCATTCCGCCGGCTCCTCCGCCGGTGCGCCATGGCCCAGAGGCTCGGTCTGATCCTGGGTGATTTCGCTGTCGAGGCCGTGTTCCGCCAGGAACCGCTCCGCCTCCAGCGCGGCCATGCAGCCCATTCCGGCCGACGTGACCGCCTGGCGGTAGATATGGTCGGTCAAGTCGCCGGCGGCGAACACGCCGGGAATTGATGTCGCGGTCGAGTCCGGCGCGGTCACAACGTAGCCGCCGTTGTGAAGTTCAAGCGTATCCTTCACCAGCTCGGACGCTGGCGCATGGCCGATCGCAACGAAAAAGCCTTCGACCGCGATTTCGCGCGTTTCGCCGGTCTTGGTGTGCTTCAGGCGCAACCCCTCAACGCCGCGCGGGTTCTCGCCGCCCAGGACTTCCTCGACGCCGTGGTCCCAGATCACCTCGACCTTTGGGTTCTTGAACAGACGATCCTGCAGGATCTTCTCGGCACGCAAAGAGTCCCGACGGTGGATCAGCGTCACCTTGGACGCGAAGTTGGTCAGAAACAGCGCCTCTTCCACGGCGGTGTTCCCGCCGCCGACAACGGCGATCTCCTTGCCGCGATAGAAGAACCCGTCACAGGTCGCGCAGGCCGAGACCCCGAACCCCTTGAAATGCTCCTCCGACGGAAGGCCCAGCCATTTCGCCTGGGCACCCGTCGCCAGGATCAGCGCGTCGCAAGTGTAGACCGTGCCGGAATCGCTGGTCGCAGTGAACGGACGCTTGGACAGGTCGAGCGAGGCGATATGATCGCTGACGATCTCGGTCCCCACCTCGCGGGCGTGGGCCTCCATCCGCACCATCAGGTCGGGCCCTTGTACCATGGTGTCGCCGGGCCAGTTCTCGACTTCAGTGGTGATGGTCAACTGACCGCCGGGCTGAATCCCCTGCACCAGAAGCGGCTCCAGCATTGCCCGGCTTGCATAAACGGCTGCGGTATATCCCGCCGGGCCGGAGCCGATGATGAGAACCTTGGAATGGCGCGTGGCCGTCGTCGAATCTGCCATGGTCGGACCCTTTGCTGTCTGGAGGATTGATATAGGGGCCAAGGGGGGGCGGGGAAAACCCCCACTGCCGGCCATTCACCCCGGAAATGCAGCAGGGCAGCGCCCCGCCACCCAACGTGCAACCGGTCCAATACGGCTTTGGCGGAAATAATCTTGCGTTAATCCGAAATATTGTTGCGCACCACCCGCCAGCGTGAGACATGAATGCGAAAACCAGCCAACAGGTTAAACCAATGCCCACCAGCCGCCTTGACCCCATCGACCGCCAGATTTTGTCCGAGCTGCAAGCCGATGGACGAATGACGAATGTCGAGCTGGCCAGGCGCGTCGGTATCAGTGCCCCGCCCTGCCTGCGGCGCGTTCGTGCATTGGAGGAAGCAGGCCTGATCCAAGGGTACCATGCCGACGTGGACGCGCGGCAACTTGGATTCGAGGTTCAGGTCTTTGCCATGGTTTCGCTGGTCCGGCAGGCCGAGACTGACCTTTCGGCGTTCGAGGGACTTTGCCGTGGCTGGCCGCTGGTCCGTGAATGCCACATGCTCAACGGCGAAACGGACTTCATCCTGAAATGCGTGGCACCCGATCTGTCGACATTCCAGTCGTTCCTGACCGGCTCTCTGACGGCGGCCGAAAACGTGGCCAGCGTGAAGACCTCGCTGGTGATCCGGGTGGCCAAGGATGAGCCCGGTGTGCCGTTCGATGTTCTGGAAGCGCGTCTGGCGCAGGACGCCTGACCTCGTAATTGCCATCCGCACGACACGAAAGGCCCAGCATGCCCCTGCCCTCTTTCCACATGATCGATGCGGCTCCGCAGCCCGTCGCGACTTTCTCTCATTGCACCGAGGTCGATGGCTGGGTCTTTCTGACCGGACAGATGCCGACCTGGCCAGGCGAGCCGGATCGCCCCCTGCCCGATGGCGTCGAGGCCCAGACACGGCGCGTCATGGACAACCTGAAACTGGTGCTGTCGGGGATGGATCTGGGGCTGGAGAACGTGGTGCAGGCGCGAGTCTACCTGACGGAGTTCGACCGCGATTATGCGGCGATGAATCAGGCCTATCAGGCATTCTTCGCCGAAGGAAAACTGCCTGCGCGCACGTGCATCGGCGTTACAGGTCTGGCCGTGGGTGCGCTGGTAGAGATCGACATGGTCGCGCGACGCCCCTGATACGTACCTCTGGACGCCGCGACCGAACGCCCCAATTAGACAATCGGGAAGCTTGGGAAGTGCATCGATGAGTGACGACGCGGAAGCCCGCCAGAAAAAGGGCGAAGAGGCCAGCAACGAACGCAAATCGAAAGCGAGAACCGACGCCAAGGTTCGCGAACGGGAGGAACGGGAGCAGACGCTCACCACCACGGAAGAAGCGCTCACCAGCGAGGAGCGGAACGCCGTCAGCGAGCGCCTGAAACTCTCTGCACTCAGCGTTTATTCCGTTATCCTGCGCGAAGGCGAGGAGGAATTGCATCGGCCCAAGACCTCCCTGTGGTGGTCCGGCGTGGCGGCGGGCCTTGGCATATCGACTTCCGTTCTGATGGTGGGCGTGATCCGCGCGAACCTTGGTGAAGATCACCCCTATCTGATCCTGTTCCAGGCGTTGGGCTACACGTTCGGCTTCGTGCTGGTGATCCTGTGCCGCCTGCAACTGTTCACGGAAAACACGATTACCGTTGTCTTGCCGGTTCTGGCGAAGCCGACCGCGCACGGATTCTTCTGCATCGCCCGACTTTGGAGTATCGTGTTCGCCGCCAACATGGTCGGAACCTTCGTGACCGCGGGATTGGCCGTACACGGCAATATCCTGACACCCGAAATCCTCCGGGGCATCATCGGCATTTCCCACCATGTGGCGGAGCTTTCGGTTTCCGAGTCGTTGCTGCGGGGCATTCCTTCGGGGTTCTTCATCGCGGCGCTGGTGTGGATGCTGCCTTCGGCCAAGGGGTCGGAGTTGCTGCTGATCATCATGTTCACCTGGCTGATCGCCGCGGGCGAGTTCACGCATGTCGTCGCCGGATCAAACGAGATTTTCACGTTGGTCTTCACGGGCGAGCTGGGGCTTCTGACCGCCTTCAGCCACCACATTCTGCCAATGCTCGTCGGCAACATCCTGGGCGGCACGGGCCTGTTTGCGATGCTGGCCTACGGACAGGTTCACGACGAGATGTGAGCACCGCGTCGGGGCATCCGCCCCGTCTCCAGCGCGTGCGCCCAATCCGGGCGTCCGCGGCGGCGGGCCAGAGCCGCCATACGTGACACGTCATAGGGCAGGCTGCGCCAATCGGCCCGCCACCCCTGATCCGACCGGGTCAGAAGCAGGTAGCGGGCATCCGGTGTCCCCGCCTCCACCACGTGGAACACCGGCTCTTCGTCATCATAAGCGGGCAGGCCTACGCTGCCGGGATTCAGAACCCGCCGTCCATCCGGCAGCCGGGCCTCGCCCGGCAAATGCGTATGTCCACACAGCAGGATTCGTTCGGCCCGCGTACCGGCCAGCCGCGTTACCTCGGCCACGGGCCGGCCCGCAACCTCTCCGGTTGGTTGAACGCTGTGCATCCAGTAGGTCAGGTCATCCTCCGGCGTCGCATGACAGGCGAAAATGTCATCGCCGACACCAATCGTGGCGGGCAACGCCTGCAACCAGTCGAGATCTGCAACACCAAGTTCCGAAAAGGCCGTGCGGTCCGACGGCCCCATATCGTCCGGGGCCTGCTCAGTCATCCAGCGGTCGTGATTGCCGCGCAGGCAAAGCATCTCCCGCGCGCGGATGAGGGCCATCGTCTCAGCGGTCGCAAGCGGCCCGCTGAAGTGATCGCCGAGGTTCAGGATCAGATCGACGTTATGCGCATCCACATCAGCCAGAACCGCCGACAGGGCGTCGGCATTTCCGTGAATGTCTGCGATCACGGCGACGCGGTGCGGCGTGAGGTGTGTCATGCCCCAGTTGACGACCCGGCAGGGCCGCCCGTCAAGGCGCGGCGTGCGCAGCCTACAGTTTGAGCGCCGGAATGATCTGCTTCTTGCGGCTCATGACGCCCGGCAGGACGACCGTATCGCCCGAAACGCTGACCCCGAAGCTCTTTTCTGCGACCGTCTTGGTCAGGTCGTTGGGGACCAATAGCGTCGCCTCCTCGGCCAGGATGTCGACCACGAAGAGCAGGACCTGCTCGACCCCGTCCTGCGTTGCGACGCCGGGCATGGCAGCCATCAGGGCGTCCTTGCGCGACAGCACCGCCTCCGGCGAGGTGGTCTCAAGGACCGAGACGCGGAATTTCGTGCCCTCAACCGCGTATTCCTTGGAATCCATCCGCAGCAGTTCAGCCTCCGAGAACGCCGAAACGTCGGATTTCGCGGCGAACATTTCAGCGGCATAAGAGGCGATGTCGATGCCCAGCTCACCCGCCAGACGCTCGGCAAGGGCGCGATCGTGATCGGTTGTGGTCGGGCTGCGGAATTCCAGTGTGTCCGACAGGATGCAGGTCAGCATCGCGCCCTTGATCGCAGCGGGGGCCGACGACAATGATTGACCCATCAGGTCGGCCATGATCGTGGCGGTGCAGGCCAGCGGGCGGATCGTGATATCGATCGGGCCCGCGGTTTCGAGGCCACCCACCAGCTTGTGGTGATCGATGATCGCGCGAACATCGGCAGCGTTGATACCGGCGGGCAGCTCGGCCGGGTTGTTGGTGTCGACGATGACACAGGGCTGGCCGGCGTCGACATCCGCGATGATCTGCGGCTTGGGCAGGTCCCACTTCTGCAGCATCCACAACGCCTCGGTGTTCGGCTCACCCAAAAGGGCGGGCACGGCGGCGACCCCGGCGACCTCGTTCAGGTACCATGCCCAGGCGATCGGGCTGCCGGTGGAGTCGGTGTCTGGTGACTTGTGGCCGAAAACGAGGGTGGTCATTGCGTGCATCCGTGCTGAGAATGGGTCGCGGCGGCTTTAGCGCGCGTTCGCCCTTTTGTCACGGGGCGGCAGGGAAACAGGCGGCACCATGCGAGAAACAGACCTTTACGCACCGATCAAGGCCTTCCTTGAAGCCCAAGGCTACGCCGTGAAGGGCGAAATCGGCCCGGCCGACGTTGTGGCCGTGCGAAACGACGAGCCGCCGGTGATCGTGGAATTGAAGACGGGGTTTTCGCTGGCGCTGGTGCATCAGGGTATCGACCGACAAGCGGTCACGCCGCACGTCTACGTTGCCGTGCCCGACGTGGCGGGCAAGCGGGGTTGGTCGGCCCTGAAGGCCAACCTCAAACTGGCGCGACGGCTGGGGCTGGGCGTGCTGACGGTGCGGGGATCCGACGGGTTGGTGACGGTGCATTGCGACCCCGGCCCGTTCCAGCCGCGTCTGCAGAAAAAGCCGCGGGAACGTCTGCTGCGCGAATTCGCCAGCCGTCGCGGTGACCCGACGCAGGGCGGCGCGACGCGGATCGGGCTGGTGACCGCCTACCGGCAGGATGCGCTGGCGGTTGCGGAGCACCTGGCTCAGGCAGGCCCTTGCAAGGGCAGCGCGGTCAAGGCCGCGACAGGGGTGGCGCGGGCGACCACGATCATGCGCGACAACCATTACGGCTGGTTCGCGAAAGTCGAAAAGGGTGTCTATGCCCTCAGCGAAACTGGCCGCGAGGCCTGCGAAACGTGCGTCAGTCCGGAGTGATGACGCCGGTTTCCTTGGCCTTGTGCTCCGGCTCGACGTGGATGGCGATACTGGCACCTTTGACATCCGCTTTCAGGGCAGCCTCGATCCGGTCGCAAATCTCATGAGCTTCGAAAACGGTCGTCTCGCTTGGCACCACCAAATGAAAATCGATGAAGGTGGCGCGACCCGCGTGGCGGGTTTTCAGGTCATGCGCCTCGACCGCGCCGGTGGCTTCGGTCGTGATGATCGCCTCGATCCGGGCAAGAGTCTCGTCCGGCAGCGCCTCGTCCATCAGGCCGCTTAGCGAGTCCTTGATGACCTTGGTGCCCGACCAAAGAATGTTGAGCGCCACGAGAATCGCCATGATCGGATCAAGGATCCACCAGCCCGTCGCCACCGCAAGAACCACCCCCACTGCCACCCCGCTGGAGGTCAGCACATCGGCCACCAGGTGACGTCCATCGGCCAACAGCGCGGGCGAGGCGTGCCGCCGTCCACCCCTTATCAGGAGGAAAGCCCAGGCCGCGTTGATCACCGTCGCCAGCATGTTGACCGCCAGCCCCTCGACCGGCGCATCCAATGGCACGGGCATCCGCAGTCCGTCCCAAGCCTCCCGCAGGATCAACAGGGCGGCAACTACGATCATCACGCCCTCGAAAACCGCGCTGAAAAACTCCGCCTTGTGATGACCATAGGGATGATTGGCATCGGCGGGCATGGCAGCCACGCGGATCGCGATCAGTGCAGCCAGCGCTGTGGCGACGTTCACCGTGCTCTCCAAGGCATCGGACAGCAACGCCACCGACCCCGTCAGCCAATAGGCCAGCCCCTTGAGGGCCAGGACGGCAACGCCGATGAACAGGCTGCCGATTGCGAGTTTCATGACGGTCGCCACTGTCCGCCCCCCCGGTCGGTTGTCCACGGCTGATAGGCACGCATGCCGCGCCGCGCAATACGCAGGGTCCGGGCGTTTGGACCGGATCGTGTGGCAACGATATTCGGAACTCACCTAGACAGGCGCAGCGGGTCGGCGCAGGAAGGGGCCATGAAACTAGCCGCACTGACCCTTCTCGCCCTGTGCTTTCTAGCCGCAAATTCCTTGCTGACGCGGGCGGGGGTGCTGGATGGAACCGACCCGCTGGCCTTTGCCGCGATCCGCGTGGCGGCTGGGGCGGGGGTGCTGGCCCTGCTGGCCGCCCGACGCGGGATCACGCTGAGGGGCGGGCGACGCTGGGGCGCGGCGCTGGCACTGGTGATCTACCTGCTGGGGTTCTCGCTGGCTTACCGGACGCTGGACGCGGGTCTGGGTGCACTGATCCTGTTTGCAACCGTACAACTGGGGATGTTCTCGCTGTCGCTGATCCGCGGCGAACGATCCGGCCCGGTGCGCGTCGCTGGCATGGGGCTGGCCCTCGCGGGCCTCGTGTGGCTTTTGCTGCCGGGCGGAGGCGTACAGGCCGATCCGCTGGACGCCGGGCTGATGATCCTCGCCGGGCTTGGCTGGGCCGCCTATTCCTTCGCCGGAAAGTATGAGCCCAAACCACTGGCCGGAACGGCGGGCAACTTCCTGATCGGAACGGCGATGTTCGCGGCGGCCTTCCCGATCTGGTGGGGGGCTGCGATCACGCCGTTCGGCATCTTGATGGCGTCTCTCTCCGGGGCGATCGCCTCGGGGATCGGTTATGCGATGCTGTTCCGCGTCCTGCCGCGAATGGGGGTCGCCACGGCGGGGGTCGCACAGTTGGGCGTGCCGGTCATCGCGATGGTCGCGGGCGCGGTCCTGCTTGGCGAAGTGCCGGGCGCGCGGGCGATCGCGGCGGGCGCGCTGGTGCTTGCCGGCATCGCGCTGGCGACGGTGAAGCCCTACTCCAAGATCAATTCGAGCGGATCGTAGCCCGGTACATCCGCGTCCGACCAGGCCACGCTTTCCAACGCACGGGGGCGGACGGTGATTTCCGCCATCTCTGCGCGTGTCACCCAGCGACGGGATGTCACGATCCCCTCCGGATCCCTCCATGCCGCGTCCAGATGCGCGCCGTCGAGCAGGGTGCAGCGGAAGAAAACCTCCACCTGGTGCCACTGCCGCCGTGGCGAGTGAAATTCGTTGATCAGGCAGGGCGCGCCCACGGCCACCCGCAGGCCTGTCTCCTCGTGCACTTCGCGGGCCAGATTGTCCGGCAGGCTGCTATGCGCCTCGGCCCCGCCACCGGGCGCGCACCACAGATCGCTGCCCTTCGAGGCGGGCCATGCGTTGACCAACAGCAGGCGATCCTCGTGCAAAAGCACGGCGCGGGCTGCCAAGCGTATGGAACGGGACGTCAATGTCATCCGATATGCCTAGCGCGGCGCGGCCCCGCGCACTAGGTCAGACGAATGATCCGCACACTTCTCCTCTTAATCATTCTGGCGCTACCCGCCCGGGCCGAAACCCCTGACCCCGACTGCGTTGTGCTGCTGCACGGGCTGGTACGGTCCGATTCGTCCTTGCTGATCATGGAGGAGGCTTTGCTGGCGCAAGGCTACCGCGTCGCCAACAGCGATTACGACAGCACGGCCGATACCGTGGAGGGGCTGACGGCCACCGCCCTACCCCCGGTAATCGCGCAGTGCGCCGATGCGCCGAATATCCATTTCGTCACGCATTCCTTGGGTGGCATCCTGTTGCGGCAGTGGATGGCGCACAACACGGTCCCAAATCTGGGACGGACGGTAATGCTCGCTCCGCCGAACCAAGGGTCCGAGATCGTCGATACGCTGGGCGAGATCGCCGCCTTTGAGTGGATCAATGGCCCCGCCGGAAACGAACTCGGCACCAAGGGCCTACCGCCGAAACTCGGCCCGGTCTGGCCCGGCGTTGGCATCATCGCGGGCACGCGCAGCCTGAACCCTGTCTGGTCAACCGTCCTGCCGGGGCCGGACGACGGCAAGGTTTCGGTCGAATCGACCCGCGTGGAGGGCATGGATGATCACATCGCGATGGGCGTGACGCACACTTTCATGATGAACCAGCCGCTGGTCATCGCGCAGGTACTGACCTTCCTTCGCACCGGGCGCTTCGACCACGACCAGACCCTGACGGAAGCGGTCGAGACCCTGACGAGTGACTAACACGCCGTGCTTCAATCGGGCAGAAGCCCCTTCCGAGACAACGCCGCGATCAGCGGCGCAATTTCATCTGCGCTCTTCTCCCATCCCCCCTTCGAGGAACGATAGATCGGCTGTCGTACCTGCGCGAAGCTGAGCGTCTTCACTACCCCCGCGTGTTCATGGAACGAAAGGACGCGCGGGTCCCAGTCGAGGCCCGCAAAATCCAGCACGGCACGTGATTGCCCCTCCGGATCGTTCAGCAAATCCTCGTAGGCGATACGGTGCACAGTGCCCGGCAGCTCCGCCTCCCAGAAGGCGAGCGCGTCCCGGAACAACTCGATCTGGTCCGCGATCCCTTCTTGCGAAGCCGCATAGCGATGCGATCCTTCGCGAAACGCGTTGCGCCAGATCGAGAGGCCGACATCGCGCGGATCACGAGTCACGACGACAATGTGAGCCTGCGGCAGGACCGCGCGCGCCAATCCGATATCGAGAAAGGTGAAAATCGACTTGTCGGTGATGCGCCGACCCGCTGCGTCCCGACCGACCGCCTGCTCGGCACCAGCGGCATAGGTCGCACCGGCTGCGCTCAGGTCATCCGAGCCCAGTTCGTCGCCATTCTGAACGCGTGCAGTCAGGTTGGCGAGGCTGCCTTGGAGGACCCCCATTTCCCCGCCGGCGATCACGTCGGGATGCGCGGCAAGGATCGTCTCGACCAGCGTGGTGCCGGATCGAGGCAAGCCAGTGACGAAGATCGGGGCGGCGGATTGCGCACTTTCAGCCCCTTGTGCCTGCGCCGCGCGCACTGCGGGCCATGTCGCGTCGGTCGTCCGCTCCAGAAGGCTGCGCAATTGCTGCCGGTCGTAAGGGTAGCTGCGCAGCATGGACGCGTTGGCTTCGGCCAGGTGTCGGGCCGCCGCATCTGGATCGTACCCGACCAGCGCCCGCGCAAGCGCGTAGTCCAGCATCCGGCGCCCCGTCGCGGAAAGGCCAGGCCGTTTCAGGGTCTGCCGCATCAGAGCGATCGCCGGGTCATCGGCGGCCAGCCTTGTGCCGTAGGCCAGTGCGCGCGCGGCCACGCCATCGGCAGGGTCGGCGGCGAGGCTTGCCCGAAGGTCAGCCTCTGCCCCGTCGGCATCGCCCATCGTCTGCCGCGACTGCCCCCGAATAGACAGCGCGCCCGCATCCCCCGGAGATTTCGCAAGAACCCGGTCCAGCGTTTCAAGGGCCCCCGCATCATCCCCGGTATCGCGCAAAACGCGAGCCAGCAGGATCAGCTGATCCGCGGCCTTGTTCGACCGGGCGCGGGCAAACCTGACCGCGTCCGCGTCGCGCCCCAGTACCAGCGCCGCCTCGGCGGCCAGCGCAAGTACGGCATCGTCGGTCGGGTATCGGGCCAAAAGGGCGTCAGCGACGGACATGGCGCGGGCCGCGAGATCGGCCTGAAGGGCAATCCGCCCATAGATCAGCTGCGCAGCCTTCGACAATGGTGCGACCTGCGCGGCCCGTCGCGCCTCCACCAGGGCGGCGGCAAGCTCACCCTGTGCGGATAATGCGCGCGTCAGCCCCAGACGCAGGTCCACCGCGTAGGGCTCAAGTTTCAATCCCTGGCGGAAGGCCTCGACCGACTGAGCCAGACGTCCCGCGTCGTATTGCGCCTGCGCCAGCAAACCCCAGACAACGGCCCCCGGCCGTACCTTGAGAAGCGGAATCGCCCGCGCCTCGACCGACGCGATCGCGCGCCCGGCACTTGCCTTGGCGATGGCCGCCAGGTCCGCCTTTGTCGCCGCGCCAGCACCCATCGCCCTTGCCCCCTGCCCGGTGCCCGCTGCCTGCACCATGCCGACAAGGGCTTGGGGCAATCCGGCCTTGCGGGCCCGCGCGGTAACCTTGCCCCCCTTGCCCTGCGTGGCTTCGAAGAGGGCGTACTCCAGCCAGACCACGGGTTCCTTCGGGGCCAGCGCCAGGCACCGATCGAACGCGGTGCGCGCGGGGTCCGCCGCGCCCAAGGCCGCTTCCGCCTTGGCAAGCTGAAGCCAGGCTTCAGCGGCTTGAGGGTGCGTTTTGACCAATGACCTCAGAAGGGTACAAGCCTCCGCCGCCCGCTCCGCCTCCAGAGCGGTGCGGGCGGCGGTCAGCATCTCGGCGGGGGCGGGAACGTCTTGGGTCATTCGCTTCGCGTATCATGGTCGGAACGGCACCGAAACGGGCATACGAAACCGATTGTTTCCGAAAGAGGCGTAGATAAAGCGGCCAAGTATGGGTTAATGAAGCCAAGCGGTGGGGGCCGCATTTGCCAGGACAGCCTTGTCATGACAGCATATCAGCGGCTTCCTTCCGCCTCGTTCAGCCCGGTTCCGGGCCCCGATGGCGACACGCGGGGGGCCGAAGTTCGGACCACCGCATCCTACGACCTTGCTTGGGTCGACCACCGTGGCATGGCCACTTGGGATCGACGCTCCCTTCCCGACACACCCGAGGTAGAAGCTGCCGTATCCAGCTTCGCGCGCAGCGCCATGTTGCGCGGCCCCCGTGGTCCGGTCGCGGTCGAGGATCTGATCCCCGGTGACCAGGTGATGGTGCGCGGCGGCGGCATGGCCCGGATCGATTGGATCGGGTCGCGCAGCTACTCCAGCACGGCCGAACGGCCCATGTTTTACCGGGTCGCGGCGCGCGCCTTCGGGGCCTCCGGCCCGGACGTCGACATTCTTCTGGGGGCATCCGCCCACGTCCTGATTGACAGCAAGAAATGCGTGGACCTTGTCGGCGGGACACTGGCTTTCGCCCCAATTTCCGCGTTCGAGGACGGTCACAACGTCGCCGCCATCGTCCCGCCCGGTGAGGTCACCGTCTATGGCATCGCCTGCCGTGGGCAGGAGGCGATGCTGGCCGCAGGGCTGGCAATCGAAAGCTACCACCCGGCACGGGCCACCGTGCGCAGCCTGAACCGAACCGTTCTGGCAGATCTGGCCAAGCTCTTTCCGCAGACGACCGGCGGGGCCGGGTTTGGCGCGCCACGCATCCCCTATCTCACACCGGCCGAGGCGGTTGGACTGGCGTTGGCCGGCGTCTAATCGGACGGCGGACCAACCGCGGGTTTACCGCCCCGCCGCTTGCTGTAGATAACGGAGCAACGCAGCAGCGAGGCCCGTTTTCCATGCAGATCATCTCCGCCCTGTCCGAAGTGTCGGACCGTTATCGCGCCATGTTCGTCGACTTATGGGGCTGTGTGCACGACGGGGTCCGTCCTTTGCCCGGGGCCGTTGAGGCACTGCAGGCCTATCGCAAGACGGGCGGCGTCGTGATCTTGTTGACGAATTCGCCCCGTCCACGTGCCGGAGTCGCCGCGCAGATCGAAGACATCGGCGTGCCTGACGACGCCTATGACAACATCGCCACGTCGGGCGATTCGGCCCGCGTCGCCATGTTCAACGGGGCCGTGGGCACCAAGGTCTGGCACCTTGGCCCCGCGCACGACATCGGGTTCTTCGAGCCCCCCGCGATCCTGGAAAACCCCACCCCGATCGAGCGCGTGCCATTGGATCAGGCCGAGGGTATCGTTTGCACCGGTCCGTTCGACCCGATGGCAGATCCGTCGGTGATGCGGCCCGAATTCCTGGCCGCCAAGACGCGCGGGTTAAAACTGCTGTGCGCAAATCCCGATCTGGTTGTCGATCGGGGCGAGCGTCGCGAGTATTGCGCCGGGTCGCTGGCAAAGCTGTACTCCGAGATGGGTGGCGAAAGCCTCTATTTCGGCAAACCCCATCCTCCGATTTATGACCTTGCCCGCCGCCGCCTTGCCGAGATCAAGGACGTGTCGGACGCGGGAATTTTGGCCATTGGCGACGGACCTGCAACGGATGCGGCGGGGGCGATGGGTGAAGACCTCGACCTGTTATTCATCTCTGGTGGACTGGGGGCTGTGGAAACAGGCACGAAGCCGGGCGGCGAACCGGACCCGGACAAGCTGGCCACCTACCTGGCTGAAACCGGCGTGGCTCCGACCTACGTGATCGGCACGCTTCGGTAACTATCACTCTAAAAATTACCACTAGGCGAACTTATATTTCACAAGGGATTGCCGCAACGCGGCATTTGCGCTAGGTGTATCACGGCATCGGTTTCGGAGGATTCGGACATGCTCGACAACGCACCGCGCGGCACGATCTGCATCGAAGACATCGAAATCGGCATGAGCCGCAGCCTGCGCAAAATCGTAACCGATCGCGACATACAGCTGTTTGCCGAAGTCTCCACCGACCACAATCCAGTGCACCTGGACGACGATTATGCGCAGGATACCATCTTCGAAGGACGGATTGCGCACGGGATGCTGACGGCCGGCCTGGTCTCCGCCGTCATAGGGGAGCAATTGCCGGGTCACGGCACGGTCTATCTGGGTCAGACGCTGAAATTCCTGGCACCAGTGCGCCCCGGCGACATGGTCGAGGCTGTCGTCACCGTCACCGACATGGATATTTCCAAACGCCGTGTGACGATGGAAACGCACTGCGCCATCGACGGCAAGAAGGTTCTCAAGGGCGAGGCGGTGGTTTTGGCCCCTTCGCGGAAGTTCGACTGAACCGACCCATCGGTTGATTGCGTTCGCATATTTGGGACGCAGGGAAGCGGCCATGCTTGCGCCTTCGGGTCCGTCGGGCTAGCCGCGTTTCATGCGGATTTTTCGGGATCATCACGACATTCCACCGGACGCGCGCGGGGCCTCAGCGGCCGTGGGCAACTTCGACGGCGTGCATCTGGGCCACCGGGCGGTTCTTGACCTGGCGCGGCGCGAGGGGATGCCCCTGGCGGTCGTGACCTTCGAGCCTCACCCACGCGAGGTTTTCGCCCCCGATGCCCCGCCCTTCCGGCTCATGTCGGCCGAGGCGCGGGCGAACCGCCTGGCCAAGTTGGGTGTCGATATCCTGTTCGAACTGCCTTTCGCCAAGATAGCGCCGTTGACCGCCGAAGCCTTCATGGCTGACGTTCTGGCCGGCGGACTTGGGCTGAACCACGTGGTCACAGGGGCCGATTTTCGGTTTGGCAAAGGGCGCGCCGGCGACGTTGATGTCTTGATCGAAGGCGGCGCGCGGCTTGGTTTTGATGTCTCCACGGCTGATCTACTGGGCGACATCACGCCCGTGTCGTCGACCGCGATCCGCATCGCGCTGGCCGAAGGCCGCCCCCGCGAGGCGGCGAAGATGCTGGGCCACTGGCACCGGATCGAGGGGCCCGTTCTACATGGCGAAAAGCGGGGCCGCACGCTGGGCTATCCGACCGCCAACATGTCGGTTCAGGGCCTGCACCTGCCACGGCTGGGTGTCTATGCGGTGCTGGTTGACGTGCTGGAGGGGCCGCAGGCCGGGCAATACCACGGCGTGGCCTCGCTGGGTGTGCGCCCGATGTTCGGGGAGAACACGCCAAACATCGAAACCTTCCTGTTCGACTTCGAGGGTGATCTCTATGGCAAGCACCTCTCGGTCGCGCTGGTAGACCTGCTACGGCCGGAAATGAAATTCGACGATCTGGAAGCGCTCGTCACCCAGATGAATGACGATAGTATGCGCGCGCGCGCTATCCTGGCCGAGCTGCCCCGTGGATGACCCGATCGACCGGGACGGGCTACGCCCCCAGTTCTGGGAGCGGGGCCTGTCAGACCTGAACCCCAAGGAATGGGAAGCGCTTTGCGACGGTTGCGGAAAATGCTGCCTTAACAAACTGGAGGACGAGGACACCCGCGAAGTCGTGTTCACGCGGATCGCCTGCCGGCTGTTCGACGATCAGACCTGCCGCTGTTCCAACTATGATGCGCGGCTGACGTTCGTGCCGGAATGCGTGGTCCTGACGCCTCAATCATTGCCCAAGGCCGCCTATTTCATGCCCGACACCTGCGCCTATCGCCGCCTGCACGAAGGACGAGACCTGCCGCATTGGCACCCCCTGCTGACCGGCGACCCGATGTCCCCCCATAAGGCGGGCGCATCGATGATGGACGAAACGCTGTCCGAAACGGTCGTGCACGAAGACGACTGGGAAGATCACCTGATCGAAGAGCCCACCGGAGGGGCCTGACATGAACCTGAATTTTGCGTCCGACAATACCGGTCCCGTGGCCGGCCCAATTCTACAGGCCATTGTCGATGCCAATGCCGGGGCCGCCATGCCTTATGGCAATGACCCTTGGATGCGCCAGGTGACCGAGCAGATCCGCACCCTTTTCAACTGGCCGGAGGCCGAAGTCCTGCTGGTCGCGACGGGCACTGGGGCCAATGCGCTTGCGCTGGCGGGGTTGGTGCAGCCTTGGGAAACGGTACTCTGCCACCGCATTGCGCACATCGAGGAGGACGAATGCGGCGCGCCGGAGTTCTACACCGGCGGGGCCAAGCTGGTCCTGATCGACGGAGCGCAAGGGCGGATCGACAAGGACGCTCTCGCCGCTATGATCGCGCGGACCGGCGGGTCGGTGCACAATGTTCAGAAGGGTGCGCTGTCCCTGACCAACGTGACCGAGGCGGGGACGCTCTATTCCCTGGACCAACTGGGTGCCCTGACCGGGATGGCCAAGGACGCCGGGATCCGGACCCACCTGGACGGCGCGCGCTTTGCCAATGCCTGCGCCGCGCTGGATTGCACGGCAGCCGAGATGGTGCGGGGCTTTGACATGGTCAGCTTCGGCGGCACCAAGAACGGCTGCATGGGGGTCGAGGCGATCGTAATGCGCGACCCGGCCCATCATTGGGAGATGCAACTGCGACGCAAACGCGCCGCGCAGCTTTGGTCCAAGCACCGGTTCCTGTCGGCGCAGATGCTGGCCTATTTGCAAAACGATCTCTGGCTGGACAACGCCCGTGCCGCCAACGCCGCTGGGCAGCGTCTGGCCAAGGGCCTGCGCGACATCGGTGCACGGATGGAGTGGGAGCCGCAGGCCAACATGATCTTCTGCCGCCTGCCCCGCAGCGCGCACGACAAGGCCCAAGCGGAAGCGCAATATTACCTGATGGACAACGCCGAGGAACCGCTCTGCCGTCTCGTCTGCGACTTCACCAAGACGGAGGCCGAGGTGGACCGGCTGCTTGAGCTTTTCGCAGGCTAGGGCGTCCGCCCCTGAATTACAAAACGACCCGCGCCGCTGTCATCTCGGTACGGGTCGTCGGAAGGGCAAACGATCAACCGGGGGCGCGCCCCGCCCGATCACTTCTTCTTGGATTCGAGCGCATCGAGGCGCGCGCTCAGCGCCTCGTTCTGCTCGCGGGCTTTCTGGGCCATAGCACGCACGGCGTCGAATTCCTCGCGGGTCACGAAATCACGATCCGCCATCCAACGATCAAGAAGGGACTTCATCGCCGTCTCGGCTTCGTCCTTGGCACCTTGGGCCACGCCCATTGCGTTGGTCATCAATTGACCGATGTCGTCCATGATACGATTGCGGGTCTGCATGTCTTGGGCCTCCGGGCTGCTTGCATGACATATGGGGCGATTGGCCCGCGACCTCAAGGATTGCACGGCCCGACCATTGAACTTGTCGCGGGGGACGGGCATTGCACTGGGCATGATCGCATCGCTTCCCCTCGCCCTGACGTTTCCCGACATTTCGCCGGATATGTTCACGATCCCCGTCATCGGCTTTGCGGTGAAGTGGTACGCCATGGCCTATATCGCGGGCATCCTGGGTGGCTGGATGATGGGGCGCTGGCTGGTATCGCGACCGGCACTCTGGCCCCGAGACACCGCGCCGATGACCCGAGATCAGGTCGAGGATGTGATGACCTGGGTCGTGCTCGGCATCGTGCTGGGCGGACGGATCGGCTATGTGCTGTTTTATCAGCCGGGGCTCCTCCTTCAGGACCCGCTGGAAATCCTCAACCTGCGGGGCGGCGGCATGTCGTTCCACGGCGGCGCAATCGGCACCGGGCTTGGCGTGGGGATTTATGCTTGGCGCAAGGGGATTTCCGTCCCTGCCATCGTCGACATCGCGGCGCTCTGCGCGCCGCTGGGGCTGGGCCTCGGGAGGGTGGCGAATTTCATCAATGCGGAGCTTTGGGGTCGTCCATCCGACGCGCCCTGGGCCGTGATTTTCCCCGGCGGGGCCGCGCAGGCCTGCGCGAACGTGGGCGAACTTTGCGCGCGCCATCCAAGCCAGCTCTACGAGGCGATACTGGAAGGCCTGGTTCTTCTGGTCTTGCTCTGGATCGTGGCGCTCCGGGGCGGGCTTAAGACGCCGGGGCTGATTTTCGGCCTGTTCCTGATCGGTTACGGTGCGGCACGGACCTTTGTGGAATACTTTCGACAGGCCGATGCGCAGTACATCACGCCCGACAATCCGCTGGGTCACGTTGTCGGTGGATCGGACATCGGGCTGACCATGGGGCAGCTTCTCTCGCTGCCGATGGTCGTGGCGGGCGTCGTTGTCCTGCTAGTGGCGCTGCGCTTCCGGCGGGCATGATCGACACGTTGCGCGATCATCTGCTGGCGCGTATCCATGCGACCGGGCCGCTGACGGTGGCCGACTATATGTCCGACTGCCTGCTGCATCCGACACTTGGGTATTATTCGACGCGCGATCCGTTCGGCAAAGCCGGCGATTTCACCACCGCCCCCGAGATCAGCCAGATGTTCGGGGAAATGCTGGGCCTCTGTCTGGCGCAGACTTGGATCGAGCAGGGCCGGCCTGCCCGCTTCGCCCTGACCGAACTGGGACCGGGGCGGGGAACCCTGACAGCAGACGTGTTGCGCGTCGGTCGCGCCGTGGCCGGGTTTGTCGAAGCGGCGGAGGTGCATCTGGTCGAGGCTTCGCCCACCTTGCGCGAGGTGCAGGCCGCGAGCCTGTCAGGACATGCCCCGGTCTGGCACGACACAGTCGATACCCTGCCCGAGCTTCCGCAGTTCCTGCTTGCCAACGAATTCCTCGACGCCCTGCCGATCCGCCAGCACGTGCGCGACGGCACCGAATGGCGGGAGCGGCTCGTGACGGCGGATGGCGATTCCCTGACTTTTGCCCTGTCACCCCCGGTACCGGTTCCCGAATTGGCCCACCATGACGTACCCGATGGCACGCTAGTGGAGCGATGTCCGGGCCTTCCAGGCCTCGTTGCGTCGGTTGCGGATCGCGTCTCGGGGGGCGGGGCGGCGATTTTCATCGACTACGGCCACTGGCGCAGCCGCGGCGACACATTGCAGGCCCTGCGCGCGCATGCACCGGAAGACCCGCTCGCCCATCCGGGACAGGCCGATCTGACGGCGCATGTGGATTTCGAGGCCGTCGCCCGCGCCGCCCGTCCGGCGCGCGTCAGCCTCATGACGACGCAAGGGGTTTTGTTGGAGCGTTTGGGCATCACGGCGCGGGCACAGGCCCTGGCGCGCGGATTGACGGGGGCCGCATTGGACGCGCATGTCACCGCGCATCGTCGCTTGACCCACCCCACCAAGATGGGCGACCTTTTCAAGGCGATGGCTCTGGTACCGCCAGAGGCCGCTCTGCCGCCGGGATTTGACCCATGACACTGGAAGCCCTGACCTCCGATCTGCTTGGCCCCGTGCACCACGGATTCTTCACCCGCAAGGGTGGAGCGTCGTCGGGTATCTTCGAAGGCCTGAACTGCGGGCTGGGTTCCTCTGACCAGACAGAAGCCGTAGAGATGAACCGCGCTCGCGTGGCCGAGGCGATGGGCGGCCCGCTGCACGGCGTGAACCAGGTTCATTCCGCCGACGCCGTGGTGATTGATGGCCCCCTGTGCAATGCGACCGACCCCGACGGGGCACCGCGCCGCGCCGACGCATTGGTCACGAACGTACCGGGCCAGGTCCTGACTGTCTTGACCGCCGACTGCCAGCCGGCCCTTTTCTACGACCCCGAAGCCGGTGTCATCGGGGCCGCCCATGCAGGTTGGAAGGGGGCGCTGGCCGGCATTCTGGAAACCACGATCGAGGCGATGCAAGGTTTGGGCGCGGAAGCACATAACATCCGCGTGGCCATCGGCCCGACAATCAGCCAGCGGTTCTATGAGGTCGGACCTGAATTCCCGGAGCCGTTCATCGATGACGCGCCCGAAGCGAGCCGCTTCTTCATCAACGGCGAAGGCGATCGCTACATGTTCGACCTGCCCGGCTACAGCCTCTGGCGCATTCGCAAGACCGGCGCGGATGCGGAATGGACGGGCCACTGTACCTATGCGGACCCCAGCCGCTTCTATTCCTATCGGCGCGCGACGCATGCGGGTCAGGCGGACTACGGGCGATTGATTGCTGCAATACAGCTCTGACCGGACAGGGCAAGCGACCTGTCCTAATTCCTGACACAATCCCGCCTCCGAAAGACCCGCACTCCGTCCCACCGCTGCCCTGCCCGCCCGGCATAAATCTGCTTAATGAAATGCTAAGCCGGAGGACGTCATGTCCCGTCAGATCTGGATGGACCGCACCATCGAAGCCGCCCGAGAGGCTGACCTCCAGATGCCTTGGACCCGGCGTCGCCCCGCACCCGCCACGCCGGAGCAGGCAACCCCCGCTCAGCAGACAGCCGCACGCACCGCGTGACCGGACGATCTTGAAGATCGATCCGGGGTGTTGAGTATCGCTCCGCCCTTGATCGAACCCGAACGCGGCCGCTGTCTGCCAACTGGGCCGCGTTCGGATTTATTTACTCAGGCCGATACGACAGCCGTCTCCAACGCCCCGATCAACATCAGAACATCCGAGCGCATCGTCCGGCGGTTGGTGATGGCCGCGCGCAAGCAGCTCTGCCCGTCGGCCACCTTGATCAAGAAGAACGCATTACCGTCGATCTGAAGCTTTGCCGCCAGCTCTGCCGCATCCCCCGCGACGTGCGGATCACGCAGTGGTCGGATACGACCGGCGCGGCCAATTCCAGCAGATCGGTCCCCTGCGCAAGTTGCGCCCATACCCATATAACCCGCCTGTTCGCATTTATGGCTGACTTGCGCACCCAGCGTGATAAACTCAAACCCTTCAACGGTGGCACGGACCATGAGAGCCGCGAAGCCGCGCGAAAGCGCCGGCCCTTAGTCCATCGCCCACCAATCGCGCTCCTGCCAGACCGTCGCCGCTGCCGGCATGGAATTCGGGGCGTCGCAGGTGTCCAGGTTCACAGAACCGACAGCGAGCCCAACTGCCAGCGAGTGCAGGCTCGCGGCACAGCCCCATCCATACATCCGTCCAAGGCCGCAATTTCTTGCGTTGCACCAGCACCGCAGGCCATGACGTCCAGCACCTTCTTGGCGCAGGAATGCCCCCCTTCGGCTGTGTAGGCGCAGATTTCCGGCAGGCCGGTCAGGCTTTCTCGAACGCGTCCCGGTCAGCGGGGGCGAGACGATGGTCGTCGGTCATTTCGATCCGCCAAGCGCCGCCATGTCAGACAAGGATGCACCCGGCGTCAGCATGTCCCGATCCAGCTTCAACTCGATCACGGCAAAGCGCCCGCAGGCCAGCGCGGCCTTCAATGCGGGCGCGAAATCCTCCTGCGTCTCGACCGTCCAGCCCTGCCCTCCGTAAGCGCGCGCCAATGCCGCAAAGTCGGGGTTGGCCAACTCCGTTCCCGAGACGCGGCCTGGATAGTGCCGCTCCTGGTGCATGCGGATCGTGCCGTAGCGACCGTTGTTGGCGACGATCACGACAGGCTTTGCGCCGTGTTGTACGGCGGTCGAGGCTTCGTTGCAGGTCATCTGGAAGCAGCCGTCGCCCGCGAGGCAGATCACCGGCACGTCCGGGCGGTGGATCGACGCGGCAATCGCCGCCGGGAAGCCGTACCCCATGGAGCCGGACGTCGGGGCCAGCTGCGTCCCGTGCCCTTTCCACCGATAATACCGGTGCAGGAAAGCCGCGTAATTCCCGGCCCCGTTCGCCACCACGGCGTTATCGGGCAGCGTGGCATCAAGATGCGCGATCACCTGCTCCAACTTGACCGCCCCGGGCGTTTCCCTTGGTTGGACCCAGGCCTCGTAATCGGCGCGGGCCTGGGCGGTCTCGGCGTGCCAGCCGGGCAGATCATCGTCGCGCGCAAACAGGGCCATGGCCACATCGGAGGCCCGCGCGACGATCGGAACGACCGAGGACCAGACCCGGTTCAATTCGTCCGCATCCGGGTGCACGTGGATGACCCGCGGCGCGTCGCGCACGGGGTCCAACACCTCGTACCCTCCGGTCGCGATGTCACCCAATCGTGTACCAAGCGCCACGATCAAATCCGCGTTCTTGAGCCGCGCCATCAGCTTGGGGTTCGGCCCGACGTTGAGGTCGCCCACATAGGACGGCGAGCGGTTGTCGATTCTATCCTGCCGCCGGAACGCGACGGCGACGGGCAGGCCATTCCGCTCCGCCCAACCTTGCAGGCAGGTCGCGGCGTCCGGCGACCATTGCGATCCACCCACAACGACCAGCGGGCGCTCGGCCTTGGCCAGCCGTGCGACCATCTCGTCCAAATCAGGCACGGCAGGGGTCGGCACCACCACCGCGGGCCGGTCGGGCACATCGGCCATGGCCGACAGCATGTCTTCCGGCAGCGCCAGCACCACCGGACCGGGCCGCCCCGACTGTGCGACCGAAAAGGCCCGCGCGATGTATTCGGGCAGCCGGTCCGTCTGGTCGACCTCGGCCACCCATTTTACCAAACCGCCGAACAAAGCACGGTAATCAACTTCCTGAAACGCACCCCGATCCCGATGGTGACGCGCGATCTGGCCCACGAAACAGACCATTGGCGTCGAGTCCTGCATCGCGATATGCAAGCCGGCACTGGCATTCGTCGCCCCCGGCCCGCGCGTCACCAGAACGACGCCGGGCGTGCCGGTCAGCTTGGTCGTTGCCTCGGCCATCATCGCGGCCCCGCCTTCCTGTCGGCAGACCACATTGTCGATACCGACGTCATGCAATCCGTCCAGCGCCGCAAGGAAGCTTTCGCCTGGCACCGAGAAAACACGGCGCACCCCCTGAATATAAAGTTGGTCCACAAGTATCTGGCCGCCGTGCCGCATCGCACTATCCTCCCGTGGAACGCGCATTTGGCGCAGTCGAAACGGAAAGGTTCCTGAATGTCCACCGCCTACGGTCCCGCACTCGGTCTCTGCGGCTCGCTCCGCCGCGGCAGCTTCAACCGCAAATTGCTTCTGGAGGCGGGTCGCCTGTTCGGCGGCGTAACGGAAGCGAACCTGCGCCTGCCGCTCTACGATGGCGATCTGGAGGAGGCGGAAGGCGTACCCGCCGAGGTCCAGACCCTGGCCCAGCAGATCAAGGACGCGCCCGCCGTGCTGATCGCCTGCCCGGAGTATAACAAGGCCCCGCCGGGTGTGTTGAAGAACGCGCTCGACTGGATCAGCCGCGTGCCGGGCGGGGTCTGGCAGGGGAAACCCGTCGCGATCATGTCCGCCACCGGGGGCCGCGCCGGGGGCGAACGGACTCAGGCCGCGCTACGCCTGAACATGGTGCCGTTCGGTGCGGACGTTCTGACCGGGCCGGACGTTCTGGTCGGGCAAGCCAGCAACCAGTTCGACGCCGAAGGCCGGTTGACGAACGAGATCAACCTCAAGGCCCTGACCACCCTGATCGAAAAGCTGCGCGTCAAAGCAGGCTCCTGAAGATCAGGACGCCCGCCGCGATCGATGCAAGGCCCAGGGCCCAAGGCCGGATCGCCCGCTTCGCCACGCGGCCGGCCAGCGGGCGCACCGCCCAGAGCGTGACCGGCACGGCCGGGGCGAGCGTGACGGCGAAGACCAGATGACGCAACCCGATGACGCCCGCCAGGAGAAGTGCGGCGATCGAGACCGCCATGCCGAAAGCGAAGAACACGTTTTGCGTGGCCACCGACCGCCGCGTCTCCACGTTGGCATAGACGATGGCCATGGGCGGCGCACCGATCCCAGTTAGCGTGCCCATGACGCCGGCCATTGTTCCCGCCCCGAACAGCGTGGGCGGCGTCACCGGCAAGCGCAGGCCCAATAACGTCAGGCCGACCGCAAGCCAGACCAAGAGGCCGGTTACCAGCGGCAGCGCGGGCGTCCCGACGACGCGTGCGGCGATCCAGGCGGCGATGGCCGCCCCCAAGGCGCGCCCCGTGAACCCCGGCGGCAAATCGCGCAGCACGACAGCGGAGCGATCGGCCATGAAAGACCCCGCACCGACGCAAAGCCCGACCAGTAGGACCGTGCCCGGCAAATAGGACGGGGCCAAAAGCGCCAGCATCGGTGCCGCGACCATGCCGAACCCCTGTCCGGCCAGCCGTTGCACGACCGTGCCGAGGACCACCGCAAGCAGACACGCCGCCCATACGCCCGGCGATGGCAGAAGGTCAGCCACGCTCCGAGACTTCGACCAGGTTGCCGTCTGGGTCACGCAGGTAAAGTGACGTGATCGGCCCGGTTGCGCCACTGCGCGCGACCGGCCCCAACTCGACCGCGATGCCGAGAGCATCCAGATGCGCCAGCCATCGGCCCAGGGGGTCATGGGACAGAAAGCACAGGTCCGCCGTGCCCGGTCCGGGATGCGCTGCCTTCGGCTCCCACTCGGCTCCAGCGCGATGCAGGTTGATCTTCTGCGTCCCGAACGTCAGCGCAATCCGCGTCGATCCGTCGGCGGGCCGGAACTCGGCCTGGGTCATGCCCAGCACGCGGACGTACCACGCCGCCGTCACCTCGGGGTCGGCGACCGTGAGGACGAGGTGGTCCAGCGTCGCGACGCGAACCGACCCACCGTCCATTTTCACGGTCAAACCCCTGCGGCGACGATCGCATCCGCCAGCAGGGGCACCGTCCGCGCGTTCAGCCCGGCGATGTTCATGCGGCTGTCGCCCACCATGTAAATGCCATGCTCCCGACGCATCGTCTCGACCTGCTCAGGCGTTGCCCCCAGCAGAGAAAACATGCCCCGGTGCGCGGCAAGGAAGCCGAAGCGGTCCGACCCCGTCCGCTCGCGCAGGGCGGCGGCAAGGGCTTCGCGCAGGCCGAGCATGCCGGTACGCACGTCCTCCAACTCCGCCGCCCAATCGGAGCGCAGCACATCATCGGTTAGAATCATCTGCACCACGCGTGCGCCATGGTCGGGCGGGAAGCTGAAGTTCAGGCGGTTCAACGTGGACATGGCCCCCTGTGTCACCGACAGCTTGTCCGCTGAAGGCGCAATGGCCATCAGCAGGCCCGTGCGTTCCCGGTAGATGCCGAAGTTCTTGGAACAACTGGCCGCGATCAGCGCCTCGGGCACCTTGGCGATCAGCGCTCGCATGCCCTTGGCATCTGCCTCCAGCCCGTCGCCGAACCCTTGGTAGGCAATATCGACGAAGGGGATCAAGCCCTTCTCGATGATCAGATCGGCGACGTCGTTCCACTGGTCCAATGTCAGGTTCGCGCCCGTTGGATTGTGGCAGCAGCCGTGCAGCATCACCACATCACCTGCGGTCGCGGATGACAGATCCCCCATCATCGCGGCGAAATCGACACCGCCAGTTTGCGCGTCGAAATAGCGATACTCCGAAACCGGGACGCCAAGATATTTGGCAATTGCCGGATGGTTGGGCCAGGTCGGCATCGACAGCCAGAGCCGGGCATCGGGTGCCGCCATGCGCATCAGCTCCAGGCCCTGACGGATGGCCCCGGTGCCGCCCGGCGTCGCCACGCAGGCAAGGCGGTCGGTCGGCCGCACATCGCCCAGAACCAGCTTCGAGAGTACCTCGGCAAAAGCCGGATCGCCTGCAAGGCCGGTGTAGACCTTTGTGTCCTGTATCTCGACCAGTTGGCGCTCGGCGGATTTAACCGCGCGCATCACGGGGGTCAGGCCCGTCGCGTCCTTATAGACGCCCACGCCAAGGTCGATCTTGGTGTCGCGCGGGTCTTCGCGATAGGCTGCCATCAGCGCCAGGATCTTGTCGGGGGCCTGCGGGGTCAGTGCGTTCATCATCGGGATCAGCCTCTTTCGATTTTCAGATCAGGATAGCGCCCCCACTCCGACCAACTGCCGTCGTAAAGGGAATTTTCGTCGTGCCCCAGCCGGGCAAGACCGAGGTTCAGCACGGCCGCCGTCACACCGGACCCGCAGGTTGTGATGACCGGTCTTTCAAGATCGACGCCCGCCGATACGAAAGCCTGAGCAAGGTCCGCCCCGTCCTTCATCGCACCGTCGGCCCGGAACAACGTCTTGATCGGCACGTTCTTCGATCCTGGAATATGGCCCGCCCGCAGGCCGGGCCGGGGTTCCGGGGCGTCGCCCCGAAACCGTGGGGCCGCGCGGGCATCGACGATCTGCGCGCGGCCCAACTTGGCCGCCTGCGCCACTTCGGTTACGTCGCGCATTAACTCGGGGTGGCGCGTCACGGTCATGTGCCGGTCGCGGATCGTTGGCAGGTCGGTGGTCACAAGCCGGCCCTCCGCCCGCCACTTGGCGATGCCGCCGTCCAGAACCGCCGCAGTCTGGCCGAACAGCCGAAACAGCCACCAGACGCGGGCGGCCGAAAACACCCCGCCTTCGTTGCCGTCATAGATCACGATCCGGTGCCCATCGCCCACGCCCATCTTGCGCAGGCGCGACATGAACTTCTCAACTGGCGGGGCCATGTGCGGCAGGGCGCTGCGCGCATCGCTGACGTCGTCCAGGTGCAGAAAGCGCGCGCCGGGGATGTGGGCGGCGGTATATTCCGCCTCGGGGTCGCGGCCCGCATCGGGCAAATACCATGACGCATCGATGACCCGCAGATCCGGCGATGTCAGGCGCTGTGCCAGCCACCGGGTCGACACCAATGTCGCAGGGTCGTCGCGCATTTGTTCAGTCGCGGGGTTTGACATCTAGCGGGCCTCCGGGGGTCGGATCGTTTTATCCCGAGCGGCTTACGCCCGCGGCGGGCCGGGCGCAACGGACCAGCGACGCGCAGGGGCTTGCCTTGCGTGCGCGCGGGCCTTAATGGGCGGGCTTCGACCGGGCGGACACCCTTGGAGGCCGCCCCTTTATCATATGGAGAAACATCATGGCTAAAGAGATTCCGGATCTCGTGGCACATGCACGGACGGGGACAGGCAAGGGGGCCGCTCGTCAAGCTCGTCGGGACGGAATGGTTCCCGGCGTCGTCTATGGTGGCGGCGAAGATCCGTTGCCGATTCAGATCCCCTTCAATGACCTGCTGAAGAAGCTCAAGGCTGGGCGCTTCCGCGCCACCCTCTGGAACCTGAAAGTCGAGGGTCAGGAAGACGTCCGCGTCATCGCCCGCGACGTTCAGCGCGACGTGGTCAAGGACCTGCCGACCCACCTGGACCTGATGCGCCTACGCCGCACGTCCAAGGTGAACCTGTTCATCCCCGTCGTGTTCGAGGGTGTCGAGGGTTGCCCCGGCGACAAGCAGGGTGGCGTTCTGACCATCGTGCGCCCGGAAGTCGAGCTGCGCGTCACTGCCGGGGACATCCCCGAGGCGATCACCGTCGATTGCTCGGGCATGGAAATCGGCGATACGCTGCACATTTCGGATGTGACGCTGCCCAAGGGGTCCGTGGCGACGATCGATCGCGACTTCGTTCTGGGCAACATGCAGGCCCCGTCGGGTCTGGCATCGCAGAAGGACGAGGACGAGGAGGGCGAAGAGGCCCCCGAGACCGAGGTCATCAACGAGAAGTCCGACGACGCCGAAGCGTAAGTCGCACATCTGACCGAAAGATGAACGGGCGCGACGGGAAACCGTCGCGCCCGTTTTGCATGCCGATCCCGGAGGACGGCACAGTTGACGGACAAGTGGTTCCGGCCCCCCCGATGCAAGCCAGCGCGCCGACACGCGGCTTCACCACGACCTTGGGATGCGTTGCCTCGATCCGAAAGAAAGCGAAGCACATCAGGAGCCACGAGGTCGAAGAGTCCGGAATGGCTAGCCCGCCGGTCGTCCGCCCGCCTTGGCATAGACGGCGTCGATCATCGCCTGCGTGCCGCGCGCATCCTCTAGCGACCAGGGAAAGGCCTGCTCCCCACGCACTGCGGCTCCGAAAGCATCGACCTGAAGAACGTACTGGTTTGGCTCGGCCCAGCGTTCGACGCGCGCGGCCTTGGGCCCATGCACTTCGATCCGCGCGATGTCGAAAGTGCCCGCGTTGAACGGGCAGGTCATGCGAATCAAGCCCGTGTCGCCGTGAAAGACGACGAACTGCTCGGGCAGCAGCCTCATCGAATTGACGAAATGCGCAGTGAAGGCGGGAAACCGCGCAGATACGCGTGCCAGCACGTCGCAACCGTCCTCCCAATCGATCTCGACGTGGGTGATTTCCTCCGGCTCCATCCCGGTAACCCATCGGGTTGAACCGTATGAATAGACGCCGATATCCGGCAGCGCGCCACCGCCGGTCGCCGCCGAATTGCGAATGTTCCCCGGATCGTCGGCGTTGTTGTAGGTGAAGACGCCCTCCACGTGCCGAAGCGTCCCCACCGCGCCGTCGGCCAACAGGTCGCGCACCCGCTGCCACTGGGGATGATGCACGATCATGTAAGCTTCGGCACAGATCAGGCCCGTTTCGTCGCGCGCGGCGATCAGGGGCGCAATCTCATCGGCGTGCATCGCGACCGGCTTCTCCACCAGCACGTGTTTGCCCGCGCGCAGCGCCTTGATCGCCCATTCGATGTGCAGCGTATGGGGCAACGGAATATAGACGGCATCCACGTCCGGGTCCGCCAGGAGTGCATCGTAATCGCCATGCACGCGCAAGCCGGGGGCCAGGCCCGCAAAGGATGCGGCCTTGGCTGGCGAGCGGGTACCAAGAGCAACGAATTGATGCCGGTGCGCCAGATGGATCGCAGGGACCATCTTGCGCAGTGCGAAATTCGACGCGCCCAGCACGCCCCAGCGGATTGGTTTGGTCATAGGGACACCTCCGCCGCCAAGGTTTCGCGGCTGCGCGGCAGTGTCCAGTCACTTCAGTTGTAAATCCTTGCTGCCGCGCCGGTTTGGACCCGACCTCGGCGCGGTTCGTGCATCGCGTTGTCCCGCGCAATCAATGCAGAGCTTGACCCCCGGCAGCGCCTCTCGTCGGGCCTCCGGGATCAGTTCCTCGCAATCCGCGCAATGGGTCAGACTTTCCCCTGTCGGAGACTTGCGCGCCTTCAACCGCGCCAATTCGTCATTGATCGAGGCTTCGATCTGCTCCGAAACGGCCCCGTCCTTTGCCCATCCACCTGCCATCTCGCTCTCCGCTTCAACATTGCTGCGTCCAGTCAAATGCAGCAGATTACGACCGCGCCCACAAGCAAGGGGCCGCGCCTGTTCGGACGCGGCCCCGTTCCGGCCTTTCGAACGCTCCGGCAGACCGGAGCCGCGATCGGCGCTGCTTATGCAGGGGCCATGCCTTTCTCGCGAGCCAGTTCGCGGACACGCTTCGACAGCTTTTCGAAAGCGCGCACCTCAATCTGGCGGATTCGCTCGCGGCTGACCTCGTACTTGGTCGACAGATCTTCCAAGGTGACCGTCTCTTCGGACAGACGACGTTGGGTAAGGATATCCTTTTCGCGCTCGTTAAGCACTCCCATTGCCTCGGTCATCATGTCGATGCGCGTATCGAATTCGTCCTTCTCGGCATAATCGCCAGCCTGATCGGCGCTGTCGTCGGCCAGCCAGTCCTGCCATTGGGTCGAGCCTTCGCCGTCCGAGCCGACCTGCACGTTGAGCGAGGCATCGCCCCCCGACATGCGCCGGTTCATCGACGTGACCTCGGCCTCGGTCACGCCCAGATCAGTGGCGATGCGCTGCACGTTCTCAGGGCGCAGATCGCCCTCCTCCAGCGCGCCGATACGGTTCTTCGCTTTGCGAAGGTTAAAGAACAGCTTCTTTTGCGCCGAAGTCGTGCCCAGTTTTACCATCGACCACGACCGCAGGACGTATTCCTGGATCGCGGCACGGATCCACCACATCGCGTAGGTAGCGAGGCGGAAGCCCTTCTCGGGGTCGAACTTCTTGACGGCCTGCATCAACCCGACGTTCGCTTCGGAGATGACTTCGGCCTGCGGCAGACCATAGCCACGATATCCCATCGCGATTTTCGCGGCGAGGCGCAGGTGGGATGTGACCATCTTGTGCGCGGCCTCGGTGTCCCCCTCCTCGACCCAGCGCTTGGCGAGCATGTACTCTTCTTCGGGTTCCAGCATCGGGAACTTGCGAATCTCCTGCAGGTACCGGTTCAAACCGGCTTCGGGATTCGGTGCCGGAAGATTGGCATATGTGGCGGCCATGACGGGCTCCCTGATGTTAATGGGCTTAACACCCCATATCCGTTAGTTGGGGTCTGTTCCGTTGAACTTCAAGATTTGGGGGATCACGGGGACGTGTTTCCCAAGATCCGGCGTCGGGATGTTGGTGTAGCCTATGGCATTGCGCACCACTACGGCTGAAACGGCCCGATCGCCCTGCTTAAATGCACAGAAAACGTCCCAACTGCGGTGAAGGTTCCCTGCCGAGACCGATTACCGCCGCAGGGCAGCAACAAGGTCCTGCATGTCCTGCGGCAGATTGGAAGTGAACCGGATTTCCTCTCCGGTTACGGGGTGCACAAAACCAAGGGTTTCCGCGTGAAGGGCCTGGCGCGGGAAGCCCGCGACTGCCTCCACACCGGGATGATCGCGCGGCAGGCGGCGCGCGCCGCCATAGGTCGGGTCGCCGATCAGCCCGTGCCCGGCATAGGCCATGTGAACCCTGATCTGGTGCGTGCGCCCCGTCTCCAACCAGCATTCGATCAGTGCGGCCGGACCAAAGGCTTCCACGGTGCGCGCCCGCGTCACGGCGTGGCGTCCCCCCTCCCAGCAGACTGCCTGCTTCTGCCGATCGGTCCGGTGCCGCGCCAGCTGCGTCGTGATTTTCAGGATGTCCGCCTGTTCCCAACTGACGCCCCGTGTGCCGCGCAGACGGGGATCGCCGGCATTCGGCACTCCGTGGCAAACGGCGATGTAGCGACGCTCGACCGTGTGTTGCTCGAACTGCGCGGCCAGTCCATGATGGGCCGCGTCCGATTTCGCCACCACCAGAAGGCCGCTTGTTTCCTTGTCGATGCGGTGCACGATGCCGGGCCGCTTCTCGCCGCCGACGCCCGACAGGTTCCCGCCGAAATGGTGCAACAGCGCGTTGACCAGCGTGCCGCCGGGCGATCCGGGAGCGGGGTGGACGACCATGCCGGCGGGCTTGTCGATGACGATCAGGTCGGCGTCCTCGTAGACGATGGTCAAGGATATATCTTCGGGGCGCGTCTCGGGGTCGTCCGCGATGGGCACGGAAACCACGACCTCGGCCCCTTCGCTTACCTTGTCGCGGGCCCCGGCGGCCGCGCCGTCCACGGTGACACGCCCCTCCTCCAGCAGCTTGGACAACCGGGACCGTGACAGATGTGCCTCGGCTGGCACGTCGCGGGCGATTGCCTTATCCAGACGCGATGGCGGGTTTTCCGCGATGACAAAGGCAACGACCTTTGAGGAGTTTGGCGTGTCGGACATGGATGAAAACCCCGGGCTTCCCCCTGACCTGCGCTTTCTTAAGACGCTGGTCACAATCCTGACGGGGGTGATGATTATCGGGCTGATAACCGTCGTTGGCCTGCTTGTCACGCGCCTGCCGGGGGCGGCGGTCACCCTGCCCGATCAGCTGGAAATTCCCGAAGGTGCAAGGGTCGTCGCGGTCACCCAATCCGCGTCCTACTGGCTTGCCACGACCGAGGACGACAGGGTGTTGATCTTCGCCCCAGACGGTACCTTCCGCCGGGACCTCGCGCTGAACTGACGTCAGAGCAGCGGCGCGACCGAAGGGATCAGCGACGCGACCAGCAACGCGGCCATCGTCCAATTGAACGCCCGCAGCCGGATGGGCGATGTCAAAAGCCGCCGCATCTGACGCCCTAGCAAAGTCCAGGAGCTGATGCAGGGAACGTTGATAACACCGAACACGCCCGCCACCGCCACCACCGACCATACGGACCCGTTGCTGTAGAGCGTCACCGCCGTCAGCGCCATCGTCCAGGCCTTCGGATTCACCCACTGGAATGCCGCCGCCTGAAGAAAGGTCATCGGCGTCCCCTCAGGCTCGGTCCGGTCCGGTGGGGCCGCGTTGGCAATCTTCCACGCAAGGTACAGCAGGTAGACCACTGACAGGGCGGCCAGCGCAGGGCGCGCCCACGAGAATGTATCGAACACCTGCGACAGCCCCAGCCCGACCACGACGATCATGACGGTAAACCCCACCGCGATGCCCAACGCATGCGGGATCGAACGCAGCAGACCGAAGTTCGCCCCCGAGGCCATCAACATCAGGTTATTTGGCCCCGGCGTGATCGAGGAGACGAAAGCAAAGCCCGCTAAGGCAAGAAGTATATCAATGCTCATATGACGGATTATCCGCGAAAAACTGCGCCAAGTTCTTGCGAATGAAGCGCCGACCGGACAGTATTCGCAAATTATGATCGGTATAGACAAAATTGACGACAGAATATTGCGCGCCTTGACTCTCGACGGTCGCATCACGAATCAAGCGCTGGCGGAACGAGTAGGTCTGTCGCCATCGGCCACACTGCGCCGGGTGCAGGCAATGGAAGCGATGGGCCTTATCAAAGGCTATCGCGCCGTGATCGATCGGGAAAAATCCGGTATCGGCTTTACCGCCTTCATTGCCGTGGGCCTTAACGATCACACGAAGGCAGGTCAGGAAGCCTTCGAGAAGGCGGTCGGTCGCGCCCCTGAAGTCCGCGAGTGCCACAACATCACCGGCAACGTTGAATACCTGCTAAGGATCGAGGCGCGCGACCTGATCGCCTACAAGCATTTCCATACCGAAGTGCTTGGTGTGTTGCCGCAAGTCGCCCGGCTGACGACCTACGTGGTAATGGGCTCGCCAAAAGACGAACGGGCCTGACTTCGGCCGGACCGCTACCGCGAAGCCATTTCAGAGTCGCAGGTTACGGGCGTCTGGCCGAAACCGGAACGTGGATTGGTCGCCGGTTCGAAACGACGCGGCACGGATCTGTCCCGGTTCACACGATCGACTCGCAGAGGCCGTTAAAGGCAGAGTCCTTGGCTTCTGCTGACAGCGGGGCTTCGCGTCCCATTGCTATCAACCCGGTGCCGCCGCCGACCCCGCAAGAATGCCGCCGTCGATCGTCAGTTCTGCCCCGGTCATATAAGCCGCTTCGTCCGACGCGAGCATAACCGCCAGCGCTGCAACCTCTTCCGGCTGGCCGAACCGCCTGAGCGGCGTGTCCGCGACGAAGGCCGCTTCCCGCTCGGCCCGATCCGGTCCACCCCCCAGCATCGGCCCCCACATCGGCGTCATCACCGCCGCCGGATGGATCGAGTTGCAACGGATCGCCAACCCCTGCCCCGCGCAATAGAGCGCGACGGTCTTCGAGTGGTTACGGATGGCTGCCTTGGACGAAGCATAGGCAGCAGCCATCGGGATCCCGACCATGCCCGAGCGGGAGGAGATATTGATAATCGACCCCGCGCCCTTGGCCCGCATCGCACGGATTGCATAGCGACAGCCCAGAAACGTGCCGTCCAAGTTCACCGCGTGCACGGCGTGCCACGCCGAAAGGCCACAGTTTTCCGGATCGTGCGCGGGCGGCGCGCCCGGCCCCTCGAACCCGGTGATTCCGGCGTTGTTTACCATGACATCCAGCTGCGGAATATTGCGGGCCAAAGCCTTCCAGTCTTCCTCGGAACTGACGTCCAGCCGATGGAAATCACCGCCGACCTCTTCGGCGACCGCGCGGCCGCCCTCCTCGTCGATATCAGTAACGATGACCTGCGCGCCTTCGTGGACAAAGGCCTGCACGATTGCGGCACCGATGCCGCGGGCCGCCCCGGTCACGAGGCATGTTTTTCCAACCAGTCTTGGCATGTAATGTCCTGTCGATAAGAAATGGGTGCGCGGAAACCGGATCACCATCCTTTTGTCCCGCGTGACGTTTTACCGGTCTATCGGTCGCGTCTATCCATCGATCTTATCCTTCGCCTAATCTCTCGAAGTTACCCTAGGAATACGGGTGAAACAACCAAGCCATCGGAATTCCTGAACACAGAATTGTCACGGGGTTGCAATCAAACCGTCACAGGATGGGCCTAGGCCAAGCATGACTGACGGGACATGTTCTCGTGATTCAACAGAAGACCCGCTGGCTTCCCCGCAGCAGGTCTTCGTGGCCGGCACGCCCCCGCTCCCGGCCCACTGCGAAGGGGTGCCCCGTTTTCGGGCACCCCTTCTGCACCCGACCAGATCACATTTCGCCCGGCCCCTTCATATGTGCAACGATGCCGTGACGGTGGCAGTTCAGCGTGTGGTCGTTTACCATCCCGACGGCCTGCATAAAGGCATAGACAATTGTGGGGCCGCAGAACTTGAAGCCTGCCTTCTTCAGGTCCTTCGATATCCGCCGGGACAAAGCGGTCTCGGTCGGCACATCGACCAGGGACGCCCAAGCATTTCGGATCGGCACACCGTCGACATAGTCCCAAAGAAAACGGTCGAAACCCTGCGCGTCCTGCAATGTCAGATAGGCCTGGGCATTGCCGATGGTCGCTTCGATCTTGCCGCGGTGACGGATTATCCCGGCGTCCTCCAGCAGACGGCTCACCTCTTCCTCGCCCCAGGTCGCAATTATTTCGGGATTGAAATCGGCGAACGCGCTGCGGAAGTTCTCGCGTTTCCGGAGGATCGTGATCCAACTCAGACCGGCCTGAAATCCGTCCAGAATCAGCTTTTCCCACAATGCCCGCGCATCGTGCTCAGGCACGCCCCATTCAGTGTCGTGATAACCTTCATACACAACGTCCGCACCGACCCAGCCGCACCGATCCATCTAATACCCCGAAATAGCCACCCACCCGACCGCCGAGCGGGCATGTTCCTTTGAGAAGACCATATCTCGACCTCCTCTCAAAGTCGCCAACCACAGTCATGTGAATTTGAACGATTTTGGCACCTGATAAACTGGTAAGCGCCTGGAAAACGACCCGGATACGCCGCCGATTAACGAAGCATTCAACCTGATATGCGATGCCTCAAGGACCTGCGAAGGGAACGCCATGTCAGACCAAACCATCATCGCCTCAACTGACGACGATCTGATCGCCGCCGCCGCCGCTGAACGCGACCGGACCGTTCTGGACATGGTGCGCGAGGCGCTGGAGCTGGACCGGGTCATGCTGGCCTATCAACCCGTTGTCGGGTCCGTCACCGGGCAAGTCGCCTTCCACGAGGGGTTGATTCGCCTCCGCGACGCGACCGGGCGCATCATCCCGGCGGGCCAGTTCATCGAAGCGGTCGAGACCAACGAACTGGGTCGGGAAATCGACTGCGCGGCCCTGCGCCTCGGGCTGGCCGCGCTTGCCGGCAAGCCCGACCTTCGCCTTTCCATCAACATGTCCGCCCGCTCGATCGGCTATGCGCGCTGGACCCAAACGCTGACACACGGGCTGGCTCATGCTCCTTCCGTCGGGGAACGGCTGATCCTGGAGATCACCGAGCGCTCGGCCATGCAGATCCCCGAACTGGTGAAAGCATTCATGGCCGACTTACAGGACCAAGGCATCACCTTCGCGCTTGACGATTTCGGTGCGGGCCAGACCAGTTTCCGTCACCTGAAGGAATTCTACTTCGACATCCTGAAGATCGACGGCAATTTTGTGCGCAATTGCGACACCGACCCCGACAACCAATGCATCGTGAACGCCCTAATCACGGTAGGGCAGCAGTTCGACATGTTCATCGTCGCCGAAGCCGTCGAAACAGCGGCCGAGGCGCAATTCCTCGTCGCGGCAGGGGCCGATTGCCTGCAGGGGTACTACTACGGGGCCCCCCAAGTGAACCCGGCGTGGCTGAAAGGCAGGTCAACAGGCATGCAGGAGGCGGGCTGAGGCCATTACCGAATTTCTTGCGCACCTTGTCTTGGTCATGTCGATTGCGGCAACATCGTTTGATCCTTCTGGCCCTGCACGATAGGGCAAGGGGGAAAAATCGCGGCGGGGCACTTCGTCGGAACACGCCGTTCCGCCTCCGTCGCGCAAAAAAGGAAGTTTGCCATGACCAATGTCGTGATCGCCTCTGCCGCCCGAACTCCCGTCGGATCGTTCCTCGGCAGCTTCGCCAATACCCCAGCCCATGAATTGGGTGCCGCCGTGATCGAAAATGTCGTTGCCCGCGCAGGGGTCGACAAGTCCGAGGTATCCGAGACCATTCTGGGCCAGGTGCTGACCGCCGGACAGGGCCAAAACCCCGCACGCCAGGCGCATATCAACGCCGGGTTGCCGCAGGAAAGTGCCGCTTGGGGCATCAACCAGGTTTGCGGTTCGGGCCTGCGTGCCGTGGCGCTTGGCGCGCAACACATCATGCTGGGCGACAGCCACATCGTTGTCGCAGGCGGCCAGGAATCGATGTCCATGTCCATGCACGCCCAGGCAATCCGTCAGGGTCAGAAGATGGGCGACATGAAGCTGGTCGACACGATGATCAAGGACGGCCTGTGGGACGCGTTCAACAACTACCACATGGGTCAGACTGCCGAGAACGTAGCCCAGAAATGGCAAATCAGCCGCGACATGCAGGACGAATTCGCCGTTGCCAGCCAGAACAAGGCCGAAGCCGCGCAGAAGGCCGGCAAGTTTGCCGATGAAATCGCGGCCTTCACCGTGAAAGGGCGTAAAGGCGACACCGTCGTCGATCAGGACGAATACATCCGCCACGGTGCCACGATGGAAGCAATGGCCAAACTGCGCCCGGCGTTCACCAAGGACGGCTCGGTCACGGCGGCAAACGCATCCGGCCTGAACGACGGCGCGGCGGCGACGCTACTGATGTCGGCCGAGGAGGCCGAAAAGCGCGGGATCGAGCCATTGGCCCGCATCGTCAGCTACGCCACCGCCGGCCTGGACCCGTCGATCATGGGCGTCGGCCCGATCTATGCCTCGCGCAAGGCGCTGGAAAAGGCGGGCTGGTCCGTCGGCGATCTGGATCTGGTCGAGGCTAACGAGGCCTTCGCCGCGCAGGCTTGCGCCGTGAACAAGGACATGGGCTGGGATCCGTCAATCGTGAATGTCAACGGCGGGGCCATCGCCATCGGGCACCCCATCGGGGCCTCGGGCTGCCGGGTGCTGAACACGCTGCTGTTCGAAATGAAGCGGCGCGGTGCCAAGAAGGGCCTAGCCACGCTGTGCATCGGCGGTGGCATGGGTGTCGCACTCTGCGTTGAGCGCCCCTGAGGCCTTAAGGTCAGGACCGGGCTCCAGCCCGGTCCGATCCATGTCCGATTCGTCCCCTGCCCCTTTTGATCAGCTGGTTTTCCGCGGAGGTGGCCTGCGCTGCTTCTGGCACGGCGGCTTCTTGGAGACGCTGACCGACGGACGCCCCCTGACCCCACGCCGCGTCACCGGAAGTTCGGGCGGAGCGCTATCGGCAGCCGCGTGGGTACTGGGCATTGAGACTGAACTCCGGGATCGCTTCGCCGCCGCGATGCGCGAGATCAAGAGTAACGTCACAGTGAACGATCTGGACGACGAAGATGGCCGATCGGTGCATCAGCGGGTCTACGACGGGATGATCCGGGGGATGATCGACAGCGTCGCGCAAGTGCGCATCGCTGCGGGCCTGGCCTTCCAGATCAGCGTCTCGACACCCGGCCAAAGCTTGGCACCATCGCTTATAACGAAGCCTTTGCCCGTGCCCAGAAGGAGCGTGCCGAAGCCTTCCGCGAATTCCTTGCATCCTTTCGCCGGCCACTGGCATGGAACAGCGACTGATCGATGCGCGACAGGCGGCGCGCGAGGGCCTTTGGCCCGATCTGATCCGGATGGCCGCCACCGTTCCCCCGCGTTTCGCCCGGACGAATGGAACGGGAAAATGGTTTTCGACGGCGGGATGGTCGACAAGGCCCCCATGCCCGAGCCCGGCGAGGGTCGGACGCTCGTCTTGCCGACCAAGCGGTTCCAAGCCCTGCCAGAGGATGAAGACGGGCGCATCACATTCGTCCAGCCCGAAAGTGACATCCTGCCGGGCCGAAAACTGGACTTCACCGACCCCGATCTGGTGTCCGAGGCCTGGAATCAGGGCCGCGACGATGGACGGCGGTGACGAAGCAAAATAACGTGAACGTCATAGAGGAGGAAATAACATGACTCGCACAGCAATCGTGACAGGCGGCTCCCGCGGCATCGGTGCCGCAATTGCCAAAGCCCTTCAGGCACAGGGCTGCCAGGTCGCCGCGACCTATGCCGGCAACGACGAGAAGGCCGCCGCCTTCACCAAGGAGACGGGAATCAAGACCTACAAGTGGGATGTTGCCGATTACGAAGCCTGCAAGGCAGGTGTCGCTCAGGTCGAGGCTGATCTCGGTGCCGTCGATATCTTGGTGAACAACGCGGGCATCACCCGTGATGCGCCCTTTCACAAGATGACGCCGCAGCAGTGGCACGAGTGCATCGACACCAACCTGAACGGCGTTTTCAACATGACGCATAACGTCTGGGGCGGCATGCGCGAACGCAAGTTCGGACGCATCGTCACGATCTCGTCGATCAACGGTCAGAAGGGACAGTTTGCACAGGCGAACTATGCGGCGACCAAGGCCGGTGACATTGGGTTTACCAAGGCCCTGGCGCAGGAAGGTGCCCGCGCGGGTATTACCGTCAACGTCGTGGCACCCGGCTACATCAACACCGAAATGATGAGCACCATCCCCGAGAAGGTCATGAACGAGGTGATTCTACCGCAGATTCCGGTGGGTCGCCTGGGCGAGGCCGACGAAATTGCACGGGCCGTGGCCTTTCTGGCGGCGGACGACGCCGGTTTCATTACCGGGTCGACGATCTCGGCCAATGGCGGCCAGTACATGACCTGATCAAACGTCAGGTCCGGAATGCGAACGGGGCACCAATCGGGGCCCCGTTTTCGTTTTTCCAAGTCGCTCTGGATTCAGGCGTTCGCGTTGCCAGACACCTTCGACAGTCGAGGCAGGCGAAAGAATGCAAGGAATTCGCGGAAGGCTTCGGCACGCTCCTTGTGGGCACGGGCAAAGGCTTCGTTATAGGTGATGGAGGCATGCGTCTCGAACATGGCGGGTATTCCTTCGGGTCAACTGTGTTGCTGTTGATAGCTAAATGAAGACCTTCAATGCACTTAACAAACGAGACTTTTCAAAGATTCAGTAAAGATATACTTATGCGTTATGTCTGGCCGCCTGCCCCCACTGACCGCCCTGCGCGCCTTTGAAGCCGCTGCTCGCCATCTGTCTTTTCAAGCTGCTGCGGAGGAATTGAACGTAACCCCGGCCGCGCTGTCGTTCCAGATCAAGAGCCTTGAGGAGCACCTGGGGGCCCCCCTGTTCCGCCGCCTGAACCGCCGGGTCGAACTGACCGAAGCCGGAAATGTCCTGTCGCCACAGGCCTCCGAAGGGTTCCAGCTTCTGACCGCCGGTTGGCGCGCGGCCAAGCGGGTCCTTGATTCGGGTATCCTGACAATCACCGCAGGCCCGGCTTTCACCGCGAAATGGCTGGCTCCGCGCCTGTTCGACTTCGTGGGGAACCACCCGGAGATCGAACTGCGGTTTGCAGCGACACTTCGGATGCTGAACTTCACCACCGACAATGTTGATATTGCCATACGCTTTGGGCCAAGCGATCAGCCCGACGAGCCCGGCCTTCACCGCGCCCTTACAATTGAGGAGTGGGTGACACCGATGATGCACCCCGACCTCGTCTCAAAATATCCGACGGTGGAAAGCCTTTTGGGGGCAACGATCATCTTCGACGACTCGATGAAGTTCCTGAAGAATTCTGTCAGCTGGGCAGACTGGTTCGGGGCCCACGATCTGCAAGCCCGCGAACTGCACGGCACCCACTTCAGCCAGGCCGACCACGCCATCGATGCCGCACAATCGGGCGCGGGGGTCGTGCTGGGCCGCATCAGCCTGGGCGAAACGGCGCTGCGTCAAGGCAACCTGGTGGCACCGTTTGATACGGCGCTGGTGCCGCGCGCCAACTTCCGCGTGCTTTGCCCCGAGGGTGCAGAAACGCGACCGGGCACGCGCGCGTTCCTGGATTGGCTGGCGTTGGAAGCAGGCCGCATGGAAGGTCAACTTGAGGGACGGCGGATGGTTATGCCCGGCGCGTGACCGAAGGTCAGTGTATCACCTTGGTCGGCATGATTGCTGCAGAACGGTTTGGGAACAGGAAGACCATCAGCATTGCCGCTGGTCCAACCAAAAACGGCCCGACTCGGGAATCACCGAGACGGGCCTTTGGAATCCTTTGGGGAGGTTAGTGCGCGGGTGACGCGCTCAGCTTTTCGATCTCCTGCTTGATCGCCAGCTTTCGTTTCTTCATCTCGGTCAGGGCGATGGAATCTACACCCGGGCTACGCGCCTCGGCTTCGACCTGTTGAGAGAGAGTTTCATGTTTCTTTCGCAGTTCCGACAGATGGGACGTGAGCGACATGGCAATCTCCTCTGATGTTTTAAGTAGAGCCAGTGCAGCACAAGACCCGGGCACCTGTCACGATATTTTCGAAACTGGCGGCGGATTGCTGCGTAAAATTTTCTCTAGGCCAGTGAAAATGCCCGTCCATCACGCAGAATCTGCTGCGCTGCGACTGTGTGATTGTCACGGTCTCCGTCGTGCATCGCCCCTTCGTGCAGGATGAGCGGCGCAAGCAACCGCAAGGGCGCGCGGCGTCCCTTGATCCCTTGAACGACGACGCGATGCGCCTCCTGCCCCGCCCGGCTGGTGATCGGCAGGATGACAAGATGCCCTAGCCGAGGCGACAAACTCACAATCATTTCCTGCAGCCGTTCGGCCCGCGCAATGACCGTCACGCTACCCTTTCGCCCCGCCCGACGCGCCGCCGCATCCAGCCATTTTCCGAAACCACCCGGACCATCCTCCCGCATTGCGGCTTCGCGGGCGGGGCGCGATGCGGTGCGCCCGGCACCCGCGGTGAAATAGGGCGAATTGCAGATCACATGGTCGAATGACCGTCGCAGAACCGGTGGAAGGCACAGCGCGTCGCCTTCCACGACATCAGCCTCGCCGTTCCGGCGCGCCAACGCCGCCACCCAAGGCTCCAACTCCACATCGGTCAGGTGCACACCTGGTACACGTCCGGCGAGGCAATACATCGCAGCACCCACACCGCATCCCATATCAGGCACCGTCTCGCCCGCACGTGCGGGACAGGTCGCGGCCAACAGCACCGCATCGGAGCCAGATCAAAACCCCCGGCGTGGCTGCAGCAGCGTCACGCGCCCATCCAGGAAGGCGTCTGCGGTCACGTCGCGGGCTTCCGTCACCGGCTGACGGAAACCCCGTTGTCGCGCAGGACGTCGCGCGCGTCCTCCAGATCGGCATCCGCGACCATCATGCGACGCGGCAGGATTCCGATAGACCCTTCGAGCACCGAGATGTTTTCATCCAGCACGAAGCAATCTATGTCTTCGCCGTCCAGAAGGACGGTTGCAAAAGCGATGATCGTAGGGTCGTTGGTGCGCAGCAATTCTTTCATGAATCAAGCTATGGGCGCGCCCCGCGCCATTGTCGAGGACCCGCCATGACCGAGGCCAAACCGATCAAGCCACACGAACGTCTGGCGGCCGCCTTGTCCGAGGACATGGACGCCGTGAACAATCTGATCACCACGCGGATGGCATCGGAAAATGCGCCCCGCATCCCCGAGGTGACGGCCCATCTGGTCAGCGCGGGCGGCAAGCGGGTGCGGCCCCTGCTGACGGTCGCTGCGGCGCGACTTTGTGGGTACGAAGGGGAGGATCACGTAAAGCTGGCCGCGACGGTGGAGTTCATCCACACCGCTACGCTGCTCCATGATGATGTCGTCGACGAGAGCGCGCAGCGGCGTGGCAGGCCGACGGCCAACCTGCTTTGGGACAACCAGTCAAGCGTTCTGGTGGGTGACTACCTGTTTGCGCGCTCGTTTCAGTTGATGGTGGAAACCGGCTCCTTGCGCATTCTGGACATCCTGTCGGGCGCGGCCGCCACGATTGCCGAAGGCGAGGTGCTGCAACTGACCGCCGCGCGCAACCTGGCCACCACCGAAGAGACCTATATCAAGGTGGTGCGCGGCAAGACCGCCGCCCTGTTCCAGGCCGCTTGCGAAAGCGGAGCGGTCATAGCGGGTGCGCCCGAAGATCACGTCGCCGCACTTGCCGATTTCGGCGATGCGCTCGGCGTAAGCTTCCAGATCATTGATGACTGGCTCGACTATGGCGGGGCGGGCGATGCCATAGGCAAGGACCTGGGCGACGACTTCCGCGAAGGAAAGCTGACACTGCCGGTCATTCGCGCGCTGACCAAGGGTGATGCCGAGGAGCGGACTTTCTGGAAGACCGCGCTGGAAAAGGGCAAAGCCGACGATCTGGGCCGGGCGCGCGCCATCCTTGCGAAGCATGGCACGCTGGAGGAAACCCGGCTGGAGGCCATCGCCTGGCGCGACCGCGCCAAGACCGCGCTCGGCCGCCTGCCCGCTAGCGACTTGCGCGACATGCTGGGCGATTTGGCCGATTACGTGGTCGCGCGCGCGCTTTAGGTCAGCGTGCAGGCGCGTACCCACCAGTCGGGGTGCGCCAGTCGGGCAGCGGCACCGGCCGCATCCGCCCCGGAGCCGTAAAGTCCGAAACACGTCGCCCCCGACCCGGACATCCGCGCCAACCCAGCCCCCGAGCCGCGCAGCGCCTCCAGTACATCCCCGATGCCCGGCGCAACGGTGAGGGCGGGCGGCTCGAGGTCGTTTCGTTGCTCTGCCAGCCAACCGACCAGTGATGTGGCGTCCGGCCAGCGCGGCAGATCCGGCATTGGCGCATTTTCAGGACTGACCAGCGCCCGAAACACCGCTGGCGTCGGGACAGGCAGGCCGGGATTGATCAGAACGGCGTGAAGCGGCGGTAGCGCGACAGGCTCCACCACCTCGCCGACCCCGCGCATCCGCGCCCCTTGCGCGGCCATGCAAACCGGCACATCAGCCCCAAGCGTCAGAATTTTGCCAACAGGCAGCTCCGCCCCTACCAGTCGTAGCGCGGCGGCCGCATCCGATGACCCACCGCCTATCCCTGCCGGGTGCGGCAACTGCTTGTCGAGAATTACCGCGCGGAAGACGCCAGCCAAAGCCAGCGCCTTGCGGATCAGGTTGCTGTCATCCGTCGGCACGCCCGCGGCGAACAGCCCCGTCACGGTCAGCCCGTCGCCCGGCGCGACAGTGAGTTTGTCGCCCACATCCGCGAAAGCCACCAACGAGTCGAGCAGGTGATACCCGTCCGCACGCCGCCCCGTTACATGAAGCGTCAGGTTGATTTTGGCAGGCGCAAACCCCGGCTCCACAGGTCAGTCAGCAGCTTTGATCGGGCCGACCCCGCCCTCTTCTTCCAACACGACGTCAAGCCCGGACTCAAGCTTGCGTCGGATGCGCTCGACTTGCTCCTCAGGCTCGAGCGATAGGGCGCGGCGCCATTGGAACTCCGCCTCGCGCTTGCGGCCAACGGCCCAGAGAACATCGCCCAGATGGTCGTTGATCAGCGGGTCCAACGGACTCAGCATCACCGCGCGTTCCATCGGCTCAACGGCTTCCTCGTATCGTCCAAGACGATACAGAACCCACGCCAGACTATCGGTGATGAACCCGTCATCGGGGCGGGCCGCGACCGCACGCTCGATCATGTCCAGCGCCTCGTCCAGCTTCATCCGCTGCTCGACCAACCCGTAGCCCAGATAGTTCAACACATTCGGGTTTCCCGGGTTCAAATCCAGCGCACGGCGAAAGTCGGCCTCCGCCTCCTCCCAGTCGCCAAGACGCTCCCGCGCGATGCCACGAGCGTAGAACAGCAGCCAATTACGCTCCGTCACATCGGGCAGAAGACCGATAGCCCGGTCATAGGCCTCGGCCGAGGTTTCGAACCGGTCCAGCCGCCGCAGCGCATCCGCCAGCGCGGCCCAGACTTCCACCTTGTCGCCGTCGCTTTGGGTCAGATCCTGCAATGCGGTGACGGCGGCATCCTCCGCCTCCATCGCCAGCATGATATCGGCGCGCGTGATCTCGGATTCGTAAAACGACGGATCGTCCGCCGGCACCGTTTCCAGAACCTGCTCGGCCAGATCGAGTTGCCCCTGCCCTTCCAGAAGTTGCGCAATCAGGACAAGCGCATCCACATGATCCGCCCGCAATGAGGCCGCCCCGCGCGCATTCAGCAAGGTGAATGTCGCCGAGGCATCGCTCGCAAGGAGCGCTGAAAACACGAAATAGGCTTCGGCCATTCCATCCTGCGGCGTTCGGATCAGGTCGAACGGGATATCTTGGCCCGCCGCCAATCGCTCTTGCAGATCGCGCAGCAATGCGTTGCTCGTCGCTTCGTTCGCCTTGGTCAGCAGGTCGAGCGCATCTTCCGGGCGGCCGAGCTGCGTCATGACCTGCGCATGGGCTGCAATCCCACGGGTGGTCGCGTCCAGCAGACCGTCGCCTGACCGCCCTGACATCACCTCGTCCGCGCCTTCGAAATCTCCGGTCATCGCCAGAAAATAAGCCTTATGTTGCAAGGCGAAGGGCGTGAATGCCTCGGTCTCGGCCAAGGCATCGAAGGCCGTCAGCGCGCGCTCGGGGTCGTCATCGGCCGCCGCAATCCATCCCAGCAGCAAACCATCAAGCAACGGGCCGGCCACGCCGTCACCTTCGATAAGCCCACGAGCCGTCCCCAGGTCACCATCGCGCAGGGCCACCACCATCCGCGCGCTGCCTGCGAACTGGCTGCTTTCCCCCTGCGATTCAAGGATGTCGGCGACGCCTACCGCCGCATCGAAATCCCCCAAAACCGAATAGATAATCAGTGCGTTCTCAAGGATCTGCGGCGTCGTTTCACCCTGTGCAAGCAGTTCGGCGTAGCTTTCGCCGGCCGCTGCATAGTCATTCGTGAACCCCGCCACCCGCGCGGACAGATATGGCCCCGCGATGCCCTGCGACAATGCGGGAAATGGGGCCAGGCATGCTGCGGCCAACAGAAGCGAACGGAGCATGGGGTACCTCTCTCTCGGGGCTTTCCGGCCCACGTTTGCGATACGCTAGGGGCCGATGCGTCAGGATGCAACGCGCGCCCGCGCCACTCACCCTGCTTTGCGTGGAAAATTTCGACTCCGGGAAAGCACGGCCCCGCATTCGCGTTGGAACACAGGGCCGACGGATCGATTGCCAGGGCGATCACATGTTCGGGTAATTCGGTCCATCGCCGCCCTGCGGCGTGGTCCAGACGATGTTCTGCGACGGGTCCTTGATGTCGCAGGTCTTGCAGTGGACGCAGTTCTGGAAGTTGATCTGGAACTTGGCGTCCGCCCCCTCGCCCACGAACTCGTAGACCCCTGCCGGGCAATACCGCGCCGACGGCCCCGCGTATTTCGGCAGGTTGACCGCCACCGGCACGTCCTCATCCTTCAGTTTCAGGTGCGCGGGCTGGCTTTCCTCGTGGTTGGTGAAGCTGAAGGCCACGTTGGTTAGCCGGTCGAACGACAACTTGCCGTCGGGCTTCGGATAGACGATTTCCTGGTGCTTGGACGCTTCCTCGGTGGCGGCGGCGTCGGTTTTGCCGTGCTTGAAGTTGAACGGCGACCAACCGGTCAGGTTCTGCAACCACATGTCCGCCCCGCCCACCGTCAGCGAAGCCGTCAGGCCGTAGTTCGACCAAAGTGGCTTGACGTTGCGCACGCGCTTAAGGTCCTTGGCAATGGCCCCCGTCCGCACTTCAGTATCGTAACCTTCCAGCACGTCGCCCTCGCGCCCGGCCTGGATCGCCTCCCAGGCGGACTCTGCCGCGGCTTTGCCCGACAGCATCGCGTTGTGGTTCCCCTTGATGCGCGGGACGTTGACCATCCCCGCCGAGCAGCCCAGAAGAACGCCGCCAGGAAAAGCCGTCTTGGGCAGAGATTGCCACCCGCCTTCGGTGATAGCCCGCGCGCCGTAAGCCACGCGCTTGCCGCCTTCCAGAAGCTCGGCCACCATCGGGTGATGTTTGAACCGCTGGAATTCCATGAAGGGGAACACGTATGGGTTTTTGTAGTTCAGGTGGACGACAAACCCGACGTAGACCTGATTGTTGTCCAGATGATAGATGAAGCTGCCGCCCCCGGCATTCTTGCCCAGCGGCCAGCCCATCGTATGCACGACCTTGCCCGGCTGATGTTTGTCCGGGTCGATCTCCCAGATTTCCTTCATGCCAAGGCCGTATTTCTGCACGTCGGAATTGGCGTCCAGCTTGTGATGCGCGATGACCTGCTTGGATAGCGACCCACGCACGCCTTCGGCCAGCATCACGTATTTGCCGTGCAACTCCATCCCCGGCTCGTAACCCGGCCCTTCGGAGCCGTCGGAATTCCTGCCGAATTCCCCCGCGACGACACCCTTCACCCGGTCGCCGTCCATCACCAGCTCCGAACAGGCCATGCCGGGGAAAATCTCGACGCCCAAGTCTTCGGCTTGCTGAGCCATCCAGCGGCAGACGTTCCCCATGGAGACGACGTAGTTGCCGTGGTTCGACATCAGCGGCGGCATCGCGGCGTTGGGAACGCGGACCTTCCCCTCCTCGCCCAGAACATAGAACGCATCCGACGTAACCGGCACATCAAGCGGCGCGCCCCTTTCCTTCCAGTCGGGGATCAACGCGTTGAGGCCCGACGGATCCAGTACTGCCCCCGACAGGATATGCGCGCCAACCTCGGAGCCCTTTTCCAGCACGACGACGCTGATGTCCGGGTCCAGTTGCTTGAGCCGGATTGCGGCCGACAGGCCCGCCGGTCCCGCCCCCACGATGACCACGTCATATTCCATCGCTTCGCGTGTCACTGCCTCGGACATCCCGGCCCCCTGTCGGTAAATTTTTCTGGACCCCGATATGCGGCCCCTCGCCGGACAGGTCAATCGCAGCGCAACATAGTGTCGCAGCGTCTTGCCGCGCCACATCACTTACGCGCCGCCCCCGCCGGCTCCCCCTTTCCGAAAATATCCCCGCCGCAGGCCCCCCCGTTCCAACCCGCGCAACCGTTCTATATGAGGACGCGACACCTCGAGAGGGACCGACATGAAACCGATCCGTATTTTCTGGCTTATCCTCTGCGTGGCGGGCGTGATCCTTCCCATGCGCTATTTCCTGCCCTGGCTTCAGGCCAACGACTGGAACATCGGCGCGATGATCGACGCCTGGCACGTCAACGATGCCAGCAGCGGTCTTGTCTGGGACCTGACGGTGGCGGCAATCACGCTGACCGTCTGGGTGATTTACGAGTCGGTGAAGACGCGCAATTGGACCGGCCTGATCGCGATCCCTGCCACCTATTTCATCGGCGTGTCGCTGGGCTTGCCCCTGTACCTGTTCCTGCGGAGCCGCTGATGGACCACTTCCTCTACCGCGACGGCGCGCTTCATGCCGAAGACGTCCCCCTGACCGAAATCGCGCGCGGCGTGGGCACTCCGGTCTACGTCTATTCCGCGGCGACGCTCTTGCGGCATTACAACCTGTTTGACGAAGCCTTGGCCTGGGGCCCGCATCTTGTCTGCTATGCCGTCAAAGCGGCCAGCAATGTCGCAATCCTCAAGTTGCTGGGAGACGCGGGTGCCGGCATGGATGTCGTTTCCGAGGGCGAATACCGCCGCGCCCGCGCCGCCGGTGTTCCCGGTGACCGCATCGTGTTCTCCGGCGTGGGCAAGACCGAGGGCGAGATGCGGTACGTCCTGCAAAACGGCATCCGCCAGATCAATCTGGAGAGCGAGCCGGAGATGCGCCTGCTGTCGAAGGTGGCGACCGAGTTGGGCGTCGAGGTGCCCGTTACCGTTCGCGTGAACCCCGACGTCGATGCCAAGACCCACGAGAAGATCGCAACCGGAAAATCCGACAACAAGTTCGGCATCCCCATTTCCCGTGCGCGCGAAGTCTACGCCGAAATCGCCACGCTGCCCGGCCTCAGGGTCGTCGGCATCGACGTGCATATCGGCTCGCAACTGACCGATCTGGAGCCATTCCGCGCGGCCTATCGCAAAGTCGCCGACCTGACCGGGGTCCTGCGCGCCGACGGGCACGAGATCACCCGCCTCGATCTTGGTGGGGGTCTGGGCATTCCCTATGCGCGCTCGAACCTCGCGCCGCCGGTGCCGATGGAATACGGGACTGTCATCCAGGAGGAAGTCGGCCACCTGGGCTGCGAAATTGAGATTGAGCCGGGTCGCCTGATCGCGGGCAACGCGGGCATCCTGTTGACCTCGACCATCTTCGTGAAGGAAGGCGAGGGCCGCGATTTCCTGATCGTGGATGCAGCCATGAACGACCTGATCCGCCCCGCGATGTACGGCGCGCACCATGATATCGTCCCCGTGGTCGAGCCGGCCCCCGGCGTCGAAACCCGCGCCTTCGACATCGTCGGCCCCATCTGCGAGACGGGTGACACATTTGCCAAGGGCCGCGACATGCCGCCCGTCGGCCCGCACGACCTGATCGCCTTCCGCTCTGCCGGGGCCTATGGGGCCGCGATGTCGAGTGAGTACAACTCCCGCCCCCTTATCCCGGAGGTGCTGGTGCAGGGCGATCAATACGCGGTGATCCGCCCGCGCCCGACCTATGAGGAGATGATTTCACGCGATAGTGTTCCCCATTGGCTGGAATGATCCTACCTTAGACGTGACCAACCACGGGGAGGGTCGTTTGACCGACAAAAAGTCGCCCGCCAAAAGCTCCATCGCGCGAGCCATGCGCCTGACGCACCTCGGCCTCTGGGCTGAACGCATCACCCGTACGTTCTGGTCGGCGTGGACCGTCGCTTTTGTCGGCTTGGCGATCTGGGCGTCTGGCCTCCTGCCTCCATTGTGGGAATGGACGGCCGTGGGTGCCTTGATGATCGCCACGGTGGGCTTCGTTGTCGCAGGTTTGTGGAATTTCATCGCCCCGACCCAAGCTGACGCCATGGCACGGCTGGATGAAACGCTGCCCGGTCGCCCCCTTACCGCGTTGTCGGACCATATGGCCGTCGGATCGGACGATCCGCAGGCCGCCGCTGTCTGGGCCGCGCACCGTCGCCGCATGAGCGCGCGTCTGGCAGGAGCGAAAGGCGTCCCCGGCAATCTGCGCATCTCGCATCGCGATCCCTATGCCTTGCGCTACATGGCCGTGCTGTTCGCGGCCATTGCGGTTCTGTTCGGCACGCTCTGGCGGGTGCCCGAGGTGCCGCAGCTTCCGGGCATTGGCCAACAGGTCGCGACCGGGCCTGCCTGGGAAGGCTGGCTGGAGCCACCGCGCCACACCGGCCTGCCGACGCTCTATCTCAAAGACATCGCGCCGGGTCCGGTCGACGTCCCCAAGGGCACGCGCGTGACTGTCCGCCTTTACGGCGAGACCGGCGCGCTTGCCGTGTCCGAAACCGTATCGGGCCGGTCCGAGACGCAACCCTCCGAACCGCTCCAGGACTTCAGGGTTAGCCAATCAGGCACGCTTTCGATCGACGGAACCGACGATGCGCCGCTCTGGACCCTGACCGCCACCCCGGACGCCGCCCCCGTGATCGCCACCAGCGGCGAAGCCGCCTTCGAATTCCCCGATCAGGTCACGCTCCCGTGGACCGCCGCGGACGACTACGGCGTGACGGCGGCGGAAATCACCATCGCGTTGAACCCGGACGCGGCCGAGCGCCGTCACGGCCTTTCGATCGAACCCGAACCTCGAGAGCCGCTGACGCTCGATATGTCGCTTCCCATTGCGGGCGACCGCACCGATATCATCGAGATCTTCCGCGCCGAACTGACCGAGCACCCCTTGGCTGATATGCCGGTGACGATCAACCTGTCCGCGACGGATGCCGCCGGACAAACAGGCACCACAGTTGACCGCATCGTCCTGCCGGGACGCGCCTTCTATGACCCGATTGCCGCAGCCCTGATCGAACAGCGCCGCGACCTGAACTGGTCACGCGCGAACCGGGCCCGCGTTTCGCGCTTGCTCAAGGCCATCACGTGGCAGGCCGACGGCAGCTGGAATGCGCCCACCGCCTATATCATCACACGCATGGCGATACGTCGTCTGGATGGCGGGCCGCTGACGCTTGAGACACGTGACGAAGTGGCCGAGATGCTGTGGCAGGCCGCCGTGCGGATCGAGGACGGATCGCTCGACAGCGCGCTGGCCCGTTTGCGCGAGGCGCAGGAGCGTCTTGCCGAGGCCATCCGGCAGGGAGCTTCGCCCGAGGAAATCGACCGCCTGATGGCCGAAATGCGTGAGGCGATGGACGACTACACCCGTCAGCTTGCCCAACAGCAGGGCCAACAGGGTCAGCAGCAACAGGCACAGGGCGAGACGCAGGAAATCACACCCGACATGTTGGATCAGATGATGCAACGCATCGAGGAGTTGATGGCGCAGGGCCGCACCGCGGAGGCGCAGGAGCTTCTGCGGCAGCTTCAAGAAATGATGGAGAATATGCAGGTTACGCAGGGCCAGGGTGGCGGTCAGGGCCAGCAGGGCGAAGGCGAGCAGGCCATGGACGAGCTGCGCGACCAATTGAGAGAGCAGCAGGAACTCTCGGACGAGGCCTTCCGCCAGTTGCAGGAGCAATTCGGCCAACAAGGTCAGCAGCCCGGCCAACAGGGGCAACAGGGCCAGCAAGGCCAACAGGGTCAGGGCGAACAGCCCGGACAGGGTCAGCAACCCGAACGAGGCCAATCCGGCCAACAAGGCGAGACCCGCCAATCCCAGAATCCCGGCCAGGGTGGCGGTCAGAGTCGCCCCGGCGATCAGCCCGGACAGGGCGGCAACGGCACCGATGCACAGGCCCTGGCCGAACGTCAGCAGGCGCTGCGCGAGGGACTTGAGACACTGCGCAATAACCTTCCGGGTGCGGGCACCGAAGCCGGCGATGCCGCGCGCGATGCCCTCGGTCGTGCCGAGGGTGCCATGGAAGACGCGGAGCGGGACCTGGCCGACGGCAACCTGGGCGGCGCGCTGGACGACCAGGCGCGCGCCATGGACGCCTTGCGCGACGGGATGCAGGAGTTGGGCCGCGCGCTGGCCGACGACCGCCAACCGGGCAGCAAGCAGCCCGGCAATCAGGGTCAGCAGGGCAATCGCGCCGGACGCGCCATCGACCGCGACCCGCTTGGCCGTCAGTCCGGCGAAGGTGGCCAAATCGGCAGCGCGGACCCGCTGGGTGAAGGGCCGGAAGCGCAGCGCCGTGCCCGCGATCTGATGGATGAGATACGTCGCCGCTCGGGCGAACGTGATCGCCCGGAAATCGAACTGGACTACCTGCGCCGCCTGCTTGACCGGTTCTGAGTGCGTCTACCTGTCGGGTGCGATGCTGGCGGTAAGCGCCTCGGTGGCGGCCGCCAGAGCAACGCGCTGCTCGTCGACCCATGCTACGTATTTCGAAAGCATTGTCGCGAGTTGCGGCACGGCCTCGCTGATCTGCCCGGCAAAAACGTAGACGCCAAGCAGGACTATGATGATCGCACACATCAGCAGGAAACCGATCCGGAAGCCACTGCTGCGTCTTGCCTCCTCCGGGGCCTCAGACTCCTCACCGGACAGCGCCTCGGCCTCGGCGGCGCGTTCGTCAGGACGCAGGGATGAATTGATTTCCTCGATATCGGGCAACAATTCCCGACGCGCCGACCTTGAGGACGTCGGTGCGGTGTCGTTGGCGGCCGCGTCGTCCTCGGCCAAGATGTCCTCGTCCGGGTCGTCTTCCTCGACCTGCGTTACGCTGGCATCGCGCAGGGTTGCGGCGATCACGTCCGACATGTCGACATCATCGTCCTGCGCCGGCTCGGGTACCCGTCCTGACGGTGCTCCCCTCTCGCGCGAATCGGAGCTGCGGGCTCGGGCTCGCGCCAGAGAGGCCGCGGCGGCCATGCGCGCCCGCTCGGTCGCAGCCTGTGCACGGTGCTCAACAACGGCCTCCGCCTCGGCCTTATCAACCTCAGGCTCGGGTGCGGGTTCGGTCACATCGTTTTCAGCGTCGTCAGACGTCTCGCCCGAAATGTCGGATGCCTCACCCGCTGCGCGCAGGCGCTCCTCCCGCTCCCGCTCCTCGCGCAGGATATCCAGCATTTCCGGATCAGGTTCCCGGCGACGGGGCCTTGAACCCGGAGGCACGGCATCCCGCTGTGTTTTCTTGTCTTCGCCGTCATCTTCGCGGCCGAGATCGTCTTTATCGTGGTCCGCGACATCGTCGACAGCATCATCAGGCATCGTCGATGCCTTGTGCCCCGGTCGCCGGACTGCGCGTTCCTCTACCGCACTTGCTGCACGGGGGCGTCCGCCCTGAAACCATGTCGTTCCGCAATTCGAGCATTGAACTTCCCGTCCATCAGACGGGATCATGTCGTCACCCACTTCGTACTGGGCGTTGCAATTGGGACAGGTGATACGCATGGGTGGGACGTCATATCCTGTGTGTGTGGTTAACAATTGCCCTTACCGCGCCCGATTGATCCACGGGTGTCAACCCTGACGGCCTGCTTGCACCGGCGGTTTGTGGCGTGAAGACCCAGAAAGGCGGTGATTGCGTCAAAATCATGGCTGGGGCAGAAGGGCGGCAACGCGAGGGGACAACCGTGATCGAGCTGCAGAGCGCAGGATATTCCTATGGTGGCGCAGGGCTGCTGGCCGGGTTGGACCTTGGCTTGCCGCCGGGGTCATTCCACTTTCTGATCGGTCCATCGGGTGCGGGCAAGACCACGCTGCTCAGGCTGTGCTATGGTGATCTGAAACCGACCTCCGGCCAGGTTCTTCTGGACGGGCGCGATACGCGGACGTTCGACCGCGATGGTCTGGCACGGATCCGGCGAAGGATCGGCGTGGTGCACCAGGATTGCCAATTCATCGACCACCTGTCGATCCGCGAAAACGTGGCGCTGCCCCTGACCGTCTCGGGCCGCGATGTGGCGGCGGAGGCGACGAACCTCGATCAACTTCTGAGTTGGGTCGGGCTGGCACCGCGCGCCAACGCCCTGCCACCCGAACTGTCGGGGGGCGAACGCCAACGTGCGGCGCTGGCGCGGGCGGTCATAATGGACCCGGAGATTATTATCGCCGACGAACCCACGGGAAACATTGACTGGGAAATGTCCCAGCGCCTGCTGTCCCTGCTGGCCGAACTGAACCGAATGGGCAAGACCGTGCTGGTGGCAACGCATGACCTTGCCCTGATCCGCGCGGCAAAGGCCCAGGTTTCGGCCCGCGTGTTACGGCTGGCCAACGGCGTTCTGACGACGGGGGCCGCGTTGTGAAGGCCTTGCGCGCCCTTCTGAATGCCGCGCTTGGCGACCGCCAGGCCGATCGCGTCGTCCCTCCCACGGGACACACGGTATGGCTGACGGTTCTGACTGCCGGGGCCATGGCCTTTCTCGCGGTGTTCGCGCTGGCGCTGTCGCTGGCGACGGGGCGGCTGGCGGACCGCTGGGCCGACAGTCTGGCCCAAGCGGCAACCATCCGCATTTCCGCCCCGCCCGAGCAGGCCGACGCACAGGTCGCCGCGTTAGAGACGATCTTGTCGGCCACCCCAGGTATCGCGGAAGCCCGCGTTCTGGAGCAGGCCGAGCAGCTCGCCCTTCTGGAGCCATGGCTGGGCCCGGACCTTCCGCTCGACACCCTGCCCCTGCCCCGCCTGATCGAGGTGACAGGCACGGAGGATCTGGACGTCGAGGGGTTGCGTCAAAGGCTGGCGGCCGAAGTGCCGGGGGCCACCTATGACGATCACACCCGCTGGCGACAGCCACTGGTGCAGGCGGCGGACCGGTTACGCAGCCTGGGGTGGATCGCACTTGCACTGATCGCGGGGACGCTGGCCGCAATGATCACACTGGCTGCGCGCGCCGCCCTTGCCGCGAACCGTCAGATCATCCACGTCCTGCGCCTCGTCGGCGCACGTGACGCTTACGTCATCCGCGCCTTTACCCGCCGTTTCACCCTGCGGACCGCGATGGGTGCCGCTGTCGGCGCGACGTCAGGCGGCCTCGCGATTGCATTTCTTCCGCAGGCGGACCCCGCAGGCGGGTTTCTGACGGGGCTAGGCTTCAACGGCGCGGGTTGGCTTCTGCTGCCGCTCATTCCCCTCTTTGCCGGGGCTGTCGCCTTCCTGGCCACCCGTCGCGCGGCATTTCGCGCGCTGGCCGGTTTCGAATAAGGACCCCCGATGCAATTGATCCGCTCCGCGCTTTTCAACGTCACAATGTATGTCTGGATGGCGATCGTGGGCATTGCCTGCATCCCACTGCTCATCGCCTCGCCCGAGGGGGCCCGCTGGGCCTGCAGCTTCTACGCGCGAAGCACCCTGTGGCAGTTGGCCAGGATCACCGGCCTGCGCAGCGAGATCCGCGGCACCGTGCCCACTGGAGGCGTTCTGGTGGCCGCCAAGCATCAAAGCTTTCTGGACATCATCCTGATCTGGACCGCGCTTTCGCGGCCCTTTTTCATCATGAAATCCATCCTGCGCTTTGCGCCGTTCCTGGGAATGTACGCGCTGCGGCTGGGGTGCATCCCCGTGCATCGCGGCAAGCGGACCGAGGCGATCAAGCTGATGCTTGCCGAAGTCCGCTCGGGCAAGCGCGAGGGGGGTCAACTGCTGATCTATCCGCAAGGGACGCGCGTCGCACCGGGGGCCAAGCGACCCTACAAGGTCGGGACGTTTGCCCTTTATGACCAGCTCAAGCAGCCCTGCGTTCCGGTCGCGACGAACGTAGGCGTCTTCTGGCCCAAGCGCGGCATATTGCGCAGGCCGGGGCTGGCGGTTGCCGAGTTTCTGGAGCCGATCCCGCCCGGCCTTGACCGTGCAACCTTCATGGCAACCCTTGAGGCGCGGATCGAGACCGCCTCGAACCGGCTGATGGAGGAAGCGGGCTTCCCCGTCGCAATAGACCCGCAGACCATCGGGGACCCGGTGGCACATGCCGCCCACGACGTCGCCGGCGGCAAGCACCACTAATCGGGAAAGCGCCGCGCATGGCACAGGCGATCATGATCCAAGGGGCGGGCTCCAACGTCGGCAAGTCGATGCTGGTCGCCGGGATCTGCCGCCATTTCGCGCGGCAGGGCCTGCGCGTGCGCCCTTTCAAACCTCAGAACATGTCTAACAACGCCGCCGTGACGGCGGACGGCGGAGAGATCGGGCGCGCCCAGGCCTTGCAGGCGATGGCCTGCGGCGTGGACCCGGTGACCGACATGAACCCCGTCCTGCTCAAGCCCGAGACCGACACCGGCAGCCAGGTCATTGTTCAGGGTCAGCGTCTGGCCACGGTGCGGGCAAGGGATTACGCCAAGCTGAAGCCGCAACTGCTGTCAGCCTGCCTCGGCAGTTATCGCCGCCTGGCATCGGGGGCCGACCTGATCGTGGTGGAGGGGGCAGGCTCCCCCGCGGAAATCAACCTGCGGGCGGGCGACATCGCCAACATGGGCTTTGCCGAGGCGGCAGACATTCCGGTCATCCTTGCCGGCGACATCGACCGGGGCGGCGTCATCGCGCAGTTGGTGGGCACGAAGGCCGTGCTCGACCCTTCGGACGCAACGCGCATAAAGGCATTCTTGGTCAACAAGTTTCGGGGCGACGTATCGCTGTTTGACGAAGGCACGGCGCAGATCGCCGCCCGAACCGGCTGGACGCCGTTGGGCACCGTGCCGTGGTTCGCCGACGCGTGGAAACTGCCCGCCGAGGATATCATGGACATCCGGTCGTCCAGACGCGAAGGGGCCTTTCGCATCGCGGTGCCGCGTCTGAGCCGGATCGCCAACTTCGACGATCTTGACCCACTCTCTGCCGATCCGGCGCTTTCGGTTGAGGTGATCCATCCGGGCCGCCCCCTGCCGGTCTGCGACTTGGTCCTTATTCCCGGCTCGAAATCCACCATCGCCGATCTCGCTGATTTCCGATCCAACGGCTGGCACATCGACCTGGCGGCACACGCCCGGCGCGGCGGGCACGTGCTGGGGATCTGCGGCGGCTACCAGATGCTGGGGTGCTCGATTGCCGATCCTGAAGGGTTGGAGGGTGCCCCAACCACGGTCGAAGGCCTCGGCCTGCTGGACGTGCACACCGTGATGCAACCGCGCAAGCACCTGTCCCGCGTGATTGCCACCGACGTTGAGAGTGGGGCAGCGGTGCCGGGCTACGAAATCCACCTGGGCCAGACGAGCGGCCCCGACACCATGCGCGGATGGCTGACCCGCGACGGCGCGCAGGTCGGTGCCGCAAGCGGCGACGGACGTGTCCGGGGGTGCTACCTGCATGGGCTGTTCGCAGGCGATGCCTTCCGCGCAGCCTATCTGGGGCGCATTGGTGTGGCGGTCGCGCCGACCGACTACAGCGCGGCGGTCGAGGCAACGCTGGATCTACTGGCCGATCATCTGGCGGCAACGCTCGACATGGACGCCATCGCGCAGATCGCCACCGATATCCGATAACCCCGTCCCGAGCGTTGCGGGGCTCGTGGCCCGTGCTAATGTCAGATCATACCTTTTCGTTCAGGAGATCCACATGTCCCGCGCCACCTTGCTCCGCGTTGTTGCCCTCGTGGCCGCCTGTGCTGCCACACCCGCCCTTGCCGCCCAATGCGGCAATGATGCCAGCGGCTGGGAACGTTGGAAAGGTCAATTCGCGCAGGAGGCGGCCGCCGTCGGCATCGGACAGCCGGGTCTGCAAGCATTGGGTGGTGCGCGCTATTCCACCCGTACAATCGCCGCCGACCGCAACCAGAAGGGCGTTCGATACGCCCTGAATGATTTCATCCGCATCCGCCTCGGCTCAATCGACGGGTTCGCCGCACAGGCCACGAACCGCCTGAACCAGAACCGCGCGTTCTTCAACTCGCTGGAGCAGCGCTACGGCGTGCCCGCTGGTATCTTGCTTGCAATCCACGGGATGGAGACGGGCTTCGGTCGCAACATGGGGTCCGAGAACGTCGTCTCCTCGATCCTGACCGTGGCCTATGACTGCCGCCGATCAGATTTCTTTACGCCCCACGCGCTGGCCGCGCTTCAGATGGTTGACCGCGGGATGCTGTCCCCCGGCCAGAACGGGGCCGCCCACGGCGAATTGGGCCACACCCAGTTCCTGCCGGGCAATGCGCTTCGATATGGCCAGGATGCAACCGGCGATGGGCGCGTCGATTTCTACAACATGGCCGACGCCATGGCTTCAACCGCAAACTTCCTGCGCCAGAAAGGCTGGCAACCGGGGCAACCGTTCAATGAGGGCACCGCAAACTTCCGGGTCCTGAATGAATGGAACGCAGCGACCGTGTACCAGCAGGCGATTGCGCTGTCAGCAGCCAAGATCCGGTAGTAAACGGAGCGGGTCGCGACAGCTCGCCCGGGATGGCCGCTCTGTTTCAGGCGCGCACGGGTCAGGTTCAATTTGAGGCCGTCTGGCACGTTTCTGAGAGGACATGTGCGCAACGGGCTCTGGTACAAAAACCGGTGGATCTATGATTTAGGTTAGGCTCTGGACCCATCATTAATTTGGTTGCGGAGAATACTGGGCTCTGTCAGGCGAAGTGCAGCGGGTGGAGCCATTCGGTTTCACCAAGTGTCCGCGCTCGGAATCGAGGAGCAGAGGGTGGGCGTGGTCATCGACATCACGTCATATCGCCGTTCGAGACTTGGCTGCGCCTCGGTCACGGGTTCGAAGTCGAGGTTCGCGTGGTTCTGTGGGAAGCGTCGGAGGCGCTGAAAGTGCCGGTCAACGCGCTCTTTCGCAACAGAGATGCCTGGGCTGTCTTCACCATGGTGGACGGACGCGCCCGAAGCGTCGAGGTGACGGTCGGAGAAAGGACGGACACCGAGGCGCAAATCATCTCGGGCCTCGCCCAAGGCTACATCGTGGTCCGCTTTCCCGACGACAGGATCGAGACCGGACTGCGCCTGGCCCCGCCACCTTGACGGCCTGCACCACGTTGCGACCCGAGAGCCCGCAGAATTTTTCATATTGTTAGTGAATAATCACCTTGAATCCGCGAAAGGTCGCGAGCTGAGAATACGCTGACAGAGGTACACCAATCGACCGGATCGACCGACTTGGGACGGTGTGCCGGGCAATCGAAACCGACGGATATCTTGTCCTGGTCCGCTTCCTGAAGCGGCGGCATCACTCATCCTCGGCATTGGTCGCTATCGGAGCCCGGCTTCCCCGAGCACGGAGGTCCTTCAGGAATGAAGCGAACCCGTCCTCGGGCTCCGCCGCGCCCATTGTGACGCTCTGACCGGGTCGACCGAAGGCCCGGTCCAGCAAAGCACAGGCGGCAGTGACACGCGCACTTTCGCTTCGGCCCTTCGCTGCAACCTCTGCGAGGGCCTGTAGAGCCGATTCTGCATGGCTCCGAGCCAGCTCAGAAAGCGCCGTTTTCTGAGCGGTCGTCGCCTTGTTTCGAGATCCTTTCGGGCGGCCCGCGCCCACCCTCTTTCCACCGTGTATACCCATTTCCATTCTTCCTCTCTGCAATCAGATATTAGTTGCCGCCCCGCTCCTGCCTCCACCCAAGTGCTAGCGTTCATTCAGGTTGCCATTCCCCCTCGCATCCATGTGACGCGCGTTTCTCCGATGGAATGGTATGTCTGCCGCAGTTTCGGAGAGCACCCTGCCGCCACATGCCGCCAGCAGCAGTCTCAAATACGCTCCGATCCTCCTTCCCGCAGTTTGCCGAAGGGTTGGTTTGGGGTCACAACTCAGAATGGAGCCAAACGGCGACGCCGTCAGACGGGCGGAATCTTCTCGAGGGGCGACCTTTTCGGAGGCTAGCAGTGAAGCTGTTAGCGTCTCATTCGGATCGGGGACTTGGTGAGCCGACTGAATTCGCACGAGGATACGGCAGTCAGCGCTCCCGAGACCATCTTGATCAGGATTTCTTCCTATACCGCTGTTCTGAATATGCTCGGAGGCTGATCCAGACCCACTCGCCGAGGCTGGCGCAAAAGGACCAGAACTGGCAGGCCCACGAAATCGCGGACAAAAAGGAAAAATATCAAATGAAAAAAGCAAAAGAAGTCCTCACTACAAGAGAGGCGCTTCCTGCTCTAACTGTCTGTTAAACCTGTCAGATCGCCTCCGTCAAGGATCGGCACATCAGATGAACAAGATTTATATATCAAGAATCGAACAAAATTGCCGACCAGCGAGGCTCATTTGAATCGATCAGAGTCTGGCAAGATTGCCCCTTCTGCCGAGCGAATTCGTTCTGCCGCATCTACGAAAGATCTTGCGGGAGACGCAGGGGCCCGGCCCGCGCAGCGTTTGAGCATTATTGAGACCAAGCCCCTGCACTTCGGGTTTCTGCTTGGCTTGGCAGGGCTGATGCCAACTACTCCACCAGGTGCATAGTCATGTGGGGACGCCGACGTGGCCGTCGGATTAAAACTCGGATGAATCAAATGCCGTCTTGCCAGCGGTGGCGGGAACCATGCTTTTGTCCCGGTGGATCGCCGCCGCGCTGAAGGTAACCTCCACGTGGACATTTCTAGGCGACAGTATCGCCGTCACCGGCGTCGAAAGCTCGGGTTTCGCCGGAGCCGAGATCTTCATCGTTCACGACGGGCGTCGCGCCTATCTTGAGCGCCATAGCGAGTGCTCGATCGAAGTCCTGGCAAAAACTAAGCGGGGCGGCGAGCGCCGCCTATGGTGCCGTTGCCCTGAGCATGGACGACAACACACTGATGTTTGGTTAATCCACGCTTCGAAAGCAAGAAAGGGCCGCCCCCGAAACCTCCGGAACCGGCCCTCTCGCATCATGCAGATATCTACTGGCCGGTGCCGCGAACGACCACGCCAGCGGTGCGGGCGATGATCAATATGTCGCCTAGGAAGCTGCGCTTGTGAAAGTAGGTGACATCCATGCGAACGCGCGTCTTGTAGTCGACATTACCGCGCCCGGCGACCTGCCAAAAACCGGTGATGCCCGGTTTGACCGACAGATAGCACCATTCGTAGCCTTGGTACTTCTTCAGCTCCACCTCGGTGACGGGGCGAGGGCCGACGAAGCTCATCTCGCCGCGCAGCACGTTCCATATCTGCGGCAACTCGTCGAGCGAGGTCTTGCGGAGAAAGTTGCCCAACCTCGTGACCCGGGGGTCGTCGCTCAGCTTGTAGCCGCGAGCCCATTCGGCCGCAGCCTCCGGGTTTTCCGCGAGATGACGCTCTAGCACCTCACCGGAATTCTCGACCATCGATCGTATCTTCCAGCAACGGAACGTGTGGCCGTCCTGGCCCACCCGCTTGTGTCCATAGATTCCAGCACCGCCATCAAGGCGCGTGATCACGCAAAGAGCGGCGATGACCGGGAGCAGAATCGGGAGCAGGAGAAGAGCGAGAACAAGATCAAAAGTGCGCTTACCGATCGCTGCGCCGCGACGTCTACGGACTGAACGAGAGAGATTTGCCTCAGCCGAGTAGTCAGACAGAGTCTGTGAAACTTTCATAAAATTACCTCTGAGGGTACCCAAAAAGCAGGGAGATTGGCAGGACTAGGTAAGGGTTGGCAGAACTGACCTCAGGCTAGCGGGCGAAAGGCGCGCAGGAAAGATTGTGACCTACCTTTGTCATCTTTCGGGCCGGTGAATCAATATTGAACTAAATCTTAATCGGTCCAGGGGCCAGAAGTGTGGATTCTGCGCGATTTCAGACCGGCTCACGACATGCTGCAACGCAGAATTCCTAACGGCGGAAATCCGCCAAGTGGCCATTGCACAAAGGGATCCCGGCGTTAAATCACCAGCCTGATGCGAACGCACTCGCAGAATCAACACCACTGAAATCATCGCTTTGCGTAAGAAACCGCCTCGACACAGTTCACAGAAAATCAAGCGGCCTTCGGGCCGGAAATGTGGCACCAGGCACTCGCGGCTGGTCGGCTTGGCCGGACTTGAACCACCCGCGCCAAGAAGTACGGAAGTACCAACAGGTTGATCGAGCCACCTTGATCCCTTGCCTATTCCGGCGGACCGCCGCCCAAGCGCGTACCATGCCCAACCTCCCCACCATCGTCTGCATGAATGTTCGCTACAGGCCGAACCTGAGGATGGGCTTCTGTCCGAATGCCTTGAGCAGGCTCCGATTGAAGCCGGGGCCGTTTCCGCCACCCGCTCGGTCGATCTGGCCGCCCGCACTGCTTACGGCGACGCCATGGTTATCGGCCAGCAACACCAAAACCTGGCGGCATAGTCAATCAGGCAATCGTGCCGGGGGCTCCAGAACTCAAGCCGCTCTGATGCCCCACCTTATATGACGACGGACAATCTGGGCGGTGACGACATAGACGGGGTGATGGTGATGGGAATGACACGATCAGTGGATCGGTCGGCGATTACAAGATTTTCGACGGCGCGGGGGATGACCGCGTCACTAGCAACTGTATTTCTCAGGTGGTCAGACGGGTCCACTTTTGACGTGATCTGCAAAGCGCATTCGCGATTGTGACGAGCTTTCTGGCGACGGCGGTTATGACCACTTTATGGGATTTTCCAGCAGCGCGCAGGCGATC
>NZ_FNPX01000025.1 GCF_900107415.1 Jannaschia faecimaris
ATAGGCGGGCCAGTTCGTGGTCTTGTAGGTCGAGGGTGTGGGTCTGCTCATGCACGTCAGCTACCATGCTGGATTCACGAGATGAATCCCTCACCGGATTTATGCAACAGAGCCCAGCCCGGAGAGAATGTGTGTACGCCTTTCGGAGCGTGGGCCGGTTATCAGCCCAACCCGCATAACCCTCGAAAACAACGGAAAAATCCGGCCGCAGCCGGATCGGGAGAAGCGTTTCTCGAGGGCAAGTGGCGGAGGGGGCGCGACTGGGATCGAACTTTCTCCATCTATAGATATCTGTTTTATATTGACATTTTCTTCATCAACCTGATCGACAGTCAGGCGACCGACGCAATGGAGGTGCTTGAAGGCAATTGCAGCCGTTTGCGGCGATAGGCCGAGGCCGCCATCCCAACATGCCGCTTGAAGGCGTTTCGGAAACTCGAGGTCTCCGTATAGCCGACCTCTGTCGCGATGTCCTCAATCGGCGCATCTGTCGTCTCGAGCATCTGCTTGGCTTCCTCGATCCGAAGGGTCTGGATGTAGTCGACAGGGGTCTGCCCCGTCGCCCTGCGGAACCGGCGCAGCAGACTTCTCTCGGTCAGCCCTGCGCGGGCGGCCATTGCGGCGACGGGTGACGCCAACACGTAATTGTCCGCCGCCCAGACCTGGGCGTCAGCGACGATCGCATCGTCGTGCTGTCGTCCGGCCACGAGCGAGGCATAGTGCAGCTGTCCTTCGCTATGGGGTTGCAGCAGGTAGATCTTTGCGATGCGCCTGGCCTCACGGTCGTCGGCAAGACGGCCGATAAGATACAGCATCAGATCGGCCCAGGCTGACGCGCCTCCCGCTGTCACGACACGGTGTCCTTCACCCGACGGAACAAGAATCCTTTCCCGACGCAGCCGGATCTCGGGAAAGCGCCGCGCAATGACGTCGCAAAACCCCCAATGGGTCGTCGCGTCGACACCGTTCAGCAATCCTGTCTCGGCCAGCAGAAGTGTCCCGGAACAGACCGAAGCGACCATCGCGCCGCTGGAATGCGCCTCGACGATCCACGATGCAAGAGGCCCGAACTCTGCCGGCATCGATCCGTTCGGATCGAGGTGAAGATCCGGAACGATCACCAGATCAGGCTGGCCAAATTCCGCAACGGACCCATCGGGAGTGATCTTGCGTCCGTTAACGTCGGTGTAGGGTGCGCCGTCGAGCGACAGCAGCGATGCCTCGAAGACCGCCGGGCGCGGCGCGTCCCCGTGCAGCATCTCCCAGTCGCGTCCGACCGAGGCCATCACGTCCAGAATGCTGAACGCGGTCGAAGTGCCAACGCAGGGCATGGCCAGAACCGCCGTCCTGTAGGTGGCCCGTTCGATCGTCATCGCGAATGTCCGATTATCACCGTTTCCTTCGAATCTGCGCATATCATGACAAACCGTCCCGTAGCAATAGAAGGGCGACCCCGGGGACATGCCCCGACAGCCAAGGAGACGATGAATGCCACTTTACAACGATGCCACCCGACGCCTGATGAATGACCAGCGCCTGTACCTGACCGATGGCGGATTCGAGACATCAATGCTGTTTCATGAAGGGCTGGATCTGCCGAGCTTCGCAGCCTGCGTGATCCTTGACAGCGACGCCGGTCGTGACGCGATGACCCGCTATTTCGAGCGATATCTCGGGCTTGCCGCCGCTGCCGGAACTGGCTTTGTCCTCGACACCAACAGCTGGCGCTCCGGCGTTCACTGGGCGCCGGCCCTGAATCGCAGCCCCGCCGACATGCTGCGACTGACCGGCGACGCTGTCGACTTCGCTAAGGAGTTGCGCGCCGACTGGTCGGGCCGCGTCTCGCCGATCCTGATCAATGGCGTTGTCGGCCCGTCTGGCGACGGCTACGCGCCCGATATCGAACTGGAGCCCGCGCTGGCGCAGTCGCTTCACGCGCCTCAGATTGACGTCTTCGCGCGGGAAGGCGTGGACATGGTCTCGGCGCTGACGATGACCCATCCGGGAGAAGCCATCGGGATTGCGCGTGCGTCCGTTACCGCAGGCTTGCCGGTCGTAATTTCCTTCACGGTCGAGACCGATGGCGATTTGCCGAACGGCCAGTCCCTTGCCGATACAATCGCCGAGGTCGACGCAGCCACGGACGCCGCCCCGATCTATTACATGGTCAACTGCGCCCATCCGGAGCATTTCCAGGAGATCCTGTCGGGCGGATGGACCGCGCGGATCGGCGGCGTGCGGACCAACGCCTCACGCCTCAGCCACGCCGAACTGGATGTGGCCGAAAGCCTGGACGAAGGCGATCCGGAAGAGCTGGGCGCGCTGCATGTGGGGCTGGCCCGGCGTCTGCCGGGGCTACGTGTGGTGGGCGGATGCTGTGGCACGGACCATCGTCACGTCCATCGTATCGCGGAGACCTGCCTCGCACCCGCATGATCCCATTTCAACGATCAGGGGGCGATCGGTCTGATTGCCCTCGCCGTTGCATGATCCGTCGCCCGGCCGCTGGCCCCCGACATATCGAAGGACACGAAAATGAAAACGAACTACTCTGAGCGCGCCATCGTCATAGGCGCGGGCCTTTCCGGACTTGCCGCGGCCCAAGCGCTGCAGGCGCGGGGCATCCATGTCACGATCCTGGAAGCAAGCAGGCGGGTCGCCGATCCCTGGCGGGCACGGCACCCGCAATTGCGGCTCAACATTCACCGTCACTTCGCCGGGCTTCCGGGGAAACCGATGACCCGTGAGGACGGCACCTTTGTGCGCCGGGATACGGTCGTGAGCTATCTGGAGACTTACGCAAGCCAGCTTCGTCACAAGATAAGATTCAGTACCTCGGTTAAAGGGCTTTCCCGGGATGGAGACGTTTGGCGGGTACAGACCGCCTGGGGCGAATATGTTGCCGGTCACGTCGTCATCGCCACCGGACGCGACCGCATTCCGACGATCCCTGTCTGGCCCGGCATGGACGGCTTCGGAGGCAAGATCGTCCATGCGGCGGACTTCGGCGACGTGGCTCAATACGAGGGCCGCAAGGTGCTGGTCATCGGCGCCGGCAACTCGGGCACGGACGTTCTGAACCACCTCGCGCGGATCGAACCGGCAAAGGTCTGGGTGTCCGTGCGCCATGGACCGGCGATCCTGCCCACCCGGATTCTGGGGTTTCCGCTGCACCGGCTTGCCAAGCTGTTCACCCGCGTGCCGAAATGGTCGCTCGACCCGTCCTTCGCCGCTCTCCAGTGGCTGGCCTTCGGCAACCTGCGCCGCTTCGGCCTTCGGAGCCATCCCATGGGCGGCGGCAGCCGGATGCATCGCGAGGGCGTAACCTTTGCGTTGGATGACGGGTTCGTTGCCGCGCTCAAGGCGGGTCGGTTCGAAGCCGTCGCCGAGACTGTGGGCTTCGACGATTACAGGGTCGAACTTGCCGACGGACGTCGGGTCGGTCCGGATATCGTAATCTGCGCGACCGGCTATCGGTCGGGGCTGGAGCAGCTGTTCGGCGACTTCGACGTTCTCGACCAGAACGGTCACCCACGCCACCCAATGGGCCAGGCCGACCCCGATCATCCGGGCCTTTGGTTCAGCGGCTTCACACCCGGTTTCACCGGCTATTTCCATGCAGCCGGCGTCACCGCGGACCGCATCGCACGGCAGATCGAGCGAAGCCAAGCGGCGCGCAGCATGAATGAGCAACGCCATCTCGATCGTGACCTGACGAGCCTTTCCGGTCTTCAAGACCACGAACTGATGGATATGGGGCTCAGCCGGTCCGAACTGACCCCCGAGGGTCTGTCGAACGCCGGGGCCCGGCGCTCTCGTCAATCCGGCACCGTCACATCACCCTTCGCATCAACAGGAGCATCCCAATGAACACCCTCACCTTGCCCCGGCGCTTCGGCATACGCGCGCCCCTTGCAGGTCTTCTGCGCCGCTGGCGTGAAAGGCAGCAGCGCAGACGCCAAATGCGTCGGCTCGACGATTTGCCGCCATACCTGCTGCGGGATCTCGGCCTTGATCACCTGACACGAGAGGAGCGGGACCGTCTGGGCGGCTACCACCGGCTCTGATCCGCCTGGCGTGCCCCCGCAGGTACAGTTGAACGTCACCAACAGGTCTCCGCCGGCGAAAACACTTCTACCGGTCGCAGCAGGGTCCGGTCGCGTCCCCCGACGGGGGCCAATTACCGCTGAGCACTGTTTTTCGTTCTGCGCCGGCGGTTACGGACGATCGGCCTGTTCGTCCGGACGGGCGGCACTTCCGGGACTCCCGTCCCCCCAATAGGCCTGCCGCATACCTCGCGGCGCCCATACCGACGTTCCAAGCGAGGGGACTCATGCCGCTTTGGCTGATCAGAAAGGAGAAGAACATGAATGTTTACACGGAATTTCTCGAATCTGCGCGAGACACGAGTGGCGGCACGCCGTGCCAGCCCCGGTATCTCGCGCTTTTTGAGAAGCTGAAGCGGACGGCAATCCGGATTTGGCATCAATCGCATCACCACAAATCGATCTGTGAACTCAATCGCCTGGATGAGCACATGCTCAAGGACGTCGGTCTCTTTCGCGAACATCTTCCGAACGGCGCAATCCACTACAGCCGACGCTGATTACTTATGCAAACCCGCCATAATACTCGGAAAATCCAATGAAAAATCAAACCAAGATCATCATCGTGACAGCACCGCTCAGTATCGCAATACTGGCAGCCGTCTCTTCCGCATCGTCCTTTTCGGCCGTCTTGGGCGGCTCCTCAGGCACGAATTTCTCGGAGTCCGCATCTCAGGATATCTGGACGCCGCGACGTTGGAAAAACCCTTGATAGAGCCCCTTCGCAACAACTCGCAAATGCTTGCCAGGCCGCACGAGACGACCCGGACACCAGAAAGACCCATTAGAATTGAAAACAAGGATAAGACCATGAAACGCTTCATCACCACTTTTCTCGCCAGCAGCGCCCTTGCGCTCGTGGCGGGCATCGCTTCTGCAGAGCAGACCGCGCTCGTACTATACGAGACCAAGGGTGCGGATCAGAGCGAACGCGAGGACGGCATCGCCTTCGTCGAACTGGATCCGACGTCGCCCGATTACGGGCAAATACTGGCGCAGATCCCATTGCCGGAAGACTTCTTCTCGCACCACATCTTCTACAACCCGTCGCGCACCAAGGCCTACGTAACCTCACTGAACACGCCCGAGCTGCGCGTTCTGGACCTCAGCGCGTTCCCCTATCGCCATACCTCGGTCGAAGTCGCGGGCTGCGCGGTCGGCGAGGACGTCTCATTCTCCGAGGCTCAGGGAAAGTGGTACCTGACGTGCATGGGCTCGTCGGTAGTCATAGTCGGCGACGCGCGGACCGACGAAGTGCTGGAGACGCTGACAATGCCCGCGCCGTGGCCGCACGGCATTGCGACCAATGACGCCATTGATCGGCAACTTGTGACCAGCACCGTGAACCCCTCGGATATGACCCAGTGGGGCGAGGAAATCGTCGTCATGCAGCCGAGTACTGGCAAAGTTCTTTCTACGCACAAGGTGTCGGATAGGCCTTCGCCATCGGGCGCCGGACCGGTCGAGGCCTTCTTTGTGCCGGGCGTGGAGCCCGCGCTTGCCTACATCACCAACATGGACGGCAGCCTCTGGCTGGCGGAGTGGCGGCCCGGCCTGGAGATCTTCGAATTCCACGAGGGATTCCGGTTCGACGAACTGGGTCAGGGCATGACCCTGGAGGTCTATTTCAATGCGGAGGGTGACAGGGCTTATGTGACATCGGCGAAGCCGGGAAATCTCAACGCGTTCGATATTACCGACCCGCGCGCGCCAAGGCATCTTTGGGCGACCGAAACGGCCGGCGGAGCACACCACTTGGTATTCTCGCCCGATGGCGGCCGGGCCTATGTGCAGAACAGCCTGCTCAACATCGAGGGAATGAACGACGGCTCGATCTCCGTGATCGATCTGGCGACGGGTGAACAGATGGACAGTATCAACACGTTCAAGGACGCGGGACTGACGATCAACACTATCGTACTGACACCCGAAGCCGAGGACTCTCACTCACACTGACACCCGATTCAATCCGGCGGGCGTGCGCGCCCGCCGGAACCATCCAGCCGTCTGGCAGCCTCTCACTCTGTTCAGACTTTCACCGACGTAATCTCGAAAAGCAGGTCCGGAGAGCATAATGACAAGAGCTCTTTCATTGGCTGAGCTGTGGGTGCGGCTACCTTTCGGGCTTGCCGAAGGCGCCAGCGGAACCTTGCCGGTCGTCGCGGCGGCCTATGATCCGGTCGAGCAGGACGTCTACTGCGAGAAGGTGCCTGGCTCGGATGAGGTGTTTCGCCCCTTGTCTGCGACACGTAACATGGACGCAGCGCTATTCGCATCAGCAGTGCCAGTCGCGCACAACTTTATGGATGCGAGCGATACGGATGCCTATCCGCTCGGACTCACGCTCGGTGAGTGGTATTCCGCAACAGGTGCAGGCAGCTAGATCTGTGAGGATTGCATTGGCACAGTCGACGTCAACTTGGAAAATCTCGTGCCGAACGGTGTCTACGCAATGTGGCATGACTTCATGGTCTGGCCGCCCACCGAGTCAATCATCGGGACCTATGACCTGCCCTTTGGCGCCCGCAACGGGTCCGAGAACACGTTCCTGCCCAAAGCGGACGGATCAGAGCGCTCCCTGACGTCGTGCCTTCAACACACGGGCGAGCATCTGACCCCGGATTTCGCCATTGCATGGCACCCGGACGGCAAACCCGATGGACCGCTGACCAGGGACTTTTCAACCTTGATGCATTTCCAGATGTACGTGGGCCTGCCGCGACGCGCTGGTCTTTGTACGCAACAACCGCGACGGCACTGCGCACGCGCGCCGGATCAAGATCGTGGACACGTCATGCCACGGAAAGGACGACAATGCTGATCCAGGACAAGATCTCCATCGCCAGTCCGCCAAGTGCCGTCTGGGCGGTCAAAATCGATGTAGCCAGGTGGTCGATCTGGTCGCCCACCGCGACGTACGCGCTATCCGCGGGCCTGCCCCTGAAAGTCGGCTGCGAGGTACTGCTGAAGCAGCCCGCCCAGCCCAAGATGATCTGGCGGGTCACCGAGTTTGGACCGGGGTACTACTTTGCCTGGGAAACCTCGGGAAAGGCGCTTCGCATGCGGGCGACGTATCACATCACACCCCACGGATCCGGCGCAGAATGCGTTTTGACACTGAAGGTATTCGGGTCGCTCAGACGGATCGTTGCATCGATCATTTTCTTGCCAATCCGAAACGCCATCAAGCAAGAAAACCGAGCATTGAAGGAATGGTGCGAAAGTGGGCGCGGGGCAAAGTCGTAGGACCCCACGATTTTCCAGGGCGTTCAGGTCGAACCGCTGGCAAGCCGTCTTTCGGTCATTTGGCGTGGATGGCAAATGGCGAGCTACTGCATCGGGCAGATCAATCAGAGGAAGTGAATAACTTGGAACTCGATCACATATTAACATTCGTCTCGGGTGCGGTCGCATGTGGCGTGCGGCGTGGGATTGCGCGGGCTTTCGGGCCGTGAGCTGCGGTCAATCAGGCCATCCGCCCCTTCAGCCTTGAAACGCCGATACCACCTTGCCGCGGTCTTCGCCCTGACCCCGCGGACAACTGCCGCCTGAGTAAAAGACGCGCCTCCTTCGATTATCTTGGCAAGCCGCTCTCGATCCAAAGGTGTCAGTCTGGCATTCTGATTTATGTTCATTTGATCCCTCCGAACAGTGTTGAAGCTTGGTAACTCCAACCAACTCGGTCCGGATCGGATGGACAACCTATTGAAAGCTCACAGCTAGTCCTCGGAAAGGCAGGTGGGAATTCTCTGCTCGGTTGTTCGCCAACCTGACCGCCTCCTGCCGAGCGGCGCCGTGGGAACTGAGCATATCCGTCATGATCGACACCGACCGACCGTGCTTGCGCAATGCATTCCTGAGAAATCTCAGCGCTGCCTTCTTGCCCACCTTCGTCTTGACAAAGCTCTCCGGGATTTCGTCCTCGTGATCAACCGCCCGCCATAGGGAGTGCCGCTCACGGTTGATCTTCACGAACATCTAGTCGAGATGCCACCGTCGGCAGCTGGATCTCATCCCTTCGATCCGTCGCTGACGAATCCCGGAAGAAAGCTTCGGACCGAGCCTGTGCCACCAGAAGCGAACCGTCTCGTGACTGACATCAACACCGCGTTCATGGAGCATAATCCTCCACGTCTCGGAGTGACCACGGAAACCAGACGTACAGCATGACCGCCAGGCGGATGATCTCTAGGCTCTTGAAGAACTTGAATGGGCCGCATTTGGTCGCCTCGGGACGCTAGGCACAGCTTTGACAGGTCTCAAGCCGAACTTGGCTGACACGGACCTGCTTCGGCGTCAACTTTTGCAAGCGCGGCGGCACAACGCGGTCAGTCTAGCGGGTTCATCACCGTATTGGTCGCCGTCTCCGACGACAGGAACACCGCCAGGATGCGCAGCGGCTCGCAGCCGGTTTTGACCCCGTTATGCAGTGTGTGGAACGCCTTGATCAAGCTGCCGCCAGCAGCATAGGTCTTCTGCCACTCCGGCCCGTAATCGACTGTCATCTCGCCGTCGAGGACATCGGCGAACAGCGGAACGTCGTGGTGGTGCCAGCCGGTTTCCTGTCGCGTCACCGCCTGGTGTCCTCTTTGAGCATCGCGGGAGCGGCCTGCCGGTCAGCGCCCTCTGCAAGACGAAGAGCGACCCTGCGCGCTTCGTTCAGGATTTCCCTGACGATATCACCTGCTGGCAATACTCGGCGGACAGAACCGACGGACTGGCCCGCCCACATCGAAAGCGCCTCGATATCGCCCCGAAGATCGGTCCCGGGCGTCAGGCACTGATAGCGTTGAATGTCACCGCCAGAGGATGACGACGCGACGATGTCGCCCTCACCCGGGCGCGCCCCATTTTCCGGCCGGCCCGCTGTTTCCCAGGCCTTGGTGGTGCTGTTGCGCAGGACGCGATGAGGTGCGTCTGGCCAGCCAATGTCAAAAAGACTTTCATAGTAGCCGGTGGCGGTTTCATCAGCCGCGAGCAATCGCGCGATGTATTCTGGATGAATGGCCGCCTCGTCCGAAGCCAGAAAACGGGTTCCGATCCAGACCCCTTGGGCGCCAAGCGCCAGCGCCGCGGCCATCCCGCGGCCATCCGCAATCCCCCCTGCTGCGATCACAGGCACGGAACCGACCGCATCAACAACTGCCGGGACAAGCGCCATGGTGGTAACCGTACCACCAACGTGCCCACCGGCCTCCCACCCCTGCGCCACGATGACATCGGCGCCGGCATCGACTGCCTCGCAGGCCTCTTTTGCCGAGCCGACCGTCTGCATCACGACAGCTCCACCCGCTTTCGCGCGCGCGACAAGGCACGGGGACTGCCCCCAGAACAGTGAAAACGCCGGCACTCCCTCCTCCAGACACAGGTCCATCCGGGCGTCCTGATTTTTGGATGCATTCAAATTCACGGCAAAGGGCCGCGCGGTCATCTGCCTAACTTGCCGGAGGCGCTGACGTGCCTGATCGGCATCGGCGCCGGACAGTGGTAGAGTACCCAAAGCTCCGGCATTGGACACGGAAGCCGTCAGATGCGGCCCGGCGGCGCCTCCCATTGGGGCCTGAACCATCGGGGTCTCAATGCCGAGAAGCGTGGTGAATGTATTCATCATGTTGTCTGTCCTTTCGTTGGGTGCACCGGCCCGGAAAATCGAGGTGCGTCGACGTGGCACACCGCCACGGCGGTTTCGGCGCGCTTTTTCGTCGCCCGCCCTGGGTCATTTTCTTTTCGAAATGCAAATTCCCACACTTCCCACTTCAGCTTGGAATGCCCAACAGTCCCGACTGGGCGGCAAAATTCCGTTACGAAGAGGCCCTGTCCAGCCGATTGAAAAAGCCCCGCATGGCAATATCAAGTTTGGAAAGAAGCCCATTATTCCCGCACCTGCCGCACCAGATGGCTGCCCGCAGCCGAAGATCATGCGCCGAAAAATCTGACAAACCGGATCGAAGCAGGAATAAGGATATGTCGTCATGACCGTTCTTCAGCGCTTCTATCAAGGCCGAGTTCCGTCCCGTCTTGTCCACCAAATTCACACTCGCGTCATGCGCAATCAATGTCTGGACGACAGAAATATGTCCTTGAACCGCGGCCTCGATAATGGCTGTTCTTCCGCAATACTCAGGTTTCGTGTCGACTTTCGCCTCTTTTTGGCCAAGCAATAATTCAAGGACGGCAAGGTTCCCACTTCTTGACGCGATCATCAGTAGGGTGCTTTTCCGCTTGTTCATGGCGTTTACGTCCATCTCGGGTTGGGCCAGCAAAAAGTCGAATGATTTCGACATTCCGTTCCATGCAGCGATGTGAAGCGCCGTCCAGTCATTTTGATCGGTCGCGCATACGCCCATACGTCCAGCGAACGGAATCAGTTTGAATTTGTTTCTCATATCCCTTCTTCCTTCATGAATCCCAACATCTGGCACAGTGATGGGCCACCCGGACCTTGACCAAAGCGGGCCTGTTCCGGCGGCGGTCAGCGTGGATCCTTTGAAAGCACTCTCGGGTTGTTCTGCGACGATTGGGGCATGCCGGGAACGGCCGCGAAGCCGCGATCCATGACCGTGCGTCCGGAACCCGATGCATGGCACAGCGCCAGACGCATTCGGCCAGGAATTCGGAGCAATCGTCCGGTCTGGCGGAGGATCGGTTATTCCGGGGGATCGGAAATTCGACATATCCGAATATGGCCGGTCAAGGCTTTGGGCGCAGCTTGCCGGACGATCCCGGCAGTGCCAGCGCCCTGCAAGAAGGACCCAGAGAATGACACGAACGGATTCGGAGGCCCGAAGCGCCGCCAGACTGACACCACGACAGATTTTCCTGATCCGCGATAGCTTTTCGTCGGTTGCGCCAATGCGCAAGACCGCCGCGACGCTTTTCCATGCGCATCTGTTCGAGATGGCCCCAAGTGTCCGGCCGCTTTTTTCGCGCGATGTTTCGGATCAGGGCGACATGCTGATGGCCGCTCTTGCACGGATCGTGCGCGCGCTTGATCGCATGGAAGACGTCGCGCCGGATCTGGAAGCCCTCGCGCGGCGCCATCCTGGCTATGGAGCCAGGGAAGAACATTATCCCGCGGTGGGCGAGGCCCTTATCTGGGCACTGGAACAAGCATTGGCTGAGCGGTTTACCGACGAGGTCAGGAAGGCTTGGGTCGATGCCTACGCCGAAATCTCACATATCATGATCGCCGCCACGCGGGCCGGTCGCCCAAGCGTCTGACGCGGCCGATTTTCGCGGTACCCAGTCGATGCCGGGTGATATCAGTCCACGCTTGCTCCCTGTCGCCAATGCGCCGGCGAAAGCCCCGTCGCGCGCTTGAAGGCGCGACTGAACGAGGCCTCGGACTCGTACCCGACCTGCTCGGCGATTTGCGCGATGGTCACGGCGCCTCCTTTGATCAGGCTCGCGGCACGCTGCATGCGCCAATTCGACAGGTAGGTCATCGGCGGCATCCCCAGCATCGTGGTGAACCGTTCCGCAAGAACGCTGCGCGACACCCCGGCTTCACGCGCGAGCGCGCCGACTGTCCAGGACCTCGCGGGATCGCCGTGCAGCAAACGGAGCGCCCGGCCGACGGCTGGATCCCGCAGACCCGCGAGCCAGCCGTCGGCCCCATCGGGGATGGATGCGGCGTGCCTGCGAATGACCTCGATAAAAATCAGCTCGCTCAGTTTGACGAGAACCCCGTCGCTCCCGGCGCCGGTCGCATCCGTCTCTCGTGCGGCGGCAGCGATCAAGCTTCCCAGAAAACCGTCGCCGCTCTCGTAGCCGTCCGGCACATGGATGACACGCGGGAGCGCGGAGATGAGCGGATTGAACGGTGCCACATCACAACCGAGAAATCCACAGAGTAGACGCGTTGTCCCGGTCCGCCCGCCGCGATGATCGATGTGAAACGGCAGCGAACGGCCGCGCGCCACTTCATCAAAGGCGGCGAGGCTCGGCTCCGCGTCGAGGCCGGGATCGCTTGCCAGAACGTGGGTGTCGCCATGCGGAAAGACGACGACGCTTCCCGGTCCCAAGGCAATCGGCGGCCCGTTCGGGTTGGTCAGCCGGGTCCAGCAGGTGCCCTCGACGATGACGTGGTATTCGATCACATGGCGCGCGTCCGACACCACGGTTGGCGCGATGCGCTCTTTCGGAGGAGCCGCCGCGACCCACGGGGCCGCGGCATCCACCTCGAAGAACAGAGCGCCCGAGAGACGAACGCTCCGGAGCATCTCGGAAAGAAAATCCTGCTCGCTCATATCGTTATTTTCATGCCCTGAGTTGGAAGTAGAGTCGATGCTGGCGGCAGGCCACCTGGCGAGAGAGTCAGCACAAGTCACAACATAATAGCACGAGACGGCCAATCGCTACAGGCATCGCGAAAACCGCTCCATCCAGTAGCTGTCCAGCGAGGCGCGTCGCACCGCCGCCTGAAGGTCCGTTCGCAGATCTATCGATGCCGCGAGCCCCTCCCGAAAGGCCCGGTCGCGGGTTCCGGACGGGCTGCATTCCCGTCCGGACGCCGGGCAATTCCGGAATGCGGCACAGCTTCGTATGTCCTCCACACGGGTCGAATAGACACCGACACTGGCCCCTGAACCGGCGAGGTTCTGCCGAGCCCCAAACCAAGCGGGGATCAGCAGTCCTCAAGCCACGACACAAAGGAATGGACATGACCACAGCGACCACGACACCCGTAAACAACGGCGTCAACACCGAAGCCCTCATCGGCGCCCGCGGCGCCTTCGAACAGGCGCCCGACGCAGCTCGATTCACATTCCGCAGCACCTGCGACTGGATCGAGGGCACTTACAACGCCAACGCCATCAACGGATATTTCGGCCTCGGGCAGGACCACGAGCGGAGCGAGACCTTCCGCATCGCCTCCGATCACCCGACGGTCTTCGCCGCCGGGGATCGCGCACCGGCTCCGCCCGAGATCGTGCTGGCCGCCCTCGCGAGTTGCCTGACCGGCGGCGTCGCCTCCGTCGCGCAGCACCGGGGCATCCAGCTGAACTCGGTGCGAGCCACGGTCGAGGGCGACATCGACATGCAGGGCATCCTCGGGATGGATCCCGACGTCCGCAACGGTTTCTCGGCCATCCGCGTGACCTTCAAGATCGACGCGGATGCGGATGCCGACGACATCGCCGCATTGGTTGCCCAGTCGCAGAAGCGCTCGGCCGTGTTCGACATCCTAACCAATCCCACGAACGTCGCCGTGAACGTCGCCTGACGAAGCCATGCCCGCCTGCCGGCCCGTATCCGGGCTCGGGAGGCGGACCATCGCCGCGCACCTCTGCGAAAGATATCGACATGAAGCATATATGCACCGTTATTGTCGGCGCCGGGCAGGCCGGGCTCGCCATGAGCCGCTGCCTGAGCGACCAGTCCGTCCCCCATGTCGTGCTGGAACGCGGCGAGATCGCCAATTCCTGGAAGACCGAACGGTGGGACAGCCTGCGCCTGCTGACCCCGAATTGGCAGAGCCGTCTACCCGGGCAGCGCTACACGGGACCGGATCCCTACGGCTACATGACGATGCCGGAGCTGATCGGATATCTCGAAACCTATGCCAGCTCGAACCGTGCGCCGGTCGAGGAGCGCGTTCGCGTCACGTCGGTAAAGGCCGACGCAGGTGGCTACCGCGTCGCGACGAACCGCGGCGACTGGACCTGCGACAACATCGTCGTCGCGTCGGGTGCCTGCAATGTCGCCACCGTCCCGGCCTGCGCTTCGGAGCTGCCAGAGCATGTGACGCAGTTGACGCCACTCGACTACCGCCATCCCGCGCAGCTCGTCCCCGGCGGCGTTTTGATCGTCGGCGGATCGGCGACCGGGGTGCAGTTGGCGTCGGAGATCCGTCTAGCCGGGCACGACGTCGTCCTGTCCACCGGAGAGCACATCCGCGTTCCCCGCCACTACCGTGGCCGCGACCTCCAGTGGTGGATGGAGGAAAGCGGTCTCCAGGCGACCCCGATCACAGAGGTCGACGACATCGAGCGCGTGCGCCGGGTGCCATCGCTCCAACTGACGGGCCGCGGGGACAAGCGGTTCACCGACCTGAACGACCTGCAGGACCAAGGGGTGGAGATCGTCGGACGCATGGTCGGCCTTCGGAATGGCGTCGCGGCGTTCTCGGGGTCGCTCGGAAATGTCTGCGCGATGTCGGACCTGAAGATGAACCGCCTTCTGCGAACGTTCGACGCCTGGGCCGAGGGTGCGACCGGTCTTCGTGTGGGCCTCCCGGAGCGGTTCGAGGCGACGCGGGTGCCATCAGCTGCGCGCTTGTCGCTCGACCTCGCGTCAGGACGGTTCTCGACCGTGATCTGGGCGACCGGTTTCCGGCCCGACCATTCCTGGATCCAACTGCCGATCTTCGATCGGAAGGGCCGCCTCGTCCATGAAGGCGGAACCGTAGCGCCCGGCCTCTACGTCCTCGGCCTGCCCTTCATGCGGCGCCGCGATTCCGCAGCGCTTGATGGGGTCGGGTCGGACGCCCGATTCCTCGCCGATCACATCGTCCAGCACCGCGGCCGCCACGCTGCCCTCGCCGCTGTTGCGGCTCAATAAGGAAAATCACAGAAATGAACTCCTACAGGAATTATTCCACCTATGCCGCACGCCGCTACAATCGGTCGCATCTCATCGCTCTGGCAGGCGCGCGCGATGGCAGCCCTGCAGGTCTGAGGCGTCGCGAGCTCATCGAAGAAGCGCAGCAGCATGGACGCGCTCTCGCCGAACGCACAGCCCGGCTAACTGTGGTCGTCGGGCATTCCAACGGTGCACTTCTCGCGGTTGCGCTGGCCGGCATGGGCGAGGCGACTGCGGTCGGGCATGTCGCCCCAGCACAGCCACCTTCGGCGGCAGGTTAGCGTGCGGTCCGGCAATTCAGCACGGCAAGCAAGCAAGACGACCGGATCGGCATGATCCGGTCGCTCGTGCGGGTTCCGGTCCACCTTGCCACTCCACATGCAGCGGACGCCAAAGGCGAGCGCAATAGTTATCCGAACTGGAAGGAGCTACCATGGAACAGATAAATTTCCCGCGTCCAGGTGCGCTCGTAACAGCAATCGCTGGCAGAATGGACAGCAGTACTTCCGGAGGCCAGATCGACGCACTTGTCGAAGCGATTGATGCGTGCGACGGCGACCTGGAGTTGAGCCTTGCGGATGTCCCTCAGGTCACGGCGGCTGGTGTTCGCTGCTTGATAGTCGCCGCGAAACTCATGCAGTCCCAAGGCCGCAGGCTATGGTTGACCGAGCTTAGGCCAGATGTCGAAGAGTTTCTTCTCGGACGGGGGCATACCCATCTCCTCGGCTTGCAGCGCGCACCTAAGAACGCCCGGCCCTCTCAGCGACAACCTGCTCAAGCATCGGAATCAGAAAGGGCCGTCTTCAAACCCAAGCCGGTGCACGCCACTACGCTGTCTGGCGTTCACGTTTTGTCGGGCAAAAAGCTCTGGTTCAAAAAATGAGAATCTTGCATCAAATGCCTGCCCTAAGGGTGGTGTCAGACCAAATCGAACTTGTCCCTGCAAGGACAATTCGGCTGCCCTTTATGCAGCGCATTGAGCGGTTTGCCGAGCCGGTCGCGCAGCGTCTGCAGCTTGTCCAGTGCAGGTTCGTTGATCAGCAGCTTGCCGGTGCCGCGGCAGGCGATTTCGGCGGGCGAGAAGTTGGTCCAGCGCCAGGCATTCTCTGGCACGTCGCGCAAATGGTCGTAAAAGGTCGTGGTCATGATGTCCTCCAGAAACGAAAAACCCGCCACATGGGCGGGTTCAGGTTGGTGCGTGAATTGTCGCGATGGGCGGCTACGGACCGCCGCCGAAGATCTTCAGCTTGATCGCGATCCCGGCCAGTAGAGCCAGCATCACGCCGGTGGTGATCATGCGGACGGCCGTCTGCATCGCGGTGCGGCGTACGAGGCGGATGCAATCGAGCAGCGAACGCAGATCACGGATGTCCAGCGCGGCCTCTTCACCATCGAGGCCGACATCGGCGAGCGCGCGCTTGGCACCTTTCTCGGCAGCGCGTGCCAGTATGGCCTCGAACTCGGCGTCCGGCATGCGCACGAAACCCTGATCGGATCGGGGTGGTGTCATGGTTCAATCCTCCCGCTTATCAGCCGACCTTGCAGCCCCAGAAGGACGTGTGATCGGCGGCGAAATAGCCGTCCGCGACCCGGAAATACCCCTGCAGTTCAACGGTGTCGCCTGCAGTCAGCGGCACCATGGTTTGCAGCCAGATCGCGGTGGCCAGCGAAACATGGGTGGCAGAGATTTCGCCGAAGGAGCCCCGGATTTCTGTCGCACCGTTCAGCACCAGCCGCCCGCGCATGCGGGCCGTGGCGCTGGCGTTGATCTTGTAAAGCAGCGTCGCGCCGAAGAGGTAGGTACCGTCGACGGGCGCCACGAAGTGGTTGTTCGCCACGTCGAAGGCCCCCTGGTCATTGTAGTCGGTGTTGTTCAGGCCGATCTTCGTCCAGGTCCCGACGCCCACATAGTTGTCGTAGTTGGTGTAGGCCTTGAAGCGGGGCAGCTGCGGCTGGTCGATGATGCCATTGGCGTTGTCGACGCTCAGACCGTCGAAGAAGGTGCTGCCATCGGCCGAGACCGCGACCCGGAACCTGTCGGACCCGAACAGTCCCACCAGTGCCTTTGTCACGAAGTTGGTCTGCAAAGTCAGACCGAGGTCGTCGCCCGCAGCCTCCTTGTTCATGGTGTAGAAAAGATCGCCGGTCCCGCCTTCTGCCACAGTCTTCGCGGTCCAGAGCGCAGCGTTCAGCTTGGCCGAAAACGGATTGGCGGCGTCAGCGGTGGTGCCCAACCCCAGAAGCGACAGGTTTTGCAGCGTCGCAGGCGTCGTGCCAATCCACCCCGCGCCGTCGTAGACCAGCAGCAGCGTCTCGTCCTCGACCCATGCGCGCCAGCCGATGCGTGGCGGCAGGCGAAGCCAAGCCCCGTCGGTGAATAGTGCCACGTTCGCGTCCCACCCCGTCCAGTGACTGGTCCCGCCGCTCGCCACGATATGGCGGTCGCCATCGGCAGGGCTGCCGGGCGGCGCGGTCAGGTCGCGGTCGAGAACGGAGAGCTGCACGAGCCCGTCGAGGAGCCGCAATGACTCGTTGTGGGTGACATGCTTCTGGGCCTGCGCCGCCAGAATGTAGGGGAGCAGCAGTTTGGTCGTGGCATCGGACATGAGATGGCCTTCAGAATGTGAGCGTGACGGTTTTGGCCGCACCCCGCCCGATCAGGGCGGAGAGCTGGGAGATGCGAACTGTCAGCGTGTCGCCGGGCTCGAACAGCGCGCCCCAATCGGTGGTTTGCTGGGCGGCCGTGTAGATCGCGCTTGTTGTGGGCGCACTCAGCACCCGCTTCACCGTGCTGCCATCGAGGATCTCGACCTCGTAGGCTTCCAGTTCCTCGGTTAGAGGCACCTCAACTGCGCCCCAGCTGTCGGCAGAAAGCGCTCGGGACCGGCGCGTCCAGCGGATGGTCAGATCGCCGGGCGTGCGGGGGCGACGCCACGGCTGCTGGACATGGGCGACGGAGAACGGCCGCAGACCCACGCCAACCGGTGTGAAGGAGGCGGCGACATAGGTCTCGTCGCTGACAGACCGGCTTGCGGGACCGATGCGCCAGTTCCAAGGAAGCCCGAGATCGGCCTCGGCGATTGGTAGTGATGCCAGAGCCTCGTCGAGAACTATGACCCGTGCGCCTGCAGGAGCCGGATTGGCCATAGCCGCTTCCGTGCCGCGCTGTCCTCGCAGGAGCCGCGTCAGCCTATAACGGTCCGGCGCGATCAACTCGGCTGCGCTCGCCTGCACGATTTCCAAAGTACCGGGCGTGCTTTCCACGGCTAATGCATTGGCCCCGCCGAACAGCGTCAGGTCAGTGACGCTTTCCAGCGTACCGGAGAGCAGATCAATCACCAGCGCATTACCGAGATCGAAGCGCGAGGTCGGGCCTGCGAAGAAATCCGAGACCAGCGTCCCGATCCGGGCACGGCCACCAAATGTCGTCAGCAACTCGAACCCGTCCGTCGACGGGCTGCGGTAGACCGCCATCTCGCCGGGCCATGGTATGGCATGGGCGGCGATCAGCGGCCGATGCGCAGGCTGATCCTCAGTCAACTGAGGCAGGTCCAGCTGCACGACCTCGGGTGCGCCGAACACTACGGCCTTCGAGAGTGAGGACGGTCTTGGCGATCCGGGCGGAAGGTCGTGGGCTTCCCGATCCTGACGGACGGCCTCGATGCCGCGTGCCTCGGCATCCGCGATGGAGACCAACCGAAGCGGGATGTGCCGCTGGTCATGTTCCAGCGTAACAACGTCCGCCGGATCAAGCGCCAGCCGCGACGGTGGCAGACGAAACGCGGCCGTCTCTCGCCCAGTCCAGGCTTCCATTAGTGCCCGGCGGCAGCGACGTTCGGCTTCCTCTGGCGGGACTGCCATTGGAAAACTTTCCGAGGCAATCCGGGTTGTGTCCACGGTGATGCGTCGCGCCTCGACGAGGGCCGCGTCGTAATCCTCGTCGGCCCGCGCCACCTGCCATTTCAGAGCCTGCGGCAGTTCGGTCTCCTGCGCGCGGGTCAGTTCGATCACATCGCCTTCGCGGGCGGCCACCAGATCGTCATGGGTTACGTTTGCCACGGAGGCGCGCCCCCGCACGACAAACCGGATCACGCCCTCGGTTTCGACAGCGTCGAAGCCGAAATGCCGCGACAGCGTGGTGATCGAGGCGCGCGGGCTTTCAAGCGCGCCAATCGCGTAGCCTTCGACTGCGCCCCACAGGCCGGTGACGTCGGTCCGGGTCTCCGGCAATCCGGCCCGCAGGCAGAGATGCCGGACGAGCGCGGCCAATGAGACCGCTCCCAGCCGTCCCGTCAGCCAGTGACCGAGCCGCCAGTTCGCGCCATCGGTCCAGACGTCTGTAAGTGCCGGAAAGAACGGATACGGCCGCGCGTCCCATGTCCAGGCGGCGCATTCCGGTACATGGACCATGCGCCCGCCGTAGACGCCGGACACGGGATTGTTCGCGGCATCACCCCACCAGAGGTATGTCGCCTCGAGATAGGCCCGCTGGATCGCGTCGTCCCGCCAACCCCGCGAGAAATGCGGCGTAAAGCTCTCGGACGACTTCGGGTCGAAGAAGACGTTAGGCTGGTTGGTGCCGCGGTCGATGGCCGGACACCCAAGCTCGGTGAACCAGATCGGCTTGGACTGTGGTACCCATGCCGTCGGCGTCCCGCTCTCCACCCCACCAGGGCGGTTGTAATGTGCGTTTGACCACCAGGCGCGCAGATCCTTGTAGCGGAACACCCACGGCTTGCTGGCGGCGCCATCGGTGATCGCGGTGCGGACCTGAGCGGCGCGATCAGCCACGGAGCCATAGAACCAGTCGAAACCTTCGCCGCCGGCAATGTTCCTCTGGAGATAGGCGCGGTCATAGATCGCGGGCCAGGGCCCGGTTGCGTTCGTCTCGACCCGCCACGTCGAATTTTCGGGCGACATGCAGCATCTGCTCCAGTTCTTGCGGCGGCGGCTGGTTCGACAACGTCGGTGAAGGTCCAATCCAGATCTGCGCAGCCTCGCGCAAACCATTTGCTGGTCGCGAGCCCGGCATCCGCCCAAGCCAGGCCGGGTTCCATGCCAACCAACGCGCCACAGCATCGACCAAGGTAATCTGGAAATTGAACGCTGGCTTGTAGCCGGGGATCCAATCTTCACCGAGCCCCTTCAGCACCGCGCTGATGTTCTGATGCTTGAACTCGATCGAGCCTTCCGTTCGGCTCCGCAAAAGGGGCATCAAACTGCGCCGGTGCTGAGCCTTGTTGTAGGGACGGCCCGCCATGTCCTCGGCCAGCATCGCGAAGTAATCCGCGACGATCAGGTCGTTTTCTTCATCGGTCCAGGGCCCATTCGACATGCCGCCAGGCTATGAGCGGAAAGTCTGTTTGTCATCAAAGACTTCTCGCGACCTTTCGCACTGCTTCGAAGAACCACGCCGCCTTCGGGTGTCTCTGATCGTTTCGATAGCGGTCAAGCCCGCCTCAACTGCGGCGCAATCAAAATTATCCAAGTTACTGAAAATACGCCTATTTTTGAATCCGTCTCGATTTGGGTGAAGGGCGGGTGAAAAGAGACGCGGGGCGTTCAGAGACCGATTTCGGCCAAAGCCCTAGTCTCCGAAAGTCGGATGGCATCGCTAAACCCCTTTGAAACAAAAAGAAAAAAGGCCCGCATCGGGGCCTCGTCTCGGGTTCGCGAATGGTTTGTGGCGGACAGGAAGTCCGCCATCAACTATTCCGAAGCCATCCAGAAAGGTGCAATTCTTACAGATAAGCATATGTTCTTTATAGGTTGTACTTCCGAAATCATCTCGGACGTGTCAGGGTGTTCTTGCATGATTTTGGGGACAGAAATGGGGACAGGTGTGCCGACCAAACGACTTACGGCGGCTCAGGTGCGCGCGGCTTCCAAGCCGGGCAAATACTACGACGAGCACGGGCTCTTCATGCGAGTTGAAGCATCTGGGTCAAAGCGTTGGGTCCAGCGCTTGACCGTGAATGGCAGATCCCGGGAGATCGGTCTGGGCTCGGCAGAGCTTGTATCTTTAGCGGAAGCGCGGGCTCAGGCCTACGACAACCGCAGGTTGGCGCGTCAGGGTGGCGATCCAATCGCAGCACGTGCCAGATCAAAGGCCGTACCTACATTTGAGCAAGCGGCGCATGAAGTGTACGAGGCCCACCGGCCAACGTGGAAAAATGCCAAGCACGCGGCTCAGTTCATCAGTACACTGGAGACATATGCGTTCCCAACGCTCGGCTCCAAGCCGGTTGCAGAGGTGACAACGTCTGACATCCTCACTGTGCTTTCGCCAATTTGGACCTCTAAGACGGAAACGGCACGCCGTGTACGTCAACGCATAGGGACAATCATGCGTTGGTGCGTGGCCAAAGGCTACCGACCGGACGATCCAACATCATCAGTGCATCTTGCGCTGCCTCAAGTGAAATCCAAAGTCGCGCACCGCCGGGCTCTGCCCTACGACGAAGTCGCAACTTGCCTGTCCACCGTTCAGGCCTCGGGGGCCAGCACATCGACCAAGCTCGCCCTCGAGTTCCTGATTTTGACAGCTGCTCGCTCTGGGGAAGTTAGAGGTGCCATCTGGGCGGAGATCGACCTGACGCAGGGCGTCTGGGTCGTCCCGGCTGAGCGCATGAAGGCCGGCGCGGAGCACAAGGTCCCTCTGAGCCCCAGAGCTCTAAAAATCCTCGAGGAGGCCAAGTGCCTTTCGGATGGCTCGGACTTGGTCTTTCCCGGCATGAAGCCGGGACGCCCGCTGTCCGACATGACGCTCTCCAAGCTGATCAAGGAGCTCGGATATCAGGCGGATGTGCACGGGTTCCGGACCTCTTTCAGGACATGGGCGCAGGAAAAGACCAACCTTCAGGGCGAGGTCGTTGAGAAGGCACTGGCGCATGCTGTCAAAAACAAGGTGGAGGCGGCGTACGCGAGATCAGACCTGTTCGAAAAAAGGCGCGTACTGATGGCGGCTTGGGCGGATTACCTGTCAGGGCAAGAAGGCACGGTCGTGCCGCTGCGAGAGCAGGTATGAGAGCGCCCAACGTTACCGCAGCACGAGCATGGGCCGGTGGCTACGTCGGGTCGTGCGTGAAGCCGAGAGCGGATGGACTGCTCTCAAACGCCAGCTGGTACGAGCGCGAGCTGCTGCAAGAAGCACTTGGGATAACAGAAGACGGCGGGGCTTACGACGTGCCCTTCATAGCTGGACATGCTCTTCGTGAACGCGCTCAGACCAACAAGGCTGCGCACAGCCTCGCTCGCATGATTGCTGGGCAGAACGAGGCGATGGGCGTGGAGGTGCCTGAGCCACTTCAGGACATCGCCACGGGCCGAATTCCGCGCCCGAAAAAACGAGGTAAGACCGGTGCAGAGAACGGGGTTAGGGACTTGGTTTTCAAAATCATGGCTGGCCACCTGCAGCGGGGATTTTCGTTGCCATTGGGGCGAAACGACGCTTCGCCAAGTAGCAGGCAGCCCGCGTCAGCGTGCGAGATCATTCGCGATGCATTCCGCGAACATGACCTACCGGTACCCGACGACCGATCCATCGAGAAGGCCATAGGCCGATGCGACTAGATCGGCCGTAGCGGTGGGGCTGAATTAAGTCCCACGCGCTCATCGGCATTGTTCGCAATTCTCAGGTCCACATCAGAAGGACTGAGAAAATGACCAATCAAATACTACGGCTCCCCGACGTCCGACGCCTTACCGGACTGTCGACCTCGACGATCTACGCGATGATGGCAGAGGGCCGGTTTCCGCGCCCCGTACGGCTCGGAAAACGGGCTGTTGGCTGGCCCAGCGATACGATGAACAAGTGGCTGACAAGCAGGAACTTGACGCGAGAGGGACAGTGACCATGTCTCATCGCGAACGCGACGATAGCTACCATGATGTGGTCGCTCAGCTTTCAAGCCGGCTGCGTGTGATAACATGCGAAGACAAAATCCAGTGGATTTTGCAGAAACGAGACGGCTTCAGGTCCGGCAAGCCGCGATGGACCGGTATCAGCTTTTGCACGACCAAGAGGGCTCTACTCCGAGAAAGCCGGCGGCATCTCAGGCGCTTCGGCGATGACCCGCAGCTTGCCGATGGCAAGCTGGGATTTCTACCATCAACCTTCGAGGAGCATCGCGATGACAGCTCCTTCGTTTAAGCAACCTCCGCACGATCTGGTTTCAGAAGCTAAGCGCCTGCATGGGCTCGGCTTCAGCTTGCTGCCGCTCCGAGGAAAAACGCCGCTAGTGACGTTCGGAACTTGCTCCAAGCTGCCTTTGAATGTCACCGTCGACCGGCTACTGGATGGACGTGCGGATGCGGTCGGTATTCGGCTTAAGGATTTGCTCGTCGTGGACATCGACACTCATGACGGGACCCAGAAGAAAGAGATGGAAAAACGTTTTGGCGTTACTGCGGTCATCACCCGAACGCCCCGCGGCTACCACCTTTACTATTTGCGTGGCCGTGGCCCAGTACCCAACCTCAAGTCTGAGGGTCTGCCCGTCGATGTGAAGACTGGGGGCAACGCGTTTGTCGTTGCTGCCGGAACGATGCGTGTAAATGGCGATAAGTACGTCGCCATCGGCCAGCCGTTAAGCCGCAGCATCCTGCGCGAGCACAAGCACCAAGTTACTGTGACGCCCAAAACCAATGCGACGTCTGAGCGTGGCGGGACGTTTAAACGCACCTACAACGGCTTGGTGCCCAAAGGGCACCGGCACAACCACCTCATAAGTCTGGCTCGAGAATACGTAGAGGCTGTTCAAAGCGAGACCGAGCTCAACAAAAATCTGATTGCAGAGCGTGACCATGCTTGCGCGGACCCGGTCACGTTTTCGGATGACGAAGTAGGGAAAATCTCCGCGTTTTTTTGGAAAAAGCGCTTGGAAAATGGCCTGTTCAGTTCCAAAGACAGCAGCTTTCGTATGCGGCGTACCGCCTTGGATTGCCTCAACGGAAACACAGACGCGATAGCGCTCCTGACGATCCTTGAATCTCAGCATGGTCATACGGCTGGCAAAAAGTTCTCTCTTGATCAAGCCGGGATGAAGCGGTCGGGGCTCATTAACATGGGCCGAGACCGCTTTCGTGCAGCTGTGACGGCGTTGCTTGAGGCTGGGCTTATGGAGGTTGCGAAGGAGTATTTTGCCGGCAGTCAGAAACGGCAATATCGGCTGCGTCGCGCTCACTCGCTTGGTTCCAACGTGGTCGATCTGCCGCGCTGATGCGCGGCGGCCCGGGCAGGGGGGCATCTATGTCCTACTTATGTTGACAGGTTTCCGTTTCCCGGTGACTGCGCTCGGCATTTTCCTCAATCCGACAGAGCGAGCTGCTCGTTGACGCTTTAAGAGCCGCTCAGACCTCCGGCTGAGCGGCTTCTTCATGTGCTATGGGGGAATACTGCTGCAGAAGCACGCCCTTGGCTCAGCCGGAGCTCTGAATGTCAGTGCGCGGGTTGAGATGCGCGCCCTCTTGTCTTCCAATTTTGGGATGCTCAGGCGGGACAGGCCTAGATCAATCGATCATGGGCACGTAGCGTTACCCAAATCGAAAAGCACAAGCGAACGGAGACCTAGGCCGCGATGAAGATCGGAGAGATATTTCGAGATGCCCGTCCCAAAGATCCTACCGCTGAAATCATTAATGGCTACCCAAACGTCTACTACCATACAGCGACGCCCGGCCAGAAACTGATCCCCTTCGAAAGCGGTATTAACAGAATTGCCGAGGTCGCTGGACCCGATGGGGTGCGGCGGCCTGCCATCATTGTCACCAGCAGCCCTCATAAGATTGGCAGCGTGGAAACGCCATGGCAGGACTTTTTCGATCCGGACAATGGGCACGTAAGGTACTACGGTGACAACAAAACCCCCGGGCGTGATCCAGCGCTTGCTGCCGGCAACAAGGCCATGCTGGATGCTAAGCGGCTGCAGGATGCGATGGAGCGAGATATCCGTCAGTTAGCGCCTCCAATCATCCTCTTTCGTCGCATGACTGTGAACGGCAAGGCGAAGGGGTTTCCCTCTTTTCAGGGGGTCGGACTGATAGATCGCGCAGAGCTCATATCGCAGTACGACGGCCAAAATGGGTGCTCATTTCCCAACTACGCGTTCGACATTGTGGTTCTGGACTTGGCTCCGGAATTTGAGGAGTTCGATTGGCGTTGGGTTTCAGATCGCCGTGATGCCGCTCTCTCCCGTCGCAATACAGAAAAATTTGCCCCAAGTGCCTGGAAGGCATGGGTGAAAGAAGGGGAAGATGCCCTGCCGAAGGTGCGCAGACAGGTCACCAAGTTGATGACAACGCCAGTGGCAGAGCAGCGCCCACCAACAGGGTCTCGGGAGGCTGCCGCACTCGACCAGATTTACCGGTTTTATGAGGGCAGGAAGCACCGCTTCGAGATATTGGCCGCTCGTGTGGCGGGACGCATCTTCAAGGAGAGCGGAGGCACATTCCACTTCGGGTGGGTGACCAGACCATCTTCCGATGGCGGTGCCGATTTCATAGGACGACTGGACATTGGATCCGGATTTTCAAAGGTGAAGCAGGTCGTTTTCGGTCAAGCCAAGTGCGAGAGCCCGGAGAGCACCACAAGTGGACGCGATATCGCCCGAACAGTCGCCCGCCTTAGGCGCGGCTGGATAGGTGCCTATGTCACGCTTGGAGCGTTTTCGCTTCCGGTCCAGCGAGAAGTCATTGATGACGAGTACCCACTGTTGCTCGTGCCGGGGGAGCGGGTCGCGCGTGAGGTTATGAGCGCAGCAACTGCCGCGGGATGCAGCAGCGTCTCCGAGTACCTCGAACTGGTAGACGCCCAGTACGAAGACGCACTTGTCGATAGGCGTCCTGAGCAGGTACTTCGTCAGTGAACCGTCAGGGTATTGAGGATGCCCTGTTTTCCAAGGAAAGAACCATAAAACAGTGTCATTTGATCGGAGCGGTGCATTAACTGGCATGCCTGGCGCAGTCGCGGAGGGGTCGCTTTGCTGGGCGACAGGCAATATGGGCCGGGTCTGTGATGACGTAGGGGGGCAGGTGCCCCCACCTACCCCCACCCCGCTGTATGCAGGCCTTGCGGCCCTCCACCTGCATGCTGATCTGCGCGAACAAACAGCGTAGATCGGGAGACTCCAAAAAATAATTTGCAGAAAATGGTCGTAGGTAGCGCGACTGATGGATCTCATGCGGCAGCGAACAAATCCTTCCGGACGGTGGGTTGGTTTGCTGGATCAAGCGCGGTACTATGTGTCAGCAATTATGACCTATGGGGTACTTGTGGTGCGTATTGCGGAAGTCGAGAAAGCGCCCACTCGATTGGTGTCTGCACCAGTGTGGTCGGGTCTGACAGAGAAGCAGGAGCGCTTCGCGCTGCTGGTGTCGGACGGACTGAATTACAGTGCTGCTTACCGCGAGGTGTACGACGCCTCGGCGATGTCCGCTCCCTCGATCTGGCGCGAAGCTCATCGGGTCAGCCGGAACCAGAGGGTGGCTGCACGCATCGCTGACCTGATAGCAGAACGGCAGCAGGAAGGCCGCCTCCGGGCCCAGACGCGCGCGAGTAGGATCATGGCTCAGCTGGAGGAGCTGATGGCATCTGCTAAGACCGATAGCGGTCGGCTAAGGGCTGCTGAGCTCCTCGGTAAGAGCGTGGGCCTCTTCCGTGACGTACTGCAAACCCGCAATGGAGGCGGGGAGACGCTGGCGGAGCTTGAGGCAAAGCTGAACGCTCTGATCACTCGAAATACAGGATGACCTCAACCCCATTGGGGCCCCAATTTGCCCCACGTACCCTTCGCGGTGATCGGGATTGGGGAACTACCCGAAAGATCGTTGTCTTGCCTAGGTGCGCCGTTTTCGAGGTCTAGGCCCCTCAATCCACAACAGCCCTTTAGCTCTTGTACCGGAATGATCGTACGGGGGGCGCTTGCAGAAAAAGGGGGCGGGGTCGCTCCCACCTATCGCCACTCCCTATATCTCAGGTCCGGTTGGCTCCTGCGCCTCCATGGCATTCGCCTTGAACAATCAGCGTAGGTTCAGGAGATGCAGAAAAATCTCATTTTTAGATGCGTACTGCGGGTCGCAGCTAAGCCGCCAGTTTTGACGCCGATCACTTCGACCTTGAAGATCAGCGGGCCCACAGGCACCTAGTTGCTTGCATCAAGATTGAGGCGTTGCCTCTACCAACCTGCCAGCCCGGCAAGGTGGTTGCCCGAGAGGGGATGTGGCCGACATGGCAACGAGAGGGTGGCCCCGCCCTGATCAACAGCACGTCCGCGCCCGACGACAGCAATCCTTTCAGCGTCTGGCTGTATGAGGCGACCCCCGGTGTGTACCGGCAGGAACACCGACCGGCCCCGTCGCTGCCCGCTGATGACAAGCTGTCGTAGATCGAAGCGAACCCCGGAGCGAAGTAAGGCATCGGCGCGGAAGTCAAATGGCTGGAAGCGCAGGCGCGTCGCGCCATCGCGCGCGCAGCGGTTTGCCCCTGACGACTTTCCGCCTACACAACGGGAACGAACGGGTCAGCGGTGAAACCCTTGACCTGCTTCTGACCGTCGACGAATGGCTAGACTGCGAGACGGATGATCTTCCGCCCCGATCCGGCGCGCCTGAGGTTGGAGTCAATCTTGGCGGCTCCGCGTCGATGTCTGCAGCTTCGTTCTACTGGCCGGAAACTGGTCGCCTTGAATGCATCGCTCGCACCGTTCGGCGAGCGTAACGCATTCTCGAAACTCGGTTTCACAGTCGCTACTAAGTTCGGCTCTATCGCCACGATCGAGTTTCGCATTAATTTGCCTGCATCAATCCAATAAGCAAGACCATGATTACAAGCCCTACAGCAACAAAGATGCGTTCCTGCTTCAGCTGTCGCTGTACCTCCAGCCTCCGCTGTAATTCTTTATCCTTCAGCTTCTGCGGTCGCTGTTCCTTCAGCTTCCGCTGTCGCTCTGCCTCCAGCGCCCGCTGTGGCTCTTCCTCCAGCCACCGCTGTTGCTCTTCCTCCAGCCTCCGCTGTCGCTGTTCCTCCAGCTTCCGCTGTCGCTCTTCCTCCAGCTTCCGCTGTCGCTCTGCCTCCAGCTTCCGCTGTCGCTCTGCCTCCAGCGCCCGTTGTCTCTCCTGTTCTTCTAGTTTTCTCTGCGCTTCAAAAGCGATTGTCCTAGCGGTCAAGCCATAAGTTTCTTCTATTCGCCCGATGATTTCTGACAGGGGGACAGCGTCACCTAAGGTCTCATAAACCTTCTGAAACTCCAGCTCTGCACTACGGCTGATTGTTCGGACTTCTTCCAGTGCATCGTTCGCAGCCTCATCGTCGTATGGCCGCTGTTCCTTCTTGAAATCTTCTTCAAGTGAGACGCCTGTCTTCTGCGCATCGCTGCGAGGATCGCGTTCCAGACTTTCAAGGAAACGACGCTGGAACCGAACCGGCAGTGCCTGAGCCTTCGTCCATGCTTCCAGCACGTCTGGCCTATATTTAGTTGCCATCTGCGCTTTAGGGAATCCGCCGAGGTTAATTTCATCGTCTTTGGTCGGCTGATCGGAAACCGCCTCTACTTCCTTGGTTGGCACCTCATCAGCGTTCTCGGTCTGATCAGCCCGAGCGATTGGTCGATCTGATTGTGAAGGTTGCGCTTCTACGTGATCGCCCGGATTTGCGCCAACTGTCGCCTCTCGTTCTGACGCTTTAGGTGCGGTGGCATTTGCATTTGATACCTGCCGGGAGGAAATGCGCGCATCTTGAGATCGATCAACCGCCGCCGGAATGACCTTCTTGGCAGGCTCTTCATGTTGAGGCATCTCCATACGCTGATTAAGCGGAATATACTTGTATGCAGGGTCATCCTTCTGTTTGGCGTCTTCGCCACTTGCGGCGGATGAGGGCAGGGACATCTTCAAGTAGCGAGCGCGTAGAGCTACGCCTAACCAGAGCGGAACGGTGATTAAGGCGTTCAGAAGCAATTCCTCAGGGGAGAACCCCGGCTGAATGGAGAGTTGGCTGGCACTGTTGTGGACAAATACGGCCAAGGCTGCCTGTATCGCTGCCATTCCAAAGCCTAGGCCTTCTATGAAGGCCGGATTTCCTCGGAATGCATGGTATGCAACCATTGTCCACATAGCTGCGGGAAACATGGTGGTTTGGCCGCCGCCGAACAAATCCCTGATCACACCATAAAGGATAAGGTGCATAAGAACCATGAAGACTGCTATGGAGAAGAGCCCCCAAAGGCGCTTGTGTTTCATGTCCGTAACCTTCTGTTTCGAAGCCTTTACGGTATCACGTCGAGACGGTCGTTCAAGCGCACCGCCAGCCTCATGCTGAGCTTCAGTTGAGCGGGTAGGGTTCTAGCGTTAATGGGGTGTTCTGGAGTCGATCGGGAAAAGGGCCGATGCGGTTCAATGTAAAGCGGGGCATCTTTAAAGTGCATCTATGATCGATAGTTCGCGTCAGAAGCGCTGAACTGGAGGCATCAATGATCAAGCTGACGGAAGACACGAAACAGATCATTTCGCGGCAGTCGGCACCTGTCTGGGAGGGCCTGACGAAAAAGCAGGAGCGTTTCGCGCATCTCGTGGCAGAGCAGCTGAATTTCAGCGCTGCCTATCGCGAAACCTACGATGCCTCACGGATGAAGCCGCCGTCGATCTGGCGCGAAGCACACCGGCTTAGCAGAAACGAGAAGGTGGCGGCCCGGATCGAAGAGCTTGTGGCCCTCTAGGGGCAGGAGGATGAGGCCGATGCTCCTTCCCGCGGTAGACGGATCGTCGCGCAGCTCGAAAAGATCATGCGGCAGGGGCGTACGGAAACTGCCCGACTGAGGGAGGCAGAATTGCTCGGGAAGACCGTTGGTCTGTTCAGCACGAAGATCGCCAAGGAGCGCCCGCAGGAGCGCTCAATAGCATATCTCGAGGCGAAGCTTGAGAAGCTGTTAAAACGCTCAGGTGTGCCTGTCGAGATGGAAGGAGAAACCAAGGATATTGCAGAATACGCGAGGAAATCGGCAGTGGATTAGAGCGAGACGGGCCCCTCGCAGGTATCCGCTGCGATACGCAGCGTCTTGGCGTAGTCAGTTTAAGGGCGCTCCCGCGGAGGTTTTGTCGGTTGTGTCAGTTCTGTCAGCAGGCCTTCTTGCAACGGTGTCCTTGTGGTCGGACAGTTCAGCCACGCTTCTCGAGAGCCTAGGTGTTTGATCCCACGGTTTGATGGTGCGATCCTTTCTCATGCTTGGAAGGATGCATTATGGGACAAGTTCGTCACGGGAGCGCCACGACCACGTACGCCGCCAGAGCTGCAATACAGCGATCCACTGCCCGGCGGGGGTGCTGTCATTTGTGGACGGCTCCGTTTTTGCAAGGGTTGATTTGAGCTGATGTTGATCGTTGCAGGTTGCGGTCATTTGTCCGGCCTTTGTGCGCGGTACGTCTGACCGCTGGCCCTGATGAAGTCCGCATGCCAGGTCCCAATCAGACTATCGAGCTGTGACGCCCTGACAGCACCTCGGGGTGTCCCGGCAGCGGTCCCGTTCGATCATCATCACTCATCTCTGCCCTTGCATCTCATCGCGGCGTTTCGGGTGCCGCTATCTCCTCCTACGTTCAGACTGAC
>NZ_FNPX01000026.1 GCF_900107415.1 Jannaschia faecimaris
GTCAGTCTGAACGTAGGAGGAGATAGCGGCACCCGAAACGCCGCGATGAGATGCAAGGGCAGAGATGAGTGATGATGATCGAACGGGACCGCTGCTGGGATACCCCGAGGTGCCGGAAGCGCGTCACAGCTCGATAGTCTGATTGGGACCTGGCATGCGGACTTCATCAGGGCCAGCGGTCAGACGTACCGCGCAAAAAGGCCGGACACATGACCGCAACCTGCAACGATCAAAATCAGCTCAAATCAACCCTTGCAAAAACGGAGCCGTCCACAAATAGACAGCACCCGGGGGCGCGCATCCGCAGGTTCAGGGTAGCGTCGCGCTTCGTGAGACCTGCAATCGATCGTTCCGCCTTGATTAAGCGTGAGCCTCCCCCAATGAATTGGTCCGCCCGTTTGATTAGGAAAGCGGAGTACCAATTCATTGGGGGAGGCTCACGCCGCTTTTGACTGACATTGGATTGGGCGGCGCGGACATCGTACCGCTTCCTAGCAAAGAGCTTCGTTCATCGCCCTCCACTGAGATTTTACCTGTCTTTTTTTCGTAAAATTCAACAGTATGAGAATCTGTTAAGAAAAACAGCACTCATGGAGTGGAAATCGGCCAACGAGTCGGCAGAGGGAAGGACAAATAAGTATGAAACTAGTCATCGGCCTTGATGGCCAAAGTTCAGGGGAGAAAGCCCTCGACTTTGCCAAGAGCTTGGCAGCTAAGACTGATAGTTGCGAGTTGATCGTCGTATATGTTATTGAATGGTCTCCATTTTCCTTCCAGACGGCCGAGGAGAATGCCCAGCGGCACAAGCGGCGCGAGGAAGAGATCGAAATTGCCATGGACCGCGTCCTGAACCCTGCTGTCGCGTCTTTGAAGAACGCGGGTTTATCTGCGCGAGGGATCGTGCGCCACGGTGATGTCGCTGACACTATAGACCTGATCGCAAACGAAGAAGGGGCATCGCAGATTATCGTCGCCCGTTCGAGCGCGGGCGGACTGACCTCTCGCTTGTTTGGCAGTTCAACCGCAAATCTTGTGATGAATGCACGCGTGCCTGTCACGGTTGTGGCATAGGGGAAGGATTGATCATGCAAAATATCCAACGTCTTTTTCTGACTCTTGGAACGTTTTTCGTTCTGACGGGTCAGGCATTCGCACAAGAAGCGCAAACGCTCGATCAGCGCGTCAACGCTATCTTCGCGGCCTCTACGGGCTGGTTTGTGAACGGCATCTTCGCCCCCATTCCCGGCACATCATTTCCTTGGATCGTGATGTGGCTGGTTATTGGCGCATCTGTCTTCACCATCTATTTCGCGTTCGTCCAGTTCCGATTTTTTGGGCACGCTATCAAACTCGTTAAGGGAGACTACTCCGATCCCCAAGATGCGGGGGAGGTCAGCCACTTCCAGGCGCTTGCCACTGCCCTGTCAGGTACCGTTGGTCTTGGTAACATCGCGGGTGTTGCCGTAGCCGTAGGTATCGGTGGGCCAGGTGCCACGTTCTGGATGATCCTGGCGGGTCTTTTGGGAATGGCATCCAAGTTCACCGAGTGCACGCTTGGTGTGAAATACAGGAACGAATATCCGGACGGAACGGTGTCCGGTGGTCCGATGTATTACATCAGCAAAGGCTTCAGCGAACTCGGGCTTCCGGGCGGCAAAATTCTTGCCATCCTATTCTCGGTCTTCTGTATCCTGGGTGCACTTGGCGGGGGCAACATGTTCCAGGCCAATCAAGCGCATGCTCAGATCTCAGGGATTGTCGGGGACTATCCCGGCTGGATCACAGGTGTGATCTTTGCTGCCGTGGTCTACGCGGTCATCGTTGGCGGCATCAAATCCATCGCCAATGTGACAGAAAAAGTCGTGCCGTTCATGGGGGTATTATATGTTGGTGCAGCCCTGATCGTCTTGATCGTGAACTATGACATGATCGGTTGGGCCTTTGGTCAGATATTCGCAGGTGCCTTTACCGGTCTCGGCGTTGCTGGCGGCATGGTCGGAGCGTTGATCCAAGGCTTCAAGCGGGCCGCGTTCTCCAACGAAGCGGGTGTTGGCTCTGCTGCGATTGCCCACTCTGCGGTGAAAACCAAGGAGCCGATCACAGAAGGCTTCGTTTCTTTACTCGAGCCTCTTATCGACACCGTGGTCATCTGTACGATGACAGCGTTGGTCATTACCATCTCTGGCCAGCTTATCATCGACCCTGCAACAGGTAACTACACCCTGAACGAGGCCGGTTCCGCGATCGCAACTGTTGGTGATACATCCGGCGTCGCGCTGACATCGGCGGCTTTCGGTTCGGCCATCAGCTGGTTCCCATATGTCTTGGCAATTGCGGTTATCCTGTTTGCCTTCTCGACGATGATTTCATGGTCATACTACGGCCTGAAAGCGTGGACCTATCTGTTCGGTGAAGGCAAAACGACTGAGCTGGTCTTCAAGGTCATCTTCTGCGTTTTCATCGTGATCGGTGCAGCGGCAAGCCTTGGTCCGGTCATCGACTTCTCGGATGCTGCAATCTTTGCGATGGCGGTCGTGAACATTACAGCACTGTATTTCCTCATGAAAGTCGTGAAGAAAGAGCTGGAATCCTATAGCCGCCGACTGAAGTCGGGAGAGATCAAGAAGTTCGAACACTAGAAAGCGGACCTGGGGCGGCTTTTGGCTGCCCCGGTCTTTTGCCTTGCAAGACTACGACATCGGCGCGTTTCGTATGTCTGACAAACGACGCCCTCGCGCCGCGCTATCGTCATCCGCACCATGGGCCTTTAATCTCCGCAAGAGCCGGTCGATCAACGAATGGCAAGACACGTTAGTTAATTCGAGATGCCGCCTGATGAGTTGGGCCAATGGCAGCAACGACTGGTGCAGCTTCGTCTCCGCCTGATCAGCCCGCCCCACCACTAGCCACCGCGCGATCGGGTTTCAAATGTCAGAGGATGATCGGCCCGGTTTGTATCGGTCCGATTTCATCCGGGACTGGTTGGCAACAAACTCCGGGCATCTGTCTGACCGAGCGCATCCCCAGCGAAGAATGAACGGGTTCGTCACGGCGTCGATCGCATCGGTCGACAACAGCTGCCGATTTACTCGGATCCCAGGCAATACCGGCTCGAATAATACAGGTGGTTCGATGTTGTGAACGCTTCCCCACCCTTTGTCCGATCACTGGCCGTGGCGAAGTTATCGCGGTCCCGGCGCAAAAGTGCTATCATTCAAGTGTAATGGGCGCTGCTGCCACTGTCCATCACGACACCGAACTGAAGGCCATCTGCCATGCTTGATGACGCTTATGGGAACCCGCTTGGCACACAGTCATCAGACGCGGGGAGCGCCTATGACCTGGGCGTTCACCGCTTTTTGGGCGCGGAGCCGGGCGTGGCCGAGGCTTTTGAAGCCGCGATTGAGGCGGATGAGGGGTTTGCGCTGGCCCATATCGGTCTCGCCCGCGACATGCAGCTGCGCACCCGACCCGACCGGGTCAAGGCAAGCTTGGCCCGCGCCCGCGCCTTGGCGTCTGGCCTGAGCCCAAGGGAGCGTTCGCACATCAATACGTCCGCTTTGCTTTTGGAGGGCAAGTCCGCAGATGCCCGGGCTGCTGTCTATGAACACGTCAAAAGCTGGCCCACTGACGTGATGATTGCGCAGATGTGCACAAGCGTCTTTGGTTTGATCGGCTTCTCCGGCCTGCCCGGCCGCGAAGCCGAACAACTGGCGTTTATCACGCGTCTTGCGCCCCACTACGCCGACAACTGGTGGTGTCGCGCGCAATTGGCGTTTGCCCAGTTGGAAGTCGGGCAGTTGGCGGCGGCGGAGGCGAATGTCGATGCCGCTCTGGCCGCCAACCCAAGCAGTGCACATTCGGCGCATATCCGGGCACATCTCTATTACGAGAGTATGGAGGACAAAGAGGGGCTGCGCTATTTGTCAGACTGGTGGAAGACCTACGAACCGGCGGGATCACTGTACAATCACGTGTCGTGGCATGTTGGCCTATGGTCATTGGAAACCGGTGACTTGGACCGCATGTGGCAGGTTCTGGATGTGGAGATCGCACCGGAAACCAGTCAGGGGCCACCGCTGAACGTAATGACGGACACCGCCGCGCTGTTGTTCCGGGCCGAACTCGCAGGCGTGAACGTGCCTGTCGAGCGCTGGAAGGCGTTGAGCGCCTATGCTCTCGCCCGGTTTCCTAAGCCGGGCCTTGGCTTTGCCGATGTACACGCGGCCATCGCGCACGCACGCGGCGGGAACCGCGATGCACTGCAAGACATAATTGAAAGCGCGGCGGGACCCGCTGGTGACCTTACCCAGACGATTGCGACAGGGTATCGCGAGATGGAGGACGGGCATTGGGCCAGGGCCGCTGAACACCTCGGCAATGCCATGCATGATCACGCCCGCCTTGGTGGGTCGAAAGCGCAGCGCGATCTGATCGACTTTTCCCTTGCTGCATGTCTGGTCCGAGACGGACGCCGGCAGGAGGCGCGGACCGTCCTGTCGGTCACACGGCCGAGCGCGTTGACCAAGGACGTGGTAGCCGGTCTTTAGCAGCTCCGTTGGCCAAATACTGCGTCTTTTTTATGCGGTGTCATTGCGAAACCCCACGATACGACTTCCGCATGAAGGTCTCGCGGTCAGGGGCGAAGTGACGATTGCCGTAAGATATTGGGCACCGTCAGCATCAACCAAACGATTGCTATGACGGCGACAAAGGCGGGGAACCCGAAAGCGAACCACCAGCAGTACAGACCATGATATGCTTTGGACAAAGCGGGGCCTGCCTCTAGAGCTGCCCTTGCCAGATTTCGCATACGCATTTGCATCCAGACCACGGCGAGCCAGAAAATCCCGACGAAACCGTAAAGCAATACAGACAGGGCGACCCACCCTTCTGAAACTGGCCAGCCCACGATGCGTGCAAGGAGAAACCGGGCAATCGGCTGGATGATGGCCGTGGTTTCCGTGAACACCTTATCGTACAGCACAACAGTCCTGGCGACATGGGCAAAAGGGCCAAGCGGATCAAGCTAAAGCTCTGGCGCGAAGAGAGTGCCTCCTGCGAGGTAGGCCTCGGATACGCCAATCATGCCGACCGTCGCCGTCCTGCACCACGGCCTTCAGAGAATGGCCGACCCGAGGGCCATATCGACGAAGGCTCCGCCGATGATCATCGCGCCGACGATCCAAGCCGCTTGGGCTCCGCCTGCTCTCAGCCATGACCCAGGATCGCCGTGGCCCCCGGAACTCTGTACTGTGACGACGGTGGATCATAGTAGTTAACGCCAGCCCAGACGGCCCAGAAGTCCGCTGTGGCTCCGTTTAGGGAGAGCATTATCACGGGCACACGAAACCGCAGCGGTGGCTTCAAAAATCCCTGCCAACCCCCGATCTTCCCAATGAGTTCTGGGAGGGTGTGGGCGGATGCTTCGGTAGTATTGGCGATCTTATCTGATGGTGTTTCCTTGCGCGCTGCGGTGACCGCCGCGGAGACCAGATCGTCAATATGAACGGCCTGGATTAAGCTGCTCGGCAAAGCGTCCGGGAGAATGCATGGAAGCGTTGCCGCGCCGCGAAGAAGCACTGTGCCGTCATACGCGTCGGGGGCGAGAACAAGGCTCGGTCGCAGGATTACCCATTCATTACAATCAGCCTTTGCAACCTGCGCGTCCCCGCGCGCGTTGCTGCTGAAAAATTCTGTGGAAGTTTCCGTAGAGACGGCACCGGCTGAAATGTGCACATAGGCGCAATTCGAGCGATGCGGCCGCGCGGAGCCGCGCTAGCCTTGCCGCATGAACGGCATCAAGATCATCCCGCGGACCGCCTTGAAGCGCGCCAGCGGCGTTGACGATGACACTCACTCCGCTCAGACACTCTCTCTCTTCATGCTGAGGTGTCCAGCGAGGAAAGATCCCGAAACATCCGGTCTTGGTTTGGCGTGACCGCCATGGCGGCGCGGCCCGATCGGTCGAGCCCCACGTCCCGAAAACCTGCTGCAGAAAAGGAGCGGCAACAGGCGGAACCGATGGACCGTAGCCTCCCAGAACAAGAACAGTTTGCATCAAATACTTTCGTAGGGTTGGTCAGGTATATCTTCATCGCAAGGCATCGTCTTCCGACATTGTCGATTCTGATACAGCCACGACCGCTTTCACGTGACCGCCGATCTCAGGGTTTGCGTATTCTTGCTTGCTATGGGCATCGGTGTCATGCGCGGCTGTCGTCTTCCCAAGATCAAAATAGCATGCTGCTATCGGTCATCAGCGTCGAATCCTACGACACGATCCACCCTTGCATGACAGGCTCCAGAGTGGATCGTCTATCATTAAAACCAGCCGTGCGGGCACCGGTACAACCCGCGAAGTCACAAGGAAAATGTGCGCGTGCCCCATGGAAAATTGGCTTATGACAGCGATCTTGGCATACCCCCGGCATAGGTCTCGTCCACCTCAACGATATCGATCAGCGGCAGAAAATCACCGTTCTGATCATCCATCATTTCCCGGATCGCGCACCCTATATTCCATACATTCTTTTGGTTCCCGCAGGGCAGGCGCGCCATCACGACCAGCGAGATCCCCTTGCTCGATGTCAGCGCTAGAAACATCGCATAGATGCTATGTATTAAGTCCAGCTTGGTGCTATGCATCGGAATGCATATGTTCACTGTGAATTCAAACCAGCAGCCCTGACCCTGGTATTGGCCGGAAGGACAGGTTGTACCACGCCGAGCCGTAGATGTGACGGACCCGCAATCTGGCCAATAGCGCCCCATCGACCAGATGGAATATAAAGAATTTTCGCGCATGCACCAGACTGTCGCGATGGCACTTTCGCGGATGGCACGGCCATCGCCGAATTTACGCCAATCAAAGAACTGCTTCCGACATTTATCGCGGACAAACGCGCCGAAGCAAAGTCCGAGGCGAAACCCCACGATCCAACCACAGATGGCCACGATTTCGCACAGGACTTTGACAAGAACGAAAGCCCATTCAAGGTAGACGAAGGGCATGCAGTTGTCGCGGGGGCCAACACTCTCGTGAATACAGCGTCTATTACGTCAACCTGGCTTGATGCCGACGTCATTGCTGTTGCGGGCGACGTTGTGCGCATGGACGCCATTTCGCAGATCAATGTTATCGTTGACCATGACAGCATTACTGATGCGCTTTCACCAAACGATCTAGCGGATCAGTCATCGATAGCGGCCAACGCGGCTGCAATCGTCGCCAAATCCGTCGCGGCCGCCAGAGAGGATGCGGATGCGGATGCGGATAATGTGTCCGACCCCGTGCCCGACTCCACACCCCTTTTTTCCGGCACCCCCGCCAATTGGACCATTTTGCGACATGATGGCCCGGTCACACAGATCAACTGGGTCAAGCAGCATTCGTTCACGACCGACTTCGACCAGGCCGTCGTCACATTCTCTGGTACCGCGACCTTCCTTGGTCTGGGTGAAAATGCGCTCAGCAACAGCTTCAACGCTTTGGAATTTGGCTACCAATATGACCTGATTTTTGTTGCCGGAAATCTGATCGACGTAAACATGATCGATCAGCTAAATGTAATTCTAGACAGCGATGTCATCTGTACGACTGCTCCTGCTCAAGCCGCTTCAGCGAAGCCAGAGCCAGTCGTAGACATGCCAACATCTGAAGAGACTGCGGCGACCTTGGCAGTGGCTGATTTCGGCGCGGAACATTCGGGGCGGGTTGCGCCGAATAACATGGTGCCTGACCCACAGGACAAAATTCAGCCCGATAGCGTGGCGCAAAATGCCAATGACCAGCCCGCTTTCTTGAAAGGGTCCGGTACTAACGGATCAACTCAACAAGTAGCGGCCACAAGCGGCCTGCCAGATATCGCGCCAGCCGAAACCAAGGCAAACACCGTGTCACCGATTGAAGTCGCGGACAATGAACCCGTCTCCTTGCCTGACAATCCATCCCCAACACCTGCTCCCGCCGTTTCAAGCGGCGACAACCTCGCTTATAATCAGGCGTCGATCCAAACCATTGGAGAAGACACCGATGCGGCAATAACCGATATCTTTTCTGACGCCCTCGACAGTTTTGCTGATGGAGGCGATGAAATCTCGGGTGATATAATCAAGGACCCGGTATTCACGGGTACTGAACTATTGCGGGTTCTCTATGTCGATGGCGACGTCACAACAGTGAATATGGTCGAACAAATCAATATCATCGGCGACGCTGATCAGGTTCATCTAGCCCGCGACAACTTTGCGGCAGCTTTGCAAAATCAGATCGAAATCACGACCGGGTCAAACGTTGCGGCCAATATTGCAGCCATTCAGGACAATGGCTTAGACAGCACTGTGATGGCGCGGGGTAAAGTCTATTCAGATGCTCTGATCCACCAAGCCAATCTTATGGATACGGACGTCTTGGAAACAGGCAGCTCGGTCGCTGAACTCACGAACGAAGTAGTCGCCTTTCTCACTGATGACATCAGCGCCGACCCGTTTGGAGATGATATAGACGCGATGGTGAATGGCACGGCTAGCGAAACGTTTGGCCAGTCCGATGTCATGCAAACCATGTTGAGCTAGAAGTATACTTTTACCGAGGCAAACGCAGCTAAATGAAAGATTTAACTCATTCAGAGGCCGAATCGGGCTCACCGCTTTGTTCAATCCCAAGCCGACTGACGCTCGCCGCGCCAAAGGGCACCTAAAGCGCTTTATCTCAATGTCGACCAACGTGTGGTCAATGGGACTTTCGTGGTTAAAGGGGCGGGCAACGGTAGTACCGTCAACAATGACTTCGTCAAGGAAGTCCCCTTCCGCAGAAACAGCGGAAATAGAGCAGTTGAAAAAGAGAAAGAACAGCTGGCACCCGTGATGCCGCTGGCAGGCCAACAAAAGCCGAGTGTGACTAGAGAACAAGATGTTATGCTGAAGGCCAAGATCAACGCAAAGTCACTGCCTGATCCTAAATCCCAGCCTGATCCGAAGCCCACGCCGCAGACAGAAGGCCGCAAAAGTGAACCCTGTGGTGGGCTTGCACGACCATTGAAGGCGATACCGGACCGATCAAGGTCAAGGGCTCCGATGGCAACCTGCATGCCAACGGCGGTGGCCGGGGTGGTCCACCTCCCAAGTTTCACAAGCGCCTGCGCGACGATGACTTCGGAGAAAGCCTTAAATTGGGCCTTGGCGCTGTCAAACGTAACCTTACCGCGGTGCTTGTCCAGAATTGCGCGACCAATCTGCTAATTCTCGCAATTCCTGTCTACCTTTTCCAGATATCCGATCGGGTTCTGACCAGCCGATCCGTCGATACCCTGATCATGCTGACGATCATAATTGTCGGCGCAGTTGTGTTTCAGGCGATCTTTGATGCCTTCCGCCGGTTTATCCTGATGCGCACCGCCGTTGAAGTCGCGGCCAGACTTGGCGCGCCCATCCTCAGCGCGGCAGCACACGCCTCGCAGCACGGAACTGGTCGCGAATATCAGACTTTGGGCGACTTACAGACTTTGAGGGGCTTTCTAACTTCTGGTACGCTGATTTCATTCCTTGATGTGCCGTTTGCGCCGCTCTTTATTTTTGCGATCTTCCTGGTGCACCCGCATCTCGGGTCCATCGTTGTGGCAACCAGCTTACTGTTGTTGGTTGTAACCCTGATAAATCGCCGCATCACTGCAAAGCCCTTTGGCGAAGCAAATACGGCGCAGTCGAAAGCAAACATGCATCTCGATTCAATGGCCAGAAATTCCCAGATTATTAACGCGCTCGCCATGATCCCCGAGACCGTAAAAATGTGGGGGCGTGACACGGCCAATTCACTCACGGCACAGGTTCGTGCTCAAGACCGAAACATTATGACAGCCGCTGCTTCACGCATTATCCGCCTCCTCACGCAGGTTTCCATGCTGGGTTGGGGGCGTACCTGGCCATTGATGGGCAGATCACGGGCGGCATGGTGATTGCAGCGTCAATCATCGCAGGACGCGCGTTGGCCCGTATCGAAGGATCGATCGAAGGATGGAATTCCTATTTGGTCTCGCGTTCTGCCTTCGGGCGGATCAAGGCGCTTTTGACCAGCTCCAAGGTGCAGTTCGAACGCCTGAACCTGCCGCGACCCGAAGGACGCCTAGACGTTGAACGCCTTCTGTATGTCCCCGGCGGAACGAAGCAGGTTGTGCTGAACGGGATCAGCTTTGCTTTGAACCCTGGTGAAATACTCGCCGTGATAGGGAATTCCGGTGCAGGTAAGACCACGCTGGGCAAGATGCTCGTGGGCTCCGTGCTGCCTACGTCTGGCAACGTACGACTGGATCTAATGGAACTGCACAACTGGGATCCGCGTCAGTTGGGCGAAAATATCGTCTACTTACCGCAAGATGTACAACTTTTTCCGGGCACCATAAAACAAGACATCGGCCGGATGCGCGATGACGCAACAGACGCGGATATCTTCAAGGCAGCCAGTCTGGCAGATGTTCACGAGATGATCGCGGATTTACCGCAAGGCTATGAGACTGTTGTCGCTGCGGATGGGTCACCATTGTCAGGCGGGCAAAAACAACGGATCGCGTTAGCGCGCGCTTTCTTTGGTGATCCACGGTTTGTCGTACTGGATGAACCCAATTCAAATCTCGACACCAATGGTGACAAGGCACTGGCACGCGCCGTGAACCATGCGCAAGACAACAGGATCACAGTCGTTGTTATCACTCAGAAACCGTCTTTGCTGAGTTCGGCAAACAAGATCATGCTGCTGGCAGACGGCACCATCCAGATGTTTGGCGACCGCCAACCTGTCCTTGAAAAACTGGCAGGCCGCAAAGCCCCCAAGCAGGTGCAAAAATGAGCCTTCTTACGGTAAATACAGCCGAACCCGAGTGGTATGCAGCCGTACCGCGCTCAATCAAATGGCATGTGATTATCAGCTTTTCTCTGATGATCGTCACCTTTGGTGGCTTTGGCCTCTGGGCGCTCAATGCCCCACTTGCCGCCGCCGTTATTGCGCAAGGAAGTTTTGTCGCAACCGGTCAGAACAAGATTGTGCAGCACCTCGAGGGCGGGAGTATTCAAGAAATCAATGTCCGTGAAGGCGACCATGTTCAAGCAGGTCAGATCTTGCTGCACCTTGACCAAACCGCAGCCGCGAACAGCGAACGTGAATTTACCCTGCGCCAAGCGCGGCTTGAAGCAACAGAGGCACGTTTGTTGGCCCAATACGACCGCAAGGAGATACTTCAATTTCCGCCCCATCTGACTGCTGCGCGCAGCGACAATAAAATTGCGGCGATCCTTGATGGCCAGATGATCGCGTTCCAGGTGACGGAAACGGCGCTAGAGAGCGGCATCGGCCTTTTGCATCGGAATATTGACGCACTAGAAATCCGCAGTGGCGGTTATGAAACTATGCTTGATGCACAAAATCGACAATTGACTGTTCTGGAGGGTGAACTGGCCAACAAGCAGAATCTTCTGGAACGCAGCATGATCCGACAATCTGAAGTTTCATCAATCCGCTTGGCTCTCATTGAAGCGCAAGGCCAGATTGGGCGGCTAGAAGCTGAAGTCGATGAAATCACCCAAATCAGACTTAAGTACGACCAGCAGATTTCTCAGACGCTAGGGCGCTATGGGCAAACTGCGCTAGACAACCTGCAAACGATTCAAAGCGAGTTAGATGGAGCACGCAAACAGGCCCGCACTGCCGTGGACATCCGGGAGCGCGCAGATGTACTCGCCCCTGTTTCTGGAGCCGTTGTCCAGCTCTATTATCATACCTCTGGCGGCGTTGTGGAAAGCGGGCGTCCGATACTTGAAATCCTGCCTGAAAGCGAACCACTGATCATTGAAGTGCAAATTCCGCGTGATGATATCGATAGCGTTCGCACAGGCCAACCTTCGACTATGCGTCTCACGGCCTTGAACCAACGAACAACCCCTGTCCTGAACGGAGAGGTATTCTATGTCTCCGCGGATTCAATTACCGACACGTCAACAGGTGTCCCAACTGAAGTTTACGTTGCGCGCATTTCCCTCTCGATAGATGAGATTCGCCGCGTGCGACAGTTTTCCCCTACACCTGGCATGCCTGCACAGATCATGATCCAAACTGCGGGGCGCACATTTGCCCAATATCTTGCAAAACCCATTTCCGACAGCATGACGCGCGCTTTCCGCGAGCAATAATATCTATGAATTCATTTGTGATGCGCTTGTGGAAAGAAACGCATCCGTTCCCAATGAGTTCGCAATCAATTCCGGTGTCTGGTTCAGCCGGTTACGTGATATCGAGCGGCCCCTGCCTCAACCTTTTGAAACCGTGCTTTGGATCTAGCACGCTTGTCAGCCGAGCCGGAGCAGTTTGGCGCACCTGAAAGTCTAGTCGAAGCTTGCCTGCCCGGCATTCAAGCGCCGGTAGCGCCGGTTCGCGCCTAGCGCCTAAAGGTCGTGCGGTCGTTTTCATCAGACTCAGCATGCCAAATAGATATGGGCACAAACTTAAAGTGGTCTTAGTCTGGGGTGTCAGCAAGAAGATCTGACCGCGTTAACGGGTTGAATTCTAATGCTCCTCACTCTCTCACTTCTCTTGTCATGCCAACTGATCGGCGAAGTTGCCGCACGCAGCCTGGGCCTTCCGATCCCGGGCCCAGTCTTGGGCCTCGTACTACTCGCAACCGCACTCCGGGTGGCACCTTCGCTTGCCGACAGCCTCCGACCGACCGTCACGGTCATCCTAGCGCACTTGTCGCTCATGTTCGTCCCGGCCGGCGTCGGCGTCATCGGCAATTTGGGGATACTGTCCGAGGATTGGCTGGCCCTGCTGGTCGTCTTGGTTTCCTCCACGGTGCTGGCCATGGTGGTCGCCGTCGGGACATTCCTCGGAGTGCGGCGACTGACGGAAACGCGCTCGACATGACCAACGTCGCAAACCTGTGGAGCTATCTGTCGACGACGCCCCTTTTGTGGCTGACGGCGACCTTGCTGGTCTATCTGGCTGCGGATGCGGCGGCGCGGCGGCTTGGTAATCCGCCGTGGGCCAATCCCGTGCTCATTTCGGTTGTTCTGATTGCGCCGGTCCTCTGGCTGACCCGGACCGATTACGCCGTATACTTTGAAGGTGCACAGTTCATTCATTTTCTGTTGGGACCCGCAACCGTGGCCCTGGCCCTGCCACTTTGGGACAATCGCGATACCATTCGCCGGTCAGTCGCGCCAATTCTGCTGGCTCTCCTGACGGGTTCGTTTGTCGCTGCCGGATCGGCACTCATTCTTGCCCACGCCATTGGCCTGCCGACCGATGTTATCCTGTCGCTTGCTCCAAAATCCACTACGGCACCGGTGGCGCTCGGGATATCCGAAGCGGTCGGCGGCATCCCGAGCCTGACGGCGGTCTTGGTGATCCTGACCGGCATTATCGGGGCGATCACCGTCACACCATTGATGAACTTGATGCGCATCAAGGATTGGCGGGCGCGAGGATTTGCCGTGGGGGTCGCAGCACACGGAATCGGAACGGCACGGGCATTTCAGGTGAACCCGGTGGCAGGGGCCTATGCTGGCATTGCCATGGCGCTCAACGCGTTACTGACGAGCATGATCGTACCAATTCTGGTGCGCTGGTTAGTCTAGCCGTTCCCTGCTAAGTCATAATCCCTGAATTTTGCGCAAAGGCTGCTCAAATCAGCAAATGATGCCAAGTGGCCTCTGGTCGCAGTCGGATAAGAATCTATGGCGGATCATCAGGCCGCCAAAGCCGCTTCGACAGCGATGGACAGCTTATCCACCAACTCTCCTATCTGATCGTCGCTGGTGATAAACGGCGGGGCCAGAAGGACGTGGTCGCCCCTGCGGCCATCGATTGTCCCGCTCATGGGATAGCATATCAGGCCAGCCTTGAAGGCGGCAGACTTGAGCCTTGCGGCGACTTTCCGCGCCGGATCAAAAGGCGTCTTCGCGTCTCGGTCAGCGACGAACTCGATCCCCTGAAACAGCCCCCGCCCACGTATGTCGCCGACGTTGGGATGTTGTCCGAACCGCGCGTCCAAAGCGGCCATCAGCTTGTCACCCTGCATCCTGACCCTTGGGATGAGGTCACGTTCCAACATCGCGCCAACGACTGCGACACCGGCCGCAGCGGCCGTCGGATGGCCAAGATAGGTGTGGCCGTGCTGAAAGAAACCGCTCCCGTCTTCGATCATCTCGTATATCTGGCGCGAGCACAGCATGGCACCGATGGGTTGGTACCCAGCCCCCAACCCCTTGGCGATGCAAAGAATATCGGGCGCGACGCCGTCCTGTTCGCAGGCGAACAGGCTGCCCGTGCGCCCCATGCCACACATGACTTCGTCAAGGATCAGAAGTATCCCGTACTTGTCACAGATGTCGCGGATACGCTTGAAGTAGCCGGGCGCAGCGGTCACCGCGCCTGACGTGGCCCCGACCACGGGTTCGGCGGCGAAGGCCATCACGGTCTCCGGGCCAACGCGCAGCAATTCCTCCTCCAGCAGGTTCGCGGCGCGGATGCCATAGTCTTCCAGGCTCTCGCCGGGCGCGCGCAGGCGATATTCGTAGCAGGGGTCGATATGGCTCATGTCGATCAGCAGTGGTCCGAACTGCGCCCTGCGCCATTCATTGCCGCCCGCCGATAGCGCACCCATGGTGTTGCCATGGTAGCTTTGCTTGCGGGCGATCAGGCGACCGCGCTCCGGCTCCCCCTTTTCGACAAAGTACTGGCGGGCCAGCTTGAGCGCGGCTTCCATCGCCTCCGACCCACCCGAGACGAGATAGACACGGTCCAGTTCGCCGGGCGCATTTGCAATCAGCATGTCGGCCAAGGTCTCCGCAGGCTCGGAGGTGAAGAACCCGGTGTGCGCGTAGGCGAGACTATCAAGCTGCGCTTTCACGGCATCGATGATCGTCTGGTCGCCGTGGCCGAGACAGGACACGGCGGCCCCGCCCGAGGCATCAAGGTATTGCTTTCCAGTGCTATCGAAAAGATAGCAACCCTCGCCACGTACGGCGACGGGGGGCAGTTGTTTGGTATGGCGCGGAAAGACGTGTGACATGATCTGCTTTACGCGGCACCGGGAACTTGGACCCGCCTGCCGCCCTCCTGAAAATTGTCGAAACTCTGCGACCAGACGGTCCCGGGCCAACGCACCTCCATCTGGCCCAGACGAGGACGATAGACAGCTGTATAAAGCGTGCCGAACCCCGCGTTGAAGGCCGTCGAATAGAGCGGCGGGCGCAAAAACGCACCGATGAACTTGTCTTCTGGATCGCGGTGCAGGGTTAGCCGCTGCAGCAGGAACCGTTCGCGTTCAACTGTCGCCGTGAACCGGGCATGACTGACCCATTCGACGTTTTCCTGATGGTTGGTCGCCACGGCAGCATGGGTGATAACGGTCGAGCGGTCCGGAGCCATCATCGCTGTCAGATAGCTGCGCTTCGCATCCAGCACCGTGACGTTGTAGCTCATGTGCGTGGGCACGCGGGCAAGGACCGCTCCTGCCTGTTCCGCCGTCGTGCAGGTCTGCAACACGTAACGCAGGATGAGCGGTACACCGAAGCCGTTGCCCACCACGCGCCGCCCGCCAAAGGTCAGCGATATGGCAAGACCCGCGTCGTTCACCCCGTCCACGAGCCCCCAGAGGCCATCGGACGTGCCCATTACCTGTCGCCCCTGCCAGTTTGTCCGAAGGACGAGGCTGTCGAAAGCATTGGGGTTATAGTCGTAATTGCGGACCAGGACCGGCTCCTCCCCCGGCCAGATCGCTTGGGAGCAGCCCGACAGATAGGGCGGCGGGCAATAGAAGCTGAGGAATCGCGCCGCCTGGTCACCGCCGCCTGCCAGATCGCATAACTGTTCATACAGCGGTACGATTTCCGGCATATGGTCGGCCAGGGCGCGACGGCTTTCCAGATAGGTAGGACGCGCACTGTCCCCTTCCTTCAACCACCACCTGCGGTAGTCAGGCCAGTATTCGGTGAAAAGCCTGGCCCATTTCGGGCCAGGCAGATCTTCTGATATCGCACGCCAAAGCATTACATGATCTTGAACGCAGGTTCCGCAATCGCGGGCCCCGCATTGGCAACGGGTAAGGGTTTACCTTCGACGCCCCGCTTGATGCCGTGGATCCATTTCTTGGCCCGCTCGTTCAGATCGAAGCCCTTTGTCATCGACCGGCCACGCGTTACTAGAATACCAATGTCGGCACCCTCATAGCGGTAATCGCCAGGTTGCAGAATGCGCAGGAAGAACGCTTCGTTTTCGGATTCGACCGCACGGCGGTGATAGTCGAAACGGTCGAACACGACCCGACCATCTTCCAACATTTTATAGATACCGGTCTCCGGGCTCTCGGTACAGATATCGACGCTGTCATCAGTGTGCTTGATAACCATCTGCGACCAGCTGTCGATCATGTCCGGGTCTGCCCAGCGGCTGTTCAACTCATCCACGTTAAGGTCGAACTTCTTGCGCGAGAATTCGAGGAGGTGGAAAAGGAACAGCGGGGCGTCGGCATGTGCAAAAGCGGCATGGTTTGTCATCGAGGACGCGCCGGTGATGCGCGGGTTCAATTCGCCAAGCCAGAGGTCGCCCGTCTTCTTGTCGATCAGGAAGTCGAGTTCGAAATACCCACGATAGCCTTCCTTGCGCAGCTGTTCGCCGAATTTGAAGGTCAGGTCGCGCGCCTTTTCACGAACCTTCGGCGGGAAAGCCGTAGACAGAATTTCGTTCCCGCACCAGCCGCCACGGTAAGGCGTCAACTCCTTGAAGCCGACGAGTTCGGTCATCAGGGGGCCGACGATCGTGCCTTCCTTTGTGGCACAGGCCTCGATGGCGGAGCCACGGCAGTCGATCCGCTTCATGATCTTGATTTCACCTTCGCCTACGATCTCGTGCTCATGACGGCGGAAGTCGGCTTCGGACTTGATGAAGAACGTCGTGTGTCCGCTATCGCCAAATGCCGACTGCAGGACGAGGTCGTGGCCGATGCCGGCCTTCTCGCAGGTCTCGCGCAGGTTCTCATAGGAGGTCACCTCGGCCAGCACGTTCGGCACCGACGGAACACCGGCCTTATTGCCGATGCGGACTGTCTCGATCTTGTTGTCCATGCTTGTCCGCAGCTTGGCCTTGGGGAACCACACGTCGGCACCAAGCTCTTTTGACAGGCGCTCCGTCTCCTCGTCGAACATCAGGAACACAAACTTGGGCTTGCCGCCACGCCGCTTGATGAAGTCGATGACTTCCTTGTGCTGCAGCAGATAGTTGTTGATGTCCTCAATCGACTGGAATTCTGCATGGGGCTGTTCGGACGGGCAAAACACGTTCGGGTGCTTGCCGCCATAGCAGTCGATATAGCAGATGTATTTGAAATTCTTGACCCATTCATCCAACCCCAGCAGGTTGAAATTGGTGGCCGAGATGAAATAGATCGGGTCCTCGTTTCGGTGGAAGTACCGGCGGATTTCTGAGATGTTCTTAAGTACTGTCGGCATGGCGGTGCCCTTTCCTATTCGGCTGCTGTCTTGATTTTTTTGGCTTTGGGCAACTCTGCCAAGGCCTCCGGCGTGAAAACCCGCAGGCCAAGGTCGGCGCGGTATCCGTGGATTTCGTTCACATCCAAGGCCAGCATGAAGGCCAGGATTTCCTTGCTGATGACCTGTCCGGGCACAAGGATCGGAAAGCCCGGCGGGTATGGAATGATAAAGCTGGCTGAGACAACCTCCTTCCCAGCATCCAATGCTTCCTTAAGCGTTCCCTCAAGCTCCAGATAATCGCAGTTTCTCTCATCGTAGCTGAGGTAATACGCGGTGCGGATATCGCCTTCCGGTGTGACGTTGTCGGGCCGGAAGGCATCATGGAAGCGGCTGAAGTCAGGCAGTGGCGGATAGTTTTCCGTCAGGTTCTTGACCCTGCGGTCAAACGACAGCCGCTCCATCTTGGAAGCATCGTCGAGCAGGTCGTCCAGTTCCTTGGCAATCTCGACCAAAACCTCGATCAGATAGGCAACGGACGAGCGCGTGGTCCCGATGTTGGTCATGAAGAGGACTGTGTTGCGCGACGTCTTGTTGATCTGGATACCGTACTTGTCCATCAGGATATCGGTTTTGAACGTATCCCCGTCCCATCCGGTGCCCCCCACGGCCAGCGTGACCCGCGTGGCGTCGAGAACGAAGTCATCCTGCTCCCAACAGTCCCACATGTCCGTCCAGCCTTGTTCATTATCGAAATAGCTGGTGACGCCACTTTGCCTGTGGTGTTCGGGGATCATGTCGCCCGCGGTCAGAACCTTGAAGTATTTCTGCAGGATCGGATGCGTGCTGATCGCGCGCCGCATCGACATCGCGGCTTCGATCTGGCGCTGCACGAATTCAAAACCTTCCAACTCGACCTGTCGGCGCCCCACATCGAGCGAGGCGATGATCTGATAGTTGGGTGATGTGGAAGTGTGCGTCATGTAGGCTTCATGGAAGCTCTGCTCCACTTCACCTTTGAAATCCTGATCGTTGACGTGGATCATCGATCCCTGCCGCAGCGACGTCAGTGTCTTGTGCGTCGATTGCGTCGCATAGACACGCACCCGCGCCGTCGGCGAAGCGATCAGGCGAGTATCGAGCAGTTCCTCGTCAGAGGCATCTGCCAGCGCCTTTTGCTGCGCCTCGTAAGCCTCCTTGTGTGCGTCGGTCTTGAACCGCTTCCGCAAATTGTTGGCCGTACGCATCCCCGTCCGCTGCCGGTAGGTGGGACTGAAGCGGGCGAAGGCGAACCACGCCTCGTCCCACAGGAATACGAGATCCGGCTTGATCGCCAGACACTCCTCCATCACCCGCTCGACGTTGTAGACGAGGCCGTCAAACGTGCAGTTTGTCAGCAGCAACATACGGACACGGTCCAGTTTCCCCGCCGCTTTCAACGCAAGAAGTTGGTGCTTGATTTCCCGGAGGGGGACTGCTCCATACATTGAGTATTCATTGAGAGGATAGCTATCCAGATAGACCACTTCTGCCCCGGCCAGCACCATACCGTAGTGGTGCGACTTGTGGCAGTCGCGGTCGACCAGGACGATATCGCCCGGCCGCACCAACGCCTGCACCACGATCTTGTTGCAAGTCGACGTGCCGTTGGTGGCAAAGAACGTCTGTTTGGAGCCGAAAGCGCGGGACGCAAGCTCCTGCGCCTCTTTGATGGGACCGTGCGGTTCCAGCAGGCTGTCCAATCCGCCTGACGTGGCAGAAGTCTCGGCCAGAAAGATGTTGGGGCCATAAAATGCCCCCATGTCCTGAATCCAGTGCGACCGGGTGATCGACTTGCCACGGCTGATAGGCATGGCGTGAAACACGCCCGTAGGCTGTTTGGAATACTCCACGAGCGCCGTGAAAAACGGAGTCTTGTTGCGCGCTGCCACACCCCTCAGGATGTTCAGGTGCAGTTCCATAAAGTCTTCCTGATTGTAGAAGACCCTCCTGCATATCCCTAGATCCAGACCCGCGATATCCTCTACAGATCGCTCGGTCACAAGGTAGGCATCAAGTTCCGGCCGAACGCGCTGAATCAGGCGGCAAAGTTCGGGGCCATAGTCCTCCGGCCTCATATTCTCGATATCTGCGTGGTCGCTCGCGTTGTTGAGGTATTTGGCAAGGATTTCGTTGTCGTTCGCTGATTTCAGCACCAATCCGGGCCGCACCACGATCGCCTGGATATTATGATTGAAGAGCACTGCAATCAGCGCGTCCTCAAGGCTCGGAACGACAACTGCCTCATAGTGAAACGGGTCTTCGTGGCGGCGCATCTTCGTTACGTTGCTCTTGAGCCAGCGCTCCTGATGGTCGCTGACGTTGTCGACGATCAGCACCTCGAAATAGGGCCGCGTCATGGCCCGCGCCTCGGGCGAAAGCATTGCCTCGTCGTTCTGCTCGTCATCGTCGGCCATATCCCGATCCAGTGGGATACTGCGACGGCGGTACGCCCCGGTGGTCAGGGCGCGGGTGACGCGGTGGACGGTGAACGAAAGGTCGTCATAATTGCCATGCTCGAACTGGCGCCGCATGTGATCGAAGGCCGCCATACCGGGAAACGCCCAGTACGGCTCGATCAAGGCCAGCGACCGGAACAGCTCCTCCGTCAGCGCACGGTCCTTGGCGGCTGGCTTGCCATTGGCCGCGCGGGCCAATGACCCCACCACCTCCCGCAGTGCACTCCACCTGTCGGTGCGCAATTGCGTCGCAGAATAGTAGTCGCTGACGGAATCCATCGCTCGTTCTCCCTTTGGTGAGGTCCGGACGCGCTTGTCCCCGCGTCTCAGCCCCCGATCGTCTTGCCCAGATGGGGCGAAAGGCCGAGGCCTAGTTTCGGCCCCCGGTCCAACTGTTCGGCTTCTAGATTGGCCGGCACGTCCGCATGCAGACCGGCCCGCGATCCTTGATGCGGGGTTTCCAGCGGTCCCAGCGTATTGAGGAAGTCGTCGGTCCCACTGGTTCGGTCATAGACCGAGAAATCCACTGACCGATCCCGGAAACTCTTCAGGACCTGGCCCAGGCCCTTCATTCCGGTCTCCCTTTGACGGCGGACCATCGACAGATCGACCTCGATCGGGAACATATCCTCCTGCCCCGCTGACTGGTGCAGGACGAGCGATGTCGGGTCGACAATGCACGATCGGCCCACACCTCCCGCGCCCAAGCCATTGACGTCGATCACGTAGCACTGAAACTGCGCTGCCGTGGCCCGCGCAATAGCAAGTTCCGCGTCTCGGTCCGTGGTGCCGGTCAAGACGGGGTGCAGAAGGACCTCAACGCCTTGGCTGGTCAATTGGCGCGTGGTTTCCGGAAACCACATATCATAGCAGATCGATAGGCCGAAACGTCCCACTTCGGGAACATCGAACACGCAAAAATCAGTGCCCGGTGCGACGCCGACCTCGTAAGGCAGGAACGGGAACATCTTTGCATAGCGGCGGATGATGTTGCCGTCCGGGTCGATAACCAGCGAAGTGTTATAAACTTTGCCGTCTTCTGGATTGGTCAGGAACATCGATCCGGGTATAAGCCAGATCCGATGTCGCCGCGCGGCCTCGCAGAACTTGTCGATGATGTCGTTTTCGGGCGGCAGTTTAAATTTTTCCAGCGGCCCGAACGGTGCCAGTTCGCTGAACAGGACCATCTGAGTCCATGGAAAGCGCATCATGAGGATGTCGAGGCGGTGCATCATGCCGTCGACATTTGGTTGCAGTGCGTTGACGTACATTTGCACGCCGGCGATTGCGAAAGGGGTCATTTAGGTCGGTCTCCGTACCCGCAGAGAGGCCCGGTAAGGGCGACTATTTCCTCTGCGTTCGACACCCCTACGCCCGAACCACGAGGACGGAAACGGGCGATCGTCGCACGATGCGGTCTGCATTCGAGCCAATCAGAAAGTCGCGCAGCGGATCCGGTTGATGCGACGCGATAACGACCAAATCGCACTTCGTTTCATCGACCGCTTTCAGGACCTGATCGTGAATAGAGCCGAAGGCAAGGTGCTGCTTTACCGCAACGCCCGGCGGCACATTCGCGGCAACCAGATCATCGAGTGCTGCATTGGCTGCGGCCAGCGCTTTCTTTTCAAAGTCGCTGGGGAAAAAGCCCTCGACCAGCGGGGTTCCCAAATCCGGAACAACCGAAATGACGTGCAGCGTCCCGCCCGAGGCGCGTATCAACTCCACGGCCTGCGGCAATGCTTTCGTCCACGATGCCTCCGCATTCAGATCGATGGTCAACAAGACTGTATTGAACATGACGCCCCCCTCTACGCGCTTGCGGGTTTGGGCGCGCGGGCAGCGCGTCCACGTTGCAGGAACACGACCACCCCAAGCAGCAACAGCGCGGGAATGAACATCAGGTACTTGCTTGGCTGGTTGACGGGTTTGAGGACCCGCAGCACCTCTTGGTCCCAGTCAAGGCCAGCCGTTTCGCCCGCTGACCCGAAGGCCACGTCGTCAATAACCAGCGTCTCGCCCTCGTTGCGGAACATAAGACCCGCATCCTCAAGCCGGGCCTCACCCGTGTCGCCCGGACCTATCGTCAGGACGGCCACGAATTCGATCGGGTCTCCCAAGTCGTTAAGGCCCGCGACCCGCAAACGAAGATCCTCGCCCGGTGCCGTGGCCAATGCGGCCGCGGCGATCTCGGTCGGCTCGACCTCGGCATAGGGCGGTGCGACCATGTCCATCCAGAAGCCGGGTCTGAACAGGGTGAAGGCGATCAGCAGCAGCGCCACCGTCTCGTAAATACGGTTGCGCGCAATGAACCAGCCCTGCGTCGCGGCCGCGAACAGAAGCATCGCGACGGTTGCGACAATGAAGACGAAGATCCCCTGCACATAGGTAACGTCGATCAGCAGCAGTTCGGTGTTGAAGATAAACAGGAAGGGCAGCGCTGCGGTGCGCAAGCTATAGAAGAACGCGACAACACCCGTCTTGATCGGATCGCCCCCCGACACCGCAGCGGCGGCAAAACTGGCCAACCCCACGGGCGGCGTAACGTCTGCCATGATTCCAAAGTAGAACACGAAGAGATGCACCGCGATCAGCGGCACGATAAGACCGTTCTGCTGACCCAAAGTCACGATAACCGGAGCGAGCAGCGCCGAGACGACGATATAGTTCGCCGTCGTCGGCAGGCCCATTCCCAGGATCAGTGACAGAATGGCAGTCAGCAACAGGATGGCGAGAATATTGCCGCCCGACAGCACTTCGACCACGTCGGCAAGAGCCGATCCGACGCCTGTCTGGCTAACCGCGCCGACGATAATGCCGGCGGTCGCTGTAGCGATGCCAATACCGATCATATTGCGGGCACCGGTTTCCAGTCCGTCGATCAGATCAAGGCCGCCCTGCTTGATTGCCGCGGCAAGGCGCCCCTCGCCCCGCATGATTGCGGTCAAGGGCCGCTGGGTGACGAGAATGAACACCATATAGGCCGTCGCCCAAAAGGCCGACAGGCCAGGCGACAGACGGTCCACCATCAATGCCCAGACCAACACGACGACCGGCAGGATGAAGTGCAGACCTGATCGGATGGTCGGGCCCGGCAACGGCAAGGAGGTGACTGGCTCGTTTGGATCGTCGAGTTCCAGCGGCTCCTCCTTGGAGGCGATATAGAGAAGTCCAACATAAACGGCAGTCAGGAAGACGAAGATGATGTAGCCAGCCGTCTCTGGAAAGGCCGGCCGGATCCAGCCCATGCCGTAATAGACGGCAAACGAAATTGCGCAGATCGCCGCTATGGTGAAGGCGATGCCGATCAGTCGCTGCACGATGGGCTTGGGAGTGTAGGCACGCGGCAGACCCTCCATCCCGGCCTTCAATGCCTCAAGGTGCACGATATAGACCAGCGCGATGTAGCTGATGACGGCAGGCAGGAACGCGTGTTTGACCACATCGAAATAAGGGATGCCCACGTATTCGACCATGAGGAACGCTGCGGCCCCCATGACCGGCGGCATGATCTGCCCGTTGACCGAAGATGCCACTTCGACCGCGCCAGCCTTTTCAGAGCTGAACCCGACCTTTTTCATCAAGGGAATCGTGAAGGTGCCCGTGGTCACCACGTTCGCGATGGACGAGCCGGAGATCAGGCCCGTCATCGCCGATGACACCACGGCGGCCTTCGCTGGTCCGCCTTTCATGTGACCCATCAGGCTGAACGCGACTTGAATGAAGTAATTGCCAGCCCCGGCGCGATCCAGAAGCGACCCGAAAAGGACGAAAAGGAATACGAAGCCGGTGGAAACACCAAGCGCGATACCGAACACGCCCTCGGTCGTGATCCACTGATGGTTCACGATCTCGGACAGGCTGTTGCCTTTGTGGGCGATAATGCCGGGCATGTAAGGTCCAAGGACGGTGTACACGAGGAACACTGAGGCCACGATCATCAGTGCGGGGCCGAGCGCGCGGCGGGTTGCCTCAAGGAGCAACATGATACCAATCACGGCGACGACGAAATCCTGCGTAATCGGAGCGCCGACCCGGCCCGAGATGTCGCGATAGAAGACGAACAAGTAGAGTGCGGCCAGCGCACCAATGACGGCCAGCGCCCATTCCCAGAGCGGGACCTTGTCCTTGGGCGACCCGAGCACGATCGCACCGACAAGCAGTGCCGCGATGAGCGGAATCCACCAGATCGAGGTGTCGTCCTTGGCCCCTGTCATGAACAGAAAGGCGAGTACGACAGGCACAGCGATGCCCAAGGCGAGCTGAAACTTCGTACGCGCGGCAGGAAACGCTGCAAAGGCGAGGAATATGGCAAAAGCCAAGTGGATTGAGCGGGCCTCGGTGTCGTTGAAAACACCCCAACCGACAATAAACGGGATAGGCGACGCGATCCAAAGCTGGAACAGCGACCAGGCGAGCGCTATCCCAGTTATAAACAATCCGACTGGGCCCGTGGCACCGCGCCCGCCCGTGTCGGATGATGCGACCAGCGCGTCAAGCTCGGCTTGGCTAAGGCCGCCGCGACCGGCGGCTTCATTCTCCACCGCAGCGGCTTGCTGCTGGTTTGCATCATTGGTCATTTATCCCCCTGATGGCCCTTTGCCGGGCTCTGTCTGGTCGGTTCGGTGCGGCGGGATACCCCGCCGCACCTGATATCAGGCTTCTCGCGGATGGATTACATCCAACCACGCTCCTTGTAGTACCGCTCCGCACCGGGGTGCAGCGGGGCCGACAGGCCGTCCTTGATCATCTGTTCTTCCGTCAGATTCTCAAAGGCCGGATGCAGGCGCTTGAAACGGTCAAAGTTGTCGAATACCGCCTTGACGACCTGATAGACGACCTCGTCATCGACATCTGCCGACGTCACGAAGGTAGCCTTCACGCCAAAGGTATTTGTTTCATCAGCCGTCCCTTCGTACATGCCGCCAGGAATCGATGCTGCAGCGTAATAGGGATTTTCGGCGATCAGCGCGTCGATTTCCGGTCCGGTAACTGGGATCAGAACGGCCTCGACAGTCGAGACGGCCTCCTGGATCGAACCGTTCGGATGGCCGACGGTGTAGATGATCGCATCCACCTTGTTGTCGCCCAAGGCAGCGGCCTGTTCGGCGGGCTTGAGTTCGGACGCCAGCGCGAAGTCGTCCATCGTCCAACCCAAGGCGTCCATCACGACTTGCATCGTGGCATACTGGCCAGAACCGGGGTTGCCGATATTCACGCGCTTGCCCTTGAGGTCCGCAAAGGTCGCGATGCCCGCGTCGGCGCGTGCAATCACGGTGAAGGGCTCGCCGTGTACCGAGAATACGGCCCTTCCCCCGTCGAACTTGTTCCCCTCAAACTCCGAGGAGCCGTTGTAGGCGTGGTACTGCCAATCGGATTGGGCCACACCCATGTCCATGTCGCCCGCCATGATCGCATTGATGTTCGCGATGGAGCCGCCGGTGGAAGGCGCGGTACACTTGAGGTTGTGCTCGGCCGTCCCCCTGTTCACGAGGCGGCAGATCGACTGGCCAACGACGAAGTAAACGCCTGTCTGACCGCCGGTGCCGATCGTAATGAACTGCTCCTGCGCCGCGACAGCAGTTCCGGCCATCATGGCCCCAACGAACGCGAGGCTCTTAATAATCTTCATGTCTTACTCCCAATTGTAGTCGTCCCGCAGACGGTCCTCGCGGGCCATAGCAGTCTTGTTGTTTTCTGAAATGGTTCGTCCGATCTCTGGTTTGTGTAACACGCAATCCGGCTCCCCATTCGCTTCTGTCCGGTTCGGCCCATCCGGTCATTCATCACCAGATCCGCTGCCCGGATTCCCTTCACAACGCTAGGTGTGTTTATTATATTGATCAAGCGTCATGTGCCGGACGAACCGGCTGTCTCGGTGGGCCGACATTGCCACCCCCCCGAAATCACTCATGAAGACTGCGAAATTTATGAAGCCCTGACAAGTCCGTGTTGGGATCGCACTTCTAGGCTCAGGACAGTCGGCCATTCGGGTCAGTCAACGCTTGGGAATTTTTACGCTATTTGCGCAACCCGCGTCACGTCGGACACGACCGACAAGGACCCAGCCTTAAGCCCACCGATTTATAGCGCAAACCACTGGCCCAAGTCCGGCCGGAAGGGCAGCCGCCCCACCGGCCGGACGATCATAGGTCAGCTTTTCTCGTCGAGCAGCGCGTCCGCCAACGCCGCCTCGAAAATCGCGATCCCCTCGTCGATGATCGCGTCAGAGGCGGTCAGCGGCACCATGATCCGCAGTGCATTGCCATGCATTCCGCATGCCAAAAGGATCAATCCACGCCTTAGCGAATGCGCGATAACCGCTTTGGTAAGGGCAGCATCGGGTTTTGCCGTATCGAAGTCGGTTACAAACTCGACCGCCAGCATCGAGCCAAGCCCCCGGATATCCCACATGCGGAACGGTGCCACGCGCGCACCGATTTCGGCGAACCTTGCGCGGAACGTTTCGCCCAACGCCGTCGAGCGGGCGAGCAGCCCTTCGTCCTCAATCGCTTCAATCGCGGCCAGCGCAGCCGCGCAGGCCACCGGATTGCCGCCATAGGTGCCGCCCAGTCCACCGGGGATAACCGCATCCATGACATCCGCGCGGCCAATGACGCCCGCAATGGGATAGCCGCCCGCCATGGATTTTGCGACTGTGATCAGATCGGGAACAACGCCGGAATGCTCAATCGCGAACCAGGTGCCAGTGCGACCGAAGCCGGCCTGAATTTCGTCAGCTATAAGCAGGATGCCATGGGTGTCGCAAATCTCGCGAAGGGCCTGCATCATCTCGAAGGGGACCGGAGTGTAGCCGCCTTCACCGAGAACCGGCTCAATAATGATGGCCGCGATCCGCTCCGGCTGCGCATCGGTCAGGAACAAGTTCTGTAGTCCGGTCAGAGCATCCTGAACGGTTATTCCGTCGCGCAAGCTTGGAAAAGGAGCGCGGAAAATATCGCTCGGGAACGGACCAACGTCCTTCTTGTATGGGCTGATCTTGCCAGTCATGCCAAGCGTCAGCAGGGTGCGCCCGTGATAGCCGCCTGTAAAGGCGACTACGCCCGGCCGACCAGTTGCTGCGCGCGCGATCTTGACCGCGTTTTCAACGGCCTCAGCCCCCGTCGTTACCAGCAAGGACTTCTTCGGATGGTCCCCCGGCGCAAGTGCGTTCAGCTTCTCGGCCAGCGCAATATAGGGTTCATAGGGGACCACCTGAAAGCTGGTGTGGGTGTAACGGTCTTCCTGCGCCTTGGCGGCGGCGACTACGCCCGGATGACGATGCCCGGTATTCAGAACGGCGATGCCGCCGGCAAAGTCGATGTAGCGATTGCCTTCGACATCCCAGAGTTCGGCATTTTCTGCGCGGTCCGCGAAGATCGGAGCGGCCGAGGCCACCCCGCGCGCGACCGCAGCCTCACGGCGGGCGATCAGAGCAGCGTTGCTTTGCACCGGTTGAACGATGTCAGGAACGATCGCGATCGCTGGCTTCGATGCCGCCACCGTTTTGTGCTTTGCCTTGGTTGCCATCTTGAGGAGCTCCGCTTGGATATGGCCCGCACGGGCCGAACGTTTAAAATTTCCTGTATAACGTTTAAGATAACTGTCAAGATTAAAAGTGCCCCCTGCCCTTCGACCGGCAAGAGCGGAGGGGCGACCAGCCTTTTTCAGCCGATTAAGATGCGCTATCGGCCTAAGGGTCACGTCTTGTAATTTTTGCAAAGGGATACCGGGTGGAAATCGGAAACAGATTGCAGGAAGTCCGCAAGGCCAAGGGCCTGTCGCAACGCGAGCTTGCAACGCGTGCTGGCCTGACGAACGGGACAATCTCCCTGATCGAGCAGAACAAGACCAGTCCATCAGTCGCCTCGCTCAAAAGCCTCTTGGACGCGATCCCGATGAGCATTGCCGAGTTTTTTGCCACAATCGAGAAAAACGAAGAGCCGAAGATCTTTTACACCGCGGAGGAGTTCACCGAGGTGTCTCCGCAAGACGGCCCGTACGCCTTGTCGCTGCGACAGCTGGGCAACGCGAGCCAGCATTCGCTCCAACTCCTAGACGAGACCTACCCGCCCGGATCCGACACCGGGCCCGAATTGCTCAGCCACGATGGGGAAGAAGCGGGAATTGTTCTGTCCGGCCAAATCGAAATTACGGTCGGAACGCAAATCCACGTTTTGAATTCAGGTGACGGCTATCTGTTCGACAGCCGAACACCGCACCGGTTTAGAAACCTCGGCGCGGTTCCATGCCGGGTCATCAGCGCCTGCACGCCGCCGACATTCTAGAAAATCGATTGGTTCGCCTCTCGCCCTCGGTCCACAGGCCCCCTCAGTTGCAGTCAGCTGGGCAAAATTGACTCGACTGGCAAAATTGACTCGACTGAATGAGCTTTTGATCGCACCCGGCTTTGTTGCACAAGCCGCTTTTGGGTCGGACTTCCCCATCCCCCAGACGGATTTATCCTTCGGCTTCAGTGACAGGTATGCCAGGAGCGGTGTAACGGTTGAGGACTGC
>NZ_FNPX01000048.1 GCF_900107415.1 Jannaschia faecimaris
TCATCTTGCATCCTTGGCGAAGTACGCGGCTGCCTTTTTTAAGATATCGCGCCCCTCAGTCATCCGCGCCAGCTCGCGCTTGAGCCTCCGGTTCTCAGCTTCGTGGTCCACAGATGATGCCTGTGACGCGGCTTTCGCATACAACTTCATCTATTTGTAGAGCGAGTAAGTGCTGATGCCTAAGCGCTCTGAAACCTCACGAACGGCGTACCCCCGCACTGCAACCTGATGCACCGCATCACGCTTAAAATCTTCACTGAAATTTGGCTTCCCCATAACGGCCTCCTTGCCTCAAAATTAGGGAAGAAAGCGTCTACAATACTGGGGGCTATTCAGCTCTCACCACTGCGCACTTGTCCGCATAATCCAAAGCAACGCCTCTAAAAACAGTCGCGGATCGAGCCCAGTTTGTCCTGGATCGCCGAATTTTACACGACGACACGATTCGATGATTGCGCAATGCGTATTGTTTGGGACTCATCGGGTCGAAGCTGCTCTTCTCTTTTGCAACCTTGAACTAGAATTCAGATGATTTCAGAATCACAAATATAAATGTAATTAAATCAATATTTTAAAACTCATATAAGCGCTTGTCCAGATTGAATGGAGGCAACGAAAGGGAGAGAAAAGTCGCTGATTTTGCGGCTTAAGTGGAACTCAGCACCAATCTTCGAGTTGAATAACCGAACACAGCGGAAAACACGATTCACCGCAGTTCAAGATTTGATACTGCCGTAAGGAGCACACCATGAACCGCACTTTAGCCACTATCGCCACCGTTGCCGCCTTGACCGCCGGATCGGCTTTTGCCGATGCCCATTCGCCCTCCATGGGCGAAGGCTTTGACATGCTGCAAACGGCCTTGATGAGCGACTTCGAACGTCTGGGTATTCCTACAGACGCTCTAGATGATCTGACATTGGGTCAAGTTGCTGCGATTAAGGCTGTTGTGGAGTCTGATGAGGGTGACACTCAACAGAAAGGTCGGATTGAAGCGATCATCGCGAACAATTAATTGATCCGGAATCGCTAAAAGGGGGCGGCCTGCGGGCCGCCCCTTTTTCGTGCGGAA
>NZ_FNPX01000019.1 GCF_900107415.1 Jannaschia faecimaris
CGCAAACATGTCAGAAACGGGATGCTGTCACCCGTCGACTTCGAAAACACACAGCGCAACGTGAACCAGGAAGGCGTCTAGGAAACTAGGGGCTATTCAGTCTTGCGTTGCGTAGTAGTGCCGCCAGCTATAAAGCGTGCGCTCTTTGCCGTCTGCACCCACCTTCAAATCCAGTTCGTCCAGCAGTGCATTAAATGCGCGGTTCAAGCTGGCAATATTAGCAACTTGCCCCAGGCGTGTCGTAAACACATGCTCTTCGCTGCGCGCTGTCAGCAGCTCGTCTAAGCTGTCAGCGCTTATTGCTTTATTTAGCTTGCGCTGCCTATCCAAATACTTCTCAACCCTGTCTCGTGCCACTGCTGCGCGCTTCCGCGTTTTGCCGTCAACGTTCACCACCAAGTAGCGCTCACCGTCTTTCTCTTGCCACTCAATGTTACGCCAGCGCAGCCCCAAGGCTTCAGTGCCGTGCCGGACGCCCGTGTTTGCTAAAAACAGCACGTAGTTGCGTAGCACCTCACGCGTTGCAGCCGCCTTTTCGTTGTTCGTCTCTTTGTGCCAGCCACGCAGCACCGTATAAATTTGCGTATACTCTGCGTTCGTAAAGCTGCCTCTGCTTTCGCTCTTCGTGCCTTTATTCAGCAACGTTGGACGCAAAGATTTTACCAGCCAGCCGTGCAGCTCAGCTTCGTCCAAAACCCTGTTCAGCGCAGCGTTGTGGTTGTTAATGCCGCTCTGTGAGAACGGCTTTTTGTTCTGCTCTGTGCGCATGCGTCATACGCCGTCAGCGCAGCCAAATCTATCTTCGCTATGTCAATGTCGCCAAAGTATGGAACCAGCCATCGACGCAGCGCAGACACGTAGTCTTTGTACGCTTGCTTCCCTGTCCCACTAGCTAGCTCGTCCTGCATCCGCCGAATGGCGAACTCTGCAACGTGTTTGAACTTACGGGTTTGGGCAGGAAGCTTGTTAGCAATGCGAGCTTGGGTCTCAAAGTAGAGCTTCAATGCGCGTTCGCGCGCCTCCTCCAAGTCGTCCGTCTTCGTGCTCTTCACTACGCGCTTGCCATTCTCCAGCGTCAGTCGCGCGTACCAGTTCTCGCTGCCGCGCCGCTTATCCAGCCTCAGTTTCTTGTGCACATTCACAGTGCTAATCCCGTAACTCATCGCGCGCCGGATTCATAAGTATCTGCTGCTGAACACTATCCAGCAAAATGGGGCGACAATGCAGCAAAACTGCACGCGGACTGTGTGCGAGTTGTGTACAAAGCACACCTCACAACATCTTGTGATAGATGCTGTGAGGGGCGCAAAATGTTGTGGAATTGTGGAGGCGAGTACCGGAATCGAACCGGTGTACACGGATTTGCAATCCGCTGCGTAACCACTCCGCCAACTCGCCGCATGGTGGTGATGCTCTAACGCCTCGGATCGAGGGCTGCAAGCACCTGTGTAGGCCCGCTTCGGTCCATTCATCGTTGCAGCGAAGCGCAAGACGTGCTTTCCTAAAAGTACTGTATTAAACGGATTGGTTTACTGGCAATGGTTGAGTTTCAGACCCTTCGCACCATGATGGTGGACACTCAGGTCCGCCCGTCTGACGTGACGAAATTCCCGATTATATCCGCAATGCTCGATGTGCCGCGCGAAGATTTCGTGCCGCGGGCTGCGCAACCGGTCGCCTATATGGACGCCCCCCTTAATCTCGGGTCAGGCCGTGAAATGATGGAGGCGCGCGTCCTTGCTAAGGTTCTGGACGCCTTGGACATTCAGCGCTCGGACCAAGTGCTGATCATCGGAGGCGGCCTTGGGTATTCTGCTGCGGTCCTTGGGCATATGGCCGAGTCGGTCGTCATGGTCGAGGAAGATGCAACGCTCGCGTCCGAAGCGGAGAGCAATCTGGCTCAGCATGAAATAGACAATGCCGTTGTCTTGCAGGCTCCTTTGATGGACGGGGCCGCCAAGGCCGCCCCCTTCGACGTCATCCTGATTGAGGGCGCGGTCGAGACCGTGCCCGAGGCTTTGACCGCGCAACTCGCAGAGGGCGGGCGCATCGCGGCTGTCTTCGCCGACGGCGCGCATGGCGAAGTCCGCATCGGGACCCTTATCGATGGCCATCTCGGATGGCGCACCTCTTTCAACGCAAGCGGGCCAGTCTTGCCCGGCTTTTCCAAATCGACGGGATTTGTTCTATGATCCGCCGTACAATCGAACGCGGTGCCGCCGCGACCGCTCTTGCCTTGCTTATGTCCGTGCCTGCGATGGCCGAGAGCCTGAGCGATGCGTTCATCCAAGCCTATCGAAGCTCTCCCTCGCTTGAGCAGCAGCGTTTCCTGTTGCGCACCACCGACGAGGATGTGGCGATTTCCGTGTCGGCGTTGCGGCCGACTGTCAATTTCGAAGCCACCTACAGCAAGGCGACCGCCTTCGAGGATTTCAGCAACCAGACCACGACGACCAACGGGGCTCTTTCACTGGTGCTGGATTACACGCTGGCAGACGGCGGGCAGCGCCATCTTCGGATCGGGGCAGCCAAGGAAGCGGTTCTTGCCGCACGGTTCCGCCTGGTCCAATTCGAGCAGGGCGTTTTGCTGGATGCCGTTACCGCGTACCTCGACCTGCGCCTTGCGGCGCGTACTGTTGATGTTCGCGAGAGCAACGTTGGTTTGATTAATCAGCAGCTGCGCGCCGCGCAGGACCGGTTCGAAGTCGGCGAAGTGACGAGAACCGATGTTGCACTTGCACAATCCCGCTTGGCGGCTGCGCAGTCCGCGCTCGCGGCTGCTCGCGGCCAAGTCGATGTCCAGCGTGAGTTGTACCGGCTGGCAGTCGGTCGCCTGCCGACCGGACCTCTGCAAGATCCGCCGAGTCCGCCCGATCTCCCGCCCTCGGTTGACCGTGCACAGCAATTGGCGCTTCAAATTCATCCGCTGATTGACGCAGGTCAGCACGATATCAGCGCCTTCACTCTTCTTGCGGATGCGCGCGCCGCCGATCGTCTTCCGACCGTATCTCTGCGCGGGCAGATTTCTCGCACCAGGCCCGAGACGGACACCGCCTCAATCGGCCTGACCGGTCGGATTCCTCTTTACACGGGTGGTCGCCTCCCCGCGCTGCAACGACAAGCAATTGCCCAGACCCACGCGGCCCGGTCCGGGCTTGGCCAAACCACCCGTGAAATTGTCGAAGGCGTGGGACGCGCCTGGGCATTACTTGAAGTTTCGCGCGCTCAAATTAGCGCGACACGTCAAGGGGTCCGCGCCGCACAGCTGGCTTTTGATGGTTTCCGTGAAGAGGCCCTGCTGGGCGCACGCACAACGCTCGACGTGCTTGATGCGGAACAAGACCTTCTGAATTCGCGAACCGACCTTTTGCAGGCCGAAAGCGATGCTCAGCTGGCGGTCTATGGCGTTCTGGCATCCATCGGCTTGCTCACGACAGAGCATCTGGGCCTCTCGGTTCAACGCTACGACGTGTCAGCCTATTACAATGCCGTCTCAAACGCGCCGCAGGCGATTTCCCCCGCTGAGCCCTCAGCGCAGAGTAACCGTCTCGACTCCGTTATGCGGCGTTTCGGTCGCAACTGAGACCGGATAAAAAAGGCTTCGCCACGGCCCAAGTGGACGCGGCGAGGTAACCTCGTGCTATGATCACCCGAAGGCGGCATCAGATCGCCCGTGGTCACACGTCAAGACAGGATCGGGCAATGGCACAGACACATGATATCGAGGACGTCCTTTCGTCCATTCGCAGACTTGTCGCGAACGAAAGTGGGCAAACTGCTAAGCCGAAGGTCATGGACGGACCGATGCTTGTTCTCGAAGACAGTCATCGGATAACGGAGCCAGAAGACCCCTTCCAAATGATCCGCGCCTTGGCGCAGGAGGAGCGTGACGGACGCGATGCCGAACACCTCACGAACGCCCTGCCCGCTGACTTGGCCGCGATCACTACAGATCTGGAAGAAGGTTCGGAAGCCGTGGCTTGGGACGCGGACGAGGATCAGCCGCTCAAGTCGGCGGATGAAATGAGGAAAGCCCTTGGGAACCGTGACACGCCCTTGCGATCGGGCGCTCCCGATCGGACCGTTGACGTGCCTTCGGACTACACCGAAGACACCGACTACGAGGCCGAGACGGAGGACGCGGCACAGGAGCGCGCACCTGAGCCCGAACCCGTCATTCAGGCAGAGACCGATGCCACGCGACGGGACGTGATGCACGATGAATTTCAGTACCACCATCATGAGCGTGCGCCTGAAGCGGACAACCGCGCGACGGAGGAGGTTGTCGGCGCAGCCGAGCCGGACGGCGGCGCAGCAGATAACAATGGCAACGGTATCCACCAGACCAATCCCAATCCCAATCCCCATGGCGAGCCTGACCCGCGCCCGGCCGAGCCGGAAATTGGCTCGGCCGGGCCGAAATCCTTGCAAGAAGAAATGGGACGCGCCGGACTGGCCGATCTGTCGTCATCTTTGGGCGGCGATGATGCACTCCGGGACCTGATTGCCGAGATCGTGCGCCAAGAGCTGTCCGGCGAGCTTGGCGAACGGATCACTCGCAATGTTCGCAAGCTGGTGCGCCGCGAGATTCGTCAAATTCTCGCCTCGGACGAAATCGACTGAACGGCGATCCCCTGACGCCCGGAGACGAAAAAAGGCGTTGCAGTTTCCTGCAACGCCTTTTCCTGTTTCCCAGTCGCTCAAGCGGCTTCGGCGGCCTCGGCCAATTCGGCGGCCTGGCGGCGCTCGCTTTCCTCGCGCGAAAGCGCAACGGAGGTCCGAACACCACGGCTCACAAATTCCATCAGACCTGACACGACCCGCTCGTTTGGGTCGATCCCGGCGCATGACAAGACTTCGCGGCCATCGCGGGAGCGTGCCCAACGGGCAATCTGCTCGGGGCCGTTTCCGAATTTCTTGTCGTCCGAGATGGCATCGTCCAGCGCGGCCAGCACAACGGCAGCAAATAGCTTACGCGCTCGCTGCCCCTGCTCAAAATTGAACGCCGTCGCATCAACGAAGTTTGTCATCCCGCTCTCTCCACTAATTGTTCTTGCATCTTCCCCGGTGCACTGACCTAACACAGCGATCTGATTCTAGCTATGCGTATTTCGAATACCTTGCCTGCAAAAACCGCATACGTATAGGCGGAAAATTGCAGATTTGGTTCCAGAACCATTCAACTAGGTACAACATATGGAGTTCGGCCAACTGCAATCAAGTTTTTGTCACAATTTGGCCGTATTTCAAAACCGTGCCTGCGGTTGCAACTCCGTACGATCTCTGAACCGTCAACTCCGACCGCGTGGCCTGCCAAGGGGCGCTGTGCACCAACATGGAATCGCGGCAGAAGATGCCGTCGTTGCGGCGCATCCGTGGCATTTTCGTTTCTGATATGGCTTCAATCGGCTAATTTTTAAAGCTCTGACCACAGAATCGGTTGCTTGTCTGGGCTTGGACCCCGCGATACAGACGGCCTTAACATCAGGTCCAATCGAAAGTTCTCCGAAATGCCCAAGATCAACGGCAACGAAATCCGCCCCGGCAACATCCTCGAACACGAAGGACACCTCTGGTCTGCAGTCAAGGTCGACCATGTGAAGCCCGGCAAGGGTGGTGCCTTCGCACAGGTTGAAATGCGTAACCTGCGCAACGGCTCCAAGCTGAACGAAAGATTCCGGAGCGCGGACAAGGTGGAGCGGGTCCGTCTGGAGCAGAAGGATCAGCAATTCCTGTACGAAACCGACGGCAAACTGGTGTTCATGGATCTCGAAACCTACGACCAGATCGAGATAGATGCGGACCTTCTCGGAGAGCGCCGTGCCTTCCTTCAGGATGGTATGATGGTAAAAATCGAGTACCACGAGGAGGAGGCGCTCAACGCGACCGTTCCCCAGAAGGTCACCTGCAAGATCGTGGAGACCGAGCCGGTGGTCAAAGGTCAGACTGCGGCCAACAGCTTCAAACCTGCCGTGCTCGACAATGGCATCCGCGTGATGGTGCCGCCTTTCGTGGGCCAAGACGAAGATATCATCGTAAACACCGAAACGATGGAATACGCCGAACGCGCCTGAACGCGTCAGGTCAGGGGTCAGACCGCTACGGTTTGCACCCCGACCATGCCCAGTGCCATTCGGGCGTAGACATCCTCGACGGCGGCGCGATCCAGCCGTCCGCCGTCGCGGTACCAGGTGTTCACGCCGGTCAACATCGCGATCAACGCCATACTACCAAGTTTCACGTCCGTGACCTGCATCACTCCGGACTGCAATCCATCAAGCAGGATGGCTTCGGGAACGGCCTCGTACTGTTTGCGAAGCGCCTCGATTTCGGCGAAGGTCTCCGGCTCCAGCGACCGCAACTCCATATAGGCGATGAAGACCGCATCGGGTCGATCCAGGTGAAATCGAATGTGGAAGCGTGCGAACGCGTCCAGCCGCGCGACGGCCTCGCCACCTGGATCCGCTTGGGCCCAAGCCGAAAGTAGATCATCCAGATGGCTGCGCATCATGTCGCGCAGCAATGCCTGTTTATCCGGAGTGTAGTGATAGAGCGCGCCAGCCCCGATTCCGACTTCGGCCGCGATCTGGCGCATCGAGACGGCTGCATAGCCGTGGCGCGCAAACAAACGTTCCGCCGCCGCGCGCACGCGCGGGCCCGTCACGCCTGCATCTGATCCGCTTGGTCTGGCCATACCTTCAATTAAACCGAACGACCGTTCAATTCCAAGGGCATTCAGGTCCGGGCGCGTTCCCCGTCTTGCCGCCAACTGCCGCCCCGCCTAGGGTTGCGCGCATGAGATTTGTGTTTCCCATCCTGTTGTTGTTACCGGCCTGCGACCCGGGGCTTCCGCCCGCGAAGACTGCAATGAGCGCGACGGCGCAGGCGCAACCGTTTCCGCAGCTATTACCGCTCGATATGCTGTTGGCCGAAGGAAGCCGCCCCTCACGCGCAGCCGCGGCGCAACAGGAGCTTCAGGGCCGCGCCGCGCGACTGACCGGTGCGCGCATCACTCCCCCTGTTACCGGAGGGCTGGAGGCGCGGGGCCAACGCCTTCGCGAACGCGCAGCGCAGTTGCGCGCAGTCGACATCTGATCTCGTTGCACCCCGCAGGCGCAGCCGCTAACCCGTTGCTGACCCTTTATCGATCCCGGAGCATACCGTCATGACCACACCCCTTCGCCTTGGTATCGCAGGTCTTGGAACGGTCGGAGCCGGTGTGCTCAAGATCGTGGCAGAGCACGCCGCGCTACTGAAAGCGCGCACAGGGCGCGACATCTCGATCTCCGCCGTCTCGGCCAGGTCGCGGACCAAGGAACGGGGCGTGGACCTGACGCCTTTCGCATGGGAAGACGATCCGGTCGCCCTGGCCAAGCGCGACGATGTGGACCTGTTCATCGAACTGATGGGCGGCTCCGACGGCCCGGCCAAAGCAGCGACCGAAGCGGCGCTCGCCTTGGGAAAGCCGGTGGTCACGGCGAACAAGGCCATGCTTGCGCTGCATGGTCAGGCCCTCGCCGAACTGGCTGAGGCAAACGACGCAGCTCTGCGCTTCGAGGCCGCCGTCGCAGGCGGTATTCCCTGTGTGAAAGCCCTGACCGAGGGGTTGGCCGGCAACGCGATCACGCGCGTCTCGGGTGTCATGAATGGCACCTGCAACTACATCCTGACCCGAATGGAGTCGTCCGGCCTGCCCTATGACGAGGTCTTCAAGGAGGCTGACGCGCTTGGCTACCTTGAGGCAGACCCGACCCTGGACGTTGGCGGCATCGACGCAGGGCACAAGCTGGCGATCCTGTCGGCCATCGCTTTCGGCACGCAAGTCGATTTCGATGGCGTACAATTGCAGGGCATCGAACGGGTTTCGATCGACGATATCCACCGGGCCCGCGACATGGGTTACCGCATCAAATTGCTGGGCGAAGCCCGCCGCACCAGCGCGGGGATAGAACAGTCGATGCGCCCCACCCTCGTCCCCGCCGACAGCCCGCTGGGACAGCTGGAGGGCGGCACCAACATGGTCGTCATCGAAGGCGACGCCGTGGGCCAGATCGTGATGCGCGGCGCGGGCGCGGGCGAAGGCCCCACCGCCAGCGCCGTGATGGCCGACGTCTGCGACATCGCACGCGGGCTGAACATCGCGCCTTTTGGCCAGCCCGCCGCGACGCTGACCCCGGCAATGCGCGCCAACGCGGCCACGCATTGCGCCTATTACATCCGCATGTCACTGCGCGATGAACCCGGTGCCATGGCCAAGGTCGCGACCGAACTTGGCCGATCCGGCATCTCCATCGACCGAATGCGCCAGTACGATCATCCTGGCGACGATGCCCCGGTCCTGATCGTGACGCACCCCTGCGCGCCGATGGACATGATAGACGCGCTGAAAGGCGTCGTGGCCACCGGTGTCGTCAACGGCGACCCGGTCGCGCTTCAGATCCAGACACCCTGACCCACCCGGAAGAGACCCAACATGGCACGCAAACCCAAAGTCTTCGAGCCCGCCTACCGCGCCGCATCCCACCGCTACGAGGTGATGGAATACCGGCGCTGCGGACGCTCCGGTCTGAAGTTGCCGGCGATATCGCTCGGTCTGTGGCACAACTTCGGCGACGACACGCCGCACCAGCTCAAGCGCGACATCTGTACGACCGCCTTTGACCATGGGATCACCCACTTCGACCTTGCCAACAACTACGGCCCCAAGCCGGGTTCCGCCGAACTGGCTTTCGGCCAGATGATGCGCGAGGAGTTCGCCCCCTACCGCGATGAGATGATCATCTCCTCCAAAGCGGGCTATGACATGTGGCCGGGCCCTTACGGCGAATGGGGCAGCCGCAAGTACCTGATTGCGTCCTGTGATCAGTCGCTCAAGCGGATGGGACTGGATTACGTCGACATCTTCTACAGTCACCGTTTCGACCCCGAGACACCGCTGGAGGAAACCATGGGCGCGCTGGACCACATCGTCCGGTCGGGCCGGGCGCTGTATGCCGGTATCTCCAGCTACAACACGGAACGCACGCGCCAAGCGGCCACGATCCTTCGTGAACTCGGCACGCCCTGCCTGATCCACCAGCCCAGCTACAACATGCTCAACCGCTGGGTGGAGCGCGACGGCCTGCTCGACACGCTCGACGCCGAAGGGATCGGCTCGATCGCTTTCACGCCGTTGGCGCAGGGCCTTCTGACGCGCAAATACCTCAACGGTGTTCCCGAAGGCAGCCGCGCAACCCAAGGCAAATCCCTCGACCCGGACGCGGTGACGCCGGACATGATCAAGGCACTGAACGGGTTGAACGACATCGCCCAGGCGCGCGGCCAGACGCTGGCCCAGATGGCATTGGCATGGGTTCTGCGGGCGGGAGTCACGACCGCGCTGATCGGCGCGTCCAAACCTTCGCAGGTGGTCGATTGCGCCGGTGCCGTGTCCAACCTGACCTTCACCGAGGATGAAATTTCGCAGATCGATGCGCTCTCCGGCGAGAAAGGTCTGAACCTCTGGGCGGCTTCGTCCGAAGACGTCTGACCCTCTGGTAGCGCAATCGCGTTTGTGTCGTCCCCCGCAGCCCGCTAACAGGGCTGCTATACTCTTCGAGGACCAGTTCCATGACCAAGATCGATTTCAACGACCGCATGCTGTCCCTGGGCTTGGCCCGCGTGTCCGAGGCCGCCGCCCTCGCCTCCGCCAAGCTGATCGGGCGCGGCAATGAGAAGGCCGCCGACCAGGCCGCCGTGAACGCCATGCGCGATCAGTTGAACCGCCTGGACATCAAAGGCACCGTTGTCATCGGAGAGGGCGAGCGCGACGAGGCTCCCATGCTCTACATCGGGGAGGAAGTCGGCACCGGCAATGGCCCCGAGGTCGACATCGCGCTGGACCCGCTGGAAGGCACGACTTTGACAGCCAAGGATATGCCGAACGCCCTGACGGTCATTGCCATGGGGCCGCGCGGCTCGATGCTCCATGCGCCCGACGTCTATATGGACAAGCTGGCCATTGGCCCCGGATTTCGGAACGGCGTTGTCACGATGGACATGTCGTCCGCCGAACGCGTGAACGCTCTGGCGGCGGCCAAGGGCTGCTCGACCGATGATATTACGGTCTGCGTCCTCGAACGCCCCCGCCACCAGGAGTTGATTGACGAGTTGCGGTCCACCGGCTGTGCCATCCGTCTCATAACCGATGGTGACGTGGCGGGCGTCATCCATTGCGCCGAGGCTGCCGTGACCGGTATCGACATGTATATGGGCTCCGGCGGCGCGCCGGAGGGTGTGTTGGCTGCCGCGGCGCTGAAATGTATGGGCGGGCAGATGTTCGGTCGCCTGACCTTTCGCAACGACGACGAACGGGGACGCGCTGCCAAGGCCGGGATCACCAACCTCGACCGCGTCTATACACGCGACGACATGGTGACCGAGGACGTGATCTTTGCGGCCACGGGCGTCACCGACGGCTCCATCCTGGCCGGCATCCGGCGCGAGCCGGGGTATCTCACGACCGAGACGATCCTGATGCGGTCAAAGACCGGGTCCGTCCGGCGTATGACCTATCGCAACCCGACCTGAGGTGATCTGCCTCGGCGTCACGCAATCCGCCACCGGACGACGCTGGGTCAGCCTCGACCCCGCGCAGGAGCGGCTGGCCGAGGCTATCGCACAGACGGGCCCCCCCCTGCCCCTCGCGCGACACTTGGCGCGGCGCGGCGTTCTGCCGGAAGATGCCGCAGGATTTCTAGATCCCAAGCTGCGGGACTTGCTGCCCGATCCGTTGACATTGCGTGACATGGGGGTTGCTGCCGCCCGCTTGCTGTCGGCCGCCCGAGATGGACATCGCATCGCTATCTTCGCGGATTACGATGTGGATGGCGGCACCTCTGCCGCGCTCCTGGTGTGGTGGCTCCGTACTTTAGGCCGTGTTGCAACGATCTATGTGCCCGACCGCATTGACGAGGGCTATGGCCCCAATGCGCCTGCAATCGGGGCGTTGGCCCGCGACCATGACCTGATCGTCTGCGTCGATTGCGGCACCCTGTCCCACGACGCGCTGGCCGCCGCCGAGGGGCAGGCAGACGTCATCGTTCTGGATCACCACCTGGGCGGAGATACCCTGCCGCCCGCGCTGGCGGTAGTGAACCCGAACCGGCAGGACGAGGACGGCGCACTCGCCCATCTTTGCGCCGCTGCCGTCGTGTTCCTTTGCCTTGTCGAAGCCAACCGACTGCTGCGTAAGGACGGCGAAACCGGCCCCGACCTGATGGCGATGCTGGACCTCGTGGGACTTGCCACGGTCGCAGACGTCGCACCTCTTCTGGGCGTGAACCGCGCACTGGTGCAGCAGGGCCTTAAGGTATTGCGCGATCGCCGCCGACCGGGTTTGCGCGCCTTGGCGGATGTTGCGCGAATGGATGGGCCGCCGACGGCCTATCATCTCGGCTACCTACTGGGTCCGCGGATCAACGCGGGCGGTCGCATCGGGGCCGCCGATCTGGGCGCGCGCCTGCTTTCGACCGACGACGAATCCGAGGCATCCGCACTGGCCGAGCGCCTGGACGTGCTCAACACCGAACGGCGTGCCATCGAGGCGCGCGTGACCGAAACCGCGCTTGCAGCGGGCGAGGCCTGCATCGCCGCCGGATCCGCTCTGGCATGGGCCGCGGGCGAAGGCTGGCATCCTGGCGTGGTCGGCATCGTCGCCAGCCGACTGAAAGAGGCCCTGAACCGTCCCTCTGTCGTCATCGGCATCCGAGAGGATGGCTTGGGTCAAGGATCTGCCCGATCGATCACGGGCGTCGATATCGGTGCGTCGGTTCAGCGGCTGGCGGCCGAAGGGTTGTTGGTTAAGGGCGGCGGGCACCGAATGGCGGCGGGCTTGACTGTTGAAGTCGGTAAGATCGAGTCCGCAATGGCGCGCCTGTCAGAGCTTGTGGCCCGCCAAGGCGCGGACCGCGACGGTCCGCGCGATCTAAAAATCGACGCAACTCTTATGCCTCGTGCCGCCACGCGTGACCTGGTTGGGCTCTTGGAGCAGGCTGGCCCCTTCGGTCAAGGCGCATCCGCTCCGCGCTTCGCCTTTCCAGAATTGCGCGTCGCCCATGCCCGTCCCGTGGGCGATGGACACCTGAAGATCACCTTCACCGGCGGTGGCCCCGGACGCCTGGACGCGATCGCCTTCCGAGCCACGAGCAGTGGTATCGCCGACGCCGTGACCCGTGCCGCCGGCGCGCCGATGCATGTCGTGGGCCGGCTTGAACTAAACCGGTGGCAAGGACGCGAGGACGTACAACTCAAGCTGGAGGACGTGGCGATCATGTCGGAAACGGATGTCTGACACCCGCTCTCCAGCCATGCAAAAAAGCGCGGCATTCGTTGCGAAAACCGCTTGCAGGCCTTTGGGTCGTCGCCTAAACAGCGCTCACGTCAGCGAGCTGGCCCGTTCGTCTATCGGTTAGGACGCCAGGTTTTCAACCTGGAAAGAGGGGTTCGATTCCCCTACGGGCTGCCACTGAATTTCCACAAAATATTGATTAAAATGAGAAATAAAGTTCTCGCGTAGATCGTATCCCCCGCTACATCCCCCACAATGACGGCGACTGCCTCTAGGCACAGAAGGTTTTTGCGGTCACTGAATACGGTAGTGCGGACGGCTCTTTCCAAAGCACGCCCCTAATGCAGAGCAGCGCTTAGGAGCCGGCGTGGTCGTGGCGCTCCCCGTGACGAACTTGTCCCATAATGCTTCCTTCCATCCCCGAGAAAGGATCGCACCATCAAACCGTGGGATCAAAAACCTAGGGTCAGGACTCATGAACGGTAGGTTGCCGAATGCAAGGAAAGCGGACCTTGGTGCACAGAACAGCGAATGACCGCTCCGAGCCCATAACTACCACGATCCTGCGACGCGGCGAATGCCCGCTAAAGCCGCCTCCGCGCCAGCTCTCGATAGAGCGCGGGCGGCGAGACGCCTATCTGGTCAGCGACGATGATCCATTCGCCCTTCGGCGGTTCCCCGTGAAAATCGAGCCAGGCGTCAAGACGGTCAGAGACCCGTCGCAAGCGCAGTATCTCGATCCGCGCCCGCTGCGCCTGAACGGCTCTTGCGTGGGTCTCGATCATACTCATTGCGGCATCGGGCCACTGGCGAAGTTCAGCGGCAAAATTGCTTCGTGACAAGACCGCGACAGAGGCGTTTGATCGCGCGACCGCATCGCAGTGATACGTCTCGGCGAACAGCGATGCTTCTGCCAGTGCAGCCCCCGCACCTGCGACGTGCAAGGTTAAATGCCCGCCATCTGTCAGCGGGCGTTCAAGCGCGACCGCGCCTGTGCTGACCAAATACATCGACCGCACCGGATCATCCCGGCGAAACAGAATATCACCCTTTGTAAAAACCCGCACCGGGGCATCATCGAAAATTTGCATCCACTCCGATATGATAGAAATCATACAATAGATGTCGGGATTTCGATAGGGTCGTGGCAACAGGAAAGGATACAGACATGCGACTTGGTATCGGTATTGGCGTCCTCGCGCTGGTCAGCGCAGGGGAAATCGCGATTGCTCAAACGGATCATTCAGGACATGGCGATGGAATGGATCATACCATGCACGGCCAGACGGAAGCGGCGGGCGCATCTGTGTTGCTTGAGCCGGGGCAAGGGGCCTTTGCCGCGCTTTCCGAAGTCGTGCGTGTTCTGGAAGCTGACCCGAACACCGACTGGGGCCGTGTCGATCTCGTCGGTCTCAGGGCACACTTGGTTGATATGGACAGGCTTATCTCGGATGCGGTCGTTAAAGAAACCAGTCTGCCAAATGGCATCAGCATCTTGGCCAGCGGTGACGCGGAAACTGTCGCCACCCTTCGGCGCATGGTGCCGGCCCATTCAGCCCAACTCGCCCGTGATAACCGCTGGACGGTCGCGGCGTTGGAAACAGAAGACGATGTGGAATTGCGCGCGACCAGCGACAATCCGGCCGTCATCGCCCGCATACGGGGTCTTGGATTCTTTGGCCTGATGGCAAGTCAGGATCATCATCGCGAACACCATCTGATGATGGCACGGGGCGAGGATGCCCACCGGCATTGAACCTGCGCCACAGGATGTAGCTGCCTGATCGCTTGCAAATCCGCATATACCCCATATAGGTATATTTCATGGTATTGATGCGCGCTATGCTAATCGTCCTTGCGACGTTTTCCGCCTCGATCTCCGGGGCGATGGATGCGGGTCATGTGGTGAGCTCCGAACACGAACATGTCGCTGTCGAAAGCATGGCTGACCATGGACCGGTGTGCTGCCATGACAGCTCTGAGCGTGGACAAAGCTGTCGTGTCCTTCCAGCACTGCTTGCAGATGGCGGTGGCGACATGGCTGGACCATCGACTTCCGAGGCCGCGCTCACCATGTTCCGTCTTCTGCTGACCGGCATTGAACCATCCGGTCCTCTCGATCCTCCGCGCCTCGTGTGATGCACTCTGCGCTCTGCGCAGATTCAATCGAAAATCACCGTCATGCGGGCTTTGCCCGCTGCCCTGATAATGGGGCGCATTCTTATCGAGAGGAAAACTCATGAAACCAATCAAGACTGTTATTGCCGTCACTCCTGCCGCCGCTCTCGCGCTTGGCCTCGCCTCCTTCGGAATGACTGGCATGGCCCATGCGGACAGCCATTCCGACATGGCCGATCACGGCACCATGCACGTCACCAAAACCCCGACCTGCGGGTGTTGCGGCGCGTGGGTCGCGCTGGCCCGCGAGGAAGGCTACGAGGTCGAAGTCACAGATACCCGCGATGTGACAACCGTGAAGCTGGATGCCGATATTCCCGGCGAAATGTGGGCCTGCCATACCGCGATGATTGACGGCTATGTGGTCGAAGGCCATATGCCTTTCGAGGCGCTGTCCAAACTGCTGGAAGACCGGCCCGACATAACCGGAATTGCCGTGCCCGGAATGCCCGGTGGATCGCCCGGCATGGGGAATGATCCATCTGCCCGCTATGATGTGATTGCCTTTGGCGGTGAAGCCGGTGAGGGCGAGTTCTTCTATCAGGCGGGGTTGTGAACCGCCTCCTCTGGATTTCGGCTGGCGGTGTGGCTCTGATCGGAGCCGCCCTGTTCGTCAGCGCGCAAAGTTCTGCCGAAAATGATCGGGTTTTCCTTATGGACAAGGACCCGGACGTAGTGACGCTCGGCGCAGCTCTCTATCAGGAAAACTGTGCGTCATGCCACGGGGCCAAGCTCGAAGGTCAGCCGAATTGGCGGTCCCCCGGCGATGACGGGCGGCTTCCGGCCCCACCACACGACGAAACCGGTCATACGTGGCACCATGACGTTGACACGCTGTTCCGGCTGACCAAATACGGAACCGGCGCGCTGATCGGTGATTCAGGCTACGCCTCGAACATGCCGATCTATGAGGGCGTCCTGAGCGACGACGAGATCATCGCCGTCCTCAGCTACATCAAATCGACCTGGCCGGAGGAAATTCGCGCCCGTCACGACGAAATGGAAAACAGACAATGAAACAGAATATTCTTGCCGGGTTAATGATGGCCACGCTGGCGACGGGCGCGCTTGCACATTCGAAAGCCGAAGACACCACCCCGGTCCATGAATCGACGGCCACAACCGTCGAAGCCATCGAAATGCGTTTCGATGATCCCATGCGCGTGACCGCGATCACGCTGACAGGGCCGGAAGGCGATGTGGAGATTGAACGAGAAACCGGTATGGACGCTGTGACGGAGTTTCGCGCACTGCCATCCGTCGATCTGCCCGAGGGCAACTACACTGTCGATTGGCGCGGGTTGTCGTTGGACGGCCACCCGATGCAAGGCACCTTCGGCTTCACAGTTGCCAACTGATCCGTGGAAGGTTTGGCACCAATAGACGCTTGGGCCGTTGCGGCGATCATCGTGAAAGCCGCCGGTTACGGTGCCGCGCTTCTCGCCATGGGCGGGCCGCTCTTTCTGGTGGCCTTCCCTGACGCAAATGATGATGTGCGCCGTCTGGCCCGGAAAATCGCAGCCACAGCGGCACTGTTCGGTCTTGTCGTGCTGGCCCTGCGCTTCGGCATTCGCGCCGCCCGCATATCGGGGATGGGCCTGCCGGGCGCTGTCGATCTGATGATGCTCAGCTTCGTTTGGGACAGCCCGCTCGGGACGGCCGCGATCTGGCGTGGTGCGGGTGAGGTGCTGGTCGTCGCGATGCTCATTGGCGGCGCAGTTGGTCTTGGAGCCGGTCTGGTCGGGGCGCTATTGATCAGCATATCCTACACCTTCGTCGGTCACGCGCTCGGCGATCCTCGATGGCTGCTTGCGGCACTGCTGACGGTGCATCTGCTGGCGGCGGCTTTCTGGGTCGGCGCACTCGCCCCTCTACAACGCGCTGCCCACCTGCCGGAGGGCGCGACGCTCCTTCATCGTTTCGGAAACATCGCGAGCGCAACTGTTGCGCTGCTGATCCTCGTTGGCCTCGTCTTCGCATGGCTGATGACGGGATCGGTGTCGGCGCTGCTCACCACGGCCTATGGCTGGACCTTGCTTGCCAAGCTCGGCGTGGTCACGGGCTTGATGGCCCTCGCCGCGCTCAACAAATGGCGGCTCGTTCCGGCACTCGCCTCAGGCGCTCCTGCCGCCACAACCCATCTTCGTCGCTTAATCCATTTCGAGGCTCTGGCCGTCATGCTGATCTTGATCGCGACTGCCACACTGACCTCGATAACCACGCCACCGGTGAACCTGTGAACAGGAGGCTTCCCATGAATCCGGTTTCCCGACGATCTTTCCTGAAAGCGACTGCGGCCCTCGGTGGCACGGCCCTGATGGCTAAACCTTCCTTTGCCGATACCGATCTGTCCGTTTTGCGGGCGGCTCCCGCATCGGCGCAGCTCGCACCGGCTGGATACCCGGCAACGCCGGTCTGGGCTTATGCGTCTGAAGGTCTTGGCACCGTTCCCGGCCCGGAAATTCGCGTCACTGCCGGGGATCGCATCCAAAAGCGGTTCATCAACGATTTGCCGCAACCCACTGCCGTTCATTGGCACGGTATTCGCATCGAAAATGCGATGGATGGCGCGGTACCGCTGACGCAAGCGCCAGTGCCTGTCGGTGAGACTTTCGACTACGATTTCGTGGCTCCCGATCCCGGCACCTACTGGTATCACGCCCACAATCGGAGCACGGAACAGGTTGCGCGCGGTCTCGCGGGTCCGCTGATTGTCGAGGACCGCGAACCCTGGCTCGGACAGCCTGGTGCGGCCACGCGCGAGCTGGTGCTGGTTCTCGATGACTGGCTGCTCGATGGTGAGGCCGCAATTGTCGAGGACAGGTGGGACGACCTGCATGCCGCCGCGCATGACGGCCGGATTGGCAACACCGTCACCGTGAATGGCAGCGCTTATCCGGTTCTGACTGTTCAGCCGGGCGAGCGGCTGCGTCTCAGGATCATCAACACCGCTACGGCACGGATCATGCCTCTGGCATTGCCCGACCTGGCTGATCGCGCTCGACGGGCACCCGGTCGCGCCACGCGATATGGGAACGCTTCTCCTCGGACCCGCGCAGCGCGCCGACGGGGTAATCGACGTGCCCGGTGACGGGTCGGCTGCAAGTCTTCTGATCGACCCCGGCAACGGGGAATGGGTCGAGCTGGCTCGTTTTGAGGCCGAAGCGGACTCCCTACCGGTGCAGAGCGGTGACGTGAGGCCCCTGCCTGCCTGGGGAACGCTCGCGACCCCGAATTTGGAAGATGCGCAGCGCGAGACGTTGCTGATGGAAGGCGGCGCGATGCGCGGGATGCGTGAAGCCCGCTATGAAGGCGAAACCATGGCTTTCCGCGAGCTGGCCGACAACGGCATGGTCTGGGCCTTCAATGGCGTGGCAAACGGGATGGACGCGCCGATGTTCCGCGCCGCGCAGGGCCGGACGGTTCATATGGAAATGACCAACCGCTCGATGTTTCCGCACGCGATCCATTTGCACGGCCACCATTTCGAGGTTCTGGCCCGGAGCGGCGCGCTGAATATGGCGGGCGATGTCCGTGACACGGTTCTGGTCGGAGCCGATGAAACCGTGGAGATCGCCTTTGTCGCGGATAATCCCGGCGCGTGGATGCTGCACTGTCACATGCTCTCGCATCAAAAGTCGGGCATGACTGGCTGGTTCGAGGTGGTCTGAATGCTGTTCTGGGCACCATTTCTGGCCGGGATCGGTCTCGGCGGCGTCACCGTTGCGCTTATAGCAATCGGCGGCGTCATGCGTCAGCGCGGCACATGGGCCACGACGATGGTGGCGATTGCTTAGTTCTACGTGGTCTTTGCGATCCAGACCGGCGACACCTCCGAGATCGTGATCCATACGCTTCTTGCAGCCGGCTTTGCGATCCTCGCCATCATGGGAGCGCGCGCCTCGGCATGGATACTGGCCGCTGCACTACTCGGGCACGGGATATTCGACATATCGGTCGGATGAGTGCTGGCAAACCCAGCGCCGGGATGGTGGGGGCCGTTCTGTCTTGGCATCGACGCGGTACTGGCGATAGCTTTGGCGGTCATGCTCTGGCGCGGCGAAAAACTGGACTGAAACTGTTACTTCGATGCTTTCTGCAAAAGCCCGATCAGCTCGTCGAACTTGGCACGCTGTTCCTCTGGATCACCGCTCCGGATCGCGGTTTCGACGCAATGCTCAGCATGGTTCTCAAGCACAAGTTTCTCGACGCCCAGGATCGCAGACCTGATGGCTGCTGTCTGGGCAAGGATGTCCATGCAGTAGCGGCCCGTCTCGACCATCTTGGCAACACCGCGCACCTGCCCTTCCAGTCGTGACAGGCGGTCCAGTGTCTTGTCCTTGTTCGCTTTCATAAGCTGAATATCCCTCTTTGTGGAACCATGGGCTGACAATCTGGCTATATACCCCATATGGGTATATCGGAGAGACAGACAATGGCACGTCATTGAGACACTACAATGGATTCAAGGAATACACATCACGATAGCCACGCGGGAAAATCCGGAGGCTATGGCCGGTTCTTCGCCATGATCGGCACCTCGACGGTCGTGATGTATGGCCTGATGTATCTCAACACCTACGCGCTGGATCATGTCTTCTTCTCGCAGACGCGCATGTGGATGGCCCTCTACATGGGCGGGATGATGGCGATCATCATGCTGGCTTTCATGCTCGGCATGTATTCCAACCGGAAAACCAACATCGCGATCTTCGCGGGCGCTGTTATCGCCTTTGCGGCTGGCGTCTATCTGGTGCGGTCACAGGACACTGTAGGTGACGTGGCCTGGATGAGGGCGATGATCCCCCACCATTCCATCGCGATCCTGACAAGCGAACGCGCCAATATTTCCGATCCCCGCGTGCGCGAGCTGGCGGATGCGATCATCGAGGCGCAGCGCGGCGAGATTGCGGAACTGCAGCGATATATCGCGGACATCGAAGCCAATGGGAATGCGGCACCCCGCATCCGCGCTGCAGCGCCTGTCAGACTGAGCACCGGGTCGCATCTGGTGCGGGAGTGGAATGGGCGCAGCTATCAGGTCGAGGTTGCCGGAGATGGTTTCCGGATGGACGGACGCAGCTGGCCCTCGCTCTCGGCCATCGCGAAGCACATTACCGGGACGACCTAGTCGGGGCCCCGGTTCTTCGGCCTGACGGGAAGGGACGGCGCATGAAGAAGATTCGCTGTGCCATTTACACTCGCAAGAGCTCCGATGACGGGCTGGAGCAGGAGTTGAACTCGCTGCACGCCCAGCGGGAAGCCTGTGCGGCCTATGTCGCCAGCCAGAAGCACGAGGGCTGGGTGCTGTTGCCGGATGCTTATGACGACGGCGGGTTGTCAGGTGGCAGTCTGGAGCGGCCCGCGCTCAGGCAGCTGCTGGACGATGTCCGGCAGGGCAGAGTGGATCAGATCATCCTCTACAAGATCGACCGACTGACCCGGTCACTGGCGGACTTCTCGAAGATCGTGGACATCCTCGATGCGGCGGAGGCGTCTTTCGTGTCCGTGACCCAGTCGTTCAACACGGCCACGAGCATGGGCCGGCTGACCCTGAACATGTTGCTGAGCTTTGCTCAGTTCGAGCGCGAAGTGACCGCCGAGCGCATCCGAGACAAGATCGCGGCCTCCAAGCGCAAGGGGCTGTGGATGGGGGGCAATGTCCCGCTTGGCTATGATCCGGATGGTCGGACGCTGCGGATCAACGAGGGCGAGGCAAAGACCGTCCGGACGCTCTATGACCTCTACGACCAGCACGGCACCGTTCGCGCCGTCAGGGAGCGGGCAGACGGACTGGGCCTCCGGAGCCGCCGCCGAACCTCAGCGAATGGCACGACGACCGGCGACCGCCCGTTCGACCGGGGGCACATCCATCACATTCTGACCAACCCGATCTACGCCGGGCGCATCCGGCACCGGGACAAGGTGTTTGAGGGTCAGCACCCGGCGATCATTAAGCCGGAGACGTGGGAGGCCGCCCAGGCGCAGCTTCAGGATGGCGCGGCGAAAAGCCGTTCAAAGACGACGGTCACCCGCCGCTCCCCTCTCTGCGGCAAGCTCTTTGATGAGACCGGCGACCGGCTGACGCCGTCGCATTCAAAGACGAAGCAGGGCGTCCGCCTTCGCTACTACATCTCGCACCGGCTGGTCGCGAAGAGCGGCGAGGCGCAGCAGAACGCCTGGTGCCTGCCCGCGGCTGAATTTGAGAGTAGGATGATCGATCTGCTCCGCAAGTTGCTACCGGCATCGGGCTTCGCGACAAAGCTTCTGCCGCATGCAACGGCGGATCAGATCGGTAAGGCCGCGTCGGCGCTTGCAAAGGTCGGTGACAAGGCCGAACCTGATACGCTCTTCAGTCTGATCACCCGCATCGACATTGCGCCCGGCAGGCCGGACCTGCACCTGAGGGCCGATGCAGTCGCCGAAGCCATTGGCGCAGACAGTTGCAGTGTCGCAGAAGACGCGCTCTTCGCGACCTTCCCGTTCCGGCTGCGAAAGCGTGGCGTCGAAACGAAGATCATCCTCGCCGAGGCACCGGCAGGTATCGACGAGGCACTCATCCGCAACATCGCCAGAGCGAATCTCTGGTTCGAGCAGATCAAAACGGGCAGAACTCTTTCGGAGATCGCAGAGGCCGAGCGCACCACGAACGGCAGGATCCATAAGCTGATTGATCTGGCCTTCCTCGCTCCTGACATCATCCGCGATGTCCTCGACGGCAAACAACCTCTGGGATTCACGTCCGACTGGTGCGTACGGCACGCTCTGCCGGGCGACTGGCAAGACCAGCGCGCTCTGATCGCGACTCTCTGAACACAACTCCACGGACACTCGTATCGCGCAAAGCCCGACCTCAGACTTCGGTTAAGACTGGGGCATATCTGCGGCGCACGAGCGGTCTGCGTTGAGCCGCTATAGCTGTAACCTGCTGAAATACCGACGCTACCTGGAGCGACAGTCGTACGGTCTGCTTTTGAAGAAGTGTCTGGCTGGGATGGTAGGATTCGAACCTACGACCTGCGGTACCAAAAACCGTTGCGCTACCACTGCGCCACATCCCAACCGTGCGGCGGAAATAGTAGAGGCCGGGTCGGGCCGCAAGGGAAAAATCCTCCCCTTGCGGCCAGTATCCTCAGTCGCGTGCCGCGCGGATCAGCTTGAGTATATCCGCCGCGGCGGCGGGAATGTTCGTCCCCGGCCCAAAGATCGCGGCAACACCGGCATTCTTGAGGAAATCATAGTCCTGCTGCGGGATAACACCTCCACAGATAACGATGATCTCCCCAGCCCCAGCCTCGTTCAGCGCGGCGATCAGCTTGGGGGCCAGTGTCTTGTGGCCCGCCGCCTGGCTGGAGATACCGACGACGTGGACGTCGTTGTCAATGGCATCCTGCGCGGCTTCCTCCGGCGTTTGAAACAACGGACCGACGTCCACGTCGAATCCGATGTCGGCAAAGGCCGTGGCGATGACTTTGGCTCCACGGTCGTGCCCGTCCTGCCCCATCTTGACGACCAGCATCCGTGGGCGACGGCCTTCGTTTTCAGCAAAATCCTCCACGTCCTTCTGGATCGCGGCAAAGCCTGCATCGCCTTCATAGGCGGCACCGTAAACCCCGGCGAGCGTCTTGACCTCGGCCCGGTGTCGACCGAATACGTTTTCCATGGCCATGCTGATCTCCCCAACGCTTGCCCTGTGCCGGGCGGCCTCAACTGCCGCTTCCAGCAGGTTGCCGCCGTCGCGCGCGCGGCGCTCCAATTCGGCCAGGGCCGCATCGCAGGCGGCCTGATCTCGGCTGTCCCGAATGCGTTTCAGCCGCGCGACCTGGCTCTCGCGCACGGCGTCATTGTCGATGTTCAGGATATCGATCTCGTCCTCCGTCTCCCGGCGGTACTTGTTGACGCCAACGATCACCTCTTCGCCCTTGTCGATCATGGCCTGGCGGGTGGCAGCCGATTCCTCGATCCGCAATTTGGGCATTCCGCTCGCGACGGCCTTGGTCATGCCGCCCAGTTCCTCGACCTCTTCGATCAACTTCCACGCGGCCTCGGCCATATCGTGAGTCAGTTTTTCAACGTAATAGCTGCCCGCAAGCGGATCGACGACATTGGTCACGCCCGTCTCCTCCTGAAGGATAAGTTGCGTGTTTCGGGCGATCCGCGAGGACCGCTCGGACGGCAGCGCCATCGCTTCGTCAAACGAGTTGGTATGCAGCGATTGCGTCCCGCCCAGAACGGCGGCCATCGCTTCGTAAGCGGTGCGCACGACGTTGTTGTAGGGGTCCTGCTCCTGCAAGCTGACGCCGGACGTCTGGCAATGCGTGCGCAACATGGACGATTTGGGGTTCTTGGGCTCGAACTCCGCCATGATGCGGTGCCAAAGCAGGCGGGCGGCGCGCAGCTTGGCCGCCTCCATGAAGAAATTCATCCCGATGGCGAAGAAGAACGAAAGCCGCCCCGCGAAACGGTCCACGTCCATACCGCGCGCGATAGCGGTCCGCACGTATTCGCGCCCGTCGGCCAGGGTGAAGGCCAACTCCTGCACCAGGTTCGCGCCCGCCTCCTGCATGTGGTAGCCGGAGATGGATATGGAGTTGAACTTCGGCATCTCGTCGGCGGTGTATTCGATGATGTCCGCGATGATCCGCATCGAGGGTTCGGGCGGATAGACATAGGTGTTCCGCACCATGAATTCCTTGAGGATGTCGTTCTGGATGGTGCCCGAAAGCGCCGACCGCGCGACCCCCTGCTCTTCGCCGGCGACGATGAAATTCGCCAGGATCGGGATGACGGCACCGTTCATGGTCATCGAAACCGAAACCTTGTCCAGCGGTATGTCGTCGAACAGGATCTTCATGTCTTCGACGCTGTCGATGGCGACACCCGCCTTGCCGACATCACCCACCACGCGGGGATGGTCGCTGTCGTATCCGCGGTGGGTGGCGAGGTCGAAGGCAACCGATACGCCCTGTTGCCCGCCCGCCAATGCGCGACGGTAGAAGGCGTTGCTCTCCTCGGCAGTCGAAAATCCGGCGTACTGCCGAATGGTCCACGGGCGCCCGGCATACATCGTGGACTTGACGCCGCGCGTATAGGGGGCCTCCCCCGGCATGGGACCGGTGTGGGTCACGCCGTCCAGATCCGACGGGGCATAGACCGGGGCAACGTCGATGCCCTCCAGCGTCTTCCATGTCAGATCGTCCAGCGTCCGACCGCGCAGCTCCGCTTCAGCCAGCTTCCTCCATCTGTTCTTGTCGTCAGTGTTGGCCATGTCTCGGTCTCCTGTCGCGGAAAGGCCCCTCTGAAGGGGATGTCTTGTCATATGTGTCCCGGTCGATCAGCCCGTCCGCGCCCTCCCGAAGCCAGGACAGGTCCGCGTCGTAGCGGTCGCGCAGTTGCGCGCGTTCATCCGGGGTGAAAGGTGCATAGTGCCCCGCCACCTGCGGCAGGGCCGTGATCCAGCCCTCGTCCAGCAGGCGCGCCTGAAGGGCGGCGCAGCTTGGGGATTCGTTCAGACGGGGCACGTATCTGCATTGAGGCATTTCGCCCGTCAGTTCCCGCAGGGCGACTTCGGGCCGCGAGGCCATGTCCTCGTGAATCCAGACGGTCAGCCGGGCATCGGGCAGAACGCCCGCAACGTCGCCGATGACGTCCCGCCAGGATCGCCGCACGCGCATAATGGTGTCGAGCGTTGCGCGGTCCGGGGGGGCAAAGCCTCGCATCATCTGGCAGGCGAAGACACTGGTCCACCAGGCATCTGGGCTGCGGATCGACAGAACGACGTGGTCGATGCCAGGCAGCGCTGCCGCCGCACGTTCCACCCGCGCGGACACCGTGGGGTAGAGCCGCCCGAGCAACAGGTTCTCTCGCAGACCGCCCAGAATGTTCTCTTCGCTGATCACCAGCCTGCGCACCCCCGCGTGAGACAACTCCGAGCTGAGCATCGCGACGCGTCCAGCCGTCCGATGGGCCTTGACGTTACGTCGCGCGTCCACCCGGCCCGGATCGCCAAGTACACCGGTCAGAAGCCCGTCGCGCGTGCGCTTCGGTACCCAGACCGCGATGCGCCGCGTGGCCAGATAGTCGGCGTTCCGCGACAGCAGGCGCTGCAACCCGGTCGTGCCTGTCCGATGTGCCCCAAGGTGAAGGGTGATCGGTGGATTCTGTGTCAGGTGAGCGAGGTCCGGTCTTTTCATGAAGCCACCCCCCGGGGCTGACGATCGCCTGCGACCCGGTTAAGCACACCGATCGCGGCAAATTGGCTCGATCGTGCTGCGCAAACCTTCGCCAATCGCTTGCCTATGCCTATATAAGAGCAAACAATACGGACGATGAACATGCGCCCCACACTGATTGCCGCACTGGCGGCCCTGACCTTGGCCTGGCCCGCAATGGCCGCCGACGTCCCCTCGCTTGAGGAGCGTTGGCGTGAGGATCCGGGACAGATCTTTGAGGCGGGCGATATCGACCTCGCCGATTTGAAGTGGGTCGCACGACCCGTCGTCATTTTTGCAAACTCGCCGCGCGACCCGTCCTTCGTGGAACAGATGGAAGAAATTAGGGCCGATATGCCGCGACTGATCACGCGCGATGTCATCGTGATCACCGACACGAACCCGGACGAGCCGTCGGACCTGCGCAACAGGCTGCGGCCCCGCGGTTTCATGCTGGTCCTGATCGGCAAGGACGGTAGGATCGAGCTGCGCAAGCCCCTGCCGTGGACCGTGCGGGAATTGTCGCGCTCCATCGACAAGATGCCGATGCGCCGACAGGAAATGGGGCGCGACCGATAGGTCGACCGCATCCGGTATTCCGACGCTTCGGCGTTTATGGCGCGTGCCGGGGCCAATGGGTCACTCGAACTCCAGGATGATGTCGTCGACCGCCAGGCTGTCGCCCGGTCCGGCGTTGATCTTGATGACAATGCCCCTCTTCTCCGCGCGCAGGATGTTCTCCATCTTCATCGCTTCCACGACGGCCAGCGCCTGGCCCTCCTGAACTACGTCACCCTCGACCACTTCCACCCGGACGATCAGGCCGGGCATGGGGCAGAGCAGCAGCTTCGAGGTATCAGGCGGCAGTTTCTCGGGCATCAGCGCGGCCAGCTCCGCCTGACGCGGGGTGCGCACCTTGACCTGCAGGTCAGCCCCCCGCGTGCGGATCCGGAAGCCTTGGGTGATCTTGCCAACCTTCAGGACGATCACCTCGCCCGAGACAGCAATCCTTGCGAGTTGATCGCCGGGTGTCCATGCGCTTTCACAGCGCAGGATTTCCCCATCGATGGTTACGTCCGCGCCGTCACGGTCCGCGACGATCGATGTTTCGAACCGGTGTTCGCCCATCGTGACGACCCAGTCCGTCCCGACCACACGCTCGTGATTGTCCATCCGGCCCGACACGCGGGTACGGCGGATCTCGGCGATGCGGTGCATGGCGGCGCAGGCTGCGGCAATCCGCTTGAGATGCAGTTCGGGCAGTGCGACGCCGTTGAAACCGTCCGGGAACTCCTCGGCGATAAAGGCCGTGGTCATCTCCCCGGCGATGAATTTGGGATGGTCCATCACGGCCGACAGGAATGGCAGGTTGTGTCCGATTCCTTCCACCTCGAACCCGTCAAGCGCGTCGCGCATCCCCTGAATCGCATCGCCCCGCGTCGGAGCCCAGGTGCACAACTTGGCGATCATCGGATCGTAATACATGCTGATCTCGCCGCCTTCAAAGACGCCGGTGTCGTTGCGCACGACCGGAGCCGAAGGTGTGACGCCCGGCTGGTACTCCGGCGTTTCCAACGGCGGGCGATACCGGGTCAGACGCCCGATCGAGGGCAGGAACCCGCGGTACGGGTCCTCAGCATAAAGTCGGCTTTCCATCGCCCAACCGTTCAGTTTCACGTCGTCCTGTCCGAACGACAGCGTTTCACCGTAGGCGACGCGGATCATGTGCTCGACCAGGTCGACACCGGTAATCAGCTCGGTCACCGGGTGTTCCACCTGAAGACGGGTGTTCATTTCCAGGAAGTAGAAATTGCGGTCCCCATCCACGATGAACTCGACCGTACCCGCGCTGGCATAGCCGACGGCATGCGCGAGGGCCAAAGACTGTTCTCCCATCGACTTTCGGGTCGCCTCATCAAGGAACGGCGACGGGGCCTCTTCCACGACTTTCTGGTTGCGGCGCTGGATCGAGCATTCCCGCTCTCCCAGGTACACACCGTTGCCGTGCTGGTCGCACAGGATCTGAATTTCGATATGGCGGGGCTGCGTGACGAATTTCTCGATGAACATGCGGTCATCACCGAAACTGCTGGCGGCTTCGTTCTTAGACGCCTGGAAGCCCTCGCGGACCTCGCTCTCGTCCCAGGCGATGCGCATCCCCTTACCGCCCCCCCCGGCGGATGCCTTCAGCATGACCGGATAGCCGATCTGCCCCGATATCTTGATCGCCTCGTCCGCATCCTCAATCAGACCCATGTGCCCAGGCACGGTCGACACGCCCGCCTCCTGCGCGATCTTCTTGGAGGTGATCTTGTCGCCCATCGCCTCAATCGCGCCCTTGGGCGGACCAATGAAAGCGACGCCCGCGGCCTTAAGCGCCTCGGCGAACTTGGGATTCTCGGACAAGAACCCGTACCCCGGATGCACGGCCTCCGCCCCGGTCTGCCTGACGGCGTCCATGATCCTGTCGATCACGATATAAGACTGGTTTGCCTGCGGCGGGCCGATATGCACCGCCTCATCCGCCATGTTGACGTGCAGAGCGTTGCGATCCGCGTCAGAGTAAACGGCAACCGTCTTGATGCCCATCCGCTGGGCTGTCTTGATGACCCGGCAAGCAATCTCGCCCCGGTTCGCGATCAGGATTTTCTTGAACATGGTTCCTCCCCCTCCGGTCTGATGCCGGATCCGCAAAAGTCCGCCGGACGTCTGCCATTAGAGCAAAAGAAAGGGCCGCCCGGTCGAAAGACCGGACAGCCCAGAATGATCGTACGACGCCCCTGACGGGGCTGCGTATCAGAAGTCGTTGGACAGCGCACCGCCAGCGGCACCGATCGCGGCACCGGTAACGCATTTGCCGTCATCGATGATTTCGCCGACGGCACAGCCGATGGCACCCCCAATGGCAGCACGCTCAAGGTCGGAGCCGGTGTTGCAGGCCGACAGGCCAGCGACGAGCACGAGGGCGGGGATGATAAGTTTGCGGTGCATTGGTTCTCTCCGAAGGTATTAACGAAAGTAAACGCGCCTGGACCACTTTGGGTTCCAAGAAAACGTCGGGTTGTGTGAATCGACCAAACGTCGGTCAGGTCCTCGGACCAGGGGCAAGCGGGGCAAGTGTACGGTATTGTCCCGCTGGACGGTAGGGAATTAGAATTGGCTCCTGCTCGGTCTCTTCTTGCTTTTTTGGCCGTTGCCCCCCCGTGCTGACTGCGCTCTGCGCAAGAAAGTCCGGCCAATGAGACAGCCCAAGGGCCAGCCCACCGACCGGTTAAGGAGGGGGTACGTTTCCACTCACGATCAGACGAACGCACATTTTGAACACTCGCGGAAGACCGCACGCGAACGTTGCGCCCAGACGCACCCCCGGCAAAGCGCGAAATCGAGAGCGACGTGCGTTCGGCGTGGGTTCGCGCAAGAGGGAATGCAATCGGCGGGAACATGCTCAGTCGTCACCCCATTCGTCGTCTTCGGCCGCCTCAGGCTGGGCAAAAATTTCGGGGAAGTTTGCCTCTGCCACCTTCAGGTCGATGCGCAAAAGCGCCTCGTAATCGGCGGGATCGAAAGGATCTTCGGCAGGAAGTACCTCGCGCCCGAACAACCACGAAAGACGCCCGGCATCTAGGTTGCCCCGCTCGAACGGGTCGCCCCCGAAATGTTCGATAAGCGCTTTGAGAAAAGCAGTATCGGCCTGCCGGTCGACCGACTTACGGTCGCGATAGCGTTCACGCCGGGTGATCGGCGTCACGCCCTTGGGATTGCCCCGACGTATCGTGAACTGGAAATCCGATCCGGTCAGACGACCGGGAAAGCCACGGTGCTTCAGCATGTCCACACCTCCTGAGATGTGCGGTTGCGATGCGGGTGGAAGGTCAGGGCGAGGTTTGTCCCCCGCCCTGAGTTCTTTTCAGTACTTGCCGGTAACGGGTTCGACCACGACGGGGGCCGGCTCGATGATGACAATCTCTTCCGGTTGGGGGTTCGAGAGGAAGCAACCCGAAAGGGCGGAAAGCGCGGCGACAGCCACAGAGAATTTGACGATGCTCGACATCTGGGTCTCCTGACGTTGACGGGCGATGCCGGGGTTTCAATCCCGGCATCGCCCGTGATGACAGCCGCTTGGACGCGGCCTGTAATCTGCATACCAGAAGTGAAATGCCCCCGATATGGCTGCCCCAGAAATGCCCCAGTTGCCCCAGAGGCTTGTGTCACAGCCGCACCAATCGGGCCATGCCCCGCGACTGTGCCCTTCAACAGGACAGTCTCGGCGAAACTCCGCCCTTCAGCCTTGGCACGAAAAACGGCCAGAGCCACGCCTGCGCGCGGGTCTGGCCGTTGGGTGTCCGCAGTCCGACCGGGGCAGGCCCGGTCAGAGCCTGAGGCCGGATCAGTACTTGGTCGAAACGGGCTCGGGCTGGACGGGAACGATGACGACTTCTTCTTCAGCCGGGGCACCACAGGCGACCAGCGTGGCAGTGACGCCCAGAACGGCGAAGGCTTTGACAAACTTTTGCATGTTATTCTCCAATTTAACGGGGACGTGTGGCGGAATCGATGATCGCCCCGTGCGTTACAACGAATGGCGTCCCATTTCGGTTCCCGCAAGGGAATCATGTAGAAAACCGCACTCATCAGAAGTCAGACGGCGAACATTCGCCGTTTTCTATGGTATAAATGCCAAAATACTGCGTCGCCTCGGGGTCGGTCTCACCGCGAGGGACGGGCCGGTCCATCAGGGTGATGACAACCGTATCCCCATGCGACGCGGGCAGGCTGGCAATTGGAACGGCATGTGTCGCGCAAAGCCAGTCCAGATCGGCAAAGGCTGCGTCGACGTCCACTGTTCCCACCTCGCGCGCGATGCCGGGCGCGATAAAACGGAGAATTGCCTGCGTGCCGGTGCTATCCACCCGCTCCCAGACCACTTCCCACAAAACGATGGCCTGACCGGACGGCAGCCCGCTCTGCGCCGCAGATGGACCGGCACACGCAGCAAGCAAAGCAGCGGCCAAGGTCAGGTTGCGCCATGCAAGCAGAACTGCCGACCAGTGGTATCGCCCCCGATGAAGGAACCGCGGTTTCGGAGGAAACACCGCCTCTGTCGGAAAAAGAGAGGGCCGGGTCGTCGCCCGGCTTGCAGGGCACAAGGTCATGCGGCCTCCTTTCGGGCGAGAAGGCGAAGGTGCGACGCGCCGCGCCCGATTTCCTCGACCGTTCCGATGGCTTCCAACGTCGCGCGCTCCTGCGTGGCCTTACGCCCGCGCACGTCCAGAATGACGGCCCCGCCGGGGGCCACGCCGTACGCATAGAAGTCTGCATACGTCGCCGCAGGGTAATGGAACCCACAAGACAGCATGGAGATCGCAAGGTCCACGGGGGCCTGCGCCGACAGGTCCTGTGATTGCGGGTTCACAGTCTCGATGGCATCCCCCGGTACGCCATTCGCCTCTAGGAACGCGCGCGCCCGTTCCAGCGACGTATAGGCAGAGCCGTTCTCGGCAAAGCCGAAATGACGCACATCCCCGTCCTCGATATCGATCAGCAGGAGCCGCGCGCCCAAATCACGATGCGCGAACAGGTCCGCCATCGCATAACCGCAGCCGATATCGGCAACCGATACGGGCTTTTGGCGCACAAGTGCATAGAGCATGTCGCGCCACTCCAGCCAGGCCACCGCCGCCGCACGCCGGGCAATCTCGTCGCCGCGCCGCTGCGCGATTTCCGTCAGGGGCCCCGCATCACCCCCGGTCCAGGCGCGAATTGCACGACCCGGTCGCGCCTCGTCCCACAGGATTTCAGAGCGTTGCAGGATCAGATTCACGTGATCACGGGTGTCGAACATCGAAACGTTCAGGTCCGCGATCTCGGCGGTGGCACAGGCGGCCTTGACCCTCTCAGGAGTGGCGGCGTCGGACGTCATGCGCGGCATCCCATCATCTGTGTCGCGCCGTTCGCGCCCACGCGGCACGCTTGACCGGGTCGTTCAACAGCGCCGCAACCTGTTCCTGTGCGTTCCGCGGGATCCGCCCGGCGACGGAACCGCCCGCCCGCAGAGACAGTCCCTGCCCGTCCCGCGTCACCGTCACGACCGGCGCGAAGCCCCGCAACCGTTGCAAAATGCGCCACAAGTCCTGCCGCACAGCATGGGCCAACCTGCGCCGCCCCATATCCGGCAGGCGGGTTTGCGCGCTGATATCCCATTGAACCGGCAGCCGCCGCGCAACCGCGTAAGTCGCGCCGTCGTCCGCGAAATGCCAGCCGCGCCTGTCCCAGGACCATGCCTCCTGCCTCAAAGCGGAATGGTATCATGTTTGCGCCAAGGGCGGTCCTGCCGCTTGCTGCGCAGACTCGCAAAGGCGCGGGCGATGCGCTTTCGGCTGGCCGAGGGGAAGATCACCTCGTCGATGAAGCCCTTCTCGGCGGCCACGAACGGGTTGGCGAAACGATCCTCGTAATCCTTCGTCCGCTCGGCAATCTTGGCTGAGTCGTCCAGCTCGGATCGGTACAGGATTTCCACCGCACCCTTGGCCCCCATCACCGCGATCTCCGCCGTTGGCCAAGCATAGTTGAAATCACCCTTGAGATGCTTTGACGCCATCACGTCATAGGCCCCTCCATACGCCTTGCGCGTTATCAACGTGACCTTCGGCACCGTCGCCTCGCCATAGGCAAACAGCAGCTTCGCACCATGCTTGATAACGCCGCCATATTCCTGGCTCGTCCCCGGCAGGAAACCCGGCACGTCCACCAGCGTCAGCAGCGGTATTTCAAAGGCGTCGCAGAACCGCACGAACTTGGCGGCCTTACGCGAGGAGTCGATATCCAGGCACCCGGCCAGAACCATCGGCTGGTTGGCGACGACGCCCACAGTGCGCCCTTCTATCCGGATGAACCCGGTCAGGATGTTCTTGGCAAAGTCTGGCTGAATTTCGAAGAAATCGCCTTCGTCCGCCAGTTTTCCGATCAGCTCCTTCATGTCGTACGGAGAGTTCGGATTGTCCGGGATCAACGTGTCAAGGCTCTCCTCGATACGGTCGGGGCTGTCGAAGAAGGGCCGGACGGGCGGCTTCTCGCGGTTGGACAACGGCAGGAAGTCGATCAGGCGGCGCGTCTCGGCCAGCGCCTCCACGTCATTTTCAAAGGCGCAATCGGCCACGCCGGATTTGCGCGTGTGCGTCGTGGCCCCGCCCAGTTCTTCGGCCGTGACGACTTCGTTGGTAACGGTCTTCACCACGTCGGGGCCTGTGACGAACATGTAGGACGTGTCGCGGACCATGAAGATGAAGTCAGTCATCGCAGGCGAATAGACCGCACCACCCGCGCAGGGGCCCATTATGACGCTGATCTGCGGAATGACGCCCGACGCGTCGATGTTGCGCTGAAACACCTCGGCATAGCCCGCAAGCGAGGCAACGCCTTCCTGAATGCGCGCGCCACCGGAATCGTTCAACCCGATCACGGGCGCGCCATTCTGAACCGCCATATCCTGAATTTTGCAGATTTTCTGCGCGTGGGTCTCGGACAGCGATCCGCCGAAGACCGTGAAGTCCTGACTGAAAACATATACGAGACGCCCGTTCACAGTGCCCCAGCCCGTGACCACGCCGTCGCCCGCCGGACGCTCCTTTTCCATGCCGAAGTCAGTGGCGCGATGCGCGACGAAGGTGTCGAACTCCTCGAAGGAGCCCGCATCCAGCAAAAGCTCGACCCGCTCCCGTGCGGTCAGCTTGCCCTTGGCGTGCTGCGCGGAGATCCGGCGTTCGCCGCCGCCCATGCGGGCCTGCTCGCGGCGGTTCTCAAGCTCTTCCAGAATGTCCTTCATGGCGCGTCCTCCCTGTTGCAGACAGGTCTAGACGCTGCGCTGCGGTGCGGAAAGGGCGTTCTAGAATATTTGCAAATCATTGCTCGCCAAACTTCGTTATATTGCAAATTTGCAAATACGGCGTCCGATGTGGTCTTGGCGATCGATCGCCCCAATTCCCCGGTCATCGGAATGCACATATGTTTGTGCGAACCGGGGTACTGACATAAGAAACCCAAAGGCGTACCTGGCTACAATGGCAATACTCACAGACCCACAGGCGCACGCAACACGCACGCCACCGCACATTCTGACGCTGGTCGCACTGGTCGGTGTCTCGACCTTGGCGATGAACGTCTTTCTGCCTTCCCTGCCGACCATGGCCACGTACTTTTCCGCCGATTACAGCCTAATCCAGTTGTCGGTCGGCCTTTACCTGGGTGTGAACGCGGTTCTGCAGCTTTTCGTCGGTCCGATCTCCGATCGCTATGGCCGACGGCCCGTGATCCTGTCCGGAATCGTGTTGTTCATGCTGGCCACAATCGGTTGCCTGATGGCCACCAGCATCGAAGTCTTTCTCTTCTTCCGGATGTCACAAGCCGCAATAGTCGTCGCCATGGTGCTCAGCCGCGCTGTCGTTCGCGATCTCTACCCGCAGGACAAAGCCGCCTCGATGCTGGGCTATGTGACAATGGGGATGTCCATAGTCCCCATGGTCGGCCCGGCCGTCGGTGGCGTGCTGGAGGCCCAGTTCGGCTGGCAGTCGACCTTCTGGCTATTGCTCGGCGCGGGCGCATTTTTGTGGGTCCTGACCTATACCGACTTGGGGGAGACCGCCCCCAAGAGCGAGGGCACCTTCCGCGACCAGGTGCGACAGTACCCCGAATTGCTGACATCCCGACGGTTCTGGGGCTACAGCATCGCGTCTGCCCTCGCGAGCGGGTCGTTCTTCGCCTATCTGGGCGGCGCGCCCTATGTCGGGACCCAGGTTTTTGGCATGGATCCTGCCACGCTGGGCATCTACTTCGGTGCGCCTGCCGTCGGCTACCTGATCGGCAACGGAATTTCCGGTCGCTTCTCACAGCAAATGGGTATCGACCGCATGATCTTGATCGGTGCCGTTGGACTGGCCGCGGGCCTGACGGTTCTGGGCGGGCTGACAATCTTCGGCTTCACCTCGCACCTCGTCTTTTTCGGCTTCATGACCTTCGTGGGACTGGGCAACGGCCTTGTAATCCCGAATGCGACCGCCGGGATGTTGTCGGTCAAGCCGCACCTTGCGGGCACTGCATCCGGGCTGGGTGGCGCGTTGATGATCGGCGGCGGCGCGGCACTTTCGGCGGTCGCTGGGTGGCTTCTGGCCTTTGGTGGCGGCGCGATGCCATTGATTGCGCTGATGATCGCATCGGCCATTTGTTCCGTTGTCGCCATCGGTCTGACCATTCGCCGGAATCGGCAGCTGGCGGGCTGAAGACGGGCTGACACCACCCTGCAAAGCCTGCTAATCCCCTTTGCAAAGGGGATGCGGATGGCGGCTCGAAAACTCTATGCCGGGGCAAAACTGCGCGAAGTGCGGACGCGTATCGGCCTGACCCAGACCGATTTCGCCGCCCGTTTGGGCATTTCGCTGCCCTATCTCAACCAGATGGAAAACAACAATCGTCCGATCTCGACGTCGGTTGTTCTGGCCCTCGCGCGGGAGTTCGGGTTCGATGTGACCGAGTTGGGCGCGGGCGATGACGAACGCCTCGTCTCCGATATGCGTGAAGCGCTGGCCGATCCTGTTATTTCCGACGCCGTGCCGATGGCCGACCTGCGTCTGACGGCGGCAAATGCCCCGGCCTTGGCCCGAGCCTTCCTAACCCTGCATCGCGCCTATCGCGACGGGGCGGAGCGGCTTGCGTCGCTGGATGCGGCCCTTGGCGTCTCCGGAACATTGACCCCCTCACCTTGGGAGGAGGTCCGGGACTTCTTCCATTACTGCGACAATTACATCGACTCCGTCGATCGCGCCGCCGAGACTTTCGCGGCGCAGATCGGCCGCGACCTCGACGCGGGTCTGGCCCGCTGGTGGGCCGATCGCAATGTCGTCGTCACCCAATACGAGGCTCCGCGCCTGCGCCATTTCGATCGCGGGGCGCGCCGCCTGACCCTTTCGACCCGGTCCAGCGCCGCAACCAACCGGTTTCAACAACTGCACCAGGTCGCGCTCAATGCTCAGGCCAAACTACTGGATGCCACGTTGGACCTGGCCAGGTTCAGCAGCGACGACGCCCGCGCCATCGCCCGTACCGGGCTTGCAAACTACTTCGCCGGGGCCGCGCTTATGCCATACGAGGCATTCCGCGCTGCCGCCGAAGACACGCGGCATGATCTGGAGCGGCTAGCCCGGCAATTTGGCGCATCGCTGGAGCAGGTGGCCCATCGCCTGTCCACGCTGCAACGCACTGGTGCCAAGGGCGTGCCTTTCTTCTTTGTTCGCGTCGATCAGGCCGGGCAGATCACCAAGCGCCACTCGGCCACCCGCCTGCAATTCGCGCGCTTCGGCGGGGCCTGCCCGCTTTGGAACGTGCACGCGGCCTTCGCCACCCCAGGTCGTTTCCTGCGACAGATGGCTGAAACACCCGACGGGGTCCGATATTTCTGCCTTGCGCGCGATGTTTCCACGTCCGGCGGTGCCTTCGGCACGCCGACACGTCGCCACGCGATCGCCCTTGGCTGCGAAGTGCGCCATGCGCCACGCATCACCTATGCCGATGGCCTGGACCTGTCCGCCACGTTCGAGCCCATCGGGATCAGTTGCCGCATCTGCGAGCGCGTCGCCTGTCATCAACGCGCTGTTCCGCCCTTGGAACGGCCGCTGAAGATCGATCCTGATGATCGTGGTTTGCTGCCTTACGACTTGTGAACGATGCGCTGATCTGAGCAGATTGCGCCAACCTTGGAGGACATTATGGAACTGACCGGAACCCGCACGATTGCCGCCTCTCGCGAAGTGGTCTGGGCCAAGCTGAACGATGCCGAGACGCTCAAAGCCTGCATTCCGGGCTGCGAGGAACTGACCGGTTCGCCCGAGGAAGGGTTCGAGGCCGTGGTGAAGCAGAAGGTCGGGCCCGTAAAAGCGACCTTCAAGGGGGCCGTGACCCTATCGGATGTTGTAGCACCCGAAAGCTACCGCATCGCGGGCGAAGGCAAGGGCGGCGTCGCGGGCTTTGCCAAGGGCGGGGCCGACGTGAAGCTGACCGAGGTCCCCGAGGGCACCGAGCTGACCTATGCGGTCGACGCGAAGGTGGGCGGCAAGATCGCTCAACTCGGCTCTCGCCTGATCGACAGCTTCGCGGCCAAGATGGCGGATGCATTCTTCGAAAACTTCAAGAACGAAGTCGAAGGCCCAGCCGAGCCGGAGGCGTAGTCGACATCGATGCCTTGGATGCCCTGCTCGCGGCCACCGCGTTAACGCAGGCATCACCGGCAACAAGCGAACCTCGACATACCGGCGCGCTTCAGGCCACGTCGGACTTGCCCGGCAGAACGTAACTGCCCGGCGCAGCCTCGAGCACGGGGTGATCCGGCCCACCCACTTCCCGTGCAGCGATTTTCTTGCCGGAATGTCCGCGCAACCATTTCTCCCATCGCGGCCACCAAGACCCTTCGTGAAACGTTGCCGCCTCCAGCCAGTCTTCGGGCGTGGACGCATCATCGGCATCGTTCACGTAGTGGCCGTACTTGACCTTGCTGGGCGGGTTTACGATGCCCGCGATATGCCCAGACTGCGACAGGATGAACGTCTTGTCCTTCGACCCAAATTGACGCGCCGTCTGCCAGGCCCCACGCCAGTGGGCGATGTGGTCCGTCTCGCAGGCGATATCGCAGAGCGGAACGTCCACGTCACCGAGGCTCAGGTTCCTTTCGCCCAGCAATTCGAATTCGCCTCTGGCGAGCTGGTTGCCCAAGCAGAGCTTCTTCAGGTATTCCGTCACCATCGGGCCTGGCAGGTTCGTACCGTCCCCGTTCCAGTACAGAAGATCGAAAGCCGGCGGTGCCTCCCCAAGCATGTAGGATTTGATCGCCGGGCCATAGACGAGGTCGTTGGACCGCAGGTAGGTGAAGGTACGGCCCATGAAGAACTTGTCGAGATAGCCCTTCGCCCTGCCTTCCCGCTCGATTCCGTCGATGAAGTCCTCGTCAAGGAAGACACCCATCTCACCCGGATCCTCAAAATCGGCCAGCGTTGTAAAGAAAGTCGCCGACTTGATTGACTTGTCTTTGCGGCGCGACATCAGTGCCAGCGTGGCCGCCAGTGTGGTACCCGCGATGCAGTAGCCGATGGCATTGACCTGCTCTTCGCCGGTGATTTCCTTGACAACGTCGATGGCCGTGAGGAACCCCTCGTCCACATAATCAGCATAGCCGGTGTCGGCGTAGCTTGCATCCGGGTTCACCCAGCTGACCACGAACAGCGTGTAGCCCTGATCGACGATCCATTTGATGAGAGAATTTTTTTCCTTCAGATCGAGAATATAGAACTTGTTGATCCAGGGCGGGAACAGGATCAGCGGAGTCTTTTGCACCTTCTCGGTGGTGGCCTTGTATTGGATCAACTCGAACATGCGGTTGCGAAAGACGACGCTTCCTTCGGTCGTGGCGATGTTGCCGCCGACCTGAAACGCTTCCGGATCGGCCAGTGTGACCAACCAGTCGCCTTTGTTTGCCTCGATATCGCGCACCAGGTTTTCCAGTCCCTTTACAAGGCTGTCGCCCTCGGTCTCGACCGCGCGCTGCATCGCTTCGGGGTTTGTTGCCAGGAAGTTCGTGGGGGCGAACAGGTCGATGATCTGCTGGCTAAAGAATTCGACCCGCCGCTTGTCATTGCGGTCCAAACCTTCGATGCCCTTGACGGTGTCGCGGATCGCGTTCGCGCTGATCTGATATTGCTGCTTAAGGAAGTTGTAATAGGGATGCTCATCCCAGATTGGATTGGCGAACCGGCGGTCCTTCGGCTGCGTGTCTGGCGCGGGTTGTGGCGTGCCCTTGGTCAGCGCCGTCTGTGCTTCGACTGCATGCTTGAGGGCCTGGCCCCAATATCCGACCTGATGTTCGATCATCTTGCCGGGGTTGGACGCCATTTCGGCCCAATAAGCCGCCATCGCCTTGGCATAAAGATCGGGTCCTGGCCCTTGCAGCCCGTGATCCGAACTACGCTTCGACCCCAGGGCACCGACCAGACGCTTGGTCAGTTCGTCCATGCGGACAAGGTTCGCATTCAACCGTTCTGTCGCAGCGCGGCCCGTCTCATCATCGTCACGGTTGGCCCCATTCGCGTGATCGCCATCCGACATTTCTTGCCTTCCCGTCGCAATGCTGCAACTGCTAAGTAACTTGGGGACGTTTCTACACCGAACGAACCCGTTTATACAGGGGGCACAACATATGCTTCCCTGACCGCCGGAAGGGACTTTCGCTTATGCGCTTCATGTTAGCCTATGATATGATGGAAACCATGCGAAATGCGAGCGCGTGGTTCGGAGCAACCGCCCGCACGATGGGGAGCTTTCCGGCCACCGCGATGGCACCGCACCCTGCTTTCAAGATGTTGGCCGCCTGGGGCGAGGTCACCGAGCGCAGTTTCGGGCGCATGAATACCAAGCCCGACTGGAACATCGCCCCGGTGGCCGGCGTCGACCAACGCGACCACATCGTCGAGGTCGAGACCGTGGTCGAGAAAGCCTTCGGCGACCTTATCCATTTCAACGTGCACGGCCGTCGCCCGATGGAGCGGCGCGTCCTGCTCGTAGCGCCGATGTCCGGCCACTACGCCACGCTGCTCCGCAGCACGGTCGTTTCGCTCCTCCCGGACGCAGACGTCTGGATTACCGACTGGCACAACGCCCGCGACATTCCAGTATCCGAAGGCAAGTTCGACGTGGAGGACTATACCCTCTATCTCGTCGATTTCATGAAAGAGCTGGGGCCGGACATCAATGTGATCGCCGTCTGCCAGCCCGCGCCGCTGACGCTGGCGGCCACTGCCCTTCTGGCAGAGCAGGACCCGAAGGCCCAGCCCGCAACGCTGACGCTGATCGGCGGACCGATCGACCCGGATGCCGCCGCAACGGACGTGACCGATTTCGGTCGCCGTGTCACGATGGGCCAGCTTGAGCAGTCGATGATCCAGCGTGTCGGATTCATGTACAAGGGCGTTGGCCGGATGGTCTATCCCGGCCTGCTGCAACTGTCGTCCTTTATCTCGATGAACGCGGAAAAGCACGGCGAGGCGATGTGGAACCAGATCGTGTCCGTCGCGAATGGCAATGCCTCCGACCATGACAAGCACAACAAATTCTATGACGAATATTTGTCGGTTATGGACATGCCAGCCGAATTCTACCTTTCGACCGTGGAGCGGATCTTCAAGGGTCTCGAAATCGCGAAGAACGAATTCATCGTAGACGGGCATATGGTCGATATCGGCAAGATCACGGACGTTGCCGTCAAGACAGTAGAGGGCGGCAAAGACGATATCTCGGCACCCGGACAATGCGTCGCGGCTTTGGCGCTATTGACCGGTCTCTCCGATGATAAAAAGGCAAGCTACATAGAACCCGAAGCAGGCCACTACGGCATCTTTGCCGGCGGAAGTTGGCGCAAAAATATCCGCCCCTTGGTGTTGGACTTCATAGACGCCAACGCCGGTCGCAAGCCTCATGCCAAGGCCAGAAAACCCGCTCTTCGCGCGGTCGAAAGCGACCCCCCTGACACGGCCGGCGATTCAGGACGGGTCGCCGTCTGATGGCGGCAGGCGAAACCCTCGGGTTCGCCTGCAAGTGCGGCAAACTTCGCGGAGAGATCCGCGATGTTTCCCCCGCCGCCTGCACCAAGATCGTGTGCCACTGCAAAGACTGCCGGTCGGCCTATACGCACCTTGGTCTGGCCGATCCGGAAAAAGTCGGCATCCTTCAGACCACCCAAGACCGTATCACAATCACCGAAGGCGGCGAAAATTTGCGCGTGTTCCGGCACACCCCAAAGGGGGCACTGCGTTGGTTCGCGACCTGCTGCAACACGCCCCTGTTCTATACGCCCCTGAAAGCGCGCCTTGTACATGTCGGAGTGAACGCGGATCGGCTGAGTAACCCCGAAGCCGGTGGCAAGGTCCTGGCGGAGGCGTTCATTCCCAAGCCCGGCGGCGGACAGGCCCACAAGGGAGTCGGTCGTATGGCCGCGCGGATGGTCGGGCGCATGGTCGCGAAAAATATCAGTGGGGAATGGCGCGACTCGCCGCTTTTTGCTTCGGATGGTTCCCCGACGCGGGACCCCCAAATTCTCAGCCGAGAAGAACGCGCCGCTGCACTCATGGGCGTTCACGGCTGATCCCGGCGGAATACGCTGCATTCGGGCGAACGATCTTGCCAAGACCGCGCTTGCCATCATCGGCCACCAAAAATCCAATCGCAATCAGCACGCGACAGATTGCACCGCCGTAAGAACGGCAACCTTCGCTGGCAGTCCATCACTGTGATCACGGACTATCCGCGATTCAGGGCGATCATCGCCCCACTGGATGGCTCAGACAATTGGCTGGGTCTGAATGAAGAACGCCCCGGCATCACTGCCGGGGCGTTCGTAATACGCGCTTCACGCGGGACTTCGCGCGCAAATTCGCCCGGGCCTCAGTGACCCAGAATCTGGCTCAGGAACAGCTTGGTGCGTTCATTTTGCGGGTCGGTAAAAAACGGCTCGGGAGCGTTCTGTTCAACGATCTGACCGGCGTCCATGAAGATCACCCGGTTCGCCACCTGACGGGCAAAGCCCATCTCGTGCGTCACGCAGAGCATTGTCATCCCTTCCTCAGCGAGCTGAATCATGGTGTCCAGCACCTCCTTGATCATCTCAGGGTCGAGCGCCGACGTCGGTTCGTCAAACAGCATGATCCGGGGCCGCATGCACAGCGAACGCGCAATCGCCACACGCTGCTGCTGACCGCCCGAAAGCTGACCCGGATACTTGTCCGCCTGCTCGGGGATCTTCACCTTTTCAAGGAAGTGCATCGCCGTCTCTTCCGCTTCCTTCTTGGGGATCTTGCGAACCCAGATCGGAGCCAGCGTACAATTCTCCATGATCGTCAGATGCGGAAAGAGGTTGAAGTGCTGGAAGCACATGCCGACCTCGGACCGGATCTTGTCGATATTCTTGAGATCCGACGACAGCGGAACGCCGTCAACGACGATAGACCCCTGTTGATGTTCCTCCAGCGCATTGATGCAACGGATCAGCGTCGACTTCCCCGAACCCGAAGGCCCACAGATGACGATCCGCTCACCGCGTTGCACCGTCAGGTCGATGTCGCGCAAAACGTGGAACTGTCCGTACCACTTGTTCATGTTCTTGATTTCGATGGCCACCTCGTCGGAGACGGTCATGCCCTGTGTATTGGTGTCAGCCATAGCCATGGTCAGGCCTCCTTAACGATGGTCAGTCCGCAGTTGGCGTTCGAGCCACTGCGAGTATTGCGAAATGCCGTAACAAACGGTGAAGAAAAGGACGCAGGCTGCGGCCCAAAGCTCCCAGTAGACGCCCGTCCAGGCAGTAGACGAAAGGATCGGTCCACGGATCATGCCCACGAGGTCGAACATCGAGATGACCGACACGAGAGTGGTATCCTTGAACAGGCCCACTGCCACGTTGACGATGCCCGGAATGGAGATCTTCAACGCCTGCGGCAGGATGATCAGCCGCATGGCCTGAGCATAGTCGAGACCCAGGCTGTCGCCCGCCTCGTACTGGCCCTTTGGAAGCGCGGCCAGACCGCCACGGATCACCTCTGCGATATAGGCAGAGGAGAACATGGTGATCATGATGATCACTCGGACGATCAGGTCGAAGTTGCTGTCCGGCGGCAGGAAGTACGCCAAAACCACGTTCGCCACGAAGAGCAAGGTGATCAGAGGCACGCCACGTACGAACTCGATAAAGACCACGCAGAAGCCCTTGACAACGGGCAGGCGCGATTGCCGACCCAGCGCAAGTACAATGCCAAGCGGCACCGACAGCGATACGCAGACCACGCCCAGGATCATGTTGAGCATGAAGCCACCCAATTCACGCGAGGGGACCGCCTCGATCGCCAGCAGCTCGGGTGCCGACGCCGTGACAAAGCCACCGATCCACAGGATGACGGCCGCGGTGATCACACCAGCCGTGAGGCCGAGGACAAAGCCATACCGCTCCGCACGCGTGAACGCGACGTAGCCGAACGCGACCGCCAAGAGGGAAAAGATCGGTGCCATCAAGGTGCCGCCCCAGATCAGCCAGTAGGCCAAGAAGGGGTAAAGGGCCGTGAATATCAGCATCCAGCGGGGAAGCTTGAAGAAAAGAACCGGCGGAACGGCCAGAAACAGCAGAACGAAGGCAACGGTCGGACGCCAGCGCAGGTGGTCCGGGTACTGGAACCCGAACAGGAGCTGAGGCCAACGTTCGGCCAGAACGGCGAAGCAGCCGCCACCACTGTCGCCAAGGACTTCCCTGCAGTCACGGATTGATGACCCTTCCCAAGTCCCGTTCAGGATCCATGGGATCAGACCGGACAACAGGTAGATCACGACGATAACGCCAATGACGGTCATGACGGTGTTCGCGATGCCCGAAAAAAGGTTCTCGCGCATCCATTTCACGGCACCAGTCTCGGTGACCGGGGGCGGAGCCGGCGGAATCTCCGTCTCGCGGACGAAGGCGACGGATTCGGCGTGCATATCGCTCATCTCAGCGCTCCTTCAACTTAACGGAGTTGTTGTAGACGTTCATAATCGCTGAGATCGCCAGGCTGATCGTCAGGTAGAAGGCCATCAGTAACAGGATGCATTCAAGCGCCCGACCGGTCTGGTTCAAAGTGATGCCGCCCAGCGTACCCGTCAGATCCATGTATCCGACCGCAATCGCCAGCGACGAGTTCTTGGTGATGTTCAGGTACTGCGAAATCAGCGGTGGGATGATGACGCGCAGTGCCTGCGGCAGAACGACCAGTCCCATGATCCGGCGCGGACGCAGACCCAGAGCCGCCGCGGCTTCCGTTTGTCCCTTGGACACGGCCAAGATGCCGGCTCGTACGTTCTCGGCGATGAAAGCACCCGTATAGATCGACAAAGCGAACCACAGCGCGATCAGGGAGGGGCGCAACAGGAACCCGCCATCAAAGCTGAAACGAGCCATCTCGGGGTATTCCAGCCCGAGCGGACTTCCGAGTATCAGTTGCATCAGGACAGCGGGCACGATCAGAACTGCAATCGACGGCCAGAGGATCGGAATGAGCTTGCCTTCGGCATATAGTTTCTGGCGCGCATAGCGGCGAAGCCCGAAGACACCGGCGATCGATGCGAGGAAGGTCAGGATCACGATCCAGCCCGTCTCACCCATCGTCAGCCGCGGAACGTAGACCCCTTGGTTGGTTGCTGCGAACATCCCAAAGAGCAGGGTCCGTTCGGGCTCTGAGCCGTCACGAGGCAGTCGGAATTCAGACATCGGCGGAAAGACGTTCGCCGCCACGGTGAAAATGATCAGGATCCAGATCAGCACGGGAACGTTCCGGAACATCTCCACGTAGATGGCCATCAGCTTTGAGATGATCCAATTGTTCGAGAGCCGCAGCACACCGGCGATGACACCGAAGACCGTCGCCGTCACGCAACCGAGGAAGGCCACGATCAAAGTGTTGATCGCCCCGATCACGGCAGCGCGCATGTGCGAAGATTGGCTGGTGTATTCTATCGGCTGCTGATTGATGTCGTACCCGGCAGGGTCCTGCAAGAAGCCGAAGTCAATCCCAGCCTCTTGAAGCACCGGATTGTTGATCGCGTTGTTTATCAGCCATCCAAAGCCGAAAACCAGGGCCGCCAATGCGAAGAACTGGAACGTATAGCTCCGGTACCGCTTGTCGCTGATCAACTGCCCGATCCGAAATCCATCCGCGTTAGGCGGGTCGGTCATCGTGGTCATTTATATTTCCCCGTTGTCCCTCGGGTACTCCGGATACGGGCCGTCTCGGCCCCTGCATCCGCGGGGTCATTGTTCGCCCCGCCCTACTCCCGAGGGATTATCGATTGTCTGTATGTAAGAAGGGCGCGGCCTGCGCCGCGCCCTTCCGTTTGGTTCTTAGCGGAACGGAGGCGAGTACAGCAGGCCGCCCTCCGTGTATTGCGCGTTCAACCCTCGGGCCAGGCCGATCGCAGTCGACTCACCGATGTTGGCGTCAAACACTTCACCGTAGTTTCCGACGGCGGCGATGGCATTCTTGGCCCAGGACGAGTCGAGACCCATCATCGCGCCCAATTCACCTTCGGTGCCCAGCAGACGGTTGATCTCGGGGTTGTCGCCCGGTGCCGCCGCCAGTTCCTCGACGTTGGCCTGAGTCACGCCATACTCCTCGGCAGCGATCATCGCGTTCAGCGTCCATTTGACGATATCGAACCACTCCGAGTCGCCATGACGAACCAGCGGGCCCAGCGGCTCCTTGGAGACAACCTCGGGCAGGATCACGCTGCTGGACGGGTCGGCAAAGCCGGCACGTTGCGCGGCGAGAGCCGAACGGTCGGTTGTGTACACGTCACAGGCACCAGCGGTATACTGCTGAACAGCCTCGGCACCGGTTTCGATCGGAACGGGCTCATACGACATGTTGTTGACCCGGAAGTAGTCCGCAAGGTTCAACTCGGTCGTGGTACCGGTCTGAATACAGACGGTTGCGCCGTCCAGTTCAAGTGCCGAGGACACGCCAAGCGAGGCGGGTACCATAAAGCCCTGACCGTCGTAGTAGTTGACGCCGGTGAAGTCGAACTTCAGATCGGTGTCGCGCGAGAACGTCCAGGTCGTATTCCGGGCCAGCACGTCGATCTCGCCCGAAGCCAACGCGGTGAAACGCGTTTTGCCTGTTGTCGGTACGAAAGTCACAGCGTCACCGTCGCCCAGAACGGCGGCAGCGACGGCACGGCACACGGCCACATCGAAGCCCTGCCACACGCCATTGGCGTCAGGCTCGGCAAAGCCGGGTACGCCGGTAGTCACGCCACAGTTCAGCGTGCCACGTGCGGTCACGTCGTCCAGCGTGGCGGCGGATGCGCCGGCAGCGGCCAGACCGGCGAACGCCAGGCTACCGAAAAGTACGAAATTCTTCATTTACTTACCTCTTCCTATTGAATCGCACAGCCGACATAGGCTCTGCGTCACCGCCCCATTTTTGGGTGCAGTTCGTTTTGAATGTGAGGGTACACCCCGACATTAGCGCAAAAGAGACTAGAATGGCTCTGGAACGTCAAGGGATGATGCCGCCAAAGCGTGCAGATGACTAAGTTTTGAACAGCAGGGAGGGGGGTATTGCGCGTCTAGCAGGCTAAACTGGTCTCAGTCGCCACGCAGAAGCATCAGATATCGATGGGCTTGTGTGAAGGCACCCCTTTTGAGTCCGATGCGACCAGCCTCCTCCTCGTCGGCCCCCCACTGCTCTGCCTGCCAATCCTCATCGATCCGGCTCAGGGGCCACAGATCGTCGGGATGATGCCCGTCCATCGCTGCCAGCCCGAGAATCAGACTGCCGGTCAGGGTCACGAATTCCGACAGCGCAGTCAGCTCCCAGGGGGTCTTGGCGTGCACACGGGCACGCAATGCCTCCAGAGCGTTTGCGGGCTGCGCGACATGCATGACGCCTTGGGTCACGTTCAGGCGGGCACCCAGGTTGGCGTCAGCCCAGTCCAGCATCGGGTCCCAGGCCGCCACCTGCCGTTCAAGCAGAGCGACCGGACCCGCAGCGCGATAGCACAGAAGATCGGTGCCGCCATACTCGGCCAGATTTGCAGCCACCTCGGCCTGTTGAGGCACGACCTTGTCGAGTGTGGCGTTCACAGCGCGCGTCAGGGGCATGATCATCGGGTTGATCACTTGCTCCTGCGCGTCCCATTCGGCAGCTACACCTTCGGCCAGCGCCCGCGTGGGCATGGCGATCACTGTCTTCAGCGGTGTGCGGACCGGGCGGCCGTCAAGTCGCACACCATAGCCTTGTTCCAGTGTCTCGACGGTCGCTTGGGTCCAGAACCGCTTGGCCTTCCACTCGCTCATTGCGCCATCCTCTCGATTTCCGCGACCAGTGTGCCGAAATTCGGCAGCACAGACCTTGCGCCCGCCGCCAGAAGGTCCTCCGCCGCGTGGTAACCCCATGCCACACCCAACGTCGCGACGCCGCCACCGGCCCCCATTTCCATGTCAAACGTCGTGTCGCCGATCATCACCGCGCGCCCGGCCTCAGTCGCCGTTTCCAGCAGCGCCCGGTCGACCATCGACCGATGCGGTTTCGACGGATGATGGTCCGCGCATTGCAGCGTGGCGAACATGTTGCCCCACCCCTGTCCCGCGACCAGTCTGTCCAGTCCCTTTTGCGATTTGCCCGTGGCCACGCCCAGCGTGATGCCCTTCTGCTTAAGGCGCGCAAGACCTTCCCCGACCCCTGGGTAAAGCCGCGCTTCGCTGTCGTTGGCGATGTGTTCAGTATAGATCCGGCGGTAATTCTCGGTTACCCGCTGCTGCATCGCCGCAGTCTGATCCGGCAGAAGCATCGCGATCAACTGCGGCAGGGAAATCCCCACAAGAGCAAGAGTCTGTGCCCGCGTCGGCGGCTCCAACCCGGCATCGACAAAGGCGCGTGCCATCGTCGCCGTGATAATGGCCTGACTGTCGACCAGTGTGCCGTCGACATCGAAAATCGCCAGAAAGTCAGTCAATCTCGTCCTCCGCGAACGGGTCGACGGGCACGTCCAAGTTGTCCCAGCCCATCATTTTCCAGGTGCGCTCCATATGTTCGGGCAAAGGTGCAGTCAGGTGCAGCCGTGCGCCCGTCATAGGGTGCGTCAGCGAAAGCGATCGGGCGTGAAGGTGCAGCTTGCGGCTGATCTCTCCGCCGAAAGACGCACCCCAGCCGTCTCCTTGGTTTTCTTGCCCCGAGCCGCCATATTTGCCGTCGCCCACAATGGGGTGCCCGATCTCTGCCATGTGCACGCGCAGCTGGTGCGTGCGACCCGTGACGGGCACCAGCGCAACCCAGGCCCCGCGTGAGCCCAGCGTGTCAAGGACGGCGTAATCCGACGTCGCACGCTTTGCCCCCTTTACCTCGTCGATCTCATCGGGATGAACGGTGCGCATCTTCTCACCACCGTCACCACCGCCCCCGGACTTGACCAGACCGTACCGGATTGTGCCCATGCGCGGATGGGGTGTGCCCGCGACCGCGGCCCAATAGATCTTGCGCGTATCGTGATCGCGAAACGCTTCGGACAATTGCACGGCCGTCAGGCGATTGCGCGCCATCAGCATGATGCCGGACGTGTCCTTGTCCAGACGGTGCACCAGCCGGGGTTGCTCGTCGCTGTCGAACCGGAGGGCATCGCCCAGGCCATCGACGTGCCGTGTCTGGCCGGAACCGCCCTGACTGGCCAGGCCCGGCGGCTTGTTCAGTGCAATCAGATGCTCATCGCGATAGATGACGCAGGATCGGATCATCTCCGCGTCAGCCTGACTCACCTTGTCGCGACGGGCAGCGGCGGGAGCACGGTCCTCGGGCAGTGGCGGGATGCGAACCTCCTGTCCCGCCTGTACGCGCGTATTGGCCTTGACCCGCCCGCCATCGACGCGGATCTCGCCCTTTCGACAGGCCTTCTCGACGTTGCCCTGGTTGAGTTGTGGGAACTTGCGCTTAAGCCAACGGTCCAGGCGCTGATCGCCCTCCCCGTCAGCCACGATGATGGTCTGGACGCCGCTCATATGAGGCTCCTTGCGAATGTGACGCCGACGGCGAGCGCCAGCAAAGACAGGCCGATCGACAGTGCCACATAAAGCCCCGCCGACCCAAACTGCCCCCGTTCAATCAGGGTGATCGTTTCCAGCGAAAAAGCCGAGAAGGTGGTGAACCCGCCCAGAACCCCGGCCATCAGGAAAGGCTGCCAATGCGGCAGGCCAGCGCGATTCAGCGCCACAGTGGCGACGCCCATCAACAGGCTTCCAACCACGTTCACCGTCAGGATCGCCACGGGAAACCCGTCGCGCATGAGGGCCATGGCCATGAGAAAGCGCAGCGATGCGCCAATGGCACCGCCAAGCGCCACGGAGATCAGGGAAAAGGTCATCGCGGTCCTGTCTGCCCCATCGCCGCCACTGTCAACCTTTGCCCCGCTTGGCACGTTGATCGACCAGCCAGTCCACACGTCGCCCCAACTCCCGTTCGAACCCGCGATCAACTGGGACGTAATAGACCGGGCGCTTCATGTCGTCGGGGAAGTAGTTCTGCCCGGAAAATCCATCGGCCTGATCGTGGTCGTATTGGTACCCTGTCCCGTAGCCCTGATCCTTCATCATTTGCGTCGGCGCGTTCAGGATGTGCTTGGGCGGCGGCTCGGAACCGGTCTCGCCTGCCTGCTTCATCGCAGCCTTGAAGGCAGTGTAGCTGGCATTCGATTTCGGGGCGAGCGCGAGGTAGACAACCGCGTTGCCAAGGCTCTGCTCGCCCTCGGGGCTGCCAAGCCGTTCGTAGGTCTCCCACGCTTGCAGGCAAAACGCCTGCGCTTGCGGGTCGGCCAGGCCGATGTCCTCAACCGCCATGCGGGTAATCCGCCGCATCAGATAGCGAGGGTCCTCCCCGCCCCTGAGCATCCGTCCCAACCAATAGAGCGCCGCATCCGGGTCGGACCCACGCACCGATTTGTGCAGCGCCGATATCAGGTTGTAGTGCGCATCGCCCGACTTGTCGTATTGCGCCGCGCGTCGTTGCAGGCGCTTGGAGAGGGTGTCGCGGTCGATCGTGTCCGTCGCCCCCCATGCGGCGACCTGCTCCGTCAGGTTCAGCAGCGCCCGTCCGTCGCCGTCGGCCATCTCCTGCAGGGCCTCGCGCGCGTCGCCGCTCAGCGGCAGCTTGATGCCCAGCTCCTTTTCCGCGCGCTGCATCATCAGCTCCATGTCGCGCAAGGTAAGCCGTTCCAGCGTCAGGACCTGCGCGCGGCTCATCACAGCGGCGTTCAGCTCGAACGAGGGGTTTTCGGTGGTCGCCCCGACCAGCGTGATCGTCCCGTCTTCCATGTGCGGCAAAAAGCTGTCCTGCTGCGCCTTGTTGAAACGGTGAATCTCGTCAACGAAGAGAAGCGTGCCTGTACCATTGACGCGGCGGTTGCGCGCAATTTCAAAGACCTTCCGCAGGTCGGCCACGCCGGTAAAGATCGCACTGATCTGCACGAAATGCAGATCCGCCTGCGCCGCAAGAAGCCGCGCGATAGTCGTCTTGCCCACACCGGGCGGCCCCCAGAGGATCAGGCTGGGCATCTGACCGTGTAGCATGACAGTCAGCGCACCGTCGGTGCCCAACAAGTGCCTCTGCCCGATCACATCCTGCAACGTCGCCGGTCGCAGTCGATCGGCCAGCGGGCCGGGGCGCGCGACCGCTGCGTCGCTGGGGGATACGGAATTTCCGCTGTCAAAAAGATCTGCCATGCGGTGGATGTAATGCCGAAGGGGCGGCGGATAAAGCCGCCCTTTGCGACGTCGCCATTGACGACGCCGGGATCAGCGCCGTCAGTGCATCTTCGTCGCCATCGAAATGTTGACACAGACGGACGCTGAGCCGCCAATGTCGAGCACAGGGCCCGCCGCCACGCAATCAAGCCCGACACGCCGGGCCAAACGCGGCGAATTGGCTGGAATCAATCCAAGAACGGCCGTGGCCCCGACCTCGCGCCCGGCGCGGACCATTTCGGCGATCAGTCGCATCTGTACACGCATCCGAAGGTTGGCTGGGACATCGTCGCAGACGAAGACTCGGCTCGATTCCCAAACATGGGCAGCCACCGGTGCCTGCTCATAAAGTAGGGTCGTGGGGATCGTCTCTAGCAAGCCCTTCTGAGCATCGCGGATCATGTACGAATAGATCCCGCAACGATGGGTCGTAGGCGTCAGCCGCACGCCCGCAAGGATGCGTCCGTAATCGTGCACGGCCACCCAGCGACTGGCCGGCGTGTCGTATTGGTCGAACTCCATCCCATCGGCCTGTGGCAGGTCCCATTGGGCCTGCTCGATGAACGTCCGATGACGGGCGCGTAGAAGATCGGCGAAGAGCGGGCCGTGAGTGTGGATATTCTGGAACGAAAGAGTCGCTACTTGCATGGGAGAATTCTTCCTCTGCCGGTTGTCATTGACACCAGGGGACCTTGGATACTCGCAATGTGGGATGAGGACCGGGATTAAATCAGCCTGAACTCTCTCGCCATTCTTAGTGCCTCGGCCGTGGTCTGTGCTCCCAGGCGATCCCGGGCGGACGAAAGGCGCGCCTTGAATGCGCTTTCCGAAATTCCAAGTTCAGCCGCGGCAGCCGCATGCCGAAACCCCTCCCCGACCAGACGCAGCGCCTCAATCATGGCGGGAGTCAGGTCCGTGGGCGGTTCCGTCACTTCGTGGAGCGCGTCCGCAATCGCAGCAACTCCCCGCATCTCGCTGTCGGTGAATTCACGATCGTCACGAGATACCCCGACGATTGTACGCGAGGTGATCTTGCCGCAAGACGCGACCGCTCCATAAATCAAGCCATGCTTTGCCGCCTTGATCATGACGCCGAAGGGATCGGGCAGATTGATGTCGCTCCAACGGATCACACCGGTCTTGCTGATTCCCCAAAACACCAGCGGATCGCGCAGCGCATAGTTGTTGGTTGAGTACAGATCCTGCCATGCCTGCGGATAGGTGCTGCGCATGTACATCGGCGAAGCGAAGCGAATGTGAACGCCCACGGTGTAACCCACCGGGGCAAACTCTTCCAGGTTCTGCAAATACCTGACCATGAGGCGTCTTCTTTCAGACATGTCTTTTTAGACAGGGAGCGAAAAATCGCGTCAACCGCGTTCATTGCCACTAAGTCGCCATAAAGGTTAACAAGCTGTAAAGATTACGCCAATAAATTGCTTCGAACAGCGAGCAACACTTCCGGCTCTTCGGGCTCAAGGGCAGGTTTGTTGCTATATTTTACTGATGAATTAACTGTCTGCCGGCATCGTCTTTGATGGACGCGCCTCCGCGACAAGTCGCGCAACGGAGGCCCCTGATTACCTTACGTCAGGACAAAAAAGGGCCCCGCCAGCAATCTGGCGGGGCCCCTTTAGAAAGGTGGGCGTCGGAGGATCAGGCCTCAGCGGCGTCTTCCGCTTCGAGGCGCGCGCGATCGGCAGCCCCTTTGGCGTCTACGTCACGCTCGACAAACTCGATGATAGCCATGGGTGCCATGTCGCCATAGCGGAAACCGGCTTTCATGATGCGAACGTAGCCGCCGGAACGGTCGGCATAGCGCGGCGCAAGGACGTCGATCAGCTTCTGAACGGCCGCTTCATCGTGCAAGCGCGAGGCCAGCAGGCGACGGGCATGCAGGTCGCCGCGACGGGCCAGCGTAACCATCTTTTCGACGATAGGACGCAGTTCCTTAGCTTTCGGCACGGTCGTCTTGATCTGCTCGTGTTCGATCAACGAGGCAGCCATGTTCTTGAACAGTGACTTGCGGTGTTCGTGGGTGCGATTCAGGCGGCGGTATCCGCGGGCGTGGCGCATGGGTCTTCTCCGTTATGTTTTACTTTGTCCGGGGTTCCATGCGTGGCGGAACCCTCACCTTGGGGCAGATGCCCATATCGTCCCCGCCAAATGCGGGCATTTTTCGCGGCACCCCGGCCCAAAGGCCGGGGTGATCAACTCAGAATTCGTTTTCGAACTTCTTGGCCAGGTCTTCGATGTTTTCTGGCGGCCAGTCGACAATGTCCATGCCCAGGTGCAGGCCCATGCCCGACAGCACTTCCTTGATCTCATTCAAGGACTTACGGCCGAAGTTCGGCGTGCGCAGCATCTCGGCTTCGGTTTTCTGGATCAGATCGCCGATGTACACGATATTGTCGTTCTTCAGACAGTTGGCGGACCGGACCGAAAGCTCAAGTTCGTCGACCTTCTTGAGGAGAAGCGGATTGAACTCCAGGTCATCGGCGGCCTCTGCACCGCGGGCGGCTTCGGGCTCATCGAAGTTGACGAAGATCTGCAACTGATCCTGAAGAATGCGAGCGGCATAGGCCACCGCATCATCGGGTGCCAGCGACCCGTCCGTATCGAGCTTGAGCGTCAGCTTGTCATAGTCCAGCACCTGCCCTTCGCGGGTGGGCTGGACTTCGTAGGACACCTTTTTGACCGGCGAATAGATCGCATCGATCGGGATCAGACCGATAGGAGCGTCCTCCGGCTTGTTCTTGTCGGCCGATACATAGCCCTTGCCGGTGTTCACGGTGAGTTCCATGTACAGATCGGCACCGTCGTCCAGATGACAGATCACGTGGTCGCGGTTCAGAACCTCGATGCCGTTCGTTTCGGAAATGTCGCCGGCTGTGACGACCATCGGGCCCTTGGCAGAGATCGAGACACGCTTGGGTCCCTCGACTTCCATCTTCAGGCTGATGCCCTTGAGGTTCAGCACGATGTCGGTCACGTCTTCACGCACCCCAGACACGGATGAAAACTCGTGCAGAACGTTGTCGATCTGGACCGACGTCACGGCCGCGCCTTGCAGCGACGACATCAGGACGCGGCGCAAAGCGTTGCCCAAGGTCAGACCGAAGCCACGCTCCAGCGGTTCGGCGACAACAGTGGCCTGACGGGCCGGATTGTTGCCGGGGCGTACATCAAGCTGCGACGGCTTGATCAGCTCTTGCCAATTCTTATTGATCATTTGCCCTGTCCCTCCATTCTCGTCTTGCGCCGGGGCGGGTGGCGCAGACACTCGAGGTGATTAAACGGCTTAGGCAGGGGCCACCGAAACGGCCCCTGCCAAGTAAGAAATTCTTCAGGTCAGACCCTGCGGCGCTTCGGCGGGCGAACACCGTTGTGCGCAATGGGCGTCACGTCCCGGATTGCGGTGATCTGCAATCCGACCGCAGCCAGCGCGCGCAGGGCGGATTCACGTCCACCACCAGGGCCCTGCACTTCGACCTCTAGTGTCTTCATGCCGTGCTCCTGCGCCTTCTTGCCCGCGTCTTCGGCGGCCATCTGTGCGGCGTAGGGCGTCGACTTGCGCGAGCCCTTGAAACCGCAGGTGCCGGCCGAAGACCAGCTGATGGCGTTGCCCTGAACGTCGGAAATCAGGATCTTGGTGTTGTTGAACGAAGAGTTCACATGCGCAACACCAGCGGCGATGTTCTTGCGTTCCTTGCGCTTAGGAGCGCGACGGGTTTCACGTGCCATGTCTAATGCCCTCCCTTACTTCTTCTTGCCAGCGATGGCCTTTGCGGGGCCCTTGCGCGTACGTGCGTTGGTGTGGGTCCGCTGACCGCGAACCGGCAGGTTCCGGCGGTGGCGAAGACCGCGGTAGCAGCCCAGATCCATTAGCCGCTTCACGTTCATCTGACGCTCGCGGCGCAGGTCGCCTTCGACCGTCACGTTCGCGTCGATGAACTCGCGGATCGACAGAACTTCGGCGTCCGACAATTCATTGATACGGCGTTTTTCATCGATGCCGACGGCCTCGATGATCTCTTTCGCCTTAGACGGGCCGATACCCGTGATGTACGTCAGCGCGATGGGAACGCGCTTCCCCGTGGGGATGTTTACGCCAGCAATGCGTGCCAAGTGGTATTCCTTCTTCGTTGCGGTTCCGTAGTTCCAGAACCTTTTTTCACAACGGCCGCGCGTGGATCGCAGGGCCAAAATGACGCTGCCGGAAATCGTCGATTCCCAGCAGAGACTGCGCATTAGGGGGTCTTGACAGCCGCGTCAAGCGAAGTGCCCCGGCCTGTCAAGAACTTTCTCTCAGGTCGCGTCAAGAACGGCAGACATTTCGGCGGCAACAGCGTCGATCTCGCCCAGGCCATCGACCGAATACAGGTCGCCCTTGGCATAATAGTATCCGATCAGCGGCGAGGTCTTCTTGTAGTATTCCATCAATCGAGTGCGAAGGCTTTCGGCGTTGTCGTCTGCGCGACGCGAAAAGCTTGTTCCACCACAGTTGGTGCACTTGCCGTCTGCGGGAATCGGTTTGGTGTGATCGTTATAGACCTCACCGCAATCCGCACAGGTGGACCGCGCCGTGATCCGGTCGACCAGGGCCTCGTCATCCACGCGCATCTCTATGACCGCATCGAGCTTGGAGCCGTGCTTTTCAAGCAAAGCCCCGAGCGCGTCGGCCTGCGGCAGCGTGCGTGGGAACCCGTCGAAGATGAAGCCACCCTTGTGGCCACTCTCCAACTTCTCTTCGATCAGGCCGATTACGATGTCGTCGGTAACCAACTGACCTGCGTCCATGATCGCGGCAACCTTGTTGCCCATCGCAGTTCCCGACGACTTTGCCTCGCGCAGCATATCACCAGTCGAGAGCTGCACCATGCCTCGGTTGATTTCCAACCTTCGAGCCTGTGTTCCCTTGCCCGCTCCCGGCGGCCCCAGAAGGACTATGTTCATCGACGTGCAACTCCCTTTTTCCGGCCGCGCTTCTTGCCGCGCAACTGGCTTTTCTCGATCAGCCCCTCGTACTGGTGGGCCAGCAGATGTGATTGGATCTGCTGGATGAAGTCCATGCCGACCGAAACAATGATAAGGATCGAGGTGCCGCCGAAGTAGGCCGTGATGGCCAGTTCCTGTCGCACGATCTCCGGAATGAGGCAGACCAAGGCAAGATAGCCCGCACCGAGGACCAGTACGCGGTTAACCACGTATTCGAGGTATTCCGCCGTGCGTTGACCGGGCCGAATTCCGGGAATGAAGCCGTTTTGATTCTTCAGATTGTCGGCCACATCTTCGGTCTTGAAAGCAACGTTATGGGTGTAGAAGTACGCGAAGAAGACGATCATCCCGGTGAAGAACAGGAGATAAAGCGGCTGTCCTGGGCCGAAGTAGGCCGTAATCGTCGCCAGGATCGGATTCGTCTGCTGGCCGGAGAATGTCGATATCGTAGTCGGCAACAGCAGCAGCGAAGACGCGAAAATAGCAGGAATGACGCCAGCCGGGTTCACCTTGATCGGCAGATGGCTCGACCCGCCGTCATATACTTTCATGCCGACTTGGCGGCGCGGATACTGGATGTGGATTTTGCGCAAGGAGCGCTCCATGAACACCACGAAAACCAGCGTGGCCAGCAACATCACGATCACGCCCAGGATCACGGGTGTGGATATCGCGCCGGATTGACCAGAGGCAAAGAACTGGGCCATCGCGGCGGGCAGTTCGGCGACGATGCCGACGAAAATGATCAACGAGATGCCGTTGCCGATGCCGCGCGCGGTGATCTGCTCACCAAGCCACATCAGGAACATCGTGCCCCCGACCAGCGTGATCACGCAGGACGCGATAAAGAACCACCCCGGCGTATGCACAAGGTTACCCGACTGAAGCGACACGGCGAGGCCGTAGCCCTGCAACGTCGCCAGCGCGACGGTGCCATAGCGTGTGTACTGGTTTATCTTCTTGCGTCCCGGCTCGCCCTCTTTCTTAAGCTGTTCGAGTTGGGGAACCATTGCCGTCATCAGCTGGACGATGATCGAAGCGGAAATATAGGGCATGATGCCCAGGGCAAAGATGCCCATACGCCCGATCGCGCCACCGGTGAACATGTTCAACACGCCGCCCAGGCCTTGCTGTGCCTGTTCGACGAATTGGCGCAACTGCTCGGCATCAATGCCGGGAACCGGAATATACGTTCCAACGCGATAGATGATCAGCAGACCGATCGTGAACAGGATGCGTTGGCGAAGCTCTTTGGCTTTGCCGAACGCGCCCCAGCTCATGTTGGCGGCCATTTGCTCTGCGGCTGAAGCCATGCGAGCCCCTCTTTATATCGACAAACGCCGCCCAACGGGCTTCCCCGCAGGCGGCGTTCTGGGAAAACTTAAGATCATGTAAGCGGAGCCGTGCCCGCCTACAACCGATCCCCCCTGATCACTCGGCGGCGGGTGCCGCGACCGTGACCGAACCGCCAGCCTTTTCGACCGCCTCGACCGCGCCCTTGGAGGCACCGGTCACGGTGATCGTGGCCTTCGCAGTCAATTCGCCTTTGCCCAGCAGACGGATGCCGTCCAGCTTGCGGCGGACCACACCCGACGCGACCAGCGTCTCTTCGTTGATGTTCGCGGCATCCAGCTTGCCGTTGTCGATGAATTCCTGCAGCTTGGTCAGGTTGACGACGGCAAACTCCTTGCGGTTCGGCTTGTTGAAGCCACGCTTGGGCAGACGCTGGTAGAGCGGCATCTGGCCACCCTCGTAGCCATTGATCGCCACGCCGGAGCGGGCCTTCTGGCCCTTGATGCCGCGACCGGCCATCTTGCCCTTGCCCGAACCGGGGCCACGGGCCTTGCGCTTCTGCTTCTGGGCCGCGCCCGGATTGTCACGCAATTCGTTGAGTTTCATATCGCTTCTCCTCTTGCCGGAAGCACCCCCGAAGCGATGTGGGGTGAACACGGCGTTTCATGATTCTTCGTGCAGGATCACCCGCACCGCGTCGCCTTACATGCCACCTGCGACCGGTTCAAGACCCCCGCCGTGTCGCGCAGGCATCACCCGACCGGTGGGTTGCGCCACGCCGGTGGGGCAAACGGCTCCCGCAAGGCCCGCGCAACCAGCTCCAGCCGGTCCTGCCCATAGAACGTGTCACCATCGACGATATAGGTCGGCGACCCCATGACCCCGATGTTCCGCGCCACTTCCATGTTCGCCTGATAGCGCGCCGCAACCTCTGCCGATCCGGCACGCGTCATCAACGCCTCTGCGTCATGGCCCAACGCCTGTGCCAACCGCAGCACCGTCTCCACGTCCGACAGATCGGCATCATGACGCCAATGCGCCTCCAGAACCGCATGGGCCATGGCGTCCACCTTTGGCCCGCGGTCTCCGAGTGCCATGATCATCCGCGCAGCCATATCGTAGGGTGCGTCATGGTGTGTGGGCCGATACCCGATGACAGGGACGTCCCGGAATTCCGCCCACCGCTCGATTTCCCTGCCGAAAAAGTAATCCACATGCGCCTGTGTGCGATCGGCGAACGCCAGGCTGCCCTGGGCCTCCACCACGGGGGACAGCGGGATTGGGCGATGCACAAGGGTCGCATCATGCCGTGCGCAGATCTCCATCAGGCGGGCAGAGCCAAGGTAGGCAAAGGCGGAATGCGCGGAGTAGTAGTAATCAATCTGAACCATGGTTCTGGCTATCGCGCCTTGCTTGACGGTGCCACACCTGAGACGCTCATTTGATGAAGTCGCTCGCCCTCGCCCTCACCTGCGCTCTTGCCCTGCCCGCCGCAGCCCAAGGTCCCTGCGCCACCGACGCAATGATCGTCTTTGACGGCTCCGCGTCCATGGCCGAGATCGGGTTCGATACAGGCGAAACGAACCGCATCACCGACGCACGCGCCGCCATGGCACGCGTCATGCCCGAGGTGGAGCACTCCCGCCGCATCGGGCTGATCACGTACGGACCGGGTGCCAAGGACGCCTGCGAGGGGATCAGCCTGCGCTTCCCCCCCATTGAGGCGGCGGCCAAGTTGATGATTGCCGAACTCGACGCGCTCGAGCCCGCGGGGCTGACTCCGCTGGTGGCGGCGGTGCAGCGCGCCGCCGACGTTCTCGATTATCGCCTGAATCCGGGCATAATCGTGCTGGTGACGGACGGGAACGAAACATGCGGCGGTCGGCCCTGCGCGCTTGGCCGCGCGCTCACCGCAACTGCGGCCGACCTCACGGTCCACGTCATCGGATACAAGGCGTCGCATGACTTCTTCGGCTGGAACAATCCCGAAGGCGGTGCCCCCGGCACCGACGTGGTCGCCCGCTGCCTCGCGGACACAACCGGGGGACGCTACATCGGCACTCACTCGGAATACGAGTTGGTGGAGGCGCTATGGTCGATGCTGGGGTGCGAGTTCGTCGCGGGCAGTCAACCAGTCGGGCACCCATCCAAAATGTAATCAAGATTGGCCGACTCCTGGTTGCAAGCTATAAACCTCGCCGAATTACGAGCACCGCGAAAATGGGTTATCTCGAACAGAAAGGCCATTCCGGATTGAATGCCAGACAAGAAGTCACGGTATCCAGATGGAAGGAATGCAGCAGTCCCCTTTGCGGAAAGGTTCCACCTCTCGGAAATTGGCTCACTATCCTCGAACTTATAGCGAACACGGACTCGATCCCTACCCCTACCCCTCCAATATATCCATCTGCCACAATAAAGATTTCAAAGTCGCCACTGTCTCTACAGCGTAATACGATCATAGATGGTGCATCTTCACCGCGCCAAGTGGCTCGGTCGCTTACCAAATAAACGTAGGAGTTATCTTCATCAGAAAACTCATCCCTACTTTCAACAAGGATCCACAAATCATTAGGACCGGATCCTGAACGCTCAGATCCCTTGGAAGGTTCTTCTTGAATGACAGTATCTCGCGGCTGTGCGTCCGCAAAAACGGTACCAGAACAACTCAACCGCCCAATATCATCTTCTAGCGAAACGCATATTCCAGAAATCTCAACTAGAGTGTCGCGAAGCACCGATGAAGTTGATTCATTTGAGATCGCTGAGGAAGTCCAGATAAGAAAAACGGCGGCCACGGTAGAAAATTATTGTAGCAAGAGGACGCTCCAGAAGATGGCAGTTACTCTGAATTATTTGCGTATGATTCAAAATCTGTAAACAATAAAACGCCCCGGCCATTTCTGATCGGGGCGCTCAATTCTTTCAAGACAGCAGGGGTCCCCCTGCCCGGCCTTAGCCCCGCTCTTCGATGATCTTCACCATGTGCGGGATCTTGTTGACCATGCCGCGCACGGAGGGGGTATCCTCCAATTCGCGGGTCTTGTGCATCTTGTTCAGGCCCAAGCCCACCAGCGTCGCGCGCTGATCGGCGGGGCGGCGGATCGGGGAGCCGATCTGCTTGACGACAATCGTTTTAGCCATGGATCAGGCCTCCTCGGTCTCGGTTGTGGCCGGAGCCTCATCACCCTTGCGCAGGATATCGGCAACCTTCTTGCCGCGACGCTGCGCGACAGAACGGGGCGACGATTCTTTCTGCAACCCGTCGAGGGTGGCCCGAATCATGTTGTAAGGGTTCTGCGAGCCGATCGACTTGGAAACGACGTCGTTGATGCCCAGCATCTCGAACACGGCGCGCATCGGGCCACCGGCGATGATGCCGGTACCTTCGGGCGCGGAACGCATGACTACGCGTCCAGCGCCGTGGCGACCTTCCATGTCGTGGTGCAGCGTCCGACCGTCCTTAAGGGCGACGCGGATCATCTGACGCTTGGCCTGCTCGGTTGCCTTGCGGATAGCTTCGGGGACCTCTTTGGCCTTACCCTTGCCAAAGCCGACGCGGCCCTTCTGATCGCCAACGACGACGAGCGCGGCGAAACCAAAGCGCTTACCACCCTTGACGGTCTTGGAGACGCGGTTGATCGCGACCAGGCGGTCGGCGAATTCCGGAGTTTCTTCGCGGCCACGGCCACGACCGCCCCCACGATTGTTGTCACGTTCTGCCATGAGGCATCCTTTCCGTGCAGGGCGCGCTGGCCCGAATAAACTCGATCCAAGTGGGAAGATTCCCCCGGATCATCGAGGGGGCCACGCGGACGCAGCCCCCTTCAAGTCATTAGAACTTAAGGCCACCTTCACGGGCGGCGTCGGCCAGGGCCTTGACCTTCCCATGGAACAGGAAGCCACCACGATCGAAGTAGCACTCTTCGACGCCGGCCTTCTTGGCCCGCTCGGCAATTGCCGCGCCGACCTTCGTGGCCGCCTCGACGTTGTTCTTGCCGACCACGCCCAGCGACTTCTCGAGGGTCGAGGCTGACGCAAGCGTCTTGCCCTGAACGTCGTCGATCAACTGAACCATGATGTTCTTGTTGGAGCGATGCACTGAAAGGCGCGCACGCCCCGCGGCCATCTTGCGAAGCTTGTTCCGGACGCGCAGGCGGCGCTTGAGGAACAGATCCCGTTTGCTGTTTGCCATCTGACTGGTCCTTACTTCTTCTTACCTTCCTTGCGGAAGATATACTCGCCCTTGTAGCGGATTCCCTTGCCCTTATAGGGCTCGGGCGCACGCCACTCGCGAATGTTTGCTGCAACCTGACCGACCAACTGCTGGTCGATCCCTTCGACGGCGATTTCGGTGGGCTTGGCGGCGGTCACGGTGACCCCCTCCGGCACATCGAAGTTCACGTCATGCGAATAGCCGAGCGACAGCTTCAAGGTGTTGCCCTGCATCTGCGCGCGGTAACCCACGCCCGAGATTTCAAGCTCTTTCTTGAAGCCGGTCGTCACGCCGGTCACCAGGTTTTCAACCATGGTGCGCGACATGCCCCACTGCTGGCGAGCGCGTTTGGACTTGCCACGCGGCTCCACCGACACGGCTCCGTCGTTGACCTTCAGGTCTACGTCGTCGGTGGCGGTGAAGGTGCGGGTGCCCTTCGGACCCTTGACCGAGATGGTCTGGCCAGAAACCGAGGCTTCCACACCCGAAGGCAGGTCGACGGGTCGTTTGCCGATACGAGACATTATACCCTCCTCAGAATACGGTGCAGAGCACTTCGCCACCAACGTTGGCAGCACGTGCATTTGCATCGGACATGACACCACGCGAAGTGGAGACGATGGAGACGCCCAAGCCCTGACGGACCGAGGGGACGTCCTTGACACCCAGGTACACGCGGCGGCCAGGCTTGGACACCCGCTTGACCTCACGGATGACCGGAACGCCCTCGTAATACTTGAGGGAGATTTCGATCGTCGGGTGGCCCTGACGGTCGGAGGACGCTTCGTAGCCGCGGATGTAGCCTTCGTCGGCCAGAACATCCAGGACACGGGCGCGCATCTTCGACGCAGGGGTGGTGACGGTGGACTTGCCACGCATCTGCGCATTGCGGATGCGGGTCAGCATATCGCCGATGGGATCATTCATCTTCTGATCTCCTTACCAGCTCGACTTGACCATGCCGGGGATTTTTCCCTGGCTGGCCAAATCGCGCAACATGATGCGGGACAGCTTCAGCTTCCGGTAGTATGCCCGAGGGCGACCGGTCAGCTGGCAGCGGTTGTTAAGACGAACGGCCGAGGAGTTGCGGGGCAACTCCGACAACTTCAGAGTCGCCTTGAAGCGCTCCTCCATCGGCTTGGATTCGTCGCGAACGATCTCTTTCAGAGCAGCGCGCTTGGTGGCGTACTTCTTCACCAGCCGCTCGCGCTTCTTCTGGCGTTCGATCATGGATACTTTTGCCATGTCTAATTCCTCAGCTGTTGAACGGCATGTTGAAGGCCTTGAGCAGCGCCTTCGCCTCTGCATCCGTCTTGGACGTCGTGCAGATGATGATGTCCATGCCCCAGACTTCGTCGACCTTGTCGAAGTTGATCTCGGGGAAGACGATATGCTCTTTCAGGCCCATGGCGTAGTTGCCACGGCCGTCAAAGCTCTTGCCGGACACGCCGCGGAAGTCGCGGATGCGCGGCATCGCCACGGTGATCAGGCGGTCCAGGAATTCATACATCCGTGCACCGCGCAGCGTCACCTTGGTACCAAGAGGCATGCCTTCGCGAACACGGAAGCCGGCGATCGACTTCTTGGCGTTCGTGACGACGGCCTTCTGACCAGCGATTGTCGACAGGTCGTCCTGTGCCGACTTGGCCTTCTTACTGTCACGGACAGCTTCGGCACCGCACCCGATGTTCAGGACGATCTTGTCAAGACGCGGGATCATCATCTCGTTCTTGTAGCCGAATTCTTCCTTCATCGCGGCGCGGACGCTGTCGCGATAGACGGAGAGAAGACGGGGTGTGTAGCTTGCTTGGTCGAGCATCAGATCACGTCTCCCGTGGTCTTGGCGAAGCGCACCTTCTTGTCGTCTTCCATGCGGAAGCCGACGCGTGTCGCTTTGCCGTTGGCGTCAACGACGGCGAGGTTCGAAAGGTCGATCGGCAGAGCTTTTGGAATGCGACCGCCTTGGTTGGCCTGGCTCTGGCGCGTGTGGCGGATGGCCATGTTCACACCTTCGACGATGGCCTTGCCGGCCTTCGGATCAACGGAAGTGATTTCGCCTTCCTTGCCCTTGTCACGACCGGACAGGACAATGACCTTGTCACCTTTGCGGAGTTTGGCAGCCATTACAGCACCTCCGGGGCGAGCGAGATGATCTTCATGAAGTTCTTCGCGCGCAGCTCACGAACAACCGGTCCGAAGATACGGGTGCCGATCGGCTCGTTGTTGTTGTTGAGAATAACGGCCGCGTTGCGGTCGAAGCGGATGGCGGTACCGTCATCGCGACGGACTTCCTTGGCGGTGCGAACGACGACGGCCTTGCGGACGTCCCCCTTCTTCACCTTGCCCCGCGGAATGGCTTCCTTCACCGACACCACGATGATGTCGCCGACAGAGGCATACTTCCGCTTGGACCCGCCCAGGACCTTGATGCACTGAACACGGCGAGCGCCGCTGTTGTCAGCAACATCCAGGTTGGTTTGCATCTGGATCATTGGTTTCTCCCGACCTTTGGGGGGCCGATGCGTGGCCGTATCCCCAGGGTTTCGCTAATATGCGGATGGCGAAATCGCCGTCCGATCGCCTGGTCGTGCGCCGATTACTCGGCGATCACTTCCCACCGCTTCGTCTTGGACTTGGGCGGGCATTCCTGGATGCGCACGGTATCACCGACGTTGAACGTGTTGTTCTCGTCGTGGGCGCGATATTTCTTGGATTTCCGAACAGTCTTCTGCAGCAACGGGTGCTTAAAGCGACGCTCAATGCTGACGGTGACGGTCTGGGCGTTCTGGTTCGACGTGACGACGCCGGTCAGGATGCGTTTGGGCATTGCTTATGCCTCCGCTTCGGCGCCGCGCGCCTTTTCGTTCAGGATGGTATTCACACGGGCAATCGACCGCTTGACGGAGCGGACACGCGCGGTGTTCTCCAGCTGGCTGGTTGCCGCCTGGAAGCGCAGATTAAACGCCTCCTTCTTCAGGTTTGTCAGCTCCGTGCGGAGCTCATCAGGGGTCTTGCCCCGGAGGTCGCTGGCATCCATGCCATTTTCCTTTTCAACATCACCGGGCCGCCCCACCGCGCATTCGGCGGGTCACGACTGATTCCGGTGGAGTTCAGTGGTAGAGTGCGCCCTCTAGACGACGTTGGGTGAGGGCGCAAGGGGCAGCTTGCACTCACGGTCCAATTGCACGCCCTCCGCATGATTGACAGAAGCCAAGGCTGCTGCGGTCGAGGGTAGGAGGATGCCGACGCAGGGCCGGATGCCCGATGCCATGCTTATACAGATACCACTCGCCGCCTTGGCCCTTCCGCTTTTCGACTACGTATGCGCGGACCAGACGTAGATCGCCTTGGAGCAAAGGATGACGACGGAGACTACACTTCTAGAACCTGCCCGTTACGCCGTGCGCTCGTGGGAAACGGCCCTGTCCGTGGCTTGAGTGGCCTAACGTGCCGCCCTACCCACCGCGCGATGCGGGAACCCAAGTTTACGGGCCGAAGCCAAGGTCCGTGATCTTATATTTGCCAGGAATAGCGGACTGCGCCTTGGAGCGCGGCACCGAAGAGATGTCGAGGCGTTGCGTCACAGATGGCGCGCGTTTGGTGGAGACACTGGTGCCGCGAAAAACTCCTGTCGCGCATTCAACACATTAGCCGCCGGTACCCTACCCCCACCGATAATTGAAACTCACCGAAATGCGGTTCTCTTCCGAGTTGTTCATCGGAACCTCGTGCCGCAGCCAGCTTTCCCACAGCAGGACCTCCCCCACCTCAGGCGCGACGTAAGCGAAGGTCTTCAGTTTCGCGCGCGCCTCTTTCCGTCGGGGTGGGGCCGCCATCATCATCGGCAGGCGGGGATCCTCGAACTTGATCGCGCTCGTCCCCTCGGGCATCGACACGTAGGTCGTCCCCGAGATCACCGAGTGCGGATGCAGGTGGCCCGAGTGGGTGCCGCCCTCAGGCAGAATGTTGATCCAGATATCCTCAAGCTTCAACTTCTTGTCACCCAGATCGAACTCCAGGTCCTCAGCGAAATCCGCAACGTGACGGTCCAGCGCCTTGACGAGCGCCTTGAACACCGGAAACCGCCACGGCAGGTCGGTCAGCGAAGCATAACTGGTGTAGCCAGGATAGGCGTTTTCTTCGCACCAGTCGTGGCCCGCGTCGTCGTCACCCGCGACCGAAAGGCACGTCGCCTCCAGTTCCGAGTGGTCGACGGCGGGCGCATGCTCCGAAAGGGCTGCGCGGTAAAGGCGGGTCACAAAGAGAGAGGATATTTTTGACATATCGGCCTGATACCCGACTGCCGAGGCGGTGGCGAGAGGGCTGCTGTCCGCTTGATCTTGGTCAAGGAGGTGCCGGGCCTGCTACGGTTAGGACGGTCAGGCAAACAGGAGAGACAGATGTCCCACACCCCCCACGAACTGTCAGAAGAATTCCCCGAACACGCGCAGAAGATCCACGACCTGCGTCGGACGGACAACCACTTCACCAAGCTGTCCGAGGAGTATCATGCGATTAATCGCGCCGTGCACCGCGCCGAGACTGATGTGGAGCCGACATCCGACGACCATATTTCAGAAATGCGCAAAAAGCGCCTGATCCTGAAGGATGAGATCGCCGCCCGCCTGTCGAAAGGCTGATCAACCGGCACAGCTATTGAAAGGTCCGCGGCGACATCTCGGCGGGGCCCTTTTGGTATATCGGGGCCAACGACCGGATGGGCCTGCCAATAAAATGGAAAGGGCGGGGAACATCCCCGCCCTGCCCTACTCATTTCCAATCGCGACGCAGTCGACTTACCAGTCTTCGCGCACCACGGTGCGGGTCTTGATCGGCAGCTTCATCGCCGCAAGACGCAGCGCCTCACGCGCAACGGCTTCCGACACACCGTCGATCTCGAACATCACGCGGCCCGGTTTGACCTTGCATGCCCAGAAGTCGACCGAACCCTTACCCTTACCCATCCGAACTTCGACGGGCTTGGACGTGACGGGCACGTCCGGGAAAATACGGATCCAGACACGACCCTGACGCTTCATGTGACGCGTCATGGCCCGACGGGCGGCTTCGATCTGACGCGCGGTGACACGTTCCGGCTGAGTGGCCTTCAGGCCGTAGGTGCCGAAGTTCAGGTCGGACCCGCCCTTCGCTTCACCCTTGATGGAGCCCTTGAACTGCTTGCGGAACTTTGTCCGTTTCGGTTGCAACATCTGCTCTACTCCTTACCGGCGCGGGCCGCGGGGGCCGCGGTCATCACGACGGCCACCGGCACCACGGGGGGCAGGACCATCCTGCAATTCTTGAGCCTTACGGTCACGTGCACTGGGATCGTGCTCCATGATCTCTCCCTTGAAGATCCAAGTCTTGATCCCGATGATGCCATAAGGCGTCAGGGCCTCGACGTGCGCGTAGTCGATATCCGCACGCAGCGTGTGCAGCGGAACGCGACCTTCGCGATACCACTCGGTCCGGGCGATCTCGGCACCGCCAAGACGGCCGGCCAGGTTCACCCGAATGCCCAGGGCACCCATGCGCATTGCGTTCTGGACCGAGCGCTTCATCGCCCGGCGGAACGACACACGGCGCTCAAGTTGCTGCGCGATGCTCTCGCCGACGAGGGCGGCGTCCAGCTCGGGCTTTCGGACCTCGACGATGTTGAGGTGCAGTTCGCTGTCGGTCATCGCGGCCAGCTTCTTGCGCAGGCCTTCGATGTCCGCACCCTTCTTGCCGATGATGACACCGGGACGGGCAGCATGGATCGTGACACGGCACTTGCGGTGCGGACGCTCGATGATCACGCGGCTGACGCCGGACTGCTTGCACTCTTCCTCGATGAACTTGCGCATACGCAGGTCTTCGAGCAGCAGGTTACCGTAGTCCTTGGTGTCGGCATACCAGCGGCTGTCCCAGGTCCGGTTGACCTGAAGCCGCATACCGATCGGGTTTACTTTGTTACCCATCAGACTTGCTCCTCTACCTGGCGCACTTTGATCGTCAGTTCCGAAAACGGCTTGGTGATCTTGCCGAACCGGCCACGGGCACGCGGACGACCGCGCTTCATGGTGAGGTTCTTGCCGACCCACGCCTCGGCGACGATCAGGGCGTCGACGTCCAGGTTGTGATTGTTTTCCGCGTTCGCGATGGCCGACTGAAGGCACTTGCGCACGTCGATCGCGATCCGCTTCTTGGAGAATGTCAGATCGGCGATTGCCTTCTCTACCTTCTTGCCGCGGATCATGGCGGCGACGAGGTTAAGCTTCTGCGGGCTGGTACGCAGGGAGCGCAACTTGGCCATGGCCTCGTTGTCAGCCACGCGGCGGGGATTTTTTTCCTTGCCCATGACTTACTTCCTCTTCGCTTTTTTGTCGGCTGCGTGACCGTAGTAGGTCCGCGTCGGCGAATACTCACCGAACTTCTGGCCGATCATCTCTTCCGAGATGTTGACGGGGATGTGCTTGTGCCCGTTGTACACACCAAAGGTGAGACCAACGAACTGCGGCAGGATCGTGGAACGACGCGACCAGATTTTGATCACTTCGTTGGGGCGGCCCGACTCGCGGACGGCTTCGGCCTTCTTCAGGACGTAAGCGTCCACGAAAGGCCCTTTCCAGACGGAACGGCTCATGCTTAGCGGCCTTTCTTCTTGGCGTGACGCGAGCGGATGATCAGCTTCTGCGACGCCTTGTTCTTGTTACGGGTGCGGGCGCCCTTGGTCGGCTTGCCCCAAGGGGTGACCGGGTGACGACCACCCGAGGTCCGACCTTCACCACCACCATGCGGGTGGTCGATCGGGTTCATCACGACACCGCGCACGGACGGGCGAATGCCCTTGTGGCGGTTGCGGCCGGCCTTGCCGAGGTTCTGGTTCGAGTTGTCGGGGTTCGAGACCGCGCCAACTGTTGCCATGCATTCCTGACGCACCAGACGAAGTTCGCCCGAGGACAGGCGGATCTGGGCATAGCCACCGTCACGACCCACGAACTGGGCGTAGGTGCCTGCCGCGCGCGCGATCTGACCACCCTTGCCGGGCTTCAGCTCGATGTTGTGAACGATCGTACCGATCGGCATGCCCTGGAACGGCATCGCGTTGCCCGGCTTGATGTCGGCCTTGGCCGAAGCCACGACGCGATCACCGACTGCCAGACGCTGCGGGGCCAGGATATAGGCCTGCTCACCGTCGGTGTAGCGGATCAGGGCGATGAAGGCGGTCCGGTTCGGGTCGTACTCGATCCGCTCCACGTTCGCCTGAACGTCCAGTTTGTTGCGTTTGAAATCGACGATCCGATAGAGACGCTTCGCGCCCCCGCCTTTGCGGCGCATCGTGATCCGTCCGGTGTTGTTGCGTCCGCCGTTCTTCGTCAGACCCTCAACGAGGGCTTTGACGGGACGGCCTTTCCACAGCTCCGAACGGTCGATCAGAACCAGCCCACGCTGGCCCGGCGTCGTCGGTTTATACGACTTAAGTGCCATAGTTTACCTGTCTTCCGTTGTGTGTCGGACGCGTTGCCGCGCCCTGGATGTAAGGGCCCCGAAGGTCCCCGGTTCGGTGTCCAGTCGGGGAGAACCCCTACGGACGACGACAAAGCCCCGGACGAATCCGGGGCTGCCGATGGGGCCGTTTAGGGGGGGGACGGGATGGGGTCAAGGGGCGGGTAGGAGCGGGCGGATTTTAGGGGTGATGCGCGGGTGATCTACGGGTGATCTGCGTCCGACACGATTGTTGGAGAAATGTTTTGTATGTTGCAGTGCTCGGCGTGGCAAGATCAACGACCTCGATCGCGGTGTATACAAGACGTCAGCCTGCCGGGATTACAACTTGATCTGGTGAGTGGGGCCCCGGGACATGCCCTGCCGCAACGACTGAGGCCGCACCCAGTACGTGCTTTTCTTGATCATCAAAGAATATGTGAGCGCCCATCGCCCGCAGGAATGGAGCCTTTGAATTAGGGCCAACAAAATGCGCTTCATCAGCAGGCGCCCCCCACGCTCTAAGGGTGTGGATGACACGTTCATGCGCTGGTGCATTCCGCGCCGTCACCAACCCGATCCGCACCTTGCTTACACCCGGCTCGAAAATATGCTCAGCCCGAAGCTCTGATAATTTCTTCAAGAACTGACCGAATGGCCCCGCGTTCATCGGATTCTTCGCGTTAATCTGCTCATGCTCAAAAAAAGCTTTGAGGCCATCATTCTTATAGATCAGATCCGATTCTTCACTGAAGACGACAGCGTCTCCGTCAAAGGCAATCATCACTTCGTCTCCTGTTGTATCCGCGTCAGCAGCACTTTCTGACGCTACTAGACGGGCTGCTGCGGTCCCAGCCGACACGGCAGCTTGGACATCAACGCTTTCACCGGATAAAAATAGATCAACGTCCCAAGGGTCCACAAATGGGCCAAGCGGTCTCCCGCTAGTAAATGATCCCAATTTAATGTTCAGTCCGAATTCTCTAATTGAATTAAACGCCCGTAGAGAAAGATCAGGAGAGTTTCGAGACATCAAGATAACCTCCACATGAGGCGCGTCTACTGTGCCGTTTAAGCGAAGCAGACGTTCAATAACTTGAAAGCCGGAGCCTTTTTTCAGAACGGTATTCTCGCGTTCAAGCTGGAGACGCACATATGCATCAACACCTTCGCTTTCAAATACGGTGTGCTCTTCCTCCAAATCAAATAGCGCTCGCGTCGAAATACCTATCCGAAGAGGGCCGTCTCTCAACTTTTCAATCATGCATCATGTCCCAAATGAAATCGGAACCAGTCTAGAAGTAATCTCTGTGACAAAAAAGCCCCGCTGTCTCCAGCGGGGCCTCTCGTTCTCTCGACCGGTGGGCATATGATGCCCACCTTACGCGGCCCTACGGCTTACAGCCCGGTGGTCACGTCGATCGTGTTGCCCTCTTCGAGCGTCACGTAGGCTTTCTTCACGTCCTTGCGGCGGCCCATCTGGCCCCTGAAACGCTTGGTCTTGCCCTTGGTGATGGACGTGTTCACGGCCTTCACCTTCACGCCGAACAGTTCTTCGACTGCAGATTTGATCTGCGGCTTGTTCGCGTCGATCGACACCTCGAAAACCACGGCGTTGGCCTCGGAGGCCATCGTCGCTTTCTCGGTGATGATCGGCTTACGGATTACGTCGTAAGTGTTCATTTCAGTCGGGCCTCCAGGGCTTCGACACCCGCCTTCGTGAGCACGAGCGTGTCACGCTTGAGGATGTCCATGACATTGGCACCCATCGACGGCAGAACGTCCACGGATCCGAGGTTGCGCGCGGCCTGCGCGAAGTCCTCGTTCACGGTGGCACCATCGATGATGAGCGCGCGCTTCCAACCCAGAGCCGCGACCTGCTTGGCCAGGGCCGAGGTCTTGCCGACAGCCGAAAGCTCGTCGACGACGACCAGCTTACCGGCGGCAGCCTTGGCCGACAGCGCGTGCATCAGGCCCAGCTTGCGGACCTTCTTGGTCAACTCGTGCGCGTGGCTACGGGGCGTCGGGCCCTTATAGACACCGCCGCCACGGAAGATCGGGGCAGACCGCGCGCCGTGACGTGCACCGCCCGAACCTTTTTGCCGAACGATCTTCTTGGTCGAGTAGCTGACCTCGGAGCGGGTCTTGACCTTGTGAGTCCCGGCCTGCGCCTTGTTACGCTGCCAACGGACAACCCGGAACAGGATGTCGCGGCGCGGCTCCTGACCGAAGATGTCGTCGCTCAGTTCGACGGAACCGGCTTTGCCGCCGTCGAGGGTGATGACATCGAGTTTCATGCGTCACCTTCCTTCTTGTCGGCGTCGGAGGTGTCCACATCGGCACCCTCCTCGGCGATCTGGGCTTCGGCTTCGGCCAGCTGTGCTTCCTCGGCGGCAGCCTGCTCGGCGGCCTGCGCCTCGGCTGCTGCTTTGGCTTCGGCCTCTGCGGCGGCGGCGGCTTCTTCGGCAGCCTTTACGGCTTCCTTCTTGGCCGACAGCAGCGCGGCGGGGACAATGGCACTCTCGGGGAACGGCTTTTTAACCGCGTCCTTGATCGTGACCCAGCCACCCTTGGAGCCCGGAACCGCGCCCTTGACCATGATCAGCCCACGGTCGGTATCGGTCTTGATGACCTGCAGGTTCTGCGTGGTGACACGGGCGGCACCCATGTGACCGGCCATCTTCTTGCCCTTGAACACCTTGCCCGGATCCTGGCACTGGCCGGTGGAGCCGTGCGAACGGTGGCTGATCGACACGCCGTGCGTGGCGCGCAAACCGCCGAAGTTCCAGCGCTTCATCGCGCCCTGGAAACCCTTACCGATCGACGTTCCCGAAACGTCAACGTACTGACCTTCGAAGTAATGGTCGGCGATGATTTCCTCGCCCACTTCGATCAGCGCGTCCACGTCAACGCGGAACTCCGCGATCTTACGCTTGGGTTCGACACCGGCATTTTTGAACACACCGCGCATCGCCTGGCTAGTCCGCTTGGCCTTGGCGGCACCGGCACCCAGTTGAACGGCGGTATAGCCGTGCTTGTCGTCCGTGCGCTGTCCGATGACCTGAAGGCCATCCAACTGCAGAACGGTGACGGGGATCTGCTTCCCGTCTTCCATGAACAGGCGGGTCATACCCACCTTCTTGGCGATCACTCCGGAACGCAACATATCAGATGCCCCCCCTTAGACCGAGATCTGGACGTCGACGCCGGCGGCCAGGTCGAGCTTCATCAGCGCGTCCACGGTCTGCGGGGTCGGGTCAACGATGTCGAGCATCCGCTTGTGCGTGCGGATTTCCCACTGGTCGCGCGACTTCTTGTCGATGTGGGGTCCACGCAGAACGGTGAACTTCTCGATCTTGTTCGGGAGCGGGATCGGGCCGCGCACTTGCGCGCCGGTCCGCTTGGCCGTGGCAACGATTTCTGCTGTGCTGGCATCCAGCACGCGGTAATCGAACGCCTTGAGCCGGATACGGATATTCTGGCTTTTCATGTCATTCGCCTGACAGGCCGCCACATCCCTTTCGGGGGGCGGACATTTGAGTTGAGAGGAGGAGATCGGACCACCCGGCCCCCTCGTCGAACCCGAACGGAAGCGGGGCCGCATGGTGCGACCCCGTCCGTAGATGGGGGCGGATAGCCCGAGTCGCACCTACTGGCAACCCCTTCCGCCACGCTTTCTTCAAAGGCGTCTGAGACTGCGCAGAACAAGGACCTGAACGACGAAGACCCCAGTCAGGATCACGCAGAAGATCGCGAAGCCCAGCGGGCTGTCGGACCCGGGGATGCCACCGACGTTCACGCCGAGCAACCCCGTCAGGAACCCCAGCGGAAGGAACAGCGCGGACACGACAGACAGCAGGTAGAGGTTTCGGTTCGTTCGGTCATCCTGCTCGGCCTTGATCTCGTCCCTCACAAGCGTCAGACGCCCGGCGAGCGTGTCCAGCTCCTCGACCGCACGCTGATGACGCTCCTGCACTTCAAGCAGGCGACGACGATCGCTCTTGCCGATCAGGTCGGGCATCTGGGCGACGGCGGCGAAAAGCGCATCCCGCTGCGGCGCGATGTGACGGCGCAGACCCAGAACCATGCGGCGCAGCCGCGCGGCCTCGTTCCGCGCCTGCGTCGCGGTCGCCCCGTCGATCCGCGGTTCCGCAACACGGTCTTCCAGCAGGTCGGTGTCATCCTCAAGCCTTTCGAGGACATCCTCGATCCGCAGGATCAGCTCCTCGCCAAGGTCGTGAAGAAACGCACCCGGCGTTTCGGGTCCGCGCTGCGCACGGGTCTTGTCCGCAAGGGATGCGACTGACCGCAATGGACGACGCGAGAGCGAGACGATCCGACGGGCATCCAGATAAAGACGGCAGGAGACCATGTCCTGCGGCAGCTGCCCCGGGTTCAGATTCACCCCGCGCAGGATCACCAGGAGCCCCTGCCCGCTGGCCAAGGCACGCGGCCGCGTTGTCTCGCCAGTCAGCGCGCGGCGCGTCGGCTGATCCAGCCCAGGCACATGTGCCTCCAGCCAAGCAAGCGCGTTCTGCGGTTGCTCCGGGTCAAACGGCAGGTGCGCCCAAGCAAGCTCAGGCCCCTCAAGCGCCTCGCCGAGTGCAGGATCGATCAGTTCCGTTCCCTTCCGGTCACCGGACAGGACAAAACCGTGATAGAGATCCGAGTTGCCATGCGTCATCCGTCAAGGATGACTCCCGTCCAGGTTCGAGCGCAACCGGGAAGAGGCAATTCGAGCCGTTTTCCCTCTGAGTGCCGTCTACCGGGATGGGCGACCCGACGCGGCACTGCCCTGTATTTCAGCGCGCGTTCACAACCGCTCGCGAAGCAAGGAGGTAACGGCCTTGTGGGGGGACACGTGATCGATTTGCAGGCCATGCCTGATTGGACGCTTTGAAGAACAGCTTCGACCGCGTCTCTACACCACTTAAACGGAGGAAATACCATGAAACTCAATATCACAACCGCAGCCGTCCTGATCGCGCTTGCCACCGGATCGGCATTTGCCGACGGCCACACGGGCCAAGGCTTCAGCATGTTGCAGACAGCCCTGATGAGCGAGCTTGAGCGTATCGGCATCGACCCAACAACGATGGGCGACGACCTTACCTTGGGTCAAGTCGCAACGATCAAGTCGATCGTCGACAGTGACGACAACGACAGCCAGAAGAAAGGTCGGATTGAAGCGATCATCGCGAACAATTAATTGATCCGGAATCGCTAAAAGGGGGCGGCCTGCGGGCCGCCCCTTTTTCGTGCGGAA
>NZ_FNPX01000006.1 GCF_900107415.1 Jannaschia faecimaris
AAAGGGCACCCCGCCTAACCCGGGCTGCCCTTCCTCTTGCCAATAATATCCCACGGGGGCCCGGGGGTGTGAAACCACCGGTACCACGCGTCAGGAATGCTCCTCCGCTGCCGTGGCGGCCAGGGCGCGGTTGTAGACCCGCAGCGCGTCGACCTGGAGCAGTACGCCCAGCACCTCGGGGGCCCCATCTCCATCGGTCAGACGGGTCACGGCCAGGAAGTCCGAGTTCGACCGTTCGAACAGGGGCATCGCGGCCTCCAGCGTGTCGCCGGGTGCGACGAACAGCCCGTCATTCAAGGCGCGTCGGATTCGGTCGTCCTTTGGCGCGCGGGGGTGGTCAGGGTATTTCATTACCGCTGAGACCTTGAACATCGCCAACAGGTAGGCTTGTGGCCCTGCCGCGAGATGGATTCCGCGGCGTTCAAGCTGGGTCAGGAAGAACGACCGGTCGACCAACCGCCCCGACAGGGCCGAGGCGATTGATACCGCAATCATCACGGCCAGCCCGGTTTGCCAATCGCCGGTCAATTCGAACACGATCAGGGTTGTTGAAATGGGAGCCCCCAAGACCGCCCCCGCCACTGCGCCCATGCCGGCCAGGGCATAGAGCGTGCCCGAACCGGAGATGTCGGGGAAGACGGACGTCGCAATTTCACCGAAGGCCAGCCCGGCCAGCGCGCCGATCATCAGTGCCGGGGAAAAGATACCCCCGCCCATACGGCCACCCATCGTGATCGACACGGCGACGACCTTGAGGACTGCGAATATGACCGCTTCGCGCAGCAGAAGGTCGCCGGTCAGTGCGGCGGAGGTGGTTTCGTACCCGACGCCGATGATGTGCGGAAAAAAGATCGCGATGCCGCCCAGCATCAGACCCGAAAGGGCGGGGCGCAGCATGGGCGGCATTCTAAGTGTGGACTGAAGTTCATTCGCCACATCTTCGGCGAAGAACACGGACCGCATCAGGACGAAGGCGATCAAGCCGGAGGTCAGGCCCAGCAGCAGGAATGCAGGCAACTCGATGTAGAAGGCCAGGGCCCCGGATTCAGGCAGGATGAATTCGGTCACGTCCCCGAAATACGAGCGGCTAATGACCGAGCCCGAGACGGCGGCGATTGTAATGGGGGCAAAAGCGTGGATCGCGAAGTGGCGCAGAACGACTTCCATGGCAAAGAGTGCGCCCGCCAAAGGCGCATTGAAACTGGCCGCGACCCCGGCGGCCACGGCGCAGCCCAGAAGGTCCCGCCCGGTGACGCCATCCGCGTTGAGCTTGTTCGATACCCATCCAGCGATCATACCGACCATGTGGACGACCGGGCCTTCTCGGCCCGTCGACCCACCCGATGACAGCGTGATGAGGGATGCCGCGATCGAGGCGAGGCCCGCGCGGCGTTCCACGCGGCCTTCCTTCATGGCTGAAGCCTGGATGACTTCTGCGGGGCCGCGGACGCGCGCGTCGGGAGTGAAGCGGGTCAGGATGTAACCCACGATCAGACCGCCCAGACAGGGCAGCATCAGGATCCAGAACCAAGGCAAGGTGGCCACAAAGCTGTGCAGTTTGCGCGGATCGTCGGTGCCGTAGAGGAAGGTCTGCAACGCCTGAATCGCCATCATGAAAGCCACGGCGGCATAACCTGAAGCGATTCCCACGATCAGGGCGATGAACCAGAACTGGATCTTGGACGGCCCGCGGTCGCGGATCACCGCCCAGGTGCGGCGCAGCGGTGCCAGCAATATCGAGGCGCGCGGATCGGGGGGCGGATCGTCGGGGGTATCGATCACCAGCCCTTGTCCTTCCCGCGACCCTCACGCACCACTGTCGCGTCTGGAAAAGGGGAGGGGCCGATGATCCCGCAAGACGCGCTGTCTGAACTTGAGGTGATGCTAGGCGAACGCCTGTCCACGGGAAAGAGCGATCTGGCGCTGCATGGCCGATCAGAAACCTATCATCCCGAAATGCCGCCCGATGCGGTCGTCTATCCGCTCTCGACCGAGGAGGTTGCGGGCATCGTGGGCATCTGCGCGCGTCACGGTGTCCCGGTGATCGGCTGGGGCACGGGCACGGCGCTGGAAGGCCATGCATCGGCCCTTAGGGGCGGGGTCACGGTAGACTTCAGGCACATGAACAAGGTGCTGGAGATCCTGCCCGAAGACATGCTGGTCCGGGTTCAACCCGGTTGCACACGCGAAGCGCTGAACACCGAGTTGCGGGCGACGGGATTGTTTTTCCCCGTCGATCCCGGCTCGAATGCGTCGCTTGGCGGGATGGCGGCCACGCGGGCGTCTGGGACGACGGCGGTCAGATACGGCACGATGCGCGATCAGGTTCGGGCGCTGGAAGTTGTGCTGGCGGACGGGCGTGTGATCCGAACCGGGACACAGGCGCGCAAGTCGTCGGCCGGGTACGATCTGACCGGACTGTTCGTCGGGTCGGAGGGTACGCTGGGCCTGATGACGGAGTTGACGCTCAGGCTCTGGGGACAGCCGGAGGCCACGGCGGCGGCGGTCTGCGGCTTCGAGACGACCGGCGGCGCGATCGAGGCGGTGATCACGGCAATGCAGATGGGCCTCACGCCCGCGCGGATCGAATACGTCGACGTCGCAACGGTCCGCATTCTGAACGCGGCCGACGGTGCCGACTTGCCGGAACGTCCGCATCTGCTGCTGGAGTTCCATGGATCGGATGAGGTGGTGGAGTCCGAGGCCGCGCGGTTCGGCGACATCGCGGGCGATCTGGGGGGCAGCGGCTTTGCGTGGGCGACGCGCGCCGAGGATCGCACCCGGCTGTGGTCGATGCGGCACCGGGCGTATCACACCATTTTGGCGACACGTCCCGGTGCCACGGCTGTGGTCACCGACGTCTGTGTGCCGATTTCGAAGTTGGGGGAGGCCATCGCGCGCGCGGCGGACGACATCGCGGCATCACCACTCGCCGGTCCGATCCTGGGGCATGTCGGCGATGGGAATTACCACGCGATTCTGATGGTGGACCGGGGGGATGCGACAGAGATCGCGGAGGCCAAGCGATTGTCGGATGCGATGGTCGCCCATGCGTTGGAACTGGGTGGGACGGCCACGGGCGAACACGGCGTGGGCCTTGGAAAACTGCACTTGATGGAGGCGGAACACGGTGCCGCCTGGGACGTGATGGGGGCCGTAAAACGCGCGTTGGACCCGGACGGCCTGATGAACCCCGGCAAGGTTGTGCGCCAGAACTGACGGGGCGGCCGATTTCGCGTCGTTCGCGTCGGTCAGATCTGTTCGACGGTGACCTTGCCGGCATAAAACGCAAGATACCCCTCGATCGCCTTCGCGTCGGGGTTGGTAACGCTTTCATAGGTCCAGGCGACATCGGGAATGCTGGAAGATTGGCCGACATAACTGTAGTAGGCAGCGTTGCCCTTGTGCGGGCAATGGGTCTTCGAGTCCGTTCTCTCGAACAGGGCCATCGCGATGTCCTTGCGCGGAAAGTAGATCACGAATGGCTGGTCGCCTTCGACCAGAGACAGGGCATTCTTGCTCTCCACGATGACACCGTCATCACTGCGAACCGTCCAGATGCCGGTGGCGGGGGTCACTTTGATCGTCGTCATGGCGGCACTCCTTGCGATTGACGGACACTAACCGCCCGTTGCCAAAGATGAAAGGTCAGAGCGGCGCGCACATTGCGGCAAGCCATGCACGATCGGCCCCGTCAACGCGCGGGCCGACCTTGGCCAGGACCCCTGCGTGGTACGCATCGAGCCATGCGCGTTCCTCGCGCGAGAGCAGATCCAACTCGATCAGGCGTCGGTCGATGGGTACTTGGGTCAGCGTCATGAAGTGCAGCATGTCGCGGTCGTCGCCCGTCTCGGGGCGTGGTGCCGACTCGACGACGATCAAGTTCTCGATGCGGATACCGAATTCACCCTCCCGGTAATATCCCGGTTCATTCGACAGGATCATACCGGGCTCCAGCGGCACCTGGCTGATCCGGCTGATCCGGGCGGGGCCATCGTGGACACCCAGATAGACGCCGACGCCGTGCCCGGTGCCGTGGTCGTAGTCGCGGTGCTCCATCCAGAGGGGCGCGCGCGCCAGCACGTCCAGATGCGCCCCAGCCACCCCGATGGGGAAGCGCGTGCGGCTAACGGCGATCATCCCCTGCAAGACACGGGTGAAGGCGTGGCGGATCTGGACGGGGGGATTGCCCAACGGCACGGTACGGGTGATGTCCGTTGTTCCATCCTCGTATTGCCCGCCCGAGTCGACCAGTATCACGCTGTCGGTATCCAGCGTGCGGTTCGTCTCCCGATTGACGCGGTAATGCACGATCGCTCCGTTCGGGCCGGTGCCGGCGATCGTCTCAAAGCTTATATCGCGCAAGTAATTGGTATCGCGGCGAAACCCCTCAAGCGCAGTCACGACGTCGATTTCGGTCGTCTCGGGCGTGCGATCCTGGTCTAGCCATCGCAGGAACCGGACCATGGCCGCGCCGTCGCGCAGGTGTGCTTCGGTCGTTGCGGCGATTTCCGCGTCGGTCTTGATCGCGCGGGGCAGGGCGAAGGGATCGGTGATCCGCTGGCCGTTGGCCAGCATCTCAGCCAGCGCGACAGGGCATGTGGCAGGGTCATAGCCCACGCGCTTGGCCAGCCCCCGCAGCAGCCGACCCATGTCGCCGGGCGGAGTGATCCGGATGTCGGGACCCAGTTGTTCGGTCACGGGTGCCGCCTTTTCGGGCGCGCAGAACAGATCGACGCTGGCATCGCCATGCAGCACGGCGAAACACTGCGGCACCGGGGTGCGCGCGATGTCGCCACCACGAATGTTCAAAAGCCAGGCGATGGCTTCGGGCTGGTTCGTCAGTGCCGCATCTACACCAAGGGCTTTCAGGTTGGCGGCAATCTCGGTGCGCTTTTCCAAGGCGGATTTACCCGCCAGCGCCTCGGGGTAGGCCGTCATCGCGGCGGCGGGGGCGGGGGGGCGAGCATCCCAGATTGCATCGACGCCGTTTTGACAAGCCACGAAGGTGAAGGCCTCAAGCGCCCGCAAGCCCTCAATCTGGGACACGGGATGCAGCATCGGGTCGAACCCGACGCGGCCGCCAGTCGGCAGGGCCCCCGGCAACCAGTCTGCCAGCCCAGTCACGGGCCAGTTCACGGTTTCGAACGTGTCCGGATCGGTCTGGGCCCTGACTTGTACGGTGTAGCGTCCGTCCGTGAAAACTGCGGCCCGGTCGCGCAGAACGATGACAAACCCCGCCGATCCGGTGAAGCCCGAGATATAGGCCATGCGTTCGTCGCAGGGCGCAACGTATTCACCCTGATGGGCGTCTGCGCGGGGCACGATGAAGGCATCAAGCCCCTGAGCCGCCATCCAGTCGCGGAGCCGGGCCACACGCGGCGGGGCGGCATCGGGGCGTGCGGTGACGTCGAAGGATTGGAACATCGGAACCTCGGTCTGGTGGGGGTGCGGCTGCGCCGTCGTGTTCTGAGTATTTGTGAAACGGAGAAGCGCGAAACCTTTTCTTAATCACGCCTTGCGAAGTTGGCTGCACGGTACAGGCTGGAGAGCCGATGACCGCAAGCGGAGAAGCCCCCGTCACCCGAGAAACCGACGGACGGTGGGGCGGACCGTGCTTCTCTGCTTTGAAAATACTCCCCCGCCGGAGGCGTCCGGCAGAGGGAAGGTCGGTCCACCGTCAGGATGCCCTGCGCATTCCCTTGACGCGCGCGCGGGCACGCGGGTCGCTGTCGAAGAGGCTGGCAAGTTGTTCGGTCATGGCACCCGCAAGTTGCTCCACGTCGGTGATCGTGACGGCCCTGTCGTAATAGCGTGTCACGTCGTGGCCGATGCCGATGGCCAGGAGTTCCACGGCCTTGCGCTTCTCGACCATGGCGATGACGTCGCGCAGGTGCTTTTCAAGGTAATTAGCGGGGTTCACCGAGAGAGTGGAATCGTCCACTGGCGCACCATCCGAGATCACCATCAGGATCTTGCGGGCCTCGGGGCGGGCGGTCGCGCGGCGGTGCGCCCATTCCAGCGCCTCTCCGTCGATGTTTTCCTTCAGCAGGCCCTCTTTCATCATCAAGCCAAGGTTCGGGCGTACCCTGCGCCAAGGCGCGTCGGCAGATTTGTAGATAATGTGGCGCAGGTCGTTCAGGCGACCCGGCGTGGCAGGGCGACCGTCTTTCAACCAGGCTTCGCGCGAGAGTCCGCCCTTCCAGGCGCGGGTGGTAAAGCCGAGGATCTCCACTTTGACGCCGCACCGTTCCAGCGTGCGGGCCAGTACGTCGGCACAGATCGCAGCAATCGAGATGGGGCGTCCACGCATGGATCCGGAGTTGTCCAGCAGCAGCGTCACGCAGGTGTCGCGGAATTCGGTATCGCGCTCCATTTTGAACGAAAGGGGTGTCGTCGGGTTGGCTACGACGCGGGCCAGACGTCCGGCGTCAAGAATGCCTTCCTCCAGGTCGAATTCCCAAGAGCGGTTCTGCTGTGCCTGAAGGCGGCGCTGCAACTTGTTGGCAAGGCGCGACACGGCCCCCTTGAGCGGCTCCAACTGCTGATCGAGATAGGCGCGCAGCCGTTCCAGCTCGGCGGGTTCGGCCAGATCCTCGGCTCCGACCACTTCGTCGAAGGCTTCGGTATAGACGGTGTAGTTTGGATCGGCGTCGGACACGGGCTGCGGCGCGGGGGGCTCGCCCTGTTCGTCGGAGTCGGGCATCTCCGCCTCTTCGCCCATTTCCTCGTCGGCCATGTCATCCATGGAGACCTGCGCCTGGCTGGGGTCGTCCTGCTGATCCTGCGACTGTTCGGGGCTGGCCTCGTCGTCCTGCTCCTGATCTTCGTCGTCGCCGGTGGAGTCGGGTTCCTGTTCGTCCTCGTCGGTTTCGCCCTCCTCCTCCTGATCCTCGTCTTCCTGGTCCGGGTCGTCGCCCAACTGGTCGCCGTAGCCCAGGTCGTCGATCATCTGGCGGGCCAGACGTGCGAAGGCTGTCTGGTCGGCCAGAACGTCGTCAATTCCATCGAGACGGTCGCCCGTCGATTCCTCGATGAATCCGCGCCAAAGGTCGAGCGCGTTTTCCGCCCCCTTTGGTAAGGCACGGCCGGTGGCCTGTTGCCGCACCCAGTATCCGACGGCGGTGGCCAACGGAATCTGCGCCTTGTCCTTCACGTCGCCATAGCCCCTGCGGGTGGCATCGACGTTGATCTTGGCGTCGATGTTGCCGGCCGTACCGGGCATTGTGCGCGCGCCCACGGCCTCGCAGCGGGCGGTTTCCATTGCTTCGTACAGTTCGCGCGCCATGTTGCCTTGCGGCATGTATTTTGCATTCACTCCGGCGTCGTGGTGCCGGTGGCGCAGCGCGTAGGCATCGGCCGTGCCGCGCGCCAGCATCACCTCATCGCGGGTCATCCGGCGGGAGACCTGAGGCAGGCGGATCGAGTCGTTCGTCTGGCCTGACGGATCGACGGAGAAGGTGACGGAAAGCTCCGTGTCGTCGGCCAGCGTCTTTGTCGCTTCGGCCAGTGCCTTCTTGAACGGATCAGCGGGATTGTCGGTGGGTTTGCTCATGCAGGTGATAAATCATCCGAAGCGGGCGGGAGCAATGGTTTCGACTTGCCGTTCTGTGGCGTGGGCCGATTGGCGCAAGCCCCATGACGCTTGCTGTGACGTGTTGGGAGGCGTATCGTGCGCTCATGCCCCGAATACAGCCTGATGGCACGCGGGGCCGGGATCATCGCCCCTGACCGTTCGGTCCGGGCAACCCTGGTTCATCTCTTGCAATATCAAGCGGTCCGGGTGCCCAACATCGGGGTCCGCCTCGAAAGGAAAGACCATGGGTAAGGGCGACAAACAAAAGGGCAACCGCGAAGTGAAGAAGCCGAAGAAGGAGGTGGTGAAAGCTCCGCTTGCCACTCCATCGGCAAATTCCCGCGCTGACCTGATCGTTGCGGGCAAAAAGGTGAAATAGCGCGCTTTGGCCCCCTTTCGACGGATCGGAAGGGGGCAGTCGCTCAGCCGAGTGACAGGCTCGCGGCGCTCTCGGGCAGTTCCTCGTCGAAGCAGCGCTGGTAGAACTCCGCGACGGTCTGCCGCTCCAGTTCGTCGCACTTGTTGAGGAACGTCAGGCGGAAAGAATAGCCCACGTCGCGGAAGATCTCGGCATTCTGGGCCCAGGCGAGAACCGTGCGCGGCGACATGACGGTGGACAGATCACCGTTCATGAAGGCCGTGCGCGTAAGGTCGGCGACGGTCACCATACGGCTGATGGTCTGGCGGCCTTTTTCGCTGTTGTAATGCGGATTCTTGGCGAGAACGATGTTCGTCTCGGCGTCGTGGCTCAGGTAGTTGAGCGTGGCCACCAGCGACCAGCGGTCCATCTGGGCTTGGTTGATTTGCTGTGTGCCGTGATACAGGCCCGTCGTGTCGCCCAGGCCGACGGTGTTCGCCGTCGCGAACAGGCGGAAGCTGGGGTGCGGCTCGATAATGGTGTTTTGATCCATCAGGGTCAGTTTGCCGTCGGTTTCCAGGACCCGCTGGATCACGAACATAACGTCGGCGCGGCCCGCATCGTATTCGTCGAACACGATCGCTACGGGGTTGCGCAGGGCCCACGGCAGAATGCCCTCGTGGAATTCAGTGACCTGAACGCCGTCCTTCAGGCGGATCGCATCCTTGCCGATCAGGTCGATACGGCTGATGTGGCTGTCGAGGTTGACGCGCACGCAGGGCCAGTTAAGACGCGCGGCGACTTGTTCGATGTGCGTCGACTTGCCCGTCCCGTGGTAGCCTTGGATCATCACGCGGCGGTTCCAGCCAAATCCGGCAAGGATGGCCAGCGTGGTGTCTGGATCGAATTTGTAGGTCGGGTCGATGACGGGTACCCGGTCGGAGGCCTCTTCGAAGCCCTTGACGGTCATGTCGCTGTCGATTCCGAACATTTCGCGGACGGAAATGTCCTTGGTCGGAAGTGCGTTCATATCCGTTGCCCCGTCAGCCATTGATCCGTCTCCTTGCAGCCAAGTGCCCGGATGCAACATAAGGGGCGTAATCGCAAGAGAGGGCAGGCGTGCAAATGCGCGCAGCGCCTCCAAATGCGGGACGTTGGAGAGACAGCTTGGCCACACGTGATGACTTGGAAAGGTGGCTTGCGGGGGCTGCGCTTGGGGACCGGGCGGCGTTCGGGCACCTTTATGATGCAACGGCGGCGAAACTGTTCGGCGTCGCCCTGCGTGTATTGGGCAACAGAGCCGAAGCCGAGGACGCCTTGCAGGACATCTACGTCAAGATCTGGCGCAACGCCGACCGCTACCGGGTGAACGGATTATCGCCGATCACGTGGCTGGCTACAGTTGCGCGTAATCACTGCATCGACATTCTGCGGCGGAAACGCGCCGAAGTGGGGCGGAGCGAGATGCCAGCCGACGATGTGTTGCGTGATCTTGCGCCGGGACCGGAGGCCAATGCCATCGCCAAGGGCGAGGCGAAGGCGATCGTTGATTGCCTGGCCGAGTTGGAGGCCGCGCGTAGCGAGGCGGTCCGACGCGCCTATCTGGAGGGTGAAACCTACGCCGAGTTGGCCGCTCGATTCGACGTGCCACTGAATACGATGCGGACCTGGCTGCGCCGCAGCCTGATCGCCCTGCGGGAGTGTCTGAGCCGATGACCGACCCGCACGAAATCCCCGAAGACGATGACCACGCCCTGATCGGCGAATACGTTCTGGGCCTTCTGCCCCCGTTGGAATCACAGGCCGTCGAGGCGCGTCTGCAGCGGGAGCCCGCCTTGCGCGCAGTGCACGAAGACTGGGCCGCGCGGCTGACTTCGCTGACCGCGGGACCGGACGTTTCTCCGCCCGCGCGTCTGCGCGGCGAAGTTGCGGAACGGCTTTTCCCTGCACCGCCCGCGCGCCATTGGTGGCAGGGCTGGCTTGGCGTTCTAGGCCTGATCGCGGGCCCGGTCGCGGCTTTTGCGCTGGCTCTGGTTCTGCTGCAGCCGCCTGCCTTCGACCCCGTGCTGCACGCCGAGATGACGGCCATCGAGGGTTCGGGCGCGGGTAACATGCATTTCGCGGCAGGTACGGACGGGGAAGATCTGTTGATCATTCGTCGGGAAGGCGAGCCGTTTCCAGGTCGTGCGCTGCAACTGTGGCTGATCGCGGGTGACGCCGCGCCCGTCTCGCTCGGGGTGCTTCCAGATCAGGAAAGACTGGTGATCCCGGCCCCTGAAGGCCTGGCAGCCGGGGTAATCCTGGCGGTGTCGGACGAACCGCTCGGCGGATCGCCTACGGGTCAGCCCACTGGGGCCGTTCTGGTCGCGGGGCCGCTCTACGATATCTGAAAAGCAGTTTTCGGCCGTTTGTTTGAAACTTTCCCGTGACACTCGCGTGGATGCTGAGGACGGCTGGGCAGAGGCCCGGTCGCGACCCAACACGGAGAAACACCCATGAAGTCAATTATGCTTGCCGCAGCCGCGCTTTCTATGACCACCATCTCGGCACTGGCCGATGCCCACGCCGCCGAAGACATGATGGCGAATCCGATGGTCGGTGGTGCCGAAATGCTGGTCCAGCGCAACATCATCGAAAACGCCGTGAACTCGCCCATCCACACCACGCTGGTCGCCGCCGTTCAGGCTGCTGATCTGGTCGAGACGCTGTCGGGGCCCGGTCCATTCACCGTTTTCGCGCCGACTGACGCCGCCTTCGGCATGATCAGCGACGAAAGTCTTGCCGCGCTTCTGCTGCCAGAAAACAAGGCTCAGCTTCAGCAGATCCTGACCTGTCACGTGGTCGCCGCCGACGTTATGTCGGACGCGCTCAAGGGCATGATCGACGACGACGGTGGCGCGCATCCGATCCCGACGGTGGGTGGATGTACGCTTACAGGCACCTATTCCGGCGACACGTTCACGGTTACCGATGAAAATGGCCGCGCGGCGACGGTCACCATCGCCGATGTCGATCAGTCGAACGGTGTGATTCATGTCATCGACCGTGTTCTGCTGCCAAAGCAGTAACACCGCCGTCGCAATCCCGTCGCGGACATTCCGGCCGTGGCGGGCGTGGGTCGGGTGCTACCCCCCAGATTGCCTCGACCCACTGATTTTCGCCCCCGGTCCTATGGAGCGGGGGCATTCTCGATGGGATATCCATGCGGGCCGTCAGATGGTGGTTGTGGCGGGGCATCCCGGCGTCGGGTAGCGCGATGACCCGGAGAAGATCGCGCCTACCCGTGAAAGTGTCACTTGAAGTTGCGGCTGTCCTTCAACTGATCCCAGGCCCAGACTACTTCGCTCAGCTGCTCCTCCTGCGACCGATCCCCGCCGTTCATGTCCGGGTGCAACACCTTGATGAGCGATTTGTAGGCCTTGCGCAGCGCAGCCTTGTCCCAATCATCCTTGGCTTCCAGAATATCGAGCGCCTTGCGTTCGGTGGGGGGCAACTTGCGCCCCACAACGCCGCGCCCTGGGTTGCGCGTGGCGTTGCCGCCCAGCACCTGGTGCGCGTCCTCGATCCCCAGACGCGCCCAGGCCCGCTCCTCGATCGTCTTCTTGAACGCCTGCGTCGGGCGTTCATCGGTTTCCGCCTGCCGCGCGAGTTCGGCTTCGGTCGCACCGTCGAAAAAGCTCCACTTCGAATTATACTCGCGAACGTGGTCCTTGCAGAACCAATAGTAGTCGTCCTTCGTGTCACGTGATTTGGGCGCGCGATACTTGCCGCCCTCCTCGCAACCATCATGATCGCAAACGCGAGTCGACGTTTCGACCGCGCCGGACATGCCGCGCTTGCCGCGTGGGCTGCGCTTTTTCGCCGTCGACACCCGCATGTCGAAGTTAAACGGGTCGTTCTTGGTCATAGCACCCCCTTCCGGCCTGAGGCGTCAGAGATTAGTCATTGGCGCGCCAGAGGGAAGGCCTTGACGACCAATTGGAAGGAAAAATGATGAGTATCGAAGCGGTAATCCGCGCACGGCTTCAAGATGGGCTCTCGCCCAGTCGTCTGAACGTCATAAACGAGAGCGGCAAACACGCCGGCCACGCGGGCGATGACGGCAGCGGTGAAAGCCATTGGCACGTCGTGATTGCCTCTGCTGCCTTCGCGGGCAAGTCGCGCATCGCGCGCCACCGGATGGTGCATGCGGCGCTGGGCGACGTGATGGAGCGAATCCATGCGTTGTCTATGGATCTTTCGGTGGAGGAGGGCGAGTAGCCGACTGAATTGCGGTCGGTTCCTTTGAGCAGGGTCATGCATCGAAGGCCCCGGCGCGGCTCAGCCTATTTGCTCGTTGGTAAAGTCACCGTTGTCCGGGGCGCGACGGGTCAACATGGTTGGCTGGACGTCGTGCCCGCAGAATGATGATGGAGACGCGAGGTTCGGGGAAATCCGGAACTATCGCTTAGGCGATCCGGTCTTTGAGCATCAGCGCTTCGACGGCGTCCGTCGTCGATTGGATCAGCGGACGGCGGAACACGAGCAGCGTATGCGCCTTGGGGATATTGCCGGAAATGCCCGTCACGTCGTCGATGCTGATGGTGTCGGCGCGAACGTATTCCCACCCGTCGATCGCCATGTCGTTGAACAGCTCGCTGATTTCATGTGCGACGCGTTCGTTTTCCTTGATCAGGCCGGCGACCCGTTTGGCTTTGGTCGGCGCGGGAATGACTTCGTATTCGTAAATAACTTCAGTGAATTGGGGCGCATGTTTCATGCCGACCGAAATGACCGGAGGACATGGCGAGATTATGGAGATTTGTCGGACGTTGAAGGGCAGGCTGAAAAAAACACGCATCTGCGGGGGCATCAATGCTCCAGCACCTGTACTTCCTCGACCGGAGCACGACGCCAGCGCGTCAGGAGGTGCATCGCCTGTCCTAGGGATGCGCAACATTGGAGAGGGCGTGTTGTAAGCAAGCGGCAGTCCGGGACGATGGCGCGCGGCTGTATCCGCGAACCCCGACCGGTAATTCTGCCCCGTGCCGCGTCAGAGCCCGAGTTTCGCCGCCACTACGTCGTTCACCGCCTTCGGATTCGCCTTGCCACCGGTGGCCTTCATCACCTGGCCGACGAACCAGCCAGCCAGCTTGGGATTGGCCTTCGCCTTTTCTACCTGCGCCGGGTTGGCGGCGATGATTTCGTCCACGGCCGTCTCGATGGCTCCGGTGTCGGTGACCTGCTTCATGCCGCGTTCTTCGACGATCACGGCCGGGTCGCCGCCCTCGGAGTAGACGATTTCGAAGAGGTCCTTGGCGATTTTGCCCGAAATATCACCCTTTTCGATGAGGCCAAGGATGCCACCCAGTTGTGCGGGGGTCATCGGGCTGTCCCCGATATCCTTCTCGTCCTCTTTCAGTTTCCCGAAAAGGTTGTTGATCACCCAGTTGGCCGAGGCCTTGCCGTTGCCGGATGCGGCGGCCACGGCCTCGAAATACTGCGCCGCATCCGTGTCGGCGGTCAGGACCGATGCGTCATAATCGGACAGGCCGAAGTCGCCGACGAAGCGGGCCTTCTTGGCGTCGGGCAGTTCGGGCAGATCGGCGGCGATGTCATCGACCCAGGCCTGTTCGATTTCCAGCGGCAGCAGGTCGGGGTCGGGGAAGTAACGGTAGTCGTGCGCCTCTTCCTTGGAGCGCATCGAGCGCGTCTCGTTCTTGTCGGCGTCGTACAGGCGTGTCTCTTGCGTCACGCTGTCACCGCGTTCCAGCAGGGCGATCTGGCGGCGCGCCTCGAAGTCGATGGCGGCCTGGATGAACCGCAGGGAGTTCATGTTCTTGATCTCGCAGCGGGTCCCTAAATGGCCGAAATCCTGCGTTTCCCAGTATTTCTCGTACTGGCCGGGGCGGCAGACCGAGACGTTGACGTCGGCGCGCAGGTTGCCGTTTTGCATGTTGCCGTCGCAGGTGCCCAGATAGCGCATGATCTGACGCAGCTTGGTCACATAGGCGGCGGCTTCCTCGGGGCCGCGAATATCGGGGCGGGACACGATCTCCATCAGGGCGACGCCGGTTCGGTTCAGGTCCACGAAAGACATCGACGGATCCATGTCGTGAATCGATTTGCCCGCGTCCTGCTCGAGGTGGATCCGTTCGATCCGTACCACGCGCGCGGTTCCGTCGCCAAGCTCGACCAGGACTTCGCCCTCGCCCACGATGGGGTGATAGAGTTGCGAAATCTGGTAGCCCTGCGGCAGGTCGGGATAGAAATAGTTCTTCCGGTCAAAGGCCGACTTCAGGTGAATTTCTGCCTTGAGGCCCAGGCCCGTTCGCACCGCCTGCGCGACGCAGGCTTCATTGATCACCGGCAACATGCCGGGCATGCCGGCGTCGACGAAGGCCACGTTGGAATTGGGTTCGGCCCCGAATTTGGTGGACGCCCCTGAAAATAGCTTGGATTTCGTGGCGACCTGCGCATGTACTTCCATGCCGATGACCAGCTCCCAGTCGTGCTTTTCGCCGGCGATGACGCGGGGCTTCGGGGTGGGCAGTTGCGTGTCGAGCATGGGGGCCTCCGGAGTGGATCGAAGGCGGTGTAAGGCGCGCGGCCCGGCGGGGCAAGACGGCAGGTCGATGGGATGCATTTCAAAAGCTGTGCGGGTATGGCAGGGCGGGGCATGAACCTGGCGCGTATCGACCTGCCGAAGTGGAGCCTGATGGCCCCGGCCACCACGCCCCCCGGAACCTATGTCGACTGCGATTACGTCGACGTGGCGCATTCAGTCGACCTGAGGGATTTCGTCGCCGCCTTTTACGGCACACCGCTGTTCCTGGCCGAGCGATTGGTTCTGCAACTGGCCCTGCGTCGACGGATTCCGGATGCGGAGGTGATTGATCTGGCCGAGGGGCGGACGGACCGGTTCGCTGCCTGGACAGTGGCGGGGCGGCTTGCCGACCAGCTCTGGCTGGCGGATGTCACGGGGGCGACGATGTCCTGGCTGGCGGTGCGTCCGCAACGCTTGGGGACGCGACTGTTCTTCGGTTCCGTCGTTCGCGCACGAGGGGGGCGAATGCCGATTGCGGCGCGAATTCTGCTGCCGGCGCACAAGCTTTATGCCCGCGGTCTACTGCGCGCAGCGGCCCGCGCATTGCTCTGAATGAGCGGATTGCTGCGCTGCAGCATCGGACATCTTTGCGCTTTGCAACGAAAATGTTATCTACCGACCGGGTTTTTGGACTGGGCTGCCACCCTGTCCGTAAGTACTGGCCTACCACGTATTGCGGGCACATCTCAGGTGCCTACCACTCGTGGTTCTTTTACTGGTTATCTCGGCGCTCTGGGGGGTGTTTGACATGAAGAATCGACACGTACGATCAGTGCGGGCAACCGCATTCGCTACGGTATTGGGGCTGCTTGCCAGCGGCGCAATACTGCCGGCACAGGCGGAAACACGCCTGCCGCAAGGTCAAGCGGCCACTGCCGCCGATACAGGCACCGCATCTCTGACGACAACGCCGAGCACAATGTCGGTCTACCGGCCGCCGAGCTCAGACCTTGCTCCCGAAATCTCGCCACTGCCGAGCGCCCGCCCCATGACGCAGGAATTGCCCGATCTTCGGTGGGACCACATCCGAGGATCCTCGCGCTGGACACAGGCCGCGATGAACGCCCTCGACAGTCACGGACAGCGACTGGTCGAGACCGTGCCACGGGACATTGATCAATGGTGTCCAGCCTACGCCGAGGGTGGCGAGTGGGAGCGCAAGGCGTTCTGGGCCGGTCTGCTCTCGACGTTGTCCAAGCACGAAAGCACCTATCGTCCGACTGCGGTTGGTGGCGGCGGTCTCTGGTATGGGCTGGTCCAGATTTTGCCCGCGACGGCGCGTGGCTACGGCTGCGAGGCGCGAACGGGTAACGCGCTGAAAGACGGCGCGCTCAACATGTCCTGCGCCGTCCGCATCATGAATCTGACCGTACCACGCGACGGTGTGGTGTCCCGCGGGATGCGAGGCGTCGCTGCCGATTGGGGGCCTTTCCACTCCGCGCGCAAGCGCGAGGATATGCGCCGGTGGCTGGTTCGTCAGCCTTTCTGCAACGGACTGCACACGTCCATGCGCCCGGCGGAACGCCCGGCTTGGTTGGGTCAGCCGGCAGGCGAGGCCGAGGAAATCCCATTGTTCGTCAGTTGGGAACTCGACAAGCAGTTCTTCTCACGCGTGTCGGGACCTGCGGGTGCTGCGCCGGTGAACGTGGAGACGGACGAGATGGACGCCGGGCCGACCCCGATCGAGGGTTAAAGCAGGAGCAGCCAGCCGGATACCGAGGCCACCGACACTGCCGTTCCGATCAAAACCGAAGACGCGCTGATGCGGACAGCGCGTCCATGCATCGCCGCGAAGAGGTATGAATTGACGCCCGGTGCCATTGCCGCGGTCAGGACGGCGGCGCGGAAAGGGCCTTGGCCCAGACCCAGCAGCGTGCCCATTCCCCAGGCCCAGGCCGGATGCAGGATAAGTGCGACTCCGCAGCACAGGACGATGCCCCGCGCGTCACCTTCAGGTTTATACTGGACGAGGACGCCGCCCAGCCCGAACAGCGCAGCCGGCAGGGCGGCACCCGCGATGAGGGCCACAGCCTCCAGGAAGGGGGCGGGCAGGGGCAGGCCGGTCAGGTTCACAAGCAGACCAAGAGCCACACCGATCATCAGCGAATTGGTCGACATCTTGCGCGCGACGGTTTTCATGCCGCCGAGCAGGCCACTGCCGCCCGCGCGCACAGCCTCCATCGCGGAAATGCCGACGAAGTAGCAAAACGCGGCGTGGAACGCGATTATCGTGAAGTTGGGGGCAAGACTGTCCGCACCGTAGGCACGCTCTGCGATCGGGATGCCCAGAAGGACTGTGTTCGCGAACATCGCCGCAAAGCCGATCGCGACCGCGTCCTCCGCCCCGCGCTTGAGCCAGAAGAGGGTCCCCAGGATACCGGCGGCGAAACATACAAGCGACCCCGAGTAGTAGGTGACCAGCAGCCGCCCGTCGAAGCCTTGGCTCAGGTCCAGCCGTGTCATGGCAAGGAACAGCAGGCAGGGGATCGCGAACCGTTGGGTGAACACCATCAGCCCGTCGACCTGCCCCTGGGTGAAAACCTTTCGCCAGACCGCGAGGTAGCCCGCACCGATGATCAGGAAGACGGGAACCGTGACGGCCAGAACGCTGAGCATCAGGCGGCCTCAGTCATCGGGCAGCTCGATCACCATGCCATCGAACGCGGCATCGATGTTCGGCGCGGTTTCGGCCTGTACCGTGGCCCAATCGAGGTCGATGTGCATGTTGGTCAGCACTCCGCGCGCGGGCTTCATCCGCTCGAACCAAGCGAGTGTCTGCGGCAGCGACAGGTGCGAAGGGTGCGGCGTGCGGCGGAGCGCGTCCAGAACCCAGACGGACAAATCGGTCAGAAGCGGCATTGCTTCCGCCGGGATCGTGTCCACGTCGGGCATGTAGCACAGACCCCCGATGCGAAAGCCAAGCGCGTTGATGCTGCCATGACCGACCTTGACCGGATAAAGAGTGATCGCACCGCCCGCGCCTTCGATCGTGATCGTGCCGTCGATGGTGTGGCGTGTCAGAATGGGCGGATAGCTGGACCCTTCGGGCGTCTCGAAGACGTATTGAAACCGCCGCGACAGGTCAGTCCATGTTGAATCGTCGGCCCAGATGTTCAGGCGTGCGCGCTGGTTGAAGACGATCATTCGCAGGTCGTCGATGCCGTGCGCATGGTCTGCATGGGCATGTGTAAAGACGACCCCGTCAAGTGCACCGATGCGCGCGTCCAACAGCTGTTCGCGCATGTCCGGCGAGGTGTCGATAAGGACACGCGTGATGCCGTCGGGTCCGATCCGCTCCACCAGCATGGAACAGCGGCGTCGGCGGTTTTTCGGCTCCTCCGGGTCACAATCGCCCCAATGGCCGCCCAGGCGTGGCACGCCGCCGGACGACCCGCAGCCGAGGATGGTGAAGCGCAGCGTCATGGGCACTTCATGCGCGGGTGCGGCTGCGGGGGCAAGAGGCGGAGGTTGCCCAGTTGCCCCGGAATTGGACGGGGAACCGGGTCCAACGTGCGGAAGGCGTGTTGAAGCACGTATCAACCAAAGTGGTGCATCCTGGCCTAATCCCACTTCCATCGCGCGAATGAAGCCCGAGGTATTCCTACCAAGAATCTGTATCTGCTGACTTTTCGAGCCCTTTTCTTGTCCTCGTTTGGAACGAAGGGCCGTTCTGGATGCCAGGTCGGTCAGGCATGTCTACGAAGCGGGTATTTGCGCTTTTGGAACATCACAACATTGCCCAGGCCGGCAAGTATCACGCCAACGACTGATGACGCGGTCCATTGATAGTCTTCGAACAGAGTCGACGCGGCGAGCGCCACAATCGGAAAGAGGACAGTAGCATATCCTGCCTTTGCTGAGCCCATGCGGCCAACCAGCATGAGGTATGCGGTAAATCCCACGATGGAGCCGACAACCGACAGGTAAATGAGCGCGGTCCAATACGCTGTCCCATGAGGGGTGGTAAGCGATTGACCCGTCGCACCAAGCAAGGCGAGGAGGACAAGAGCGCCGATGCCCATGCCCCAGGCATTTGCCGTGACAGGTGTGATCCCGATCGCCGCGTTTTTGCGGGACGCCATGTTGCCCCAAGAAAAGAAGGCCGTCCCCAGAACTGCCCAGCCAATTCCGCGCAATGTCTGTGGATCAAGAGCAACAGCAAGATCGTGCCAGAACAGCAAGATCAGACCGGCGGCTCCCAGCGCTCCGGCAAGGAGTGATTGTTGACTGATACGCTCCCCGAAAAAAATCCGCGCATTTATCGCGTTGAAGATCGAGGCGAGTGAGAAGATCACCGAAACGAGCCCGGAAGGGATGGACGCGGTGGCGTTGTAGAGGCCGATGAAGTTGAAGCAAAAAAGACAAAGTGCCTGTATCACCACAAATCGCCAGATCGCAGGCCGCCGAAGCCATCCCAAGGCGGCAAGACCGGTCAACATCAAGATGCCCGCCAGCGCGAAGCGGTAAAATACCGACACGATGACGGGTACGTCGCCGATTTGGGCCGCGATGGCGATCCAGGTCGTGCCCCAGATGAATACGGTGGTGATAAACAGAATTGGCGTGCTCATTGACGGCTCCTTTGCCGCTGCACGTAACCGATGCATCAACCCGCTCTTGCATAATCTTGCGGTTATCGGCTCCAAGCACATTTCCCGCAAAGAATGGCCGGGCTAAGGAGCGTCATGACCTCCACCGTCCGTGATTTTCTTAAAGTCTCTCCCACCGCGCGTGCGGTGGCCGCGCTCGACCTGGGTGCGGGGCGTGCGATCACGGTCTGGAAGAACAGCAACGATCACGTCGTTTACGACACGCCGCGCGGCCACGCGTTCAGCCTGTATCTGAAAGGCGGAACAGGAACGCGGCGCGTCGATGCCGGGCCAGAAACAGGCCGCCCGGGCACCATCTGCATCATGCCGGAGGGGGAGAGATCTGAATGGGAAATCACAACGCCCTTCGAGTTCGTCCATCTGTATGTGCCGGACGACCAACTTCGAGGTGCCTTCGCGGAGACCCACAATCGCGACGCCCGTCTGCTTGACCTTACCCCGACAACATTCGCTGAAATGCCTCTTATGACAGGGCCGCTTCAGGCGTTGGCGAGGGCTGCGTATGACGAGGACGCCCTGCTGGCCGATGCCGCCCTTGCAGAGCTGGTGGGACATCTTGGATCGTGCTCTCCTGCCCTTCGTGGCGGCCTTCCACCTTACATTTTGCAACGTCTTGATGACTGGATAGACGCCAATCTAGGCGAGCCGATCAGACTGGCCGACCTGGCTGTCATTGCCGACCTCTCTCAGTTCCATCTGCACAGGATGTTTCGGATCTCTAAAGGCATGGCCCCACATAACTGGATTATGCGCAGAAAAATCGAACAGGCAAAGATCATGCTTCGGACGGAGTGTTCCGTCATCGAGGTTGCCGTAGCATTCGGGTTTTCGAGCCAGAGCCATTTTACGCGGGCGTTCCGAGCTCATACCGCCATGACACCAACCACCTATCGCATGGCGATCGCGCGCGGTTAGATCACAGAGTGGCGACCGGTTGCTGCGCCATCATAGTTCAACCCGAAACTGCCGTTTCTGTCCCTTTCCCGGAAGCAGACTTCAAACGCAGCAGGTGCGGCCTCAAAGCGGCCAGAAGAATAGGATCGAGGGGACCGATACCGCGACGACCAGGATCTCCAGCGGCAGGCCCATGCGCCAGTAATCGCCAAAGCTGTATCCTCCGGGACCAAGGACCAGCGTGTTGTTCTTGTGCCCGATCGGCGTGAGGAACGCGCAGGAGGCGGCGACGGCGACAGCCATCAGGAACGGGTCGGGGTCGACCCCCAGCGTTTTCGCCATCTGGATGCCGACCGGGGCCGCAACGATGGCCGTCGCCGTGTTGTTGAGCACGTCCGAAAGCGTCATCGTCACCACCATCAACACCAGCAGCGCGACCCAGGCGGGCTGTCCCGACGTCAGGCCCGTCAGGGAATTGGCGATCAACTGCGTGCCGCCCGACGTCTCCAGCGCGGCCCCGAGCGGGATCATGGACCCCAGCAGGACGACGACGGGCCATTCGATGTGATCGTAAAGCTCGGCCAGCGGTACGATGCGGGTCAACACGTAGCCGACGACGACGACGCCAAGGGCCACCGTCAGATCGACCAGACCGAAACTCGCCGCGATGACTGCGCCGCCGAACAGCAGGGCCGCGGGCCAGATCTTCTTGTTTTCGGTCACCGCAAGCCCGCGGTCCGCCAGGGGCAGGCCACCCAGCCAGCCGATGACCTGCTCCGACGTTTCGGACGGGATGAGGAGAAGGAGGATATCGCCCGGCTGCACCTTCTCGCGGCGAACCCGTTCGATGATGCGCCGGCCCCTGCGGGAGATGCCCAGAAGTACCGTACGATGCCGCCATGCCAAACCGATGGATTGCGCTGACTTGCCGGTGATCCGGCTGAACTCGGGGATGACGACCTCGACCAGCGACAGGCCTTGCTCCGCCGCCTCCAGCAGGGTCATGCGTCGACCATCGGCGAAATCGAGATTCTCGGAAGCGCGGAATTCATCCAGCGCCTCGGGCGCGGCCTCCAGGATCAGAGCGTCGCCCTCCTTCAGGGTCACATTGCGCGCGCTTCCGAACATTCGGCGGCCGTCGCGGATCAGGCCCAAGATGAATACGCCGGTGTCGTCGGCCACGTCGTTGAAATCCGACACACTTTTACCCAGTCGTGGATGGCCTTCGGGCACGGTCAGTTCGGCGACGAAATTCGCCGTCTCGGACTCGACCCCCGATTGGGCACCATCGTCCACGCTTGGGATCAGCCGCCAGCCGATAAGTGCGACGAACAAAAGGCCAGCCAGTGCCGTCACCAGTCCCACCGGAGCGAAGTCGAACATGTTGAACGATTCACCCAACTGGTCCCGTCGGATGCCGGCGACGATGATGTTGGGTGGCGTGCCGATCAGGGTTATCATACCGCCAAGAATTGTCGCGAACGACAATGGCATCAGGGTGGCGGCCGGTTTGCGCCCGGCCTTGCGTGCGGTCGCGATGTCGACTGGCATCAGCAAGGCCAAGGCCGCAACGTTGTTCATGAAAGCGGACAAAACGGCACCGATGCTGCCCATGATCGCGATATGCGCGCCCACCTTGCGAGAACTGTCGATCATCGTGCGCGTGATCAGCATCACCGCGCCCGACCGCACCAACCCTGCCGAGACGACCAACACCAGCGCCACGACTAGCGTCGCGGGGTGACCGAAGCCGGAAAATGCGTCTGCCTTGGGCACGACACCCAAAATCACACCAAGCAGCAGCGCCGAGAAGGCCACGATATCATAGCGGAACCGACCCCAGAGCAGCATCGCAAAGACGCCGCCAAAGAGGCTGAAAAGGATGATCTGGTCGGTGGTCATTAAGCGTAGGCCCGCCTGTGAATGCCCCGGGGCTAGCACGGGACAGTTTGCGCGCAAAGCCGGTCGCGTCAGGTGTCTGTGGCAATGTGTCGGCGTTGCCTTAGGGAATGCCGGAGTTGGACCCGGTCCCCAAGACATCACCTGCACACGCCGCCAAGAGGGGCACGGGTTCGGTGGCCTTGACGAGAGACGTTCGGATCTGCAGTTCCGGGACCATGCCTCCTTGGGCGCACCTGACTCACAGCGGGGCACCATTACCGGGAAGCCTCCGCCCCAAACCCCGCCGGGATTGCGGAGGCCTGCGCCCCGGGGCTATACGCGGCCCGACACGCAGGACAGACGGAGCGCGACTCATGGCGGGCCATTCGAAATGGGCAAACATCCAGCACCGTAAGGGGCGTCAGGACAAGATCCGCGCCAAGCTGTTTTCCAAGCTCAGCAAGGAAATCACCGTTGCCGCCAAGATGGGCGACCCCGACCCCGAAAAGAACCCGCGTCTGCGGCTGGCCGTGAAGGAGGCCAAGTCGCAGTCGGTGCCCAAGGACGTGATCGCGCGGGCGATTTCCAAGGCGTCGGGCGGTGAGGGCGAGAATTACGACGAGATCAGATACGAAGGCTATGGTCCGGGCGGCGTTGCCGTCATCGTCGAGGCGATGACCGACAACCGCAACCGCACCGCGTCTTCCGTCCGCTCTACCTTTTCCAAAAATGGCGGCAATCTGGGCGAGACTGGCTCGGTCGGCTTCATGTTCGACCGTAAGGGCCAGGTGATTTACCCCGCGTCCGTCGGAGATGCCGATGACGTTTTGATGGCTGCGATCGAAGCCGGGGCCGAAGATGTCGAGTCAGACGAGGAAAGCCACGTGGTCTGGTGCGCCGACACCGACCTTGCCGCCGTGTCAAACGCGCTGGAAGAGCTGTTGGGCGAATCAGAGACGTCCAAACTGGTTTGGCGGCCTACGACGACGACCGAACTGGATCTGGATGGTATGCAGTCACTTATGAAACTGCTGGACGCGCTGGAGGATGACGACGACGTGCAGAACGTCACCGCCAACTTCGAAGCCAGCGACGAGGTGATGGCGCAACTGGACGAGTAAACGTTTCAGTCTGAGTATTTGTGAAGCAGAGAAGGGCGGTCCTCAGATCAGGGCCTCCCTTGCCGCATTTCGGATTGCGCGCGTTACCGGGGCCAACACTTCGGCCATCGTGCGGCCGACCTGCCAATGCAGCGGCGTGTCGAGATGCGTGTCGGGGATCAGTTCGATCAGCCGACCGGCCGCAATGTCTTCTGCAACGAGCCTTTCCGGGTTCAGGCCCCAGCCCAGCCCTTCGCGCGTGGCCTGAACGAAGGGACCGGGGGCGGCGAGGTGATGGGCGGGCGGGTCGATCGGTTGCCCTGTCTGACGGGCGATCCACCGTTTCTGGAGAGCGTCGAGCGCCGTGAAGCGGAGACTGGGCGCAGCAATGAGCGCCTGTGCGGTAACGCCCTTCGCAAAGTAACGAGCATGAAAGGCCGGAGTGCAGGTCGCGCGGTACCTTAGAGCGCCGAGCGGATGCGCGTCGCAGCCGGGCAGAGGGTCGGCGCGTGTTGTCAGTGCTGCGCTGACCTCACCCCGGCGCAGGACTTCGGCCGAGTGGTCCTGGTCCAGAATGCAAATGTCGAAGCGGAAGCCGGGACAGGACGCCAAGGGCGGTACGGCCCAGACTTCAAGGCTATCGGCGTTGAGCGCTATGGAAACCGGGCGCGGCCCGCCATCCTGCCCAAGGTCCGCCGAAAGATCGGCCTGCAGCGCAGCCATGTCACGTGCGTGGCGCATCAGGCGGCGACCCAGGTCGGTCGGTACCGCAGGTTGCAGGCGCGCAAACACCGGGCCGCCTGCCGCCTCGGCCAGGGCGCGCATCCGTTGACTGACGGCGGGCGGCGTGACGCGCAGGCGCGCTGCGGCCATGTCGAAACTGCCCGTCTCGACCACGGCGATCAGGGTTGTCATAAGTTGCGGCGCGATCATAAGCATTACTTATCCTGTGTGATGAAAGCTAAGTTGCACCGATGCGGGTTAAGCGTCCATGAGGGCGCATGATTTCGCTCCTCTCCGGTTTCGGCCTCGGCCTTTCACTCATCCTCGCCATCGGCGCACAGAACGCCTTCGTTCTGCGGCAGGGGCTGCGTGGGGAGCATGTGCTGACCGTGGTCCTTATCTGCGCGATTTCGGAAACTATCTTGGTCACCTCGGGGGTTCTTGGTTTCGGTGCACTGGTTGAAGTGGTGCCTTTGGTCATTCCGGCATTCCGGTACGGGGGGGCGGCATTCCTGATCGCGTATGGCGCCCGCGCGGCCTGGGCGGCATGGCAGGGCGGCCTGACGCTGCAGGCGGAGGGACAGAACGGCAGCCTTCGCAAGACGGCCCTTGCCGCGCTGGCGATCACGTGGCTCAATCCGCATGTCTACCTCGACACGGTGATCCTGCTGGGGTCGATTTCGACGCAATACGCTGCGCCGTTGCTCTTCGGCCTCGGCTGCGTTCTGGCCGCCTGGGTCTTCTTCGCGAGCCTCGGGTTCGGCGCGGCCCTGTTGCGGCCGCTTTTTGCAAAACCGTCCGCCTGGCGGGTGCTGGACGGGTTGATCGCCTTGGTCATGTGGGCCATTGCCGCAAATCTTCTATTCGCCTGAGATACTTGCGGCGCGACGAAAACAGGACCATGGATTGCGGATGATGATGCCCTCCCGCCCGCTCCAAGGTATTCTGTGGATGATGACCACGGGGCTGTGTTTCATTGCGGTCACTGCCGTGGTCAAGCACGCGGGCCAGAATCTGCCTGCGCCGGAGGCGGCGTTTCTTCGCTATCTTCTGGGAGTCGTGTTTCTTTTGCCGTTTTTGCGGGGGCTTTTGGCGGCGCGCATGACTGCGCGCGACGCTGCTTTGTTCGTGGGGCGGGGCGTGGTCCACACGATCGCTGTGATGTTGTGGTTCTTCGCCATGACGCAGATCCCCATCGCAGAGGTGACGGCGATGAACTACCTCAATCCCGTCTATGTGACATTGGGCGCGGCGGTATTCCTGGGCGAACGTCTCGCCCTGCGGCGGATCCTGGCGGTGCTGGCGGCATTGTTCGGGGTCGTCGTCATCCTGCGGCCCGGCTTTCGAGAAGTCGAGACGGGGCATCTTGCGATGCTGGGAACGGCCGCGCTCTTCGGGGCGAGTTATCTTTTCGCCAAGCCGCTGTCTGATCGCCATGCGGCATCCGTCGTTGTGGCGATGCTGTCTTTCACGGTGACGATCGGATTGGCCCCCTTTGCCTGGTTTGTCTGGGTCACGCCGACCTTGGTTGATCTGGTCTGGATGTTTCTGGTCGCGGCGTTTGCGCAGGCCGGGCACTATGCCATGACGCGTGCTTTCGCGGCGGCTCCGATCTCGGTTACCCAACCCGTGACGTTCTTGCAGATGGTCTGGGCGGTGTTGCTAGGCTGGCTTGTCTTTGCAGAGCCGCCGGACGCTTTCGTCATCCTGGGGGCGGCAATTATCATCGCTTCGGTGAGCTTCATCGCCTGGCGCGAGTCCCGCTTGAACCGCGTTATCACACCGCCCTCTGCGGCAATGAAGTAGCTGCGTTCCGTTAACCTTCGGTTCACGATTGGTCTTGCCATCCAGAGCTGAACTGGCGAGTCCATCGCCATGTTCATCATCTGTTCAATATTCTTAATGCTGGCTGCCCCGGCGAAGGCCGAGATCCTGACTGGGACAATCCGGGTCATCGACGCCGATACCTTCGATATCGGTGCGCCGACCAACATCCGGCTTCTCGGCATCGATGCGGCGGAAAACGACCAGACTTGTCACGACGCGGCAGGGACAATCCTGCGGTGCGGCGCATTGGCGACCGATGCAACGCGGCGGCTCTATGGGGGGCGGAGGGCTCACTGCGCTGTTCAGGCTTATGACCGTTATGGTCGGGCGTTGGCGGCTTGTAGCGTGTCTGGGAAGGACGTGAATGGGGATCTTGTCCGGCGCGGGTTTGCGCGGACGTACCGCGACGATCGTACCTATCTTGATGAGCAGTCCGAAGCCGTGCGCGTCGCGCGTGGCCTTTGGGCCTTCGAAATGATTGATCCTGCGGATTGGCGAGCCGGGAAGCGCCGGGCGCGCGCGACTGACTAGCAGCCGCTAGTTCATCCGCAGTTGTGGCACCGCCCGTAAGATACGCTCCCTTCTGTTAGATCTGGCGATCCCGGCCTCAGGAAGAGCGGGGAGGAGCGAGTGGTCTGAAAATCTCGTGCTCAAACCGCGCCCGGATAGGGTGCATTGCGGGAGGGAGAAATGGCGTGGAAGCCGATCCAGCGCGCAGTCATTCCTGCGACAACATAGCGACCGAGCAGGTATAGCGACCGCGCAGCCGCGGGACGCTGATCTCATTATATCACGTCAGGGTCGGGGAAACCGCCAGCCTTCTCGGGGGCGACCGGAGGGCGAATCGGACAGGCCGAAAAGACGTTTGAGTAAGGGCGGATTCAACCCTGACGTCCTATTATCCCCTCTTGGCATCCGGCTTGGCTTTATGGAATGGGTGACTTGATGATTTAGAAAAGTGTTTCATACCAATATTTTAGAGGTTCTTTCTCACTAGCACGCTTACGTCACGGAATCCTTTGCCGCGTGTGCGAAGGTTTCTTTATGCTGCAGTGCAGAAAAAGGTTGAAATGCCGCGCTGCAGCATGTAGATGAGTGTCAGCCGATGAGGAGCTTGGCCCGGTGGTCGGGCAGACCTCTCGACAGCAAATAAACAGGAGCTTACCATGGCTAACAAGACACAAGACTTCACCAAGTACATGACCGACATGATGGGTTCGTTCCCCGTCGACAACTCGGCGATGACCGAAGCCTTCAAAACCCAGGCCGCCTTCGCCGAGAAGATGTCCAAGGTCGCGCTTCAGGCCGCCGAGCAGTCCGCCGAGATCTCGCACAAGTGGACCCGTGAGACACTGTCCAAGATGGCTCCTGTTGCTTCGGTCAAGGACGAGCCCACCGACTACGCCAAGTCCGTAACGGACTTCGCATCGGCCTCCGCCGAAGTCGCGACCGAGAACATGGCCGCCTTCGCCGAGATCGCCAAGAAGGTTCAGATGGAAACGGTCGAGTTGATGATGGCCGCTGGCAAGGAAGCTCAGGAAGACGCGACTGCCGCCGTCAAAAAGGCGACCGCCGAAGCAACGACGGCGACCAAGAAAGCCACTTCGGGCAAGTAAGGTCGGACGGTTGTCCAGTAAATGACGATTGAATGGGGCAGGACCAAAAGGTTCTGCCCTTTTCGTTTGCGCTTTGTGTATGTGCCGCTACGCTCTGCTGCACTGCAACAAAGTGAAAGGTCGGTCATGTCGGACGGAATGAAGCCGCTGCTGATCAAGCGTTATGCCAGTCGTAGGCTGTATAACACCGAGACCAGTGATTACGTAACGCTGGAAGATATCGCCGGATTCATCCACGCGGGCCGCGAAGTCCAGATTGTTGACCTGAAATCCGGTGACGACCTGACGCGCTCGTATCTTCTTCAGATCATAGCGGAACATGAATCGAAGGGCGACTCGGTTCTGCCTTTGGGTGTGCTGACCGATCTGGTTCGCAGTTACACCGGCAATGCACAGTCCGTGGTTCCCGAGTTCCTGGCGTCCAGTTTCGAGATGCTGCGCTCGGGTCAGTCCAAGATGGTCGAGAACATGACTGCCCTTAACCCGATGGCGCAGATGCCCGGCTTCAAGGCAATGCAGGAGCAGCAGGCGGCCTTCTTCAAGGCGATGACCGGAAAGAAATGGGTCGAGGGCGACCCCCCCACGGAACCGGCCGCCGATGAAACGGCGGACGCGGCCCCGGATGGTCAGTCCAAGGACGAGTTGGATGCGATACGCAAGCAGTTGGCCGAAATGCAGGCGATGCTGTTGAAGATGAATAAGTAGAGCACAAAGTTCAGCCGAACGATGAAAGGGGGCCTCGTGGCCCCCTTGTTTGTTCGCGTCCCGAAACAGGCTTCACTGTGCGGGAACGTAGCGTTCCATCAACAGGCGCACCGGGCCGGAACTGTCGTCGATCAGGCGAACGGCGATCATATAGCGACCAGGCAACAGGCGAGTTGCAAGGAAGCTGTCCAGTCCCTCCGGCCCGTCGTCGTTTTCGGCCACACGCCGTCCGACCCGGTCGAACAGAGTGACGATCGGATCGAAACCGTCGCCGATCACCTCGGTCAGGACCAGACCACCGGCAGGCAGATCGATGGTGATCCATGATGCGTCGCCGCTGGCCTGCACCTCGTGCAGCAGTGCAGTTTCGAGCGTGCCAAGATCGGTTACCATGACGCTGTCGCTTGAGGTGGGCGCGTATTCGGCCGCGTTCAGGCGGCGCAGGCGATCGGCCGCCGGATCGAAGGCTTCAACACCGACTTCGATCGCGTTGTCCGCCCCGTTCAGGTCTTCGATCTCGATGCAGTAGTCGCCCGGTTGCAGGGATTGCGTCAGGTCGATGCGCGAATTCAACCCGTCGAAGTCGTCGTTTTCGCCGATGACGGCCCCGTTGGCATCCAGCAGGCGGATCAGCGGATCACCGTTTTCGCTGTTGGCGATAACCGACAGGGGCGTTTCCTGCGCCAGTGAGAACCCGAGCGCCGGGGACTCGGATGCGGTCAGGTTGGCGAATATGCCGCCGGTCAGATCCGAGGGTGTCAGGCCGTCACCAAGACGCGCCATGCCAGGCGTGAAGCAGGAGGCCCCCCCTTCGGTCCCTGAGGGGCTGGATGATTGTGGCGTTGCTGCGGGGGTGGTGTCGCCGAACACATCGGCCGCACCGATCCGCACCGATACATCGGTTACGCCAGATTCATAGCTGCGTGCGGCAAGGCAATATGTTCCGGCACCCAGCGTCGTTTGAATGCGGCTCCCGAAATTCTCGCCCGAGTCGTCGTCTGCTGCGACCTCCGTGCCGCCCGCATCATAGATCGAGATATAAGGGTCGCCCGAGGGCGCGGCGTCAACATCGATCCGGATATCTGTCGCGCCGGACAGGCTAAACATGCGAACCAGGTGACCCGCGATGGGCACCCTGCCGTCGGCCTCGAATACCTGCGCCGCAGAGGTCAGGTCCGACCCCGCCTCCTCCCCGCCGACCCATTCGCCGACGACGCTGATGCCGCCGCAGATGGGCGATTGGGCCTGTGCCGGTGCTGCCCCGATCAAGGCCAACGCGGTGCCCGCCAAAAACAGTTTCATCAATATCCCTCCCGATCTCGAACTTCGAGAAGGTAGGCCAAGCAGCGCCGCAGTGGCAACGGTCATGCGCGAATTACACGACCTCGGAAAATACCTGATCCAAGGCGCGGCCCAACTTGTCGAACATCTCCTCCATCTGCGCGTCGGTCATGATGAACGGCGGACAGAGAACGATCGACTGCCCCAGCGGACGACAGATCAGCCCGTGATCGGTACAGGTGTTGGCGATACGCTCGGACACGGACAGGTCGCCGTCGAAGGGGGTCTTCGTCTCCTTGTCGCGCACGGCCTCAAGTGCGCCCATCAGGCCCCGACCCCGCCATTCGCCGATGTGGTCGTGCTGGGCCAGCTTGGCCAGTCCGGCCTCGAACGATGGGATCAGGCGATTTACATTGTCCAGCAGACCACCGTTCATCACGAGGTCAATTGATTTGAGCGCGATGGCGCAGCCGACGGGATGACCCGAAGCGGTAAAGCCATGGGGAAATTCCTCGATCTCGTCGACCGCGTGTTGCAGTCGGTCCGAAAGCTCCGGGCCGAGGATGACCGCCCCCATCGGGAAATAGCCCGCTGTCAGAGCCTTGGAGGAGATGATCGCGTCGGGCACAAAGCCGTAACTTTCGCAGCCCCAAAGCGCGCCGGTACGACCGAAGCCGGTGATGACCTCGTCCGCGATAATCGGGATGCCGTGCGCACGCAGGACAGGCAGGATGGCATCGAAATAGCCCTCGCAGGGCGGGATCACGCCGCCCGCACCCTGCACCGGTTCGGCAAAGAAGCCAGCGATCGTGTCCGCGCCTTCGCTGGCGATCATGTCTTCCAACTCGACCACCAGCCGGGCCAGGAACTCGGCCTCGCTCTCGCCGGGTTGGCCCTCGCGCCAGTAATGGGGGCAGGTCAGGTGCAGGAATCCAGGCAGGGGCAGGCCGAAGACCGAGTTATAGGGCTTGGCCGTCATCGACGCCGAGACCGCCGTCACGCCGTGGTACGCATTGCCCCGCGTGATGATCTTGCGGGCCTCGGGGCGACCTTCGGCACCGTGCAGGAACCACAGCATCTTGACCATGGTGTCGTTCGCTTCGGACCCCGAGTTGGTATAGAACACCTTCCCGCTCTCAAAGGGTGATACTTCGACCAGCTTCTCGGACAGCATAACGGCCTGGTCGGACATCCGCCCAAAAAAGGCATGGTAGCCTGGAAATTTCGCGTATTGCTCCTGTGCCGCGCGCGTCAGCTCGGGGTGGTCGAATCCGGCGATCATGTTCCAAAGGCCCGAATTGGCGTCGAGATAGCGATTGCCGTCCGTATCCACGACATAGGGACCCTCGCCATGCGTGAGCACGACGGTGCCCCGATCGCGGATGGACGGCAGGTCGGTAAAGCCGAAGAACGTGTTTTCCTTGGCGCGGGCGTCCCAGGAATTCGGCAGGATGGTATCGGGCATGTCTGACCTCTTGAAAGTTGGCGCGACGCTACGCCTGTCTTGCGGTGCCGTCCATCAGGATCGCGGGGCGATCGGGCGCGACCTTGTTGCATCACATCACGGCGAAGTGTGTCGCGAAACCTTTCCAATTATCAACGCTGCGGGGCAGGGTGACGACAAGGGGGCCTGGCCATGTCGAACACGTTTTTCGGTGCCATTGCGGACGATTTTACCGGTGCTACGGACCTTGCGGCGATGCTTGCGCGGGCCGGCGTACCCGTGACCCTTCGCATCGGGTTGCCCGAAGCCGGGTCCGAGGCGGCAACGACCTTCGAAGTCATTGCCCTCAAGATCCGTACCAACCCCATCGAAGATGCCGTGGCCGAGGCGCGCGCCGCCTATCGCTGGCTCAAGGCACAGGGCGCGCGGCGGGTCTTCTGGAAGTATTGCTCCACCTTCGATTCAACGCAGCGCGGCAATATCGGCCCCGTCGCCGATGCCCTGATGACCGAAATGGGCCTGGACCGCACGGTCCATTGTCCGGCCTTCCCTGAAAACGGGCGCCGGGTGTTCATGGGCAACCTGTTCGTAAACGAACTGCCATTGAACGAAAGCCCGATGAAGGATCATCCGCTGACCCCGATGCGCGATGCCAACCTGGAGCGATTGCTGCGCCCGCAGGTGCAGCGCCAGACCGCGTTGGTCGCATTCCCGACCGTGCGCACCGGGTCCGACGCCGTTCGCGAGGCGTTGGGCCGGTTACAGGGACATATCGTTTTGGACGCGGTCGAGGACGCCGATCTTCAGACGCTTGCTGGGGCTATCCATGACATGCCGTTGATCTGTGGCGGATCGGCCATTGCACAGCCTCTGCCGGTCCTGTGGCGAGAGGCGGGGGCGATGGGTGTGCCCGACATCGCCCCGTTGCCCGACGTCGGCGACGGTCAGATCGCATTGTCGGGGTCGTGTTCCGCAATGACGCGGGCGCAGGTTGGCCACTACCTCAAGACCGCCGTCGGATATCGTCTGGACCCGCTGGAATTGGCCGAAAGCGGGGGAATGGCCGCCGCGCGCGTCTGGCTCAAGGCGCAAGACCCCCTCGCACCCAAGATCGTTTACGCAACGGCCGAGCCGAGTTCCGTCACCTTGGCACAGGAGAAGTTGGGCGTGGCCCGTGCGGGTGCGCTGGTCGAAGACGCGCTGGCGCAGCTGGCGCAGGACGCGCGCGCAATGGGCATCGGGCGCGTCGTGGTCGCCGGTGGAGAGACGAGCGGCGCAGTCACGCGCGCGCTGGGCGTGGACCGGCTGCGCATCGGGCCTGAGATTGCGCCCGGTGTTCCTTGGTGCTTTGCGGCAGACGGGCTGGCCTTGGCGCTCAAGTCCGGAAACTTCGGTGCGGAGACGTTCTTCACCGATGCCTTCAATATGCTCGAACACGGGGCCGTGTCTTCCGTTGCGTGATTTGAAAGGTCGGTCATGAGCCAGAAATCCTGCCCAAACTGTGGTGCGGCGCTGCCCGAGATGTTCGCCCACGCGCGGATGGTGAATTGCGAGTTCTGCGGCTCCTCGGTCGTGCTGGAGGACGATGTGCTGCGCAAGGCGGGCGAAGCGGGCGCGATGCTGGACGCGCCGGAACTGATCACGCTGGGCCGGGCAGTACGCTTGCCCGAAGGGGAATTCACCGCCTGGGGTCACGTTCGCTACGACTACGGTCGCGGTCATTGGGATGAATACCACGGTGCGTTGGACGGCGAACTGGTCTGGGTGTCTGTCGACGAGGGGGACGTTGTGCTGCAACGCCCGATGGAGTCGGAGCCGTCGGAAGGTCGTGCGCTGTTCCGCGTCGGGGCCAGCTTCGAGGCGGGGGATACAACCTTCACCTGCACCGAGGTCGCGAACGCCATTGCCGTCGCCTTCCGTGGACAGCTTCCAGAACCGATCGAACTTGGCGATACGCACCTCTATGCGAATTTCTCCGGGACCGGCGGTGCGCTGGTATCGGGAGAATACTGGGAGGGTGGGTCGAGTTGGTTTATCGGCCACTGGATTGACCCGTTCGAGGTACGCACCGCATGACCGAACAGATCCGGTCCATCAATTGCACCAATTGCGGCGCGGGCCTGCCTGTTCTGGGCGGCGGGCGAGTGACGACGCAGGTCTGCGGCTATTGCGGTGCGTCGCTGGACGCCAACGATGCGTACCGCGTGCTGGAGATCTGGGACGGGATGGAGCGGCCGCGCTCCCCGTTCCGGCTGGGTATGCAGGGGCAAATCGACGGGGTGACCTTCACCATCATCGGCACGCTGGGGATGCAGGAGGAATATCGAGGGGTCCACTGGGACTGGGTCGATCATCAGCTCTTCTCACCTACGCATGGCTACGCCTGGCTGACGATCGAGGACGGACACTGCGTTCTGACCCGCAAGTTGCGCGACGGGCCGATGCAGTTTTTCCTGACGAGTGCCGAGGTCGAACGGGCCGAGCATCCGCCGCGCGTCCTCTGGAAGGGGACGAAGTACCGCTACTACGCCACCACCAACTGGGAAACGACCTACGTCGAAGGCGAATTCAACTGGCGGCCCGAACGCGGGCGGGGCGGCACAACGGTTACCGTCATGTCGAACGACCCCAAGGATGGGATGCTGGCCTTCGTTGAGCCCAGCGGAGGCGGGGAGCGCGAGATCGAGCGCAGCCACCTTTGGCCCGAGGCGCAGGAGGCTTTCGGCGTCGAAAACCCGATCCGCGCCCACGGCCAGCATCCCTTGCAGGATATCAAGCCGACCTTCGGGCGGATCATGATTGCATGGTTCGCGGGGCTTTCGGCGATATCGCTGGTGCTCGCCTTCGTGGTGTTGGGGATGCAGCCCGCACCACAGATGATGTTTCAGGGTACGATTCAGGATATCCCGCCTGAACTGACATTCCGTGTCAACGACACGAAGCGGCCCGCCCGCCTTGAGCTTTACCAAGAGCTGAACAACGCTTTCGCGGGCTACGAAGTCACGATGCAGGCTCCGGACGGCACGCCGCTGGCCGAAACCTACCGCGAGATCAGCTATTACTCCGGTGGATCGGGCGATGACGCCTGGAGTGAGGGAAGCCGGAGTCAGTCGCTCAACTTCGTGCCACCGATGCCGGGCGACTATCGCGTCACCGTCACGCCGGATGCGGCCGGCACCACGTCCGGCAGGTTCCGCGTCACGTTCCGCGAGGGGCGACTCAACTCCTTTTGGCTCTGGGCGACGACGGTTCTGTTTGCCGGGGGCGCAATCGCAATACCCTTCCTCGGGCTGGCCAAGCGCAGCGCCCGGTGGAAGGGCTCGGACTGGTCGTCGGAGGATTAGGCATGAATTTTGCGCGACTTTTCGTCATGGCCCTGTCACTTGCCCTTCTGGGCGGGGCAAGCTGGGCCAGTTTCACAAGCTACGGCCTGTCCATGAGCCGTGACGTCGGTGCCGCCGCCGTTGCACGCGGGGCCTCGGTTCGCAGCGGTTCCATCGGCGGGGGCGGTCTGGGCCGCCTGCGCGTCAAGTAAACCAAGGAGACATCCATGACCGCCTTTGACGGTATCCTCTTTTCCGAAGTCGTCTCGACGATCTTCTACACGTTCTTTGGCCTGTCGCTTCTGCTTGCGTGCTGGTGGCTGATCGAACTGTTCACGCCGTTCTCCCTCCGCAAGGAGCTGGAGGAGGATCAGAACACCGCCATCGCCATCGTGATGGGGGCGATGTTCATCGCGCTGGCTATTATCATAGCGGCCATCCTGCGCACGCCGTGAGTCTGCGAACCGGGGCGGCATCCGCCCCGCGCAAGACCGAGATCTGGCTGTTGGCGACCACGCTGGTCGTGGCGGTTGCGGGCCTGATCTATGAACTCATCGCGGCGACGGTTTCGTCGTATCTTCTGGGCGACTCGGTCCGTCAGTTCAGCTTCGTCATCGGTGTGTTCCTCTCGGCGATGGGGGTCGGGGCGTTCGTGTCGCGTTATGTTCATGATGCGATCACAGGCTTCGTCCGCGCACAGATTGGCCTTGGCCTGATCGGCGGCTTCGCGGCGTTTCTGACGTTCTACACCTACGCGCAGACAGGAGCGGTGGCCCTGCCGCTCTATGCGTCGCTGTTTGCCGTTGGCGCGCTGTCTGGGCTGGAAATTCCGCTGTTGGCGCGCATCCTCAACCAGATCGGCGCGGGGCGATTCCGGTTCGAGAATGTGCTGTCCTTCGACTATCTCGGCTCCCTACTGGCTTCGCTGGCCTTTCCCGTTCTGATCGTGCCGAACCTCGGCCTGATCGCGGGGGGGCTGGTATTTGGCCTGCTCAACCTGGCGGTCGCGGGGGGCACGTTATGGCTTTTCCGCGCACGATTGGGGCGAGGCACGGTCGCGGCCTGGGGCGTGGCGACGGCGCTGGTGGCGGGCACGCTGCTTTGGTCCGGGCCGATCGCAGCATCAATGAATGCGGCACTGTATGATGACACGGTGATCTTCGATCAGCGCACGCCCTATCAGCAGATGACCGTGACGCGTTACCGTGACCGCACACGCCTGCACCTGGATGGGGCGATCCAGTTCGACACCGCGGACGAGGCGCGATACCACGAATTCCTGGTTCATCCGGCTATGGCGCAGACCCCCCGCCACGCCCGCGTTCTGGTGTTGGGTGGGGGCGACGGAATGGCCGTGCGCGAGGTGTTGCGCTGGGACGGGGTGGAGGCGGTGACCCTGGTCGATCTGGACCCCAGCGTCACAGGTCTGTTCCGTGATCGCGACGATCTGGCGGCGCTGAATGATGGCGCACTGCGGGACGCTCGGGTGGTGATCGTTAACGCCGATGCCTTCACTTGGGTGCGCGATGGCGAAGGCGCGTTCGATGTGGTCATCATGGATCTGCCGGATCCGAAGAACCTATCTCTGTCAAAACTCTACACGGTGGAGTTCATGCGGCTTCTGAAGCGTCGCCTTTCGGCGCAGGGCGTCGTGGCGACGCAGGCCGGCTCTCCGATGTTCGCGGGCGATGCCTTCTGGATCGTGGCCAAGACACTGGAGACGGAATGGTCGGTCACGCCTTACCAATCCTTCGTGCCCAGCTTTGGTCTTTGGGGCTTCGTCCTTGGGGTGCCCAACGGCATGATTCCCCGCATGGCGGATTTGCCGGAGGGCCTGTCAGTGCTGACGCCCGAGGGTTTTGCCGCCGCACAGGTCTTTGATGCGGATATTGGTCCGCGCGATGTACCGGTGAACACGCTGGCGACGCACCCGCTGCCGCGCGCCTATCAGGCGGGCTGGGATGCTTGGTTCCGCTGACCGCGTGGAAGAATGCGGCGACTGGACCGTTCGGGCGTCAGGGCAGCGTCCAGCGCATCCGCCGCCACCACGACGTCCGCATCGCCACACATGAACACGTCCAGCGCGGCATAGCCGTACTCCGGCCATGTGTGGACGGTGATATGACTCTCGGCCAACAGCAGAACGCCGGTGATGCCCCCGCCCTCGAACGGGTGAAAATGCGCCGACAGGACGGTCGCGCCCGCAAGCTCTGCCGCTTGCCGCATCGCCGGTTCGAGCGCCGCCGCCGTCAACAGGCCACCCCAGTGTTCCAAGATCAGGTGGCGACCGATCATGTCAGCGCTCCATCGGGATGGTAACGGGGCCGTCATTGACCGAATGTACCGCCATGTCGGCCCCGAAGCGGCCCGTTTCAACCGTGACACCCGTGGCGCGTAGGGCGGTCACGAAATGCTCATAAAGGCGCTCGCCGTCGGCGGGCGGTGCGGCGGCGGAAAATCCGGGGCGATTGCCCGAGGTGGTGTCGGCCGCCAAGGTGAACTGGCTGACGACCAATGCTTCACCACCAGTGTCCAGCAACGAACGGTTCATCCGCCCCGCCGCATCGCGGAAAATGCGCAGCTTGGCGATACGGTTGGCCAGCGCCTCGGCATTCGCCTCACTGTCGGCCTGCATCGCGCAGACCAGCACCAGAACCCCTGGTCCGGTTCGCCCAACAGTCTTGCCCGCGATATCGACGCGGGCCTCTGTAACGCGCTGGACAATCGCTTTCATCTGGCTTCCATCACAGTTCGTGCTCCCACGGCGGGTTCGCCCCGGCGCGACTGACGGTGATCGCGGCGGCGGCGACGCCAAGTTCCAGCGCGGCCCTGAGCTCGGCGTCGGAGGGGGCGGCTTTGGTAAGCGCCCCGGCCCGGTGCAGCCCGGCCAGCAACCCGGCGTTAAACGTGTCGCCGGCACCCACCGTATCCACCACGTCGACCTTGTGTGCGGGCACATGCACTTCGGATTTCGCGGTCAGGGCGCGCACCCCCCGTGATCCTTCGGTCAGGCAGAGAACCTTCGCCCCGGCGGCCAGCACGTCGCCCGGCGTCATACCGAGCCAGTCCATATCCTCGTCCGACAGCTTTACTACGTCCGCCACGGCCAGCAGCCGGTCGAGCCGGCCGCGGAAGGCGGCCTCGTCCTTGATGAAGCCGGGTCGGATGTTGGGATCGATCATGATCGGCAGGTCGGCATGACCCAGGGCCAGCGCCTCGTAGGCCTTGGCGCAGGGTTCCACCGCCAGACTGATCCCGCCGATGAACAGCGCGGTGACGTCTGACATGCCGGGTGCATCCGATGGGGCCAGCATCCGGCCTGCCGTTCCCTCGTCATAGAAGGCGTATTGGGCGTGCCCGTCCGTCAGTGTGACAAAGGCCAGCGTGGTAGGGCGCTCACTGACGGCGGCGCGGTTCACGACGTTCGATGCGGTCAGGGCATCGGACAGGCGTGTGCCAAACAGGTCCGACGACAGCCCCGTGTGCAGAGCCACAGGCGCGCCGAGACGACCCAAAGCGATGGCTGTGTTGAAGACCGCGCCGCCGGTGGCGGGGTAAAACCCCGGCCCGTCGGCGGTGTCGCGGGGCAGCATGTCGATTAAGGCTTCGCCAGCGCAGAGGATCATGGATGTCTTCCTTCAGGACTGTGCGGCGATGTAGCCGACGATGGCCGCCACGATCAACGCGCAAACCACGGCGATGGCGATCTTGATCTTGGAATACGGGCGTTCCCCCTGCACACGCCCAGTCTGGCCGTTGACCACGAAGCGATAGCTTTCGCCGCCGTATTTGTAGGCTGCGACCCAGACCGGGAGGAGGACATGCTTGAAGGTGACGTCGGACATGCGTGTGTCGATCCGGCTGATGCGTTGCTGGTCGCCGCCGATGTCCATGCGAACGTCGCGGGCGATGACGGCATCCATCCGGGCGCGCGCCTCGGTCAGGCCGGTCTCCAGATCGACGCGGTAGGCCTCGGCACGGAATCCGGCAAGATACTGCGGCGCATAGGGGGCAAGGGCGGACAGATCCCAAGGTTCCAATGCGTCGGTATGGCGCTTGGGCAGGGAAGTGGAGGCCAGGATGACAACGTCATCGAAGAACCGCCGCACGCGCCCTGACCGCGGCGTCCAGCGCACCTTGGGTACCTGCACCCGCGTCGGCTTGCCGTCGCGCATCACGGTCTCGGTCACGTAATAGACATCGCCGCGCTGGCCGGAATAGTTCGAGTCGGTCAGCGCATCGAAGGTCCAGAACGGCACGTAGATGCCCGACATCTTCTGCCCCTTGCGGGCATATTTTTGAAGGCCGTTCGGCGCGAACCGCAAACTGCCCAGCCACTTGTTCATCGCGTCATGTGCCTGTGCCTCCTGCAAGTCGAAGGGCAGGACGGCGGCGGGTTTGATGTGCCGGTTGACGCCCGTGCCGGTCACGACGGGGGTGGCGCAGAACGGGCATTCGGCGGCATGAATATGGGGGTCGAATTCCACCTGTGCACCGCAATTCGTGCAGTTGAGAACTTGCGTCTCCTCCTGCACGGCGCTGTCGGCATTCAGGCCACGTTCGATGGCGATTTCACGGATCGTGTCAGCCGCATGGGGGAGGTCGGTAACGTTGCCGCAATGATCGCAGGTCATCGCCTCCGCACCGGGATCAAACCGCATATCGCCGCCGCAGGCGTCGCAGGGGAAGCGGTGTTCCTGCGTCTTGGGGACTTCAGGCGGGCGTTCGGCCTCGGGCAGCGGGATAGTGGGGACTTTCACAGAAACCTCTGCAGGGCTTTGGGGGCCATGATGCGCAACGCATTGTCGCGCAAACGGTAGTGCCGCCAGATATGATATGCGGCATGCAAGCCGACCACCACGCCCAGGGCGTAAAATTCGACCGTGTGCAGGGTGCCGACCCATTGGTTGGCCTCCGGCAGGCCCATGGGCGGCGCAATCGGCAGGATCGTACCCGCGAACAGGATGCGGCTGGCCGTCAGACCCAGCAGGAAGCCGGTCAGGGCCACACCGAACAGACCCCAGATGATCGTCAGGTGCAGCGGGCGGTGGATTCGGCGCGCCCAGCCCCGCAGCTTGGGTCCGGGCCGAGACGCAAGCCCCTGCCAGATCAGCGAGACCGTCCAGGTCAGGCACATGGCCACGAAGATCAACCCGAATATCGAATGCAGTTTCACCGCCCAGTTGCCCCAGGACGCAACGTCACGGGGCTGTACCAGCAAAAACCAGATGAACAGCGGCACGACGGACCAATGCAACGCCTTGAGCCACGTCCGTCGGGGGGGGAAGGGGAATGGCACGCGCGGCGAATGCGAGGGGCTAGCCCCTCGCTCTCCCCATGATATTTTCGAAACGAAGAAGCCGCATCAGATGCCCGGCGGGGGCGGGGGCGGCATGACGGTGAACAGCTGTGCTAGCTCGTCGACATCGTCGGCCTTTTTCCAACCGTCCTGACCTTGCGTCCACACGTATGTCTCGCGGGTGATTTCGCCATCGGTCACCATGCGGCCCAAGCGTGCTTTGCTGAAGGGACCTTTGGTTTGCCCGCCCTCGGCCACGTGCCAGACATGTTCGACCGGCGGTGGGGGCGGTGCGGCAGGTGCCTGCGCGGGGGCGGCCCCCCAAGGGCCGGGGTTGGCCATCTGCTGTGCCATGCCCATGCCCATCCCCATGCCAAGCCCGGCCCCCATTCCGGAGTTCGGCGTCTTGGCCGCATCCTGCATCGCCTCGGCGGTGGCGTATTGCTGGTACTTGTGCAGGTCGCCCAGCACGCCCATCGACGTGCGCTTGTCCAATGCCTCCTCGACTGCGGGGGGCAGGGAGATGTTCTCGATGTAAAGCTCGGGCACGATAAGCCCGTATTCAGCGGTCGTGGCCGAAATCTGATCGGCAACGATCTTGCCCAGGTCATCGGTGTTCGCCGCCATGTCCAGCACGGGAATACGACTGCTGGCCAAAGAGCGGGAGGCGCTCTGCACGATCATGTTGCGAATTTGGTACTGGATCTCGTCGCGGGTAAACTCGCCGTCGGTGCCCACGATCTCGGTTAGGAACCGGCCGGGGTCGGCGACCTTGATCGTGTAGGTGCCAAAGGCACGCAGGCGGACCGGCCCGAACTCGGGGTCGCGCAGCGTGATCGGGTTCTTTGTGCCCCACTTCAGATCCGTCATCCGCGTCGTCGATACGAAATAGATTTCAGACTTGAAGGGCGATTTGAATCCGTGGTCCCAGTGCTGCAACGTCGTCATGACGGGCATGTTGTTGGTTTCCAACATGTACAGACCTGGCATGAACACGTCGGCCAATTGCCCTTCGTGGATGAACACGGCGGCCTGACCCTCACGGACCGTCAGCTTGGCACCATACTTGATCTCGTGGCCGTGCCTCTCGAACCGGTAGACGAGGGTGTCACGGGTGTCGTCCGTCCACTCGATGACGTCGATGAACTGTCCGGAAAGGAAATCGAGGATGGACATGAATGGCTCCCTGCAAGTTGGTGATGCCGGATGTCGGGCCGGTCGCGATGATTAGAACACTTAGGGACCCGGGCGCGTCAATTGTAGCCTTGTCCGTCGGGGCAGGTGATCAAACCGGCCCCGATCCTCGCAGCTCGCCCGCGATACGGGCGACGATCGGGCGCGCTTCCTCGGCGGACATGCCCACGCGCAGGCGGTGGTCGTAAAGCATACGCAGCAGAAGTTCGTCGTGGCGCGTCAGCAGGGCGAACTCCTCGTCGTCGTTGAAGATTGAGGGACGCACGTTCGGGTCGTCGTTTGCCAGGCCCATTCCTTGGGCGATTTCCTCATGGTAGCAGGATTGACGGAACAGATCTGGATGCTCGGCGCGCACGAAGGCGATAGCGGAGATATAGGCGTTCGGCTGGTCCGACGATGACGACGCATAGACCGCGCAATAGGTCGAACGGCTGAGCGAAGTGATCTCGCGCACGACCTGACTGGACAGACCCGGTTCCGCAGCCCGGATCTGCGGGCCGAGGCGGCGCTGCTCGTCCACAGTGGCGATGAAGATATGGTAGTTGCCGTTGGAGCCGACCACGCTCATCGGGTGCCCGGTCGCGCGGCGCAGGCGGCTGACATAGGCGAGGATGCGCAGCCGATCGGCCCGCTTCATCGTATCGGGGACCGCGGGGCCGAAATGAAGCTGTATCCGCACCGGACGCTCCCAGCGGCGCAGTTCAGCACGGCTTTGACGCGCGACATATCGCCCGCCAACCTGCGTATACTCCGAATAGAGCGCGATACGTTCGAAGTTGCGCGCCAGATCGGCGGCGGAATAGCTGACGTTTGACCCGATGTCCTGGCGCAACAGACCCTCAGCCTGCAGACGTGCCTGCAACCGGGCATAATACAAGGCAAGCGACCGGCTCTCGTCGGACATCGGTTCCCCCTGTTTCGCCACCGACAAGGCGGCGGGGGGCGGGGCGGCGGCCGATGACACGGGGACAGAGCCTTGCGATGCTGGCTGGCACGCGACAAGGAAGGTCCCGAGCAGGGCCGATGTGACGGAACGCAGCAGTCGCATCAATCGCGGGGAACCGATGTTCCGGCATTGGAGCCGACGCCGTCCTTGCGCGCCGTGGCTGATGCCAGTGTGGTTCGCAGTTCTTTTTCCATGTGTTCCAGTTCTTTTTCGGCCTCGGCGCGACGGGCCTTGCCCTCGTCGGCGATTTGCAGGCTCTCGTTTATGGTGGCGACAAGGTCCTCGTTGGCCTGTCGGACGGCTTCGATGTCAAAGACGCCGCGCTCCATCTCCTTGCGCACGATTGAATTCGCATCGCGCAGGTTCTTGGCGTTGGCGGTCAGCAATTCGTTGGTCAGATCGTTGGCATCGCGCACCGCCTCGGCGGCCTCGCGGGACCGCTGAATGGTCACGGCCTGCGCTAACTGCGTCTCCCAAAGCGGGACCGTGTTCACGAGGGTCGAATTGATCTTGGTGACGAGGCTCTTGTCATTCTCCTGCACCAGCCGGATGGAGGGCAGGGATTGCATCGTCACTTGGCGGGTCAACTTCAGGTCGTGGACCCGGCGCTCCAGATCGTCACGGGCGGCGCGCAGATCACGAAGTTCCTGGCTGCCGATCATCTTGTCAGCCTCGGGCAGGGCTTCCACCGTCTTTTCCTTGTCGGGGATCACAGTTGTGTCCAGTTCGGCCAGCTTGGCCTCTCCGGCAGAAATATAAAGGCCCAGCTCCTCGTAGAAATCGAGCGTCTTCTCGTAGAGCTTGTCCAGCGACTTGATGTCCTTGAGCAGCACATGCTCATGCTTGAGCAGGTCGTCGGTCACCTTGTCGATCTGTCCTTGCACGGTCTCGAACTTGGCGATGAAGTTCGAGAAAGGTGCGGCGCGGCCCAGCAGCTTTTCCCACCACGACCGCTTGCGGCGTACGTCCAGTTCGGAGACCGAGAACCCCCGGATGGTCGAGACGATATTGCGCAGCGAGTCGCCCGCTGGCCCGACGTCCTTGTTCTTCACGTCGGCCAGCATCGCCTGCGAAATCTGCTGCAACTCGGCCTGCGCGGAGGAGCCGAAGCTGATGATCGACTGGGTGTTGGTCATGTCCAACTCGTCCATGCGCTGTCGTATGGACGCCGCGACGGGCGCGTCTGCCTGTTCCAATGCCACGATCTGGGTGCCCGGCTCAGGCAGGTTGACGGCGGCGATCCGATCGACCTCCGCGGTTTCTGCGGCGGCCTTCTGGCGTGTTGCGGTGTCCATGATTTACTCTCCCGTTGACAGGCCGTCTGCTTTGAGACGATCCCGCAGAACTTCGATTTCGACGTCCAGATCTGTTCGATCCGATACAAGCAGCGTCTCGCGCTTGGCATCGAATCCCCGCTCCAGATCGTCGATCAGTTTGAAATAGTCGGCTTTCACGGCCGGGTCGCGGTTGGCCGCATACAGGTCTGCAAACTTCACCGTCGCATCGCGCGCGCCCATGAGATAGACCCCCAGGAACTTGCGCGCCGAGCTGAGGTCGCGCGGGTCATCCTCGACCGTGCGGAACATGGCGCGGGCCTTGCCGGACAGGGCTTCGACGCGGGTCAACGCCTCGCGGTCCCGGGCGCGCAACACGGCGTCGTTCATCGCGGACAGGTGTTTCTCGGCTTCCTCGATCGACCGGGCGACGCGTTCGGTCTGGAAGGCGTCGATCCCCTCCATTCCCTTGTCCGACATCGGGTCCAGACCGAAGGACGCGATGTGCAGCGCGGCGGCGACCAAGCCATAGATCGCACCCGCAGGTCCGATTCCGGCAGCCAGCATCACACCCACGCCGACGACGATCGCACCGAAGATCTTGCGTGGGATGGCGGGGCGGCGCGCGATGCGACGCTCGGCCCAGGCAGCTTCCGCTTTCAGGCCTTCACGCGTCAGGAGCGCGCCGGAAAAGATTGCGGCCCCGGCCGCGATGCCGCCCGCCAACCCAAGAGCGCCGTCCGAAAAGAACGAGGCGAAAACGGGGATGACGGCCAGCGCCATCAGGATGGTCGTGCGCGCCTGTCCCCTGAGCGGTGATTTTAACTGCGCGGGCGGGGGCGTACCCTTGCCCGGCACAGCCGACTTGCCTTGGGGGCTGAACTCTCCGCCGAACCGTTGTCCCATTGGTCAGAGCCCCCCGCCGGACAGAACGCCCAGACCGGCCAGCGTCACAAGCACGGCCAACGCCGCAAAGGCGGTTTTCTGTAATCCCGGTGAGCCCACGTGCCCGTCTCCCATTCCCTCGATTGCATCCTATGACATATATGGATCGACTCGCCAGCCTCGGTGGCGAATTCTCGCTTCACGTCTTCGTCTTGAAGAGCATGTTCTGCGCGTCCTTGTCCTTGCGGAAATCCCCCCGCAGGTCGGCCCGAAGCGCGCGTCCCGCTTGAACCCCCTGCCGTGCGCCCACCTCGTCCAGCCACCGGGCCAGGTTGGGTTTGTCATCAAGCGTCTGCTCCTGCCCCTCCCATAACGAGACCCAGCCCCAAAGGCTCATGTCGGCGATGGAGTAGAAATCGCCCGCAACGTAGCGGTTGTGGGCCAGTTGCCGGTCCAGCACGCCGTAAAGTCGCGCGACTTCGTTGCGGTACCGATCCTTGGCATAAGGCAGGTCGTTGGGCGGATCCATCGCGGGCGCATATTTCAGGAAGTGATGTGCTTGGCCGGCCATGGGACCGACGCCGCCCATCTGCCACATCAGCCATTGGTCGACCGCAATACGCTCCCGCTCGGTACTGCCGTAGAACCGACCGGTCTTGCGCGCGAGGTATTGCAGGATCGCGCCGCTTTCGAAGATGGCGATGGGCGCGCCATCAGGGCCGTCAGGGTCAACGATGGCGGGCATGCGGTTGTTGGGGCTTATCGCCAGGAAGTCAGGCTTGAACTGGTCGCCCGCGCCGATATCCACCAGGTGCAGAGTGTACGGCAGGTCAAATTCGTGCAGCGCGATGGAAACTTTCCAACCGTTCGGCGTCGGCCAGAAATACAGGTCGATTGGCTGGGTCATTGGAGCCTCCGGAGATTGGTCGCCGCCACCCTTTGCCACAGATCCGCGCAATGCAAGGTATCACCGGATCAGGTTGCCCCTTCGGCTCAGCTTGACCCGGCAATGCCCGCGCGCTAGGCGATCAGCGAGGGGATTTGAACCAGCTTGCGGCCCTCGGAGACACCGGTCTCGAAATTCCGCTAAAGAGGTCCGGGGCATTCGCTGTCCTCCTCCGATTATCTGGTGCCACGTCCATGCCCCCCTGAAGGAGGCCGCCATGAAAGACACGCCGTCCAAGCCCCGCAAACCGCGCACCAATGCCGTGCACGCTGGAATTCGCCGCAGTCAGTTCGGTGAGGTTTCGGAGGCAATGTTCCTCACGCAGGGGTTCGTCTATCCCACCGCCGAGGACGCGGAGGAGCGCTTCCTCAACTCCTCGCGCGAGAATTTCATCTATGCCCGCTACGGCAATCCGACGGTCGCGATGTTCGAAGATCGCATTGCCGCACTCGAAGGGACGGAAGACGCCTTCGCCTGCGCGTCCGGCATGGCGGCGGTGAACGGTACCATGATGTCGATTCTGAAGGCGGGAGATCACGTTGTCGCCGCCCGTGCGCTGTTCGGGTCCTGCCTTTATATCCTGGAGGAGATCCTGCCGCGTTTCGGGGTCGAGGTGACGTTGATCGACGGGACGGACCTTGAGGCATGGAAAGCGGCTCTGCGCCCTGACACACGCGTCGCGTTCTTCGAGACGATTTCCAACCCGACGCTGGAGGTCATCGACATCGCGGGCGTCGCAGATCTGGCCCATGCGGTCGGCGCGGTGGTGGTGGTCGATAACGTCTTTGCCACGCCGACGTATTCACGCGCATTGGAGTTAGGTGCGGACGTCATCGTCTATTCGACGACCAAGCACATCGACGGACAGGGCCGCTGTCTGGGCGGCGTGATCTGCGGCAAGCAGGAGTTCGTGCGTGGCACCGCCGAACCCTATCTCAAGCATACCGGCGGCAGCATGTCGCCCTTTAACGCCTGGGTAATGCTCAAGGGGTTGGAGCACCTGGACCTGCGCGTCCGTGCGCAGACCGATACGGCGACAAAAGTGGCCGCCGCGCTGGACGGGCACCCGAAACTGGTCCGGGTCCTTTACCCGCATGACCGGAGCCATCCGCAGTACGACCTCGCCATCCGGCAGATGGAGGCGGGCGGCACTGTCCTCTCCTTCGACATCAAGGGCGGCAAGGACGCGGCGTACAGATTCCTCAATGCGCTTGAGATCATCATCATCTCCAACAATCTGGGTGACGCCAAGACGATCGCGACACCGCCCTATACCACCACGCACCAACGCCTGCCCGAAGACCGGAAGGCCGCTCTGGGCATCACGCCCGGCCTGATCCGTTTGTCCTGCGGACTGGAAGATACGGGCGACCTGATCGACGACATTCTGAACGCACTCGACGCGGCCTGACGGAGCAGTGCGATGACGCGCCAGTTGCGCCGTGGGCGGTCGGAAGACCTTCCCGTCCTGATCGAAGTCTTCTGGCGCGGCGTCCACGAGGGGGCCGCGCCGCGCTACTCCGACGAGCAACGTCAGGCTTGGCTGCCTGTTCGACCCGAGATCGAAGCCTTTGCCGCGCATCTGGCAAATCAGATCGTCTTCGCCGCCGAGGAGGGTGGCATCGTTACCGGTTTCATGACCATGACGCCCGAGGGGTATCTGGACCTTGCCTATGTCTTGCCGGAGGCGCGCGGGACGGGCACCGCCGATGCCCTTCTGGCAATGATCGTGAACCACGCGGTGGCGCGGGGTCTGTCGGCTCTGACCACACGTGCAAGCGACATGGCGCGGCCATTCTTCATTCGGCATGGGTGGCAGGTACTGGCTGCGGCCCCTCAGATACGTGCTGCTGTCACCATCCCGGCGACCGACATGAAACTTCCGCTTGTCGCATCAGTTTCGTCGCTTCGGACTGATCCCGACGGGGCGATGACACGTAAGTATGGTAAACACACTTGCCATCGGCGGGATTAACCCCACCTTTGGCTCCCGAGCGAGAACCGAAGGGAGGGGCGCATGAACGTCCACACACCGGATATTGAACGCCAACCAACCGAAGCCGAAGCGCAGGAGGCGCTTTCGCTTCTCAGGCGCTATGCCGACAGCGCGCCCGATGCGGCGGCTACACTCTATCCCGATCTCTCGGTGACTTACCCAGATCACGTCTCGGACGAAGCCTATCGTGCAACGCTGCCCGATTTGCAGAACGGCCCGGCCAGCCTGATCAAGGGGGCCGACCGTCACATTCAGCACGTCGGCATCTCGAATTTCCGCCTGCCGATGCAGGTGGCGACGCGCAATGCGCCCCACCTGGCCGAGGTGTCGGTGACTGGCACCGTAAGCCTGGACGCGGGAAAGAAGGGCATCAACATGTCCCGGATCATGCGCAGCTTTTACAATCATGCGGAGGCCTGTGTCGGCTTCGAAGTGGTGGATGCGGCGCTGGACGATTACCTGGCCGACCTGGAAAGTTTCGATGCGCGCCTGCTGCTGACTTTCGCGCTGCCGCTCAGGGTGGAAAGCCTGCGGTCGGGCCTGTCCGGCTGGCAATATTACGACGTCTCGATGGAAGTGATCCAGACAGGCCGGGCGCGCCGCCGGGTGTTGCACCTCGACTACGTCTATTCCTCGACCTGCCCGTGTTCCCTCGAACTGTCGGAACACGCCCGGCGCACGCGCGGGCAAATGGCGACGCCCCACTCGCAACGCTCGGTCGCGCGCCTCTCGGTCGAGGTGACGGGCGGCATCGTGGTCGAGGACATCATCGAGATGTGCCGCCGCGCCGTCCCAACCGAAACGCAGGTCATGGTCAAACGCGAGGATGAGCAAGCCTTTGCGGAGCTCAATGCGGCGAACCCGATCTTCGTCGAAGACGCCGCGCGCCTGTTCGCCGAGGGCCTTGAGGCGCTGGAGGGCGTGGCCGACTTCCGCGTCGTTGCAAGCCACCAGGAAAGCCTGCACAGCCATGACGCCGTTTCAGTCTTGACCCACGGGGGGCTTTTCGCAGCCGAGACTCTGGAGCCGCGCCTGTTCGGCACGCTGATCCACGCGGGCTAGGTCTTTTCAAGGCGCGCGACCTCTGCCAAAGTTATTGCAGGGGTCGCGCACACCCCGTTTCAGGCATCATGCCCAAGTCGCGCATCCTTGAAGCCGTTTACTCGGAGGATGCCCCTTGGCTCACCTGTTTACCTCGCCCGAAATCCTTTTCCCGGCCCTCACTTCGCCGGACGCGCCCGCGATCCTCGACGTCCGGACCGAGGAGGATGCCTGCGCCGATCCCACGCGCCTTCCGACTGCCCGCCGCCTGACACTGGCGGAGATCGAGGAGGGTGCGGGGCCCGGTGGTCCCTGCGTCGTCTATTGCCAGAAGGGCGGCAAGATCAGTCAGTTGGCCGCCGCCCTGTTGCGGGCGCGCGGCAAGGAGGCCTGCGTTCTCACGGGAGGGCACCTGGCTTGGATTGCTGCAAATTTATCCACCGTCACTCTGGACCTGCCCACCCGCTGGGTCATGTCGCTGGATCCGACGTTATCGGAGGTCGCGGCGCTCTGGCTGTTGCGCCGTTTGATCGACCCCAGCTCGCAGGCTCTTGCCGTCGCGCGCGGACAGATCGAGGCGGCCTGCAGCACCTGGCAGGCTGAAGCCCTGCCGCAGGATGCCGAAACGCTCGCTGCTTCCCTGGAGTTATCGCACCCTGTCGTTGCGCAATTGATTTTCGACAACGCACTCGGGGCCGAGCGCGTCCTGCGAGGACGGCTTGCACGTACCGGCAACCCTGAGGCGGCGCTCGATCTGATCGACGATCTGCTGGCCGGAGCACGCAAATGATCCGTCCCGACTGGTCCGAGATGATCCGCGTTTTCGGGCGGATCGGTTTGCTGTCCTTCGGCGGCCCGGCGGCGCAGATCGCCCTGATGCACCGCGAGTTGGTCGAGGAGCGCCCTTGGATCGACGAAGACACCTATCTGCGCGGTTTGGGTTTCTGCACCCTTCTGCCGGGACCGGAGGCGATGCAGCTGGCGACGTTCGCTGGCTGGCGGCTGCGGGGCACGGCAGGGGGCCTGCTGGCGGGCCTGTTGTTCGTTGTGCCCGGTGCGCTGGTGATGATGCTGCTGGCAGCGCTTTACCTCTCCTTCGGTCGCCTGCCGCTGGTCGAAGCGGCGTTTCTCGGTGTCAAGGCGGCGGCACTGGCCATTGTCGCGGCGGCCTTGTGGAAGCTGAGAGCCAAAGCGCTCAAGGGTCCAGTCGCATTGGCTGTCGCAGTGCTGGCCTTCGTGGCCCTGTTCATCTTCGCGGTGCCGTTCTGGATTGTGTTGTTGGCCGCGCTGCTGCTGGGGGCTGCGCGCGGGGCGCGCGGGTCGAAGTCGCCTGCGATCCGTCCGCCGGCGCGGACGCTGCGCACAGTGGCGGTCTGGCTGGCGATCTGGTGGGTTCCCTTGCTGGCGTTGCTTGCCTTCGCGCCGGCGTCCACCCCGGCCAAGGCGGGGCTGTTCTTTAGCTGGCTTGCCACGGTCAGCTTTGGTGGGGCCTACGCTGTGCTTGCCGCGTTGGCGCAGACGGCGGTGGAAACCCACGATTGGTTGACCCCTGAGCAGATGGTCGATGGCTTTGGCCTGGCAGAGACCACGCCCGGTCCCCTGATCCTCGTGACCGTCTTCACCGGGTGGCTGGGCGGCGCGCAAGGTGGCGTCTGGATGGCCATCGCGACGGCGCTGGTCACGCTTTGGGCGACCTTCGTGCCGTGCTTTCTGTGGATCTTCGCCGGGGCTCCGCACTTGGAAAGAGTAACGACCAATCCCCGGATGCGCGGCGCGCTCGACATGGTGTCGGCGGCGGTTGCGGGCGTCATCGCGAACTTGTCCGTATGGTTCGCGGTGCATGTTCTGTTCGGCCGGGTCGCGTTCGGCGCGCCGCCCTTGCCCGACCCCACCTCACTGGACGTGCGCGCGCTGGGTCTTGCTGTCTTCGCCTTTGGTTGGCTGCTGGTCCTCAAACGCGGACTCCTGGAAACGCTGGCCCTGGCCGCGCTTGGCGGGGCTGCGTTGCATTTCGTCTAGGCGGCACCCCGCACCGCGTCGGAGACCGTGTCGACCACCCGGTCGAGCAGGGCACCGTCTTCGCATTCTGCCATCACGCGGATCAGTGGCTCCGTGCCCGACGCCCGTATCAGCAGGCGCCCTGTTCCCTCCAACTGCAATTCCGCTTCGCGTATGGCCTTCAGAACGCTTGGGGCGTCCAGCGGTGCTGCCCCGGCGGCAAATTTCACGTTTTCCAAACGCTGCGGCACGGGGGCGAAACTGTGCATCAGGTCGGCGGCGGGTTTGCCTGTGCGCTCCATCTCGGCCAGGAATTGCAATCCCGCGATCAACCCGTCGCCGGTCGTCGCATAGTCGGTCATGACGATATGGCCCGACTGTTCTCCGCCCAGGTTGAAGCCGCCGGCGCGCATCGCCTCGACCACGTGGCGGTCGCCGACCTTGGTGCGACGCAGGGCAAGCCCTTGATCGGCTAGGTATCGCTCTAACCCCAGGTTCGACATGACGGTTGCCACCAGGGTGCCGCCCTTCAGCCGTCCCTCCTCGGCCCAGCGGGCGGCGAACAAGGCCATAAGCTGATCGCCGTCGGCCACGCGGCCTTGCGCATCAAGGATCATCACCCGGTCGGCGTCGCCGTCCAGCGCGATGCCGACGTCCGCGCCATGCGCCACGACGGCCTGCGCGCAAGTGTCGGTGTGGGTAGACCCGCAATTTGCATTGATGTTGCGCCCGTTCGGGGCGACCCCGACGGGAATTACCGTGGCCCCCAGCTCCGACAGAACGTCAGGTGCCGCGCGATAGGCTGCGCCGTTGGCGCAATCGATGACGACCTTTAGCCCCTCCAGCGACATGCCGGGCGGAATCGTCGTCTTGGCGTACTCGACATAGCGCCCGCGTCCGTCGTCAATCCGCTTGGCGCGCCCGATGTTCGGGGCTTCGGCAAGGCGCACGCCTTCGGTGACCATACGTTCGATCTCGGCCTCGGCCTCGTCGGATAATTTAAAGCCATCAGGTCCGAAAAACTTGATCCCGTTATCGTCCGCCGGATTATGACTGGCTGAGATCATCACTCCCAGATCCGCCCGCATCGATCGCGCCAGCAATCCCACGGCGGGTGTTGGCACGGGCCCGAGCAGCAGCACGTTCATCCCGGTCGAGGTCAAACCGGCCGTCAGCGCGTTTTCCAGCATGTAGCCCGATTGCCGCGTGTCCTTGCCGATCACGACACGGTGCGCGGCCGACCCGCTGCCTTCGCGCCGGAAATACCGACCAGCGGCCGCACCGAGGCGCAGCGCCATCTCGGCGGTCATGTTGCCCGCGTTCGCGCGCCCGCGCACGCCGTCAGTTCCAAACAGGGCCATCGGATCCTCCCGTTTCGCACCACAGCGCCAGTCCTTGCGCGATCTGGTCCGCGTCGTGGACCCGGTGCATTTGCACGCCTTGTGCCACAGCGGCCAGCGTGACCGCCAGTGTGCCCGGCATCCGGTCGGCGGCCTTTGGCGCGCCGCCCAGGGTTCCAATGAATTTCTTGCGCGACGCCCCCAGCAGGATCGGCAAGCCCAATCCGTGAAAAAGGCCGATCCGACGCAGCAGATCGAGGTTGTGTGCCATCGTCTTGCCAAAGCCGATGCCCGGATCGACCATGATGCGCGAACGGGGAATGCCCGCCGCCTCCGCCGCGGCAATGCGCGCGGCAAGGGCGTCATAAACGTCCAGCGCGACATCGGCATATCGCGGATCATTCTGCATTGTTTCCGGTGCACCCTGCGTGTGCATAAGGCACACCGGGACCTGCGCCTGTGCAACAGTCGCAGCCATCGCCGGATCGAACGTCATGGCCGAGACATCGTTGACCAGTGAGGCCCCAGCGTCCAGCGCGGCCTTCGCTACCGCCGCCTTGCGCGTGTCGATGGAGAGGGGGCGGCCGCGCAACACATCGATCACGGGGAGGATGCGGGCGATTTCTTCTGCAGTTTCGACCTCAAGGGCACCAGGGCGCGTGCTTTCGCCGCCCACGTCCACGATGTCGGCGCGGGCCATCGCGGCGGCGTGCTCCGTCGCCGCGTCGGGGAGCAGAAAGCGGCCCCCGTCCGAAAAACTGTCGGGTGTCACGTTCAAGATGCCCATTATCGATGGGCGGTCCATTGCGATCCCGGCAACGGGGGAGCGCGGCGTGATCAACCTCGCAAGATCGTCCGGGGGAATGTCGGCGACGGGAACGACCAGCGGCGCGCGGTCCCGTTCCAGCACCTCGACGGCGTCAAAACGCATCCAGCCACCTGCAAGGCGCGGACCGGTCGCATGCAGGTGGGGCAGGGGCCGCAGGTAGCGCATCAAATCGCGGCCAGGGTTTTCGCCTGTCGCATGTCCGCACCCGCCGGGAAGGGCGTCACCAACTCCACCGCGTTAAAAGTCGCGGCGAACCACCGGGCCAGATCGAGCGGCTCGGTCCCGTCCGGCGCATGGGTTGCATCCAGGATCAGGCGGGCCGGGGCCCAGACTGTCAGCCCCGCATGGCGCATCGACCAGTCGAGTTCCGTCCGGCTGTCGACCACGACACAGCGCCTGTCCTGCGCGGCCAACCGCCAAGCGGCCTGTTCCAGCGCCAGAAGTTCAATTCGGCGCGCGGCCATCGGATGATTGGCCGACGGCGGGGTGAAGTCGGGCGTGGCGATCAGGACGGCGGGTACCGGATCGGCGTCCAGCCGATCCAGAAGCGCGGGCAAATCATCGTCGTCTTGCGCGCCCGCGGGCAACAGGATCACGCGCGGGCGCGGTGCGTCGTGGGCAAGTTGCACCGCCGGAGCCTGCGTGCGCGACCGCACTATCTCGACGCCCAGGACGTGTGGACCACGATCCAACTTTTCGATCCGAACGAAAACGCGGGCGGCGCGGTCGTTCAAAAGCACACGGGAGGCCAAGCGTTCGGCCAGCGTTTCGAGTAGGTTCAGGCGTTCGGCCTCCAACTCGATGTCGATCGCATCGATCAGCGTGTCATAGCTCAAGATGCCATCGACGTCGTCGCTGACCACGGCATCGGTATCGGGAATAACCTCGGTCACGATATCGAAGCGCACCCGTTGCAGCACACCGCGTTCCTGCTGAAAGGCCCCTATCTCGACGTCTCGGATATGCTCCCGCAACGAAATCCGGTCGAGCGGCAGGCCCGTGGCGCGCGCGCGATCCAGAGGCGCGGCAAACGCGAGGCGCAGGTCGTCCTGTCCGGGGCGGGCTTGAGCGTGGCTGGGCATGGGCGTATCTTGACGGTGGTGGCAATTCCCCCACAGACCACGACGGCGCTCGCGGGAAAACCCCCGGCGCGACGTTTCTGATCAGGCGTCCGGTATCTGACGATAGAACAGATGCCGTCCGACCTGCGCGGTCTTCGGATAGACGCGTGCCCAATTCGGGTTGACGTAGTCTGCATGGTAATGCGTGGCCGCACCTGTCAAGCGGCGCGGAGCCCCGTCGATCAGCCGACGCGCGATTTTTCCCGCGACGTCCCAAGCGGCGGGTTCGGTTACCCGTTCAGGCGTGCCGTCGCAGGTATAGCTGAACTGGCAGGCATGCAGCCGCCCCGTGCCCTGATTGACGACGTCGCAGACGGTATCGGGGTAGTTTTCGGCGTCGACCCGATTGAGAATGACCTCGGCGACGGCTGCCTGTCCCGTCACCGGCTCGCCACGCGCCTCGAAATAGATCGCTTCGGTCAGGCACCGCCATTGCGTGTTGCCTGTCGCGCGGGGGGCTGCGGCGATTGCAGTATCGTTGAAGATGGCTGGCCCCCGGGCGTAATCGCGAGATCGCGGTTGGCCCTGCTGCGACAGGGGGCGCGCGGCGACGACCATTGCACCGTTCGGATTGCCATTGATCAACCGGTCCGACCGGTCAAATGCCATTGTCCCGTCTTCCACACGCAGCGCCAGAGATTGCGCCGTGGCAGGGATGGCGGGCACCAGAAACAGCAAGGCCAACAGGGTTAAATGGACGAGGATGGATCCAATCGTCGTCCGTTCCAAACTGAACGTCATAAACACACCTTCACATCGCTACTTTTGGCGGGTCTACATCCCCAACCTTAGATAACGGTAAACGCCGGCGATTCGCCTGCATCCGCCAAGATCGAACGCCTATTGCGGGAAGTGCACCCTGGGGGCAATGCGGTCAAAACCGCGCAGGCATGGAATTTGCGTCGAATCGCGCGGTAAATCGCCTGTCTCAGGACGAAATCGACCGTTATTTCGTTCTTGGCTGGCCCAAAAGGGTCGCCTGCGCAGCGGCCAACTTGGCGACGGGCACCCGAAACGGGGAGCAGCTGACGTAATCGAATCCTGCCAACCGGCAGAAGGCGATGGCTTCGGGACTGCCGCCGTGTTCACCGCAAAGTGCCAAAGTCACGTCGGGTCGCGCCTTTCTACCGCGCGAGGCTCCCAGCAGGAGGAGCTCTCCCACGCCGTCGACGTCAAGCGTTCCGAATGGATCCTCGGGGTAGACGCCTTCATTGACGTAGGCCGACATAAACCGCCCCGCATCGTCGCGCGACAGACCATATGTCATCTGCGTCAGATCGTTCGTTCCGAAGCTGAGAAAGGCGGCGGTTTCGGCAATTTCACCCGCACGCAGGGCCGCGCGGGGCGTCTCCACCATGACGCCCAAGCGGTACTCGAAGGTGCTGTCCGTCTCTGCGCGGACGGCTCCGGCGATGGCGTCGATCCGGCGCTTGACCAACTCGACCTCTCGCCGCGCGGTGACCAGCGGGATCATGATCTCCGGGCACACTTCCGCGCCGTCGGCGCGGGCCGCGACCGTGGCTTCAAAGATGGCACGGGCCTGCATCTCGTAGATCTCTGGCACAGCGATCCCGAGGCGCACACCGCGCATCCCCAGCATTGGATTGTATTCCTGCATCGACTCGATGCGTGCCTTGACCTCCGAAAGCGGCCTATCCAACGCTTCGGCCAACGCGCGGATTCCTTCGGTCTGGGAGGGCAGGAATTCGTGCAGCGGCGGGTCAAGCAGGCGGATGCAGACCGGCAGGCCGGACATCAACTTGAAAAGCTCCGTGAAGTCATCGCGCTGCATCGGCAACAGACGTTCCAGGGCGGCGGCGCGATCCGGCGGTGTCTCGGCAAAGATCATCTCGCGCATGACGGTCAGGCGGCTTCCGTCGAAGAACATATGCTCGGTCCGGCACAACCCGATGCCGTCAACGCCAAAGGTGCGCGACAGGGTCGCGTCGGCGACCGTATCCGCGTTTGCCCGAATGCCGATGTCGCGCACATCGTCGGACCATTTCATAAGGTCTCCAAACGCACCGTCCAGCGCTGGTTCGCTGGTGGGCACGCGTCCGGCAAGGACTTCCCCGGTCGAGCCGTCGATCGTCACTTCGTCGCCTTCGCGCAGCCGCGTGCCGTTGGCCAGCGTGATGCAGCGCTTCTTCTCGTCCACGGTCAGGCCCGTCGCACCAGTCACGCAAGGCAGGCCGAGGCCGCGTGCGATGACGGCGGCATGGCTGGTGGTGCCGCCGCGTTCGGTCAGCACGCCGTCGGCGGCGTGCATGCCGCGCACGTCGTCCGGCGTCGTCTCGCGGCGCACGAGGATGCAAGGCTCATCCCGTGACAGGCTGGCCTGGGCTGTCGCGCTGTCGAACACCAGCTTGCCGGCGGCGGCACCGGGAGATGCGGCGATGCCGCGGGCCAGGACGGTCGCACGCGCGGATGGATCGATCTGACGGTGGAGCAGGCGCGAAAGCGTCTCGGGCGCGATCCGCAGCAGCGCTTCGGAGCGCGGGATGATCCCGTCGCGGGCCAGAGCGGCGGCGGTGGCGACGCTGGCGCGGGCATCGCGTGGGCAGCGTACTGCATCGAGGACGGCCAGGCGGCCTTGGTCGATCGTGAATTCGACCTGCATTTCCTCGCGCAGCCGGATGCGGCAGCGCGCGCCCACCTCCAGAAGTTCAGCGTAGACCTCGGGCAGCAATTCCTCGAGCGAGGGGCCTCGATCGTCGCGTGTCAGGTAGATCGCGTTCTCGCGGTTGCGCAGGGCGTCGCGCCCCATGGCCTGTCCCATGTAGCGGCCTGTGACCTGCGGCTCGCCGGTGGTTGGGCTGATGAATTGAACGACGCCGGCACCGGACTGCCCCGGACCCATGCCTTGCGCCATGCGCTGAACCACGAGGCCCAGTCCGGCATCGGCAGGTGCCCCCTTGGCCTGGCGCAGCAGGCGGGCGGAGGTGCCGTCCCAGGCGCGCGCCATGCTTTGCAGAACCACGGACAATTGCGCGGCGATGTCCTGCGGGAAGGGGGCGTCCATTTCCTCCTCGTAGACGGCTCGGGCGGCCGCGGGCGTGGTCGCCTCGTCGAAGGGTTCTTCGTCCAACCGCATGACTTCAATGGAAAAAGAGCGGATGAAGCGCAGGTATATCTCATCCGCGACGCAGTCCCCAAGGGTGTTGGAAAGCCAGGCGTGCGCCTTGTCGTTCATGCCAATGTTCAGCACCGCGCCGGGCCCGCCCCAATCGGGCGTCTGGCTGGACGACCGGACCGACAGGAGCAGGGGCTGACCCTCGAACAGGCCGATCAGGTGGTTGAGGTCGGGCATCTTGCCGCCAGCGATGGCGCGCACCGTGTTGAACGGGATCGCGACGGTCTGCGGGACTGACAAGTCCATGCGAACTAGGCGTTGCAGACATTTCGCACGACTGCCGTGCCGCTCGGCCGAGATGTCGGCCGTCGGGGTGATGGGCGTGAAACCGGGTGTGTCCAGCATGGCTCGACCCTCGTCATTGTGCATATGCAGCATAGCGCATTTTGCGCTGCGGCAAAGGCACATTTACAATGTTGAGACTACGGCATCATTTCTGTCAGGCCAGCCTGTCGGTTAGCGCTAATCCCAAGTTGTTGCAGGTCTGCACGACGTATGCGGAGCGGGTGATACGCGGGTGATCTGCGTCCGACGCGATTTACGAACCGATTCGCCCAAGATCTGCGATCTGTGCGCACAGGCGCACAATTTCGGAAAGCAGGTTGAGGCGGTTGCGGCGGACGATCTCGCTCTCGGCGTTGACCTGCACGGCTTCAAAGAAGGCGTCGATGGGCGCGCGAAGATGGGCCAGCGCGGACATGGCGGCGGGATAATCCTCGGACGCGAGGGCGGCCTCGATGGCGGGCTTGGCGGGGGTCAGGGCGTCGAACAAGGCGCGCTCCTCCTCCGTCTCGGCCAGCTTGGGGTCGCCGCCATAGCTGTACTCGACGCCATCCTTCTCCTCGGCCTGATCGAGGATGTTCTTCGCCCGCTTGTACCCCTGCAACAGGTTCTCCCCGTCCTCGGTGGCAAGGAACGCGTTCAGCGCGCGGGCACGGGCGGTGACATTGGCCAGGTCGTCCGTCCGGTCGCCGGTCAGGCAGGCGTCGATGACGTCGTGGCGGATGCCCTCGGACTTGAGGTGCTGCTTGAGGCGGTCGTGGAAGAAGGCGAGGAGGTCGGTGGAAGCGCTCTCTGCAAGCCCAGCATTGCGCACGCCATCTTTGTATTGCGCGTCTAAAGCTGCATGAGAACTAACCAATGCCGTTACGTTGGCATCGGCAGAATCTATTAAGACCTCTCTTTGAGGATGTGCTGTCGGCAATCTCTCACATAAGCGGAGCTCGGTCTTTGCTTCTTCTATCTTGTTGGCAGATATCAGCAGGCTGAGAGACCTGTCGGTCTGTTGTATCGAGAATATCCAGTCGCGGAGTTTGTTATAGAGCGGAAGCTCCATATCGGCAGACAACACCAAACGAATGACACCCAACGCCGCCCGCCGCAGCGCATAGGGGTCCTTGCTTCCGGTCGGCTTCTCGTCGATGGCCCAGAACCCGGCCAGCGTGTCCAGCTTGTCGGCCAGCGCCACAGCGACCGAAACGGGCGCGGTGGGCACATCATCCGACGGCCCCAGCGGCGAATAATGCTCCTGCGCGGCGAGCGCCACGGCGGGATCTTCGCCGGCGGCTTCGGCGTAGTAGCGGCCCATCAGGCCCTGCAATTCGGGGAATTCGTAGACCATTTCGGACGACAGATCTGCCTTGGCCAGACGGGCGGCGCGTACGGCCAGTTCGGGGTCTGCCCCGACGGCGGGGGCCAATTCGTGGGCGAGGGCCGCGATGCGGTCGATCCGTTCGGATTGCCAGCCCAGTTTGGCATGGAAGGTGACGTTGGAGAGGGCCTCGGTCCATGTCTCCATGCCCGACTTTGCCACGCGCAGGTCGTTTTCCCAGAAGAACTTGGCATCGGCCAGACGGGCGGACAGCACGCGGTTGTTGCCGTCCAGGATGGTCGCGCCGTCGTCCGCCGTCTCGCGGTTGGCGACGGTGACGAAGCGGACGATCTTGCCGGATGTGTCGCGGACGGAGAAGAACTTCTGATGCTCTTTCATCGAGGTCTGAAGCACCTCGGGCGGCAGGTCGAGGAAGGCGTCGCCGATCTTGCCCATCAGCACGACGGGCCATTCGACAAGGCCCGCGACTTCGGCCAAAAGGCCGGCGTCTTCAACGACTTCCAGGCCCGCGGCGAAGGCCTGATTGGTGGCGTCCTGCCAGATGTGATCGGCGCGTTCCTCGGACGACAGCACCACCTTGGCGCGTTTCAGCTTGGCTTCGTAATCGTCGAAGGAGGTGACGGCAAAGCGGCCCGGAGCCATGAAGCGGTGACCCTCGGTCGTGTCGCCCGCGACGATGCCGTCGATGTCGAGCGGCACGACCTCGGCCCCGTCCTCGCGCGTCAGGATGCAGAGGATTGACCGCAACGGGCGCACCCAGCGCAGCGAACCGTTGCCCCAGCGCATGGATTTGGGCCAGGGGAAGTTGCGGATGGCATGTTCCAGCACTTCGGCCACGATGGCGGCGGCGGGGCGGCCCCGATGGGTGATCTTTGCGACGTAGACCTGGCCCTTCTTGTCGTCGGCGACGGTAAGCTGGTCGCGTGTCAGCCCGGTGGAGCGTAGAAAACCCTCCAACGCCTTTTCGGGGGCGTCGACGCGGGGGCCTTTCCGTTCCTCGGTGGTGGTGGGGCTGGCGTCGGTCAGGCCGTGCAGGGCCAGGGTCAAGCGGCGGGGCGTGCAATGGGCGACAGCCCCGGCGTAGGTCAGCCCGGCCTCCACCACGCCGTCGGTGACGAGCTTTTTCAGGTCTTCGGCAGCGCGGCGTTGCATCCGCGCGGGGATCTCTTCCGAAAAGAGTTCAATCAACAGGTCGGGCATCATAGGCTTCCCTCGATCAGAGGTTCAAAATTGGTCCTGTCGGGGCAGGCTTCGCCGACAGCGGTGCCGTCGTAGGCTTTCTTGCCGCAGTCGTTCAACTCGTGCCAGGCGAAGCCCCGGCCATCGTCGGTCAGGGCCACGATGCGATCGACCCCGAAGGCCGCGTTCTTGTAGGCGATGAAGGCGCTGGCGGTGCCGTCGTCGATCAGGTCGCCCACGGTTTCGGCGTCGAAGCAGTCGAACCAGGGGGGCGCAATCGTGGGCGCGGGGGCGATGGCGGGACGCGGGGCGATTTCGTCGGTCAGGGCGGCAAGGTCCAGATCGTGGGCAAAACACGCGCGGAAGCCCAGCGGGGAGGAATTGGAGGCGATGGCCTGCACATCGGTCGCGGGGATGGTCGTCAGGCCGCTGTCGGAGGTCAGCGTCAGGGTCACCGGCCCTTCGATCACGGCATAATAGCCGCGCGTCTGCGCATACCAGAGGCCCGCGCCCATCGCGATGGCGGCACCGAGGATCAGGATGACTGCGAATTTGCTCACGGTGGCCCCGGCTGCGTTAGGTTTCGGGGCGGGTTACACCGCGCCCCGCGCAGGGGCAACCGCGACCGGGGCGCGAGGGACGGGGCAGGGCGAAGGGCCATTGGCCGCCCGAACGGATTACAAACGACGACAGAGGGCGTTGATGGTGATGGCAGCGCGCCCGCGCGTCAGGCGGTCAGGCGGCGTCGCCCGGTGCGTCGGGGGTCCAGCCGCCGGCTTCGGTCTGGATGAAGGCATCGGCGCAGGCCTTGGCGAGTGTGCGCACGCGCCCGATGTAGGCCTGCCGTTCGGTCACCGAGATCACGCCGCGCGCGTCCAGCAGGTTGAAGATATGGCTGGCCTTGATGCACTGGTCATAGGCCGGGTGGGCCATGACGATACGCTTGCCGGTCTTCGGATCCTGCGCGGGGCGCGACAGGATTTCGGCGCAGTGGGCCTCGGCCTCCTCGAAATGGCGCAGCAGGATGGCGGTGTCGGCGGTGTCGAAGTTCCAGCGGGCGTATTCTTCCTCGGTCTGCTTGAAGATGTCGCCATAGCTCAGCGGGATGGGCGAGTTCGGGTCGTTGAACGGCATGTCCATGACGTGATCCGCGCCCAGAACGTACATCGCCAGACGCTCCAACCCGTAGGTCAATTCACCGGATACCGGATGGCAATCGTGGCCGCCGACCTGTTGGAAATAGGTGAACTGCGACACCTCCATGCCGTCGCACCAGACTTCCCAACCCAGTCCCCAAGCCCCCAGCGTCGGGGATTCCCAGTCGTCCTCCACGAAGCGTATGTCGTGCAGTTCGGCGTCGATGCCGATGGCCTGAAGTGAGCCGAGATAAAGCTCCTGAAGGTCGGGCGGACTGGGTTTGATCAGCACTTGGTACTGGTAATAATGCTGGAGCCGGTTCGGGTTCTCGCCGTAGCGGCCGTCGGTCGGTCGGCGCGACGGCTGCACGTAGGCGGCGGACCAGGGTTTTGACCCCAGTGACCGTAAAGTCGTCGCCGGATGGAACGTTCCCGCGCCCACTTCCATGTCGTAGGGTTGCAGGATCGCGCAGCCCTTGGTTGCCCAATAGGTCTGGAGCCTTAGAATGATTTCCTGAAAGCTGCGGGGCGCATCGGGATGGGGCATGGCTAAAACCTCGGGCGTCACATGGGTGTCACGGTCGCAACCGCGTCTATGCGGCAACACTTGGGCCGTCAACGCGCGGAGGCATTCCGCCCCGCCCGGCACCGGCCTTAACTTTTCGCGCCTAATCAGTGAGGAAAAGATCATCAACTTCCCCGAGCCGAGAGAATCGATGCGTATTTTCCTGTTGATCTGCGTATTTTCCATTTTTGCCGGCCTGACGAGCAGACCGGCAGAGGCGCAGGATGTGGCCTATGTCCAGATCGAGGCGCACCCGAATCTGGGCGAGGCGAGGTCGCGGGCGCGGGCCTACGGCTCCATCGTGACGGACATCAATGGCTTTGCCTTGGGTGGGCGGTGGTACGCGATCACGCTGGGACCTTATGATGCCGCGACGGCAACCGAGACATTGCGCCGGCTGCGCGCTGAAGGATTGATCCCGCGCGACAGCTATGTCTCTGACGGCAGCAATTATCGTGACCGGTTCTGGCCCTTGGGTGCGGGCGCGATTGCCGTCCCGGTGGCCCCCACGCCCGACACGGTGCCCGACGCAGCACAGGCCCCGGGCGGGAGTACGTCTGACCAGAGCGCGGAGATCGTTGCGCCGGAACCCGTGGCCGTTCCAGAAGAAACCCGACGGCAGGCCCGGCGATCAGAGCAGTTGCTGAGCCGCGAGGCGCGGATGGAATTGCAGCGCGCGCTGCAATGGTTCGGGTTCTACACCGCAGCCATCGACGGCAGTTACGGGCCGGGTACGCGCAATTCGATGGCCGCTTGGCAGGCGGCGGCGGGCGTGGCGGATGTGACAGGTGTTCTGACCACCCGTCAGCGCGCGCGCCTGTTGGCAGAATATGCCACATCGCAGGCGGAGTTGGGCCTGGAGTCGGTGGACGTCGCCGAGGCGGGCCTATCACTGACCGCGCCGCTGGGCCTGGTCGCGTTTGACCGGATCGAGGCCCCATTCGTGCATTACCAGCCGCAGGATGACAGCGGGGTGCGCCTGTCGCTGATCTCGCAGGGGGGGGATGAGGCGGCGCTGAACGGGCTCTTTGAGATATTGCAGACATTGGAAATCGTGCCGCCCGAGGGCGAGCGCAGCAAAACCCGTGACGCATTCCGCATCATCGGGATCGAACCTGACCGAACCACGCAGGTCTTTGCCAAGCGCGAAGCCGGGCACATCTTCGGGTATATCCTGTCATGGCCCGAAGCGCAGGATGCCCTTGCCGCACGGGCCTTGCCCGAGATGGACCGGACACTGATGTCGTCTGGGCCCCCACTGCCGCCCGATGCGGGGTTCGTGCCGTCGGAACAAAGTTTCGACATGGTGTCGGGGCTTGAGGTGCGGCGTCCGTTGCGCGCGGCCTCGGGGTTTTTCGTTGACACGGAGGGCACGGTGGTGACCGCTGCCGAAACGATTGCCGGGTGCGGCCGCGTGACGCTGAACCGGTTGCACGACGCGGAAGTGGCGTTGACGCAGGATGGTGTTGCCGTGCTGCGCCCGCTGACGGGACTGGCCCCGGTTGAAGTTGCGGCGCTGGCCCCGACGGACGGTCGGCTGCGGTCGCCGGTGTCGGTCGGCGGCTTTCCGTTCGGCGGCGTGCTCGGGGCGGCGACCCTGTCATTCGGGACGCTTGAGGATGTGCGGGACCTGGAGGGTGACACGGGTGTGCTCCGCCTTTCGCTGATGGTGCGGGACGGCGATGTGGGCGGCCCGGTGCTGGACCGGTCGGGTCGGGTGGCGGGGATGCTGCTGCCTGCTTCGGGGAATGCGTCGCGGGCGTTGCCCGCTGACGTGACCTTTGCCGCCAAGGCCCGGACGCTGGGTGAGGTTCTGTCGGCGGCAGGCGTCACCGCGCGGACGTCGGAGGAGACCGTCGCGCTTGCCCCGGAAGACCTGGCGGCGCGGGCCGTTGGCATGACAGTCCTGGTCAGCTGCTGGGACTGACGGGCAGCGGTTGGCAAGTCAGGCCTGCCAGAACCGCCGGGTGAACAGGACGTAGACGACCACCAGCTCCAGCCGCCCGATCAGCATCGCGGCCGACAGGAGCCATTTGGCGGTATCGTTCAGCGACCCGAAGTTGCCCGCCGGGCCTATGGTGTCGCCCAGACCGGGACCGACATTGGCGACGGCGGTTGCGGCCCCGGAAATGCTGGTCACCATGTCGAGCCCGGTCAGCGCCAGCGCCACCGCAAAGACCCCCATCGTGACGATGAACAGCACGAAGAACGCCATCACCGAAGACAGCACGTCATCGGTCACGGTGCGTCCATCATAGCGGGGGCGAAAAATGCCGTGCGGCGAATGGATGCGCTGCAGCTGCGCTTTCACCGCGGCGAACAGAATCTGGTAGCGAAAGATCTTGACCGAGCAGGAGGTCGACCCGGCGCAGCCACCGATAAGGCCGCAGAAAAAGAAGATCGTGATGATGAACCCGCCCCAAGTCATGTAATCGACCGAAGCGTAGCCGGTGCCTGTCATGATGGACGTGATGTTGAAGAGCGCCTCCCGCACAGCTTTCTCCGCCGCGTATCCATCGGCCATGACCAGAAATCCGCCGACCAGGCATACCAGGACAACGACGGTGCCGAAAAAGGCCCGGACCTGGCTGTCGTGGAACAGGGGCCGGCTGCTTCCGTTGAGAAGCTGGACATAGAGTACGAAGGGGAGTGCCGCCGCCAACATGAAGACCGTCGCGATGTATTCGTGGGTGCCCTTGAACGTGCCGAAGCTGGCGTCGTAGTTGGCAAACCCACCCGTCGATACCGTGGTCATCGCGTGGACGATAGCGTCGAAAGTGCTCATCCCGGCGGCGGCGTAGGCCAGCGCACAGGCGACAGTGATGCCGATGTAGATCGTGGAGATCTGGGCCGAAATCTCGGCCGCGCGGGGCAGGACCTTGCCCATGGTATCGAAGGCTTCGGATTTGAAGATCTGCATGCCGCCGACGCGAAGTTCGGGCAGGAAGACCATCGCCATGACGATCACCCCGATGCCGCCGAACCATTGCAGCAGGCCGCGCCACAGCAACAGCCCCGGCGGCAGGTTGTCCAATCCTGAGATCACGGTCGAGCCGGTCGTGGTGAGGCCCGACATCGCCTCGAAAAAGGCATCGGTATAGTTGAGGGATGATGCCCCGATGAACAGCGGCAGGGCGGCAAAGATCGGCAGCGCAACCCACACCCCGGAGGTCATCAGGAAGGTCTGTTGCAGGCTGAGCCGGTCGCGCACCGCGTTCGAACAGGCCAGCGACAGGCACATGCCGACGAGGCCGGTGATCATTCCCGATTCCAGGAAGACGGGCCAGTGCCCGTTGCCCGCGATCAGGTCGGTCAGCATCGGCAGCATCATCGCCCCGCTCAGGGTCATGAGCAGAAGGCCGATCACATATCCGACGGGGCGCACATCCAGCATTGGATCGGTGTCTGTTGCGGCGCGAGCGGTGTCAACCGCCCCGACGTCTGCCGCTTTGCGAGATGGCGAGGCCCAGCGCGATCAGCGCCAGCGCAACGAAGAACCGGGGTGGCAGGACTTCCGACAGGACCAGCGCGCCGAACAGCATCGACCAGACCGGCACCTGGTAGTTCACCAGCGTCATGAACGATGGCCCGGCGCTGCGGATGACCTGCACCCGAAGGAACGCGGCAAAAGCCGTGGGAACCAGTCCCAGGAACAGGATGGCCCCCATCACAACCGGATCGGCGGCCCCTGGCAGCCCCTCGATTACGAGCATCGCGGGCAAAAGGATCACCGAGCCCACAATCAGCGTCAGGGCCGACAGCCACAGGCCGTCGATTGCCGGACAGCGGCGCGTCAGGATCGACCCCGCTGCATAGCAGACCGTCGCGGCAATGCACGCGATGCGGCCTAGGGCGACCAGATCGCCACCGCCCGCCGCAGTAATGCCCGGACCCAGCAAAACCAGCGCGCCGCAAAGGCCCAGGCCGAAGCCGCTGGCCTTGCGGGCCGTCAGCCGGTCGCCGGGAACGAACCAATGGGCCAGCGGCAAGACGAACAGCGGCAGCACTGCCATCGACAGACCCGCAAAAGCCGAAGGCACGTATTGCTGTCCCCACGACAGCAGCATGAACGGCAGCGCACTGGTAAGGATCCCGAGTACGACAACGTAGAACCCCAGAAGTGGTGACCACGCGGGCAGGGGCCGACCCATCGCCACCACCAGTGACAAAAGCGCCAGCGCCCCCAACGTCACCCGTGCGGTCGCGACGGTGACGGGGCCATAGCCCTGCAACGCCACCGCGACCACCATGAACGTGCCGCCCCAGATCAGGCCGAGGCCGATGACCGAGATGTAGTTGCCGAGGGTCGGCTGGGAAACGGGCGTGTCGGTTGTTCTTGCCATGATGCCCGACCTAACGCGGGGCACCGGCGGAGGACAGTCTGCATCGGGGGCCGCGGTGCCGATTTCTGCCCAAAGATCGCCAGCGTGCAAGTCTCATCATTGGATTGATCGGGGGGCGGCCTATCTAGCCTCTGAACGCCGAACGACCGATTATTTTAAGGACTGCCAAATGACCTACGCCGGATGGATTGTCGTCTGCCTTCTGGGTATCTTCCTCGCTTTTGTTGTCGCGGCGCTGCATCGCGCCAACAACAAGGTGAGGCGGATGTATGCGGACAAGGTGATCATGTCGGGCGACTGATCCTCGGACAATCCGTCTTTGTGACAGCCGGTCGCAGGCTCGGAACCGGCGCGTGCGACAGCCAGTTTCTTCCGCAGTGCAGAAGAACGGAAGGAAACCTCATGGGTATCGAAGCCCTCATCGGTGGCCTGTTCATGGTCACATTGCTTGCCGCTATCGGACTCGCCGTCTGGAGCAAGGCGCGCACCGAGAAGATGATGCGCGAAGGCCAGCAGCCGTCGCCGCTCGCCCGAAAGGAGCCGGATCCGCAGTTTGCGCCGGACAAGGATGTGACCGACCCTGAGCGGGTCACGTCGTAAGGGCGGTTGGATAAAAAAGGGCCCGCATCGCGGGCCCTTTTGCAGTCAGACTGATCGACTGGTCAATTCTTGGCCTTGTCAACCATCTTGCCGGCCGAGATCCAGGGCATCATGCCGCGCAGCTTTTCGCCCGTGGCTTCGATCTGGTGCTCGTCGTTGATGCGGCGGGTGGCTTTGAAGTGCGGTTGCCCGACGGCGTTTTCGCCCATGAAGTCACGCACGAACTTGCCGTTCTGGATGTCCGTCAGGACCTCCTTCATGCGCTTCTTGGTCTCGTCGTAGGGCAGGATGCGCGGACCGCTCACATACTCACCATACTCGGCCGTGTTCGAGATCGAGTAGTTCATGTTGGCGATTCCGCCTTCGTAGATCAGGTCAACAATCAGCTTCACTTCGTGCAGACACTCGAAATAGGCCATCTCGGGGGCGTAGCCCGCCTCAACCAGAGTTTCGAAGCCCATGCGGATCAACTCGACCAGGCCACCGCACAGGACGGCCTGCTCGCCGAAGAGGTCTGTCTCGCATTCTTCGCGAAAGTTGGTCTCGATGATGCCCGAGCGACCGCCACCGATGGCAGAGCAGTAGGACAAGCCGATTTCAAGCGCCTTGCCCGATGCGTCCTGATGGACAGCCACGAGGCAGGGTACGCCGCCGCCCTTGGAGTATTCGCCACGCACGGTGTGGCCGGGGCCCTTGGGGGCCATCATCACGACATCGACGCCGGGCTTGGGCTCGATCAGGCCGAAGTGGACGTTCAGGCCGTGGGCGAAGGCGATCGCGGCACCGTCACGGATGTTGTCGTGGACGTACTTCTTGTAGGTCTCGGCCTGCAACTCGTCGGGCATGGTGAACATGATCAGGTCAGCCCAGGCGGCGGCCTCGGCGATACCCATGACCTTCAGGCCTTCGCCTTCGGCCTTGGCCGCGCTGGGCGAGCCTTCGCGCAAGGCGACGACGAGATTCTTGGCACCCGAGTCGCGCAGGTTCAGCGCATGGGCGTGCCCCTGGGAGCCGTAGCCGAGAATGGCGACCTTCATGTCCTTGATCAGGTTCACGTCGCAGTCGCGGTCATAGTATACGCGCATTGGTTTATTCCTCCGGTTGATGTGTTCTGAGCGTAGATTTAGGAGGGATTTCCCGCGAGAGCGAGAAGGGTTGGGGGTAGATTAATCCGTATTTTCAAGATAATCATTCGTCAAATTATCGCTATGCAGATATTTCATGCTCGATGACCTCGACCGGCGCATTCTGCGGCTCTGGCAGACAGAACCGGAGATGACGCCCGCCGATCTGGCCGCGGCACTGGACCTGCCGGCGGCCCGTGTCGCGCGGCGGATCGAACGCCTGCGGGAAACCGGGGTGCTGCGCAGCGTGTCGACCGTGATCGATTGGGCCGCGCTGGGCTATGGCGTGGAGGTCTCCTTGCGCATCCAGCTCGACAAGACCGCACCGGGTGCCTTCGAGGCCTTCATGGCGGCTGCTCGCAAGGTGCCCGAGGTGACGCAGATGCAGACCTTCCTTGGCCGCGTAGACCTGCGCCTGACGGTGATCGCGCGGGACATGACGCATTGGCAGGGGATCTACCGCGACCGCATTCTGGTTCTGCCGCATATCGCGGAGATCGAGGCGCTGATGCATGTCGCCACCGTCAAGACCGACCAGACGTTGCCGATATGAGGGGGGAGGCATGACGGATGCGATCGACGAGACGGACCGCGCGATCCTGCGCGTGATCCAGACGAACGCGACGCTGTCGGCGGGGGCCGTGGGCCGTGCCGTGGGCCTGTCGCAGCCGGCGGCCTGGCGGCGGCTGCGGCGGTTGCGGGACCTGGGCGTCTTGAAGGGGCGAGAGTTGAACCTGGACCTGGAGAAGCTGGGCTTCGGGGTGACGGTATTCCTCGGCATCAAGCTGGCCACCAAGGGGCGTGTCAGTCTTGACGATTTCGAGCGCGCGGTCGCCGCCATCCCCGAAGTGCGGCGGGTTGAGCATGTTCTGGGCCGCTATGACTACCGCCTGCGGATCACCGCGCGCGACTTGCCCGATTTCGAGCGGGTGCTGCGCCGCCGCGTGATGGCCTTGCCCGGCGTGGGGGAGGTGGAGGCCAATGTGCTGTTGTCGGAGGAGCGTCTGCCGGGGCCGCTCTAGCGTGGCAGGTTCCAGAGCAAAGCGTCGTTGGCCAGCGTGGAATAGCGGAATGTTCGAAAGCCCAAGCTGGCGGCGGCGTTCACGTTGTCCGAGGAGTCGTCGATGAACATGACCTCGCCCGCCTCCATCTCCAGCGCGTCGAGGACGGCCTGGAACGCTTGCGCGTCGGGCTTTGCATGGCCGATCCGGGCGGAGGCGAAAACGCGGTCGATGCCGGGAAGCCGCGGCAGAAGCCCCTCGATCCAATCGGCGCGCCGGGCATCGGCATTGGTCAGGATCGCTTGGGTATAGCCTTGGTTTGACATCCGTTCGATGCTTGGCAACAACCGCGCATTCGGGTGGAAGTCGTGATCCAGCCAATGCTGCGCCACGGCCTCGGGCGTCGTATTGGCCCCGGTACCGTCGATCCAGCGGTTGATGCGGTCGAACAGATCCTCTTTGCCGGTCAGCACCGCGCCCAGACTGCCAAAAACCGTGTCGACAAAGCCGTCGAGCGGCTGGCCGAATTGCTCCTCGAACCCATCCGACCACAGGAAGCGCCCGCGCGGGGCGTTGTCGTTCAGGACGCCGTCGAAGTCCCACAGGACGGCACGGAGGGGAACATTTGCCACGATCATTCGCGCAGCCTAGCCCACCCGCGCGCCCTTGGCGAACGAAAGACGCGCATTGGAAACTGCGGGGCCCGTTCTGCCGCTCGGCATGCCGAGATAGACTTTGCGGCGCGGGAAAAGGCGTGAAACACTCCGCGCCAACAGGAGGAGACACCCATGGCACTACTCGATACTGTCGACCCGCAGGGGCTTGAAGAATTTTCGGTGGTTTTCACCGACCGGTCGCTGAATTCGATGTCGTCCAGTTTTCAGAAGGTGATGCGCGACCTGCACGAAGGTCTGTGCGAAGTTTATAACGCCGATCATGTGGCGATCATCCCCGGCGGCGGCACTTATGGGATGGAGGCGGTCGCGCGTCAGTTCGGGCAAGGGGCCCGCGCCCTGGTCGTGCGCAACGGCTGGTTCAGCTATCGCTGGTCGCAGATCATGGAGACCGGCGCGTTCAGCGAGGGTGTGGAGGTCATCAAGGCGCGGCAGTCGGGTAACGACCCCAAGTCGCCCTTCGCTCCGGCCCCAATCGAAGAGGTGGTGGCCCGCATCCGCGAAACGAAACCCGACATCGTCTTTGCCCCGCATGTAGAGACCAGCGCGGGCGTCATCCTGCCTGACGACTACATCACGGCGCTGGCGGCAGCGGCGCATGCCGTGGGCGGGTTGATGGTGCTGGACTGCATCGCGTCGGGTTGCGCCTGGGTCGACATGAAGGCGACCGGCGTGGACGTATTGCTGAGCGCGCCGCAAAAGGGGTGGAGCGCATCGCCCTGCGCGGGTCTGGTGATGATGTCCGAGGCGGCGCACGCCCGCGTCATGGCGACCACGTCCGACAGTTTCAGCATCGACCTGAAGAAATGGACCCAGATCATGGAGGCCTATCTGGGCGGCGGTCACGCATATCACGCGACCATGCCCACGGACGCGCTGCGGGCCTTCCGAGACACGTTGGAGGAGACGCGGGCCTATGGGTTCGAGCGTCTGAAGGCTGCGCAATGGGAGTTGGGCGAGAAGGTTCGGGCGTTGTTCGCCACCAAGGGCGTGCGTTCGGTCGCCGCCGAGGGCTTCGGCGCGCCGGGCGTCGTGGTCTGCTATGCCCCCTCGGATGAGGTGAAGACGGGCAAGGCCTTCATGGCGCATGGCATGCAGATCGCGGCGGGCGTCCCGCTGCAATGCGACGAGCCGACCGATTTCTCGACCTTCCGCATCGGTTTGTTCGGGCTGGACAAGTTGATGGACGTGGACGGTACGGTGAACCGCCTGAAGCGCGTGGTCGATCAGGTCTTCCCAGACTGAAGGCACTGCGTCGAACCTGCCCCCGAATGGACAGGGGGCAGGTTCGATGAAGATTTTTACGATGCTGGCGACGCTCATGCTGACCACACCGGTTGCGGCACAAGAGCTTGTCGGCAGCTATGTCGCCTATATCGGCGAGGACGACCTTTACAATTCCCGCGGGGCCCGCCTGTCGGAGCCTTGGCAGGTGCTTCGCCAAGACCGCGCCAATTTCCATCGTTTCGGTATCTCGCAGCTGGGGGACGAGTGGGATCCGTTCTTCGCAGACGTGGAAAACCGCGCCATCATGGAGCAAATGGTGCAACGCGGAACAATCGACCCTGCCTCGCGGCGTGACCTGCTCAGCGGCGGGGCGACCGTCCTCGTGCGTATCTTCAGTCGCGGCAACCAGGGAGATTACGTTGAGATCGCGGTGGTCCGCTAGGTTGCTCTAGGGGCGGCTTCCGGTCCGGGATATCCCCAGGCCCAGGCGCATGATTGCCCGTCGCATCGGGGCCACGTCATGAAGGACGGCGACGCCCTTGGACCGCAAGGCCTGCACCGGAGCAAGCCCGGTTATCGACGTCCGGTTGAGCAGGTCGATGCCCGTCATGCGGAAGGTCACGTCGCCGCGCCGCGCGCGCGCATAGGCATCAAGCATCGCGTCCGATCCGATATCGCCCTCGTCACAAAGATCGCGCAGCACGGCGATGTCCCTGAGCGAAGTATTCAGGCCCTGCGCCCCGATGGGCGGCATGCCGTGCGCCGCTTCGGCCGCCAGAGCTAGGCGACGGGCGGTGAACCGGTCCGCGAGAGTTGACGTGATTGGCCAAGCGGCGCGTCTGGTCAGCAGGGATAGCTGACCCATCACCCCGGAGGAGCGGTCGTTGGCCTGTTCTGAAAATGCCGCATCGTCGAGGTCCATGCGCCCGGCTTGCGTCGTGGCGTCGTCCATCCAGACGACAGCCGAGCGGTGCTGACCATCACGGTCAGGCAAGGGGACGAGCGTGAAGGGGCCGCCTGCGCGGTGCACTTCGGTTGAAACATTGTCGTGGGGCAGGTCGTGGCCCATGGCGAAGACGATGGCGGTCTGACCGTAGTCGATCCGTTTGACCCCGATCCCCGCCATCTGGCGCAGCGGGCTTTGCCGGCCGTCGCAGGCGATCACGAGTTGGGCGGTCACGCGGCTTCCGTCCGACAGAGTGGCGCGCGCGCCGCTCGTCCGTTGCAACAGGCCGGTGACGGAGACCCCGAAACGCATCTGCACCGTCTCTAGTGCCTGCGCGCAATCGAGAAGGCCCTGCCGCAAAGCCCAATTCGGGAAATTCCAGCCGAATGGCGCGTCGCCGACGTCGCGCGCTTTAAAATCGCGGGTGACGGGCGGCGTCTGCGCGGCATCCACGATCCGCATGGTCCACAGATCGGCACCATGGGGTACCAGCCTCTCCCACGCCCCCGCCCGGTCCAAAAGATCGCGCGCGGGTTGCAAAAGGGCGGTGGTCCGCAGGTCGGCCCCGCGATCACCCTCCCCCGTGACCGGGGCGGAGGGATCGATCAGCGTGACACGGTGCCCTTCCGCGCCAAGGGCGCAGGCGGCGGCCAGTCCGGCGGGACCGGCCCCGGCAATCAGGATGTCGGTGTCATGTTTCATCTGTTTTAGATAGGGCGCGCGGGCCGTCTCATCCAGCGGACAGGATGCCGCGCAGGAACGCGTTGAGGTCGTTCGTGTGATGATGGATGTGCGGCGCGGGGTCCGGAGCAGGAGCCACATGCACGGTTGCAAGCCCCATCCGCGCCGGAACCAGCAGGTTGCGGGCGCTGTCCTCGAACATTGCGCTGCGGGTCGGGTCCAGCCCGTCGCGGGCAAATACACGGGTGAAGGCGGCGGCATCGGGCTTGGGGATATGGTTGGCGTGTTCGACGCCGTGGACTGCGTCCCATATTCCCTCAAGACCCCGCGCCTGCAGCACCCGCTCGGCGTAGGAAGCGGTTCCGTTGGTATAGATCACCTTGCGCCCCGGCAGCGCAACCAAAGCGGCGCGAAGGTCTGCATCTGGCGACAAAACCGTGAAATCAATATCATGCACGTCGATCAGGAACGGATCGGGATCGGCTCCGTGTTCGCGCATCAACCCGGCCAGCGTCGTGCCATGGTCATGCCACCAGCGCGCCCGTAAACGATCCGCCTCGGACCGATCCACGCCTAGAAAGGTGGTGATCCAGTCGACCATCCGCGCTTCGATCTGCGGAAAAAGGGGGACATCGGGTGGGTAAAGTGTCTCGTCGAGATCGAAGACCCACGTCGTGATTCGATCCCAGGCGGGCGGTGTGGAATTGCTCATGCGGGCGGTTTGGCGGTCGGGGTCGCTGTGGTCAAGCGCGCGATGGGCGGTTGTTCCAGCGCAATCACGGGGTTAGCGTCGGCATACTGTTCAGAAGGATCGCAAAAATGGCCCAGATCGCGCAGAAGGACGCACATGCGTTGATTCTGGATGCCATAGACCGGGGGGACTTCCGGCCCGGCGATCGCTTGGTTGAGAGCGAGCTTGCCGACCGGTTCGGCGTCTCTCGGACGCCGGTCCGTGAGGCATTGCAACGTCTGGAGACGCAGTCGGTATTGGTGCGGGACGGGCGCTCTCTGATTGTGGCAACGCTGTCCCATGACCAGATGGCGGAGCTATATGCCGTGCGCACCGAACTTGAGGCGCTGGCCGCGCGCCTTGCCGCGCAGCATGCCGCCCGCGAGGAAATCCGTGTCTTGCACCGCATGGTCGAAGAAGATCGAGCTTTTCTTGGGGATGCGCGGGCCTTGTCGCGGGCCAACCGACGATTCCACGGACAAATTCATCTGGCGTCGCACAACCGTTATCTGGTTCAGCAATTGGGCATGGTGCATCGCTCCATGGCGCTGATGGCGACGACCTCGCTGGCCGCGGAGGGGCGCGGCGAGACGGCGCTGGCGGAGCATCTGGCCATTGTTGAGGCGATCGAGGCGCGGGACGGGGACGCGGCTGCCAACGCCCTGCGTCAGCACCTCAGCGAAGCGTTTGAAACACGCTTGCGGGAAGAGGCACTCAAGATCTGATGCTCAGGTGGCCCGCCGTCGAGGGGGCATTGTCCAACTGGCGCACGGTCTGCTCCAAGGCGGCGACCCCGGTACTCTCCGTTCCGCCAAACGCCCCGTGGTCCGTTTTGTCCCAATGGAAGGGATGGGTGACGATCTCGATCAGGGCCTTGATCGCGGCAATCGTAGCAAGCGGGAAATAAAGCTCCATGGTGGGGATCCAGCGGCGCAGATGACGGTGGTGCCGTGCGCTGCACCCGATCCAGGTGAGCCCCATGGAGAGCAGCGTTCCCCCGATGAGGATCAACCCGAGTGCGGATCTTCCATCCCCCGGCAGCCAGTCCATGATCGGATGATGTACGCCGAAAAACATTACGACCGTCGACCACAAGGCGGGCATGAGCAGCGCGTTTAGGGTCGCGCCCATGAAGAGCAAATTAAACCCGAGCCAGCGGCGCGGCCCGAGATCCCGCCACAGGCTGAGGGGGTGGCGCGCATGGACGGCCCAGGTCAGCATATAGCCTTTCATCCAGCGCGAACGTTGTTTCACCCAGGCGATGGGGTGGGCGTTCGCCTCCTCCAGCGTAGTCGTTTGCAGAATCTCGGTGCGGTATCCCATTCGCGCAAGGCGCACGCCCAGGTCGGCGTCTTCGGTGACATTGTGCGCATCCCAGCCACCGACGGACTTGAGTGCTTCGCGTCGAACAAAAAGCGTCGTCCCGCCCAGCGGAACAGGCAACCCAAGCCGCGCGAGACCCGGCAGCATCAGCCGGAACCAATTGGCATATTCAATGGTGAAACAGCGCGACATCCAATTGCGGTCGGGATTGTAATAATCGAGTCGGCCCTGAAGGCAGACAACATCGGGTGGCGCATCTTTAAAGCGCGCGGCGACTTTGGTCAGTTGATCGGGGGCAGGTGCATCCTCCGCGTCGTAGATGCCGATGATTTCGCCACGAGTGAAATTGAGCGCATAGTTCATCGCGCGCGGTTTCGTGCGGGGATGGCCGTCGGGCACCGTGACAATGCGCATCCAGCCCGGAAGATTTTCTCGCGTTAGCGCGGCCCGTGTCTCGTGGTCGTCTTCCTCCACCACGAGGCAGATATCCAGCAATTCGCGCGGGTAGTCCAATCGCGAAAGACGTTCGGTCAAAGGGGCAGCGATGCCGGGCTCGTGGTCCAGGGGGACGAGGATCGAGATAGACGGAAGCTTGCGGGCCGAACTTTCCGTCGGGGGGACCGAGAAGAAGGCGCTTGGCTTGCGCCGCAAGGCAATCACGGCCGCCAATCTGAGACCGAGATTGGAGCACATGACCAACAGGCCGATGGCCGTCGCAAGGCGCAACGACTCGATTGGCCAGATCGCGGTTGGGACGAGGCAAGCAAGTAAAGCGAGAAGGGCGAAGAACCTGCCGACGACCCCGCCAGCCCATTGCCGACAGCTTAGGGAGCGGGGAAGTTGACACTCGGCGTTTCGCGCCAAGGTCTTGCCGTGGATCTGTTGAAGGCGGGCATCGAGGGCGCTGTCGGTGACGACCGCGAAGAGACAGGGGCCGAGGAGATCGGGCAGCACCTCAGCGAGGTCATCGAGTCCTTCGGGGCGGGCGGTGGCCACGAGCGTCAGACTTCCGACCCGTTTCCAGGGCAGGGCGCGATACCGCAGCGCCGTCTCAAGCGGCATCTTTCGCGCCAGGGCGTCAATTGCGGGCGTCGATTCGGGTGGCGGCCCGGCGCGGCTGATGCCACGTTGCTGCGCCAGCGCATCAGCCAGCACGTCTTCGCTGATCAGTTCGGTGCGCAGGAGAACATCGCCCAATCGCGCCGACATGCGTCGCTGAATCATCAGGGCGTTTGCGAGATCCGACCCGGTGATGACGCCCATGTCCAGGAGGACTTCGCCCAGCTTGGGGCGCGTTGGATGGGCGGAGCGACGGGCGGTCACCGCCAATGGGCCGGGCGTGACCGTAGCCTCGTGCGTCTTGCGTGGTCTGCGGACGGCAATTGGGCCGACGCCGGGCTGTTCGTCCTGCGCGGACGGTGGCAAATGCAGGGTCGTTTGGGAAGATGGAGGCGATGACATCGGCTACTCGGTCAGGAACGTCTCCACCCTGACTGGTAAACCTTAAGCGATGATTAACGTATCGAAAAATCAGGTCTTTGCGGCATCCATCGCGGCAGCGAAGTCATCGAACAGATAGGCGCTGTCATGGGGCCCCGGGCTGGCTTCGGGGTGATACTGTACGGAAAAGACCGGTCTGCCCTTGAGGCGGATACCGCAGTTCGACCCGTCGAAAAGGGAGATATGCGTCTCCTCTACACCGGCGGGCAGGCTTTGCCCGTCGACGGTGAAGCCGTGGTTCATCGAAGTGATCTCCACTTTGCCGTCGATGCGCCGTTGCACCGGGTGGTTCGCCCCGTGGTGGCCGTGGTTCATCTTCACCGTCTTCGCCCCGAGCGCCATGGCAAGCATTTGATGCCCCAGGCAAATCCCGAAGACAGGCAACCCGGTTTCGACCATTTCGCGGATCATCGGAACGGCATAGGCACCGGTTGCAGCCGGATCGCCCGGACCGTTGGACAGGAACACGCCGTCAGGGGACAGCGCCTTGACGTCCGCTGCGGTGGCGGTCGCGGGCAGGACAGTCACGTCACAGCCGACCGAGGCGAGCGAGCGCAGGATATTGCGCTTGGCACCGTAATCGATGGCGACGACTTTGTGGCGCGGTGCGTCCTGCGTCCCGAAGCTGTCGGGCCAGGCCCATTTTGTCTGGTCCCAGCGATAGGACTGGGCGCAGGTGACATTCTTGGCAAGGTCCATACCTTCCAAGCCAGCAAAGCTCCGGGCCTTCTGGACCAGCGCCTCGATATCGAAGTTTCCCTCCGGATCATGGGCCAGTGCCACGTGGGGCGCGCCTTGCTGGCGGATGGCGCGTGTGAGCCGCCGGGTGTCGACGCCGCCGATACCGATGCGCCCACGGCTGGTCAGCCAGGATTCCAGATCCTGCGTCGCGCGCCAGTTGGACGGATCTGTTGGGTCCCACTTGACGACCATGCCGGCCGCGACCGGATCCGCGGTCTCGTCGTCCTCGGGGGTTACGCCGGTGTTGCCGATGTGCGGGAAGGTGAAGGTCACGATCTGACCCGCATAGGACGGGTCGGTCATTATTTCCTGATAGCCGGTCATCGCGGTGTTGAAACACAGTTCCGCCACGGAGACGCCAGTGGCCCCGAACCCTCGGCCCATGAAGATCGTACCGTCGGCAAGAGCGAGGCAGGCGGTCGGTGTCTGGGACATGGGTGACTCCGGGAATATGCTGGCAAACTTGCGGGGTCATACGGAGGGCGCGACGGGCGGTCAACACCGCATGATCCCCTGGCGGCTGGCGTTTCGGCCCGAGGTACAGGTGCCGAGCGGTAAGGGTTTGCCGCAGTGCTGCATTTGGGCTAGGCGTCCCAGCTTATGAAACGGCTTCGGGGAAGACGATGGATTTGCGCGAACGACTGAACGCCCGTCTCAAGGACGCGATGCGCGAAAAGGACACGCGCAGGGTTGGAACCCTGCGCTTGATCAATGCCGCGCTGAAGGATCAGGACATCGCCCTACGCGCCGACGGCCGCACCGTGGGCGATGCGGAAGCGACGGCGACGATGGCCAAGATGGTCAAGCAGCGCCAGGAATCCGCCCGCGCCTACGAGGAAGCCGGGCGACTGGAACTCGCCGAGGCGGAACTGGAGGAAATCGGGATCATTGAGGACTTCCTGCCCAAGCGCCTCTCGGACGAGGAAGTCGCCGCCGCCGTCAATACCGCCATCGCCGAGACCGGGGCCAGTTCCGTCCGCGACATGGGCAAGGTCATGGGCGTGTTGAAGGGCAAGTACACCGGCCAGATCGATTTCGGTGCGGTGGGTCCGATGGTGAAAGACCGTCTGAACCAGGGCTGATCCCGCCCCGGCACCGGGCGCGGGTCAGTCGATTCGCAGTCGGGAGACGGCCAGTACTTCGTATCGCCGCCCTGCGATGACGCTGTCGACGGTGACTTCGATCCAATTGACGCCCTCGAACCCCGCAAGCGTCCACGTCTGCTCGCGCCGGTTGTCGCGCACCACGACCGACCGGGTATGCCCGTTCGATCCGCGCAGCGTCAGCGTCTCCAGTCTTGCGTGCCGTTGGAACGATTTTTCATCACTGTTGTCGCCATTCACCACCGTCAGGCGGCGGGGTGACGTCCGTGTCGTGAAATCGAAGACGAGACGTGTGCCAATGCCGGGACCGGGATCCTGCTCGGTCCAGGCATTGCGGCGGTTGTCGTCGGTAAGCCGGGCAACCTGTTGTGCATCAGATGCCGAGGAGGCGCAGAGCCGGCCGCGCGGACCCCCTTTGGGCAGCGGCGCGCAGATCGCACGGGCCGACAGATCGGGCCGGTCTAGATCGGGCGACCGCGTTTCGGCGGGCACCTCATGAGCGCCTTGAAGATCGCCGACCGGAGCTCCGGGGCGTTGCCTGATCGACGCTGCATCCGCCTGGGGCGCGCCCGTGTCGCCGGGAAGTGCAAGGCCCGCCCGTCCGGCCGACCCGTGCCAGCCCTGTTCGACTGCGGAAAGGCGCAGGGCGCGGGGCGGGTGGGTGTCGGAGCCCTTCCGGCTGAACCCCTGCCAAAGTGCCGTGGCCTGCGCCAGGTCGGCTCCCAAGGCGTGCAGCACGAACCCTGCATAGGTGTCCGCCTCCAGCTCGGTTGCGGGGCGCGATCCGCCGGGGACGACCGTGTGACCCAGCAGGTGATGCCCGATCTCGTGTGCGACCACGGCATACAGTGGCCAGCGTTCGCCGGTGGGCAGATCCTTGAATTGTAGCACCCAGAGCGGGTTGAACCCGATCCAGCGTTCGCCGTCCTGCAAGTAGGCCGCGGCGTTGAAGACATCCATCGTCTCCTCGACCTTGAGCGTGTTGGCGAGGCCCGAGACGGCCAGGATATCGGAGGCCATCAGGAAGACTTCCCGTTCGGTCAGGCGACGCTCGGCCTGCGTGAGCTGCGTGGCGTCGGCAGTCTCCTGGGTGGTGCAGCCTGCCATGCCGCAGGCATCCTGCGCCGATGCCGGGGCGGCCATAGTCGCGAGAAGGGCAGACAGATATCGCAGGCGCACCGGCATCGTTCGGATTGTCGCGGTCAGGCTTAAACCTATGCGGGTCAGGGTCCCGCTGGCAACGCCTTGATTCGCCCCGCGCGCGCGGGCATCTAGAGCGGACCAACATGGGAGAACGGGCATGGCGCTGCCGGTCAAACAACAGATGCTCTATTGGGGCGTGGCGGCGGCGGCGCTTCTGGTGCTCTTGTGGTATCTGGGGCCCGTGCTGTTGCCGTTCGTGGTTGGGGCGGCCATTGCGTATATTCTGGACCCTCTTGCCGATCGGCTGGAGCTTCTCGGCCTGCCGCGGGCGGCGGCGACGACGGTGATCACGCTGGTGGGTGTCCTGATCCTGGTGGTCGCGGTCGCGGTGCTGATCCCCTTGCTGGTGCAGCAGACCAATGCCCTCGTGCGCGCGGCACCGGATTACTTCGCTGCCCTTCGCGGCACACTGACGTCCCGATTTCCCGATCTGGTGTCCGAAGGCGGCCTCGTCCAGACCGCGCTGGCCGATCTGGCCGAGTTGATCCGGGCAAGTGGCGGTGAACTGGCGCAGCAAGTGCTGGGCTATGTGTTTGGCGTGGTAAATGCGGTCGTGTTCATCGTGGTGGTGCCGGTCGTGGCGTTCTACCTGCTGCTGGACTGGGACAATCTGGTCGCCCGCGTTGATGAGATGTTGCCGCGCGACCATGTGGGCCGGATTCGCCGTATTGCCGCCGACATCGATGCGACGTTGGCCAGTTTCGTGCGGGGCCAGCTGACCGTCTGCCTGATCTTGGGGACGTATTACTCGGTCGGGCTGATGCTGGTGGGATTGCAGTTCGGGCTGGTCGTGGGGGCGATCGCGGGGCTGATTACCTTCATTCCCTACGTCGGCGCGCTGGTCGGCGGCGGCTTGGCGATCGGCCTTGCGCTGTTCCAGTTCTGGGGCGACTGGGCGGCCATCGGCCTGGTGGCGGCGATTTTCGTGGCAGGACAATTCCTGGAAGGCAACATTCTGACGCCCAAGCTGGTCGGAGAGAGCGTCGGGCTGCACCCGGTCTGGCTGTTGTTCGCGCTGTCGGCGTTCGGTTCGATCTATGGCTTCGTCGGCATGCTGGTGGCCGTGCCGGTCGCCGCGGCGATGGGCGTGGTCACGCGGCACGCGGTATCTGAATACAAGGACAGCCTTCTCTACCGGGGGCGGGGTACGACAGATTTGCTGCCCGAGGGCACCGGATCGTCGGACGACGCGTGATCCGATGACGCAACTCTCTATTGCCCTGCCACGGCTCAATGCGACGGGCCGTGACGATTTCATGGTCTCGCCCACGAATGACACGGCGCTGGCGCTTGTGGATCAATGGCCGGACTGGCCCGACCGCCGGCTGGCCTTGGTTGGCCCGGAGGGTGCGGGCAAGTCGCATCTTGCCGCCATCTGGGCCGAGGAAAGCGGTGCCCTGCGTCTGCGTGCCCGCGATCTGAAAGCGGTGGATGCACCCGATCTGGCCGACCGCCCGCTGGTCGTCGAGGATGTGGACCGGGGCGTCGATGAGGAGGCGCTTTTTCACCTCTGGAACGCCTGCGCGCAAAAGGGGAATGGGCTGCTGCTGACGGGGCGGGGAATGCCGTCGGACTGGCCGGTGAAACTGGCGGACCTGAAAAGCCGCCTGTCGTCGCTGACGCCGGCGGTCATCAGTGATCCGGATGACATGCTGCTGTCGGTGGTCTTGCTCAAGCTGTTCGCGGATCGTCAGTTGCAGGTGAAGCCGGCGTTGATCGGCTTTCTTTTGCCCCGTATGGAGCGGAGCTTCATAGCCGCCCGCACCATGGTCGAGGCCCTGGACCGGGAATCGCTGGCGCGCGGCGTTCCGGTGAGCCAGTCGCTGGCCCGGACGCTGCTAGAAGGCTGACGGTCGCGCACGCCCCGTTTGGCTGGACAGCGTTCGGCCCGGGACCTAGGCTGTCACTTCCCCGACACGAAAGGTGCCTAGACGCGTCCCATGATGAAAGATCTGACCGCACCCCTTGCCGCCGACTTCCTGAATGCCCCGCTGCCCGACCCGGTCGAGTTGGACGAAGACCGGCGGACCAGCCCCAAGCGGTTCTTCAACCGTGAACGCAGTTGGCTGGCCTTCAATTGGCGTGTTCTGGAGGAAGCGGAGAACCCGCGCGTGCCCCTTTTGGAGCGGCTGCGCTTCCTGTCGATTTCGGCGGCCAATCTGGACGAGTTCTATACCGTTCGCGTGGCTGGCCTGCGGGAATTGGCGCGTGCGGGCAACCGCACGCCAGCCGCCGACGGACGCACGCCCGCCGAACAGTTGGCGATGATCGACGAGGATGCGGTGCGCCTGCTGTCCCATCAACAGGCCGTCTGGAAGGCGCTGCGGCTGGAGATGGAGAAGGAAAAAGTCAGCCTTCTAGCGGCAACTGACCTGACCGACGAGGAAAAGCAGCAGATGCGCACGCTGTTCCTCAATTCGGTGTTTCCCATCGTGTCGCCTTTGGCGATCGACCCGGCGCATCCGTTCCCGTTCATCCCGAACGAGGGGTTCGCGGTTGCCGTGCAGATGGAGCGCCGGTCGGACAGGCGGACGCTGCGTGCGCTGCTGCCGGTACCTGCGCAGATCGACCGCTTCATTCGTCTGACGCCCGAAGACGGCAACGACGTGCCGATCCGATTTCTGCCTTTGGAAGAATTGCTGCTGTTGCAGATCGAGCAGCTCTTTCCCGGCTACGTCCTCAAGGGCCACTGCGCCTTTCGCGTGCTGCGCGACAGTGACCTGGAGGTCGAGGAAGAGGCCGAGGACCTGGTGCGGGAGTTCGAGACCGCGCTCAAGCGCCGTCGGCGTGGCGAGATCATCCGCCTCAAGATGACAGCCCATGCGCCCGAAGGTCTGCGCCGGGAGATCGTGGAGGAGATCGGCGTGGACGAGAGCGAGGTGATCGAGGTCGATGGCCTTATCGGCCTGGCCGCGCTCAAGGAGTTGGTCGTGGGAGACCGCAAGGACATGCTGTGGCCCACGTTCACCCCCCGCGTGCCCGAGCGGGTGCAGGACCATGGTGGCGACATGTTCGCCGCGATCCGTCAGAAGGACATGCTGCTGCACCACCCCTACGAGACATTCGACATGGTCGTGCGCTTCCTGACGCAGGCGGCGAACGACCCGGACGTGGTGGCGATCAAGCAGACCCTGTACCGCACATCGCGCGACAGCCCGATCGTGGCCGCGCTGTGCGAAGCGGCCGAGGCTGGCAAGACCGTCACCGCACTTGTGGAGTTGAAAGCCCGCTTCGATGAGGCCGCGAACATCCGGCAGTCGCGCCGGTTGGAGCGGGCGGGCGCGCATGTGGTTTATGGTTTCACCCATATGAAGACCCACGCCAAGATCTCGACCGTGGTCCGCCGCGAAGGCGACAAGCTGGTCACTTACACGCACTTCGGGACGGGCAATTACCACCCGATGACGGCGCGGATCTATACGGATTTGTCGCTTTTTACCTGCTCTACCACGCTCGGGCGCGACGCGACGAAGGTGTTCAATTTCATCTCGGGCTATGCGCCGCCTGACGGCTTGGAAAACCTGGCCATTTCACCCAGCCAGATGAAGGAGCACCTCTTGGCCTCCATCGCGGCCGAGGCGGAATACGCCAGGGCAGGGAAACCGGCCGCGATATGGGCCAAGATGAACGCCCTGATCGAGCCGGACGTGATCGACGCGCTTTACGCGGCCAGCCAGGCCGGGGTGCGCATCGACCTTGTGATCCGGGGTATCTGCGGATTGCGGCCGGGCGTGAAGGACTTGTCCGAGAATATCCGGGTCAAATCCATCGTGGGCCGGTTTCTGGAGCATTCACGGATCGTGTGTTTCGGAAATGGTCATGGCCTGCCCAGCAAGAAGGCGCGTGTCTACATCAGCTCCGCCGACTGGATGGGGCGCAACCTGAACCGCCGGGTTGAGACGCTGATCGAATGCGTAAACCCCACGGTGAAGGCGCAGATCGTCAGTCAGATCATGGCGGCAAACCTGGCTGACACGGCACAAAGCTGGGTCTTGGGGCCCGAAGGCGACTGGGTTCGGCCCGACCTGACGGGTGTGGACAATCCGTTCAGCTGTCACCGGTTCTTCATGGAGAATCCGTCGCTGTCGGGTCGGGGGTCCGCCGGGGCCAAGGACGTGCCGGAATTGACACATAGCAGCGATTGAGCGCGTTGACCCCGCCGCGCGCAGCGTGGCAGACGTTCCGCATCAAGACGGGAAGGGGCCGGCTGCATGTTGGGTGACGTGATCGACCCGGAGGAATCTGGCCCCTTTGGTGCGCCGCTGTTCGATGGACCCGAGGCGCGGGCGCTGCGCCGGGTAGGCGTCATCGACGTCGGGTCGAACTCCGTCCGGCTTGTGGTTTTTGACGGCGCGGCACGGTCGCCCGCGTATTTCTTCAACGAGAAGATCCTATGCGGCCTTGGGGCCGGCCTGGCCGAGACGGGCACCTTGAACCCTGAGGGCCGTGTACGAGCACTGATGGCGCTCAAGCGGTTTGCCATCCTCGCGCGGGGGATGGAGGTGAACTCCCTGACCGCCGTAGCCACGGCAGCCGTGCGCGAGGCCGAGGACGGACCCGCCTTCGAAGCGGAGGTCCGTGATCAGACCGGCCTGAAGCTCTGGGTGATCGACGGAGCCGAGGAGGCGCGGCTGTCGGGGCAGGGCGTGCTGCTGGGCTGGCCCGAGGCGCAGGGCCTGATGTGCGACATCGGCGGGTCGTCGATGGAGTTGGCGGAGCTGCAGGGCGGCGCGGTGGGGGCCACGGTATCGGGCAAGCTGGGCCCGCTGAAGTTGCAGGCGGTCAAGGGCAAGGGGGCGCGCCGCAAGGAAATCGACTCCGGGATCGAGGAGATGACGCGGGTTCTGGGCCGATCACGCTATGACAAGCTTTACCTGGTGGGCGGCAGCTGGCGCGCGATCGCGCGGGTCGACATGGAGCGGCGGGGCTATCCGCTGCACGTGCTGCATGAATACAAGATGACGCCCAAGGATTTGCGCGCAACGCTGGATTTCATCGCCACGCAGGACATGGCCGACCTTGGCAAGCGGACATCCACCTCGATGGCGCGTATGTCGTTGGTGCCGATCGCCTGCGAGGTCCTGGACCGTGTGGTCAAGACGGTAAAGCCGAAGGAAATAGCCATTTCGAGCTATGGCATCCGGGAAGGCCTCTTGTACGAGCAGATGCCCGACGTGTTGCGCGCACGCGATCCGTTGATCGAAAGTTGCCGCGCGTCAGAAGCGGCTTCGGCCCGCCTGCCGGGGTTCGGGCGCGTCCTGTACCATTTCATCGCGCCGCTGTTCGCGCGCGAACGGGATCGCCGTCGCCGTCTGATCCGTGCCTGTTGCCTTTTGCACGATGTCAGTTGGCGCGCGCATCCCGACTACCGCGCTGAGATATGCTTTGACAACGCGACCCGTGCCAACCTTGGCGGTCTGACCCATTCGGAGCGGGTATACATGGGGCTGGCCCTGTTGCACCGCTACCGAAACAAGCGGGAGGGCACGCCGTTCGAGGCGCTGGCACCGCTTCTGGGCGATGAGGACACGCAGCAGGCGGAAGTCGTGGGCAAGGCGATGCGGTTCGGCGCGATGTTCTCGGCCCAGGATCCATCGCTGATGGGGAAGATGAAGCTTTACCCGAAGAAGGCGCAGTTGGAGCTGTCCCTGCCGAAGGGGGACGGCGAAGCGCTGTTTGGCGAAGTCGCCGAGGCGCGGTTCAAGTCGTTGGCCAATTCGTTGGGCTGCACCCCGAGCGTTCGTGTCGTCAAACGCTGATCCCTCGATTGCGCGGCAACGGCCGGCGCATCTTGCCCCGGACCGGCACGATTGATACCGCAAGCATGACCAATCGAGAGAAAACGCCATGCGCCTGAGCCGCTATTTCCTGCCCGTCCTTAAGGAAACCCCGTCCGAGGCGCAGATCGCCAGCCACCGCCTGATGCTGCGGGCGGGCATGATCAAGCAGTCGTCCGCAGGCATTTATTCCTGGCTTCCGCTGGGCTACCGTGTGCTCAAGCGGATCGAACGGATCGTCCACGAAGAGCAGGAGCGGGCGGGCCATATCCCGATGCTCATGCCGACGTTGCAAGGCGCGGATCTGTGGCGCGAAAGCGGGCGCTACGACGCGTTCGGGCCCGAAATGCTGCGGATCACCGACCGGCAGGATCGGGAGATGCTGTATGGTCCGACGAACGAGGAGATGATCACCGATATCTTCCGCTCGCACGTGTCGTCCTACAAGGACCTGCCGCTGACGCTGTATCATATCCAGTGGAAGTTCCGCGACGAAGTGCGGCCCCGCTTCGGGGTCATGCGCGGGCGCGAGTTCCTAATGAAGGACGGCTATAACTTCGACCTGACCAAGGAAGACGCGCTGCACGCCTATAACCGCCACCTGGTCAGCTATCTGCGCACCTATGAGCGGATGGGCCTGCAGGCGATCCCGATGCGTGCGGATTCAGGGGCCATGGGCGGCGACAACACGCATGAATTCCTGGTATTGGCCGAGACGGGCGAGTCGGAGGTCTTCTATGACGCCAACGTCACGGACATCGTCCTTGGCAAGCGCGACATCGACTATGATGATGTGGAGCAATGCGCGGGCGTGATGGAGGAGTTCACGAGCCTCTACGCCCGCACGGACGAGACCCATGACGAGGCCGTTTTTGAAAAGGTGCCCGAGGAGCGGCGCCGCTCCGCCCGCGGCATCGAGGTGGGACAGATTTTTTACTTCGGAACCAAGTATTCCGACGCCATGAACGCCAAGGTTCAGGGCCCTGATGGCAAGCCGACGGCGGTGCACATGGGGTCGCACGGGATCGGCGTCAGCCGCCTGGTCGGCGCGATCATCGAAGCGAGCCACGACGATAAGGGCATCATCTGGCCCGAGGGGGTGACTCCGTTCCATGTTGGTATCGTGAACCTTAAACAGGGTGACAGCGCAACCGACAGCGCCTGCGACGGCATCTACAAGGCACTGGAGGCAGAGGGCCTTTCGGCGCTTTACGATGACCGCAAGGACCGTGCGGGCGCGAAGTTCGCGACGATGGACCTGATCGGCCTGCCGTGGCGCATCACGGTTGGTCCGCGCGGCTTGGGCAACGGTGTGGTCGAGTTGACGAGCCGTCGCACCGGTGAGAGCGAGGAGATGTCGGCCGAAGCCGCCATTGGACGGGCGAAAGAGATCTACGCCGCCCATATGTGATCCGACGCCCCCTTCCGAAGGAAGCCGCTTTTAATGTTCAAACGCTACGAATGGATGATCGCCTGGCGCTATTTGCGGGCGCGGCGCTCCGAGGGCGGGATCAGCGTCATGACCTGGATCAGCCTGATCGGCATCGCGCTCGCGGTTTTCGCGCTGATCGCGACCTTGGCGGTGCGCGCGGGGTTCCGGTATGAATTCGTCGGCACGATCGTCGGTGCCAACCCGCATGTCAGTGTCTATTCTTACGGCGAGACGCTGCCCGACGGGCGACTGACGCGCACGATTTCCAATTACGACGCGTTGGCCGACGCCCTTGCTCAGGTGCCCGGCGTCACTTCCGCCATGCCGGTGGTCGAGGGGCAGGTAATGGCCACGGCCAACGGGCGCAACGCAGGTGTGCAGGTGATCGGCGTATCGCTGGAGGACCTGCGCCGGGTGGAGTTGGTCGCCAACCCCGAAGAAAGCGCCGGATCTCTGGACGATTTCGAAAGCGGGATTGCTCTCGGGGCCGTTTTGGCGCGCGAATTGGGCGTGACGGCGGGCGACAGGGTGCGCCTGATCTCGCCGGACGGGCAGAAGACCCCTATGGGCACCAGTCCACGCATCAAGGTCTACGACGTGGCGTACGTATTCCGCGTGGGCCGCTATGACATCGACCGGATCCGCGTTTACATGCCGTTCGAGGAGGCGCAGCTTTACTTCAACCGCACCGGCGTTGCCGACCAGGTGCATGTCGTAACGACCGACCCCGAAAGCGTTGACATGTTGGCCCCCGCGATCGCAGCGGCGGCGGGAGTAGGTTCCTACCTGTTCACTTGGAAGGACAACGCGGGTGCCTTCCTGCGTGCGTTGCAGATGGAGGACAACATCATGTTCGTCATCCTATCGATCCTCGTGCTGATCGCGACGCTGAACATCACCAGCGGCCTGGTCATGTTGGTCAAGAACAAGGGGCGCGACATTGGCATCCTTCGCACGATGGGCCTGACGGAAGGGACGGTCTTGCGCGTATTCTTTTTGTGCGGGGCGAGCATCGGGGTCATCGGGACGGCCATCGGCGTGGTGCTGGGGTGTCTCTTTGCGGTCTACATCGATCCGATTTTCAGCTTCGTGAACTGGATGGCGGGCGGCGGCGTCTGGGATCCGTCGGTGCGCTTTATCTCGGCGCTGCCGGCGCGACTGGAGTTGGGCGATGTGCTGTCGGCTGTCGCGCTGTCGTTGACGCTTTCGTTCGTCGTGACGATCTTCCCGGCCCGCCGCGCGGCCCGCATGAACCCGGTGGAGGCCCTGCGCTATGAGTGAGGCGCTGAAGCTGACGGGCATCTTCAAGGGGTACAACCTTGGCCAGCCCAGCGAGATCCGCGTGCTCAATGGTGTGGATCTGACTTTGGAGCCGGGGCATGTGACCGCGTTGGTCGCCCCGTCGGGCGCGGGCAAGTCGACGCTGCTGCATATCGCGGGCCTGCTTGACACGCCTGACAAGGGCACGGTGACGCTGGCGGGCCAAGACCTGACCGGGCAGACGGATCGCGTGCGCACGCGCGCCCGCCGGGAACGGATCGGCTTTGTCTATCAGTTCCATCATCTGCTGCCGGAATTCACGGCGGCAGAGAATATCATTCTGCCGCAATTGGCGAACGGCGTGTCTCAGGCGACGGCGCGGGCCCATGCCGAGGACCTCTTGGGCCGCGTGGGCCTGTCGCACCGGATGGATCACCGCCCCGCCGAGATGTCGGGTGGCGAGCAGCAGCGCACCGCCTTTTGCCGGGCACTGGCCAACGGGCCGAGTCTGCTTCTGGCGGACGAGCCGACGGGCAACCTCGACCCCGGCACGTCGGATACGGTGTTCGACGCCCTTATGACGCTGGTGCGGGAGACAGGGATGTCGGCCTTGATAGCTACGCACAACCTGGCACTGGCGGCGCGGATGGACCGGACGCTGCGGCTAGAGCAGGGGCGGCTGGTCTGATCAGTCGGCCTCGTCGGCGGCGGTGCGCACCGCCTCCGACAGGAACCGCTCAAATGCAAGGGGACGCGTCTCGCCCGGTGGGGCATAGGGGTTCGCAAAGGCCACGATAAAATAGATGATCAGCCCGGTGTAGCCCGCGAAGCCGGACAGAAGGGTCAGGTTGAGCGGCGAAGGCGTCCAGGTGAAATAGGCGGCCGAAATCAGCGCGACGCCCGACAGTGCCGCCATGAGGAACAGCCACGGCGGACCGCTGAGCACCGCGTTTTCCCGTGCTTCGCGCAATTCGGACAGTTGGCGTATGTCGTCGATCATGATGCTTAGAAGCCGCTCCTGCCGAAGGGTCCGTGGCTCAAGATCGAGGATCGCTCCGTATGCGGCTTCCCATTCCGCCCATGCCGACGCGGTCAATCTGCCGGTGCTGCTCAGGGCGGCCCACTCTTCCTCTGCGACGATTGTGGCATAGCGGGCAAGGTGGTGACGGACCGGCTGCGTCTCCTCCTCCGCCTCGTAGCGGATGGAATCGTAGTAGACGTCGCCCAGCATGGCCGCTTCGCGAGCGGCGGCGACCTTCACATCCCGGATTGATCCCAGTTCCTGAGCAAACACCAGCGCCAGAACCAGCCCGTGAAGCGCTGCTATGCGGAACAGGACGGACCCGGCCAGTTCCCGCGTTTCCGCCACGGCCAATGGCCCGAGAACCCGCCGCGCCAGCCAGTAAGAGCCAAGTGCCAGTAATACGATGAATACCACGGACACGGCGGCAGTCAGGGCCACGGGCAGCCCGAGCAGCGCGCTCATGCGGGTGTGCCGAAGCTGTCGTGCGAAATCAGGCTTATCACCGATTATCCGTGGCCAGTTGTTCGTTGCACCAACCTAGACCGGGAACCGGCTCAGCGTCTACGGCGCGGGCGTCGGAAACCGCCCGTCGAAATGCGCGGCGATGCTATCGTAGATCTGCCCGCGCAGCTCTGCGTTTTCCATCAGAACCTCGTGCCGGGCACCTTCGACCATCTGTAGCTCACCATTCGGCCATGACGCCATGCGAACGTGAATGGAATCGGCGGAAACGATATCTTCGTCTGTGCCGAGAAATGTTAGAGCGGGCACGCCGGGCGCGGCCAACCGGGCACATGCGTGCATTTCACGCAACGCCGCCCAGACCCAGCCCAACGATGGCCCACCGAGTGCCAGGTCGGGATAAGTCGTGATCTGTCGTTTCATCCAGGCGAACATCCTGGCATCGCGGGTCAGCAGGTTGTCTTCGAACGGGGCCGCCGCCGGATCGGCCGCGTTGCCGGACTGACGGGCGGAGCGTTCACCAAGTCCGATTGCCGCAGCAGCCGAGGAGATGGTCCAGCCCATGAACCGACGGTGCGGAGGCAGGGGGAGGCCCCACATCGGGGCCGAGAATGCGGCTCGCCGGAACGCGGTTGGGCAACGCACAAGCGTGCGCAGCGCGATCAACCCGCCCATTGAATGCCCCAGAATATACCAGGGGCGAGGCAGGTCCATGTCGGTGCACATCGCCAGAGCGGCATCAACGTCGATCTGGAAATCCTTGAAATCATTTACATGGCCGACCAGGCGATCATGCGCAGGGCGTGGCGACAGTCCTTGGCCGCGGACATCGATTGCTACGCTGGCAAATCCGCGGGCGTGCAATTGGGCGGCGGCGTCGGAGTATTTCTCGGTATATTCCGTCCGACCCGGAACGATCATCACGGTGCCGCGTGTCCCTTCGGGCCAGACCGCAACCCGGACACGGACCCCATCCGCTGCCGTCACCCAATGGGCGCGGCCCTGAGGTGGTCCGCTGGCGACGTCGGCATGGTACGGCGCGTCCGGGTAGGTCATGTTTCGGTCATCAGGACAGTTCAGCGCCCAGCTTCATCGCCTGGCTCATGTCGCCGTCGACCGAAAGCTTGCCCGTCATGAAGGCGGATGTCGGGTTCACGTCGCCGTCGAGGATGCCCTTGAAAGTCTCGGCGTCGGCGGTCATCGTGCAATCGGCATCGTCGTCTCCGGCGCGCACGCCGTCGGAATCGACCATGATTGCGCCTTCGTCTTCGATCACGAACTTGACGCTGCCGTCGAAGGTGCCAATCTTTGCAGAAAGCTGTGTGACGGCCTCGTTGATAATGTCGCTCATATCAGTTCCTTTGAATTCTGATCGCCGAAACGGCGGATGGGGTCCGACACAGGATGATTGACCTGCGCGTCACTCTCAAGGCCCTCACGCTTGCTGTCGCGTGTTGTTACGCCACGTATTCACTTGCGCAGGACGCGCCGGAGGTGCTGTCGGAAGATGCCCAGGTGCTTTTGAACCGGTTGGGCACGCTGACGGCGGAGGAAGATGCGGGCGAAGCCACGCGCCTTGCGGCTGAAATCCTTGAACGTTGGACCCATTCAGGCAGTGCTGCGCTGGACCTGCTTTTGCGGCGGGGCACCGACGCGATGGAGGCGGGCGACTACAAACGGGCGATCTCGCATCTGACCGCGCTGACCGATCATGCGCCGGATTTCGCCGAAGGGTGGAACGAGCGGGCGACCGCATTCTTCCTGATGGAAGAATACGGGGCGGCGATCGCTGATATCGAACAGGTCCTGATTCTGGAGCCGCGACATTTCGGCGCGCTGGCCGGACTGGGCATCATTCTTCAGCAATTGGGCGACGATGCCGGTGCCCTCAGGGCTTTGAAGGCGGCCGCGCAGGTCTATCCGGCGGAAGAAAACGTAAACCAGGCCATCGAGCGGTTGGAACAGCAGACCGGCGAACGGACCCTCTGAATGGATACCAATCTTGGCCGGGTGACGGCGGTCCTCGGGCCGACGAACACGGGAAAAACGCATTACGCGATCGAACGTATGTTGTCGCACCGCAACGGTGTGATCGGCCTGCCGCTGCGGCTGCTGGCGCGAGAGGTTTATGACCGGATCGTCGCGATCCGGGGACCCTCGGTCGTGGCACTTGTTACCGGAGAGGAGCGTATCGTCCCGGCACGTGCGGCCTACTGGGTCTGTACGGTTGAAGCGATGCCGCAAGGCATGGGCAGCGATTTCGTTGCCGTGGATGAAGTGCAACTCTGCGCCGACCCGGACCGGGGGCATGTCTTTACGGACAGACTGCTCAACATGCGGGGTCTGCACGAAACGCTGTTCATGGGGTCCGACACGATGCGGCCCACGATTGCGGCGCTGGTTCCCAAGGTGCAATTCACGCGCCGGGAGCGTTTTAGCGAGTTAACCTATACAGGCCCGAAAAAGATAAGTCGTATGCCCGGAAGGACGGCAATTGTCGGGTTTTCGGTCGAGAATGTGTATGCGATTGCGGAGCTGCTACGCCGGCAGAAGGGCGGGGCGGCGGTCGTAATGGGGGCGCTTTCGCCACGAACGCGCAACGCTCAGGTCGAAATGTACCAGAACGGCGACGTGGATTACCTGGTGGCGACGGACGCCATCGGCATGGGACTGAACCTTGATATCAAACACGTCGCATTCTCGGCCACCTCCAAGTTCGACGGGCAGCGAATCCGCCCCCTTATGCCGCACGAGTTGGCGCAGATCGCGGGACGGGCCGGCCGCTACATGCAGCCGGGGTCGTTCGGTGTCACCGGAGAGGCGGGACCGCTGGAAGAGTTCCAGATCGAGGCTATCCAGACCCACAGCTTCAAACCCATCGACCGGCTTATGTGGCGCAACGAGCGTCTGGACTTCGGCTCACCCGAGGCTTTGATCGCGTCGTTGGAAGCCCCCAGCACGGACATGATGCTGGTCAAGGGGCGGGAGGCTGACGATCTGTCGTCGCTCAAAACCCTTAACGAGTTGGAAGGTGTGGCCAGCCGCATCCGCGATGCCCGCGACGTGCGCCTGCTCTGGGATGTTTGCCGAATTCCCGACTTCCAGGGCATCAGCCACGGCGAGCACACTACGATGCTGGCCCGCATCTTCGGCTTCCTGCACGAACGGGGACGCGTCGACGGCGATTGGTTCGCCCGGCAGATCAAACGCATCGACAAGACCGCGGGCGATATCGACATGCTGTCCAAACGATTGGCATATATCCGCACATGGACCTATGTTGCTCAGCGAAAAGACTGGGTGGACAATGAATCGCATTGGCGAGACGCCACGCGGGCGGTAGAGGACCGCCTGTCAGATGCGCTCCACCAGGCACTGACAAATCGGTTTGTCGACCGGCGAACCAGCGTGCTGCTCCGGCGGCTCAAGATGAAGGAGGGCCTTTTGGCCGACATCAACGATAAGGGCGAAGTGACCGTCGAAGGCGAGACGCTGGGGCGTCTCGAAGGGTTCCGCTTCCACCAGACGGGAACGACTTCGCCGGATGAGGCGAAGACCGTACGGCAGGCCGCGACGCAGGCCCTGCGCCCCGAGTTCCATTTGCGCGCCGACAGGTTTTACAATGCGCCTGACACCGAGATGGACTTCACCGAACAAGGCGGCCTGATGTGGGGCGACCGGGCTGTCGGCAAGCTGGTGAAGGGGGGCGAAGCCCTCAAGCCCGCGGTCGAGGCCTTCGTCGACGAAGAGGCCGGACCCGAAGTCATGCAGAAGGTCACGCGCCGTCTCCAGCATTTCATCGACCGCAAGGTTGCCGCCGCGATGGAGCCGCTCATCGAAATGTCGCGCGACGAGACGGTTACGGGGCTGGCCCGCGGTTTCGCGTTCCGGATGCTTGAATCCTTCGGCATCCTGCCGCGTCACGAGGTCGCGCAGGACGTGAAGGAATTGGATCAGGATGCGCGCGGACAGCTTCGCAAGCATGGCGTGCGTTTTGGTCAATTCACCATTTTTCAACAACTGCTGCTGAAGCCCGCCCCGACGCGCCTTCGCCTGGTGCTCTGGTCGCTCTGGAACGACCTTCAGGAGTTTCCCGAATCCCCGCCGCCCGGCCTGGTGACCGTTCCAAATGTCGAGGGCATGCCCAAAGGCTATTACACGATGGCGGGCTACCGGCTTGCCGGCGCGCGCGCGATCCGTATCGACATGCTTGAGCGTCTGGCAGATCTGCTACGCCCTGCCGATTCGCGTGGGGGTTTTGAGGCGACGGCGGACATGCTGTCGATTACCGGCATGACGCTGGAGCAGTTCGCCGACCTCATGGGCGGTCTGGGATACAATGCCGAGAAAGGTGAACGGGCCAAGGTAAAGGCGACCGCGCCCGATACACCCGCCAAACCAGATACGCCGGACGCCCCTGAACCCGATACGCCGCCGTCACCAGATACGCCCGACTCGCCCGTCATCCCGGAAGGACCTGACGAGACGCCGCCGACGCCTCCCGCCGAGACGCCGGTCGAGGACCCGCAGGAAGTTCCCGGAGTGCCGCCTGTTGAAGTGCCCGGCGAGCAGCCGCTGGAAACACCGATCGAGATGTCTGCCCACGTCGCGGCAGAGGACGCGCCCGAGATGGAGGTGTTTTACACCTTCACATGGGCCCCGCGCCGTCAGCCGAACCGTGGTCCCCGCCGTGGAGGCAACCGCGAGGGGCAGGGCGATCGGCCGCAGCGCAAGGGTGGCAAGCCACAGGGCAAAGGCGGTCCGCGCCGGGACAAGGCCGGTGGGAAGGGGGGCGATCGTGGGCCGAAAACCTACGAAGCCAAGCCGAAGCGCGACAAGCCTATCGATCCGGATAACCCCTTTGCCGCGCTGGCCGCGCTTAAGGACAAGTGAACGACGCACCGCAAAAACAGCGAATTGACAAGTGGCTGTGGCAGGCGCGTTTCTTTAAGACGCGCACGCTTGCCGCGCGGATGGTTAACGGTGTCGGCGTCCGGTTGAACGGTGAAAAGGTCAGCAAGTCCAGCACGATGGTGTCGGTCGGCGATATGGTGACCTTTCCGCAGGCCGACCGCATCCGTGTTGTCGCGATCACCGGCCTTCCGACGCGGCGCGGTCCTGCGGCGGAAGCGCAGGGTATGTACGACGATCAATCGCCCGCACCCGTGCCCCGTGTCGGACCGCGCCCAACCGGGCGTGATCGCCGCCGGATGCAGCAGGATCTCACGGAATTGCGAGGCTGGGCGGGTTCTGACCCAGCCTCGCTTGAATGACCGGCACGTCGGGGCTAGACCGCCTGCGACGCAGACCAAGGACCCTTACAAATGACCTATATTGTTAACGACGCTTGCATCGCATGCAAATATACCGACTGCGTCGAAGTCTGCCCCGTGGATTGCTTTTACGAGGGCGAGAACATGTTGGTCATTCATCCCGACGAATGCATCGACTGTGGTGTCTGCGAACCGGAATGCCCTGCCGACGCAATCCGTCCTGACACCGAGCCGGACATGGAGAAGTGGGTTGAGTTCAATCGAAAGTATTCGGAACTTTGGCCGGTGATCATCTCCAAGAAGGATCCGCTTCCGAACGCCGAGGAAATGGATGGGAAAGAGGGCAAGATGGACCTGTTTTCCGAAGCCCCGGGCGAGGGCGGCTGACGCAGGCCTGGACGACGTGACAGATGGGTCAGTCTCCATGTCTCTTTCAGGGGGGCCGTTTTTGTGGTATGGTGTCTGTATTGCGGGAACTTATATCCCCGTTCACTGCCACACGACGGCCATACGGACGGTACTTCTGCTGCCCCGACCGGTCCTGAATAGAAGCGCGTGAAAACAGGCGACGGGAAAATCCCGTGGTCTTTGTTTGGTGCGGCCCGACCGGCCGACGCGCACCCGAGACATCGAAAGGATGCCCATGTCCAAGAAGCCCGAATTCCGCCCCAACGATTTCGTCGTCTATCCTGCCCACGGTGTGGGACAGATCGTCAACATCGAAAAGCAGGAGGTTGCGGGTCTTGAGCTGGAGCTGTTCGTCATCAACTTCGTTAAGGACAAGATGACCCTGCGTGTTCCGACTAACAAGGCCACCGACGTTGGCATGCGCTCGCTGTCGTCGCCCGACGTTGTCGAGAAGGCGATGACGACCCTGAAAGGAAAAGCGCGCGTGAAGCGTGCGATGTGGTCCCGCCGTGCGCAGGAGTACGAAGCCAAGATCAACTCCGGCGACCTGATCGCCATCGCCGAAGTGGTGCGCGACCTGCACCGCAACGACGAACAGCGTGAGCAATCCTACTCCGAGCGTCAGCTTTACGAAGCGGCCCTGGATCGACTGACCCGTGAATTGGCCGCAGTAAACAAGGACTTGGACGAAGATGGCGCGCTGAAGGCCGTCGATGAAGTCCTCTCGGCCCGGCCCTCGGCCGCAGCCTGATCACCAGCGACTGATGAGTTCGAAACGGGGTTCCTTGCGGGGCCCCGTTTTTCTTTGGCTCAGGTCCACCATTCGTCGATGCGGGCGATGTCGTCGTCCGACCAGCCGAAGTGGTGCGCAAATTCGTGCACCGTGACATGTGCGATGAGTGCGGCGATGGAAATATCGCCCCGGTCGGCCCATTCGTCCAGAATCGGGCGGCGGAACAGGTAGACCGTAGATGGCGGCTCCGGTTGGGAGGGATCTCGCTCGGTCAGGGCGATCCCATCGTAAAGACCCGTCAGATCATAGGCCGATTCGATCTGCATTTCAGCCAGCAGGGCGTCGTCGGGCCAGTCATCCACGACGATCCGCACCTCGGCGGCCAAACCGGCGAACGGGGCAGGAAAAGCCGCACGCGCGTCTTTGGCAATCCGTTCAAACGCGGTCAGGTCTGGGGCGATCATGGGATCTCGCGTGGGCCGTAGGGTGTGTCGATCCGGGCGGTGATCCGCTGCGGCCCGGTGCCCACGGCGATGCGCGAATCGTCGATCAGCTCGGCGATTACGTTGGCCAGGTCCGCAGCGTCCGGATGCGTCAATGTCAGCTCTGCAAGGCGCAACCCGCTGTCCGGGAAGGTCGGCGCGGGGGTGTCCCATTGCAGCAGTGCAGGAAAGCACCCGTCGAAGGGCAGGATGCCGTCATCCGGCACGGCCATTCGCCAGCGGAATTCCCCTCGCTCGAACTGCAAGGGGCGTCCGGCCCCCGGGAAACGCGCGATCAGCGCGTCCAGATCGTCGCAGCGTGCAATCCAATTGCCTATACGCGGCGGTCCGGCGCGCCGATCCAGGTTGAACCAACGCGGGCGGTCGGGGCCGGGGGCGGCCGGGTCGACGGCGATCACCTCGAAATATTCGCCAGCAGCCAGGCCCGACAGACGGTTGTGCGTCGACATCAGCGCATGTTTGCCGCCGGGGCCCATTTCGTGACCCAAATGGCCGGAGACATGGGCGCAGCCCTCTTCCAGCGTTGCGGCGGCGATGGCGAAGTGGTCAAAGGTTGTCATGGGAGATGACGCTAATCTCACGGCGCTCAAGGCGCAATTGCGCAAGCGCTGCATTGCGTTTCGCGACGATGTCCCGGCCGAGCGTCGGGCCATGGCTGCGACGCGGCTTTATGCACGGCTGATGGGTTTGCGCGGGCGGACGATCGCGGGCTTCCTGCCGATCGGATCCGAGGTCGACCCCAGGGGCGCGATGCGATCCTTGGCGAAAGACAACCGAGTTTGTGTTCCGGTGGTCACCGCACGCGGCGCACCGCTTCGGTTCCGCGAATGGTGGCCCGGATGCCCTTTGGAAACGGGTGATTTCGGTGTCTCCGTCCCGACGGAAGGGGGCTGGCGGGTGCCGGATGTCGTAATCGTCCCGCTGCTCGGGTTCGATCCGCAGGGGGGGCGGCTGGGCTATGGTGGCGGCTTTTATGACCGGACCTTGGCAGGCTTGCGCGAAGCACTTGTCGTCGGTTTCGCCCTGGAGGCGCAACGCATCGACTCCATCCCGCAAGAGCCGACCGACTTCCAATTGCCTTACGTGATCACCGATGTAGGGGTTCACGCGCCCGGCGGCGCGGTGTAACGCCGATCGCAATCGACCGGGGAGAATTCGATGTCCGATACTTTCGACCGTTCCATCAAGATCGCGCCTTCAATCTTGGCCGCGGATTTCGCCAACTTCGGCGCGGAATGCGCAGCGGTGGAGGCACAGGGTGCCGATTGGATCCACGTAGACGTGATGGACGGCCATTTCGTGCCGAACATCACCTTCGGGCCGTCGACCTGCGCCGCAATCCGGCCCCATATCAAGGGGGTGATGGACGTGCACCTGATGATCGCGCCCGTCGACCAGTATATCGACGGCTTCGCTCAGGCCGGTGCTGACATCATCACCGCGCATGTCGAGGCCGGGCCGCATATTCACCGGACACTTCAGGCCATCCGGGGCGCGGGGGCCAAAGCTGGTTTGGCTCTGAATCCCGGCACACCGGTCGAGGCGGCTTTGCCGCTGCTGGATGACGTGGACCTGGTCCTCGTGATGTGCGTGAACCCCGGTTTCGGCGGTCAGAAGTTCATCCACACCCAACTGGACAAGATCCGTGCAGTGCGCGCGGCCATCGGCGACCGTCCGGTGCATATCGAGATCGACGGCGGCTGCGACCCCGTGACAGCCCCGCTGGTTGCCGCGGCAGGCGCGGATGCTCTTGTTGCGGGATCGGCCGTCTTCAAGGGCGGATCGGTGTCGAATCCGACCCCCTACGGTGTGAACATCGCCGCGATCAGGAATGCGGCAGAGGGTGCGTCAGCCTGAACGTTCTTCAAACAGGCTACATGCCCGGGCTGCGGTGGCCCCATCGCACAAGAAGGGCTTTCGTCGACACTCTTGTACGCCAGTTTCGTAAGGGTGTCGTCCGCGTCCACCGGGGCCAGTCCGACAACTGCGGATAAAACCAGCACCATGAACGCGACATGCGTCCGCCTGTGAGGCCAGGAGACGATAGACTTCATATTCCGCCCTTTCAGAGCTTCGCGGTCCGGCATACGGGCCACATTTGAACCGGAGCTTTTTACCCCAATATAGCGGTTGTACGCGCCGGTCCTGAAGATCGCGTAAATGCTGCGATCACTGCCCTTTTTTCCAAAGGCTCAGCCGAAGTCGACCGGCAAGCGGGCCTTGGCGGCGTCGCTGGCATAGGCCAATTCGGTCAGGCGCATCACGGTCAGGTAGTCACGCGCCTCGTTTTCGAAACGGCGTTTGCCGGCCACTGCCTCGACCACATGTGATTGCAGCGCATGCACACAGTCCCCGGCGAAATCGGGCCAGTCCCGCGGGGCCAGCAGCTTCTCGACTGCGCGCGACCCGGAGGGGCGCAGCGTAACAGATCCGTCGCCGATCAGCGTGATCGTGCCGGTCTCGCCCTCAAGCAGCGCTTCGCCGAAGGTACGACGGGTGTCGTCGGTGTCGAAATCCAGCAGGCGGTTGCCGTCATATACGGCGCGGGTACCACCGCCGTAGTCGAAGATCAGGTGGCCCGCGTCTTCCCCGCGTATAACGGGGTTCAGGCGGCGCAGGTCGGCGTAGACGCCGTCGGGAACGCCCAGCAGAAAGCGGAACGTGTCAATGTAGTGCACGCCCGTCTCGTGGATTAGGAGGCGAGGCATCGTCTGGAAATACGGTTGCCGTGCGAGATATGCGTCCGGTCCCTGTCCGTCGCCTGTACGCATGCGAAATGTCAGGTTGTACGGCGTGCCGATCCGCCCGGCGTCCAGTGCCGCCTTCATGGCGCGGAACCAGGGCTGGAAACGGAAGTTTTCATGGATGATGAGGGTGACGCCAGCGGCTTCGGCGTCGGCTGTGACGGCCTCCGCTTCTTCTAGGGACGTGCAGAACGGCTTTTGGCAGATGATCACACGCGGGGAGTGGGGCAGGGCGGCGCGGATGGTTCCGGCGTGCATCGGCGGTGGGCCCGCGATGTCCAGGATGTCAAACGGGCCCGTGGCCAGCAGGTCGATGACCGTCAGATGGTCCGCGTCCTTGCTCGGGTCCGCATCGCAGGTCGCGGCAAGGGTCGCGCCGTCGATCCGTTCCCACGCGCGGCGGTGGAACTGGGCGAAGTATCCCAGCCCGAGCAGGCCAACTCGAAGGGTCATAGGCGCGCCATCACGGCGGCCCCGGCACCCCTGCAATCCAGCGACCCGCCCAGGTCGCCCGTAACTTCGCCTGCGGCAAGACAGGCGTCAACGGCGGCTTGGATACGCATCGCGTCCGCGATCATCGCGGGCACTCCGTGGCGGCGGCCTAGCCAATCCAGCATCATACCCGCCGACAGGATCATAGCAAAAGGGTTGGCGACGCCCTTGCCGGCAATGTCCGGCGCGGACCCATGGCAGGGCTGGAACACAGCGTGGTCGTCACCGATATCGGCAGACGGTGCCATGCCCAGCCCCCCCATCAGGCCCGCGCCCAGGTCCGATAGGATGTCGCCAAACATGTTCTCGGTCACCATCACGTCCCAGTCCCAGGGTTTCAGCACGAACCACAGTGCCATCGCGTCGACATATGCGTGATCTGCGGTCAGGTCCGGGTAGTCCCGCGCTACGTCGTCAAAGATCTCGCGCCAGAAGGCGAAGGCACGAAAGACGTTGGCCTTGTCCACGGAGGTCACGCGTCCCCTGTGGCCCTGCGCCTTGCGGTCTTGTGCCAGGCGGAAGGTGAAATCGCAGACCTTGGTCGTGGTTCGCCGCGTCAGACGCAGGGTTTCCTCGGCCATGTCGGCCTCGACGTGGCCCTTGCCTTGGGTGTGGAACAGTCCCTCCGTCGACTCCCGTATCAGAACGAAATCGACGGTCTTACCCTCGGGAAGATTCAGGGGTGTTTTCATGCCCGGTACGATACGGACGGGCCGGACGCCGGCGTAAAGGTCCAGCGCGATGCGGATATCGATCTGCGGCGTCATTTCGGTGCCATCTGGGTAGCGCACGGCGGGGTCACCCAGGGCGCTGAGAAGGATGGCGTCGGCCTTGCGAGCCGCGGCAAGCGAGGTTTCGGGCAGGTCGGAACCCACGTCGAGGTAGCTGGCCGCGCCCGCCGGGCAGTCGACAAAGTTAAAATCGTAGTCCGGGGAAATGCCGCGCAGAATGTCCAGGGTCGGGGCCATGATCTCGGGTCCGATGCCGTCTCCGTGGAATACGGCAATTTCGAAAGTCTTGGACATTTTGATATTCTCCGCGTTTGTTGACAGTAGCAATAAGAAGCAATCCTTGGGAGGGGAAGCATGTTCGCCGTCGTCGTCACCATCCAGGTCGCGCCGGAGCGCATGGCCGAATTCAAGCCCGCGATGATGGACAACGCGCGCGCGTCGCTGGGAGAGCCGGCATGCAACCGGTTCGACGTGGCCACTGATCCTGCCCGACCGGACGAAGTGTTTCTCTATGAGCTTTACGACGACGAGGCCGGCTTTGCCGCGCACAGGGAAACCCCCCACTACAAGGCGTTCGATGCGCTGACCGCCCCGATGATCGCGGACAAGGCCGTGAAGACCTACGCCGTTGTCGAGGGCTGACGTGTCAGAATGGGAGGTCATCGCGATCCGCTACGCCGACCGCAATGCGCGGGTTCGGGGTGACAGCTTCATCTTCGACGACGACCACAATGCGCCGCATCCGATGGACTATTTCATGTGGCTGCTGCGCCGGGGCGGGGAGGTCATTCTTGTCGACACCGGATATGACAGCGAGGAGGGAGATCGTCGCGATCGCCCCATCCTTCTGGACCCGCGAGAGGCGCTTAAACCCTATGGTCTAAGCGCCGAGGACATCAGCATCGTGATCGTCACGCACCTGCACTACGATCATGCGGGCGGGCTGCATCTGTTCCCCAACGCAACACTGCACATGCAGAGCCGGGAGATGGCCTATGCCACCGGACCATGCATGTGCCATCCAACGCTGCGGATGCCGTTCACGGGCGAGCATATCTGCGAGGCGGTCAAGCGGCTTTACTCCGGGCGGGTCACCTTCGCCGACGGCGATGCGGAAGTGGCCGAGGGCGTCACCGTCCACCGTATCGGCGGCCATTCCAAGGGATTGCAGGCCGTCCGGGTCCGTACGCAGGCGGGATGGCTTTGTCTGGCGTCCGACGCCACGCATTTCTACGAAAACGTCCTGGCCGAGAAGCCTTTTCCCATTGTTGCCGACGTGGGCGAAATGCTGGACGGATTCGCGACCTTGCGGCGTCTGGCCTCCCGAACCGAATTGATTATCCCGGGGCATGATCCGCTTGTCCGTGAGCTATTCGCGTCGAATACAACTGGGGGTTGTGTTTTGTCGGCGGGGCCGGTGAAGTCACTACCCACTTATGGGTAGCTCTCGGGGGGCGGGAGAGAAAATTGCGCCGCCTCGCTTGAAAGTTGCCAATTATGTCTGGTCTTAAACTGGTCGGATCGGTAAGAAATTATGACCAGACGACCCGGGAGGGGTCGTCGAACAGGCGCAACGTCGTCTGCCGTATCTGGTCCAAAGGGAGAATAACCAAATGAAACTCAAAGCTATCGCACTCGCGACTACCGCGGCTATCGCCACCAGTGGTGCGGCCAACGCTCAGGAAGTGCTGGAGATGACCTCCGCCTTCGGTAAGAACCTGCCGATTCTCGGTACCGCAGGCGTCGATTTCGTAGAGAAGATCAACAGCATTTCCGAAGGCGTCGAGTTCGAACATTTCGATCCCGGTGAGTTGGTCCCGACTCTGGAAGCCCTCGACGCTGTGTCGAATGGCTCGGTCGACGCCGCCTACACCACCGCCGGATACTGGCAGGGTAAGATCACGGCCGCATCACTGTTTGCCGCCGTTCCGTTCGGCCCCGAAGCCGGTGAATTTCTAGCCTGGATGCTGTATGACGACGGCGCGGAAATGTTCCAGCGCATGTATGATGAGAACGGCTACAACGTGCACGTTCAGCCCTGCGGCATCATCGCCCCCGAGACTTCGGGCTGGTTCAAGAACGAGATCAACTCCATGGCCGACCTTGAGGGTCTGAACATGCGCTTCTTCGGTCTGGGTGCCGAAGTGATGCAGCGTCTGGGCGTCTCGACCTCCCTGCTGGCCGGCGGTGACATCTTCCCCGCACTGGAGCGCGGTGCCATCGACGCGACCGAGTTCTCGATGCCCCGCATCGACGCGCGTCTTGGCTTCTACAACATTGCGAAGTTCAACTACTTCCCCGGTTGGCACCAGCCCGCCACGATGTTCGAGTTGCTGGTCAACAAGGACGTCTGGGAGGGCCTGGACGAGCGTAGCCAGAATCAGATCGAAGTCGCCTGCCTCGCCAACATCACGACCAACTATGCTGAAGGTGAAGCGACTAACTTCGCCGCCATGCAGAGCAACGTCGATGAGAACGGCGTGACCAACATGGTCTGGCCTGATGAGATGCTCGCCACTTTCGAGTCGACCTGGAACGAGGTTGCCGCCGAGCTGGCCGCCGAGGACCCGTATTTCGCGGAAGTCTGGGCCGACCTGCAGGAGTTCCGTGAAGGCTACAAGACCTGGGGCGACACGATCTACCTGCCGCGTCCGCGCAACTGATCTGATGTCTGACTGACGACGAACCGGGCGGCTGCAATTGCCGCCCGGTCTCACGACACGACCGGGGCGGATCGGAGATAAGGGAGCATCCATGTCACATGAGCTGGACGAAAAGGTCGTCGCTGTCCCAGGCAGCGAACCGATTGTGGCCATTTCCGATCCCGGAGAGGTCGATCGCGCGGAACACAACGGCGGTGACCGGGCGGTTGTGCATGTCGCCAATGTCTTCTCCTGGATCTACCCGATCCTGATGGTCGCCATCTGCAGCCAGGTTGTCCTGCGCGGGATGGGCAACAATCAGGCATGGCTCGACGATGCGCAATGGTGGCTCTATGGGGCTGCCGTCCTGATCGGCATCGGCTACGCGGTGACAACCAATTCCCACGTTCGCGTGGACATCTTCTATGACGGCTATGCGCCGGCCAAGCAGCGCAAGATCGATATCTTCGCACTGTCCTGGCTGTTCTTGCCCTTCATCATTCTGTGCTGGGATGTGACGCTGGATTATGCCATCAGCTCGGTGAAGGCCGGTGAGGGATCCGACAGTCCGAATGGCCTGCATGGCCTGTACCTACTCAAGGTCTTCATGAACGTCAGCTTCCTATTCATTGCCTTCGCGATCTGGTCCGCCTACGTGCGATATCTGGCAATGATCACGACGCCACTGTGGTGGCGCAAACTGCTCTACGCTTTTCCGGCAGTCGCCTTTGTCGTGAACCTCGCGATCTATTATGCCGCCCTCGGGCTCGTGCTGGCCACTTCCGAGCCTGGCACGACCGCCCGGCAGGCCTCCCGCCACTGGTTCTTCGACACTCTGGTGATCGGCCCTGAAGAGATGAAGTACACCATCGCTTCGGCCCTTGTCGTCACGATCATTATTATCGCCGCGGCCTACGTGCTGCGCGACAAGTCCGAGGACGCCGCCTGATGTTCATTCTGGAATTCATTGGCCGTCTCATGACGCTGAACGAACTTGCCGTGCTCGGGATGTTCCTGGCTTTCATCTGGATGCTTTTCCGCGGTATCCCGGTTGCGATGGCGCTGGTCGGCGTCTCGTTGATCTTTGCGCTCTTTGCTGAGATCTTCCTGGATCCGTTCCGCAGCAACTTCCGCGACATCATCGATTTCGACCGCACGGGGATCGACTACCAGAAGTTGTCGGTCCTGTCGGGCCGCCTGTTCGGTAACATCGTGAAGAACCCGGTCCTCGTCGCGCTGCCGATGTTTATCTACATGGGCTTGATGTTGGATCAATCCGGCGTTGCGCAGCGAATGATGCATGCCATGCAGAAGCTGTTCGGCGGCCTGCGCGGGGGGCTGTCGCTTACGGTGCTGCTGATCGGGATCATCCTGGCCGCCTCCACAGGGGTTATCGGGGCAAGTGTGACACTGCTGGGCGTCATGGCGCTTCCGGCGATGATGAACCAAAATTACTCCAAAACCATCGCGACGGGCACGATCGCATCAGCGGGGACGCTTGGCATCCTGATCCCGCCGTCGATCATGCTGGTGATCATGTCCGACCAGTTGGCGATCAGCCTGGGTGACCTGTTCATGGGGGCCTTGTTCCCCGGCCTGATCCTGGGCGGGCTCTATATCACGTTCATCGTGATCTACGGCTTCGTCAAACCCGACGCGATGCCGGCCCCCGAGAAGACTGACGAGGTGGGTTGGCCTGTCATCAAGGAAGTCCTGTTGGCCGTGGTGCCGCCAATGTTCCTGATCCTTCTTGTGCTGGGTTCGATTTTCGCCGGCGTTGCGACGCCGACCGAAGCGTCTGGTCTGGGTGCCTTCGGGGCGACTCTTCTTGCGCTGATGAACGGCAAGCTCAGCCTGAAGGTCTTCAAGGAGGTCGGTCGCTCGACGATGAACACGGCCGGATACATCGTTGGTATCTTCCTTGCGGCGAATTTCTTTGCGCTGGTCCTGCGTCGTTACGGTGGCGACGAGATCGTGCAGGATCATGTTTTGGGGGCATTTCAGAACCCCTACTTCATCGTGCTCTTCATCCTGTTTATCGTGTTCCTGTTGGGCTTCCTGCTTGACTGGATCGAGATCACGATCATCATCATGCCGCTGATGCTGCCGATCATTCAGGGGCTGGAACTGGCCGTGCCGGGCTTCAACCAGGTACAGGATCCGGCGGTGGTGTGGTTCGCGATCCTTGTGGCGGTGACACTACAGACCAGTTTCCTGACGCCACCGGTGGGCTTTGCGCTCTTCTACCTCAAGGGCGTCTGCCCGCCGGGTGTGACGTTGGCCCACATCTACCGCGGAATCATTCCTTTCGTGATCTTGCAACTCCTGGGTCTGGCCATCGTTTTCCTGTTTCCCGCGTTGACGACGTGGTTGCCTTCGGTCGCCTACGGAAGCTGACGCACCGCGATCTCGCGTCGGGAAGGAAGGGGCGGCCTTTGGGAGGAAGGCGGCCCCTTCATCTATTCGCGCACCCGTCATCACGTCTGCGAAAACGGTGCGATGCGGGTCTTCAAACTGGGTCTTCGGAATGCCATGTGCTCGTTTAGTATTTTGACCGGAGCCAATTCCTTGCGCCTTTTCCACGCCTGCCTCGCCGCCTTCCTGATGAACGTCAGCCCCGCTTTCGCTGATCCGGTTATGCATGGGGATCTGCACATCGAAGCCCCCATGCTGCGGGCGACACCACCCAATGCACCCGTCGGGGGGGGCTATCTGACAATTGTGAACGTCGGCGACGCGGACGACCGATTGGTCGGTGCCGCTATCGCTGACGGTGTCGCGCAGGAAGTTCAGTTGCACGATATGACGATGACCGACGGCGTCATGACCATGGCAGAGGTCGACGGCGGCATCGAAATCCCGGCGGGGCAGGTCGTGCAACTGGCTCCGGGTGGCCTGCACCTGATGTTCATGGGCCTGAGCCGACCTTTGACGGCAGGCGAGACGCATGAGATCACACTGACATTCGAGACGGCTGGCCAAGTCACCCTGACGGCCCCTGTCCTGACGTTGGGTGAGTTGCGTTCCGCAGTCGAGGCCCAAGATGCGATCATGCACACCGACCACGACGGCGCGCATGATGCCATGCATGACCAGCATCACAGGAATTGAACATGAACCGAACGAAGACGATTCTCTTGGGCCTTGGGGTTGCGGTTCTGGCACTGGGCGGCGGCATCGCGCTGCGCCAGGCACTGGACGCCCGCAGTCCCGGCTCGGTCGTCGCGACCGAATTGGGACAGCCCTTTAGCTTGGTCGACCACACGGGCGCGCAAATTACCGAGGCCGCCTTTTCGGGCCGTCCAAGCCTGCTTTTCTTCGGGTTCACGCACTGCCCTGATGTCTGCCCGACAACGATATACGACATGGAAACCTGGCTGACCGATCTGAACGTCGGCGAGGGTGAGATCGGTGCGTATTTCGTCACTGTCGACCCAGAGCGCGATACCCCCGAGTTTTTGCGCGACTACCTCGAGCCGCAGTCAGATCGCATCGTCGGGATCACCGGCGACCCGGAGGACGTTTGGGAAATGGCCAAGTCGTGGCGCGTCTATTTCCAGAAGCGGCCTTTGGGCGAAGGGGATTACACGATGGACCACTACGCCTCGACCTTCGTATTGAACGCCGATGGGGCGGTGGTTGACCTGATCACCTACGGGGAAGACGCAGAGAGCGCGAAAGCCAAGATCGCGGCCGTTCTGGGCTGACCGCACGCAGTATGATAGGCTTAACGCCCAAGGGAGAGCCGTCATGCAGAGGGTTGAAGGTCTAGGCGGAGTCTTCTTCCGCGCTCGGAATTCGGACGCGTTGGCGGAGTGATATGAGACCCATCTGGGCATTTCGGCGCACCATGGCGGTTGGGCCCAGTCCGGCGGGACCACGATCTCTACACCGTTTGCCGAGAACACCGATTACTTCCCGGACGCGAACAGATGGATGATCAACTTCCGCGTCGCCGACCTGGACGCCATGACGGCACAGCTGGAGGCGGCTGGGATCGTCGTTCAGACGAACGCCGACTGGAATTCCGATGTGGGCCGTTTTGCGCGGATATACGATCCGGAGGGCACTCCGATAGAACTCTGGGAGCCTTCCAAATTGGTCCGTGATCACGAAGCATCCGCCTAGGCTCAGGTCGCCTGGCTAATGGATGACGGTTTCGGCGAGGAGGGCCCATGAAAGAGTCCTCAGGACAGTGCTCGTGGCGAGTTGCGACACGTCGCCAGGTCTTGAGCCTGCTGCACATTATTTCGATACGGTTGCGGCGATCGTAGCCAAGCTTGTCGTATTTCACGGTGCACGTGCGCCGATAGCGTCGCTGACCTGACCGGCAGCCGCGAACAGGTTGATCGGCCGTTCGTGGCTATCGCAGATTGCATGCAGCTTGGTGTTCATACCGCCTTCGGTTCGCCCCATCAGGCGGCCAGGTGCCCCTCTTTGACGCCCGTGCTGGTCGCTGCTCGGTGGGCTATCAGGTCGATCGCGTCGATCATCACAGCCTTGTCTTGGCAGTGTTCGGCAGCCAGCCCGGCCATCATGTGGTCAAAGGCACCCTCATTACACCCGTGGTTAGGTTGATTGTGGAGCGTCTTGTGAGGGCCGCATTCCTGGGAGCATCTTGCCGGCGTAACCCATGGCGGTTGAGGAAAAATAGTTCCGTTCAGAACACGCCGTTTTTCCTCTCAGCCTTCCCTGGTTCTCGGCAAAGAAGGGGCGAATCCGCGCCACTTGATCGCCCTTCAGTCAGAAGAGATCACGCAAGACGCGCCTGTCGTCTTGGAGGGCATGGAGTACCCGACCGCGCCAAACGCGAGCAAATCAACGGGTCTTGGCCCTAGGCACTGGCGCGATTCGAATCACTGCGCTACACTCTGCGCATCAGACCCGGAAAACCGGGCGGGCAGTAAACAGATACAGGCGGTCCCATGACTGAAATCGCGCATGGCGCGGTCGTCGTCCTTCCGGGCGAGGCCATCGTTTCCCGTTGGTGGCGAACGATCGACAAGGGCGTGCTGGGTGCGCTGGTCCTTCTGTTCGCAGTTGGTCTTCTGCTCGGCTTTGCCGCGTCGGTCCCGTTGGCCGAGCGTAATGGATTGCCGCCTTTCCACTATGTCTACCGTCAGGCGATCTTCGGCAGCATGGCCTTTGCGGTGATGTTGGGCATCTCGATGATGTCGCCGCAAATGGTGCGCCGCCTCGGAGTGATCGGCTTCTTCTTCGCCGCAGCCGCCGTGATGCTGCTGCCGGTTCTGGGCACCGATTTCGGCAAAGGCGCGGTGCGTTGGTATTCGCTCGGCTTCGCCAGCGTTCAGCCGTCGGAGTTTCTGAAACCGGTCTTCATCATCATGACCGCTTGGCTCATGGCCTCCGCGAACGAACCAGGCGGCCCGCCGGGCAAGACCATCAGCTTTGCCGTGCTGATCCTCATCGTCGCGTTCCTGGCCCTGCAGCCCGATTTCGGGCAGGCCATGCTGACAATCGTGGCTTGGTCCGCCGTGTACTTCGTCGCCGGTGCGCCCATCTTTATCCTGACGGGCGTCGTCGCCTGCGTGGGATTGGTTGGCGTCCTAGCCTACAACAATTCCGAACATTTCGCCCGTCGGATCGACGGCTTCCTGAGCCCGGACGTCGATCCGCGCACGCAGATGGGCTATGCTATCGACGCGATCCGCGAAGGCGGCTTTTTCGGCACCGGCGTGAACGAGGGGCGGGTTAAATGGATTCTGCCAGACGCGCACACCGACTTCATCATCGCGGTCGCGGCTGAAGAGTACGGACTGGTGATGGTTGTTTTCATCGTGGCCCTGTTCGGGTTCATCGCCGCCCGCTGCCTGTTCCGGCTGTGCAGCGAGCGGGATACATTCATTCGTTTGGCAGGCACTGGCCTGACCGTGCTCTTGGCCAGTCAGGCATTCATCAACCTTGGCGTTGCGGTCCGCCTTTTGCCGGCCAAGGGGATGACCTTGCCCTTCGTCAGCTACGGCGGGTCTTCGCTTATCGCGATGGGAGCCTTGACCGGCATGCTCCTGTGCTTCACCCGGACCCGACCGCAGGCCGAGATCGGAGATCACCTGCTGTCGAACGGATACCGCTGAGGAGCTGCAAATGGCCGCGCCGCTGATCGTCATCGCCGCAGGGGGCACCGGGGGCCACATGTTCCCCGCGCAGGCCCTGGCCGAGGAAATGCTGGCACGCGGTTGGCGCGTAAAGCTGTCCACCGACGAACGCGGCGCGCGCTACGCGGATGGATTTCCGGACGATGTGACGATTGATATCGTTCCTGCCGCAACCTTCGCACGGGGCGGGCTTGGCGCGAAAATCGCCGTGCTGCCGAAGTTGGTGGGCGGGGTGTTTCGCGCCATGTCGGGTTTCCGCAAGGACCGGCCGCAGATCGTGGCCGGATTTGGCGGCTATCCGGCCATTCCGGCCATGGCGGCGGCCGTTTTGATGAAGCTGCCACGCATTATCCACGAACAGAACGGTGTTTTGGGGCGGGTGAACCAGATCTTCGCGACGCGCGTCGACGCCTTTGCCTGCGGGACTTGGCCAACCAAGCTTCCCGAAGGTGTCGAGGGGCAGCACACAGGCAACCCGGTGCGCGCGTCGATCCTGGCGCGGGCTGGGGCGGGGTACATCCCGCCCGGAGACTACCCGATGACCGTGCTGGTAATTGGCGGCAGCCAAGGCGCGCGCATTCTGTCGGACGAGGTGCCCGCCGCGCTTTCCGCACTGCCCGACGATCTGCGTCGGCACCTGCGGGTCGCCCAACAGGCCCGCCCCGAGGATATCGAGCGGGTTACCGAATTCTATGAACAAGCCGGCATCAGCGCAGAAATCAGGCCGTTTTTCGATGACGTCCCAAATCGCATGGCGGATGCACAATTGGTGATCTGTCGGGCGGGTGCCTCAACAGTGGCGGACCTGTCGGTCATCGGACGCCCTTCAATCCTTATCCCATATGCCGTGGCGGCGGGCGACCATCAGACCGCAAACGCCCGCGGTCTGTCGGATGCGGGTGCGGCGATCCTGCTGCCGGAGCGCAAGCTGACGCAGGCCACCCTGACCGAACAGGTCGAACTGATCCTCACCAACCCGGATGGTGCATTGCAGATGCACCGCGCGGCCATGTCCGTGGCCGTGCCCGATGCCGCGCAGCGCCTGGCGGACCTGGCTGAATATATTGCGAGCAAAGACATATGAACGCGACCAAACTTCCCCAGGCCATGGGGCCGATCCACTTTGTCGGTATCGGGGGCATCGGCATGTCCGGCATTGCCGAGGTACTCTTGTCCAATGGATTGACGGTGCAAGGGTCCGATCTGAAGGCCACGCCCATCACCGATCGCCTGGCCGACAAGGGCGCGACGATCTTCGTGGGCCAGAAGGCCGGGAACCTGGATGCGGCCGAGGTCGTCGTCATCTCCTCCGCGATCAAGCCGGGCAACCCGGAGCTGGATGCAGCGCGGGCGCGCGGCTTGCCCGTGGTACGCCGGGCCGAGATGTTGGCCGAACTGATGCGCCTGAAGTCCAACGTCGCCGTGGCGGGCACGCATGGAAAGACGACGACCACGACGATGGTCGCCGCTCTTCTGGACGCGGGGGAGTTGGACCCAACTGTCATCAACGGCGGCATCATCCACGCCTATGGCTCCAACGCGCGGCAGGGACAGGGAGAGTGGATGGTGGTCGAGGCCGACGAGAGCGACGGCACCTTCAACCGCCTGCCGGCGACGATCGCGATCGTCACCAACATAGACCCCGAGCATATGGAACACTGGGGCACGATCGAGAACCTGCGTCAGGGCTTTACCGATTTCGTTTCGGGAATCCCGTTCTACGGACTGGCTGTCTGCTGCACCGACCATGCGGAGGTGCGCGCACTTGTGGGCCGCATCACCGATCGCCGTGTGGTGACCTTTGGTTTCAACGCGCAGGCGGACGTGCGTGCCGTGAACTTGACCTACGAAGGCGGCGTGGCTCATTTCGACATTCAGCTTCAGGCCGAGGATGCCGTTATCGAAGGCTGTCGCTTGCCCATGCCCGGCGATCACAACGTGTCCAACGCCCTGTCGGCGGTGGCCGTCGCACGCGAGCTGGGCGTGCCGAGGGACGTGATCCGCGAAGGGCTGGCCAGCTTTGGCGGCGTCAATCGTCGCTTTACTCGCGTGGGCGAATGGAATGGTGTGCCGATCATCGACGACTACGGCCACCATCCGGTTGAAATCGCTGCGGTCCTGCGGGCGGCGCGGCAATCCATCGGCGATACAGGCCGCGTCATCGCGATCCACCAGCCGCATCGCTATTCGCGACTGCACTCGCTTTTCGACGACTTCTGCGGCTGTTTCAACGATGCGGACGTTGTCGGCATCGCGGATATCTATGCCGCCGGCGAGGACCCGATCGAGGGCGCGAGCCGCGACGATCTGGTGGCGGGATTGATCCGAACCGGCCATCGCCATGCCCGCGCCGTGACCAGCGAGGATGACCTGGAGCGTCTGGTGCGCGAACAGGCGCGCGATGGCGATATTATCGTATGTCTGGGGGCGGGTACGATCTCGGCCTGGGCCAATGCACTGCCCGGACGTTTGAATGGCTGAAATGGGCGAGGGGCCAGCCCCTCTCGCTCCCCGGAATATTTATGGAAAGGGGAAGCCATGGCCCTGATCGCGATTTGCCTTTGGGTCGTGTCGGCCTGGTTGCTGATGGTCTCGTTGACGGCGAAGCAGAGCTGGCCCGCGGCCTATGGGTTGATAGCAGTCGGTGTCCCCATCGTGATCTGGCTGGGTTGGTCAATGGGCTGGCTGTGGGCCGCGGGCGGGGTGGCGGTGATGATGCTGGTCCTGCGTTGGCCGCTTATCTATTCGGTCCGGTGGCTAAAGGAGAAACTGTGATGACACTGCCGGACGTGCGTGGAACGCTCACCGAGAACCGCTCGCTTGCCGATCTTACGTGGCTGCGCGTCGGGGGGGCAGCGGATGCGTTGTTCCAGCCCGCCGATATCGATGATCTCTGTACCTTTCTCAAGGCGCTCCCCGCGGATGTGGACGTTTTCCCGATGGGTGTCGGCTCCAACCTTATCGTGCGTGACGGGGGGCTGCGCGCCGTCGTTGTGCGATTGGGGCGCGGGTTCAATCCGGTCGAGGTCGACGGGGCGCAGGTGTACGCCGGGGCCGCCGCGTTGGATGCTCACGTGGCGCGTAAGGCCGCACAGGCGGGGCGAGACCTTACCTTTCTGCGGACCATCCCCGGCTCTATCGGTGGTGCGGTCAAGATGAACGCGGGCTGCTATGGCAGCTATGTCGCCGACTACCTTGTCGAAGTTCAGGCGGTGGCAAGAACCGGTGAGGTCATAACGATCCCGGCCGCCGACCTGCATTTTGCCTACCGTTCGAGCCGGGTGCCTGAGGGCGCGATTGTGACGCGCGCCACCTTCCGCGCCGAGGCGGGCGAGCCAGCCGCGCTGGAGGAGCGGATGAAGGATCAGCTTGCCAAGCGCGACGCGACCCAACCCACGCGTGATCGCAGTGCCGGTTCGACGTTTCGCAACCCCGCCGGCTTTAGCTCCACCGGGCGCGTGGATGACACGCACGACCTGAAGGCCTGGAAGCTGATTGATGACGCGGGGCTTCGCGGGGCGACGCGGGGCGGGGCGATCATGTCGCCCAAACACTCGAACTTCCTTGTCAATGCCGGAGGTGCCACCGCTGCCGATTTGGAGGGCCTGGGAGAAGAGGTGCGGAAAAAGGTTTTCGAGAACAGCGGATTCACGCTAGAATGGGAAATCATGAGGGTGGGCGAACCACTCTGAGAGCGGGCCGGAGAGCCCACAGTCCCGAACGGCCCGTCAGAGGCTGGGACATTAAGAAGGTCGGGGCGCAATGATCCCGGCACGAGGCGCAGGAATTCGGGTATGTCGGGCAGGACACCCATGCATGTTGCCGTCCTCATGGGCGGCCCTTCGGCAGAACGAGAGGTCAGCCTCTCGACAGCACGCGGCTGCGCGGACGCCTTGCGGGGTGAGGGGTTCAAGGTGACCGAACTGGACGCCGGGGCAAATGGTGGCCCAGAATTGGTGGCGCGGCTGCAACAGGTTGCACCCGATGTTGTGTTCAATGCGTTGCATGGCCGTTGGGGCGAAGATGGCTGCATTCAGGGTCTGCTGGAGTGGATCCGAATTCCCTACACCCATTCAGGCGTGCTGGCATCGGCCCTTGCGATGGACAAGGCCCGGACCAAGGACGTGTATCGCAGCGCCGGCTTACCGGTGATGCAAAGCCGGATCGTTTCCAAGTCCGAGGCGATGGCCGGGCATATCCTGCCGTTGCCCTATGTGGTGAAGCCGAACAACGAAGGCTCCTCGGTCGGGATCTACATCGTGACCGAGGGCGAACCGCCGGTTCTGGCGGACACGATGCCGGACATGGTGATGGTCGAGACCTACGCACCGGGACGCGAACTGACCTGCACAGTACTGGGTGAGCGCGCTCTGGCGGTGACCGAGATACACATGGACGGCTGGTACGATTACGAGGCGAAATATGCCCCCGGCGGCAGCCGCCACTCGGTTCCCGCCGATCTTCCACCGGACATAACCGCCGCGTGCCAGTCCTTCGCTTTGCGGGCGCACAAGGCACTTGGCTGTCGGTCGATCAGTCGGACGGATTTCCGCTGGGACGACACGCGCGGGCTGGACGGCCTCATCCTGCTGGAGACGAACACGCAACCGGGCATGACGCCCACCTCTTTGACGCCCGAACAGGCCGAGCAGGCCGGTATCAGCTTTGGGGCGCTTTGTGCGCAACTGGTGGCGGAGGCGTCATGCGACCGGTGAAGATGCCCGCCCCCAAAGCCACGCGCGCAACCACGGACCCCGCGCCGTCACGTTGGCAGTACCGGATGCAGCGGCTGTGGCTGACCCCGTTGTTCCGGGCGATGGTTCGGACCGGAATACCCAGCTTTGGTTTTGTCATCCTGGTTACCTGGTACATCAATGACGACGCGCGCATCATCGCCATGGTCGATTGGTACGAAGGCACCGTGAGTGCGGTGCAGGATCGGCCCGAGTTCATGGTTTCCCTTCTGCGCATAGAGGGGGCTAGCGTAGACCTGCAGGACGATATTCAGGAGGCTTTGGCCATCGACCTGCCGCTGTCGCAGTTCAAGCTCGACATGGATGCCCTGCGCGACAAACTGGTCAGCCTGGACCCGGTTCTGGACGCCGAGGTGCGGGTTAAATCCGGGGGCGTGCTGCTGCTCAAGGTGACCGAGCGGACGCCCGCCGTCGCATGGCAGACCGATGGCGGGGTCGAGGTGCTGGACGCGACGGGCCACCGGGTCGCAACGCTTCAAAGTCTGGAAGCCGCCGGCGCGCTTCCCTTGATTGCGGGTCGCGGTGCGCAAGAGGTCGTCCCCGAGGCGTTGACGCTGATCGACGCCGCACGCCCGATCAATGACCGGCTGGTCGGTTTGAACCGGATTGGCAACCGCCGCTGGGATGTTGTGCTGACCGATAATCAGATCATCGCCCTGCCTGAAACGGCCCCCGTCGCCGCGCTTGACCGTGCGCTTGCGATGCATGCCGCCAAGGAGGTGCTGTCGCGCGACGTCCGTGTTGTCGACTTGCGAATTTCCGATCGCCCCGTCCTGCGTCTTTCGCTCGAAGCCCGCCAGGAGCTAAAGGGCATCCAGGATTTGGAACGTCTTTCACTTGACCATTCGGAGGGGGACCAATGAGCCGTCTGTTCCACGCACAGCGCGCGATGCGCCGCAAACGTCAGGCCGCCCTTCAGCGAGGCGTCGTTGCCATTCTGGACGTAGGCACCTTCAAGACCGCGTGCCTTGTCCTGCGCTTCGAGGAAAACACACCGCAGGGGGAAGGCGTCGGCCACATGGCCGGGCAGTCAAACTTCCGCGTCATAGGGGCCACCACGACCCGGTCGCGGGGCATTCGCAATGGCGAAGTAGATGCCATGCCCGAGACGGAGCGCGCGATCCGCACCGCGGTCCAAGGCGCGCAGAAGATGGCCAATGTCCGCGTCGACCACGTCATCGCGTGTTTTTCCGGCGGACGACCGACGTCCTGGCCCCTGTCAGGGGAGGTGATGCTGGATGCGGGGCCCTGCACCGTGCACGACGTAGGCCGTGTCCTGTCGTCGATCGACGCGCCTGACATCGGACCTGGGCGCGAGGTGCTGCACGCGCAGCCCGTGAATTTCGGCATCGATCACCGGACCACCTTGCGCGACCCGCGGGGCCAGACCGGAGAAATGCTGCGTGCCGACATGCACCTGCTGAGCGTCGACGCCCACGCGATCGAGAATCTGCTGACCTGTATCCACCGCTGCGACCTGGAACTGGCGGGCCTGGCCTCTGCGCCCTATGCCGCCGCCACCTCCGCGTTGGTCGAGGACGAAAAGGAACTGGGGGCCGCCTGTATCGACATGGGGGCGGGCACCACCGGCATCTCCATCTTCATGCGCAAGCACATGGTCTTTGCCGACACGGTGCCGTTCGGCGGCGCGCATGTGACCTCCGATATTTCGCAGGGCCTGCGGATTCCCGCTCAGATGGCCGAGATGATCAAGTGCCGCTACGGCGGGGTCCACGCCACGGGCATGGACGACCGGGAGTTGATCGCGTTGGAGGCCGACACCGGCGATTGGCACCATGATCGCCGATCCGTCACGCGAACGGAGTTGATCGGGATCATCCGCCCTAGGGTCGAGGAAATCCTTGAAGATGCCCGGGTACGCCTTGATGCGGCCGGGTTCGGTGACCTGCCTAGTCAGCGCATCGTGCTGACCGGCGGGGCTTCGCAGATACCGGGTTTGGACCAATTGGCGGGACGTATCCTGGGGAACCAGGTCCGTCTGGGTCGGCCCTTGCGTGTGCACGGATTGCCCGAGGCGGCCAAGGGGCCGGCCTTCGCGGCCTGCGTTGGCCTTTGTATGCAGGGGGCCGAACCGCAAGATGAATTCTGGGACTTCGATGCCGTGCCGGAGCGGACTTCTGGCCGGTCGATCCGCCGCGCGATGCGGTGGTTCAAGGACAATTGGTAGGCCGCTTCCAGGTGATTGCCGCATTTTTGCCGCAATTGGACAGTGGCGATTCGTTTTTTGGGTGACGTGCTGAATCAAAGGCGTTACATTCGCTGTAACAACGCGGGAAACGCGAAAACGGCCTGAGGCGGGCCCCAAGTACAGGTGGACAGAGCTATGACATTGAATCTCACCATGCCCGGCACGACCGCGGAGGCCGACTTGCGTCCGCGCATTACCGTTTTCGGTGTGGGCGGCGCGGGCGGCAATGCCGTTAACAACATGATCCAGAAGGACCTGGAGGGTGTCGAGTTCGTCGTGGCGAACACCGATGCGCAGGCGCTGGCCCAGAACGCCGCGCAGTCCCGCATCCAGCTTGGTGCCCGCGTCACCGAAGGTTTGGGCGCAGGTGCCCGCCCGCAGGTCGGCGCATCCGCAGCCGAGGAAACGATCGAGGAAATCGTAGACTGTCTTGCTGGCGCGCACATGTGCTTCATCACTGCCGGCATGGGCGGCGGTACCGGCACGGGTGCTGCCCCGATCATCGCGCAGGCGGCGCGTGAACTTGGCATCCTCACTGTCGGCGTCGTGACCAAGCCGTTCCAGTTCGAGGGCTCCAAGCGCATGCGTCAGGCCGAGGAGGGCGTCGAAGCCCTGCAGAAGGTCGTGGACACGCTGATCATCATTCCCAACCAGAACCTGTTCCGCCTGGCCAACGAGAAGACGACCTTCACCGAGGCGTTCTCCATGGCCGACGACGTTCTGTACCAGGGCGTCAAGGGTGTGACCGACCTGATGGTCCGTCCGGGGATGATCAATCTCGACTTTGCGGACGTCCGCTCGGTCATGGACGAGATGGGCAAGGCCATGATGGGGACCGGCGAAGCCGAGGGCGAGGATCGCGCCGTCGAAGCCGCCGAGAAGGCCATCGCCAACCCGCTTCTGGACGAGCTGTCGCTGTCTGGTGCCAAGGGTGTTCTGATCAACATCACCGGCGGTCACGACCTGACCCTGTTCGAGATGGACGAAGCTGCCAACCGCATCCGCAAGGAAGTGGACGAAGACGCCAACATCATCGTCGGCTCTACGCTGGATCCCTCCATGGAAGGCATCATGCGTGTCTCGGTCGTCGCGACCGGCATCGACGCGCAGGCCTCCAGTGCGGCCGAGCCGATGCCCCGCCGCCGCATGTCTGCCGAGCCTGTTGCCCGGACCGAGGCTCCCGCACCCGCTGAGGCTCCGGCCCCCGTTGTGGCCGAAAACCGTGTCGACGCCCCCGTCGCCCGCACCGAGCCGGAAGCACCAAGCTTTTTCGATGCGGTTGATCAGCACGAAGCCGAGGAGGCCGAGGCCGCAGATGATTTCTTCGGCCAACAGGATTCTGATGACCTTCCGGCTCCGGCTTATACACCGGCCTCGGCTCCTCCGCCCGTTCACGCGGCCGAGGCACCGCAAACCGCCTTCACCGCGCCGCGCCCCGCCGGTGGGCCGTCGCCCGAAGCCATGGACCGTTTGCGCGCCGCCGTCAGCAAGGGCGAGCGCGGCATCGCCGCAGACGCGCCGCGTGCGCCGCAGCATGGCGAAGGTCGCTTTGGCATCGGATCGCTGATCAATCGCATGACGGGTACCGCCGCTGACACGCCGGTTCATCGTCCTGCCGCCGGGCAACCTTCGGCCCGCGCGCCCGAAACTCAGGCTGCGCCCGAGGAAGATGAGCGCATCGAAATTCCCGCTTTCCTGCGCCGACAGGCCAACTGAAGCGGTTCCGAGGCCCAAGACGAAGCTGACGGCGGCCCTCCGGGGCCGCCGTTTTTCGTTCGGCTTCTGATATTTCTCGTCAACGTGTCTTCACTCTTGCCGGACAGTATAGGATTTTTCGCTGGTTTGACGGACTTCCAAGCGTCAGAAAGTATTGAATAAATATCGGAATTACGCCTTCTAGGCAGGTTTTCGCCCACGTGTGTTGCATGGCTGTTTCAGCCCGTAACAGGCGTTGAATTGCAGTGACGCGGCCTGTCGCATACCCAAAAATTGAGCAGAGGACCGTCCCTCTCGGGGCGCATAAATCGAACCAAGCTTGGGTGTAACCATGCAGACCACGATCAAGGACATCGTCCGTTTCGAAGGCACGGGCTTGCACGCCGGTCAGCCTGCGCGCCTGTCGGTACATCCAGCCCCTGCGCATCATGGTATCTGGTTCCGGCGAACCGACCTCGACGGCAATACGATGATTGCCGCGCGCCACGATGCCGTCGAGGCATCACCGCTTTGCACGCTTCTAGTGAACGAGGCCGGGGTGTCTGTATCCACGGTGGAACACGTCATGGCGGCGCTTGCCGGGTGCGGTATTCACAATGCAATCATCGATATCGACGGCCCTGAGGTTCCCATTCTTGACGGCTCGGCCGCGGGGTTCGTGCGCAAATTTCTATCGACCGGCGTGCGCCGTTTGAACGCACCCGTTCACGCGATCGAGGTGCTGCGCCGTGTCCACGTGGCCGACGGCATGGTTTCTGCAACGCTGACGCCGGCGGAAGAACTTGAGATCGACTTCGCGATCGATTTCGCCGATGCCGCCATCGGCCGTCAGCATAAGGTGCTGCGCCTGTCGAACGGGACGTTCGTGCGCGAACTTTGCGACAGTCGCACCTTTTGCCGCCAGGCCGATGTCGATGCGATGCGCGCTGCAGGCAAGGCGCTCGGTGGATCACTCGCCAATGCGGTGGTCGTTGATGGGGCCCGCGTGGTAAATCCCGAAGGCTTCCGCCACACCGATGAGGCCGTGCGCCACAAGATGCTCGACGCATTGGGCGATCTGGCGCTTGCCGGCGCGCCGATTCTTGGTCGCTATACCGGCGTCCGCGCGGGCCACGCGATGACGAACCGGGTTCTGCGCGCGCTGTTTGCCGACCCGCTGGCCTATCGAATCCGCACGTTGGCACCCGAAGAATGCCGTATCCTGCCCGGTGCCGGGTTGGAGCGTGATGTGTTCGCCCACCTCTAGGACCGGATTTCGCCGGTGCGGTGCTTCACAGCCCCCGGTTGCTGCACTAAGGTGCGCAGAGGTGCCTGCAAGGCACGGGGCAGGGAATGGAACGCATGACGGACCGGCAACGATTTCGCATCGGTAAATCACTGGCAACGCTTACCCTTTGTGGGGCGTTGGCCGCCTGTGGTGGAAGCGATGAAAAAGCCCTTGAAGACACCTCCGCCGAGACGATCTTCACCCGCGCCGAACTTGAACTGGCAAGCGGAGACGCGGACGACGCCGCGCGGCTTTTCGCGGAGATCGAGCGGCTCTATCCTTATTCCGAGTTTGCCAAGCGTGGCCTGATCATGCAGGCTTTCGCCTATCACAAGGATCGGGACTACGAGAATGCGCGCTCTGCTGCGCAGCGGTTCATCGATTTCTATCCCGCGGACGAAGATGCGGCCTATGCACAGTATTTGCTTGCGCTGTCGTACTACGATCAAATTGATCAGGTCGGGCGTGACCAGGGGCTGACCTTCCAGGCGCTACAAAGCCTGCGTACCGTAATTGAGCGGTATCCCGAGAGCGAGTACGCTCGCTCCTCGATCCTCAAGTTCGATTTGGCCTTCGACCATCTCGCCGCCAAAGAGATGGAGATCGGACGTTATTATCTCAAGCGACGCCACTTTCCCGCCGCCATAAACCGGTTTCGCGCCGTGGTGGAAGAATTTCAGACCACAACCCACACGCCCGAAGCGCTGCTTCGTCTGGTGGAGGCCTACCTTTCACTTGGCCTGACTGACGAGGCACAGACTGCCGGGGCAATTCTGGGGTACAACTTCCAGTCGTCGCCCTTCTATGACGATGCCTTCCGTCAACTGTCGGGGCAGGGACTCGCGCCCGAGGCGCGGGGAACCGGCTGGCTCAGCGATGTTTATCGCCGCACGATTCAAGGTCGTTGGTTGTAGCGGGTATGGCTGACCAGTCTCGCCAATCCGGTCTGTGGGCGTTAACTGAACGATATGCTTCGCAGCCTTGAAATTCGTGACATGCTCATCATCGACCGGTTGTCGCTGGACTTCCGGCCCGGTCTGAACGTTCTGACCGGAGAGACGGGCGCGGGCAAATCGATCCTGCTGGACAGTCTGGGCTTTGTGTTGGGGTGGCGTGGCCGGGCAGAACTGGTACGACAGGGTGCGGCGCAGGGCGAAGTTACTGCCAGCTTCGATCTACCTGCCGATCATCCAGCGCGCGCCGTTCTAACCGAGTACGAGATTGGTGCCGATGACGACGAACTGCTGTTGCGCCGCGTGAACAGCCGCGACGGGCGCAAGACGGCCTGGGTCAACGGCACTCGCGTGACAGGCGAGGTGCTGCGCGCCTTGTCCGACACTTTGCTGGAACTGCATGGGCAGCATGATGACCGCGGTCTGCTTGATGTTCGCGGACACCGGTCACTGCTTGATGACTTCGCCGGGTCCGACCTGACAACCGTGTCGCAAGCATGGTCGAGGTTGAGCCTTGCCCGGCGGACCCAGAAATTGGCTGAAGCCAAGCGCGACGAAGCCAAGAAAGAGGAAGACTTCCTGCGCCATGCCGTCGCCGAATTTGACGCGCTGGAGCCGGAGGCCGGCGAAGAGGCGGAACTTGATGCTCGTCGTCGGCTGATGCAGGGGGCCGAGAAGATCCGTGCCGATGTGGCCAAGGCACTGAACGCCATCGGGCCGCAGGGGGCGGAGGGGCAGATGCTCGATGCGACCCGTTGGCTGGAAGATGCAACGGACGATGCAGCCGAGACGCTAACCCCGGCCATTGACGCGCTGAACCGCGCGATGGTCGAATTGGGCGAGGCGCAGGCCGGGGTCGAAAGCTGTCTTGATGCGCTTGCTTTCAATCCAAGCGATCTTGAAGATGCAGAGGAACGGCTCTTCGCGATCCGCGCCATGGCCCGCAAGCATGGGGTGCAGCCCGATGACTTGCCGACGTTCGCGGCGGACCTGCGCGAGCGGCTCGACCTGCTGGACGCCTCCGAAGGCAGCCTGCCAAAGCTGAAGGCCGCCGCCGAAGCCGCGCAAGCCGCGTATGATGCCGCCGCCGCAGATCTGAGCGCAAAGCGCACCAAGGCGGCCAAGGCACTTGATGCCGCAATGGCAGGGGAACTGGCTCCACTCAAAATGGACCGCGCCACGTTCACGACCAATGTCACCCCCGCCACAGCCGGTCCCGAAGGGGCGGACGAAGTTGCATTCGAAGTCTCTACCAACCCCGGCGCGCCGTCCGGGCCGTTGAACAAGATTGCCTCTGGTGGCGAACTCAGCCGCTTTTTGTTGGCGCTTAAGGTCTGCCTGACGGGCGGTGAGCGCGCGCTGACGCTGATTTTCGATGAGATTGACCGTGGCGTGGGCGGGGCGACTGCGGACGCGGTCGGGCGCCGGCTGAAGGCATTGGCCGATGGCGGGCAGGTCCTTGTGGTGACCCATTCGCCGCAAGTCGCGGCCCTCGGGGCGCATCACTGGAGGGTGGAGAAGCGCGTGGAGAAGGATATCACCACCTCCACCGTTACTCCGGTTGCTGAAACCGAACGCCTGGATGAAATCGCCCGTATGCTGGCCGGTGACACGATCACCGATGCCGCCCGCGGGGCGGCACAGGCGCTTCTGGACGCGGCGGCCTGAAGGGGTGTTGCTCCAGCTGATCCTTGGCAGTGCACTCATCGTGGCGACGGCGGTGATGGTCGCCCCCGCATGGTGGGCGCTGGAGCTTATGCTGATCCGGATGAAGCCGTGGATGGCGCGCCCGCCGCATGGGATCAAGCTGATGGCGACGCTTTGCCTGACAATGCTCTGGTCGATGCTGATGGTCACCGGGGCGGTCTGGATCTGGGCTCTTGCACTGCTCGGGCTCGGTGTCTTCTCGACCCTCGAACTTTCGATCTATTTCGCGCTCGTGTCATTCACCACGCTGGGGTTCGGCGATGTCCTGCTGCCGGTGGAGTGGCGTATCCTGGGGGCTCTTTCGGCGGCGAACGGCCTGCTGATCTTCGGGATTCTGACCGCGATGCTGGTCGAGACGATGCGCCAGGTTCGTCAGTCGCAGCGTCTCGTGAACCTGCGGCGCGATCAGGCAGTCGACTAGACAAACACCGCGCGCGTACCCGCTCAGAGCAACCAGAGCGCCGCCAGACCTAGGAACGCGAAGAACCCGACGACATCCGTCACCGTGGTCACGAAGGCACCGGACGCCAGCGCGGGGTCGATTCCGACCTTTTCCAACGCCACGGGAATACCGACCCCGGCCAACCCCGCGACACCAAGGTTGATGACCATCGCCACGCCGATCACCACGCCGAGCATCGGGTTGCCGAACCAAACCACGCCGACGATCCCCATCACGATGGCGAAGGCGACGCCGTTGATCAGACCTGCAGCCACCTCTCGACGGATCACGCGCCAGACGTTTGCACCGGTCAGGTCGCGCGTCGCCAGCGCCCGCACCGCCACGGTCAGCGACTGCGTGCCAGCATTCCCGCCCATCGAGGCCACGATGGGCATCAGGACGGCAAGGGCCACGATTTCGGCGATGACCGCATCGAACTGCGCGATAACCAGCGATGCCAGGATCGATGTGATCAGGTTCACGCCCAGCCAAGGGAAACGCCGCCGCACGGTGCCCAGTACACGGTCCGACAGCGACCCTTCGCTGTCGACGCCGGCGAGGCGCAGGATGTCTTCCTCGGCTTCCTCGTCCAGCACGCTCATCGCGTCGTCGATCGTGATGACACCCAAGAGCCGGTCGTCCTCGTCCACGACCACGGCGGAAATCAGGTGGTACTGGTTGAAGGCATAGGCCACCTCGCTCTCGGGATCGGTGGCATAGAACGTCCGGAAGCTGTCTTCCTCGATGTCAGACAGCGGCACCTCACGCGCGGTCGACAGGATCTTGCCCAGAGTCACGTGCCCCACAGGCCGCATTCGCGGATCGGTCAGGATGACGTGGTAGAACTGCTCCGGCAACTCTTCGGCGGAGCGCAAGTAGTCGATGGCCTGGCCCACGGTCCAGAAAGACGGCGCGATCACCACCTCGCGCTGCATCAGACGGCCGGCAGAATACTCGGGGAAGGTCAACGCCCTTTCCACGGCAACCCGGTCGGCGTCGTCAAGTGCGCCGAGGATGGCCCCGGCCTGGCTTTGGTCGTCAAGGTTCTCGATCAGGTCGACGACGTCGTCGGTGTCCAGTTCGCGAACCGCTTCGGCTACGTCTTCGGCGGGCAGGGACGACAGGATCTCCTCGCGCAGACCCTCGTCCAGTTCCGACAGGATTTCGCCGTCGATATGACCGGACCACAGCTCGATCAGGGTCTGGCGCTCGAACTCGGTAATCTGTTCCAGAAGGTCGGCGATGTCCGCGCCGTGAAGTGGCTCCAGCAGATCGTCCAGCGCCATCGCGTCGCGGTCTTCCAACGCGCCCCGGACCAGTTTCAGGCGCGGCTGATCCAGCACGACTTCTTCGTCGAGCGTGTCGTCGTCCTGCACCTGGTCAACCTGATCCATTCGTCACCTCCGCGTTGGATTCAGATAGCGCGAGCAGGGGGCAAGGGGTAGCGGCGATTTCGCACGCGCGCTAAGCCCGTCGCATGACAACGCTCCTCCTTGGCCAGACGCTGGCCTTCACCGATGACCCGTTTCGCGCCGACCCCGTCGGATCGGTCACGCACCACACTCATGGGGCCGTGGCGGTGGACGCCGGGCGCATCACCGCCGTCGGTCCGGCAGAAACGGTGCGCGCGGCCTATCCGCAGGCGCAGATCATCGACCACGGTGACAACCTGATCCTTCCCGGCTTCATTGACGCACATGTGCATTACCCGCAGACGGCGATGATTGCCTCTTGGGGCAAGCGCCTGATCGATTGGCTGAATACCTATACCTTCCCGGAGGAAGCGCGCTTTCGCGACCCCGCCTATGCGGCCCGGACCGCCGATACCTATCTCGATCTGGCGCTGGACCATGGCACCACGTCGATGTGCAGCTTTGCGACTGTTCACCCTGTCAGTGTCGAAGCCATCTTCGAGGCGGCAGCACCGCGCGGCATGGCCGTCTGGGCGGGCAAGACCTGCATGGACCGCAACGCGCCCGATAAACTGCGTGACACGGCGCAGTCAGCCTATGATGACAGCAAGGCGCTGGCGGCGAAATGGCACGGGCAGGGGCGTGCGTCTTATGTCATCACACCTCGGTTCGCGCCCACGTCGACGCCGGAGCAGCTTTCTGCCCTTGGCGCGCTCTGGTCCGAACTGCCTGATTGCCTGATGCAGACACACCTGAGCGAGCAGGCGGACGAAATCGAATGGGTCCGCGATCTGTTCCCCGAGGCGCGCGATTACCTTGACGTCTATGAAACCCACGGCCTGCTGGGCGCGCGCGGGCTCTATGGTCATTCCATCCATCTGACCGACCGCGAAATCGCGCGCCTGACCGATGTGGGCGCGGCGGTCATCCATTGCCCCACCTCCAACACGTTCATCGGATCGGGGCTGTTCGACATGGGGCTGGCACGAACGATCCGCACTGGCCTCGCGACCGACACGGGGGGCGGCAGCAACTTCTCGATGTTGCGCACAATGGCGGCGGCCTATGAGATCGCGCAATTGCGGGGTCAGGCGCTGCACCCGGCGCAGTTGCTCTATCTGGCCACCGAAGGGTCGGCCCGCGCGCTTCATGCGACCGACATCGGACGGCTGATTGCGGGTGCCACGGCCGATCTCGTGGTCCTGGACCTCGCCTCAACCCCGGTGATCGCGCAACGACACGCGCAGGCCGACACCCTGTGGGAGGCGGTCTTTCCGACGATCATGATGGGGGATGATCGCGCCGTGGCCCAAACGTATGTCGCCGGCCGCGCGATGCTATAGGGTCTCTGGGGAGGGCACCCGGATGCCCACCCGCGTCTCGTCAGCTGCTGATGACCGCCACGCAGCTGTTCGTCTCTGCATCGAAACTTGTGCCCGGCGCGCAGGACTGCGTGATCTTCTCGGTCTTCATGCCCCCGCATTCATAGGCCTGTGCCAGACCGGGTGCTGCCACCATAACGGCTGCAAGAATCAATTTGTTTACCTTCATTGCGTCGTCTCCCTTTGGTTTCAGGCAACGCGACGATACCCCGAGAGTCGAAATCGACCAAATGCCAATAGGTCGCAGGACGTCAGCCCGTTACCACGGGCATGCACCCGCCGATTTCCGCGTCCCATTGCGTACCGCTTGTGCAGGTCATGTACGGATCATCGCGAATGACGCAATTCGGATGCTCGGCAAACGCGGCAAAGGGTGGGGCGAGCAGCAGCGTGGCAAGGGTCAAGGTCTTGAGCATGTGGTCCTCCGAAGCCGGTCATCCGGATCGTAGCACATTGCGTCCGTCCATCAAAAGGCGGCATCCCGAGATCGGGTCGTGGCAGTTCGTGATGCGAATTTGGTGACCTCCAGACGAAGATAGCCAATAGTCATTGCAAGCGAGAAGCAGTCGCGTCTCTTTTGCCGGGCGATTTCATAGTGCAGAAAGAATGAGTGCCGCTGATCCCAAAAACGTACCACCGACCAGAACCATCGAAGGCCAGTCGGGGACGTCGAGGTAAGATTTCTGTGGCTTCCTGGGGTTGAAGTAAACGGACACTGACGTTCCCCCATGCCGCTTTATGCCACGAAACTGCAATTGCAAAAGGCTGCGCAGATTGTGGGTAACGGAAATAATCCACGGGTTGAGGCAATCGTTTTCGTAACTCAACCCGTCGACGGAGTAGCTGTAGCGAACCACTGCTTTGTATTCGCGCTCATCAGGTGAAATGCCCCCGAATCCTGTGAGTTTGACCCCTTCCTCATGCAATTCGCCGATAACGCTTGGCCAACGGCTGAGACGGAACATGTGCACCAGCGAACACACACCGGCCAAAGCAAAATAAGCAGCAGCTGCGACAAGTATCGCATCCCTCTCACCCGAGAAAAGACGCTCCAGAAATGTATTCATGAGGTTGAGAAAGGAATTGTCATTGGATGATTGAAACCCCAAATGAAAAATGACTGCCGTTTCTTGAATTTTGCACCATTGGCGCTGCACAAGCGAGCTAATGCTACGATGCTGCGGATAAATTCGCCGTGAACGAGAATTACAGCTCCATTCTCTCTTGTGACTATAGCAAGGCAGGAATTCTTGGACCATGCCGGATTTGTCGAAGAACTCTCACGGGTTTCATGGTTCTTGAAACCGCAGATGCGATCTGCACCATCAAATGCAAAGGGGCACCCGAAGGTGCCCCGTTCGAAACCGTCCCGACGGGGGGCACGCGGCCTTAGCCGAAGACCCGCTTGAAGATCGTGTCGACGTGTTTGGTGTGGTATCCCATGTCGAACTTCTCCTCGATCGCCTCGACGCCCAGGGCCGCAACCACGTCCGCGTCGGCCAGCAGTTCCTCGCGGAAATCGGTCTTGTGCTCCCAGACCTTGAGCGCGTTGCGCTGTACCATGGCATAGGCGTTCTCGCGGCTTACCCCGGCCTGCGTCAGCGCCAGAAGCACGCGCTGCGACATGACGAGACCCGGAAACTTGTTCATGTTGTCCAACATGTTGTCCGGGAAGATCAGCATCTTGTCGATGACGCTGGTCAGGCGGGACAGCGCGAAGTCCAGTGTAATCGTGGTATCGGGGCCAATGTTGCGCTCGACGCTCGAATGGCTGATGTCGCGCTCGTGCCAGAGGGCGACGTTTTCCATCGCGGGGATCACGGCCATCCGCACCAGACGCGCCAGCCCGGTCAGGTTCTCGGTCAGAACGGGGTTCTTCTTGTGCGGCATCGCCGAAGAACCTTTCTGCCCCATGGAGAAGAACTCCGCCCCTTCCAGCACTTCAGTCCGCTGCATATGGCGAATTTCAGTGGCGACATTCTCGATCGAACTTCCAACCACGCCAAGCGCCGCGAAAAACGCTGCGTGACGGTCGCGGGGGATGACCTGGGTGCTGATCGGTTCGGGCTCCAGGCCCAGCTTGGCACAGACATGCTCCTCCACGCGCGGATCGACGTTAGCGAACGTGCCGACGGCACCTGAAATCGCACCGGTCGCAATCTCCGCGCGGGCCGTTTTCAGGCGTGTCAGGTTGCGGTCCATCTCGGCGTAGAAGCGCGCGAAGGTCAGGCCCATTGTCGTCGGCTCGGCATGGATTCCGTGCGACCGGCCTACGCGCAACGTGTCCTTATGCTCCATCGCACGACGCTTGAGCGCGGCCAGAAGCCCTTCCACATCTGCGATCAGGATGTCGGCTGCGCGCACCAGTTGAACATTGAAACAGGTGTCCAGAACGTCGGACGACGTCATGCCCTGATGCACGAAGCGCGCTTCGTCTGACCCGACATGTTCGGCCAGGTGGGTCAGGAAGGCGATGACGTCGTGCTTGGTCACAGCCTCGATCTCGTCGATGCGGTCAACATCGAACTCCACATCCTTGGCCTTCCACACGGCCTCGGCGTTTTCGCGCGGGATGACGCCCAAGTCGGCCATTGCGTCGCAGGCATGGGCCTCAATCTCGTACCAGATGCGGAACTTGGTCTGGGGGGACCAGATCGCAACCATTTCGGGGCGGGAATAACGGGGGATCATGGCGGCATCCTATGGCAACGGCATCGCGCGCGTCATAGGCTGCGCGCGACCTGCCCGCAAGGAAGCCCCGCAATGCGCCCGATCCCTGTCCGATGACCCCGCCCGAACGTCTGGCCGGCCTACTTGGCGACTGGCGCACGATGCGTGTCATCCGGCACCGAAACGGACCCACGGCGCGCTTTTACGGGATCAGCATCTGGACCCCGGAGGGCAGGGCACTTCGCTGTACCGAGCAGGGCACCCTGACCCAAGACGGCACATCGTTCGAGGCGCACCGCGAAACCCTGTGGCGGGCGACGCCGAAGACACTGGAAGTGGCCTTCGCCGACGGGCGTCCATTCCACACGATCGATGGGCCGGCGGCGCACCACGACTGCGCACCCGACACTTATGTGTTGTACTACGATTGGAGGAACTGGCCGCGCTGGACCGTGCGCTGGAGCGTCACTGGCCCGCGTAAGGATTACCGCGCGCTGACCCGTTACCTGCGGGTCTGAACGCTCAACCCGTGACGCATGTTTCGCCGGTTTCGCGCCACATCGGCACGTTCAGGGACATTTCGCACCGGGCCATGAAGGCGCGGCCCCCGACCGATAGGCAAAGCAACTCGCCCATCTCAACGCGGCCACCGGTAGAATCGGTGCAGTAACACTCGATCACGGGGCCTTTCTGGGCAACGGTCGCGCTGGGGAAGGCGGCAAGAAGCGTGGCAAGAAGTAACGGTCGCATGGGCGGGCCTCCTCACGCTGACCTTACCATACGCGCGGCCCTTGACCTAATGACGGGCGCGCCGCATCACGCAGGCATGATCCCCTCTGACCGACTTGACCAGATCCTTGCCCGCTTCGAATACCTCGAGGCGCGCCTCAACGATGGGCCTGACCCGTCGGAGATCGCCGCGCTGACCCGCGAGTATTCCGAGGCCAAGGCCGTCGCCGAACAGGTCCGCGCTTACAAAGCGCTTGAACGTCAAGCCGACGAGGCGCGCGCGATGCTGGCCGACCCTGAAATGGCCGAACTCGCCAAGCTGGAGCTGCCGGACCTGGAGCAGGCCATCGAGGAGGCGCAGGCGACGCTGCAAATCGCGCTTTTGCCCCGCGACGCGGCCGACGCGCGGCCGGCCATCCTCGAAATTCGCCCAGGCACCGGGGGTGACGAGGCCGCTCTCTTCGCGGCAGACCTTGAAAACATGTATCGCCGCTACGCCGAAGCACGCGGCTGGCGTGTAGAGGTGATCGACCGGCAGGAGACCGACCTTGGCGGTATCAAGGAGTTGGTTGCGCGGATCGAAGGGGAAAACGTCTTTGCCCGCCTCAAGTTCGAATCCGGTGTCCACCGGGTTCAGCGCGTGCCATCGACCGAATCCGGTGGGCGTATTCATACCTCCGCCGCGACCGTCGCCGTCCTGCCCGAAGCCGAGGAGGTCGACATCGACATCCCCGCCACCGACATCCGCATCGACACCATGCGCGCGTCGGGTGCAGGGGGGCAGCACGTCAACACAACCGACTCCGCCGTGCGAATAACTCACCTGCCGACCGGAATGATGGTCACTTCTGCCGAAAAATCCCAGCACCGCAACCGCGAGATCGCGATGAACGTCCTGCGGGCACGGCTATTCGAAGCACAACGCGCCGCCGCCGATGCCGAGCGCGCCTCGGATCGCAAGGCGCAGGTCGGCTCGGGCGATCGGTCCGAGCGCATCCGGACCTACAACTTCCCGCAGGGGCGGCTGACGGATCACCGCATCAACCTTACGCTGTACAAGCTCGACGCGGTGATGGCGGGTGACCTCGACGATATCATCGACGCCCTGACCGCCGACCTTCAGGCCCAGCTTCTGGCCGAGATGGGCACATGAGCGAAACCGACGTCGCCCGCGCCCTGCAAGTGGCGCGCCAGCGGCTGGAAATGGTGGGCGTGCCCGATCCTGCACGCGACGCCTCCGCGCTGTTCGTGGCGCTAGCCGAGACGACCGTGGGCAGCGGTGATACCATGCCCACCGACATCGCCGAAGTCTTCGAGCAGGCCGTGCAACGCCGTCTGCGACGTGAACCAGTCTCGCACATCACGGGAAAACGTGCCTTCTGGATGCACGATTTCATCGTTACCGCTGACGTCCTTGACCCGCGCCCGGATACCGAAACGCTGGTGGAGCAAGCCATATCGCGCCCTGTCGGACGTGTGCTCGACCTTGGTACGGGGTCCGGGTGCATCCTCGCGTCAATACTCTACGAGCAACCTGACGCGACGGGAATCGGTACGGACGTTTCCGATGCGGCGCTTGCGGTCGCGGAACGAAACATGGCCGTCGCTGGCGTCGCGGAGCGTACCAGCCTAGTGAAATCCGACTGGTTCGCTTCCGTCGGGGGCCGGTTCGACCTGATTGTGTCCAACCCGCCGTATATTGCCGCGGATGAGATGGCCGGGCTCTCGCCCGAAGTCCTGCACGAACCTCAGATTGCGCTTACTCCCGGTGGGGATGGACTGGATGCCTATCGCACCATCACCGGTGACGCCCTGGCCCACCTGTCACCTGGCGGTCGCCTCCTGGTTGAGATCGGAGCCGGGCAGGGTGTGGCTGTCTCGACGCTCTTTCGGGCGGCAAAGCTGAGGAATGTGAAGGTTTTTGATGACATGAACGGCAAAAATCGCGTCGTTTCGGGGGAAAACCTGTAATAGTGCTACGAATCTACTTGTAAGCACCGCTCCGGCGACCCATAACATCGTCAGCATCTACGGTTGACGCGTAATCGACGCGGCCCGGATGCGAAGCCCGACCAATCCGGACCCCCTCGACCCGCGACGCACGTGGGCAGGGTCCACGGCAAAGATCAGCGGAACCCATCACGCATGAGAAGTAGCAAGTCCCGTTCGCGGAACAAGAACCGTAACCGAAACCAGCAGGGTGGCGGAAACATCATCAATCGTGTCTTCGACAGCTCCGGCCCCGAAGGCAAGGTGCGCGGTACGCCCGCCCAGATCATCGATAAATACAATCAGTTGGCGCGTGACGCCCAATTGTCCGGTGATCGCGTGGCAGTCGAGAATTTCCAGCAGCATTCGGAGCATTACACCCGTATGCTGGCCGCTGCGCAGAAGGAAATCGACGCGCGGCAGCAGCAAAGCAACCAGCAGCAAAGCAACCAGCAGCAGGGCAACCAGAATGGTGGTCAGTCCGGGCAGCAGTCCGGCGGAAACCAGAATGCCGGTGGCCATGGTGGACCACAGGGTTCGGCTCAGTCTTCGGGCGGTAATGACGGCACGACAAATGCGCCGCAGGGCAATCCGCAGGGTGGCAATCGCCGACGGGAACGGGATCGTGGTGGCGACAAGCGTCAGGATCAGCAGCAGGACACCCGTGCCGAGTCTCAGGACGTCGCAGAAAAGTCCGAGGTGATCGACATGCCTGTCGCCGACAGCGGACCCGTGGATACTCCCGAACAGCAGGAATCGAAAGCCGAGAAGCCCAAACGGACTCGCACCCGCAAGAAGGCACCAGCCAAAGACACGGCCAAGGATGCGCCTAAGACTGCGGGCGAAACTGGCGAGTTGCCTGCGTTCATCGATCCGGCAGAGCCTGCCGCCGAAAGTTGAGCCCCACGCCAAGAAACGAAAGCCCGGATCTGTTTCCGGGCTTTTTTGTTTAACGGCGGTCGCGATCAGACCTTCGCGACTTCCCGCGCGAAGGCACACCATCCCTCCAACGGTACTTGCTCGGCACGGTCGGTGGGCTTGATCCCCGCCGCCAGAAGACGGTCCTCCACATCGGGTACAAGGCCCTTGAGCGCCGCGCGCAGCATCTTGCGTCGCTGGTTGAACCCCTTGGCAACGACACGCTCCAGAACCGTCGCATCGGCGTCGAACCGGGGCGCAGATAGGGCCGTGAGGTGAACGACCGCCGAATGGATCTTGGGTGGCGGGCTGAACGCTTCGGGCGGCAGGGTCATCGCGATTCGTGTGTCGCAGCGCCATTGCGACAGAATGGCCAGCCGCCCGTAGGTCTTGGACCCGGGGGCCGCCACGATCCGCTCCGCCACTTCCTTCTGGAACATCAGGGTGAGGCTCTCCCACGGCGGGGGCCAGCTTGCGGGCGTCAGCCAGCGCACCAGAAGCTCGGTGCCGACGTTATAAGGGAGGTTTGCGCAGACCCGCCACGGCGGCGTCAGATGCGCTGAGACGTCCATCTTCAGCGCATCGGCGTTCACTACCTCCAGCCGTCCGGGATAGGCCGAGGCGATCTCGGCCAGCGCGGGCAGGCAACGGGCGTCCTTCTCGATGGCAAGCACCTTCGCGGCCCCTTCGGCCAGCAATCCACGCGTCAGCCCACCTGGACCCGGCCCAACCTCCAGCACCTGCGCGCCCTCCAGCGACCCGCCGGTTCGCGCGATACGCGCCGTCAGGTTGAGGTCCAGCAAGAAGTTCTGACCCAGCGATTTCTTGGCGCGCAGGTCATGGGTCGCGATCACGTCGCGCAGCGGGGGAAGATCGTCAATCTGGCTCATGAAACAGCAGGTAACGTCCTCGGCCCGCCAAGGTAAGGGGCCACGTGGGGGCCGAGTCAGTCCTTGCTCCCGAACAACGCACCGATCGCGCGGTCCGTTACCGCGCCCCGCCCCGCCGCCTCCAGGATGACTGCGCCTTCCACAAAGGTCAGCAGCGCGGCCGCCGAGCCTTCCGGATCAGGCAGGCCCTGCGGCAGGTGAGCCGCGACCCAGCCGTGAAACCCGTCGAGGATCGCACCCGCCAAGGCTTGACGCTCGGGGTCCGACAGCACCTCCAGCCAGATGCGGAAATGGCCCGCGGCAGCAGGTGCACGGATCACCATCAGAACCTGACCGGCCAGCGTCGCCATGTCGTTGGCCGGCCCCGGCGGCAACGCGGTATCCAGCCGCGCCGACAAGTCGGCAGCCACGACGCCCAGCGTTTCTACGATCAGCTCCTCCTTGGTCCCGAAATGATAGATCAGCATCCGATCGCTTGTGCCGGCGGCGCGTGCCATGGGCCGCAGACTCGCCCCGGCCAGCCCTTGGTCCAGCAGATGCGCCGCCAGTCGTGGCAGCAGGGTTTCCTTAGAGAGACCTGTCATGACGAAAGCTTGTAGCACTTACTACAATATTGTAGTACGTAGCGACTGCTACATAATTGGAGTTCGACCATGACCCTCTTCGACATCCTTGCCCTCCTCGGGGCTGTCTGTTTTGTCTCGTTTCTAGCGCTCCTGCTCTTGCAGCGCGCCCCGACAAGTTGGCTTTGGCCAGCTGGGTTGAGCCTTGCATTTCTTGCTTGGTCCCTGATGGCCGTGGCGTCGGAAGGGCCGTGGGGCTTTTGGATCGAAAGCAGCCAGAATGCCTGGGGCGTCCAGATCTGGTTGGATCTTCTTCTGGCAATCGGCGCTTCGCTTGTCTTCCTCATCCCCGCGGCGCGGGCGGAAGGGATGAAGCCGATGCCATGGGCGGCGTTGGTCCTTTGCACCGGGTCCATCGGACTGATGGCGATGGCCGCCCGCGTCATGTGGCTGCGGCAGCGCCGACCCTAGACCGCCGTGCGGCCATGTCCCAAGCCATGTGGATGGCGGCGACGATCGAAGTCGGGTCGGCCAGGCCGTGCCCCGCGATGTCGAAGGCGGTCCCATGGTCGGGTGATGTCCGGATGTGGGGCAGGCCCAGCGTCACGTTGACCCCGCCGGCAAAATCCACCGTCTTGATCGGGATAAGCGCCTGATCGTGGTACATGCACACGGCCGCGTCGTAGTTCGAACGCGCGGCCGCGTGGAACATAGTGTCGGCGGGCAGGGGGCCGAAGCACCCCAATTCGGGGGCGAGCTTTGCCACAAGCGCCGCGATCCAATCGACCTCCTGCCGGCCCATGGTCCCGCCTTCGCCCGCGTGCGGGTTCAGCCCGGCAACCGCGATGCGCGGCACTTTGATCCCGAAATCGCGGCGCAGGCCCGCATGGGTCACGCGCAGCACCGTTTCGAGTGCCGTTGGCGTCAGCTCCGCCGGGACCTGGTCAATGGCGATATGGATCGTCGCGGGCACGACGCGCAGTTCACTACAGGCCAGCATCATCACGACGTCGACATCGCCTGCCAGTGCCGCCAGGTATTCGGTGTGTCCGGGGTGGGGGAAGTTTGCGCCGTCCTTCAACGCTTTCTTGTTGATCGGCGCGGTCACGACTCCTGACGCGACGCCCGTTCTGGCATAGTCCACCCCCCGCGCGATGGCCGAGATTACGCCCGCTGCCTGCCGGGGATCGGGCCGACCGGGCACGGCGGGGCCGGGAATGTCGTGCGGCAGCACACAGAGCGCGTCCAGAGTGGCCTGGTGCGGCGCGTCGATCACCCGGATCGCGACGCCGTGACCCGCGAAATGGTCCGGATTGCCCAGTGCGAAAAACGGCACGTCCCCGATCAGCGCGCGTGCCTTGGCCACGACCTCCGGTCCGATGCCCGCCGGCTCCCCGCAAGTGATGACGAGCGGTGGCCTATTGCTCGATGATGGCATCGGCGCGCAACTCGTCCAGATAGCTGTCCGCGTAGTTGCCCAGCCGCTGATTCAGCAATTGCTGTCCCAAGGATTCGAACGCCTCCTCCGAAGGCTCTATCACACGTCCGCACATCATTACGAAGCGCAAGTATCCGTCCCGAGTCAGCAGCGTCGAGGCCTCGCCCTCGTCAAGCTTCGCCAATTCCTGTCGGAGGTCAGCGGGAATCTCTGAAGTCGGCAGCACGGCCCGCGTCAGCGTCCCCTCGGGCGCGTTCAGCGCCACCCCGTAAAGATCATCACAGACATCCACCCGGTCACGTAACCGGTCCGCCGCAGTGAGCGCCTCTGCGGTGCGACCGCCGGCGATCAGGTATTCAGCGTAGTCGATCGACAGTGTTTCGGGTAACGTCGTACCGGTCTCCTCCAGGTCACGCAGCAGGAATAGCCCAATGAAGGAGCCCAGGTTCACGGGGTCGGACACTTCGCCCGGTCCCAGCGTCAGCACCTGGCTGGCGATCTGGGGTGAGAGCTCGGCGAGCGAGAGGTAGTTCAGCCGCCCACCCGAGGGGGCGGTGCGCGATTTCGAATAGGTGCGGGCGGCCTGTTCAAAGGCGGCCTGTCCGGAAATGGTATCCGACAGACGCTGCGCCAGGGCCTGCACCTCGGGTTGGGTTTCGGGGGTTAGCGGCAGGGCGATTTCCGATATCAGGACGCGCACGCCGCCCGATCCGCCGCGCGCCAGCGCCCGCTCGACTTCGGTGTCTGTGGGGCGGGCCCGCGGGCCAAACCTCTGCTGGATCAGTGTCCGCCAATAGATATTGTTGCGCACGAAGTCGCGGAATGTCTCGGGGGCCAGACCGTTCTGTTCCAGCACCGCGATAAACTGGTCGGGCTCCAGATTGGCGCGGCTGGCGAATTCGACCATGCCCACGTCCAGTTGGTCCGGCGTGATCTGTATCCCCGCCGCCCGAGCGGCCTGAACCTGAAGCGTCTCGTCGATCATCACATCCTTGGCACCCTCGAAATCCGAGTTGGGCGCACGCAGCAGGGCGAAAAATTGTGCCCGTTGCTGGACTTGGAAGTTGGTGATCGCCTGTCCGTTAACGGTCGCGGCGGCGGCAAAAGGTTGCTGCGCCAGTACGGGGCTCGCCCCCAATGCCAGGGTCAGCATCACCGCCAGTGTCGCCAGAAATCGTTTCATTGCCCGCCCTCTCATATTCCGCAGCGTCGCCGCCGTTTGCTCCGGTCATCCGCACCGAAGCCTGCCAGTTCCACGCCCAGCCCGAACCGTGTGGACGATTGCAGTGTCGTCGTCGAGGTGAAGCGCCGCTCCACGTCGAAATCAACCGTGACGCAATCCGACCGATAAGTCAGGCCAAGGCCAGCGCTGCTGGCGTCGTTGGTGACGAAGTCATATCGCCAGTTCACCCGCCCCGTCCAGTCGCTGCCCAGATCGCGGGTGGCATCCAGCGCCCATTCCGACGTGTCGATGGGCCGACCCGCGCCCGCATCGGCTTCCAGCCATGTATATCGTGTCTCCAATCCATGTCGGGCACCTGTCCATCGCAGGATCGTCTCCGAGCGGGAGAAATCCAACCCGTCCGACACCAGCGCCCGTTGCATAAAATGGAACCGTCCGTCGTAGTCGGTACTTGCCGATATCAACCAGTCTGAGGACGTGCCACCGAGGCCCGTGCCGGAACGGAACTGTCCGCCATCGCGATTGCGCCATACGCGCCCAATCGTCGCGCCAACGGTCCAGCCCGAAGGGTCGTAGCGGGTATAACCGATGCCGATGTTAAGGCGGTTGCCCAACTCCCGCGTGTCACGCCCTGCAAAGCGCGAGACGGAGAACAGGTTTCCTTCGTCAAATTCGGGCGTCAGGCTGTCTTCGTTGGGGGTGGGGCGTCGGTCATTGGGCGCGAAGATCAACTGCGCGACCGGTTCGATAACGTGGCGCACGCCGTTCTGTCCGGCGCGTGCCAACGGCAAACGCACCTCCAAGCCGCCATAGGGGACGGCCCGCACGAAGGTTTCGTCCGGGAAAGTCGCGTCTTGGCGCACATTATAGGCATCGATGTGCAGCCCCGCGATGCCGGTCCACAGCAGGCCGGCATCCGTGGTCCGTGAGCGCCGCCAGTCGACCGCTGCCGAAGCGCGGAGCACGTCGCGCGCGGCGTTGTCCGGCCCGCCGAAGGGCACTGTGTTCGCGTCCCGGCGACGCGCATGCGCTTGCAGGGTCCACACCAATTGCCCGCCGATCACCGGCTGGGGCACGCGTCGCTGACGTTCGACCGTGATGACGGGCGTAGGCTGAAACCGGTTCCGTTCGCCTGCGCGCAGGGTATTGAAGGCGATGATCTCGGCCATGAAACGGTCTTCCCGGTCGAACCGGGTGATCGCCAGCCGGCTGGCCAGCCGGTCCTTTTCTTCGATGTCATAGTTCAGCAGGTAATCGTCGTCGCTGGTCAGCTCTATGTCGAACTCTAACCGGTAGTCGCGCGGCAATTCGAATGAGCCGTCTGCGAAGAGGTATCCTCGTATTTCACCCGGTCGCAACTGGTCGCGCGACAGGGCCCCTTCGACTTCGATGTTGCCGTTGTCGAAAGCCTGCCGGTACCGGAAGCCGAGACTCTGGGTTTCGGTATTCGTGACGAAGGGTGTCAGCGTCAGATCCCTGGACGGGCCGAGCGTAAAGAAATACGGGACTGCCACGCCCGTGCCTAACAGGTCGTCCGAGCTGAAACGCGGCGCAAGGAACCCCGTTGAGCGGCGCAGGGTCGGGTCGGGCAGGCGCAATCGGGGAAACCAAGCGACAGGCACCCCCGCCACGTCGAAGCGCGCCCCTTCGAAGTAGAGTTGCTGGGCTTCCTTATCGTGCACGATCCGTCGTGCCCGGATCTGCCAGAGCGGCACCGGGTTCGCCGCGCAGACCTCGCAAGAGGAGGCTACGGTCTGGTAAAGCTGCGTATACCGTCCCTCCGCGCCGGTTGCGACTTCGGTGGCGGCGATCTGCAATTTCTCGTTGAGAACCAATCGCGCGCCGCGCAGGACCGAGCTGCGCAGGTCCGACGACAGCGACGCGAAATCCGCCACCAGGATCGAGTCCGGTCCGTCCAGCAAGGTCAGTGGCCCGTCAACAACCACGCGATCCTCGCCCCGTTGATAGGTCACCCGCGCCGCGCGCAGAATTCGCCCGTCGGAATAGATTTCAACATTCCCCGAAGCGACCAGCTGCCCTTCATCGAAATCGATCCGGTCCGCCACAAGCGTCGCCGGGGCCTGTTGCGCCAAGGCCGGTCCCATCATGGAAAAAACCGTCATGACCCAGATCAGAAGTGCCGCACACCAGCGCATCAGCCGTCTTCCTTGTGCAGAATAATACCCGAAGCCACCAGGATTGCCGCGATCGGAGGTGTCCATGCCGCCAAGGCAATGGGCAATTGTCCATTCTCGCCAAGAATCTGCGCGAAGTTTCGCAAAAAGAACACCCCGAACCCCAGAAGCAGCGCAGTCAGCACCATCAGGCCTGAACCGCCTGCCCGTGTTTGCCGCATGGAAAAGGCTGCCCCGATCAGAACCATCGCGGCCAGCATCAGCGGCGTTGCCAACTCCATCTGCAACCACACGCGGTGCTTGAGGCCCGAGAAGCCTGCTGCGTCCAGCTGCGCGATGAAGGCCGGCAACTGAAAGATCGGGATCGAAGAAGGGACGCCGAAGCTGTCACGTATCTGGTCCTGTGTCAGGGTCGAGGGGAGGGTCGCGATCGCCACTGTCTTGGCATCACGCTCCGGGTTGTCTGACGTGCGCAGCGGCCACATTTTTGCGTTTTCCAGAAGCCATTCGCCCCGGCTCAACTCGGCCCGACCCGCCTCGATCCGCTGCACGGGGGTACCATTCCCGTCGAAGGCGAGGAAGGTCGCGTCGAACAGGACCGCACCGTCCAGCGAGGACCGCGCCGCGCGGATCACCGTCTGTCCCGATCCGTCGCCCTGTCGCAGCCAGACACCTTCTTCGCTGACCGACAGTACGCTGCTGACGTCGGTTTTCCAACGCGTGATCTCGCGCTCGTACTGCGCCTGGGTCGCGGCAACGATGGGGTTCACGACCAGCAAGACCGCAATTCCAAGCAGCATCGCGGCGGCGACAGGGGCCATCGCCGCGTGCAGGGCAGACCGGCCCGATGACCGTATCACCACCATTTCGGACGATCTTGACAGCGACAGAAAGAGCGCCAGCGCCGAGAGTATCACGATCAGCGGCAGGATTTGGTAGAGCGCGCCCGGCAGGTTCAGCATGGCCAACCGGAAACCGTCCGTAAAGCCAGCGCCGTCACCGTCCAACCGGCGCAATTGCTCCATCAGGTCAATCGGCAGCAGCAGGCCGGTGAAGACGAGGGCAACAAGCACGTTCAGCCACAGGAAGCGCTTGGCAAGATAAAGCGAAAGTATCATGTCGCTGCGCCCCGTCCGAACAGGTAGGGCCCCCGCGTATCCCGCCACACCAACCCTGCCCCCAGGGCGAGGGTCATCAGGCCTGGCATATAGATCGTCCACCAAAGGTCGGAATCGCTTCGCGCCGCGTTCTCGACCACGTTGGCTAGCATCTTCAATAAAATCGCGGCGACAACCACCGCCATGATTTGCCGCCAGAGACCAAGCCGGGAATACCCACCCAACACCATGAAGCCCAACGCCATCAGCGGTAAAGCGAAGGCAAACAGCGCCTCGGCAAAGCGGGCGTGGCCCTCGAAGATCAGCTTGGCGGCGTCCTCGCCCGTCAGACTTTGCGTCGCGCGATCCGCACGCAGAAGGGTCAGGGTCGACAGATCCCTCGGGTCGGGCCGGCCCGCGACCCCGCTTCCTGCCAGTCCTGCCAGATCATAGGCGAAATCGTCGAAGGTGGTGACCACAAGGCTGAGGTCCGCCGTTTGCAACGTCTGTGCCATGCCATCAAACATCACCAGCCGCGTGCCGGTATCCGCCCGGACCAGGATGGCGCGTTCGGCGGTGTAGGACGTTCGCATCGTCTCGCTACGCCGGTCCTGCAGGAAAAGGCCAAGCAATTCGCCCTGCGGCGTAATCTCGCGCACGTAGACGGTAACACCGGTGCCGGGGTGCAGGAATTCCCCCTCCTTCAGGAGACGGCTCGTAATATCGCGCGACAATTCCGCCGACCGCTCCAACAGGGCTGCGCGCGACGCGGGCACCAGCACATGCGCAAGGATGCTGACCATCACGCCTACGACTAACCCGAACATCAACACCGGACGCGCCAATCGCCAGGGCGACAGGCCTGTTGTTTGCGCGACGATCATCTCACTGTCGGACGAAAAGCGATTGATGCCGTAAAGGGCCGCAACCAAGGCCGATACCGGCAAAACGGCATAGATCACGTTGGGCAAGGCCAGAGCAGTGAACTCGATGAATGTCACCAGATTCGATCCGCCCGCAATCAGCCTGTCGAACAGACCGATGGCGCGGTTCACCCAGTATACGGCGACCAGCACAAGACTGAAGAAGCCGAAATAGATCAGCAACTGCCCCGCGAGGTATCGGTCGAAAAGTCTCAAGCGTCCCCCCAGGATGCGATCCTGCCCCTTAATAGCCGGGTTGACCGGCGCATCAAAGCCCGGATTGTCCGATTGCCTGTGGAAAAGACGATGATTGCGCGCCAATCGGCACACCGTCTGGAAAGTCCCCGGGGGGGCGTCTAGGGTCCGCCGGAACTTAATTTCGGAGTACCCCATGACCGCACCCGCCACAGTCAGTTTTGTCGCCACCGATCTGGACGATTTGGCCGACTTCGAGGGCGTGATCGCCTGTTTCGTCGCCGCCGATGGCACCATGGGGGCCGAGGCCCGGCGCCTGAGCCGCCTGTCCAAGGGGGCCGTCAAGCGCGCCGTCGAAAGCCCCGCCTTCGACAAGCTGGACACGGGCGATGTGCTGGAACTCGGCTTTCCATCGGGGTTGGCGGCCACGACGCTCGCCGTGGTCAAGTTGGACCGACGTCCGCATATGATGAAGGCGATGGGTGCAGGTGCGGGCCTTGCCAAGCTGCGCGGCTCGCGCGCGCTTCTGATCATGGGCGGGACGATGCGCCGGCTGTCCGACGTTGTGCTTGGTGCGACGCTGCGCGGCTATGAGTTTGCCGACCACAAGACCGCCGAGGCAAAACCCGCCGCCGACGTCACGGTGATGATCGCCAAGCCCGATGAGGCCGAGGCCGCTTTTGACGACGCAAGGGCCCTGGCCGAGGGCGTATTCCTGACCCGCGACTTGGTGAACGAGCCGTCGAACGTGCTGACCACAACCGAATTCGCAAACCGGCTGGAGTCGCTGACCGACCTGGGCATCAAGGTCGAGGTGCTGGAGGAGGCCGAACTGGAAAAGCTTGGCATGCGGACACTGCTGGCCGTTGGCCAAGGGTCCGAGTCGCCCTCCAAGGTCGTCATAATGCAGTGGGATGGCGGCGGTGAGGAGGCCCCCTTCGCGCTGGTTGGCAAGGGCGTCGTGTTCGACACCGGTGGCATCAGCCTCAAGCCCGCCGCCGGTATGGAGGACATGACCATGGACATGGGCGGCGCGGGCACCGTTGCCGGCGTCATGCACACGATTGCGCGACGCAAGGCACGGGCCAACGTCGTGGCTCTGATCGGCCTGGTCGAGAACATGCCCGACGGCAAGGCGACGCGCCCCGGTGATGTGGTCCGTTCGATGAAGGGCGACACGGTCGAGATCATCAACACCGACGCCGAGGGCCGCCTCGTTCTGTGTGACGTGATGTGGTATGCGCAGGATCGGTTCAAACCGACCGCGATGGTTGACCTCGCCACGCTGACGGGCGCGATCATTATCGGTTTGGGTCACGAGAATGCGGGTGTCTTTTCCAACGATGACGCGATCTGCGACGCCTTTTTGAAAGCCGCCAAAAACACGGGTGAGGGGGCCTGGCGCATGCCGCTTGGCGAGCCTTATGACAAGCTGCTGAAGTCCCGCGTTGCGGATATGAAGAACATCGGCGGCCGGCCCGCCGGGTCGGTCACGGCGGCGCAATTCCTTCAGCGCTTCGTCAAGGACGACACGCCTTGGATCCATCTCGACATCGCTGGTGTTGCCTCGATCTCCGGCGGGACGACACTCGCGCCCGGTGGGGCTACCGGCTGGGGCGTGCGTGCTCTCGATCGGCTGATCCGTGACCGGTTCGAGGTCGACCCCGATGCAACCCCCGATGCCTGAGCGCGGGGACTGACATGGGCGAAGCCTATTTCTACCACCTGACGCGCAACGCTGTCGACGTCACGCTTGCTACGCTGCTCAATCGCAGTTTGGCGCAGGCGTGGCGCGTCGTGGTGCGCGGCGGCGACGCTGGGCGTCTGGAATGGCTGGATGAGCGTCTATGGCAGGGCGATGGCTTCCTTCCTCATGGCCTTGCTGGCGGGCCGCACGACGCGCGCCAGCCCATCCTGCTTACGACCGGCGCGGGCGAGAGCCGCGATTGCCTTATGGCCGTCGACGGGGCCGAGGTCGCCCCGGACGAGGTCGCGACTATGAAACGCACCTGCATCCTTTTCGACGGCACCGACGGAGACGCTGTCAGTCGCGCCCGCGTTCAATGGAAAGCTCTTACAGATGCGGGTTGCGCGGCGCGCTACTGGTCAGAGGAGTCCGGCAAATGGGAAGAGAAGGCGTCGAAGAATGTCGCGGAATGATCTTGAACATATTGAAGTCGCCAACGGTACAAGACATGAACTCCGCAAAGAGGCAATAGAACGGCCTTCTTGGAATGCTGCCTGTGTTCGCCAGCTTCGCGCGCAGGGAAACCTACGCTGCAACCCATGATCTCTAATTTATCTTTTTCGGCCTGAACTTATTCAGTCTGGCTGCCTCGCTTGGACAGCTCTCCCAGCAGTTTCGACAACTGACTGGCCTGGTCAGAGGTTAGTCGCTCGCCAATAACTTTCTGTAGAATGTCACCGTAGACACGCCACATGAGCATGCGTATTTCCTTGCCGGATTCCGTAATTTTCAGTTGCTTGCCGCGTTTATCATCCTCACAGTCGATCGTCTGCAAATACCCTTCCTTTTCAATGCGCGAGATCAGGCGGGAGATTCCGTATTGTGGAAGTAAAAGGCTCTCTTGCAGCTCGAATGGGCGCAGGCCGTTGGGATCAGCGCGCTCCAACTCAAGCAAAACGTCATACCAAGTCAGCGGCGGCAGGCGATTGCCTTTCAGGGCTTCCTCGATCGCCGAGTAAGTCGAGTCATAGGCGCGAGCAAGGCTGATCCATGCGCTCGTGGTTTGGTCGTCAGGCTTTACCATATAGACAATCTACATGCACATGCATTGACATGCAAGATACCCTTTGTTAAATTGCATGCAGTTGCATGTATAGGGGTTGAGCCATGTTGATCCTGAACCGAAACGATTTGGCGACACTTCTTCTCAGGGTAGCGCTCGGCGTGGTGCTTCTCGCACACAGCGTATATCTAAAGCTCTTTGTCTTTACCCTGCCCGGGACGGCACAGTTCTTTATGAGCATTGGTCTGCCCGGCTTCTTGGCGTATATTGTGTTCGCTGTTGAAGCAGTCGCTGGCATCATGCTTGTACTTGGAATCCAATCACGCTGGGCCGCACTGACCACCATTCCGGTATTGATCGGTGCAACATGGGCGCATTGGGCTAATGGATGGATGTTCGCCTACGAAAATGGCGGCTGGGAATATCCGTTGTACCTCACATTACTTGCTTTCGTTCAATTTCTTTTGGGGGACGGCGCTTTTGCACTTCTGAGATCGACTCCTATTTCATTTTTCCATGCAAGGGGTGAGGTGTAAATCATGTCACTACATCTTATGAGTCATGCACTCTGCCTCTATGTACAAAGAGTAGCGATCTCGCTGGCTGAGAAAGGCGTCCCGTTCAAGCGGACTTACATTGACCTTGCCAACAAGCCTGAATGGTTTCTCTCCATTTCGCCGCTTGGAAAGACACCCATCTTGGTCGTCGGTGATCAGCCGATCTTTGAACCCGTGGCGATTTTAGAATATCTAGAAGAGACACAGGACATTCCATTGCACCCTGCTGATCCTATTGCCCGCGCACAACATCGCGGTTGGGTTGAATTCAGCTCATCGATCTTGAACGATATTGCGAAATTCTATGCGACACGGGAACCTAAGATATTTGATGATGCGATCAGTTCCTTAGGGCAGAAGTTCGCTCGAATAGAAGAAAGGTTAGGAGGTGGCCACTATTTCGAAGATGATAGGTTTACTATGATCGATGCTGCATTTGGCCCCATTTTCGGTACTTCGATACCTTCGACAAGGTGAGGGGCTTCGGTATTTTGAATGATAAACCCAAAGTCAAATCGTGGCGCATGGCCCTAGCGATTCGTCCGTCTGTGAAGTTCGCTGTTGGGCCTGATTATCCAGAATTGCTTTGGTCGTTCCTACTCAATAGAAATTCCCACCTGACTTCGATCATGCAGGGCAGGTAGGGTTTTTCCCATAAACCGGACGTGTAGTGAACCGCCCGCTTCAATTGATCTTTGCGATCATAGGGGTTTGCACGCGTATCTTGTCATGCCGTCCGTAAATACTTCAGTACTTTCCAAGCTGAACTTCGGCCAAAGTTGGCATTGGCCATTTTCTTCGGTCTTTCCCTAGGTCTAGCGAAGCAAACCGAGGCTACTTGTCACTGTAATCCTTCGCCGCCAATGATGCTGCTTCAGTGCGTCTTCACTTACAAGTCTCGCTGCCAAATACCGCCTGATATCATTTTCTAAAACACATCGGACTCGGCCTGTTGCAGCGGAGTGTCATAGGTTCATATTAATGCCAGCCCGCTGCAATATCTCCATTAGACCAAAGCTTTTATATGGCTATTAACCCTCAAACGTATATGGCTGAGACTCGCTTCCATCGCGCCGCTTGAAGATTACCGTTTCCCCATCAAGGTCTGGAACGCTACAATATTCCTGGCCTGCCAAGAATTCCGGCTCTGAATAATTACTGCAGATCTCTCGACTGTCGGCTATGTAAGTTCCAACAATTTCCTCACCGCGGATAGTTCCACCGACGGTTCCATCTGAGTTAAAAAGAAAAACTGTTTGGTTGTCCGCAACCAACAGTTTTCCAATGAATGGATCAACCGCCGTTGAGCTTGGGGTGGTCGGCGTGCATGCACTTAAAGAGACGATTGACGCGGTTACTAGCAGTGGTATCGATTTCATCGACTTCCCCTACATTTTCCTATAAATAGCAACAGGACGTGTAGCTTAGACCAAAATGTAATTCGATCAAAATCAAACTGCGTAGCGTGGCAATCGCCGGAAGATCAATCCGCGCCTATCGGATCAGGCGGAGAGTGTCGTTCTCGATCTCGATTTTTCCGAAGCCGTTCAGATACGACATCCCCAAAAGGCTGATGCCCAGATCGCCGTTGCCCACGATGGCGCGAACGTCGGTGTCCACCATGTCGCCGACCTTCACCTCGTCGAGGAAGACCTGCGCCGTACGGATGACGCCGTTCGCCGTCTGTGCGCGACCCATGTATGCAAGGTCGCGCAGGTCCAGACCCACGCTGCGCGCATCGTCTGCCGACAGCACGATGTCTGATGCGCCGGTGTCGACGACGAAATCCACCAATTCTCCGTTGATGCGAAGAGTCATGTAATAATGTCCGTCGAACCGGCGGGGGATTTCGATCACGGTGCCGCCATCGCCGGAGACATAGGTTTGCGACGGTACAAGCGTTTGCTGGATGTTATCCCAGTTTCCAAAGGCCAGGGCCGCGGCAAGGAAGATGAAGAACCAAATCGCGGCCTGTTGCGCGACTTGGCCCATGCGATGGCGATTGGCGACGAAATACGAAACCCCGATCACGAGGCCGAACAGCGTTAGATATATCAGGGTGGCGGTGGTATCTCCGGTCATGCCCTCAATCTAGGGAGCGTGGCGGCAGTTACCAGACCGGAAGATCGCGAAGTCCGTCCAGAACGAACTGAACCGAAAGCGCCGCCAGCAACATGCCCAACAGGCGCGTGGCCACGTTGATGCCCGTGTGTCCCAGCAGCCGCTCCATCGGACTAGCCAATTGGAAGAACGCGAACACGACCGTGATCACCGCCAGCATCACGCCGATTGCTTGCGCCGAGCCGATGGCGCTGGCGTCGTCGGTGAGCAGGATCATCGTCGCAATTGCCCCCGGACCCGCGATCAGCGGAAGGGCTAGGGGGAATACCGAAGGGTCCGCGGTATGCTCTTCCGCGCGACCTTCGCGTTTGGGCTGGCGCTTCTCGAACAACATCTCCAGCGCCGTCAGGAACAGGAGCAATCCGCCCGCGATCCGGAACGCGGGCATCGAGATGCCAAGAAATGTCAGGACCGATTCCCCAAGCATCGCGAAAACCACCAGAATCCCGGTCGCGATCAGGCAGGCTCGTATCGCAATCGCCCGCCGCGCCTTGGCCGTCATGCCGGCGGTCATGGCGATGAAGATCGGGGCCAGCCCGATCGGGTCAATCACCACGAAGAGGGCGGTGAAGGCAGTAATTGCTTCGGTCGTCGTCATTCTGGACTACTCCCCTTCGTAATAAGCCGGTCAAACACGGGCCATATGCATGTCACACAGTCTTTTCGGCCTTCTCAAGGGTTTCCAGCGCAGCCATCCACAGCGACTCCGCGCGGTCGGCGGCCTGCATGACTTCGGCGTACTTCTTGTTCCAGGTCTCCAGCTCGCCCTGCCGGCCGTCATCATAAAGCGCCGGATCCGCCAGCTTTTTGGCCAGTTTATTGCGCATATCGTCGATTTTCTGAACCCGCGCCTCGGCTTTACGCGCCTCCGAGCGCAGCTCCAGGACCTTGTCCCGGCTCACGGGCTTCTTGTCCTTTTCCTTCTGTGGCTTGGCAGGCTTTTCCTCACCGGCCAGCAACAGTTTGCGATAGCTTTCAAGGTCGCCGTCATACGGCCCCACGGTGCCGCCCTTCACCAGCCAGAGCCGGTCCGCGACCAGGCTCAGCAGGTGCATGTCATGGCTCACCAGAACGACCGCGCCGGTATAGGCGGTCAGCGCTTCCACCAGCGCCTCGCGGCTTTCGATGTCGAGGTGGTTCGTCGGCTCGTCCAGGATCAGCATGTGCGGCGCATCAAGGGTCGCCAGCAGCAACGACAACCGCGCTTTCTGACCACCCGAAAGCCTGGCCACCACCGTGTCGGCCTGATCCACGCCCAGCCCGAACCCGGCCAGCCGGGCGCGCAATTTGGGTGGGGCCTCGTCGGGGCGTTCGCGCTTCAGGTGCTCCAAGGGCGTCTCGTCGATGAAAAGCTCGTCCACCTGATGCTGGGCGAAGTAGCCTATCCTCAACTTCTTCGAGGCGATCCGCTTGCCGTCAATCGTGACAAGTCTGTCTGACAAGAGTTTGGAAAGCGTGGATTTGCCTTCCCCGTTGCGCCCCAGAAGGGCAATGCGGTCGTCTTGGTCAATCCGAACATTCAATCGTTGTAGCACCGCAGTGCCGTCATAGCCGGTCGATGCCGCATCCAGACGCAGGATCGGCGGCGACATTTCTTCTGGCTGGGGGAAGGTAAAGACCGTGCGCGCGGCGTCTTCGGGCGCACGGATTGTCTCCATCTTTTCCAGCATCTTCACCCGGCTCTGGGCCTGCTTGGCTTTGGAGGCCTTTGCCTTGAACCGATCGACGAAGCTTTGCAGGTGTGCCCGGCGCACCTGTTGCTTGGCGGCCTCGGCGGCCAGTCCCGCTCGCTTTTCGGCGCGGGCACGGACGAATTGGTCATACGTTCCAGTGTAATACGTTAGCCCCTTGTCCTCTAGGTGGAGGATTCCGCCGACGGCGCGGTTCAGCAATCCGCGGTCGTGGCTTATTATGATGACCGTGTGCGGATACTTGGCCAGATAGCTCTCCAGCCAAAGCGCGCCCTCCAGATCAAGGTAGTTCGTCGGCTCGTCCAGCAGCAGCAGGTCGGGCTGGGCGAACAGAACCCCGGCAAGTGCGACACGCATCCGCCAGCCGCCTGAATAATCAGAGCAGGGCCGCTGTTGCTCGTGAACTTCGAAGCCCAAACCCCTGAGAATACTGGAGGCGCGGGCCTCGCCCGACCATGCGTCAATATCCTGAAGCCGGGCTTGCACCTCGGCGATGCGGGTCGGGTCGGTCGCCGTCTCCGCCTCGGACATCAGGGAAGCGCGCTCCTCGTCGGCATCCAGAACCGTCTGCAACACGGTCACCTCGGACGACGGCACCTCCTGCGCGACGCCGCCGATGCGGGCCCGGCTGGGCAGAGAGATGTCGCCCGCATCCAGCGCAAGCTGGCTGCGGATCAGGCGAAAGAGCGTCGTTTTGCCGGTGCCATTACGCCCGACGAGGCCAACCTTGTGGCCTTCGGGAATGGCGGCGCTTGCCCCTTCGAAAAGGGAGCGGCCGGCGACGGAATAATTAAGGTCGGTGATCTGAAGCATAGTCGTGCCATGACGCCCGCCGGGCGCGCCGTCAACACCCTGTTCCCTTTGTCCCGTGCCCCTGCTAGAGGCGCGGCAAATTCACACTCAGAGGAGACCGACATGGCCCTGGAACGCACATTCTCGATCATCAAGCCCGACGCCACCAAGCGTAACCTGACCGGCAAGATCGCCGCCAAGTTCGAAGAGGCCGGCCTGCGGATCATCGCGTCCAAGCGCATCCAGCTGTCCCTGGCGCAGGCCGAAGCCTTCTACGGCGTCCACAAGGATCGTCCGTTCTTCGGCGAGCTGACCGAGTTCATGATCTCCGAGCCGATCGTCGTGCAGGTCCTTGAAGGTGAGAACGCCATCGCCAAGAACCGCGAAGTCATGGGCGCAACGAATCCCGCCGACGCCGCCCCCGGCACGATCCGCAAGGAATTCGCTCTGTCCATCGGCGAAAACTCGGTCCACGGGTCCGACGCCCCCGAGACCGCCGCAGAAGAGATCGCGTTCTTCTTTTCGGGTCTTGAACTGGTCGGATGATCCGTTCGCGATAACCATGACAAAGGCACCCCTCGGGGTGCCTTTCTTAGTTCCGGGCAAAAGCGCTCCGGCGATTGCCTTGGGGTACGCGCGGGCGTAGCGGGGCGGAATGTCGGATCCGCTTTCACACCACCTCAAACGTACAATGATCTTGGGCCTGCCACTGGTCGGCAGCCAGGTCGGCCAGATCCTGATCGGGTTGACCGACACGCTGATGCTGGGGCGGTACTCGGTCGAAGCGCTTGCTGCCGTAACGATCAGTCATTCGGCGTTCTTTACCCTGTTCGTGCTTGGCTCCGGTTTTGCGGTAGCTTGCATGCCGATGGCCGCGGGCGCTCTGGGGCAGGGGGACGAAACGCAGGTGCGCCGCATAGCGCGCATGGGGCTCTGGCTGTCGTTCCTGACCGGGATGGCGATGCTGCCGCTCTTCTTCTGGTCGGAAAGTATTCTGCTGGTGCTGGGGCAGACCCCCGAAGTCGCGGCGGGCGGACAGGACTATTTGCGCATCGCGGGCTGGGGCATGGTGCCCGCCTTGCTGCTGGCGACGTTCCGCAGCCACTTGTCGGCGTTGGAACGCACACGCATCGTGTTCTGGGCGACGATGCTGGCGGCGGCGCTGAACGTCGTGGTGAACTGGCTGCTGATCTTCGGCAACCTAGGTTTCCCCGAGATGGGGCTGCGCGGTGCCGCGGTGGCGTCGCTGGGGGTTCAGGTTCTGTCGGCGGGTGTTCTGGCCGTCTATGCGGCGCGCGGCCCCGACATGGCGGGGTTCGAGCTGTTCAAGAACCTGCACCGTCCCGACTGGCCGATCTTCGGCGACATCTTTCGTATGGGGCTGCCGATCGGGCTGACCCATGTGTCGGAGTCGGGACTGTTCGCCGCGTCGGCCTTCATGATGGGCTGGCTCGGCACGGTCGCGCTGGGTGCCCATGGTATCGCAATCGGCGTCGCGGCCCTGACGTTCATGATCCACATGGGACTGAGCCAGGCGGCGACGGTGCGCGTGGGGCGCGCCTGGGGGCAGGGGGATGCCCTGGGGTTGCGCCGCGCGGCACTTGCGGCGGCGATCCTGTCGGCTGTCGCGGTGGCAGGGTCTCTGGTGCTGTACTTGGGCTTCGGCGAGTGGATCGTGGGCCTGTTCCTGGACCGCACGGACCCTGATGCGCCCGCGATCCTGCTGCTGGGCACGACTTTGATGGCTCTGGCTGCGCTGTTCCAACTGGTCGACGCGGGGCAGGTGATGGCGCTGGGGTTTCTGCGTGGGGTGCACGACACGCGGGTGCCGATGATCTATGCCATCGTCGCCTATTGGCTGGTCGGCATCCCGGTCAGCTATCTGCTGGGGTTCGTCCTGGACCTCGGCCCGGAGGGTATCTGGCTGGGTTTGGTTGCGGGCCTGCTCGCGGCGATGGCAGCGCTGATGACCCGGTTCGTCCGGATCACCAAGCCCGTGCTTTCTACATTGAAAAGCTGACGCCGCAGCCGCAGCTGCTGGATGCGTTGGGGTTCTCGATGGTGAAGCGCGCGCCTATCAATTCCTCGGTGAAATCGATGGTGGCACCGCCCAAGAACGGCAGAGAGACGTCGTCAATCACGACCTTCTCGCCGTCGCCTTCAAGCACGGTGTCGCCGTCGGCGACGTCGTCCAGCTCGATCTGGTACTGAAATCCAGAGCATCCGCCGCCCTCGACGGCCACGCGCAGGGCTTTGCCCTGCTTGCTGGCACCGATTTCGGACAAGCGCTCAAAGGTACGGTGGGTCACGCGGGGGGGAAGGGCCAGGTCCATGATCGCCTCGGGGCTGTGCATTGGGTTCATGGCAGATATATGGGGGCCGACCGCGCTTTCCAACCGTGCAATTCGAGCGAGCATCCATGTCCGTCCCCTACGCCAGCGATCCCGCCCGCACCCGGGGCCGATTGTACCCCGAGGAGGAGAGCCGGCATCGCTCCCCTTTCCAGCGTGACCGTGACCGGATCATCCATTCCAGCGCGTTCCGCCGCCTCAAGCACAAGACGCAGGTCTTCATCGAGCATGAGGGCGATTACTTCCGCACCCGCCTGACCCATTCGATCGAGGTGGCGCAGGTGGCGCGCACCCTTGCCAAGCACCTGGGCCTGAACATGGAGCTAACCGAAGGCGTGGCACTGGCGCACGACCTGGGCCATACGCCGTTCGGCCACACCGGGGAGGAGGCGCTGGACCGGTTGATGGCCCCCTATGGCGGGTTCGACCACAACGCGCAGGCCCTGCGGATCGTCACCCGGTTGGAGCGGCATTACGCGGAATTCGACGGGCTGAACCTTACCTGGGAAACGCTGGAGGGCATCGCCAAGCACAACGGCCCGGTCCATCCCCCGGTGCCTTATGCGCTGGCGGAATATGACGCGCAGCACGATCTGGAACTGCACACACATGCAAGCGCGGAGGCCCAGGTCGCAGCCCTGTCCGACGATATCGCCTATAACAACCATGACCTGCACGACGGGTTGCGGGCGGAGCTGTTCTCGACGGACGAACTGGCCGAACTCCCTGTCCTGCGGGAGTGTTTTGCCGAGGTAGACGCGATCTACCCCGACCTGAACTACTACCGTCGTCGCCACGAGGCGTTGCGCCGGTTCTTTGGCGTGCTGGTCGAGGACGTGATCGACGTAACCGAACGCAACCTGGCCGATCTGGCCCCGCAGAGCGTCGAGGACGTGCGCGCGGCAGGGCGGATGATGGTGCAGTTCTCGCCCGGTCTGTGGTCTGACCTGAAGACGATCCGCGCCTTCCTGTTCGAGCGCATGTACCGCGCGCCAGCGGTGGTGGAAATGCGCAAGCAAGTGACGCAGGTCGTCGACGACCTGTTTCCCTTCTTCATCGCGAACACCGATCAGTTGCCCAAACAATGGCGCAAGGACGTCGAGGAGGCCGCCGGCGAGACCGAGTTGGCGCGCATCGTGTCCGATTACATCGCGGGGATGACGGACCGTTTCGCGCTCCAGTGCCACGAGCGGTTGATCGGCTGACCGGCAAGGTGCACCCGGCGCAGATCGCGAAGCTTATTTGCGCAGGTTGAGGCGGCGCGCGGGCGGCGCTAATGGGGTGCAACTCCAAAGGACCGACCGCGATGAACCTCTTTTCCGATATCCGTACCCTGACTGTCGATGCGCTCGCTGAACTGGCGCGCGAGGGCGTGATCCCCGAGGGATTGTCGACCGATGCCGTCGCGGTCGAGCCGCCGCGCGATGCGGCCCATGGCGATATGGCGACCAACGCCGCGATGGTTCTGGCCAAGCCTGCAAGGATGAAGCCTCGCGACATCGCCGAAGCGCTCGCCGCCAAGCTGGTCGCTGACCCGCGTGTGGCCGTGGCCGATGTGGCGGGGCCGGGGTTTCTGAACATCCGCCTTGAGGGCGCGGTCTGGACTGGTGTGGTCCGGACCGTGCTGGAGGCGGGTACGGATTTCGGTCGGTCGAACATGGGAGGCGGGGATAAGGTCAACGTAGAATATGTGTCGGCCAACCCGACGGGCCCGCTGCACGTGGGTCACACGCGCGGCGCGGTCTTCGGCGATGCACTCGCCAGCCTGTTGGACTTCGCTGGCTACGGCGTGACACGCGAATACTACATCAACGACGGTGGCGCGCAGGTCGATGTGTTGGCCCGGTCGGTGTACCTTCGCTACTTGGAAGCGCACGGCAAGGACGTGGAGTTCCCCGATGGAACCTACCCCGGTGACTACCTCAAGCCCGTGGGCGAGGCGCTTAAGGCCAAGGTGGGCGACGCTTATCTGGGCAAGGGCGAGGACGTCTGGCTGGAGGACGTTCGCAACTTTTCCACCGACGCCATGATGCTGCTGATCCGCGACGACCTTCGGATGCTGGGCGTCGAGATGGACGTCTTCTCGTCCGAAAAAGCGCTCTACGGAACCGGCAAGATCGAGAGCGCTATCGAATCCCTCAACGCCAAGGGTTTGATCTACCGCGGCACACTGGAGCCGCCCAAGGGCAAGTTGCCGGAAGATTGGGAACCGCGGGAGCAGATGCTCTTCAAGTCGACCGAATACGGTGATGACGTCGATCGTCCGATCCAGAAATCCGATGGGGGCTGGACCTATTTCGCGCCCGACATCGCGTATCATTTCGACAAGGTAAACCGCGGCTTTGATATGCTGATCGACGTGTTTGGGGCCGACCATGGCGGCTACGTCAAGCGCATGAAGGCGGCTGTCGCCGCGCTGTCGGACAAAAAGGTGCCGCTGGACATCAAGCTGACGCAGCTGGTCAAGCTGACGCGGGGCGGTGAGCAGCTCAAAATGTCCAAGCGGGCAGGGACGTTCGTTACCCTCGCCGACGTGGTCGAGATGGTCGGCCGCGACGTGACCCGATTCGTCATGCTGACCCGCAAGAATGATGCACCGTTGGACTTCGACATCGACAAGGTGCTGGAGCAATCCAAGGACAATCCGGTCTTTTACGTGCAATATGCACACGCTCGCGTGGCATCTGTTGTGCGCAAGGCTGTGGATCATGGCATCATTGTGTCCGACGCCGCGCTGGCGTCTGCGGACCTGTCACATCTGAGCCACGCCTCCGAACAGGCGCTGGCGGCCAAGGTCGCCGAGTGGCCGCGCCTTGTCGAGATTGCGGCGCGCACCCACGAGCCGCACCGTGTGGCCTTCTATCTATATGATCTGGCGTCTGCACTGCATGCGCATTGGAACCGCGGCAACGATGATTCGACCTTGCGATTCATCCAGGATGACGTGGTTGCCAGTGCCGCCAAGATCGCTCTCGCCCGCTCCGTCGCGATTGTAATCGCGTCCGGCTTGGGTATCTTGGGAGTTGAACCCGCCCAAGAGATGCGCTGAGAGTCGTTAACGACCGACAGAGCGCCAGCGGGTCAGAGCAGAGGCGGGCAGCGGGGCCAACCCCGCGCCCATGAGTGGCAGTTACATAACCCGCAGGGCGACGCCGTCCTGCGTGGTGGAGGGCGGGCATATGGCGGATCTTGACTATTACGGTGCCGACTACGGCGCGGAGCAGCCTTCGCGGTTCATGGATGCCGCGCGCAACTTCGGTTTCGCGAACTGGGCCGGGGCGATAACCTCGCTGGGTCTGACGGCTGGCTTGGCCGCTTGGGCGGTTGATATGACGGTCCGAGACGTCTCGGGCGTTCCGGTCATCGCAGCGCTTGAGGGCCCCATGCGCGAGGCACCCGAGAACCCCGGCGGCAAGGTCGCCCCGTTTCAGGGCCTGGCGCTGTCGGACATCACTTCGGGCGGACCCGCCGCCCCGGCACCTGACCGCATCGTTCTTGCACCGCCGCCTGTATCGCTGGACGCGCCGGCGCTGTCGGAGCGGATGGCGGCAACCACTGCCCAGACCGAGTTGCAAAACGCCGAGACCGATTTGCAAATCGCGGAGGCCGATCCGGAGCGCACCGAACCCGAATTGGTCGCCAGCATTCAGATGGCCCTGGCCGAGGCTGTTGGGGACGGAGTCGTCGTTGGAGCCAGCGCTCCTGCCGCGCAGGTTGTTCCGCCCGCGCCCGCATCGACCGAGCCCCAGACCCCCGTCGTGGCAGAGGTCGCTGCAATTTCCCCGTCCGGGCCCGGTGTCGCGCGATCCGCGCGGCCGCAGTCCCGTCCGGCTGGCCTGAGCCGCGCAGTGGCACAGGCACCGGTGACCTTGCCGACCGATGCTCCGGCGCAGGAGGCCGGGACGCAGGTTGCTTCACTGGATGCGACTGTCCCCTCGTCCCGTGACGTGGACGGCAGCACGCTGACACCTGGCACGCGCGTGGTGCAATTGGGTGCCTACGACAGCGAATCCGCCGCACGCGGCGAGTGGGACCGGATGGAAGCCAGGTTCCGCGATTACATGCGCGGCAAAGGCCGCCTGGTCCAAAAGGCGACCTCGGGCGGGCGCGACTTCTGGCGTCTGCGGGTGGTCGGCTTCGAAGATGGCGGTGAAGCGCGTCGCTTCTGCGCCGAGCTTCTTGCCAAGGATGCCGCCTGCATCCCGGTTACTATCCGCTGATCCCGTGGCCGGGGCCTTCATCTTCGGGTGCGAAGGCCCCGATCTGACGGCCCGCGAAGCCGCTTTCTTCCAAGGTGCGGATCCCTGGGGATTTATCCTGTTTGCCCGCAACGTCGACACGCCCGATCGGCTGCGCGCGCTGACTGCGGCGTTGCGCGACAGCGTCGGGCGCGACGCACCAATCCTGATCGACCAGGAGGGCGGTCGGGTGCAGCGCCTTGGCCCGCCGTTCTGGTCGAATTGGCCGCATCCGCTGACGCAGATGGCTGGGGCATCGGACCCGGTGCGCGCGATGTTCCTGCGCGCCACGCTGATCGCGCGTGAATTGCGTGATGTCGGGATCGACGTGAACTGCACGCCAACCGCCGATATCGCCACGGAAGATACACATCCTTTTCTTCTATCCCGCCTGTACGGGGACAGCGTTGAGACCGTCGTTGCCCGCGCCCGCGCGAACGCTGAAGGGTGCCTACAGGGCGGGGTCTTGCCGGTGATGAAGCACATTCCGGGCCATGGACGTGGCACGGTCGACAGCCATCTTGGCCTGCCGACGGTTGATACGGGATTGGAGGAGTTGCGCGAAACCGACTTCGAGGTCTTCCGCCGGTTGAACGACCTGCCGCTCGGCATGTCGGCGCATGTGGTCTACTCTGCCATCGATGATGCGCCGGGCACGATTTCGGCCGCCGTTCTGGCCGAAGTGCGGGGTGCCATCGGGTTCGACGGGCTGTTGATGACCGACGACATCAGCATGGGTGCACTGCCCGGCGACATGGCGGCGCGGTGCACCGGCTCCATCGCGGCGGGATGTGATATGATCCTGCATTGCAACGCTGACTGGAGCGACATGCAGAGCGTCGCCGCCTGCACGCCCCGACTGGAAGGTCGCGGACTGGCGCGGGCAAAGCGGGCGCTGGCGATGCGGGCGGATCCCGTGGAACTTGACATCGAAGCGGCCCGCGCGGAACTTGCATCCCTCAACTCCTGAGGGGCGAGCTTGACCGAAGAATTTACCGAAGGCCCGGCGCGCGACCCGGACCCCGATGTCGTTGCCGCACGTCTGGCGGCCGAGGCACTGATCGTTGACGTCGACGGGTTCGAGGGGCCGTTGGACGTGCTTTTGATGTTGGCGCGGACGCAGAAAGTAGATCTGCGGACCATCTCGGTGCTCCAACTGGCGCGACAATACCTGGTTTTCGTGGAAAAAGCGCGGGAATTGCGGTTGGAGCTGGCCGCCGACTACCTTGTTATGGCGGCTTGGCTGGCCTTCCTGAAATCCCGCCTGCTGCTGCCCCCTGACCCCGAGGAGGAGGGCCCGTCAGCCGAGGATCTTGCCGCCCACTTGGCGTTTCAGCTTGAGCGTCTGGAGGCGATGCGAAAGGCAGCAGCCCGTCTGATGGCCCGCGATCAACTGGGGCGGGACATTTTCGCGCGTGGAGAGCCACAGGGGCTGGAAAGGTCGCGCAAGGTGGTTTGGACCGCGACGATTCTGGACCTGATGCAGGGCTATGCCCGCCTGCGCACGCGCGACGATTTCCGCCCCTTCGTAATGGATCGTGATGGTGTGTTCACAATGGAGGAGGCGTTGGAACGCCTGCGCCCGCTGATCGGGGCGGTCGGCACATGGACCGACTTGACCATGTTCCTGCCAGAGGGTTGGGACGCAGACCCCGCGCGGCGACGGTCGGCCACGGCCTCGACCTTTGCTGCCACGCTTGAATTGGCCAAGAACGGCAAGTTGGAGATGCAGCAGGCCGACATGTTCGGCCCCATCCAAATCCGGGGGCGTGCATGAGCGATACTTCACAGACTGATGCCCCCCAGACCGATACACTGTTTGAGGCTCCGCCGCTGGCCGAGCAGGAAAGAATGGTTGAGGCGATCCTGTTTGCCTCCTCCAGTCCGGTTACCGTGGGCGAATTGCACGCACGCCTGCCCCACGGCTGCGACGCGCCTGCTGCGTTGGAGCAGCTGGTGAAGCGCTATGACGGACGTGGGGTACGGATCGCGCGCGTGGGCGATGCGTGGGCAATCCGTACGGCCGCCGACCTTGCGTTCCTGATGACGCGGGAGACGGTTGAGACGCGAAAGCTGTCGCGTGCCGCGATCGAGACCCTGGCCATCGTGGCCTACCATCAGCCCGTCACCCGCGCCGAGATCGAGGAAATCCGGGGCGTGTCCGTCAGCAAGGGGACGATTGAACAACTGCTGGATCTGGATTGGATCAAACTGGGCCAGCGGCGGCAGACACCCGGTCGCCCCGTGACCTTCGTGGTCACGCGCGGTTTCCTCGATCACTTTGGCCTCGGCTCACCGCGGGATCTTCCGGGTTTGAAGGAGTTGCGTGCTGCAGGTCTGCTGGAAAGTACGCCTCCGCCGGACGAAGTCGACGACACTGACGAAGACGCATCGACGGACGATATGTTCGAACGGTCCCCCCCCGAAGAGAAGAGATGAAATGCTCCAAATGATCCTTAGACGGCTCGTGTTCCTGGTGATCGGCAAGGCGGCCGGCGGCCAAGCGGCGAAGAACGTCCGCTTGGTGGACAAGGCGACGCGGATGGCCCGACGTTTGGACCGCTAGCCCTTCTTCTTGGACTTGTAGAGCCCGGCGCGCTCCATTTCCTTGGTGGCGATCCGTCCCAGCCAGATCACGAAGATGCCGAAGGCCAGCAGACCACCACCGGCGAGGACGATCTGCGTGCGGTCCGAGCTCACGGAGGCAAGGCCCCCCATCTCGCCGACCCACACCATGGCAAGTGTGCCGGGTGCCAACCCCACGAGTGTCGCCACGAAGTAGGGCCACGATGTGATCGCGGTCAGCCCCAGAAGCCAGTTCTGCACGGTGAACGGCAGGATCGGCGTCAGGCGGAGCAGCATCACGAAGACGAATCCGTTGTCCGATATCGCGTGGTCGGCAGCCCGCACCTTTGGCCCATCGATCCGCCGCATCATGGGCCCGCGCAGCCAGTGCCGGGAGATGTAGAATGGCGCGATGGCCCCCAGGATGCTGCCGAGCATCGACAGGGGAAAGCCCCACCATCCGAACGCCAGCCCGCCCACGACGGACATCGCGGCGGCGGGCAGGGGGAGGATGACGACAACGATGTAGATCAACACGAACACGACCGCCCCGAGCGCGCCGTGCGATTGAACCCAGTCGCGCAGAATCGGCACCCATTCGCCCCAGGGCAGCAGCCACATCGCAAAGGCGATGAAAACTAGTAAGGCGGGCCAGAGCCAGACGTGCCACGCTTTGAGCGCGTGATCGGGGGGTGGGGGGGTGACGGTCATCCTCCATGAGGCCTAGGGCCTGAGGGGCTGTCTCGCAAGACCGCGCTAATCCCCTCCGATAGTTATCCAGTGCAGCAATGCGCCTGGATCGGCCGGAAGCGCCTCGGCCGTGTCCCCTGTGAATTCCCGCAGCGCCTCAAGGTTCATCGGGTTGACCCCCACCAGAACGTCCGCGCCGGCCTCCAATGCGGCGGCGATGACGGGGCGAAACCCACGTCCCGCCGCCTCCTGCTTGCCGAACTTGTTGACGATAAGAAGGTCCACGCCCTGCGCCAGTCGGGCTTCGGCGGCCGCGACAGCGGTCTCCAGCCCCTCTGCGTCCAGACGGCAGCCGCGGGCCTCGCGGCCCAGCGACTGGCTGATGCGGATTACAGGCCCGTCGGGCAGCACAATGGCATCCATGTCACAGCGTGCGCAGCCGGGACGATCCGAGTTGACCTGAACGATACCGGCGAGGCGTAGGCCCGTCGCCGCCGCCTGCGTCGCGATCTGGTGGAGCAGCGGATCCAATTCACCGCGACCCTCGGTCATGGTATAGGCGAGGCGCATGGCGCTAAATTCCATGCATGACGCCGTCGCGCAAGCCTTGACGGCGGAGCCTGCGCAGGGGACGGATGGATCATGTCTGAAAAATTCCCACAAATCGAACCTCTGGGCGAGGGAGCCCTGTTGGTCCGGTTCGCACCCCGACTGGACGACGCGGCCAATCGCGCCTGCGTATCCTTCCGCGCCGCGCTGGAAGCCGAGCCCATAAAGGGCGTGACCGAAACCGCCTCCTCGTTGGGGTCGGTGTTGGTGCGCCACGACGGCACGGACGTGCGTGCTGCCTTGAATGACAGGTTGGGCGCGCGCGACTGGGCCTCCGTGACGCCGCCACAGCGCAGGTTATGGTCGGTACCGTGCAGCTATGGCGGCGATGACGGTCCGCAGCTTGCCGAGGCGGCATCGATGGCCGGGATGACCGAGGATGATGCCATCGCATCCTTGTCCCAGGCCCGGGTGCGTGTGCTGGCGCTGGGATTTGCACCTGGGATGCCCTACCTCGGCATTTTACCCGAAACCTGGAATCTGCCGCGCCAGACCGGGCTGACCCCCAAGGTGCCCGAGGGGGCCCTGGTCGTGGCGGTGCGGCAGTTCGTGATGTTCGGGACCGAGGCTCCGACCGGTTGGCGGCAGGTCGGGCGCACGCTTTTCGGTTGTTTCGAACCGACGCGGGAGCGGCCCATCGCGCTGTCGCCGGGTGACGAAGTAATGTTCCCCTCCGTCTCTCCTTCCGAATTGCGCGCGCGCGCCGAGGCGGATCGCGATCGCCATGGCGGTGCCACATGGGAGGTTCTGTCGTGATCGAAGTATTGTCCTGCGGACCGATGGTCACGATTCAGGATCGCGGTCGCCCGGGCCACCTAAGCCAGGGTTTGGCGCAAGGCGGGGCGGCCGATCGGCGCGCCCTCGACGAGGCCGATGCCTTGCTGGGTGGGGCCGGGGCCGGGATCGAGACGCCGGGATCGCCGATCCGGTTGAGGTTCGACAAGGAGATGACCGTCGCGCTCACCGGCGCGCCGATGAAGGTCACGGTCGGGGATCGCGCGCTTGCCTGGAATACCGCCCAAACCCTTGCCGCTGGCGAGGTGCTGGACCTGAGGCCTTCGGGGCAGGGGGTCTATTCCTACATTCATGTCGCGGGGGGATTTCAGACCGAGGAGGTCATGGGCAGTCGCGCCGCCCACCTGATCGCCAGTATCGGGCGGGTGCTAGAGGCCGGGGATCGTCTGCCATGTGCGCAATCCTCGGGTCGGGCCCAGAAAGTGGCCGCTACGGATCGGCTGGGTGGGGGGGAGCTTCGTCTCGTGCCCACACCGCAGACGCGGCTGTTCCCAGAGGCCGAGCTGGAGCGGTTTCTGGCGACTGCGTTTATCCGTGATGTGCGGGGCAACCGTCAGGGCGTCAAACTGTCGATGCAGGGCGCGGGGTTTGCCACCGAAGGACAGCTGAACCTTCTGTCTGATTTCATCCTGCCGGGCGACGTTCAGATGACTGGTGACGGCGTTCCCTATATCCTTGGGCCGGAGTGCCAGACGACCGGCGGCTACCCCCGGATCGGCACCGTGATCTCGGCCGATCTGCCGCGCGCGATGCAGGCCGTGCCGGGCGCGCGGCTGACCTTTAGGTTTGTCACCCCCGAGGAGGCCCGCGCGGCGCGGCCCGCCAAGCCCGTTGTCACCCCGCTGGTGCGCGACCCGTCCGAGGTGCCGGATCTTTTGACCAAGCAACTGATAAGTGGAGTGATCTCCGCCCAGGGGGAGGACGCATGATGCGCGTCGACCTGAATGCGGACATGGGCGAGAGCTTTGGTGACTGGCGGATGGGCGACGATGAAGCGCTGCTGGGTATCGTCACCTCGGCCAACGTGGCTTGCGGGGCTCATGCGGGCGACTGGGACGTGATGGCGCGCACCATGACCATGGCGCGCAACCGGGGCGTTGGCATCGGCGCGCATCCCGGCTTTCCTGACTTGCAGGGGTTTGGGCGCAGACGCCTGGCTATGCCGCTCGACAGTCTTGCAAATCTCGTGACTTGGCAGTTCGGCGCGGCGCGCGGCATGGCCGCGTCGCTTGACGCGCAGGTGCGACATTTCAAGTTGCATGGCGCGATGGCGAACATGGCGTCCGAGGACGTGAAGATGGCCAAGGCCGCCTATCAGGCCGCGCTGCGCGTCGATCCGAATATCATCCTGCTGGTGCTTGCGGGCACCGCGCAGGAGGCCGCCGCGCGGGAACTGGGTGCGTCCTGGGCCGGTGAGATATTTGCCGATCGGGGCTACAACGACGATGCCACGCTGGTGACGCGGGGCCAGCCGGGTGCCATGGTGCACGACCCCGAGGAAGCGGCGGCGCGGATGGTTGAGTTCGTCAAGGCGGGCGCGATCATCGCCAACTCGGGTGCGAAAATCCCGGCGGCCTGCGACTCCATTTGCCTGCATGGGGATGGGCCCGAGGCGGTCGCGATTGCGCGCGCCGTTCGCGCCGCGCTGGAGGCCAAGCAGGTCACGCTGGCCCCGATGGCCGCGCGCACGGCCTGACGCGCGCCATTGCCGAACGCCGCCACGGTGGTCGGCAGACGCGTTTTGGGAGTGGTTTGCCCGGTTCCGGGCGCAAGACGCCAAACCCCCGGTTTCGCGGTGCGGCCCTCCACCATCAGCGCAGGCGCGGCGGCGAGGCCGGGTCGCGGCTGGGTCCGCGCGCGTCTGGTTGCGGCATATCGATCCGCAACCCGTGGCGAGCGAGCGTTGCCGCCAGGGGCTGTTGCGCCCGAAGGAACGTGACGTCGATCTGCCCCGCATCCAGCCCAGAAAAAATCAGCGCTTCGGACACGGCGCGGGCGAGGTCCGGCTCCGCCCCCGGCACGGTATCGACAAACCCCAGAACGTGCCCCTTGGCTCCGCCGTCATAGGTCACGCCGGCAAGATAGCCCGTTCGGGCCAGACCCACGGCAAGGCCCAGTTTTGCGTCCAACGCCGTAAGCAGGGCATCGGGCAGGGCACCGGGGGAGGTGACTTCCTCGATTTTCTGCTCTGCCTCCTCGGGCGCGTGGGCCAGTGTCTCGGCGAGCCAGGTCATCGCCGACGGGTCCAGCAATTGCGCCGACGGGGCGTCGTCGAGGTTGATGCCCAGACCTAGGCCTTCGGTTGCCAACATCGCGGCCAGACGCCGCCCAGACAGCGTGGCTGCGTCCGCCACTCCGGCAAAGGCTGTCAGCCGTTCGGGCAGATCGAACGCAAGCGCATAGCGCGTGCCCTCCACGTCAAAGAGGCGGGGTGTGATGACGTCGCCTTCCTCGGTATCGAGCAGCAGGTGCAGCTCCGCCTCGGCGAGCCGTTCGAAAAAGGTCAGGCGCGCGGAATCGGTGCCGGTTGCCTCGGCATGGGCATGGGCGCGGTCGAGGGGGGTTGGGTCGGTCATCGGGTCAGCGCGTCCTGAATGGCGGTTCGGAGAGTGGGCAAGACATCGGTCTCGAACCACGGGTGGCGTTTGATCCATCCGGTATTGCGCCAGGACGGATGGGGCAAGCAGAAGACCCGCGGTGCCAGCGCGCGCCAGTCGCGCACCCGATCGGTGACGCGGCCCTTGCCCAAGTGCCAGTCCTGCGCATAGCCGCCGATCAAGAGCCTGACTTGTGGTTGTCCGACGTGCGCCAGCGCCGCGTCCCGCCAAGTGGCGGCGCAGAGGCGCGGTGGCGGCAGGTCTGATCCTTTGAGGTCATAGCCCGGAAAGCAAAACCCCATCGGCACGATGGCCACGTGATCCTTGTTCCAGAAGGTTTCTTCACCGACTCCCATCCAGTCTCGGAGGCGCACGCCCGATGGGTCGTCGAAGGGTTTGCCGGATGTGTGCGCGCGCAGGCCGGGTGCCTGCGACGCTACAAGAATGGGCGCGCCGGGGCGGAACCAGACCACGGGTTTGGGGCGATGCGCGGTATGCGTTGTTACAAAACGCTCGGAGCACAGGCGGCAGGATTCGAGATCTTCGGGAAGCGGCATGAAGGAGAGGTAGGGCCGTTCAGTGGGCTCGATAACCTTCGCACGAAAAGATTCTTGAGTAGGGGACGGAAAAGTACATGAAACAAGGGAAAGATGGAGTGCAGCATGCGGACACCCCCCGTCGAGCAGGCGCGTCGGCGATTGGCGGCCTTGGTCGGTTGGTCAAGCGTCCTGCAGAGAGGTAGCCGTAGGATAACCGACGCGGTCGCGGAGCAGGATCAATCGCTTTCCATTTCGGCTTGGAGGCTCCTCCAGTCCCCGCTGAAATGACGTGTCCGCCAACCACGCGTGGACGACGCAGGCGTTGCCGAATGCGATCCCGGATACAAAGTTGTGGATAAATTGAAACATCAGGTGATCGTTTACATGGATGTAGGTTCCGTCCTGCAATGTGCGGACAAAGACTAGCATCGATCCGGCTTCCGGCAGACTGCGAAATACCTCGATCGCAGATTGCGGGATCAGATCGAAATTTCGTCGGGGGCCGGCGAACATCAGGCGATAGGCTTGAAATACCGCAGTATGTGTCTCTAGGTTATTCAGGGTTTTACGGTCTTTCAAGGGACCGCCACCGAGTAGTTTGGGGTGGGCGGCCCGAGGGGTCTCTGCAGTCGCCCGGGCCAAGTTGGACGGAAAGAAGCGCGCTGTGCATGCAGGGAACGGGGCCGGGACCTCGCCTTGCGCGGTCCCGGAGAAGTCGATCTTCTGTAAAAGACCGCAGTTCGAAACGTCGTTCGCGATAGTGGTTCCGTCAGGATATTCTGTGAACCCGGCAATTGGTCAGGGGTCATCGCAGGAGTGATTTGGGTTTGGCCCATAGGCTGGATAAGCCTTCTGGTGCTTCAGGGCGGCCGTCGAAATGGCTCAGGTTCTCGGGCGGGAGGGAGGTTTCGCCGACCGCGCCCTCCTCGTGGATGAGTCGCAAACCTGGGCCATGGCCATAGCCGTCGGACTCGCCGAAAAGCAGATGTGTTCCTTGCGTATGCCCATACCGCAGGGCTGCAATTAGCGACAATTCGTCCAAGTCGACCCGCAGGAGACAGCACATCTTCTTCCGGGCTGGACCGGCCAAATGGCGTCATCGAGATCGGGGATGCCACCAATGCAGGACCGGGTGCCCGGCCAAGAGGGCTCGTCTTTGCGTGAATGGTGAAGCAGATGGATCGCATCGCGCTCACTATCCGTCTGCTTTAGTGGAGTTGGAGGCTTCGGTTTGCGATAGACGGTCCGAAAAGGCATGGAGCATCGGTGTGACAGGGAGTGAATTGATTACTCCGCTGGTTGACGAGAGGAATCGGCGAAAATTTGGCGCACGTTCCCGTTGACAGCCCACCGGCTCACGCTTACCTACCGCTCGTTGGCACTCCCACAGGGTGAGTGACAATACAGGGAAACTTTAAGCTGAAAGGCTATCGCAATGGCTTTCAAACCGCTGCATGACCGCGTCCTGGTCCGTCGCATCGAATCCGAGGACAAGACCAAGGGTGGTCTGATCATCCCCGACACCGCCAAGGAAAAGCCCGCCGAGGGCGAGATCATCTCCGTGGGTGAGGGCGCGCGCAAGGACTCCGGTGAGCTGATCGCGCCGGCAGTGTCCGCAGGTGACAAGGTGCTGTTCGGCAAGTGGTCGGGCACAGAAGTTCAGATCGACGGTGAAGACCTGCTGATCATGAAGGAATCGGACATCCTCGGCATCATCGCCTGAGCCGACGTTCTATCCCTCCAACATATTCAAACTTAGGAGAATACCATGGCCGCTAAGGACGTGAAATTCGACACCGACGCCCGCAATCGCATGCTGAAAGGCGTCAACATACTAGCCGACGCCGTCAAGGTCACGCTGGGCCCCAAGGGTCGCAACGTGGTTCTGGACAAGTCGTTCGGTGCCCCCCGTATCACCAAGGACGGTGTGTCGGTCGCCAAAGAGATCGAGCTTGAAGACAAGTTCGAGAACATGGGCGCGCAGATGGTCAAGGAAGTTGCCCAGCGTACCAATGACGAGGCCGGGGACGGTACCACCACCGCGACGGTTCTGGCCCAGGCCATCGTCAAGGAAGGCATGAAGTCGGTTGCCGCTGGCATGAACCCGATGGACCTCAAGCGCGGCATCGACTTGGCTACGATCAAGGTCGTCGAGGCCATCAAGGCAGCCGCCCGTGACGTGACCGACAGCGACGAAGTCGCGCAGGTCGGCACCATCTCGGCAAACGGTGAGAAGGAAATCGGTCGTCAGATCGCGGATGCGATGCAGAAAGTCGGCAACGAGGGTGTCATCACCGTCGAAGAGAACAAGGGTCTCGAGACCGAAACCGATGTCGTCGAAGGCATGCAGTTCGACCGCGGCTACCTGTCGCCGTACTTCGTGACCAACTCCGACAAGATGACCACCGAACTGGAAGACGTGATCATCCTGCTACACGAGAAGAAGCTCTCGTCGCTGCAGCCGATGGTTCCCCTTCTGGAGCAAGTGATCCAGTCGCAAAAGCCTCTTCTGATCATCGCCGAAGACGTCGAAGGCGAGGCCTTGGCCACGCTCGTCGTCAACAAGCTGCGCGGTGGACTGAAGATTGCCGCCGTAAAGGCACCGGGCTTCGGCGACCGCCGCAAGGCCATGCTGCAGGACATCGCGATCCTCACCGGTGGTCAGGTCATCTCCGACGATCTGGGCATGAAGCTTGAGAATGTTGGCATGGACATGCTGGGCACCGCCAAGCGCGTCTCGATCACCAAAGACACCACCACGATCGTGGACGGTGCCGGTGAAAAGGCCGAGATCGAAGCCCGCGTGGCCCAGATCCGCGGTCAGATCGAGGAGAGCTCCTCGGACTACGACAAGGAGAAGCTGCAGGAGCGGGTCGCCAAGCTGGCCGGTGGTGTGGCTGTCATCCGCGTTGGCGGCATGACCGAAGTCGAGGTCAAGGAGCGCAAGGACCGCGTCGATGACGCGCTGAACGCGACCCGTGCGGCCGTGCAGGAAGGCATCGTCGTCGGCGGTGGTGTTGCCTTGGTTCAGGCTGGCAAGCACCTCGAAGGTCTGACCGGTGACAACAGCGACCAGAACGTCGGTATCTCGATCGTGCGCAAGGCTCTTGAAGCCCCGCTGCGTCAGATCGCCGAGAACGCTGGTGTCGATGGTTCGGTTGTTGCGGGCAAGATCCGCGAGAGCGACGACCTGAAGTTCGGCTTCAACGCGCAGACCGAAGAATATGGCGACATGTTCAAGTTCGGCGTCATCGACCCGGCCAAGGTTGTCCGCACCGCTCTGCAAGACGCGGCCTCGATCGCCGGTCTGCTGATCACCACGGAAGCCATGGTTGCCGACAAGCCTTCCAAGGAAGGTGCCGGCGGCGGCGGTGGCATGCCCGACATGGGCGGCATGGGCGGCATGATGTAAGTCGATCTTTCGACTGAACATATGCCGATACGGCACAAGCGAAGGCCCCCGATCGGGGGCCTTCGTCATGTCTGGGGAAGGGGGCTCATCAGGGCTTCGAAATAGCCGGGCAGAAGGGCATCGAAACGTGCGCGGCCTTCTGTTGTCGGACTGATCTCGCTGCGCCGCCCGTCGGTCTTGTCTGCCAGGCGGGTCACGAGGCCGTTTCGCTCCATCGTGACGAGCATCTTCGACAGAACTGGGCGCGACACATCCAGCCGCGCCGCGATTTCCGCGGGTGACAGCGCATCCCGCCCAGGCTCCCGCACGATCACCATGATGGTGAGAAACTGCGCCTGCGAGAATCCGTGACTGGACAGGAACCGTTCGATCCGGCGCAGTCTCAGGCTGGCGTCTCGCAGCGCGTTGAGTTGCGACAGGATCGCGTCAGGGTCGGCTCCACCGGTCGCTGGTCCGAAGCCTGCGATCATATCCAAGTCGGGCAGATCCCTGAGAAAGAACATCAGGCCGCGGGCCGCATCGGCCATATCTGTACTGGTTCGGCCAGCCATTCCTCGTAGGCGGCGAAGACCTTCGCCACGTAGGGCTGATCGTAATGTGACTTCAGGGCCGCATCATCCACCCACCTCTCTTCGAGGTAGAGCGCCATGTCGCCGTCGTCCCCTTCGTTAAGTTCGAACCGCAAGCAGCCGGGTTCGGCGCGGGTTTGTGCGAGGATACCGAGGATGGCATCGAATGCGGCTTGCCGGTGAAGCGGTTTTGGAAGAATGCGGGCGACGAGGGCGAGTTCTGACATGGAATTTTCCTATATAGTTATCATGGTAACCATATCGGATTGAATACCAAGCGTGTCAACGCCCGCTTCATTTCCCCAAGCACGATCTTGCCGCGTGGCGGGCGCTCGGCTAGCTAGGCCGGCAACGCACACACGGGGGTCCGCATGTATCGCGTTTGGAATTTCGTAACCAATTATTCTCTACTTTTGATAATTGGCGCGCTCATCGCGCTGGTCTGGGCCAATACTTACGCGCACAGCTATCATGTGTTCGTGGATTATCCATTGTGGTTCAATGACTTCATCGGAGTTGACCTGCGCCACTGGGCAGAGGTTTTGGGTGAGGACGCGGAAAGCTTCGGTCACGCGGAAACCGCCAAGGTCCTCACGACGCATTTCCTCGTCAATGATATCCTGATGGCCTTTTTCTTCGCGATTGCGGGCAAGGAAGTCTGGGAAGCGGTCATCCTGAAAAACGGATCGTTGCGGGGCAGAAAGGCCGCGACACCGCTTTTCGCGACCGCCGGCGGCATACTCGGTCCGATCAGCGTCTACCTCGGCCTTGCCTGGCTCCTTGGGCCGGAAAAGTTCGGTATGGTTGCCAACGGCTGGGCCATCCCGACGGCCACGGACATTGCGTTCAGCTACCTTGTGGGCCGTCTCGTTTTTGGCGCGGGCCATCCCGCGGTTCGTTTCCTATTGCTTTTGGCGATTGCGGATGACGCGGCCGGCCTGATCATCTTGGCGATTTTCTATCCATCGGGCGAACTCGCTCCGGTCTGGCTGTTGCTTTCGGCCGCCGCCTCAGTCGGTGTCTACGTGCTGTTCAACTGGCTGCCGCGCAGAATGGATGCGGGCGATCAGCTTCGACTCCGGTCTACCTGGGTGCGCAACAAGCTCTCGTGGTGGCCGTATCTGATCGCGGGTGGCCTATCGTGGTTCGGGTTTGCGCAATCCGGGCTTCACCCGGCACTGGGGCTGTTGCCCATCGTTCCGACGCTGCCCCATGCGGATCGCGCGTTTGGTATCTTTTCGGAGGCGGAGCAGTATCTGACCGACCTGCTGAACCATGCCGAACATCTGCTGAAACATCCGGTCGAGATCGTGCTGTTCCTCTTCGGCCTGATGAACGCGGGTATCGAGTTCTCTTCGATATCCGAGCCGACTTGGCTCGTGCTGGCCGGTCTGATCATCGGCAAGCCGATCGGCGTTCTGCTTTTTGGCTACATTGGGGCACACACCCTGAAGCTGGGCTTGCCCGAAGGCATGCGAACCATCGACCTGTTCGTTGTCGGCTGCGTCGCGGCAATCGGCTTCACGGTTTCGCTGTTCGTCGCCTCGGTCGCGTTTGATTCGGGGCCGGTACAGGACGCGGCCAAAATGGGCGTACTCTTCAGCTTTTCCGCTGCGGGTATCAGTCTGCTCGCGGGCAAATTGACGAAGGTGAGGAAACGCGACATCTGACGGTAGGAATGCCACGATTCCGACATAATTTTCGCCCCTGCATCGCTAGATCGGGGGGCGATTGACCTTAATGATGGCGGATTGTCTTGGTACGAAGTTAACTAGACGCCTTTAAGTTTGAGGCATGGTTTGTGTAATGATTCGGAGGTCAGTAGTTCAGGTGATCGAATTCGAGAACGTCTCCAAGTCCTTTTGGACAGGTAAACAGCGAAAGGTAATCCTTGATCGCGCGTCCTTCCGTGTTGAAAAGGGCCGATCATTGGGAATTCTTGCGCCGAACGGCACCGGCAAGACCACGATAATCAACATGATGGCCGGTTTGGAGAAGCCTGACGAAGGCGAGATACGCCGGACCAGCCGCGTCTCGTTCCCCTTGGGATTCATGGGCGGCGTCATTCCCAAGAATACTGCCACCGAAAATTCCCGTTATATCGCCACGCTTTATGGTCTCGACCCCGACTACGTGGAGGCTTTCTGCCGCTACCTTTGCGGGATCGAAGAATATTTTGACATGCCCGTCGGCACCTACTCCGCCGGGATGAAGGCGCGGTTCGGTTTCTCGCTGATGCTGGCGCTGGAATTCGATATTTACCTGATCGATGAAGGGATGCCTTCGACCACGGATGCCGAATTCAATCGCAAGGCAGGGTCCTTGTTGCGCGACCGTCTGCAGGAAGCGACCGTCGTGATCGTGAGTCATCAACCCAAGGTCTTGGAGCGGTTTGCCAGTTCCGCCGCCGTGCTGCGCGACGGTCGCTTCTATGAATTCGACACGCTCGAAGAGGCGCGGAGGCTTTACGAATACGATGCCTAAGGCCGTCAAATTCCGCACCCAGCCCGACGCCGGTTTCAATCGTCCGGGCGTGAATGTTCCCACCTCCGGCCTGCCGTCTGCCGGTGAGGCGACAATTGATGCGCCAGCCAACGACGCTGTCTCCGCTCCGCAGAGTGCTGGGTCTCCACCCACGGGGCGGCAACTGCGCATGGCACGCCGGATCGCGCAGAAGCACGGATTGAAGGTCAAGACGGATCAGGAAGCGGTACAGGCGCTGCGCGACCGCGGCATCGATCCATTCGAGCGGTCGAACATGTTGCAGTTGGTCTCGGCCGAGGATGAAGCCGCTGCGGTCCCCGCGGTTGCCCGCCCCGCGCCGCCCAAGCCTGTCATGATTGACGAAGATCACCGCGCCAGCGAGATCATGAAGATCCAGCGAGACATCGCCAAGCGCCGCCGCCGGCGTCTTGCCCTGCTGCTGACGCGGCTGACGTTTTTCGTTGGCTTGCCCACGCTGATCGCGGCCATCTATTACTACGCGATCGCGACGCCGATGTACGCGACAAAATCCGAATTCATCATTCAGCAAGCCGACGCCGCCTCCGCAGGGGCGACAGGCTTGGGCGGCCTTTTTTCTGGCACGGGCCTCGCGACCCAACAGGATTCGATCTCGGTTCAATCTTACCTTCTGTCGCGTGATGCCCTGAACCGGCTGGACGCAGACCTGGGGTTCACGGCCCATTTTGCGCGCGAAAACATCGACGCCCTACAGCGCCTTGATGCGGATGCGTCTCGTGATGACGCCTACAGGCTGTATAAGCGGATGGTCGAAATCGGCTACGATCCGACTGAAGGCGTGATCAAGATGGAGGTTGTCGCCGCCGACCCGGAGGTTTCCGCAAGTTTCAGCGGGGCTCTGATCGGATATGCCGAGGAGCAGGTTGACCAACTGACTGCGCGTCTGCGCGAGGATCAGATGGACGGCGCGATGGAGAGTTTCGCAGCCGCCGAAAAACGCATGCTGGAGGCACAATCGCGTAGCGTCGATTTGAAGGAGCGGGTCGGCGTGGGGTCTGCCCTTGCCGAGGAATCGCTTATCTACAGCCAGATCGGGGCTATTGAGACGGAAATCCGTTCGGAACGCGCGCGTCTGGAGCAGTTACTCTCCAACCCCCGCCCACAGCAGACCCGTGTGCAGGTTTCGCAGTCGAACATCGAAAGATTGGAGCAGGAGCTTTCTGGGCTGCGCGCCAGCTTGACGGGTACGGAGGCTGGCGACAGCAACCTCGCTCGCGCGACGGCCGAACTCGAAGTCGCCCAGCAGGAGCTGGTCACGCGTCAGCTGCTGCTGCAACAGGCCGCGCAGCAATTGGAGTTGGCCCGGATCGAAGCGAACCGGCAGGTCCGCTACTTGTCTACTCCGGTGCCGCCGATCGCGCCCGATGAAGCGACCTATCCCCGCAGTTTCGAGAACACCCTGCTCGCCTTCCTGATCTTCGCGGGTATCTACCTGATGGTTTCCCTGACCGCCGCAATCCTCAAGGAGCAGGTTTCGGGCTAGGGTGTGGCAAGTGGAAGATCATTTCCGCGCGTTCGGGCACCCGCAGGACGGTGGTCACTTGATCCCTGGGGCAACAGAAACAAAAGTGTGCGGATGACACGTGCATTTCTTTTCGCTCTGGCCCTGCTCGCATCACCGGCGCTGGCGCAGGATGCCGCGCAGCCGTCGGGCCCGATTTCCACCCTTCAGGACAGCCGCGGCGACGCCGCAATCGACGCGCGGATCGAGGGGATCATCGGGGCGCTGGACGGATACGCCGATGTCGACGTCGATGTGCGTGAAGGAATTGTGACATTCAGCGGCGAGGTCTTGAATGCCGAGGCAATTCCACGGCTGGAGGAGTTGGCCGCGCGCGTCGATGGCGTCGTCGCGATCGAGAACGACGTGACCGAAAACACGGATGTTGTCCGCAGGCTGGATCCGGTGGCCGACCGTTTTGCGGCCCGGAGTGTTCAGTTCCTGAACTATCTGCCTTTGCTCACGATTGCAGTGGTCGTCGGACTTCTGGTGGTTTTCCTTGGCGTGCTTTTGGCCCGGTGGGAGTGGCCGTGGCGACGCCTGGCCCCCAACGATTTTATCGCTGAAATCTATCGTACGGTATTGCGCTTGGCGTTCGCGGTCGCAGGCGTTGTCGTGGCGCTTGATATTCTCAATGCGACCGCGTTGCTGACAGGCCTGCTGGGGGCCGCGGGCATCGTTGGCCTGGCCGTCGGTTTTGCGGTGCGGGATTCGGTCGAGAACTTTATTGCGTCGATCATGCTGTCCCTGCGCCAACCGTTCCGGCCCAATGATTTTGTCGATATCGAGGGCTCAACCGGGTCCGTAATTCGCCTGACCAGTCGCGCGACAATCCTGCTTGATCCTGACGGAAACCACGTGCGGTTGCCCAACAGCTTCGTCTTCATGGCCAAGATTATCAACTATACGCGCAACGCACAACGACGGTTCGGCTTTGTCCTAGGCATTGATCCTGCCGCCGACCTGTCGGAGGCCAAGCGCATTGGGCTCGAGGCTCTGAGTGGGTTGGATTTTGTGCTGACCGAACCGGTCCCCCAAGTCTGGATTCAGGACGCGGGTGACAGCACCGTGTCTGTTGAATTTTATGGTTGGCTAGATCAGCGAGATACGAATTTCGCGGTGGCACGGGGCGAAGCAATCAGGTTTGTCATGGCCACTCTGACGCAGACCGGGATTGGCATGCCAGAACCCGGCTATCGGTTGAAGGTGGAGGGCGGAGGAGTTTCAGCGGCTGATCTGCCGGATGACGCCGGGCGGCAACAAAGCGTTGCGACAACCAAACCGGACGCGCCGGTCGTGCCACCCGTGCTGGAAGCCGAGGCCGTCGCGGCGGACCGCACGATTGAGCGCATGGTCGAGGATGAGCGGCGCATTGAAAACGAAGCTGACCTGCTGAGTTCGGCAGCCCCCCGCGAATGACCGGGCCGGGGCAGGGCAGGCCGATCTTGCAGGCGACCCTGCCGTACACGCCGTGGGATGATCCGGCGCTGAGCCGTATGCCCGGGATGAGGCCGGTCAAAGGTGCCTGGCCCGTGGTCGATGATGCCTACGCTGCGCAGATGGCCGAGCGCGCGCGTTTGATGCGGGAGTATCGTGCGGCGATCTGGGCCGAAGTGCCGGGGGCCGAAGAGGCTTTGGCGGAACTGCTGGCGACGGTTTTGGCGGGACTTCCGCAGGCTTTCTGCCGCGATGGGGATAGCGTGACCTGTCCCGACGGGCGTGTCGTTTCGGTCTCGGGGCATCCGTTCGAAGTGATCAACCAGATGCTTCAGGAAGACGTCATGCTGCTCGACCGCCCATCGACCGCAACGGAGCATGTTCTGATTGCCGGCCTGCTCTGCTTTCCGGCGTATTGGACACTGGCCGAGAAAATCGGTCGTCCCTTGACCCGCATCCATGAGCCGGTGCCCGGTTACGATGGTGATGTTGCTCTGCGGGTTCAGCGCCTGTTTGATCGGGTCCCGGCAGGGCGCGCGATGTGGCGGGCCAACATATTGCCGCACACGGAGGCTATATTGCACCGGCCGAGGCCCACAGCGCGGCACGGTACGACGACAGCCCGCTACATTCGGTCCGAGCGGCAGACTGTCCTGCGCCTGCCGCAAACAGGTGCAGTGATGTTTGCGGTCCACACGTATCTTGTGCCGATCAATTGCCTGACGCCCGCGCAACGTAGGAATTGCCCGATCGGCTAAGCGTCAGGGGGCCGCGAAATGCTTGGACAGCTTCAGGCCCTGGCCCTGGTAATTGGATGCCATGTCCTGACCGTAGAGGTGAAGGGGCACTTCTGACATCGTCTCGTAAACCAGTCGTCCTACGATCTGCCCGTCTTCAAGCACGAACGGAGCCTCGTGACAGCGCACCTCAAGCACGCCACGCGCGGGGACTCCATGGCCGAAACCGGGATCGAAAAAGCCCGCGTAATGCACTCTGAATTCGCCGACCATGGCCAGATAGGGTGCCATCTCCGCGGCGTGCGTCGGCGGGATCGTCACGGCTTCCCGACTGACAAGGATATAGAATGCGCCGGGATCGAGAATAATGCTGCGCCGGTCGGTGCGGATCGCCTCCCAGAAGTCGTCGGGGGTGTAGTGACCCAGCTTGTCGAGATCGATGACACCTGTGTGCGGCTTGGCGCGCCAGCCGACAAGGTTGCCGCCCCCCGGTGTCAGATCGACACTGAACCCAAGTCCGTCATCGATCTTGGGGACGCCGTCGACCAACGGCGTCTCGGAGTGGAGCTTGCGCAGCGCGGCATCCGAAAGCACCGCCTCGCCCGCGCGAAACCGGATCTGATTGAGGCGCATGCCGGCGCGCACCAGAACCGAGAAGCTGCGCGGGCAGATTTCTGCGTAAAGCGGGCCGTCGTAGCCCGGCGGAATGCGGTCGAACTCGGTGCCGCCGTCCGTCACCGTGCGCGTCAGAAGATCGAGCCGACCGGTGGAAGATTTGGCATTAGCCACCGCTGATATGCCCTCGGGCAAGGCAAGCGACTCCTGTAATGGTACCAGGTAGACGCAGCCCTTTTCCAGGACGGCCCCGTTCGACAGGTCCACCCGGTGCATTTCGAAGTCGGGAAGGCGGTCGGATAGTTTACGCCCCGCGCCCGGCAGGAAGGACGCACGCACCCGGTAGGCAACATCGCCCAATCGCAAATCGAGGCTTGCCGGCTGGACCTGGCCGTCAACGAAGTGAGGTGCCTTGATGCCACCGGATTGGGCCATAAGATGAATCTGCTGGCTGGCGAGAACGCCCGTCGGATAGGTCATACAGCCCCCCTGAATGCGCGAAACGCCCCGCCCCGATCGGGGCGAGGCGTTTCGAAGTTGGTCGGGCTAGCAGGACTCGAACCTGCGACCTTCCGTCCCCCAGACGGACGCGCTACCAGGCTGCGCCATAGCCCGACTTGGCAGTCTTCATACGGCTTCTGCCGATGGGCGCAAGCCGAAAGAGGCGGGTTCTTTGTCAGCGCTGGTCGCCCTTGGCGATCTCTTCCTCGACCTCTGCGATCAGGCCGCGCAGCTTGCGGACGATCCGGCGCAGGCGGCGCTTTTCCAGCGGGTCCAAAACGAGACCAAGGGCGTCCGAGGTGATCGCAGGCGACAGGGCCGCGGTCGAGTCGGCGAAAGGCGCGGGTTCAGGCGGTGCCGGTGTGGCCCCCGGATGCCCCTCGGGCCCCCGCTCGTTCGTTCGCAACTTGACAGGATCAGAGTCCGGCGCTGTTTCAATTGCGATCTCGGGGTCCGGCTGGGGCGGCGTGTCGCGCTCACCGAGTGGCTCCTCATCCGGCTGCGACGGTGAATCGGTATCGACAGGCTGCGGCGGTTCAGTGTCACCTGCCGGCGCGTCGGGTTGCGTCGGTTCATTCGGCTCGGAAGGGGTGTCCACGGATGGGGCAGGACGTTCCGGCCTGCGATCGAAGGCCACGACTTTTCCATTGTCCGGCTCATCATCCGGGCGGATTACGCGGCGCGGGCGCTTTGGTTGTGCCTCGACCGAGTCAAGGTCGGGGGACAGGACCATGACGGCCTCTACGCCCTCATCATCGATCTTTTGGCTTACACCCCGAATCGTGAGGCCCTGGTCGTGCAACATCACTTTGATACCGCCCAACAGTTTCATGTCTTCGGGGCGGTAGTACCGACGTCCGCCAGACCCCTTGACCGGGGCAATTTGGCCGAACTTGGACTCCCAGAACCGCAGAACGTGCGTGGGCACGACCAACCAATCCGCGACTTCGCGTATGGTGCGGAATGCGCCGTCGGATTTTTCCGAGCCGGCCAATGGTCAGCCTTTCTTGGCGGCGTTTCCAGCGGCGACGCGATCTTTCATCAGGTGCGACGGGCGGAATGTCAGGACGCGGCGCGGCGGGATAGGAGCTTCCTCGCCGGTCTTGGGGTTCCGGCCCACACGGGCCGATTTGTCACGGGTGGAGAACGTTCCGAAGCCCGAGACCTTGACCTGCTCTCCCTTGACCAGCGCGTCCGACACATGCTGCAGAACCTGACCCACGAGGCCGGCGCTTTCATTTCGGCTTAGCCCAACATTTCGAAAAACAGCCTCGCTCAAGTCCATGCGTGTCAGTGTTTTGTCTGTCATAGCTCAATCCCGTCCTTGTTGGGTGGTACCGGCGCAGGTGCCAAGATATTTGGGGGACGATGGAAAACAAGTCAATGACAAGCACTTGCAGCGCAAAGTTAATGCGATGTTTTGCCGATCGCGGGAAACGTGGAAAGGTTGTTTCCCATCCGAGGCTTAGGTCCGGACATCACCAGCGGAGCAGCACGGCACCCCAGGCAAGGCCCCCGCCGATCGCCTCGGTTACCACCAGTTCGCCCCGGTTCAGCTGTCCACTTGACTGGGCGACCGACATGGCGAGGGGAATCGATGCGGCGGATGTATTGCCATGATCCTGCACGGTCACCACGACCTTTTCCATCGGCAGGGCCAGCTTGCGCGCGGTTCCGGTGATGATGCGGACATTCGCCTGATGCGGCACCACGCGGTCGATGTCTGCGGCGGTCACGCCGGCCTGGTCCATGACGGCAACGGTCGAGGTCGCCAGCTTTTCGACCGCGTGCCGAAAGACTTCCTTGCCCGCCATCATCAGGTGCCCGGTCGTTTGCGAAGACGATACGCCGCCCGACACCTGCAGGATATCACGGAAACGGCCGTCGGACTGCAGGTCAGTTGCCAGAATGCCGCGGTCGAAGTTGGTGCCATCGCCCTCGGCCGCTTCAAGGATAAGCGCCCCCGCGCCATCCCCGAATAGTACGCAAGTGCCCCGGTCTTCCCAATTCATGATACGGCTGAAGGTCTCTGCACCGATGACCAGCACGCGCTTTGCCTGACCGGAAACGATCATCGCGTTGGCATTGGACAGCGCGTAAATGAACCCCGCGCATACGGCCTGTACGTCGAATGCAAACCCGCGGGTCATGCCCAGGCCGGCCTGTACGATCGTCGCGGTCGCCGGAAAGGTCAGGTCGGGGGTCGATGTCGCCAGCACGATCGCGTCGATATCGTCGGGCCGTAATCCGGCGTCGTTCAGCGCGGCCTGTGCCGCGCGGATCGCCAGGTCGGATGTGGTCTGCCCCTCGGCCGCGAAATGCCGCCGCTCAATCCCCGAGCGGGAACGGATCCACTCGTCGGACGTCTCCAGAAACGTGGTGAACCAATCGTTTTCGACCACGCGTTCGGGCAGATAATGCCCGACGCCACGTACCTGTGCACGGATCATGGGGACTCCTCCAGGCTGGCCGTGGCGGCGGCGACGCGGGCGCGCAGGCGCTCGCTGAAACCGGATTCGGACAGGTCCCAGGCTAACTGGATCGCTGCGGCAACGCCGGTTTCATCCGCCGATCCATGAGATTTAACGACTGTACCGTTCAGACCAAGGAACACGCCGCCATTTACATGTCGCGGATCGATTCGCGTTGATAGGCGTTTCAGGGAGCTCATGGCCAGAAGGGCGGCGATTTTCGACATTGCAGTGGCCCGAAATGCCTCGCCCAGCATGTCGCGAACGAAGCGGGCGGTGCCTTCGCCGGTCTTGAGTGCCACGTTTCCGGTGAACCCGTCGGTAACGATGACATCGACGCGGTCGCCCGGGATGTCACCGCCTTCGACGAAGCCGACGAAATCGAACCCATTGTCGACGGCCACGACCTCGATCTTGTCATGGGCTTCCTTCAGCTCGGTCCGGCCCTTATTCTCTTCGGTGCCAACGTTGAGAAGGCCGACTCGGGGTCGGTCGAGGCCCAGGCCATTGCGGGCGTATGACATGCCCATCAGCGCATATTGCACAAGGTCGTCGGCGTCGGCGCGGATGTCAGCCCCGACATCGAGCATCACATTGAAACCCGACGGGTTGCGCGACGGCCAAAGGATCGCGATGGCGGGCCGGTTCACGCCCGGCAACTTGCGCAGGCGGATCATGCTTACGGCCATCAGGGCACCGGTGTTGCCGCAGCTCACACAGACCGTCGCCTCGCCGGATTTTACGGCCTCTACGGCGGACCACATCGACGTGTCCTTGCCTGTGCGGAGGACTTGGCTCGGCTTGTCCGTCATGGCGACGACGTCCGCCGCGTGGCGTACGGTGCAATGGTCGGACAGGCCACGCCGTTTGGCGATAAGCGAGTCGAGCACAGCCTTGTCGCCGTGGACGATAAATCGGATCGCGGGAATGGACTTGACCGAACGCGCCAATCCGGCGACCACGGCTTCGGGGCCTAGGTCGCCGCCCATTGCGTCGATGGAAAGCACGCCAGCGGCGTCCTTGGACGGGGTGGGGGCCACGTCGGTCTCATCCGACATCAAGGGCCCCCTTCCTGTTCGCGATCATCGCTGATTAGGCGACGTCGTCATCCAGATCGACGGCCGCAGCCGCGACGACTTCGCGGTCAGCATAGTGACCGCATGCACCGCAAACGTGGTGCGGGCGCTTAAGCTCGCCGCAGTTGGGGCATTCGGCCGGATTGCCGGGCACAAGGAAATCGTGCGAGCGGCGATTGTTGCGGCGCGACGTGGTGATCTTGTTCTGGGGAACAGCCATGGCTCAACCTCGGTCTTTCTCGGATGGGCGGCGCGCGCCCTCGTATCACATTGAATCTCGTGGTGCGGTCCCTAGTGGCATTCGCAGTTCGGGTCCAGCGGTTTCCCGATCCACCTAGACCGGAGCGCGCGTCATACCGTGATTCAGGAAAGATGCAAGGGCAGGCGGCGGCTGCATGTCTGAATTGCTGCACTTTGTCGGCTGGTTTCCCCGTCCGTGAGCTGTGTCGCGACCCAACAATCGCTCCAAGCCCGCCGCGCGACCATGCTCTTGTCCAAGCCGCGCCCGGCTGTGGCCAGATTATACCACGCGCGGCGTGCTACTCGCCGCCTTCCAACTTCGCTTTCAGAGCGGCCAGTCCAGCAAACGGTTTAACCGCGTCGTCCGTCAACGGTTCTGCCCCTTCAGGCGCTGCGGTCAGGTCCAGATCCTCGGCCCCTGCAGAGCGGGGGAACTCGGGGATGGCCAGCGCCAGAGCCTCCTCCAACACTTCGCCCAAGTCCAGGATGGCGGGAAGCGGCTCAAGCGTGTCGTCGTCCATCTCAACTTCTTCCCCCTCGGGGGTGGTGAGGTCGGGGGTGTAGCGGCGGGTGACCGATTCCTCAATGCGTGTGGTAACGGGGTCGGTCGTGACCCGACATGGCTGAATAACCGTCGCGCCAAGCTTGCCCGTCAAGGTCCAGTCGCGACCGGGTCCAGGCGTCAGGTCAATTTCGAAGCGCACTTTGCGGAAAAAATCGACCGAAAGGCGGTCGGCCAGATCCTCCAATTGCCCCTCGTCGGGCACCAGGCGGACATGCGTCGGCTTGCGCTGCGGCAGATCGGAGAAGCGAACGGGGTTTGAGAGGATGGGTTTCATTGGACGGGACCGTTGTCTACAGCAAGGAAGCCGCCCTTGATGCACCGGGCGGGGACGGGTAAGCCATAGTCGGTACAGGCCTTCCGGGCAACGGGGGCAAGCGGTTGAGGGGACGGACGATGGCAACGATCATGAAGGGGCTTGTGGCGGCCTTGCTCGTCGTGGGGCTATCGGCTTGCTCGGCCACCTACCGCAATCACGGCTACATTCCCGACGACGCCGACTTACAATCGCTTATCGTGGGCGTCGACACCCGCGACACGGTGGAAACCACGATTGGCCGCCCTGCAACCAACGGGGTCGAGCGGGATGATGCCTGGTACTACGTACAGAGCCGTGTGCAACATTACGCCTACCGCGAGCCCAAATTCGAGGAACGCGAACTGGTCGCCGTCAGCTTTGCGGCAGATGGTACGATCGACAACATCGAACGTTTCGGATTGGAGCGAGGCCAGGTGATCACCCTGTCACGCCGGGTCACGGAAACATCGATTCGGGATTTTGGCCTCATACAACAGATCATCCGCAACTTCGGTCGCGTGAATATCGGCGACTCGTTCGCTGATGGCTGATGCGCCGTATCTTCTGCGGGCTGCTGATATCGCGGCGATGCAGGGGCTTGCGAAGACGCATTTCCTGAACCCACGCGCCCGGCGGATAAACAAATCATTGGGCGATGCGACTGGCCTGACCGGACTGGGCATCCATTTGATCGAGGTGGCACCCGGCGACCTGTCCTCCTAACATCACCTGCACCACCACGAGGACGAGGCCGTTTAGGTCCTCCAAGGGCAGGGCACCGCCTATGTCAGCGAGGAAGCGCTAGCGATCGGTCCGGGCGATTTTCTGGGCTACCGCGCGGGCGGTGCGGCGCATTCAATCGAGAACACGGGGCAAGAGCCGCTTCGGATGCTTGTCATGGGCCAGCGGCTGGCCCACGACGTCGGTGATTACACTCGTCTGGGAAAACGGATCCTTCGCAACGAGGGTCTGGCTTGGGGGCTGGTTGAGATCGACGCCATCGAAACGGTCTCGGGGGCTGGACAGAAGGCCTAGTCTTCCGGTTCAAACTCCAGCGCGACGCCGTTGATGCAATAACGCAGTCCAGTTGGCTGCGGCCCATCGGGAAATACGTGACCAAGATGTCCGTCGCAGCGCGCGCAATGCACCTCGGTTCGTTTCATGAACCAACTGTTGTCTACGCTTTCGCCCACGGTTTCGGACTGGACGCCGTCCACTGGTTGCCAGAACGAGGGCCAGCCGGTGCCGCTTTCGAATTTGTGGGCCTGGTCGAACAGCGGCGCGCCGCAGCCCTTGCAACGATAAGTACCCGCGTCCTTGGGGAAATCGTCATGCGTTCCTGCACGTTCGGTGCCGTGCCCGCGCAGAACCTTGAAGGCCTCCGGGCCCAACTGCTCTTTCCAATCGGCGTCTGACTTGATGACCTTGTCCATCGCTTTCCCTTTCCGTGGACACCGCGAAGGGGCGATGCGAGACTTCATCTAGGCCCGCGACCCCCGCGCGCCAAGGGTGCCGGAGGGCGCGATGAATTTGACCGCAGGACGTTGGCGCGCCCGGCTGCTTCCGCTTGCAATGGCCGGGGCCGCGTTCGATTTGCGCGCGCGGACCTTCCGGGGCGGTCGGGACGACGTCGACCGGTTCGATGCCCATGCGCGGCACCTGCTTATCGAGGATGGCACTCTTCCGGTCGCCTGTGCTCGGCTGACGGTACAGGACGCGGCGGGAATGGCGGCGGGTTATACCGCGCAGCATTACGACCTGACGGCATTCGCGGCCTGCTTTCCCCGCGCGTTGGAGGTGGGGCGTATCTGTTTGGCCCCTGGCAGCCGCGATGCCGAAGCGGGACGGCTTTTGCTGGCCATGCTGGCGCGCGTGGTGATGGCCGAGGATGTCGCGGTTCTTTATGGCTGCTCCTCCTTCCCGTCCTGCGGGACCGGAATGGCGAGGCTGGCACGGCACAAGGCACCGGAAACCTGGGGACCAGGACCGAAGGCCGCGAATCGAACGCCCCTGCCGATGATTTCAGGCCCGTTGCCGCCGCTGCTGCGCTCCTATCTTTCGCTGGGTGCCGCGGTGTCGGACCACGCGGTCGTGGACGATGATCTGAATACGCTTCATGTGTTCACCGCCTTGCCCATTGCCGCGATTCCACCTGCCCGAGCCCGTCTTCTAACGGGGCTTCTCGACGCAGCCTGATTGACCCCGGCGGCGCGGCCACATAACTGCGCGGCATGGCACGCGCACCCCTTCTTCAGCTCACCGGCATTTCGCTTACCTTCGGGGGCGATCCGATCTTTTCCGACCTTGATCTCGTGGTTCAGGAGGGCGACCGCGTCGCCCTCGTGGGGCGCAACGGTTCGGGTAAATCGACCTTGATGGAGGTCATGGCCGGCCTGGTCGAGGCCGACAGCGGCAGCCGCACGCTCTCGCCGGGTACGTCCGTCGGCTACATGGAGCAGGAGCCGGACATTTCCGGCTTTGCGACGTTGGGCGATTATGCCGCATCCGGGCTGGACCCGTCCGAGGCGTGGCGTGTGGAGGCAGTTGCCGAGGGGCTGAAACTGCGTCTGGATGCGTCGCCCGACGCTGCATCAGGCGGGGAGCGTCGCCGCGCGGCGCTGGCCAAGCTGCTGGCCGAAGCGCCCGAGTTGATGCTGCTGGACGAGCCGACGAACCATCTTGATATCGAGGCCATCGCATGGCTGGAGGCCGAACTGAATTCGACGCGCACGGCCTACGTCCTCATTTCCCACGACCGGGCCTTTCTGCGTGCCCTGACACGCGCGACGCTTTGGATCGACCGTGGCGTCGCACGCCGTCAGGAGCAGGGGTTCGAACATTTCGAGGCCTGGCGCGACAAGACCTGGGAGGAAGAGGACCAACAGCGCCACAAGCTGGATCGCAAGATCAAGGCCGAGGCACGCTGGGCGGTCGAGGGAATTTCTGCCCGTCGCAAGCGCAACCAGGGCCGCGTGCGCGCACTGGCCGACCTGCGGGCCGAACGCTCCGCCCAGATCCGCCGCGCCGGGACTGCCGCGCTGGAACTGGATGCCGGCCAGTCGTCGGGCAAGAAGGTGATCGAGGCCACGGGGATCGCGAAATCCTTCGGGGAGCGTGTGATCCTGAAACCTTTCGATCTGCGCGTGCTGCGCGGTGACCGGGTGGCCTTCGTCGGACCCAACGGAGTGGGCAAGACGACAGTGCTGAAGATGTTGCTGGGCGAGATCGAGCCCGATGAAGGAACAGTCAAGTTGGGCACCAACCTGGAGGTCGCCGTCTTCGATCAGGCGCGTGCCAAACTGGACCCCGAGGCAACGCTTTGGGACTCGCTGACCCTTGATCCGCTTCTGGGCGTCTCGGGCGCTTCGGACCAGGTGATGGTGCGGGGGACGCCCAAGCACGTGGCCGGCTACCTCAAGGATTTCCTTTTCCACGACAAGCAGTTCAAGGCCCCGGTCAAGTCGTTGTCGGGCGGCGAAAAGGCCCGGCTCCTGCTGGCGCGGATCATGGCGCTGCCGTCGAACTTGCTGGTGCTGGACGAACCGACGAACGATCTCGACATCGAGACGCTGGACCTGTTGCAGGATGTGCTGGGCGAATACGACGGCACGGTCCTCCTGGTCAGCCATGACCGTGATTTCCTTGACCGGATCGCCACGCAGACGATCGCGATGGAAGGCCAGGGCCGGGCGCAGGCCTATCCCGGCGGCTGGTCCGACATGGTGGAGCAGCGTGGCGGCATCATTGAAAATGTAACCGTGAAATCGAAAACCAAGGGCGGCACGGCAAAGGTTGTCGACGCCACCGAGGCAGCCCCCAAGGGCGAGGCGCTGTCCTACACCGAGCGCCATCGGCTCGACGCGCTCCCTGCTGAAATCGAACGGCTGGAAGCGGAAATCGGCAAGCTGGAAGAATTGATGGCCGACCCGGAGTTGTTCACCAAGGAGCCGGTGAAATTCCAGAAGGCGACAGATGCCCTGCTTGCCCGTCACGCCAAGAAGGACGCCGCCGAGGCGGAATGGCTGGCGTTGGAGGAAAAGGCTGCGGGCTAGTCCTCCGGGGTTTCCAACCCGGCCACGATCCGACGGGTCGGCACGCCGGATATCTCAAGGATCAGCTTTCGTTTCACCGCTTCCGCGAAGACATCGCGCGTGGCGGCCTCCACCACGAAGGCACCAAGTCCGCCGATGACGCGGTCGGCGTAGGCCTGTGCTAAGCCGTCGCGTCCGTCCATGATCGACCGCTCCGACAGGATCGCGAGGGCGTTGATGGTTATGCCCCGGCTAACCACCTCGTCGCGTCCATCCTCGATCGCGGGGCCGTAGCTGTTGCCAGTGCTGTCGCCCGAAAAATCGATCACCCGCCGCCAGCCGTCGATCCGGTTCGTCTCGATCATGTCAGCGGCGAACAGCAGGGCGGAACCGATGGCATTGCGCCCGGTCGCACGGCGGGGTGGGCCGTCAAGCGCGGCGGCGAATGCCTGCGCATCTTCCGGCGTCGCAATCTGCATCCACGGGACGACGACCGACTGGTTCGTCGCCCATTCCACGTAAGTCACCGCGATGGAGCCATAGGCCGTGTTCATGATCGCCGCGACGACGGCGGGGTCGGTCATCGCCGCAGCGTAGCTTTCGCGTTGGAACATCAGCTCCGATTGCGTGATGGAACCGGAACTGTCGGCCAGCAGGACAAGTTCCAGGTCGGTGTCCTGGGCATGGGCGGGGGCCGCAAGGGCCAATAGCAGGGCAGACAATCTCATGGGTTACAGGGTAGAGCCGGTTGACGTCACGGAAAGTCCTCAGTTGCAGATGTTCGGCAAATCGTCTTCGTGCGGCACCCAGACGGGGCGGGCAAAGGCCTCGGGCTCGGCGACGGGCATGACCTCGCGCAGGAGCTGTTTGAGCCGGTCGGTGCGCGCGCCGTTGGGGTCCAGCGAGGCACAACAGAGGTACTCCTCCACCAGAGAAGCCTGCACCTCGTATCCGTGGCTGAGGAACGGGGCGCTGGTGTTCGCGTCGAACAAGTATGGGTCGTCCATCGCAACCTGCTCCCCGAAGGCGCGCGCGGGGTGGTAGCCGGTCAGGTCGCGGTTCTGCCACTGCCACACGTGGGTGAGTTCGTGGACGAGGAACATCGCGGCGGGCAGGTCCAACCGCTGATCAGGGCCAAAAGGCGCGGCGTAGTCGGGCAGGTGGGCAGGGGTGCTGACGAACAGCCTGTTGAACAGGACGATACCCGCGGTCGGCGCGGTGATCCGCCCGGTCATCGGGGGGACGATCCGTTCCCGACAGGTGGTGCGGGGGCGGGCGTCGAACGTAATGGGGAAAAGACCGACGCCGGGCGCGCGGGTGATGCGCGCGGCTGCGGTGTCGAGCGTCGGCCCGTGGAGCGGAGCCACGAGCGCCATTTCCGCCGGGGTGAGGGGGCGGGTGCAGGCGGCCACAGAGGTTAGTGCAAGAAGGACGAGAGCGAGGCGCATGTCTGCGACGCTACGCGAGGGCAGCGGCGACGCAAGGCCTGCTTGACGTGGTGAGCCACCGCTCGGCGGTGATGTGCTTGATCAGGGTCAAAGCGCGCGCGGGACGGGGCGGTCAGGATGGGGGCAACCTGAAAGGAAACTTCCCGTGCGCCTTGCCCTGCTTGCCCTCTGCCTTGCCCAGCCCGTCGCCGCTCAGGATGCGGAGCTTGTTGACCTGGGGTTGGGGCTCTTCCTTGACTATTGCGCGACCTGTCACGGGACGGAGGCGCGGGGTGACGGCCCGATGCAGGAAGTGCTGGCCGTGGAAGTGCCCGACCTGACCCAGTTGGCGGCGCGGGCGGGCGGCTTTCCACATTACGAGGTAGTGACCAAGATCGACGGCCGCCGTCCGGTCATGAGTCACGGGGATGTCATGCCCGTCTGGGGCCGGGTGTTCGAAGGCACCGACTCGGCCTTCGTGCGCACCGACGCGGGCCAGCCCATCGTGACATCGGTGCCGATTGCCGCGTTGGTGGCGTGGTTGGAGGGGGTGCAGGAGTAGGGGGCGTTCGGGAGGACGCTCGGGGGGAGCGTTTCAGGCGCAAACAGGAGGGGGTTGGGTGGTGGTTAGGCGCGTGACGCGCAGTAGCCCTAAGGCTTCCAGACCGGCAAATCATCTTCCAGCATTTTTTCAATTAGTGGACGAAGTTTTTGGAGCGATATAAAATGAAACTTCGACCGAGAGGCTTCTGTCACGAGGCCGGCAAAGAAAGCCTGCAGTCCGTTGGGCGTTTCTTTGAGGCCGAAAACCGGGCCACCGCTGAAACCATTAGGATCATAGTCTAAAGGGCTAACTGGCTCAAATGATAGCCGACCTGAAATGCTTGGCATTGATTCCGTTCCCAGAACGGCGTTCGGTCCTGCCGCGTAACCTTCGTTTTCATAGTCAATCGCGTTTCGATGTCCCGGATACCCAATGGCTACGACTGCCAATGGTTCTGGAGTGTGCGGTTGAGCGTAATCGTTTCTCAAATCAAACCATCCATGGCTTGAAAGGCTGCCAGTGGAAACAGGATCAGTAAACTCGCAAAGTACGGCGTCCAATTCATCGACTGAATGCTCGTTAGCCGGGAAAACCGCTCGCATTGCTGTACAGAAAGAGCGATTCTCTTCGTTTATTACGGAAATCATGGCATAATTGAAATTTGCCTTATGAATTTGGTGACAAGTGAGGAGACCGAAGTAACGATCTCGCAACTTCAGTTTAGTGAGGGTTCCCCCCAGGCTAAAGTTGTTCAGTTCAAAGCCCGCTGTATGATAGAGTGCCGGTTCGGCAAAGGGCCTTAACGATTGAGTCACTGAATTAGCTGGGACAATTACGTTGCCAATTAATACAGATGTATTTAATTTCGAGTCTAATAAGGTCTCGATGCCCTCAAACATCCAACTCCCCCGCGAACTTCGCATTCTCCGAGATATACTGAAACCGCATCTCCGGCTTCTTCCCCATCAACCGCTCGACCAAATCCCCGGTTTCGCCCGGAAAGTCCTCGTCCACGGTGACGCGGATCAGCTTGCGGGACTTCGGGTCCATTGTGGTCTCCTTCAAATCCTTGGCGTCCATCTCGCCCAGACCCTTGAAGCGGCTGACGTCGATCTTGCCCTTGCCGCCCAGGCCCTTGGCCAGCCACATGTCCCGCTCCACCTCGTCGATGCAATAGACGCGCTTGGCCCCCTGGGTCAGGCGGAACAGCGGCGGGCAGGCGAGGTACAGGTGGCCTGCGTCGATCATGGGCCGCATCTGGCTGAAGAAGAACGTCATCAAGAGCGCCGCAATATGGGCTCCGTCGACGTCGGCGTCGGTCATGATGATGACCTTGTCATACCGCAGGTCGTCGATGTTGAACTTGGTGCCGATCGCCACGCCAAGCGCCTGTGACAGGTCGGAGATTTCGGCGTTCGACGTGAGCTTGCCCGATGCCGCGCCCAGCACGTTCAGGATCTTGCCGCGCAGGGGCAGCAGGGCCTGCGTTTTGCGGTCACGCGCCATCTTGGCCGACCCGCCGGCCGAGTCACCCTCGACGATGAACAACTCCGTGCCCTGCTTGGAGGTGGCCGAGCAATCGACCAGCTTGCCGGGCAGACGCAGCTTTTTGGTGGCGGATTTGCGGGCGGTCTCTTTTTCCTGCCGCCGCTTGAGCCGTTCCTCCGCGCGCAGGACGAGGAAGTCGAGGATCGCGCCCGCGGCCTTGGTGTCACCGGCCAGCCAATTGTCGAATCGGTCGCGTACGGCCCCTTCGGTCATCTTGGCCGCGGCCTCGGTCGAGAGGCGGTCCTTGGTCTGGCCAACAAAGGAAGGCTCCGCGATGAAGCAGGAGACCAGCGCGCAGCCGCCCGAAATCAGGTCTTCGCGCGTGATCTGCGCGGCCTTCTTGTTGTTGGCGAGTTCGCCGTAAGCCTTGATCCCCTTGAGGATAGCCGCCCAGAACCCGGCAACATGCGTGCCCCCTTCGGGCGTGGGCACCGTGTTACAATAGGATTGGATGAAGCCGTCGCGTGCAGGCGTCCAGTTGATCGCCCATTCGACCTTGCCCGGCTCTCCGAATTTCTCCCGGAAATCGACGGTGCCGGCGAAGGCCGTGTCGGCGTAAGTCGAAGATGTTCCAAGTGTTTCAGTAAGATAGTCGGAAAGACCACCCGGGAAGTGGAATGTCGCGGTGGTCGGTGTTTCGCCGTCGTCGATTTCCGATTTCCAGCGGATTTCGACGCCCGAGAAGAGATACGCCTTGGAGCGAATCGATTTGAACAAGCGGGCCGGTTTCAGGCGGTGGGCCCCGAAAATCTGTTCGTCCGCGTGGAAAGTGACGGTGGTGCCGCGCCGGTTGGGGGCTGCGCCGATCTTTTCCACGGGCCCAAGGGGGATGCCGCGGGAGAAGCGCTGTTCCCACAGTTCGCGGTCGCGCGCGACCTGCACCACCATCGAATCGGACAGCGCATTCACGACGGACGCGCCCACACCGTGCAGGCCGCCAGACGTTTGGTACGCCTTGCCCGAGAACTTGCCGCCGGCGTGCAGCGTGCACAGGATGACTTCCAGCGCGGACTTGTCGGGAAACTTGGGGTGCGGGTCGATCGGGATGCCGCGTCCGTTGTCGCGCACGGTAAGCGAGCCGTCGGCGTGAAGTTCCACCTCGATCCGGTTGGCATGGCCCGCGACCGCCTCGTCCATGGAGTTGTCGAGAACCTCGGCCACCATGTGATGCAGGGCCCGTTCGTCCGTGCCGCCGATGTACATGCCGGGACGTTTGCGAACCGGTTCAAGGCCTTCCAGTACCTCGATAGACGATGCGTCGTAGGTTTCCGGCTGCTCGGCCTTGAGGAGGTCGTCGGGCATGTTGCTGCTCTATCTTGTGTGCTCAGCCACAGGATACGCGAGATAGGGCTATGGGGGAAGGGTGTGCGACCCGCGAAAGGTGCCGCTGGAGGCGCTTACTTTTGGTTGCTGCCCGTCACCTTCACATTGTCGATGCCGAAGAATTCATCCCCGCCGCCCTGGTTCAGCGTAGTGGCGGCACCGAGCGTGATGTCCGACCCATCGTTCGCCGCGACCACGCGGACGTTGTAGGTGTAATCGTTTGTATCGGGCCGCCAGTTCCCGCCGGTTGCCGTTGACGAGCGGGTCATCATGACGGTCGTGCCACCCGCCGCATCGAAGGTCTGAATTGCCGGCCCGTCGCCGCCCCAGGAGTGGGTTCCGATAACCACGTCTTTGCCATTGATCGAGATCACGCCCTGTTCGTTGTCCCAGCTGTCGCCGATGATCATGTCGAACTCCATCACAGCGTAGGCGTATTTGCTGTCGACGGAGATCGGCATTTCAGCCCTCGTCGCGTTGCCGGACAAGGCGAGAATCTCGCCGAAGCCATTGATTGTCATCAACTCGCCACCGCTCCAGTCGCCACGCCCCTCGCTGAAGTCGTTTTCGGAGAACAGGCGGCTGAAAGCGGTGCCGACCTCGGTGTCAGCAAGGAATTGTGCGATGTCCACGCTCTGATCCTCGACGCCGCCGCTGACGACGGACGTCGCGGCAAGGCCCAGGCCCACAATGCCAGCCGTCAGGACCACCCAGTTGGCAGTTACGGCACCGTCCTCGGATTGGATAAGATCATGCATCGGGCTTACCTCGCTCAGGCGTTCATTTTTCACTTTTAATGAAGAATACCGACCAAAACTTGACGAAACTAAGTTAACCTATTGTGACCTCGGCAGTATTCACGCTGCAAATCAATCATTGAAGGATGCCATGCCTAGAATTCTTCTGACCGGCGGTGCGGGCTACATCGGCAGTCATACCTACGTCGCACTCATGGCCGCGGGCTATGAAGTCACGATCCTGGACAACTTCGAGAATGCTGACCGGGGCGTGATCGACCGCCTTGCGCGCCTTTCCGGGACGGAGGTGGACGTGGTCGAGGGATCGGTGCTGAACCGTACCCTTCTGGACCGGCTGTTTGCGGAGAAGTCCTTCGACGGGGCAGTGCATTTCGCGGCCAAGAAGGCCGTGGGGGAAAGCGTAGCAAGGCCGCTCGATTACTTCGAGGCAAATATCGGTGGGCTGGTGACGCTTGCCCAGGCAATGCGCGATGCCGGCGTCTTCCGGATTGTGTTCTCGTCAACGGCCACGGTCTACGGCGAGCCGGAGGTTTTCCCACTGACGGAGGATCTGCCGCTGAGCTATACCTCTCCTTATGCGTTCACCAAATTGACTTGCGAGCAGATCCTGGCGCAGGCAGCGCGGGCGGACCCATGGGTGGTGGGCGTGCTGCGCTATTTCAATCCGGTTGGCGCACATCCAAGCGGGCTGATCGGGGAGGATCCGCGCGGGATACCTGACAACCTGATGCCATTTATCGCCAAGGTCGCCATGGGAGAGATGGAGACTTTGCGGGTATTCGGCAACGATTATGACACGCCCGACGGCACCGCATTGCGCGATTACATTCACGTAATGGACCTGGCGCGGGCGCATGTGCAGTCGCTCGATGCGTTGATGGAAGGGCGGGCGCATACGCTCAACATCGGCACGGGCAGTCCGGTGTCGGTGCTGGAGATGCACGCCGCGTATCAGGATGCAGTGGGCCGGACGTTGCCTTATGAAATCGCGCCGCGCCGCGTCGGTGATGTGCCCAAGCTCTATGCCGATCCGGCGCGCGCGCGCGAGGTTCTGGGGTTTTCAGCAGAGCACGGGCTGGAAGAAATGTGTACGTCGAGCTGGACCTGGGTGCAGGCGCAGGCGCGGGGCTGGGGCTTCAATTCATGAGGTCGAAAAACCGGCGCTGATACTCCTGAGACTCGTGCCGGGCGATCTGAAGGTCTTCCGGGTTTGTCCAGCGTTTCAGCAAGGTTTCGCGCTGCGGGAAGGCATCTTCATCCATGCGATACGCGGTGTCCTTGGGGCCTTGAGTGGATTGGTGAAAGGTGTCGGATCTCGCTTTACTGGCCATAAACAGCAAGCATGTTGGCGATCAGTTCGCCTGTGCCGCCTCGATCGCAGGCAGGATCGTATCGTTCATCACCGACACCGTGATCGGCCCGGCGAAACGCAGGCGGACGATGCCGTCCCCATCGATCACGAAAGTCTCGGGGAAGCCTGTCACGCCCCAATCTATCGCCACACGGCCCCCGTCGACACCGATGGCCGCATAAGGATCGCCAAGTTCTTCCAGGAACTTTATCGCATTCGCCGGCTGATCCTTGTGGTTTACGCCATAGACTGGAACGACCTCTGAGAGGGTCTCAATCTGCGGATGCTCTACCCGACAGGGCACGCACCAGCTGGCCCAGAAGTTGACGAGCTTGACCTCTCGATCCGACATGAGGTCGGCGGGCAACGGGGTGCGGGTCGGCAATTCCGTGGTGTTTAGCGCGGGCGCTTCCTGCCCGATGAATGCTGATGGCAGGTCGTCAGGGTTGTCACGGAAAAGGCCGGACAGAAAGAACCCGGCGAGTAATGCGAACAGTGCGACGGGAACAAGGGCAAGCCATCTCATTTCTCGGCCGCCTTCAGCCGCCGCCCGATCGCGCGCGCGGCAAGGACGCTCTGCGCCACCAGCCCGATGATCAGCATGGCGGAAAGTGCATAGGCCATCAGGATGTCGAAGGCATAGGGACCAAGATTCATGCAAGACGCTCCTTCGCGGTCAGGGTTTGCAGGCGGCGGCGGCGTATTTCGGTACGGGTGCGCAGCAAGACAAGAGCCACGAACAGGCACACGAAGCCGGCGATGCTCAGGACCAACGGCTGCCAGAAGACGTCGGATATGTTCTCCTCCGCATCCAGCGACAGCGACGCCCCTTGGTGCAGTCCCTGGCTCCAGAATTGAGCGGCATAACGGGACAGGACGGCAAAGACCGTGCCGACAAGGCACAGGATCGCGGTAAGATCGGCGGCGGCGTCCGGCTCCTCGATGGCGGACCAGAGCGCGATATAGCCTAGGTAGAACAGCCCGAGTATCAGGAACGACGTCAGGCGCGGGTCCCATTCCCAATAGGTGCCCCACATGGGCTTGCCCCAGATCGCACCGGTGATAAGGGCGACGACCGTCATGATCAGGCCGATTGGGGCCGCCGCGCGCGCGGCCAGCGCCGAGACATGGTGGCGACGGATCAGCCAGATCAGGGACGCCACCAGCATCATGAACCACGCGTTTATCGCGATGAAGGCGCTGGGCACGTGAATATAGATAATTTTGACCGAGTTTCCCATCCGGAAGTCCTCGGGGGTGAAAAAGAAACCCCAGGTCAGGCCGACGCTGCACAGCAGTATGGCCAAGCCCCAGACCCAAGGCTGAACCTTGGCGGAAAAGGCCATGAAGCGGCGCGGGTTTGCGTATTCCCAGAGTGACATGACGGTGACTTATTTGCTGCGGCGCGGGGCGGCAAGCACCCGTGCCCAAGATGACGCACGCGTCACCGAAGGTTGATCCGAAGTGCCGCTGCCGTTGCAAAGGGCAGGACAGCGATGCAGCCCAGTGTGATGCCGCCCAACAGGGCAAGCGGCGTCGCGACTGAAAGCCCCTCGGCCCCGCGACGCACGACCTCGGCCCCGAAGACCAGGGTCGGGATGTAGAGTGGCAGCACCAGCAGCGAAAGCAGGAGCGATCCGCGCTTAAGCCCTACGGTAAGCGCCGCACCGAACGTCCCCAGCCAAGACAGCGCCGGCGTGCCGATCAGCAGCGACAGGACCAGCCAAGGCAGGGCGGCGTGCGGCAGGAACAGCAGCAACGAAAGCGCGGGTGCTGCGACCGTCAGCGGCAGCCCCGTTGTGATCCAGTGGGTCAGCGCCTTGACGGTCGCGACCCCCTCCAGCGGGATCGGTGCCGTGGCAAGCAAGTCGAGCGAGCCATCCTCCAGGTCCAGCGCGAAGATCCGGTCGAGCGACAGCAAGCAGGCCAGCAAAGCGCCAAGCCAGAGGATGCCCGGCCCGATCGGGGTCAAAAGGTCGGACTGTGGCCCCACGCCCAACGGCACCAGCGTCGCCAAGATCAGAAAGAACGCGAGGCCCAGGCCGAACCCGCCGCCCGCCCGTGTCGCCAGTCGCAGATCGCGCACAAGTAGGGCGATCATTCCAGCGCCTCCGCAAAGGGGTCGTCCACTTTGGCGGTCGGGTGCAGGGATGCGGCAAAACGGGCCACGTCGAGGGTGCGTGTCTCGGGCAGGCCAAGGTCGATATGCGTGGCCAGAATAGCGGAGCCGCCGCCCGCCAAGTGCCCCGCCACCGCCCGCCCGAAAAGCGCGACGTTCGCCGTATCGAGAGAGACCGTCGGTTCGTCCAAAAGCCAGATGCGCCGCCCGGTCAGGGGCAGACGGGCGAGGCTGGTAAGCCGTTTCTGCCCCGCCGACAGGTCAGCCGCGCGCCGGTTCATCAGGGGGCCAAGGTCAAAGGCCGCAACCGCGGGGGTGATGTCGGAGCAGCCGAATATGCGCGCCCAGAAGGTGAGGTTCTCGGCCACCGTCAACTGTCCCTTCAGGCCGTCGGCATGGGCGGCATACGCGCAAACGTCAGGGTTCACGTCGCCCTCCACCGGCGGTGTCAGCCCGGCCAGCGTCCGCAGCAGCGTCGTCTTGCCCGCACCGTTGGGGCCGCGCAGCACCAAGGCCTCGCCCGGGGCCACATCGAACGCCACCCCCCGCAGGACGGTGATCTGGCCCCGGCGGCAGGCAAGGTCGGTGACGGAGAAAGTCATGGAGATGGGTTTAGGGGCAGGCTTCGGCAAATGGGAGGGGAAACTGCAACTTGAAAAGTGGCCAGCCTTGAGTCAAGTTTGGAAGATGTAATAATTTCAATATGATCCATTTTACAGGTGCCCCCATGAAAGACCTTCCCGAGTTCGTTGCAAGCGGCATTGACGCGCGCCTTTTCCCGGTCTTGGCCGAAACCAGCAAGGAGAAGCGCGTCGCCTCGATCTTCCTGGCGGTCATGACGCAGATACCAGCGCTGGCACAGGATGTGCTGGGGGCCGTGGGGGTCCGGGTGGGCAAGAGGACGCAGGTTCGTGCCTTTACCGAGGTTGTCCTGAAAGGTGACAGCGCTTCCCGACCGGACGGGTTGATTGTCGTGGATACCGGGCGGACGCATTGGTCGGCGCTTGTCGAAGCCAAGGTCGGGCGCAACGACTTGGACGATGAACAGGTCCAGCGATATGTCGAACTGGCCCGCGCCAACGGGATCGACGCGGTCATCACAATTTCCAATCAGTTCGTTGCAAGGGCGGAACATTCGCCCGCCAAGGTGCCCAAAACGATGTTGCGGAAGGTATCGCTTTTCCATTGGTCGTGGCCATGGCTGGCGACGTCATGCGAAATCCTCGGGTATCGCGGTGACGTCCGGGACAGCGAACAGGCGTATCTATTGGAGCAGTTGAACCATTTCCTTGCCCATCCCGCGACAGGGGTGGAGCGGTTCACACAGATGGCACCGGCCTGGCGCGATGTCTCGATGGCGGCAACGCGAGGGGAGGCGTTGAAGAAGACCTCCCCCGAGGTCGAGGAGGTAGTGGCGAGTTGGCTGGCGGAGGAGCGGGACCTGTGTCTGCACCTATCGAGCCATGTCGGGAGAGATGTCTCGGTTCGGATAGAACGGAAACTTGCGGATGATCCGGCTGCGCGCCTGAAGGACCGGATTACGAGTCTGACCGAGACGTGTATTCTGACGTCGTGCTTCCGCGTCCCCGATTGCGCGTCGGACATCGACGTCAGCGCCGATATGGCGCGGCGCACGGTTGCAGTGACGATGTCGGTCAAGGCCCCGACCGACCGAAAGTCGACGAAGGCCAGGGTGAACTGGCTGCTGCGCATGTTGCCCGAAGACGATGAGCGGCTGAGAATCTCGGCGCTCTGGCCGGGGCGGGCCTCTGCGACGACACTGGGGATTTCGCGGCTCCGCGAGGAACCGGAGGCGCTCAAGTCCGAGAATGCGGCGGTCGTGCCGCACGGGTTCGAGGTGTCTCTTGTCGCGACGCTGGGGACGCGGTTCTCGGGACGCAAGACCTTTATCGAAGACCTGGAGGCGATCGTGCCGACGTTCTACGATCTGGTCGGCGTAAACCTGAAGGCCTGGCAGGCACCGCCGCCGAAACCGGTGAAGAGCAGATGCGATCCGAACCCCGGCGAGGTGGAGGCGGAAGACCTTGAGCCCGGCGGAGCATTGCCGCGCCCGGACACCTCGGACGTCTGAAGGGGTTAAGAATCCCGAAGATCATCATGGAAATTGCGCGGATATGCCTCACGGTATGCGACGGTATACCCTTGATCCCGGCGCGTGCATCGGGCAATAGACAATCAATTCCCAGTCACATGCCCGGAGGCCTTCCATGACCGTCGTCGTCGGAACCGATACCGCAAAGACCCGCCGCACCCTCAATGTCGGCAATCAGAGCGTCAGCTACTATTCCATCGCCGCTGCCTCCGAGGCGGGGCTGGGCGATTTTACCAAATTGCCCGCGGCCCTGAAGGTTGTTCTGGAGAACATGCTGCGGTTCGAGGACGGTGGTCGCACGGTGTCGGTCGATGACATCAAGGCCTTTGCCGAATGGGCGAAGAAAGGTGGCAACAACCCGCGCGAGATCGCATATCGCCCTGCGCGCGTTCTGATGCAGGACTTCACCGGCGTTCCGGCCGTCGTCGATCTGGCTGCGATGCGTGACGGGATCAAGGCGCTGGGCGGAGACCCGCAGAAGATCAACCCGTTGAACCCCGTCGACCTGGTCATCGACCACTCGGTCATGATCGACGAGTTCGGAAACCCTCGCGCGTTCCAGATGAACGTAGACCGTGAGTATGAGCGTAACATGGAGCGGTACCAGTTCCTGAAGTGGGGCCAGACCGCGTTCGATAACTTCCGCGTCGTGCCCCCCGGCACCGGCATCTGCCACCAGGTGAATCTGGAATATCTTGCGCAGACCGTTTGGACCGATGCGGACCAGAATGGTGAGCAGGTGGCCTACCCGGATACCCTCGTTGGCACCGACAGCCACACCACCATGGTAAATGGTGCGGCCGTCCTGGGTTGGGGCGTTGGAGGTATCGAGGCTGAGGCGGCTATGCTGGGCCAACCGATCTCCATGCTGATCCCCGAGGTCGTGGGCTTCGAGCTGACGGGGCGGATGATGGAAGGGACCACCGGCACCGACCTGGTGCTCAAGGTCGTCGAGATGCTGCGCGAAAAGGGCGTGGTCTCGAAGTTCGTTGAATTCTATGGCGAAGGTCTGGACCATCTGCCGCTCGCAGACCGCGCGACCATCGCCAACATGGCCCCCGAATATGGCGCGACCTGCGGCTTTTTCCCGATCGACGACGAGACGCTGCGCTACCTGCGCAATACCGGTCGCGAGGAAGAGCGCGTTCAACTGGTGGAGGCCTATGCCAAGGAAAACGGCTTCTGGCGCGGTGCGGATTACGCACCTGTCTACACTGATACGCTGTCGCTTGACATGGGGACGATCGTGCCCGCCATTTCCGGCCCCAAGCGACCGCAGGATTACATCGCGCTGGACACGGCGGCGACGGAATTCGGAAAGTTCATCAAGGGACTGCGCGAAGACAAAGACGCCAGCGAAAATGCCGAAGTCCGCTGGGAAGGTGAGGGTGGCGCGCCTGAGCCTGTCCATATCCCCGGCGACGAAGGCCACCACGCCCGCGGTCACGTCAACGGCGGCGAGGCGGACCGCGCGCAGTTGCACGACGGCTCCATCGTGATCGCGTCGATCACCTCCTGCACGAACACGTCGAACCCCTACGTGATGATCGGAGCCGGTCTGGTGGCACGCAAGGCGCGCGAGATGGGCCTGACCCGCAAGCCATGGGTCAAGACGTCGCTCGCCCCCGGCAGCCAGGTGGTATCGCATTATCTGGAGGCCGCCGGGCTTCAGGAAGATCTGGACGCCATTGGGTTCAACCTTGTGGGCTATGGCTGCACGACCTGCATCGGTAACTCGGGTCCGTTGGCCCCAGAGATTAGCAAGTGCATCAGCGACAATGACCTTGTCGCCACATCGATCCTGTCGGGCAACCGCAACTTCGAAGGCCGGATTTCGCCGGACGTGCGCGCCAACTATCTGGCGTCGCCCCCATTGGTGGTGGCCTATGCCCTTGTGGGTGACATGAACGTCGACATCACGACGGTGCCGCTGGGTCAGGATAAGGACGGCAACGACGTCTTCCTCAAGGATATCTGGCCGAGCTCCAAGGAAATCGCCGACCTTGTGGAGAAGACCGTTACCCGCGAAGCCTTCCAGGAAAAATATGCCGATGTGTTCAAGGGCGACGAGAAGTGGCAGGCGGTCGACATCTCTGAGGCCGAAACCTACGATTGGCCAGCGACGTCGACTTATGTGCAGAACCCGCCGTATTTCAAGGATATGGACCCCAAGCCGGGTAAGATCGAGGACATCAAGAGCGCCCGCGTTCTGGCCGTTCTGGGTGACATGATCACGACCGACCACATCAGCCCGGCCGGATCGTTCAAGGAAAGCAGCCCGGCGGGTCAATACCTGATCGACCGGCAGGTTCCGGTGCGGGAGTTCAACTCCTACGGCTCGCGCCGCGGCAACCACGAGATCATGATGCGTGGCACCTTCGCCAACATTCGCATCAAGAACGAGATGCTCTCGGGGGTCGAGGGTGGCTATACCAAGGGCCCCGATGGCGATCAGACGTCGATCTACGATGCGGCGATGGCCTGGCAGGAAAAGGGCGTGCCGCTTGTCGTCTTTGGCGGCGAACAGTACGGGGCCGGTTCCAGCCGCGACTGGGCTGCGAAGGGTACCGCGCTGCTGGGTGTGAAGGCGGTGATCGCCGAAAGCTTCGAGCGTATCCACCGCTCCAACCTGGTCGGAATGGGCGTCATTCCGTTCGAGTTTACCGGCGGCGACTCCCGCACCTCGCTTGGTCTGACAGGAGAGGAAGAGGTCTCGATCGAGGGGCTGGCTGACGTCAAGCCGCTGCAGGAGGTTCCAGGGACGATCAAGATGGCCGACGGCAGCGAAAAGACGATCACGCTGAAGTGCCGGATCGATACGGAAGTCGAGATTGATTACATCAAGAACGGTGGCGTGCTGCACTTCGTGCTGCGCAGCCTGGTCGCCGCCTAGATCGATCGGTCACAATGATGTGCGGCGGGGCCCTTCTGGGCCCCGTTTGCGTTGTGCGGCCGGCGAATTCGTTGAAAGCTCCGGTCGGGGCTCTGAAGAATGATTACGCAGGCTTGAAGGATTGGTTTGATGAAGAATTTTCTCGACCTGCCGCCTATTTGGCTTTTGGGGACGTTGTTCGCGTCGTGGGTGTTGGGGAAGCTGGAGCCATCGCTGTCCTTCGGCGCGTTCGGGCAATGGCTTGGCAATCTTCTTATCGTGTTGGCGTTGGTGCCGCTGGTGTGGTCCGTAGCCTTGTTTCGGCGCAACCAGACCCCGATCGAGCCATACCAACAGCCCCGGATCCTGCTTACCGAAGGGCCGTACAAGGTATCGCGCAATCCGATCTATCTTGCGTTTGTCGTGATCGCACTGGGGTTCGCCCTGCGGCAGGGCGTCGTAATCTCACTCTTGCCAGTGCCGCTTTTGTTCGTTGTGCTGGATCGGCGGTTCGCTGCGGTCGAAGAGGTGCGGTTGCTGGCGAGCTTTGGTGCCGAGGCCGAGGCCTATATTGCGTCCACGCGGCGATGGCTGTGACTTCGAACCTCACCACAGGGTGATTGGAAAGCCGCCGCGCTGCTGATTAGGTACACGGTACATAATAGGGAATCACCATCTCATGCGTCTAGCCTCCGCCACCTTGACGATGCTCGCCCTAGCCATCCCTGCCGCCGCCGACCCCGTCGTAGTGGAGCTTTACACCTCGCAGGGATGTTCGTCCTGTCCGCCGGCCGATGCTATGCTGGGCGAGTTGACCACGCGCGATAACGTCATCGCGCTCTCGCTGCACGTTGATTACTGGGACTGGATCGGGTGGAAGGACACGTTTGCCGACCCTGCCTTTAGCGAACGTCAGTTGCTGTACGCCAATGTTGTCGGTTCGAACATGCGATACACCCCACAGTTCGTGGTCGGAGGTGTCGATCGCGTGGCTGGCCCGTCGGCCATGGAACTGTTCGACCTGATCCAAAGCCATGATGGAGCCACCAATGACGTCCTGCAGGCCGACGGGACCGAGGTTACGGTGACGGCAACGGGTCAGGCGGGGCAGCTTATCGCCGTGACCTACAGACCCAAGGCGACCGTAGAGGTCTTGCACGGTGAAAATGCCGGTCATTCGATCACCTACCACAACATCGTCCGGTCCTGGACAGTGCTGCGAGAATGGGACGGGTCTGCCACCACGGTCAGTGTCCCGCCTGCCGGAGACGGCTATTCGCTCGTCGTGCTTGCGCAGGCGATCATAGACGGGAAGCCGGGGCCGATGCTGGGCGCTGTGAAGCTCGACTGACACAGTCAGTTTAGGTTGGGGCGGCTGGACGAGAGCGGGCACCCGCGTCAGTGTCCGCGCATGATCCGCGCGATTCTCTTTGACAAGGACGGTACGCTTACCGACTTCCGTGCCACGTGGGAGCCGTGGATGGCCGGCATGATCCACGAGTTGGCGGATGCCAGCGGGGCCGACCCCGAGGGGATCGCCGAGGATTTTGGCTTCGACCTTGAGACTGGCACCATCCCCCCCCACGCACGTTTCGTGACCGCTCCGGGCTATGTCACCGTCGATTTGGTAGCGCGCCGGATCGGGTGGGACAGGCCGCGACTTTCCGGCTGGCTCGGGCCGCGCTCGTCGTCGGTCTCGCAAGTCGTGGTCCCCGGCGCGGTGGCGGTCCTGCACCGTCTTGCCACAGCAGGTTTTACCATCGGTGTCCTGACCAATGCCGACGAGGCCGAGGCCCGGAGGCATCTTGATCATATGGGGGCGCAAACTGCTGTGAGCCGGATCATCGGACACGACAGTGGATTCGGGGCAAAGCCGGATCCGAAGGGGGCCGCCAATTTTGCGGATGCCCTGAATCTGGCGCGCGAAGAGGTATTGCTCGTCGGGGACGGGATGACGGACATGGAGGCCGCGCGCGGTGCCGGACTTCCGGCGGTGGGCGTTCTGACCGGCACGCTTGACCGCGCGGCCCTTGCCCCGCACGCGCGCGCCGTCCTGCCGGACGTCACGCACCTGCCGGATTGGCTAGCCAAACAGGCCACTTCGGCGGCCTAGAAGAGCGCGTTTCCCAGCCGTTTACCGGTCGTTCAGGATTATCTGGTTAAAGCGCCCGACATCGAGCCGCCGGAGGGAAGCGATGCACGGTCTGATCTGCAAATCGCTGGAGGCATTCGTTCGCGACCAGCACGGGGAGGACACATGGCATCGGATCGTGCAGGCCTCTGACCTTCCGTACCCCAGATTTGAAGCCTTGCGCAGCTATGACGATGACCTGATGACACGCGTGTTCGACATGGCTTCCCGTGAATTGGGCCGTAGCTTTGCCGCGCCGCTCGAAGATATCGGCCACTGGATATGTACCCACCCACCGTTGGAGGCAGTTCGGCGGCTGATCCGTTTTTCGGGGACGTGTTTCGTCGATCTGATCTATGCGCTGGATGAAGTCCACGATCGCGCCCGCATCGCTCTGCCCGGTTTGGGTTTGCCCAAGTTCACCGTGACGGAGTTGGCACCGAACGATTTTTTCATCATATCCGTCTGGCATCTTCGCGGGGGCGGCGCGTTCCTGACGGGTGTGCTAAGAGCGATGGCAGACGATTATGGCGCGCTGGCCCTGATTGATGCCGGTGATCGCCGGAAAGTTGACGGCAAATGGCACGAGACGCTGACCGTGCGCATCTTCGATCAGGCCCATCACAAGCCGCGCGAATTCATGTTGAGCGATATTTCGTGAAATCAGTTTCGATGGATATCGCTACCATGCGCGCGGTCTTGCCGATGGTTATTGTTTTTGACGCATCAGGCGAAATCCACTTGATTGGATCCACGCTGAACCGGATGGCACCGGACGCGACTGGCCAGCACCTGTCGGACATGCTGCGTTTTACTCACCCCCCGGTCGAGTCGGAGCCGGAGAAAGTTCTGTCGAAATTCGGCCGCCGTTTACGCGTGCAATTGTTGGCCGAGGTGAATGTTCCGGAGGGGGAGCCTCCGGTCACGCTGCACGGTGCGGTGGTGCCGTTGTCGAATGGCTCGGGTCTTCTGAATCTTTCGCTTGGCGCTGATCCCATGCGGGCTCTGCGCCGACATCGATTGACGGCGCGCGATTTCGCGGTGACCGATCCAATGGTGGACTATCTCTATCTAATTGAGGTGCACAGTCTTTTGCGGTCCGAATATGAACAATTGAGTGAGAGGCTGGAATTGGCGCGCACTGCTGCGGAACAGGCAGCCGTCACCGACAAACTGACGGGGTTGTTCAACCGCCGCGCAATGGACGACCACTTGGCCAAGCTGACCCGATCGGCGATCCGACCGTTCGGCCTGATGCAAGTGGATCTGGACTACTTCAAGTCAGTGAACGACACCTACGGTCATGCGGCAGGCGACCGTGTCTTGGAAGTGGTCGCCCGCATCCTGTCCGAAGAGGTGCGCTCAGAGGACATGGTGGCTCGCATGGGCGGGGACGAGTTCATGCTGGTTTTCGACAATTGTGCTGATGTCGATCTGATGCGCCGAATCTCGGATCGCATCATCGCTCGTCTGGAACATCCTATCGACTGGGAGGGGCACCGCTGTCGCATCTCGGGCAGCGTGGGGATCACGATGTCCAGTTATTACGAAACGTTGGATCCAGACAGGCTTGTTTCGGACGTCGATGCGGCGCTGTATGTCTCGAAACGGGCGGGCCGCGCCCGCACCTCGGTCTTCAATCCTGCCCAGGTCGGCTGACGTCGCGGCTTTGGATGCCGGGACGGAAGCTTGTCGTCGACCGCACTGGCGGCGTGAAAGTCCGTGTACTGCGCACTTCGATGACGTACCGCCCGCCTTTGGTATATTTTCGTCTGTGGGGTCGAGAGGTTCTTGTCGCCCTTGCTGGCGGAGCGATTTGCGACGCTGAAACCCCGGGAACGTTCCAAATCCGGCGACGCCGGGTTTATTCAATCTACGAGGTCCCTTTGGTCGGGGCCGTTGGCCCTGCGCGACAGGCCCAGAGCAGGCGGCACGGGATCGTCGGGTTCTGGCTCGTATCGTAATCTGGCTGAAAGGATGTGGGACCTGCGAGAGATGGCCACAGAATGGAAGATCCGCAATACTAAATTGGGACCGACAATGGTCAGGTTCCGCCCGGGCCGCACGCTTAGGCTCAGGACCCATTGATTTATTTGCAGTTCCTGAGGCTGCCTGATTCAAGCGCCCGAACTTCGGGAGCACGACATGAGGGACTTGTATTGGCTGAGCGACGCTCAGATGAAGCGGCTTCGACCGTACTTCCCGAAGAGCCATGGGGGACCACGCGTTGATGACCGGCGCGTCTTGAGCGGGATTATTTTCATCAACCGCAACGGTTTGCGCTGGCGTGATGCGCCTGGAGAGTACGGCCCGCATAAGACGCTCTACAACCGCTGGAAGCGGTGGAGCGATATGGGGGTGTTCGCCAGGATCATGACAGGGCTTGCAGCAGAGGCACCTGATAACCGGACGATTTCTATCCCCTCTCGGGACATTGCTGCGCAATGCACTGCCGGGCAGTGGATGCGACCTATCTCAAGGCACATCGCACTCAAGGCACATCGCACGGCCTCCAGCCTGCGGTCGAAAAAGGGGGGCGTGGCCGTCTGATCGGGCGGACGAAGGGCGGGATGAATACGCAACTGCATGCCGTCACGGAT
>NZ_FNPX01000030.1 GCF_900107415.1 Jannaschia faecimaris
CATCACCGATGTTGCTACCGGTGACTTCCACGGCTCGCACTTCCATCGTTTCCTCGTCGATCCCAATGTGTATCTTGCGCCATATCCGGCGCTTTGAGCCCCCATGCTTACGGGCAGGTGGTGTCAGACCGTTTCTAACCAGTCTCAGTTTCCCGCCAAATAGGCGAACTTATGCGGAATAAAGCTGACGCCATTCGGTGAGAGCGGCGGTCCGGTTCAGCTTGAAGTTTTCTCGTGAGTAGAGGTGGCGTTCCTGATTGAAATGATTGTGCACTGACGAATGAACGGCGGCGAATTTCTGAAGACTTCGCATGCGCCTGAAACGAAGCATCGCCCGTTCTCGTCGTCGAAATGGAAGATGTGAGTTTTCCGCCCTGTTGTTCAGCCAGCGACCAGTTTCCTGACGATCCGCCGCCCCGATTTCCTTCAGCGCGGCCCCATATGAACGCAACTTGTCGGTGACGAATACGTGCGGCCGGCCATGCCGCTTCATTGTTTTCTTCAAGAGTTTCAATGCCGCTTTCTTGTCGCGCGTCTTGGTAACGAAGCTTTCAAGCACCTCGCCTTCGTGATCGACGGCCCGCCACAGGTAGTGGCGTTCGCCATTGATCTTCACGAACATCTCGTCCAGATGCCAACGCCATTGACTGGATCGCAGCCCCTCAATCCGGCGCTTCCGGATCTCCGAGGCAAACATCGGGCCGAACCGGTGCCACCAAAACCGAACCGTTTCATGGCTGATCTCGACGCCGCGTTCGTGCAACAGATCCTCAACGTTGCGGAGCGACAGCGGAAACCTAATGTACAACATCACCGCCAGGCGGATGATTTCCGGGCTGCTTTGGAAGCCCTTGAACGGGTCAGGTTTGGTCATGTTGAGACGCTACGAGGCCGCCATGCCCGGCTCAACAGGAATCTTTCTGACAAAGCCTGGCCGCGCCTTCGACGGGTAGATCGACGGGACGGGGCGCTTCCGCCTCGACCCAGTCGCAGAGGCCGCCCAGCGTGCGGTCGGCGGCGAGTTCCGAGCCAATGCTGGCGGTCAGCGTATCGAAGGCGGCATCACGGTCGGTGCCCTGCACGACTGCTTCGATTTCGGCGCGGTGCTGGTAGTGGTAACGCAGAGGCGAGAGCGTCACCTCGGGCTCGCCGGGTTCGCCGTCGCGCAGGATCAGCAGGCCGTCAGCCGGGATGCGCTCGGGCAGTACGTCGCCGCGCAACGCGGTGGCGGGCAACGCCGAAAGCCGCGCATGCAGCGCGGCGAGGATGGTTTCGCGAGGAGTGGGCATGGTTCTCCGTTACACTTGCTCAACAATTGTTCCACACACTATGGTGAGCTTGATGCCGAAAACGGCCTTAATGAGCGCCATCAGAGTCGCCGAATGAAGAAAAGTAACGGATGAAATCAGAAGAATACCCGAAATTGTCGCGGCTGATGGAGAACGAAGAGCTCTGGCAGCACGTCAAGGATTTTGATGGTCTTCTGGATAGGTCCAAGTCTCGGCTTCCGGTCGACGAGGGCGAAAGCGAAACGGTTAAGGTCGCCTACCTGTTGCACGAACTAGCCTTTGCTCATTTCTTTTCGACGCTGGTTTTTCGCTTTAAGACACGCGAGATTGCGCGAGGGATTTTCGACGCGGAAACTCAGGGCAATCTTGTTGTTTTGTTCAATTTAGCGCGCGCATTTATGGAGCACACAGCATCGCTGGCGTTCCAAAATCAAGCCCTCGAGAAGGCCGTTTCCGACATCGGGTCGAAGCAGCTTTTTGATCAGGTTGATCGCGCCATCCGGAAACATCGCAAGATCGTAGATCGAATGTACTATGGAGGCGAAAGCGGCCCGAAGGATGTCAAGCGGCTTCACACAAACGACTTGCTCGAAGCGCTGGCCAAGGTCGATAAACGCGCAGCCAGTGACTATGCAACCCTATGCGAGTTTGTGCACCCGAACTACGGTAGCAACCTCCTCGTCTCAAGTGGCGAACTCTCATCCGGGTCCATCGGGATCCCATCAGAGTCATTGACCAAAGAGTTGTCCTTGGCACGGGGCGCAATCGAGCGTTGCGCCGCACTCGACTGGGATCTTGTTATCAGCGGCACCCATCATCTCTCGAAGATCGAAAACTGGATAACGATAGCTAGCGCAAACGGAGCAAAGCTATCGCAGTTGTTTTCTGTTCGGGTCGGTCACTCGGGCGATGGCAAATCCAAGGATACGGCGATCTTCTTCAAAAAGGCGCGCACTCATAACGAGGCAATACAAGCCTTTTACAAGTATCTTGAGCAGAAAGGCATCGAGTTTCATGAACGGCGCATAGCTGGTGTCGAAGACGGGTACCTATTCGATATTGTGCTAACGAACAAAGGTCCGTTGTGGGTCAAATACCCGATAACGGAATAGGCCTCGAAAATGAACTTCAAGCCTATGTAGATAGCCGCCCCTCCACCCAATTCGCGACGATCAATCCCGGCACGCTGTCCAGCGCCAGCTCTGCATCCCGGTCAAGATTTAGCCGCTTCGGAAGCTTGACCTGCGGCACCAGTAGAAAGATCGGCGCAGTGACCTTGCCGCGCCCGGTCTTCGATCGTGACACCACCTCGGTGACGGTCCAATCCAGATCTGCGCAGCCTCGCGCAAACCATTTGCTGATCGCGAGCCCGGCATCCGCCCAAGCCAGGCCGGGTTCCATGCCAACCAGCGCGCCACAGCATCAACCAAGGTCATCTGGAAATTGAACGCTGGCTTGTAGCCGGGGATCCAATCTTCGCCGAGCCCCTTCAGGACTGCGCTGATATTCTGATGCTTGAACTCGATCGAGCCTTCTGTTCGGCTCCGCAAAAGGGGCATCAAACTGCGCCGATGCTGAGCCTTATTGTAGGGACGGCCCGCCATGTCCTCGGCCAGCATCGCGAAGTAATCCGCGACGATCAGGTCGTTTTCTTCATCGGTCCAGGGGCCACTCGCCATGCCGCCAGGCTATGAGCGGAAAGTCTGTTTGTCATCAAAGACTTCTCGCGACCGTTCGCACTGTTTCGAAGAACTACGCCGCCTTCAGGTGTCTCTGACCGTTTCGATAGCGGTCGAACCTGCCTCAACTGCGGCGCAGTGAATTTTTGGGCAACCTTCTGAAGGTAAAAGCATTTTTTAATGCGTCTCGTTTTGGGTGAAGGGCGGGTGAAAGGAGACGCGGGGCGTTCGGAGACCACTTTTGGGCCAACGGCCAGTCTCCGAAAGTCGGATGGCATCGTTAAACCCCTTTGAACCAAAAAGAAAAAAGGCCCGCACTAGGGCCTGGTCTTGGGTTCGCGAATGGTTTGTGGCGGAGACGAAGGGATTCGAACCCTCGAGACGGTTTCCCGCCTACTCCCTTAGCAGGGGAGCGCCTTCGACCACTCGGCCACGTCTCCGTCGACCCGTCTATTGGCGCAAGCCAAGGGGGGCAAGGGAAAATTGGCGGCTTTGTGCCAAGGGCTTGCCGATGTCGCGGCACAGGCTGACGATAGCATCCAAGGCCCCAGCGATTAGTCTTCTGCCGGACTTCGCTGGCCCCGCCTGGTCTTCCAGCGTGACAAAGTTCTCTATGATGCAGAATGACTGCAACCCTCGACCGACGGGGAGCCTCCGATGAAACCGGTTGTCGGATGGACTGGGTTACCGCTTTCGCTTGCTGCCTTGAGGGGTTTGGACCGAACAGGTGCGGGCTCACGCTTCCTCGATGCCTCACCACCAACGGCCTGATCGCCGCAGTCGCTGGTGCCTTATCAGGGGTGCTCGTGGGCAGAGACTGCGACTGAACACCCGCATGAAGCTGATCACGAAGATACCCTTTATGTGGGGGGCATGGTGTATGTCGGTTCTGGCGTCTTGCCGGCCTTCGTCGCCGATGCCCGATCAGTGCGACGAGGATCGGAGGAATAGTCTCAGATCCGGTAGTCGTCCTCCGTGTTGAAGCGGAGCTTTTGCTGGCTGGACGCTGCATCTTTCGGATTGGCCCAACGGTGACTCGTGTCGCGCCACGGCGCGCTGAACGCGATCGCGTTCCACTCTCTAAGTCAGCAATGCACCCTCGCCAAAATTCGAACCAATAGGTGCGTTGCGGCGAGCGAGCATGCGCGAGAACAGCGCCGGTTCGCCGCCTCAGACGGTCTTGGGGTGCAGCACAACGCGCGAGCGGAGGGGTACGCGGTTGTACAGGTCGACAGCCTGATCGTTGACCAGCCGGGCGCAGCCGTTTGATACGGCGGTTCCGATCGTGCCGGGCGCATTCGTTCCGTGGATTCGCAGGAAGCTGTCGCCTTTGCCGGGTACGAACAGGTACAGGGCGCGTGCGCCCAGCGGATTGTTTGGTCCGCCCGGCATGCCATCTGCGTATTGAGCGTAATGCTCAGGCTCACGCTTGATCATGTCGGGGGTGGGGGTCCAACTCGGCCATTCTTTCTTGGCACCCACGAAGAACTCGCCGGATTCGTACAGGCCCGGACGGCCGACGCCCACCATATAGCGCATCGCGCGGGCTCCCGTCAGCGTCCAGAACAACATGAAACTGTCCGGAAGGACGTGCAGCTCACCCGGTGCGATGTCGGGGCGAATGGCAACTTCGACGGGCAGGAAATCGGGACGGATGGCCTGCGCCATGGCCTCACCACTGCCAAACAGCGAAAGGGCGGCACCCCCCATGATCATCTGGCGTCTGTCCATGACATGAACTCCTTTGGGCAAAATTCTTCACGCGGGCAGCCGCGCATCACCTAACTTAATGGCAGAAACGCCATAGCCGTTCCCGAATCTCAAGTTCACAAAGGCGTGTGGAGACAGATCAGGTCAGAATAGTGGCCTGGTGGTCGCGTTTCCCGCCAATTCGATGCCGATTCAGGTGTTGAACAGGAAGTGAAGCACATCCCCGTCCTTGACCGTGTAGGACTTGCCCTCGGCGCGCATCTTGCCGGCTTCCTTGGCGGGTTGCTCGCCCCCCAGGGTGACGAAATCGTCATAGGCTATGGTCTCGGCTCGGATGAAGCCCTTCTCGAAGTCGCCGTGGATGACGCCTGCGGCCTTGGGGGCGCTGGTGCCATGAGGAATCGTCCAGGCCCGCGTTTCCTTGGGGCCGACGGTGAAATAGGTCTCCAACTCCAGCAGCGCGTAGCCCGCGCGGATCAGCCGATCCAGACCCGGCTCCTCCAGGCCCATCTCCGACAGGAATTCGGCGGCTTCCTCATCCGAAAGCTGGGCGATTTCCTCCTCGATCTGGGCCGAGATGACGACATGGCTGTTGCCCTGCGCGGCGGCCATTTCGGCCACGGCTTCGGACAGGGCGTTGCCTGTTGCCGCGGATCCTTCGTCGACATTGCAGACATACAGGATCGGCTTGGAGGTCAGCAGTTGCAGCATATTCCATGCCTTGCGGTCGTCGTCGGCCAACTCGACAGTGCGCGCGGGCTGGCCGTCTTCCAGCACCGCCAAGGCGGCCTTGAGCAGACGCTCCTGCGCCACGGCCTCCTTGTCGCCCCCCCGGATCTTGCGGCTAAGGCCTGCGATGCGCTTTTCGATCGACTCCATGTCGGCGATCATCAGCTCGGTTTCGATGATCTCGGCATCTTCCACCGGGTTCACGCGATCCTCGACGTGGGTAACATCGTCATCCTCGAAACAGCGCAGCACATGGGCGATGGCGTCAGTCTCGCGGATGTTGGCCAGGAACTGGTTGCCCAGACCTTCGCCCTTGGAGGCCCCCTTCACCAGACCAGCGATGTCCACGAAGGTCATGCGCGTCGGGATGATCTGCTTGGACTTCGCAATGCCAGCCAGCTTGTCCAGCCGTGCATCGGGCACGGCGACGTCGCCGACGTTCGGCTCGATCGTGCAAAAAGGGAAGTTCGCGGCCTGCGCCGCGGCCGTCTTCGTCAGTGCATTGAACAGGGTCGACTTGCCGACATTCGGCAGCCCCACGATGCCCATTTTAAAGCCCATTTCGGTCTCTCTTTCTCAATTCTTTTCGGTCCAGACGAAATTCGCGAGCGCGGCGTCTTTCGTCAGCAGGCTTTCGAAGGTTGCATTGTCGTATTGCTCTGCCAGTGTCGGTGTCTCGCGCAGCAGGGACTGGCCCAGCCCCGCGCTGGCGCTGTCGGGACCCAACAGGCCCATCACGTCCAGGATCGTCGGAAAGACATCAAGCATGGAGGCCCTGCGCGTGATCGTGTCCGGCTCGATGCCCGGTCCGCGCATGAACAGCAGGTTACGCCGCTCGCCTTCTGGAATGATGTCGAGCGCGTCGCTCTTGTGACCCAGGTGGTCGGACGCGATGACAAGCAGGATGTTTCTGTCGCCGTGGTCGCGTTCGAACCGGGTGACGAAATCGTGGATCAGTCCGGAGACGCATTCCGCGGCCACAAGCATGTCCCTGATAATCTTGCCACGCCCGTCCTCGGTGCACGACGGGGAAAGGCCGGCAGTTGGGCCGTGCATATCCGTCGTGGAGGCATAGATCGCAAAGCGACCGCCCGCAGCCACTGCCGCGTCGACCCCATCCGAGATCGCCGGCATAAGGTCGCTGTCAAAGAGCCCCCATTGGATTGACGTTACGCTGTCGTCGGGGGCCTCGCCGGAAATCGGGGTGAGGTTGGTCGAGTCGAAGATCGTGTTGATCTGTCGGTCGTCGAAAAAGTTCTGGAAGCCGAAGTGGTTCTTCTGCGACTTGTTGGTACCCGAGAAGTAGGTTTGCTCGTAGCCCAGGTCATGTAGAACGTTGGGCAGGCAAGCGGCATCCTTCAGGATGTGGCTCGATTCCGAGGGGGCTGAGAAGCGAGGAGAAAGCGGCAGCCCGCAATAGGCAGCGGCATGGCCCGCGATGCTCCACCCCGTGCCCGCAAGCTGGTCAACGTTGGTGAAGGCCAACGACGTCTCTTCCAGCCTGCGCACCGGTGCGGCCACATCGCCGAAATATCGCGCATCGTGGTATTGCCGGTCGAACCCTTCCAGGAAGATGAATACTAGGCTCGGAGCATCCGGGTTCGCGACAACCTGCGGCTCGACGTGGCGGTCCATCAGGCTCGTGGGTTGGCCCATCAGCGCGTAATATCGATTGACCGTCAGGTCGCGCAGTACCGGGTTCACACCCAGCACGACGATCGCCGACAAGAACCATCCGGCCGGCACGACCTGAATCACGGCGCGAAGCCTATAGAACATCACCAGGATTGCCCCCCAGAGCACCAGCGCCGTCAGCACATGCGGCACGTAGGGGGCCCAAGGGATACCGGCCACGCCAAGCGCCACGTTGACGAATATCGCGAAAAAATCGGCTTTGCCGAAGACCAGGATGATGGCGGTTACCGGGATGATCAACGCGGTCGCCAGAAGGAGTAGCGGGAATCCAATCCCCTTCCACTTCAGCGGCCGGCCAGTCAACGGCGACTTGAGGAATGAGGTCGGAACAAGCAGGCCCACGACAATCAAGCCCATAACCCAGTTGACTTTGGCAACCTGCAGGAAGGCCTGCGATACGAAAAGGCTCGCCATAAGGCCCGGCAGCACGATAATGAGCAGCCTTGCGATCTGACGGGGCTCGATCGTTGCAGGAAGCGATTTGGCGGTCATTGACGGTCGCGAATTCAGGGGGCGTCGATCCGGCGGACCTAGCCGCCGTTCCCATGAATTGCAACGGCTGCGTCCGCTCAGGCGGTCTTGTTGCGGCCTTCGAAGATGATGAACCATGCCAGCAGGATGAACATCGGATGCGTCAGGCCCCCGGTGAAGAACAGGGCGGGGATCCAGATGAAGAACGTCACGATCCCGAGGATCGGTCGACCGGCCAGCAGGATCGACAGGGGCGGCAGCAGGATGGCGAGCAAATAATTCATGTCAGAAAAGTAGGGATGCCGTGCTTGGTTCGCCAGACCCCTCGGCGCTTTCCCGATCGGGGGTGTTCTGCGTGTCATATGCTGACGGCTGCCGTGCCGGATGGTGGCATATGTGACGTCCGACGTATATCTCCCGTCGGTTACCCCCTTGCTATGGTGGTGGTGGATGGCTGGTCCATTGACCTTCGCTGCCCGCTGTCGCACTTCCTTTGCAAACGACGGGGACCCGACATGACGCGCATCGACGATACATTCGCCCGGCTTAGGGCCGAGAACCGCAAAGCCTTCGTGACCTACATCATGGCCGGTGATCCCGATGCCGCCAAGACGGCGCAGATCATGGCAGGCCTGCCGGGCGCAGGTGTCGACATCATCGAGATCGGCCTGCCCTTCACCGACCCAATGGCCGATGGCCCCACGATTCAGCTTGCCGGTCAGCGCGCGTTGGAGGGCGGGATGACCTTGCAGGGTACGCTCGATCTGATTTCGGATTTCCGGAAATCCGACGACACGACGCCGATTGTCCTTATGGGCTACTACAATCCAATCTATTCGCGCGGCGTCGAGAAGTTCCTCGTCGATGCCAAGGCCACGGGCGTAGATGGGTTGATCGTCGTCGACCTGCCGCCCGAGGAAGACGTGGAGTTGTGCATCCCCGCGCAAGCCGCCGGTCTGAACTTCATTCGTCTTGCCACGCCCACGACCGACGCGCAGCGCCTGCCCAAGGTCCTCCAGAATACCTCCGGCTTTCTGTACTACGTTTCGATCAACGGCATCACCGGCTCGGGCGCGGCGGATGCGGCGACGGTCGGACCGGAAGTCGCACGGATCAAGCAAAGCACCGATCTGCCGGTCATTGTTGGCTTTGGCATCAAGACGCCCGACGCGGCCGAGGGCATTTCCGCCGTGGCGGATGGCTGCGTCGTCGGATCAGCGATTGTGGATCGTATCGCCAGGGGCGACAGCACCGACGATGTGCTCGCTTACGTCAAATCGCTTGCCGATGGGGCGCATCGCGGCTGATACTTCATGCGGCTCGCGGTCCTTCTTGTTCTGACGGTTTTGTCGCTGACAGGTGTCGCGGTTGCGATGTTTGTGCCCGGTTGGATGGACCTGTTGCTGCTGGCCGGCCCCTCTGCTCTGGCAGCCTTGCTGTTGCTGGGGTGACATGTCCTCAGGCGATCGAAGCCGCGGAAACGGGCCATCCTGGATAGATCGAACGTCATGCACTGGAAGGACAAGACCCCGCGCATCGACGCCGTGCAGGAGGTGATCCGCCACCTTTAACGACACGGGTATACGGCAGGCGTCGTTTTCGACGCGAACTCGGGGTCCCTTCTCTCGGGCAAGTACCGTCATGACAGGTCGCTGTCCCTTGCGCTTTCGCTGCCCGAAGACCGGGTGTTGGTCGTCCACAAGGGTGAACCCGCAGCCCCGCGTATTCTGGCCATGGCCCGCGACATGGGGGCCATCGTCGTGACGGACGACCGCTACCGCGACTGGGCCGATGACTTCCCCGAAGTGCGTCGCAAGGGTCACTTGGTGAGGGGTGGCTATCGCGACGGCAAGCTCTGGCTGAACCTGCCGGAGGCGTGACATTGGCCCAGCCCTTGCGTCCTTGCACCGTAGTGCCCCATCAAGCACTTTCCGAACTCGGGTCAGGAAAAAGGAAGACATCATGCCGCTCACCATCGTTGCCAAGATCGTAGCCACACCCGGCAAGGAGGCTTTCGTCCAGTCCGCATTGGAGAAGCTGATCGCGCCCACATTGGCCGAAGCGGGGTGCATCCAGTACGACCTTCACCGCGACAACGACGCGCCCGGCACCTTCCTGTTCTACGAGACTTGGGAAACGCGCGCGCTCTGGCAGGCCCATATGCAGAGCCAGCACCTTGCTGACCATGCCGCCGCGACTGAAGGGACTGTCGTCGAGGTCACCCTGCACGAGATGACGAAGATCGGTTGAACCGCCGCACCCACATCGGCAAGGAGACCGTCCTGAAAGCTGTCGCATTTACCTGATATCAGCCCATCGAGGATCCGCGGTCGCTTGTGGACGTCGACCTTCCGAAACCAACGCCCGCAGGCCGGGATATCCTTGTGGCCGTGAAGGCCGTCTCGGCGATCCCGGTTGACTCCAAGATCCGCAATCCATGGGTCCCGACGTGGAGGAGGAGAGCCTCCGCGTGATCGGCTATGACGCCGCCGGGCTGGTTGAGGCGGTCGGCCCCGACGCCACGCTCTTCAAGCCGGGCGACGCGGTCTACTACGCGGGCGACATCACGCGGCCCGGCACAAATTCGGAATTTCACCTTGTGGAGGAGCGGATCATCGGGACCAAGCCGCACGCGCTCTCCTTTCCCGAGGCCGCCGCCCTGCCGCTTACCACGATCACCGCCTACGAAGCGTTCTTCGACCGTTTAGGCATCGACCGGGACGGGGCCAACGCGGGCGAGACGATCCTGATCATCGGGGCAGGGGGCGGCGTCGGGTCAATCGGTATCCAACTGGCCAAGACCGCCGGCCTGACGGTCATCGCCACGGCATCGCGCCCCTAGACGACGGCCTGGGTCACCGAATTGGGGGCCGATCACGTCGTCAACCACCGCGAGAACATGGTCGCGCAGGTTCGCGCACTGGTGCAGCAATTCGTCGATCACATCGCGATCTTCAACGACATGCGCCACTGGGATGCCTGCGTGGAGCTGATCCGACCGCAGGACGGTATCGTCACGATTGACGACACCGACAAGCCGATGCCAATGGCGGCAATGAAGACCAAGGCTGTGTCCCTGCATTGGGGGGCTCATTTTCGCCGGCGGGATGTTCAACACGCCGGACATGGCACTTCAGCACGAGTTGCTGACCTATGTGGCCGGTGAAATCGACGCGGGCCGCATCTGCACGACGCTCGACACCGTGATGTCGCCGATCAATGCCCAGAAGATGCGCGAGGCACATCGTCTGATCGAGACGGGAACGGCCAAGGGCAAGGTCGTGATTGAGGGGTTCTGACTACTTCAGATCCACAACGAAATCCGAGCCCCAGCCGTGCACGCTGTCATGGGCCCGGACGATCACCCGGCGCGTGCCTTCCGGGATGAGGATGCCCGATTGCGACCGGGTGAAGGGCTGTTCGTTGACATGCGGATGGGCCAGCGGGCGGTGGCCCAGTTCGGTTCCGTCCTCTGCGAAGACTTTCCAGGCGTCGGCATAATGGTCCCAGCCCTCGTCGGCGTGTCGGACCGAAACGGAAAATGACCATCCTGCGGAAGATTGCGTGGCGACCGCCCCTTCGATGACCGGCAGGTCTGCCAAAGCGGGTGTGGCAAGAAGCATAAAGGGAAAGAACCGTTTCATGACTCTATTCATCCAGCAAGACACCCCGCGACGTCGATGCAAATTCCCGTGAAAGCACCGCGCGCCCGGTTACCAAGACAGCCACGATCAATCCCCATGGACCCAAGAGCCAACCCAGGGCGGCAAAAGCGAAATAGACCGATCGCAGTCCACGGTTGAAGTTCATCGCGGCGCGGATGTTGATTTCGGCGGCCTTCTGAGCGCGGGGCCGCGCAATGGAGGCGTCGGGGTCGTTTGGAACCGACGCCATGACGACGGCACAATAGCCAAACAATCGATTGGACCAGATGAACTTGAACACGGCATGGGTCAGCAGGACAGCGACGATACCCAGTTTCATCTGCCAGAAGACGGCCGGGTGGCTTTCGATGCCAACGCCCACGACGATGGTTTCAAGCTGATCGGCGTTGCCGGCCATCGCAAGGACGCCGCCCACCGCGATCATCGAGGCAGAGGTCATGAAGGTCGTGCCCTGCCGCAGGCTGCTCAGGATGTTGGAATCAAAGATACGCGGCTGGCGCGTCAGCATCTCTTCCATCCAATCGCGGCGGTATCGTTGCATCAGTATCGTGACCGAGGCACGTTTGGCGGGCGGATGCTCGATCACCCAACTGACGACGAACCATGCCACCAAGAGCAGGGCAAGCGCGCCGTAGTCGAGCGGGGTGAAGGATTCTGTTAGAAGTATCAGCATAGCGCCTCCCTTAGCAGGCTCGTCTTTGCTTGCCTTCTGAGAAATTGGTTATATTATTTGACCAATATGGACCCCCTCGGAGGATCGTGCGATGGAAATGCCCAAGGTCGACCCATTTACACTCGCCAAGAAGGATCGCCTGATCGCGCGCCTGTCTGAGGTTTTGCCCGAGGACGCGATCATTCATGCGGTCGAGGAAACGCGCGCCTACGAATGTGACGCGCTGACCGCGTACAAGTGCCCACCGCTGGCCGCGGTGCTGCCCCGATCGACCTTGGAAGTCAGCGCGGTTCTGAAGATCTGTCACGAGATGGACATCCCGGTCGTGCCCCGTGGTTCGGGAACCTCGCTGGCCGGAGGGGCTCTGCCGACCGCAGATTCGGTCATCTTGGGCGTCGCGCGTCTTACCGATGTGCTGGAGGTGGATTACGACGACCGGATTATCCGCTTGCAGACGGGGCGCACCAACCTGAGCGTGACCGGCGCGGTCGAGGCAGACGGGTTCTTCTATGCCCCCGATCCCTCGTCGCAACTGGCCTGCGCAATCGCGGGTAATATCGGCATGAACTCCGGCGGCGCGCATTGCCTGAAATATGGGGTGACAACGAATAACCTGCTGGGCGTGACGCTGGTCCAGATGGACGGAACAGTGGTTGAGATCGGCGGCGCGCATATGGATTCGGCGGGCATGGACTTGCTGGGCGTGGTGTGCGGCTCCGAAGGTCAACTGGGTGTCGTGACCGAGGCGACCCTGCGCATTCTGCCCAAGCCCGAGGGCGCGCGCCCCGTCCTGATGGCCTTCGACGACAACGAGACGGCGGGGGCCTGCGTGGCCGACATCATCAAAGCGGGCGTCTTGCCGGTGGCGATCGAATTCATGGATCGCCCGGTCATCCGCGCGACCGAGGCCTTCGCGAAGGCGGGCTATCCCGATGCGGAGGCCCTGCTGATCGTCGAAGTTGAGGGGTCGGAGGACGAGATCGACGAGCAGTTGGAGGTGATCGAGAAGATCGCGCGCAGCCACAACCCGGTCGAATTGCGTCGCTCGACCTCCGAGGCGGAAAGCGCTGCGATCTGGCTGGGTCGCAAGTCGGCCTTCGGCGCGATGGGGCAGATCAACGACTACATGTGCCTGGACGGCACGATCCCTGTCAGCGAATTGCCCGTCGTGCTGCGCGGCATAGGGGAGTTGTCCAAGAAATACGGGCTGGATGTTGGCAACGTATTTCACGCGGGCGACGGCAACATGCATCCGCTGATCCTGTTCGATGCCAACAAGCCGGGCGACCTCGAACTCTGCGAGGAGATGGGAGCCGAGATCCTCAAGTTATGTGTTGAGGTCGGCGGCTGCCTGACGGGGGAACACGGTGTCGGCGTTGAGAAGCGCGACCTGATGCACCACCAGTTCAACCCGGGCGACATGGAAGCGCAGCTGCGGATCAAGGATGTTTTCGACCCAAAGTGGCTGCTGAATCCGGCCAAAGTCTTTCCGCTCGATGTGACGGCCGCTCGGCGCGGCTGATCCGGCGGCGGGGATTTAAGTAATTGTGAAGCAGAGAAGGGGGCGGCGTTGTGCTGAGACCCGAAAACGAAGAACAGCTGGCTGAAATCGTGCGCGGCGCGAATGCCCCCCTGTCGCTGCGGGGCGGTGCCACGCGCCATATCCCCGGCGCGGGAGAGCCACTGACGACTGCCGGCCTGACCGGCATCACGCTCTATGAACCCGGGGCCCTGACCTTGGTGGCGCGGGCGGGTACGCCGATTGCAGAGGTGAAGGCGGCGTTGGCGGCCGAGGGCCAGCGCCTGCCGTTCGAGCCGATGGACCACCGCTCGCTTCTGGGCACGACCGGAGAGCCGACGATCGGGGGGGCGGTCGCGATGAACGTTTCAGGGCCGCGCCGCGTGCAAGCCGGGGCCTGCCGGGACAGCCTGATCGGCGTGCGCTTCGTCGATGGTGAGGGCACGGTGATCAAGAATGGCGGGCGCGTGATGAAGAACGTCACCGGCTATGACCTCGTGAAGCTCATGGCTGGGGCCCGGGGATCGCTCGGAATCCTGTCGGAAGTCAGCTTCAAGGTGCTTCCGGCTGCGCCGGCCAGTGCTTCCCTGCTGATCGAGGGGTTGGGCGTGGAACGGGCGGTCGCCTGCATGTCGAAAGCCCTTGCCTCCCCCTACGAGGTGAACGGTGCCGCGCATGTGCCCGTCGGCTTGGACGGAACGCCCGTCACGATGCTGCGGGTCGAAGGGCTTGAAGGCTCGGTCGCCTATCGTGCGGCCGAGTTGAAAGCGCTTCTGTCGTCCTTCGGGGACGTCACGATCGAGCGGCGTTCAGGCCGCAACGGCGAACACGGTGTCGAAAATGGATGGGCCTGGGTTCGCGACGTGAAGGCCTTCGAGGGTTCGGATGGCGACATCTGGCGCGTGTCGGTGCGCCCGTCGCTGGCATCGCATATCGTGGAGCGCGCCGGGGCCGATGGGGCCTTACTCGACTGGGGTGGGGGGCTGGTTTGGCTGCGCGTTCCGGAAGGTGCGGACCTTCGCACCCGGTTGGGTGTGTTCGCGGGTCATGCCACGCGCGTACGTGGCGCACCGGACCTGCAACCCGAGGTGCCGGCTCTGGCCGCTCTTACTTCGGGCATCCGCGCCAAGTTTGACCCAAAGGGTCTCTTTCTCACGAGCAGCGGGGCCTGACATGCAGACGACCTTCACCGAGGCCCAACTGGCCGACCCGGCAATTCAGCGGTCCAACGAAATCCTGCGGTCCTGCGTACACTGCGGGTTCTGTACCGCGACCTGCCCGACGTACCAGGTTCTGGGCGACGAGTTGGACAGCCCACGTGGCCGTATCTACCTAATCAAGGATATGCTTGAGAGTGGTCGTGATGCAGATGAAAAGACCGTCAAGCATGTAGACCGCTGTCTGTCTTGCCTCGCGTGCATGACCACGTGCCCTTCGGGCGTGCATTACATGCATTTGGTCGACCACGCGCGGGAGCACATCGAAAAGACTTACAAACGTCCGCTGATGGACCGAATCCTGCGGTGGACACTCGCACAGATCCTGCCCTATCCCGGCCGCTTCCGGCTGGCGCTGCTGGGGGCCAAGATTGGCCGGCCTTTCGCGCGACTGATGCCCGACGTGCGCCTGCGTGCCATGCTGGAGATGGCACCGAAAACCATCCCGCCGGTCAGTCTGAACGACGATCCACAGACGTTTCCCGCAGCTGAGAAGAAGATGCGCGTCGCCTTGATGACGGGATGCGCGCAGAAGGCGCTGAACACCGATATCAACGACGCAACGATCCGTCTTCTGACGCGGCTGGGGGCCGAGGTCGTGGTGGCCGAGGGCGCGGGCTGCTGTGGGGCGTTGACCCACCACATGGGCAAGACCAAGGAGAGCCACGGATTTGCGGCGGCCAACATTGAGGCCTGGATGCGAGAATCCGAGGGCGCTGGCCTGGATGCCATCGTGATCAACACTTCGGGGTGTGGGACGACCGTAAAGGACTACGGGCACATGTTCCGCAATGATCCGCTGGCTGAAAAGGCCTCGAAGGTCAGCGCGTTAGCCAAGGACGTATCTGAAGTCCTGCTGGACCTGATGCCCAAGGACGGTGCCTTTAAGACCCCATCTCGCCCCGCGCGTGACGGGGTCGGCGGCATCCCGACCGACCGCGCATCGGACAATGTGGGGCAGGGGCCGATGCACGTTGCCTATCACGCGGCCTGCTCCTTGCAGCACGGCCAGCAGATCAAGGCGGCCCCAAAGGCCCTGCTAAAGCGGGCGGGCTTTACCGTTCTGGAGCCGCGCGACGCCCATCTGTGCTGCGGTTCGGCGGGGACATACAACTTAATGCAGCCGGAAATCAGCCAGGAGTTGAAGCGTCGCAAGGTTGCCACTTTGGAAGAAAGGCAGCCTGATGTGATCGCCGCTGGCAATATCGGGTGTATGATGCAGATCGGCTCGGCGTCTTCCGTGCCTATCGTGCACACGGTCGAACTGCTTGATTGGGCGACCGGCGGACCGGTGCCGCCGGCGATTTCGGATCCCGATGCTTTCGAAAGGGAAAATGCGGGCCCACCACTCTTACGCTGACCTTTATGCAAGCATTCGCGTGAACAGAATGTATCCGAGCAGGAATTCGTGCCTGCCTTTCTCGATGGCTCGCCCCGCGCGGTCAGGACAACTTCCGCGCGGGACTTTGAGGCGTGGTCGGCGGTGCAGGGCGCGCTTTCAGTAGCCGTCGTGACCTTACAATCTGTTGCCCGCCAGACGACATGCCACTCGGTCCGACCCTGCTTGGTGCCGCACAGCCTTGCCGGAGTCTTGCAGGTGCAAAACGCCCCGCCGTATCCAGCCCAGATGCATTTGACGGAAGGACAGCGCGGCGAGTTTAGGCAACTCTCCATTCGGCTGCGGAGATTCGTGGAGCGTTGGGCAGGACTGGCAGTTTCTGGACTGTGATGAAACCGGGTCGATACGGGGCCATTGGCCCAAGGGCTGACACAATCAGAACTGTTTGCCCGGAAAGCGTCCAAAACTCGCGCCAATAACGGCTCAGAGTGGTCGCTTTCACCCCTTACGCTGATCGCACGCTCTAGTGAGGTTAGTATGTACCACCCGTTCAAGATGTTGCTCACAGTCGCCGGACTTCTGGCGAGTGTTTTTTCGCCTGCCGCGGCTCAGTCGCCGTTGGAAAGCCTGCAGACCGCAGACGCAAACCGGGGCTGGGAGGCCGTGGGACGATTGAATTTCGGTCCCGACGGTTTCTGCACCGCTGCCTTGATCACGTCGGATGTCGTGCTGACTGCTGCGCATTGCCTCTACGATCCCGCCTCCGGCGCGATGGTGAACCCCGCCGAGATTGAATTTCAGGCGGGCCTTCGCAACGGAAGGGCCGAAGCCTACCGTGGGATTCGCCGGGTTGTAGTGCATCCCGATTATGATTTCTCTGATCTGACCCAACTGAATCGCGTCGGCTCAGATCTGGCCTTGCTGGAACTCGATCAGCCGGTTCGTCTTGGCCACGTCCGCCCATTCCGGACGCAAGTCCGTGTCGAGGCCGGGCAGACCGTTCAAGTCGTCAGCTATGGAAAGAACCGCGCCGAAGCCCCTTCGCGCGAGGGTGAGTGTCAAATCCTGGCGCGGGACAACGAAGTCCTCGTGCTGAGCTGCGAAGTCGAATTCGGGTCTTCAGGCGCGCCCATCTTTGCCGTCTACGAAGACGAGATACGGATTATCTCCGTCGTCTCTGCCAAGGCCCGCTGGGAAGGCCAGGAAGTGTCCCTGGCCGCCGTGATGGAGGGCGAACTGGACATCCTGATTGGTGAGTTTGCCCGCACGCCCGCCTTGGAGACCGTGGGCAAACGGGTAGCTGTCGACCGCACCGTTTATACGGCCGCCACTGAATAATAGTCTTTTGTCCGGTCCCCTGGGGGCCGGGACTTGACCCGTTCGCAATGTGTTGCATGATTTGCTTATGGTCCGATTGTCTCTTGCCGCCTTGCTTCTGTGTTCGCCTGCCTTGGCGGAATGTCCGCCCGTGCCGGATATCGGCACCGACATCGACGGATTGATCGCGATGGTCCAGGATGCTCCGAACGAAGGGGCAGCCCGGGTCATTTCGGGCCGGATGTGGGAATTCTGGGCCAAGGCACCCGACGCTCGCGCGCAGTCACTGCTGGACGATGGCATGGCGCGGAGGTCGTCTTTTGACTTGGCTGGCGCGATCGCTGCCTTCGATCTGCTGATCGAATACTGTCCCGATTACGCCGAAGGCTATAACCAACGTGCTTTCGCCAACTTCATCCGTGAGGACTTCGCCGCAGCCCTCCCCGACCTGGATCGCGCGATCGAATTGCAGCCCCGCCATATTCCTGCGATGGCTGGGAAGGGGCTGACGCTGATCCAGATGGGCCGCATCCGAGACGGCCAGGTCGAAATTCGACGTGCCGTCGCACTGAACCCTTGGCTCAGCGAGCGTTTCTACCTGACGCTGGAGCCAGAGAGCACCGATCTCTAAGGTTTTGCGCTTGCATCCCCGTTGCGCCGCGCCCTAATTCAAGCAGGCGCGGGTGTGGTGGAATGGTAGACACATCAGACTTAAAATCCTTGAGTCTGTGTGGTAAAACGCATACGGAACAAGGCGTTGCGACTAAGAGACTGTTCTCAGGCCCGATATAGGCCCGATGCAGAAAATTGAAGACAACGCCAGATGCGGGCGTGATGGAATGGTAGACATACCAGACTTAAAATCTGTTGGGCGTATGCCCGTGTGGGTTCGACTCCCACCGCCCGCACCAAATTATTATATCTTTTCAGTCCATTAAGGAGCGGGCCAATCTTCTGGGACTAAAGCTGGTGGCTTTGTCCAAGGTTGCTCAACGAGTGAATCTTGAAACCACTTGTCTCGAAGGTTTGCGTGTTCTGTCACTATAACTTGAAAGCCCGGGGCGTGAATGTTTGTAAAGTCACGAAGAAGTTCAAAGAGTTTTCTAACTTTCTCCATATCGGCATCACTTTCAGTGCTCTCGACCGAACCATCAGCACTTTTGTAAGTTTCCTCGGAAGGGAAATATACCTGAGTTGGTTGATCAATTATTAGGAATCTGGGAATAGGATGACCAGCATTCGAAGCAAATCGATGCAGCGCCAACAGAGCTGCCAAATAATACGCTAAGTGATTTTCGGCGCCACCTGTTCTGTGCATGTAGACAGGGCGATCGGGTCGGTCTAGAAGGCTCTGTTGCGCAAAGCTTTTGGTACCCGAGGTACGCCTTTCCCTGGACGGACTTATCCCACGGCCTCTGTGACTGGTATGCCAAGGTCGGTGTAGCCGTTCATGACGGCGATGCGGACCTGGACTTCCGCGACCTGTCGGTCGAAGTCCCGCGCCATGAGGCGCTGCCCCAGCAGTTTCATACAGTGCATCTTGGTCTCGACGCGGCTTCGGCGGTGGTATGCGCTCCAGTTTCGCCAGATCGAGCGACCGAGGTATTTCGATGCGCGCAGAGCCTCATTTCTGGCTAACGCACCTGCGGTGACGGTCTTCCACGGCTTGGCGCTTTTGCCGGGTGGGATGACGGTATTCGCCCCGCGGTCGGCGATCGCGTCGTGGCACTTGCGGGTGTCATAGACACCGTCTGCGGTGACGCTTCCGATCGCCTCGTCCGCCGGGATCTGATTGAGCAGATCGGGCAGGACCGGCGCATCACCAATGTGGCTCCCGGTGATCTCGACGGCGCGGACTTCCAGGGTTTTCTCGTCAATCCCAAGATGGATCTTGCGCCAAACCCGCCGCTTGGGACCACCATGCTTGCGTGCGTTCCACTCGCCTTCACCCTCGACCTTGAGGCCCGTGCTATCCGCTGCCCGGCAGGGCA
>NZ_FNPX01000031.1 GCF_900107415.1 Jannaschia faecimaris
TTCGGTCGCCTCAAAGACTGGAGGCGAGTAGCGATGCGCTACGACAGGTCTCCAGCCGTGTTCCTCTCGGCCATCGCCCTCGCCGCAACCGTGATTTTCTGGTTATGAGTCCTGAGCCTAAGGGCGGAGAGCCGCCATTCGCCGCAGCCTGCACGAAAGTCCGGCATGTGTTCTGAAGCCGTGGCGGCGTCACCGGCGATACTTGAGTTGTTGACCGGATCAGAAGCACACCCGAGACTTCACCAAGACATCTCCGATGTGGGCCATGCCTTGCGCCCTACGGAAGAACCACCGAAGGGGGCCGAAGTCATGACCAGGCGACACGAACTCGATTGGTTGCGTGTCTTTCTGTTCGCTCTCCTCGTTCCGCACCATGTCGCTGTCGGTTTCGTGGACTGGGGCGTCGATATCTACAAATTTGTTAATGATCGGCTGGCCGGTGACGGACTGACGTTGTTCATCTATTGGAGCCATAGTTGGCGGCTCCCATCGCTATTCATGATCGCTGGTCTGGGAACCTGGTTTCTAACAGCCAGAGGGATCGGCATTCACGTGATGGGGCCCCGTTTTCTTAGCCTGCTGGCACCTCTCATTTTTGCCACAGCCTTCATCAATGTTTTTGGAGGCTATGCTATTGCAAAGATGACCGGAACGACTACTGGGCTCATATCCTTCTGGTGGGATTGGCTAACTGAACTAGAGCCGAGGCAGGTTCAACACCTATGGTTTTTAATTAACCTGACACTCTATACTCTTTTTCTCTGGCCAATTTTTGCTTTGAGAGATCAGATCGCAAGAGCGGTGCCGAAACCTCCTCTGCTCCTTGCGGCTCTCGTCATCGCGTCAGCTGCGTCGGTTGTTCTGCTCAAGCCTTACGAGGCAGCGTTGACGGGCGACAATTATCAGTTTGTTCTCTACTTAATTTTCTTTCTTGGAGGCTACTTGATCGGCGCGGATCACGTTCAAGTCCTCGACTGGGCCAAGCGACAGACGTGGTGGCTTCTGGCCTCGGCGATCATCCTTTTCATCATCAAAGCAACGCTCCTGACGCTTGCGCTAACCGACGATCTTGATACCGGTCAGGCCTTGGCAGAGGGGGGGTGGGTTACCCAAGGTCTTTCGCCCCAGAATGCGACGGTGTTTTCGATCGTCGAGGCCGCCACAGCTTGGTTCTGGTGTGTCGCGGCCCTGGGGCTGGCAAGCCGTTTCCTAAACAGACCCGGAAGACTCCTCCCCGCATTCAATCGGGCAGTGTTTCCGCTTTATGTCCTTCATTTCCCGCTGACCCTAATTGGTCTCGCCTTAGCGGCGCAATTCTCGGCACCCTGGTGGATCGAATTCTTCGTGCTGCTCATCTTTGTTTACATTGGGTCTTGGATACTCTGGCGAATATTCGATCATATCGGCCCTGCGGCATTCTTGGTGGGAGGAAAGCCCGTCAAGCCTACATATGACAAGTGATCGTGACCAAATACACGATCGGTCCAATCGCGCGATTGTCAGCTTGATACGTGCTCCTTCGTCGAAGACCAGAATGACCGCAGATCGTAGCTTACGTCAGTTTTCGATTTCGGGGGAGCACCTCACTGCGCCCGTTTTGACTATGCTTCGATCTGTTCCTTCGTCCTCAGATGGGGAAACGAAGTAGAGTGAGATTTTCCGGTATCATCCCGTGTGAAAGCCTGTCACCCGTTGGAAGGGAAGCATTTCCCACCTCCAGGAGTACTAGGCGATGGTAAATTCGCTCCGGCTTGCATTGGCCTTTGCATTTGTCTCAAACTTCGCGGTCGCCGAGCCGCTACCCAGCCTTAATCTCGAACCCGAAGCGACAACCGTGTCCGGATTATCCAGCGGGGCATTCATGGCTGTGCAACTGCAAGTCGCCTTTTCGAGCGCCATCTCGGGCGCGGGTATTGTCGCGGGTGGGCCATATGACTGCGCGGATCAATCGCTATGGCGCGCGCTCTTTGTGTGCATGGATCCGTTTTTTGTCGATGCCGACCCAGAAAGGTCCTTTGAATCGATGAAAGCTCTGGCGGCAGAGAACCGCATAGACCCGCTGCAGGATATCTTGCCCGACAGGCTGTATCTGTTTCATGGCAACGCCGACGACACCGTTGCCCGATCGACCATGGACGCCTTGAGGCAGACCTATGAGTTGCTCGGCGTGACTGCAGCAAACATGGTCTATGTGACAGATGTCGAAGTCGGGCACGGATTTGCCACCGAGCAGGGACCCGTGGCCTGCAATGCAATCCGCCCAGATTTCCTCATTGATTGTGATTTTGATCAGGCGGGCGAAATTCTGAACCAGCTTTACGGAGACCTGTCGCCCCCAGTTGATGCAAGAGACAAGGGGTTCGTGATTTTTGACCAGGCTGGGTATACCGAAAGTGCCCCCGGCATGGACGATCTTGCCTTTGTCTATGTCCCGGCTGACTGCGCCGCGGGGGAACGCTGCCGCCTGCACATAGCACTGCATGGCTGCCAGCAAGGACGACAGGCTATCGGAGAGAATTTTGCAAGGCTGACAGGCTACAACCAATGGGCCGAGGCAAACAGGATCGTCGTGCTTTATCCACAGGCTCTCAGGATACCGGCACCCTTGTACAACTGGTTTTCCGGAAATCCGAGAGGGTGCTGGGACTGGTGGGGCTATTCGGGGCCGGACTATTTGAGTCGAACGGCCCCGCAAATGTCCGCCGTCGCACGGATTGCAGCAGCACTTGGCGCGCCACTCCAGCAATAAAGTACTTCTCTCTTTGGCCAACTTTGCTGACAGCAGAACTAATCTTCGCCTTGTCTGATGACAGACATCTTGCACCATAAGGTATTGCGCTCAGCACGAATGACCGAAATGACGGGCCGCACCGCAGTATTGAGAGGTCGTCGTGAAGTTCGGCTCTGGGTCGAATGTGACGGTTGAGGTTACTCGGACGAAGGGCGGCAAAGTCCGCCGAGCAGGCCTCGGTGCAAAACGCAGCGAAGGTCCGCTCCCCGCCCATCATGTCGACCGACGCGAACGGCCCAGAGCGGACATTGACCGCTATCTCTAGCGCCGCAATGCGGCTCTTGAATTGCTGCCGTTCGTTCACCGTGCAGCATCTTGTCACCTTAACCGTCGGTCAGCGGAACAAGCCGAAGATCGGTGGCATTTGCTTCATTCGTTCTTGCAGCTCGCCGCAGCGGCCTTGGCCATCTCCTCTTCCGCACCCGATAAATGCAGGCAGATTGGCAAAGCATTTGATTTTCGGAATTATTTCCCACAAACTGCCACGCCGCTTATTAACCGCTGATCATGCACGCTCTGGTTGAAAGTCTTGGTAAATCCCAACTTTGAAATTTCCAAGAACGGAACTTTCACGGTAGTTAATCCTTTAGGTTGAAGTTTTGTAATTCTCCATAGTCGGAGCGTCTCGATGCGAATTTGTACTGGTGATTGAGCGCGCAACTTTTTCTTGAGCGCTTTAGGCAGTGCATTCGTAACGTAACACTAAGCAATCATCCAATGAGCCTGGGCCTTGCTCGGACTTTTTCGGTCTCGTGCCAGATGCCCAGCGATCGGTCCAAGGAGTGATTGCGCCAGTGATACTTTGGAGAATAAAGATGACCGTCGCCATCAACAGATTAACGAACCCATTTGAGAAATCGATTATGAACTCGAATATGACTCAACTGGAAAAGGAATAACAGTATAACAATTACTGCGCTGCGGTTGAGCTTGGATACGTTCCGCCGGTCGAGATTATTGACGAAATGGCGTCGATCCTGAGCGCCGATGTGCTAACCCCCGAAGCCGAAGCGCAGTTGGAGGAACTGATCGCCTGCATCAACGCGGAACTCGGCCCGGTCATAACGTCCTTCGACAGCGCCGACAGCGGCAGCATCACGATTGATGAGAACACGACCTTCGTCGCCACGATCGCGGCGGAGGACCGATATTCGCTTAACGGCGGAGCCGAGGCGCTGACCCATTCCATCGTAGGCGGGGCCGATATGACGCTGTTCCACATCGATTAAGAAACGGGCGTGCTGATATTCAGAGCGCCGCCCGATTACGAGGCACCTCCTATTGGCGGCGACAACATCTATGACGTGGTCGTGCAGGTGAACGACGGCGCGGTGCTGATGGACACGCAGGCGATCCAGGTGACGGTGGCGAATGTGAACGAAGTCCCGCCGCTTCCCGGTACCTTTGGCTTCGTGCTGAACGGGATCGATGCGGGTGACCTAAGCGGCCGTTCCGTTGCCTCTGCCGGGGATGTGAATGGCGACGGCATAGACGACATTCTTATCGGTGCCTACCAAGCGGATCCAGGTGACGTCGAAGGTGCAGGCGAGACCTATGTGGTGTTCGGCGGCGCCGATCTTCTGGCGCTTTATGACGCGGCGGACGGGGTCAGTGACGGGGCGATCGAGCTGAGCCTGCTCGGCACCGATCCGACGGACTGCGTGTAGCCGGTTTGAACGCGACACCCTGCCAAGGTCGGTCAAGGCGTGTTTGATCGCCTGCTCCGGCCACGGCGGGGTTCGCAACCTTCAACCCGACGCCCGAATCCCTGAACACATGCCAAGGGCCGCCTCCGACAAGGGAGGCGGCTTTTCGCCTTCCAGGATGAATGCAACATTTGGCCGGACCGATTGGGATATGCGAATTAGGTATTGGCTTGAACGCTGCAACCAAGTCCAAGGATGCGGCCCCTGTCCCGCGCGGCATGTCGGTCTGAATCGCATAAGGCAGCATTGTCTGAGCTGCCCAAGCTCGCCGTTCAAGAATGATCTGCGGTGCACGAATGCTGTTACGGTGAAGCTGCGCCGCGGCGGTAACAACGCCGGTCAACGGCTGCAAAAGGCCGGAAGCGCCAGTTTGACCAACCGACGCCAACCGCGGCAAAGTCCCGCATAGCTGACGTTCGTACGCCGCGCAGCGAACGTCGAGGCTCCGCCTTTCGCGTCGAATGAAGTGCTTCGTTCCAAGGTCTCGAATAGGCTCAGAGCCGCCGCTTGCCGCATGTTGCATGAAGGACCGCATAGGGTCGGGAGCGACGCGCGCCAGAGATGACCGGCTGCGATTTCTGTTGCACTCCCGCAAGTCGGCTTCGAGCACTTTCTCACCGATGCAGCGCCATCCGGGAACGGCAGCTTTCGGGAATGTTCGGAAGCGTCCTACCCTATTCGGGTAGTCCGGCGCTCTTCAAGCTAGACAACCAAACCTTCCGATTTTCTGGGTGGTTTTTCGATCCGGCAAACTGCCGTTTCATCGCCGAAATCGACAGCTTCGGATTAATGAGAAGTGCTGCGTCGATAGCTTGCCGCGCCTCGTCGCTCCGATTGAGTTCGATCATGTTGGCCGCGCGCAACAGGTGATGGAACACCCGCCAAGTATCGCTTGTCGCTACTGCGCCCAGATGTCGTGCCGCGTCCAGCGCCTCTTCGTGCCGTCCGAGATGGAATAAAATGTGCCCCTTATAGAAGAACATATTCTGCAGCATCGGATCCCGCGGACTCAGCTTGATTGCCATTTCTATCTGCGGCAACGCACGATCCTGCATGCGGAACCAGTCATAAGTATGCGCAAGTTCTAGCCGGATACGGGCATCGTTTGGGTTCAACCCTACCGCACGCTCGAGGTTGGCGACGGCCCGGTCGGCGTCGCCGGTAAATCGGTAAATGTAGCCGAGCGCAGCGTGCGCCTGGGCATCTTGGTCGTCCAGTTCTATAGCACGTGTGGCCGCTTCGGTCGCCGACACCAGTGTATCTTGCGGGCTGTCGCTCCACTGGAAAAAGAATATCGTTCCAAGCGCTCGGGCCTTCAGACTATGAGCCGCGGCAAAATCGGGATCACGTTCAATCGCATCCTGCGCAAAGGCCAACGCGTCCAACTGAGCGATCTTCGAAAAGACCGCCTGACGCGCGCGGCCTTGAAGATAAAGATCCCAAGCACCGAAGTCTTCGGTCGGCTTTTCCCGCAGTCGCGCCGTATCGGATTGGTAGATTTCAGGGAGCAACTGACCTGCAATCGCCTGGCTGATCTCATCCTGGACAGTGAAGGCATCGGTCAATCTTCGGTCGAAGACTTCCGCCCAAATAGTTGCGCCAGAGTCCACATTGATAAGCTCGCCGCTGACACGCACATTGTCATTTGACCGGCGCACGCTTCCCCGGACAACATATCCAACGCCGAGGTCGCGGGCGATCTCCATCGGTGTCGCTTGCGCGTCTGCGTAGGAGAATACGGTTGCACTGGAGACCACAAACAGCTCTCGATGACGGGACAGATGCGCGGTGAGGTCATCCGTCAATCCGGCGACGAAATACTGAAATGCATTCTCGCCGCTAAGATTTTCAAATTGTACGACGGCCAGCGAGGGTTTTTCTGTTTCCAGCACCGTTGAGCGGTCGGTTGACCAGAGCAAGAGAATTGCAATCAGCGCCATCGCCGCGACAGCGCCCGCAACCGAAATCCACCAACGTGATGGCTTGGCGCTTGGCTCTTCCTCCTCCCCGACTTCCAGAACCGTAGCAACAAAGCGAAACCCGCGCTTGGGAAAGGTTTTGATAAACTTGGGCGATGCCGCAGTGTCGCCCAGAGCCTTCCGCACGGAACGAATTCGCGTATTCAGGGCCGCATCCGTGATCGCATTTCCGCCCCAGATCTCATCTACAATGTGCTGTTTGTCGACAATCTTGTGCCGGTTGACGACAAGGAAATGAAGTAGCAGCAAGGCTTGGGGCTCCAGGGCGACTGGATCGCCTTCACGTGTGAGCCCCTTGTCCGGATCAAGCTGGAATTCTCGAAATTTGAACATCCGCTAGCTTACAGCCGGCTAGGTCGTTCGCTCAACACTCTTCGACAAATGTCATCTGGATATCAGGAAACGTCAGATCGCGGTCAAGCGTCGGCCTTACGCGTTGTCTAGATGCGGTACGAGGGCAAGCGCCCCGAACCAATGAACCAGGCTTCACCAAGGAGATCAGAAATGACACGCTTGAGAACTTCATCCTTTGCCGCCGCAATAGCCCTGATAGGCAGCGCCACGTTTGCTGGCACCGAGCTTGAGACAGCCCTGAATAACGGCGGCGAGCGGCTCACAGCAGATCAGATTTCAGAGCTTCTGATCGGCAACACGGTAACCGCGATATCTGGCGACAAGACCTTTCGCTTCTTTTATGACCCCAGCAATGTCGTGACCGGCGAGCTGACCAATGGCGGATGGGAGGGGACAGGCAGCTTTGCAATTACCGACGCGGATAATATCTGCGTATCCATGGCCGCGGACAAAGGCCGCTTTCGGTGTCTGACCGTGGTTCGCGATGGTGAGATCCTTCGAAAGTTCGACAAAAACGGCAAAATGACCTTTGAACTGGTCGACTTCGAACCGTCGACAGGTCTCTGAGTTCCATTCCTGTCAGATCACTCACTGGGCCAAAGCCGCCATTGAGTGACAAGAGGACACGGCAGCTTTGTCCCGCATAGCGGTCCTTGGAGCACAACGTGGGCAGGGTCCGCTACCGGCCCCCATACCAGACCTTCGGGCTCGGCGCAGCAAACGGCTGCTCTGAGCCCACAGTATCCGATGCTGCAGAGTGCATAGAGGACAGTTGAGGGCAGAAAACAGACGCCGGTGGCCACGCGGCGGAATTTTGTATCAGCAAGCAAGGCGCACGACCGGGTATCGCATTTCGTTCCTGCGCCGTTTCTCATCAGCAGGTAGCTTTTACCCGAGGCGAAAGCCTTAGTCCGTACTCGACATCAAATATGCGAGAAGACCCAAGGCGTCGCGCAACTGGTTTCGCTGAATTTGCCCGCCCAGGCAGACACGGATTGCTTCGGTTGGGCTGCCGGAAACGGTGAAGGCGTCTGACGGCATGATCCCCACGCCCGTGCCTGCCATGCGCCCGATAATGTCAGCCCGCGTGACGCCTTCGGGAAGGTGTAGCCAGACATTGAAGGCATATGGTGCTGCTTCAAAGTGAAACCCGTCCAAGGCTTGGGAGGCAATGGCCTGACGCGCCTGTGTTTCCTCGCGGACAAATCGGCGAATGCCGTCTGCAGTGCCGTCGACGATCCAGCGTGTTGCGAGTGCCATCATCAGGGGCGACGGCATGACCGAGATGATCTTGATCTGATGCGCCAGTTCGCGGGCAGCATGGCTGTTTGGGGCGACGGTGTAAGCAAGGCGCAACCCTGCGCCGATACACTTTGCAAGCCCGCCAATGTGCCAGACCAGATCGGGCGCAAAGCTGGCCAGAGGTGCCGGGGGGTGGGGTGGGATGAAGCCGTAGGCGTCATCCTCGATCAGGGGTAAGCCATGGGAAATGATCACGTCTGCAATTGACTGTCGACGTGACAGAGTGATTGTCCGGGTCGTTGGGTTGTTCAGCGTCGGGTTGAGATACAGCGCCTTGGGTTGATGGTCCCCGATGGCTGTTTCGAGTGCTGCGGGGTCGATGCCTACTGCATCGCCGGGAAGCCCCACAAGGCGCAGGTTCAGCCGGGCGCAGATGCTGCGTATCCCGGGATAAGTCACATCCTCGGACAGGATGACATCCCCCGGCTTGGTCAGGCTCATCAGAATCGCAAGGATCGTCGGATGTGCGCCGGGTGTCACCGCGAGCCGGTCGAGAGACGGAACCAGACCGCGCAGCGACAACCACGTCGATGCGGCCTCTTTGTCGATTTGACTGCCGGTAGACGATTGGTAGCGCAGCAAATCGAGCAGGTTGGCTGTGACGGTCTGCACGCCCGCCTCCATCCGTGCAAGCAAGGTTGGGTCATCTGGTTCCGGGGGCAAGTTCATGGTCAGATCGACGTCGGCGTGTCGGCGTTGCTCGCGTTGTGGATCCGTCGGTTTGGTGCCAATCACGAAGGTGCCGCGCCCAACATGGCTGTTTACCAATCCGCGTTTCCGTGCCTCGACGTAGCCACGAGAGACGGTGGTATAGTCGATACCCAGCCGGTCAGCAAGTTTGCGTTGGGGCGGCAAGCGCACGCCGTCTCGCAGGGTGCCGTTTGCGATCCCCGCTGCGATCGCGTCAGCAAGCTGTAAATAACGTGCAGGCCCGTCGCCTCTTAGAATCGGTGTCCAGTCTTTCATGATGAATAGCTATCCCGCTGCCATCGTGAATTGAAGCGATTTGTATGGATTTGGTTGGAAGGCAGTAGCAATCCCTTTGCAAACAGCATCAGTAATAGGCGCATTTCCCAAGAATATCGCAGGCAGAGCGAAATTAATGAAAATATTGTCTGCATAATTGATTCATCAATTGATTGGATTACAGCTTGCGCGACAGGGTCGTTGTACACAGCGGCCAGCATCGGCCGACCAATCCAAGGGGAGCCTGATATGCCCGCAGTCACGCAAGAAAAACACAAGGACGGCGATTTCTTCGTCGATTATGAAGACAAGGTATTCGAAGATGTGAAGGCAGAGCCGGGCCAAAAGGCTCTGGTGACCTTTCACACGGTAGCCTTCGAAGGTTCGATCGGTCTGGTCAATATGCTGAACGCCATCCGTCTCGCCCGAAAAGGGTTCGAGACATCGATTCTGCTGTACGGGCCGGGCGTCACGCTTGGTCTTCAGCGCGGCTTTCCAACTCTGGGCGATGCGGCGTTTCCCGGCCACCAGAACTTTGCGGATAACCTCAAAAAGTTCATGGCCGAGGGCAGCAAAATCTATGCTTGCCGCTTTGCCTTGCAGGCGCTGTACGGTCACGGTGAAGCGTCGCTGCTGCCCGGTATCATCCCGATTGCGCCTCAGGATGTCTTGGACCTCAAGCTCCTGCACGTGCGCGACAATGCAGTCATCGTCGATACTTGGACGCTTTAATCGTCCCAGTGCCGGGGCGTCTGACGTCCCGGCTTACATGTTCGGAGAGACCCAATGTCACGGATCGTCAAGGCGGCAGCCGTCCAGATTGCACCGGATCTTACCAGCCGCGAAAAGACGCTGGCCCGCGTGCTTTACGCTATAGACGAGGCAGCCGGTAACGGCGCGGACTTGATCGTCTTCCCCGAAACCTTCGTGCCTTTTTACCCCTATTTCTCGTTTGTTCTCCCGCCTTGCCAGCAAGGCAAGCCGCATCTTCAGTTGTATGAACAGGCGGTGACAGTTCCGTCTGACGATACGCGCCGCGTAGCTGAACGCTGTGCCCAACACGGCGTGGTTGTTGTGCTTGGCGTAAATGAGCGCGACCGTGGCTCATTATATAATGCCCAGTTGATTTTCGACGCCGAAGGTACGCTATTGCTCAAACGGCGCAAAATCACCCCGACATACCACGAACGGATGGTCTGGGGCCAAGGCGACGGTGCGGGTTTGCAGGTTGTTGACACCCGCGTCGGGCGTGTTGGCGCTTTGGCTTGCTGGGAGCATTACAATCCGCTCGCCCGCTATGCACTGATGGCACAGCACGAGGAAATCCACGTCGCACAGTTTCCGGGGTCGCTCGTCGGGCCCATTTTTGGGGAGCAGATCGAAGTCACAATGCGTCACCACGCCCTCGAGTCCGGCTGTTTTGTCGTGAATGCAACAGGCTGGCTGACCGATGAACAGATCGAGAGCATTACGACGGACACTGCCTTGCAAAAGGCCCTGCGTGACGGGTGTATGACATGCATTGTCACGCCGGAGGGGCGGCACGTCGTGCCACCTTTGACCAGCGGTGAAGGAATTCTTTACGGCGACCTCGACATGGCGCTTGTGACCAAGCGCAAACGGATGATGGATTCCGTCGGTCACTATGCCCGCCCCGAGCTTCTTTCCCTGCATCACAATACCGATCTGACACCCACACGGCACACAACCGCAACTGGCCCTCAATTTCAGCCGATCCCATTGGAGGACTGATATGCAAGTCACAACTGGCGACCTGATCAACGACCTGCAAACCCGCGGCATGCGCCTTGTCGATCCCCACGCCGGGGCCGACAGCAGGCGTGGCGGGGCTGGGCCAACCGACCACAAAGCTGTCACGATCGGCGGCATGACCGTTATGATCCCTGTCCATACGGCTACTGCTTATGACTCGCCCTACATGGTCGAAGCCCCCGATACCGCGGGCAATGCGCGCATTCTGAAGAACGGGGCGTTCTTTGCAGATGTTCAATTCCCACAGCGGGCCAAGTTCCTTGACCTGTCCACCGCTGACGGCGTCCCCTACAGCCACATTGCGCAGCTCCACGCCAAAGATGTGCTGGCCACGACCGTCCTGCAGACATGTGTCCGGTACGAAAGCCGCAAGAAGACCTGCAAGTTCTGCGCCATCGGTCAAAGCCTCGCCGCGGGTCGCACAATTGCCCACAAATCGCCTGCTCAGCTCGCCGAGGTCGCCCGCGCAGCGGTCATGCTCGATGGGGTCAAACATATGGTTATGACAACCGGTACGCCGGCAGGCAAAGATCGGGGTGCCAAGGTCTTGGCCGAAAGTGCCGAAGCGATCCGCGCCGCCGTTGATCTGCCGTTGCAGGCCCAGTGCGAACCCCCCGAGGATGACGCCTGGCACCGCCGGATGAAAGACGCAGGTATTGATAGCCTTGGCATGCATCTTGAGGTCGTGACCCCCGAGTTGCGCCAGCAAATCATGCCCGGCAAGGCGCAAGTCTCGTTGGAAAAATACTTCGACAGTTTCGCCGCTGCGGTCGAAGTTTTTGGCTGGGGTCAGGTTTCAACCTATATCCTTGCGGGTTTGGGCGACACCGAAGAGGCGATCCTGGCGATGTGCGAGCGCCTGACCGCGATTGGCGTCTATCCTTTTGTGGTGCCTTTCGTGCCTGTCACTGGCACCCCGTTGGAAAGCCATCCTGCGCCGACGTCTGCTTTCATGCACAATGTGCTCGGTCCCTTATCGCAGATGATCATTAACGAGGGAATGCGGGCAGAAGATATCAAGGCGGGCTGTGGCCGCTGTGGGGCTTGTTCGGCCCTCTCAGCATTTGAAAAGTTCAAGCGCCCCACGATGGAAACCGTGTCATGATCATCGAACGCCCCGCCGCCTTTGTGACCCCGGAATTTTTGATCCGGCTTGCCACGGAAAGCTGGGAAATCGGTGGGGCGGCCTCCCTGCGGCACCGGACATTCGTGACCGAACAGGGCATTTTCGAGGGGCACGATCGCGACGTCACAGACCGCCACGCCCTGCCCTTGGTGGCTATATCCACGATGGCGTCAGAGGCGGATGAGGTCGTTGGCACAGTGCGCATTCATGAAGACACGCCGGGCGTTTGGTGGGGCGGACGTTTGGCTGTGGCCCCTGCCTATCGCCGCGTGGGGCGTCTTGGCGTCGAATTGATCCGTCTTGCGGTCGGCACCGCACATGCGCGTGGATGCCACACGTTTCTGGCCCACGTGCAAATGCAAAACGTGGCGATGTTTGAAAGTTTGGAGTGGCAGTCCGTGGGCGAAACGGATCTCCGCGGCCATCCCCACATGAAGATGCAGGCTAACCTTGCCGCCTATCCCTCCGTGACCGACCCCGCCCGTGGCTGGATGTCTCTGAGACGGCGCGCCGCATGACCGACGTCGCCGCCCTTGCCGCGCATCTGGCCGCGCACCCGCATGTGACTGGAAAGCGCGATATCGACATTGCCCGCGCGGCCCTTGGGCTGTCGCAGAACAGTCCCGGGCGCCCGGGCGACGATGCTGCCGCGATCCCCGATGGGGACGGCTGGCAGCTTATGGCGACCGAGGGGTTCATGAACGATTTTGTGGCCTCAGCACCGTGGTTCGCAGGCTGGTGCGCGGTGATGGTCAACATCAGCGATATCCTCGCCATGGGTGGCAGACCCACCGCCGTGACCAATGCGCTTTGGGCACCGGACGCGGCTTCCGCTGCAGAGATCCTGCGTGGCATGAAAGAAGCGTCAGAGGCCTACGGTATCCCGATCGTTGGGGGGCACACGAACCTGCGCACGGCCCAACCGCAACTCGCAGCGGCTATCTGGGGTCGCGCCAAGGCGTTGATTACCAGCTTCGACGCACAACCTGGCGATCTGCTGATCGCGTGTGCTGACATGCGCGGGGCCTATGCAGGCGATAACAGCAACTTTCCCGCTTTCCTGAAAGCCCCTCACGCGCGCCTGCGCGCAGACATGGAAATCCTGCCCGGGCTGGCCGAAGACGGCCTTGTAACGGCGGGCAAGGATATCAGTCAGGGCGGCATCGCCGGGACTGCGCTGATGCTGGCCGAATGTTCCGGCGTTGGTATTACGATCGACCCCGACCGTATCTCGTCGCCGGATGGCGATCTGGCCCGCTGGATGACGGCCTTTCCGAGCTTTGGCTTTTTGCTGACCGCGACACCTGCAAACGCAGCCAAAGTCCTTTCACGTTTTCACGCGTATGAAATCGAAGCGGCCGTCATCGGCACTGTTGATGCCGGGAGCAGCCTGCGCCTCACGGACGGCACCACGCACCATGCGATCTGGGACCATGCCGCCGCCCCCTATCTCGGTCTTTCCCCCATAAAGGAGGCGTCCCATGCCTGAGACACGATTTCGGATCCTTTGGCCCGACGGGCTGGAAGAAGACTGCTATTCGCCGTCTACCGTGATCCACGACCACCTGACGGCAGGGCAGACGTATCGCGTGGATGACTTTGACACGCGCAGCCGCATCGCCCTTGATCTGGCCGCCCGACGTATCGAGGCAAAACATGGGTTCCGCTGCAGCTCTGCCGACGCGCAAGCGGCCAAGCTCGCCAGCGCCATCGCCCGCTACAAACCTGAGGAGACTGTCATATGTCTTTCAATACGCTGATCCCCAAATCGCGGGCCCATGTCACAACGGTGATCGTAGGAGCCGGTCAGGCAGGCATGTCCGCGTCGTATTACCTGTGCCAGGCCGGGGTCGATCACGTCGTGCTTGAGCGACATCAGCGGTTCCATGCTTGGAAAGAAGATCGCTGGGACAGTTTTTGTCTGGTGACGCCGAACTGGCAGTGCAGATTGCCGGATTTTCCCTACCGCGGCGATGATCCGACGGGCTTTATGGTCAAAAACGAGATTGTCTCCTATGTCGAGGGCTTTTGTGACAGTTTCGATGCCCCGCTGCACGAGGGTGTGACGGTGACCCGTGTCGAAAAAGTGGATGGCATCTTCGAGGTCGACACCGATCAGGGGCTTTGGTCCGCTGACAACGTAATTGTCGCGTCGGGAGGCTATGACCGCCCCATCACTCCGCCCTTTGCCAGCAAGTTGGCACCGGGTATTATGCAGATACACTCCAAATCTTATCGTCGCCCGTCGGACATCCCAGACGGCACGTGCCTTGTCGTTGGCACAGGCCAATCCGGTGTGCAACTGATGGAGGACCTGAGGATCGCTAGACGTGATGTGCGGCTGGCTGTCGGCCCCGCACCGCGCAGCCCGCGCTGGTATCGTGGGAAGGATGCAACGGACTGGCTGCATCAAATGGGTTACTACGATATCACTATCGCGCAGCAACCTGATCCAAAATCTACCGAGGCAAAAACCAACCACTATATGTCAGGCCGGGATGGCGGCCACGAGATCGACCTTCGCCGCTTTGCGATGCAGGGGCTGCAAATGTACGGCTCGGTCTCGGATATGGATGGGACCACTATTCGGTTTTTGCCAGACCTGGAACAGAACCTCGATGATGCTGACAAAAGCTATCTTGGTATCCGCGAAACAATTGACCACTACATTGCGCGTGAAGGGATAGATGCACCGCTCGAGCCACCCTTCGAAAAAGTCTGGCGTCCCGATGCCGAGATCACAGAAATTGATGCTGCCGTTGAAGGGATCACCTCCGTTCTGTGGTGCATCGGCTTTCGCCCGAACTATGACTGGCTTCAGGTAGATTGTCTGGACGCGCGGGGTCGTCCTGTGCATACGCGCGGAGTCTGTGATGAGGATGGCATGTTCTTTCTGGGGCTCGGCTGGCTCCATACTTGGGGTTCGGGCCGTTTTCTCAGCGTGGCAGAGGATGCCGCCCATGTCGCCATGACGATTGCGAGCCAAAACAAACCAGCAACCAAACGAGTTAAGTCTGCTGTATGACAAGACGCTCAGATAGTTCGAAAGTGCGTGTTTGATTTTAAAGCTTACAGATGGCCACCATCGGGGGCATCAAGGTCAAATGCTCTGATCTTGGTCATCGATGATGCGCGTTCCTTGATCGTTTGACAGGCCGATGCGACCCATGTGCCGGATTTTCAAGAACTCCTCGTTTCCCCGACGCTGTTGCGTCGCGTCCGCAGCTTGAACATCACCTTTGACACCTTGCCCAGAAAGGAAGTTTTCCCATGGAAACCCGCCCCCCACTCCCGCCGTTCACCCGCGACACAGCAATTCAAAAGGTGCGCCTTGCCGAAGATGGCTGGAACACTCGGGACGCAGCCAAGGTCGCCACAGCCTACACGATCGACACCAAGTGGCGCAATCGCGCGACTTTCGTGAACAACCGTGACGAAGCTGAGGCGTTTCTGAAGGCAAAATGGATCCGCGAACTCGACTATCGGCTTATCAAGGAGCTTTGGGCTTTCACCGAGAACCGCATCGCTGTTCGCTACGCCTATGAATGGCACGACGACAGCGGCAATTGGTTCCGGTCCTATGGCAATGAAAATTGGGAATTCGCCGAAAGCGGGCTGATGGCAAACCGCTTTGCAAGTATCAACGACTTGCCCATCGCCGAGGCTGACCGCAAGTTTCTCTGGCCCCAAGGGCGCAGGCCGGACGACCATCCAGGGCTATCTGACTTGGGTTTGTGACCTTATGACCCGGAGTCAGCCAAGCGATGGATCGGTGATCGTCGAATAAGGGATGCGCAAAACACCAGTGCGGCCCTCGACTGGTGGTGGATTGACGGGTTCGAGCACGGCATCGACGTCTATCCACGGAAGCACGGTTTCGGGCGGTAGCAGAAATGCAAAGCCATCCGTCTAACGGCGACTTTGTCCGCATAGCGGACCTCGGCTCAGGGTGCACCAAATGTCCGGTTTCCGCCCTTCTTGAGAGAAGTACCTAGCAACTGTATTTCTCAGGTGGTCAGACGGGTCCACTTTTGGCGTGATCTGCAAAGCGCATTCGCGATTGTGACGAGCTTTCTGGCGACGGCGGTTATGACCACTTTATGGGGTTTTCCAGCAGCGCGCAGGCGATC
>NZ_FNPX01000032.1 GCF_900107415.1 Jannaschia faecimaris
TCATCTTGCATCCTTGGCGAAGTACGCGGCTGCCTTTTTTAAGATATCGCGCCCCTCAGTCATCCGCGCCAGCTCGCGCTTGAGCCTCCGGTTCTCAGCCTCGTGGTCCACAGATGATGCCTGTGACGCGGCTTTCGCATACAACTTCATCCATTTGTAGAGCGAGTAAGTGCTGACGCCTAAGCGCTCTGAAACCTCACGAACGGCGTACCCCCGCACTGCAATCTGATGCACCGCATCACGCTTAAAATCTTCACTGAAATTTGGCTTCCCCATAACGGCCTCCCTGCCTCAAAATTAGGGAAGAAAGCGTCTACAATACTGGGGGCTATTCAGTGATCTTTTCCATGTAACGTTCTCCTTGTTTAAAACCTACTCTGGGTCAAGCGCGCGAAAGAGCATAGTTGCGAACCGACGTGATGAGGCTGCGAACCGAGCGAAATGAGTTTGGGCAGAACAGGTCGAAGTTAACTGGCGGCATTGGAGCGTACTGCTCGGGTGGCTATGCTTGTGGAAGGCATGGCATAAAAAAAACCCGCCGGATCGCTCCGGCGGGGGGATTTCTAAATCAAGGTGGCGAAGGATCAATCCTCCGACATCTCCTCGCTGGGGCTCGGCGACTTGAAGGCGTCTTCAGCGGACGACGTCGGCTCGGGCGCGGCCAGGGCCGCGGCCTTCTCGGCCTCGATCCGGGCGGCTTCGATGACGACGCTGTCGCGCGCAGTTGCGATGGCGCGCATCTTCTGGGTCGCGCCGCCGGTGCCCGCCGGGATCAGGCGGCCAACGATAACGTTCTCCTTGAGCCCGACAAGCTTGTCGCGCTTGCCCTGCACGGAAGCTTCGGTCAGCACGCGCGTCGTCTCCTGGAAGGAGGCGGCCGAGATGAAGCTGCGCGTTTGCAGCGACGCCTTGGTGATGCCCAGCAGGATCGGCTCGGCCACCGCAATGCGGTCACCGCGCTTCTCGGCCTTGGCGTTCGCCTCCTCCAGTTCCAGCTTGTCGATATGCTCGCCCTTGAGCAGCGTGGTTTCCCCGCTGTCAAGCACCTCGAACTTCTGCAGCATCTGGCGAACGATGACCTCGATATGCTTGTCGTTGATCTTCACGCCTTGCAGTCGATACACGTCCTGCACTTCGTCGATCAGATAATCGGCAAGCGCCTCGACGCCAAGGATCCGTAGGATGTCGTGCGGGGCGGGGTTGCCGTCCATGATGTAGTCACCGCGCTGCACAAAGTCGCCTTCGGTCACCGGGATGTGCTTGCCCTTCGGCACCATATAGTCGATCGGCTCAAGGCTCTCATCGGTGGGAACGACCGTGATGCGGCGCTTGTTCTTGTAGTCCTTGCCGAATTTCACGTGACCGTCGCGCTCGGCGATGATGGCGTGGTCCTTCGGACGACGGGCTTCGAACAACTCAGCCACACGCGGCAGACCACCGGTGATGTCCTTGGTCTTCGCACCTTCACGCGGAATACGCGCGACGACATCACCGGCCTTCATGTCCTGACCATCTTCGATGGACAGAATGGCGTCGACCGACATCGGGTAGGTGATCGGGTTGCCGGCTTCGTTGCGCACAGGCTCCCCGTCTTCACCTACGATGATGACCTCGGGCTTGAGCTCGTTGCCCTTGGGCGCGGATCGCCAGTCGGACACGATCTTCTGGGTCATGCCGGTCGCGTCATCGGTCTCGTCGCGCACCGAGATGCCCGCATAGAGGTCGACGAAACGCGCCTTGCCGTCAGCTTCGGCGATGATCGGCAGGGTATAAGGATCCCATTCGAACAGCTTGTCACCGCGCTCAACCTTGGCCCCGTCCTTGACGAACAGGGTCGTTCCGTAGCCCAGCTTGTGCGATGCGCGCTCATCCCCATTCTCGTCGATGATGACCATCTGCATGTTTCGGCCCATGACGACGATGCCACCGGCCTCGTTCGCCAGAGTGTTGGCATTGCGGAACTCAACCGTTCCGGGGGCCGAAGCCTCCGTGAACGATTGCTGACCGCCTTGGGCCACGCCGCCGATGTGGAACGTCCGCATCGTCAGCTGCGTCCCCGGCTCGCCGATGGACTGGGCCGCGATGATACCGACAGCCTCGCCCAGGTTAACCTTGGTGCCGCGCGCCAGGTCACGACCGTAGCAGGTGGCGCAAACCCCCTCCTCGGCTTCGCAGGTCAGCGGGCTACGGATGCGCATCGACTGCACGTTGGCCTGGTGGATCAAGTCAGAGCGACGCTCGTCGATGATCTCCCCGGCCTGGACGATGACCTCCTCGGTACCGGGAACCAGCACGTCGTCGGCCGCAGTCCGGCCCAGCACGCGCTCGGCCAAGGTAGCGACGACTTCACCGTCGTTTACGGCGGCTTCGGCGGTGATCGCCTTCTCGGTGCCGCAGTCGTCGACGCGGACGATGCAATCCTGTGCGACATCGACAAGACGGCGCGTCAGGTAACCCGAGTTCGCAGTCTTGAGCGCGGTGTCAGACAGACCCTTCCGCGCCCCGTGGGTCGAGTTGAAGTATTCAAGAACGGTCAGACCTTCCTTGAAGTTCGAGATGATCGGCGTCTCGATAATGTCGCCGTTCGGCTTAGCCATCAGGCCGCGCATGCCGCCCAGCTGCTTCATCTGCGTGACCGATCCACGTGCACCGGAGTGAGCCATCATGTACACGGAGTTCGGTTCGTTTTCCGCACCGTTCTCGTCCACGCCGGCGATCGAGATGAACGACATCATGGCCTCGGTGACCTTGTCGTTACACTTCGACCAGGCGTCGACCACCTTGTTGTACTTCTCGCCCTGGGTAATCAGGCCGTCCATGTACTGCTGCTCGAAGTCCTTCACCTGATCGCGGGTGGCGTCCACGATCGGCCACTTGGAATCCGGTATGACCATGTCGTCCTTGCCGAACGAAATGCCCGCCTTGAAGGCTTCACGGAAGCCCAGAGTCATGATCTGGTCACAGAAGATGACCGACTCCTTCTGACCGCAGTAACGGTAGACGGTGTCGATGACCTGCTGCACTTCCTTCTTGCGCAGAAGACGGTTCACCAGTTCGAACGGTGCCTTGGCGTTGAGCGGCAGCATGGACCCCAGACGCACGCGACCCGGCGTGGTGTCGACGACGACGCCGACTTCCTCGCCCATGTCGTCGATCTGGGTGATGCGGCACTTGATCTTGGCGTGCAGATGCACTGCCCCCGCGTCGAGGGCGTGCTGCACCTCGTCCACGGAGGAGAAGATCATGCCTTCACCCTTCATGCCGTGACGTTCCATCGACACGTAGTAAAGGCCGAGGATCATATCCTGCGACGGCACGATGATCGGTGCGCCGTTAGCTGGCGACAGAACGTTGTTCGTCGACATCATAAGAACGCGCGCTTCCAGCTGCGCCTCCAGCGACAAGGGCACGTGGACGGCCATCTGGTCGCCATCGAAGTCGGCGTTGAACGCCGAGCAGACCAGCGGGTGAAGCTGGATTGCCTTGCCCTCGATAAGGACGGGCTCGAACGCCTGGATGCCAAGACGGTGGAGCGTGGGCGCGCGGTTTAGCAGAACCGGATGCTCGCGGATGACCTCGTCCAGGATGTCCCAAACCTCGGGACGCTCCTTCTCGACCAGCTTCTTGGCTTGCTTCACCGTGGAAGACAGGCCCTTGGCCTCAAGCCGCGAGTAGATGAACGGCTTGAACAGTTCGAGCGCCATCTTCTTGGGCAGGCCACATTGGTGCAGCTTCAGTTCCGGTCCGGTCACGATGACCGAGCGGCCCGAGAAGTCGACCCGCTTGCCCAGAAGGTTCTGGCGGAAGCGGCCCTGCTTGCCCTTGAGCATGTCCGACAGCGACTTCAGCGGGCGCTTGTTGGCCCCCGTGATGACTCGACCACGACGGCCGTTGTCGAATAGCGCATCAACAGATTCCTGAAGCATCCGCTTCTCGTTGCGCACGATGATATCGGGCGCACGCAGCTCGATCAGGCGCTTGAGACGGTTGTTCCGGTTGATGACGCGGCGATACAGATCGTTGAGGTCCGAGGTCGCGAAGCGGCCACCGTCCAGCGGCACCAGCGGGCGCAGCTCGGGCGGGATGACCGGGATCACGGTCAGGATCATCCATTCCGGGCGGTTGCCGGACTCAATGAAGCTCTCGACGATTTTCAAGCGCTTGATGATCTTCTTGGGCTTCAGCTCGCCGGTGGCTTCCTTCAGATCTTCACGAAGGGTTGCGGCTTCCTGCTCCAGGTCGATCGCGGCCAGCATCTCGCGGATGGCTTCCGCACCAATGTTGGCCTGGAAGGCGTCAGCACCATATGCGTCCTGCGCGTCCATGAACTCCTCTTCGGACATCAGCTGCCCGTAGGTGAGGTCGGTCAGGCCCGGCTCGATCACGACGTAGTTCTCGAAGTAGAGAATCCGCTCCAGGTCGCGCAGGGTCATGTCCAGCATCAGGCCGATACGACTGGGCAGCGACTTGAGGAACCAGATGTGTGCAACAGGGGAAGCCAGCTCGATGTGACCCATCCGCTCGCGGCGGACCTTCTGCAGCGTGACTTCCACGCCGCATTTCTCGCAGACGACGCCGCGATACTTCATGCGCTTGTACTTGCCGCACAGGCATTCGTAGTCCTTGATCGGACCGAAGATACGCGCACAGAAAAGACCGTCACGCTCGGGCTTGAACGTGCGGTAGTTGATGGTTTCGGGCTTCTTGATCTCGCCGTAAGACCACGAGAGAATACGCTCCGGCGAGGCCAGCGAGACCTTGATCTCGTCGAACACCTTGGTGGGCGCAATCGGGTTGAACGGGTTGTTCGTCAGTTCCTGGTTCATTTGGTAACCTTTTGAAAAGGGGCGCGGAAAGGAGAGATGGGGCGAGCGGCAAAGCCCGCCCCCGGAGGACTGTTCGTCACTCCGTCTCATCCTCCGCATCCAGGAGTTCCATGTTCAGGCCGAGGCCGCGGACTTCCTTGACGAGCACGTTGAAGCTCTCGGGGATGCCCGCCTCGAAGTTGTCCTCGCCCTTGACGATGCTCTCGTAGACCTTGGTCCGTCCGGCCACGTCATCCGACTTCACGGTCAGCATTTCCTGCAGCGTGTAGGCGGCACCATAGGCTTCCAGAGCCCAGACCTCCATCTCACCGAAGCGCTGACCACCGAACTGTGCCTTACCACCCAGCGGCTGCTGCGTAACGAGGGAGTACGGGCCCGTGGAGCGGGCGTGGATCTTGTCGTCGACGAGGTGGTGCAGCTTGAGCAGGTACTTCACGCCGACCGTCACCTGACGCGAGAACTTCTCGCCGGTGCGACCGTCGAAAAGATCCGACTGCCCCGACGTGTCGAAGCCGGCACGGGTCAGCGCGTCGTTGACGTCGTCTTCCTTGGCACCGTCAAAGACAGGCGTGGCTATCGGAACCCCGTTCGTCACGTTGCCCGCATATTCGAGGAGGCTTTCCTCGTCCATTTCGGCCATGGCCTCTTCGTAGGCTTCCTCACCATAGGCGATGCGCATCGCTTCACGCACCGGAGTCAGATCACCGGAGCGGCGGTAGTCGTCCAGCGCCTCGTCGATCTTGAGACCCAGACCGCGCGCGGCCCAGCCCATGTGCGTCTCCAGAATCTGACCAACGTTCATGCGCGACGGCACGCCCAGCGGATTCAGACAGAAGTCGACAGGAGTACCGTCGGCCAGGAAGGGCATGTCTTCCATCGGAACGACCTTGGAAATGACGCCCTTGTTGCCGTGACGGCCAGCCATCTTGTCGCCCGGCTGAAGCTTGCGCTTAACGGCGATGAAGACTTTGACCATCTTCATCACGCCCGGCGGCAGATCGTCGCCACGACGCACCTTCTCAACCTTGTCCTCGAAGCGGGCTTCGAGGGCGCGCTTCTGGATCTCGTACTGCTCGTTCAGAGCTTCGACCTGCTTGGCGGACTCTTCGTCTTCCAGAGCAATCTGCCACCACTGACCGAAGGACAGCGGCGAAAGCGACTCATCGTTGACGACAGACCCGGATTTGAAGCCCTTGGGCCCCTTCACTGCGGTCTGACCCTCGATCATCGAGCGCAGGCGCGCGTAGATGTTGCGGTCCAGGATTTCGCGCTCGTCATCACGGTCACGGGCCAGACGTTCGACCAGTTCCCGCTCGATCTGCAGGGCGCGCTCGTCCTTCTCGACGCCGTGACGGTTGAAGACGCGGACTTCGACGACAGTGCCGTAGTCGCCCGGCTTCACCCGCAAAGATGTATCGCGCACGTCCGAGGCCTTCTCGCCGAAGATGGCGCGGAGGAGTTTCTCCTCCGGCGTCATCGGGCTTTCGCCCTTGGGCGTGATCTTACCGACCAGGATATCGCCCGGCTCCACGTCGGCACCGATGTAGACGATGCCGGCTTCATCTAGATTGCGCAGGGCTTCTTCGCCCACGTTCGGGATGTCGCGTGTGATTTCTTCCGGCCCTAGCTTCGTATCGCGGGCGGCGACTTCGAATTCCTCAATGTGGATCGAGGTGAAGACGTCGTCACGGGACACCCGCTCGGAAATCAGGATCGAGTCTTCGTAGTTGTACCCATTCCAAGGCATAAAGGCGACGATGACGTTCTTGCCAAGCGCCAGTTCCCCCATGTCCGTCGACGGGCCGTCAGCGATCACTTCGTTCTTGGACACCAGGTCACCCACCTTCACCAGCGGACGCTGGTTGATGCAGGTGTTCTGGTTGGACCGCTGGAACTTGCGCAGGCGGTAGATATCCACGCCCGCATCGCCCAGGGCCAGGTCTTCGGTGGCCCGCACGACGATACGTTCGGCATCGACCTGGTCAATGACGCCGCCGCGACGCGCCATGATGGCCGCGCCAGAGTCGCGTGCGACCACTTCCTCCATGCCCGTGCCCACGTAAGGAGCATCGGCACGCAGGAGCGGTACAGCCTGACGCTGCATGTTTGAGCCCATAAGAGCGCGGTTGGCGTCGTCGTTTTCGAGGAACGGAATCAGCGCCGCCGCGACCGAAACCAGCTGCTTCGGCGACACGTCGATCAGATCGACGTTGTCACGGCTTTGCAGCATGTAGTCGCCGGACTGGCGGGTCGAGACCAGTTCGTTCTGGAAACGCATGTCGTCAGTCAATTGCGCGTTGGCCTGCGCCACGGTGTGACGCATCTCCTCGGTCGCGGACATGTACTGAACTTCGTCCGAAACCTGGCCATCGATCACCTTGCGATACGGCGTTTCGATGAACCCGTACTTGTTCACGCGGGCGTAGGTCGCCAGCGAGTTGATCAGACCGATGTTCGGGCCTTCAGGCGTTTCGATCGGGCACATGCGACCATAGTGTGTCGGGTGCACGTCGCGCACCTCGAAGCCGGCACGTTCGCGGGTCAGGCCGCCCGGTCCAAGCGCCGAAAGACGACGCTTGTGCGTCACTTCCGAGAGCGGGTTGGTCTGGTCCATGAACTGCGACAGCTGGCTCGAGCCAAAGAACTCGCGCACGGCGGCGGCCGCCGGCTTGGCGTTGATCAGATCCTGCGGCATGACGGTGTCGATCTCGACAGAGGACATGCGCTCCTTGATCGCGCGCTCCATCCGGAGCAGGCCGACGCGGTATTGATTCTCCATCAACTCCCCGACAGAGCGGACACGACGGTTGCCCAAGTGGTCGATGTCATCGATATCGCCGCGCCCATCGCGCAGCTCCACCAGCGCCTTGATGCACGCGAGGATATCCTCGTCACGCAGCGTCCGGACGGTATCTTCCGCATCCAGATCAAGGCGCATGTTCATCTTCACGCGGCCGACAGCCGACAAGTCATACCGCTCGCTGTCGCGGAACAACTGGTCGAAAAGGGCCTGCGCCGCATCGACGGTGGGCGGCTCGCCCGGGCGCATGACGCGGTAAATGTCCATAAGGGCGGTTTCGCGGCCCAGGTTCTTGTCGGCAGCCATGGTATTCCGCATGTACGGTCCGACGGTGACGTTATCGATGTCGAGAACGGGAATGTCGGTGACTCCGGCGTCCAGCAGTTCCTTCAGGGTGCCGCCCGACACTTCGCCGTTCTTGTCGATCTCCCACGTCAGCTCATCACCGGCTTCGGCATAGATCGCGCCATTTTCTTCGTTGATGATGTCACGTGCCGCGAACTTGCCCACGATCGCATCGAAGGGCACCAGGATCTGGCCGACCTTGTCGTCGTCGCGCAGCTTCTTGACCTGACGCGGCGTGACTTTCTTGCCGGCTTCCATGACCACTTCGCCGCTGTCGGCGTCGACGATGTCCATCGCCGGGCGGGTTCCGGTGTGGCGTTCGGGGAAGAACTTGGTCGACCATCCTTCGCCCTTGCGGTGCGAAAATTCGACGGTGTCGTAATAGGCATTCATGATGCCTTCCTGGTCCATGCCAAGTGCATAGAGCAGCGTCGTCACCGGCAGTTTGCGGCGACGGTCGATGCGGCAGAACACCAGGTCCTTGGCGTCGAACTCAAAGTCGAGCCAGGAGCCGCGATAGGGAATGATCCGGCAAGCGAACAGCAGCTTGCCCGAGCTGTGCGTCTTACCCTTGTCGTGATCGAAGAACACGCCCGGCGAGCGGTGCATCTGAGAGACGATCACGCGCTCGGTACCGTTCACAATGAACGTACCGTTCTTGGTCATCAGAGGCATGTCGCCCATGAAGACGTCCTGCTCCTTGATGTCCTTGACCGACTTCGCGCTGGTGTCTTCGTCGATATCGAACACGATCAACCGAAGAGTCACCTTGAGCGGCGCGGCATAGGTCATGTCGCGCTGCTGGCACTCTTCGACGTCGTACTTCGGCTCTTCCAATTCGTACTTAACGAATTCGAGCACTGCCGTTTCGTTAAAGTCCTTGATCGGGAAGACCGACTGGAATGTCCCCATCAGACCTTCGCCTTCCGAGGGCTCGGGCTGATCGCCCGACTTCAGGAACAGGTCATAGGACGACTTCTGCACCTCGATGAGGTTCGGCATCTGGAGAACTTCAACCAGTTTGCCATAATAGCGACGGATACGCTTGGAGGACGCTTGCGTCTGAGCCATGTTGTGCTCGCCTTTTCAAGTTTCGCGCCGCGTCCCCGTCGGGCACCGGGGACCACAGCATGCGAATAGATCGCGAGAGCGGACCATCTGGCGCACCCTCCCACAGGTGCACCGCCGTCCTCTCTCCTGACCGGAAAAACCGCTTCGCGGCTTATCGAGACAGGAGCGGGTGGAGCGGGAAAGCCCCGCTCCACCCTGATATCCGAACCCTCCGGCGCTTATCGCGGTGATCCTGCCTTGGCAAAATCCCATTAAGCTTCAAGGGAGTGGGCCGGCAGGCCGGTCCACTATCACGGCTAAACCGTGATTACTTCAGTTCGACCTCGGCACCAGCTGCTTCCAGCTTGGCCTTGATGTCTTCGGCTTCGGCTTTGTCGACGCCTTCCTTGACGGCCTTGCCGCCGGCTTCAACGAGGTCCTTGGCTTCTTTCAGGCCCAGACCCGTGATGCCGCGGACTTCCTTGATCACGTTGATCTTGGACGCACCAGCCGACTTCAGGATGACGTCGAATTCGGTCTGCTCTTCAGCAGCGGCACCACCGGCGTCGGCGGGGCCGGCCATCATGACGGCACCGCCCGCGGCGGGCTCGATGCCGTACTCATCCTTCAGGATGGTTTTAAGTTCCTGGGCTTCCAGGAGCGTCAGACCGACGATATCTTCGGCGAGTTTTTTCAGATCAGCCATTGTACTGTTTCCGTTCTATAAGGTTGTGTTCCGGAGTCGTGATTTTTCAAGGTCACGACGAGGGATGACTTCAGGTGCTTCAGGCAGCCTTCTCTTCGATGGTCGAAAGAATGCTGGCGATGTTGGAAGCAGGCGCGCCAATGGCCCCCGCGATGTTCGAAGCAGGTGCGCCGATGCAGCCCGCGATGGAAGCGATAAGCTCCTCGCGGCTGGGCATCTTCGCGACTGCCGCGACACCGGCGGTGTCCAGCGCCGTATCGCCCATTGCGCCACCAAGGATAACCAGCTTCTGGTTGTCCTTGGCATACGCGTCGAAGACCTTCGCCGCAGCGACGGGGTCCTCGGAATAGCCGAGTACGGTCATGCCCGTGAGGAATTCGGAAATGCTGGCGACAGCTTTTCCCTCAAGGGCGATCTTGGCGAGCTTGTTCTTGGCAACGCGTACGGAACCCCCGGCTTCGCGCATACGCGCCCGCAGGTCCTGCATTTCGGCAACTGTCATGCCCTCGTAGTGGCTAACCACCACGACGCCAGAGCTTTCGAAGATCTGGCCGAGTTCATCGACCAATTTCTCTTTCTGGGCTCTATCCACAGTTTCACTCCAAGTATGGGGGTTGCCCCCCGGCTCAATTGAGAGAGGGTCTCCCCTCCCCTTATCGGACCGGTTTCCCGGCCCAGCGGGTCCAATGAAGGGCCCCGCGCCAGATCGCCCGAGAATTACCTCGGAAATCAGTCTCGGGTCCCATCTCAGGAAGGATTTCCGGGGTCACCCCCTACCCTCCGTCTCGGACAGGACAGGGCCTTTCGGCCCTGCCATCCCCTGCCCTGAGGCAGGGAAACTTATACAGCCTTAGGCGACCGGCTCGTTACCAGTTGCGCTCTCGACGCTCACGGAAACGCCCGGGCCCATCGTCGAGCTCAGAAATATCCCCTTGAGATATGATCCTTTTGCGCCCGACGGCTTGGCCTTGGAGACCGCATCGACGAACGCCAGAACGTTGGCCTTGAGCGAAGCTTCGTCGAACGACGCCTTGCCTACGCCTGCGTGAACCACACCGGCCTTTTCGGCTTTGAACTGAACCTGTCCGCCTTTGGCTGCCTCTACGGCCTCCTTCACGTCCATGGTGACCGTTCCCACCTTGGGGTTCGGCATCAGGTTACGCGGGCCCAGAACCTTACCAAGACGGCCAACGACGGGCATCATGTCAGGGGTCGCGATGCACCGGTCGAACTCGATCTTGCCCGACTGTACGGTTTCCATAAGGTCCTCGGCCCCGACGATGTCGGCTCCGGCGGCCAGCGCCTCTTCGGCCTTTGCACCGCGGGCGAACACCGCAACGCGTACCGTCTTACCAGTTCCGTTCGGCAAGTTCACCACGCCACGGACCATCTGGTCCGCGTGCCGCGGATCGACGCCCAGGTTCATCGCGATCTCGATCGTTTCATCGAATTTCGCCTTGGCGTTCGATTTGACCAGCGCAATGGCCGCATCAACCGAGATATCGTCCTTGCCTGCGAATTGCTCGCGGGCGGCCTTCGTGCGTTTTCCGAGCTTCGCCATCACTTCACCTCGATGCCCATGGACGCCGCAGAGCCCAGGATGATCTTCATGGCCTGCTCGACGTCGTTTGCCGACAGGTCTTTCATCTTCGCTTCCGCGATCTCGCGCACCTGCTTCACGGTCACAGTCGCCACGGTCTCGCGGCCCGGCAGAACCGCGCCCTTTGGACGGTTACGCTTGCCCACGGGCTTCAGGCCGGCGGCCTTCTTGAGATAGTAAGACGCTGGAGGCGTCTTAATTTCCATCGTGAAGGACTTGTCCTGATAATAAGAAATCACGGTCGGACACGGCGCACCGACCTCCATCTCCTGCGTTTTGGCGTTGAACGCCTTGCAGAATTCCATGATATTAATGCCGCGCTGACCCAAGGCAGGGCCGACGGGCGGCGACGGGTTGGCCTTACCTGCAGGAATCTGCAGCTTCATAGTGCCGACGAGTTTCTTCGCCATTGGCTTTCTCCTTCCGGCGGCGGGATATGCCCCGCCCTACAATCGCCCTAGATGGGCTGGTTTGCCGTGGTTCGGTCTGGCCTAAGCCGCGCCTCCCACGTCCGTGTTGCGTCCGGCGACCCGGACACGTGGTCACGAAGTCTTGGAGACCTGCGTGAATTTCAACTCGACCGGAGTTGCCCGCCCGAAAATCGACACCGTCACCTTTAGCGACTGCGCCTCATCATCAACTTCCTCAACCTGGCCAGCGAAGCCTTCGAATGGCCCATCCGTCACGTTGACGTCCTCACCAATCTCAAACGAGATCAAACTGCGCGGGGCTTCCTCACCCTCCTGAACACGGTTCAGAATCTGGTTTACTTCCGCATCGCGCATCGGCATCGGCCGGCCCTGAGGACCCAAGAACCCGGTCACCCGGTTGATCGAGTTAACAAGGTGATACCCCTCGTCCGACATCTCCATCCGCACCAGAACGTACCCGGGCATAAAGCGGCGCTCCGACGTGACCTTCTTCCCGCGCCGAACCTCGATCACCTCTTCGGTCGGCACCAAAACCTCTTCGATCTGATCCTGCAAGTCCTGCTCTTCGACAGCAGTACGAATATGTTCCGCCACCCGCTTCTCAAAGTTGGACAGCACGCTGACCGAATACCACCGCTTCGCCATGTCTTGTCCGCGCCTCTCGCTCTTATCGCCTGTTCCCCGCTGACCCCTAACCGGTGCCGCCTGAAACGTGAAACAGCGCGCATCCGAATCAATGCGCGCCGCCTCATGAAAACTGTCGTCCGTCTACAACTCGTCCGCCCCGGGTTCAACCCCGCAGCCCGTTGCTAACGGGACCGGATCAGAAGGCTGCGAGGAGTTCGGTCAGGCCCGTCCGGATCAGAAGATCGACCAAGAAGAAAAACGTTGCCGCGACCACTGCCAACAGGAAGACCATCACCGTCGTCAACAGAACTTCACGCCGCGTCGGCCAAGAAATCTTCGCCACCTCGGACCGAGTTTGCTGGATGAACTGTACCGGATTCGTCATGGCCATGGACCGTGCTCCTGCTTTTCGTATCGGATGCAAATATGACGCAGTGCCAGGCATTGCAAGCGCTCGAACCACAATGACGGTTAGCCCACCTGCGACCAAGCCCGAAATTCATTGGCGTCGCCGCCGAGATCAAACTGCTCGATCAACCGCAACATCTGCGATGCGGCACCCTTCAGCGACTGATTGGCTGTCGTGATCTCCTCGAACATCGCGGTGTTTTGCTGGGTCGCTCCGTCGATCTCGCCCATCGCCCTATTAATCTCGGCGGCCGCTCTTGATTGGGAGCGCGCAGCTTCGGCGATGTCGACGACCTGGTCTCCGATCTTCTCGATGCTTTCTCCCAGCGTTGTAAGCGTCTTTCCAGTGCGTGCCACACGCTGCACACCCTTGTCGATCTGCTCAGAGCTCGTCTCGATCAGGCCGCCAATTTGGTGTGCAGCTTCCGAGGCGCGTTGCGCCAGCGCGCGGACCTCCGATGCTACAACGGCGAAGCCGCGCCCCGCCTCACCCGCCCGTGCCGCTTCGACACCTGCGTTCAACGCGAGCAGGTTAGTCTGGAATGCAATGTCGTTGATCACCCCCAGCGTACGTGAGATCTGCTCGGATACATTTTGAATTTCATGCATGGACTGGACGGCATCCCGTACGATCTGACCGCTCTCGCGTGCTTCCTCCCGCGCCGCCTCGGCAAATCCTTGGGCCCCGGCGGACAAATCCGCTGTAGCAGAAATGGAGCCGACAATTTGCTCAAGAGCGTGTGTCGTCTCGGCAAGCGATCCTGCCGTCCGCTCCGTTCGCTTGGATAAGTCCTCGGCAGATGCCGAGAGATCACTGCTGTCGTCGAGAATTCCCGTGGCGTGGCGCGATAAATCTCCCAGTGCCGCTTCGAGATGATCGGCCGTCGCGTTCGCTGATGCCTGCAATTTTGCGAAGGCTCCGGTACGCTGTCCTTCCATTCTCGCAGATAGGCGGCCAGCCTCCAGCTCGGCGAGGACATTGATGACGTCGTTCAAACTTCCCTGCACACGCTCCATTGTCGTGTTTAGCCTTTCCCGCAGAGCGATCTGCTCCTCAGGAACATCCTCAAGACCCATCCTGAGCTGGAAGTCTCCGGCAGCGGCAGCGGCGAGAACGCTTTCGAGTTCTTCCTGAAGCTCCTGCCGCTCACTTGCAACCAGCTCTGCCCGCTGCCTAGCCTCGTTTTCACGTGCTTCGGCGGCTGCACGATCCGCCGCCTGCGTGACTGCCTGTTCGGCCTGGAGCGCCTTCGTCCGCGCCTCGGCCTCGGCACTGCGTGCGGCATGCACCTCCCGCTCCATGATGTTTGCACGAAACACCCGAAGGGTTGCACCAATGCGGGCCAATTCGTTCAGACCAGTCGATGGAATGACGACATCCAACTTTCCTTCGGCAAGGCCCTGCATCGCTTGGACCATTCGGTCGAGCGGAGAGATGACTGTCAACTGAAGCATCGCCGCAACCAGAAAACCAACAGTCGCAAAGACAGAGACGGAAAGAACACCGATCCGGAGAAGTTCGTTTGCGATCCGTGCATCCAGTTGGGTCGTCTCAAAGATTGCCTCAAACCAGTCAGCGGTCGCACCTTCTGGGCCAAGAGGCCCATATATGGGCACACGAACCAAGAGCTGATGCGGCATCCTCGCGCTCTCCGGATTGACCGGTGCCGCCGCAGCAACCGCGAAATCCTTGAAATACTCCACCGCCGGTTGGGAGGTCGCCGAACTCACGAAAATCTGAGAACCGTCCTCCCGAATAACGCGTACTGCCAGCACACCAATCCCATCAATTCGGAAGAACGCGCGGCTGGCCGCATCCACCGAGTCAATGTCATTGGCCCGCACATGCCTCGACACACGGTCCGCCAGCAAAATCGCTTTTTGTTCGGCCACATTGCGGAATTCTGCCTCTCCAGATGCGCTGATCCTTTGAAAGATTGCGATCGACAGAACACAGAGCGCGACCGCGAGGATCAGCAGTACAGAACCGGTTACCCGCACCATAAGGGAACGGTATGGTCGCAAAGACATGACGTGCCCCCCCGCAACACCGTGGTCGACATCGGGGGGCGGATCTGCGGGAAGAATCATGCGATCTTTGTTTATATCGTGCATCGGAGGCCTCGGATTAGCTCCGGATCTAGATACTCTCCGCACCTTAACAAACGCTTGCGGTATCCAAGCATTGAGCCCGAATATGCGACAACCAAAATTGTTCGTCTTCTGTGGGAAGACCTGGCAGGGGCATCAGGATTCGAACCCGAGGCCTGCGGATTTGGAATCCGCTGCTCTACCAACTGAGCTATACCCCTGCAGGTGCTGGCGGAATACGTGGCGAGCACGCGCTGTGCAAGGGGTCGCAGCCTATCAAACGCAAGATTTTACTGGCCACACAGACGGGAACCCGAGGTGATCAAACCGAAGTGTATACTCGGTTCCAACCTTGATTCACGGTCGGCGGCGACGTCCGACAACACGATCAGCATGATGGAATGTCAGCTCCGAACCGCCTCAATATTCGCATTGGCCCCCAAAATTTCAGAGATTGCGCGGTCTCACTGATATAGGTGCATTACTGTCGCCGCAGCAGCCATCATGGTCACATTCTGCCAGAAAAACTAACGAATTGCTTTGATTTGCGCCGCCAGGCAGCCATCAGCAGCGCTTGTAAGACAAGATCAGTTGGTTGGCGTGACTGCGTGGCCCAGGCGACCACACGACGCGAATAGGGGTCGATAACGACGGCCAGATATGGGAAGCCTTCGCAGGTTTTGATGTAGGTAATATCTGGGACCCAAGCCGTATCCGGCTCAGGGATATCAAACTGCCGATCCAACGTATTGTCGACGACGACAGAAGGTTTGCCGCCATACTTGCCCGGCTTGCGTTTGTAGCCGATCTCAGCGCGGA
>NZ_FNPX01000040.1 GCF_900107415.1 Jannaschia faecimaris
ACCACGCTCGTGCAGAAGATCTTCGACGTTGCGAAGCGAAAGCGGGAACCTGACATAGAGCATCACGGACAGGCGGATGATCTCGGGGCTCGTCTTGAAGTACTTAAATGGGGAACGCTTGGCCATCGGGGCAGGGTAGGGGGGCTCGCTACTCCGTCTAAAGCCAACTTGCTCTTACAGGATCTCAGTGTCGCAAAAAGCCGTGGCGATCGCGTTGATATAGATCAGCGTCCACCGTCGCGCCGCATTCTACACTTCTATCAAGTTTTACCACAGGCAGGTGCTTTCTGGCTGGCAGGTGGCGACAGGCAAGCAATGAGGCCCCGTTTGACATTCACAAGCACAGATCCGACGCTGGGCAACTGCGTTATCGGTGCCGGGACCGGCGCAAATGTAGGTGATCCCGACCTGCTCGGTGGGACGGAGACCAATGTCCCGGTCGCCCAGAATGACCCATTGGCAACTTTTGATCAACGCGTTCCCTCTAACGGCGTCGTGCATGCCGTCCGAGGGGCAGTCGTGGATGTCGTCTTTGCCGAGCCCGACCTGCCGCCGATCAATTCTGCACTGGTGGTGGAATGGGACCGGCCGACTGCCCTCATTCTCGAAGTCCACAGCCACCTCGATCAGAAGACAATACGCGCGGTGGCGTTCCAATCCACCGCAGGCCTTGCCCGTGGCGTTTCGGTTCATTCCAGCGGCGGGCCGGTTACCGTGCCCGTGGGCAAAGCTGTCCTTGGGCGGCTTCTGGATGTGGTGGGCAATCCGCAGGATAATGGGCCTGCCCTTCCTGACGATACACCGCGAAGGTCGATCCATGCGCTTCCACCGCTTCTGAAATCCCAGACTGGTGCCACCGACGTGTTCGAGACGGGGATCAAGGTGATCGACCTGCTGACGCCGATGGCGCAGGGCGGCAAGGCTGCGATGTTCGGCGGCGCAGGCGTTGGCAAGACCGTTCTGGTGATGGAACTCATCCGCGCCATGGTCGAAAAATACGAAGGCACTTCGGTCTTCACGGGCGTTGGTGAGAGATCACGAGAGGGGCATGAGCTGCTGACCGAAATGCAGGAGTCGGGCGTGCTGGAGCGGACCGTGCTGGTCTACGGTCAGATGAACGAGCCACCCGGAGCGCGCTGGCGGGCTCCGCTCACGGCCTTGACGATTTCTGAGTATTTCCGCGACCAGAAGCACAAGAACGTCCTCCTTCTGATGGATAACGTGTTCCGCTTCGTCCAGGCCGGGGCCGAGGTGTCGAGCCTTCTGGGCCGTCTGCCCTCGCGCGTGGGCTACCAGCCGACGCTGGCGACCGAAGTGGCGGGCCTGCAAGAGCGGATCGCCTCGGTTGCAGGCTCTGCCGTGACCGCCATTCAGGCGGTCTATGTGCCCGCCGACGATTTCACCGACCCCGCGGTGACCACGATTTCCGGACATATGGATTGTGTCATCATGCTGTCGCGAGCGCAGGCGGCCGAAGGGTTCTACCCGGCGATCGACCCATTGGGCTCGTCCTCCATGCTGCTCAATCCGCTGGTTGTCGGTGTCGACCACTACCAGACCGCCGAAGCCGTCCGTCAGGCACTGGCGCGGTTCCGCGAGCTATCCGACATCATCTCGCTGCTGGGGGTTGAGGAGCTGGGTACCGCCGACCGCTTGATCGTCAAACGCGCACGGCGGTTGCAGCGGTTCCTGACCCAACCCTTCATGGTGACAGAGGACTTTACCGGCACGCCGGGTGCTAGCGTGCCGCTTGCCGAGACCTTGTCGGGGTGCCGCGCCATACTGGACGGCGAGGCCGACGAGTGGTCGGAAAGCTCGCTCTATATGGTCGGCACACTGGCAGACGCCCGCACAAAGGAAGCCGCGGCAAGTGCCACGGACGCCGAGGCTGCAGCATGAGGTTGCGGATCGTGACCCCCTTGTCCGTCGTTGCGGACGAGGATGTCGACAGCCTGCGGGCCGAGGACGCCAGCGGCAGCTTTGGCATTCGGCCCGGACATGCTCCTTTCCTGACCGCGCTCGCGGTGTCCATCCTCAGTTGGAAGACCGCCGGGACAGAGCGGTTCTGCGCCCTGCGGGGCGGGGTGCTTACCGTGACCGGCAGCACCACCGTCGCGATCGCCACCCGCGAGGCGGTGGCGGGTGACGATCTGGCCACGCTGGACGCGGAGGTTTTGGCGCGCTTCCAGTCAGACGCCGATGAGGAACGGGTTGAGCATGTCGAGACGATGCGCCTCCAGATGAACGCCGTCCGCCAGATGATCAGCAGGTTGCGCCAGGGCGCAGACACGGGACAGTTCCGATGACCAAAAAGCCATCAGAGCCCCCCACAACCGATCCGCTGATCAAGGAAATCCGCAAGCATCGCAGCCGTCGCGAGAAGTGGCTGCGCGAAGGTGACATGTCCGTCGGTCGCCGTCTGGCTCAGATCGGCGTACTTGGCTGGATATTCGTGGTGCCGACTCTGGCGGGCCTGTTCTTCGGACGCTGGCTCGATGCGCTGTTTGGAACTGGCATCTTCTGGAGCGCGCCGATGATGCTGCTCGGGCTTTGCATTGGCGGCTGGACTGCTTGGAAATGGATGAACGCACGATGACTGATCTGTCCAATCTTCCGCTATACGTCCTTCTTCCGGTCTGCTTTCTGGGTGGGCTCTTCATCGGATTTGGCTATTTTCGCGCGCTTCGCGAGACGGCCAAACTCCTCGTCAACGGGGGTAAACCCCTACGGGCGATCGCCCTGACCTTGGGGCGCATTTCGCTTCTGGCTAGTGGATTCTTTGTCGCTGTACTCTTGGGTGGCCTTGCCCTGCTGGCGGCGTTTGCGGGTGTCCTCTGCGCAAGGTGGATCATGCTCCGCAGGATGCGGGAGATCCGTGCATGAACTCCCCCCTCGACTCCACCGTTCTGTTCCAGATCGGACCGATTGCGATAACGCAAGCGATCGTCACGACATGGGCCATCATGGCGATACTGGTAATCGGGGCCTTTGTCCTGACCCGGCGTCTCGACCTGCGGCCCACCCGGCGGCAGGCCGCACTGGAATTGATGGTTGCAACACTCGACACCCAGATCACCGAGACAACGGGTGCGGCACCCGCCCCCTATCGCGGGTTCATCGGAACGCTGTTCCTGTTCATCCTCGTGGCGAATTGGTCATCACTGATGCCGGGGATTGACCCGCCGACCGCGCAGCTTGAAACCGACGCGGGCCTCGCCGTTCTGGTGTTCCTGTCGGTGATCTGGTTTGGCATGCGCGCCGGGGGTGTGGGCGGCTGGCTGAAATCCTTCGCCGCGCCCAACCCGGTAATGATCCCGCTGAACATCCTGCAAAGCCTGACGCGGGTGTTCTCCATGTTCGTCCGGCTGTTCGGCAACGTGATGAGCGGAATGTTCGTCATCGGCATCGTCGCCTCGCTCGCGGGGCTCTTGGTTCCAATCCCGCTGATGGCGCTCGATCTGCTGACCGGGCTGGTTCAGGCCTACATTTTCGCGGTGCTGGCGATGGTTTTCATCACTTCTGCCGTCAAGGTAGGCGCGCCCACCGACGCGAAAACCGACCTTACCCAAACGAAAAAGGATACATGATGGACTACGCTGCTATTGCCAGCATTATCTGTGCCACATTTGCGGTGGCCTTTGGAACCATCGGCCCGGCCCTTGCCGAAGGACGCGCCGTCGCCGCCGCGATGGACGCCATCGCCCGTCAGCCCGATGCCGCAAACACGATCTCGCGAACGCTTTTCGTTGGGCTTGCGATGATCGAGACGACGGCAATCTATTGTCTGGTGATTGCGCTCTTGCTGCTTTTCGCCAACCCGCTACTGGCATGAGCGTATGACGCTCGATTGGTGGGGACTGGGTCTTCAGGCCATCAACGTCCTGATCCTCGTCTGGCTTCTTAGCCGCGTGTTCTGGCGTCCGGTCGCCGGGGCCATCACCCGGCGCCAGGAAGCGGCGCAGGCCATGCTGGATGAAGGCAAGACAGCACAGGAAAAAGCCGATGCGGCCCGGGCAGAGGTCGCTGAGGCTCGCGAAGGCATCGCGGCGGAACGCGATGCCATTCTTGCAGAGGCCAAGGCGGCGTTGGACAAAGTCGCGAAGGCCGCGCTGAAGGATGCTCAAACCAAGGCGGACGCCATGATCGCCGCCGCGCGCACTACCATTGACCGCGAAAGAAACACCGCGCGGCAGGAGAATACGGCGAGGGCCGCCGAGCTGTCAGTCGAGATTGCAGGTCGGCTCCTAGGCCGGTTCAACACGCCTGCGGTTCAGGCGGCGTTCACTGCGCAACTTGTCGAGGCCATTGCCGGCCTGTCCGCCGCTGACCGGGCGACGCTGATAGAATCGGCGGCCGATCTGGAGATCATCACCGCGACGGAACCGGAAGGTGCTGAAAGGGCCAAGATCGAGCAAGCGGTAAAGGATGCGTTGGGGGGGACGCCACGCTTTCGGCTTGTCACCGATCCTGACCTGATCGCCGGACTGGAACTCCGCAGCGCGCATTTCGTGCTGCACAACAGTTGGCGGGCCGACCTCGAGACTATCCTGAAGGAGATCGAGAATGCCGGTTGATACACCGGACTGGTTGGCATCGGCGCAACGCGCAGTGCGTAGCGCGGCACTGGGTCCGCGATCCGAACACAGGGGCCGCGTAGAAGAGATCGGGGACGGTGTGGCGATGATCTCGGGGTTGCGCGACGTTCGGCTTGACGAGGTTTTGCGGTTCGAGGGCGGCCAGTTCGGGTTCGCCCGGGTTCTCGATCCCGACCTAATTGGCTGCGTGTTCATTGACGCCGCGACCAAAGTCGAGTCAGGCGATGCTGTCTTCGGCACGGGCGAGGTGGTGAGCGTGCCTGTCGGCGACGCCCTGCTTGGGCGCATCGTGGATCCGCTCGGTCGCCCGCTAGACGGAAAGGCGGCAATAGAGGTCGAAGAGCGGTGGCCGATCGAGCGCCCGGCACCATCGATCATCGAACGCGATCTCGTGACCGAGCCGGTGCAAACAGGGATACTCGTGATGGACACGCTGTTCGCGCTTGGCCGGGGCCAGCGTGAGTTGATCGTTGGCGACCACTCCACCGGCAAGACGACGCTGGCCACCGACGCGATGATCGCGCAGCGCGACAGCGACATGATCTGCGTATATGTCGCCGTGGGACAAAAAACATCCAGCGTGCGCCGGGCCGTTGACGCGCTGCAGGCGCATGGGAATTTCGCACGCTGCATCGTGATGGTCGCTGGCTCCGCCTCGGCACCGGGCCTGCAATGGATCGCCCCCTATGCGGGCGTCACGATGGCGGAATATTTCCGAGACAGGGGTGGGCACGCCCTTGTAGTGATCGACGACCTGTCCAAACACGCCGCCACCCACCGCGAGATCGCCCTCCTGACTCGACAGTCGCCGGGGCGCGAGGCTTATCCAGGCGATGTATTCTACATTCACGCCCGCCTTCTGGAACGGGCGGCCAAACTGTCGCAGGAGCGTGGCGGCGGGTCCTTGACCGCCTTGCCGATCGCGGAAACCGATGCGGGAAACCTGTCGGCCTATATCCCGACCAACCTGATCTCGATCACGGACGGGCAGATCGTGCTGGATACGGATCTGTTCCATCAGGGGCAGAAACCGGCTGTGGATGTGGGGCTGAGCGTCAGCCGTGTCGGTGGTAAAACTCAGGCACCCGTGCTGCGCGAGGCGGCCGGCACGCTGCGGCTCGACTATGCGCAGTTCCTGGAACTTGAGGTCTTCACCCGGTTCGGGGGCATGCCCGAGGGTCGGGTGCGCGAACAGCTCAAGCGTGGAGAGCGGATCCGCGCGATACTACGCCAACCGCAGAATGCGCCGCTTCGTCTGGCCGATGAGGTGGCACTCTTGCTCGCCGTGCAGTCGGGGCTGCTGGACCCTCTGTCGCTCGATGCTGTTGCCGCCTTTCGGGACAAACTGCCGGAGAACCTTGACCGGGATGCCGCCGATGCCATGCGTGCCATTTCCGAGACCGGGGAACTGGACCAAGAGGCACGGGCCGCCCTGATGGCCGCGATGAACCGCCTTGCGACACAGCTTGGCGATGCGGAGCCAGCGACATGACCGAACGACTGGCCGATGTCAGTGCCCGGATCGACGGCATCCGCCAGTTAGGAGCCGTGGTGAACGCGATGAAGGGCATCGCCGCCGCGCGCGCCAACACCGCCCGTGCCGAGCTGGAGGCCGTCGACACTTATACGGCGACAATTGCCGCCGCCATATCAGATGCACTTGGCCACGCGAATCCCGCACCGCCGGCCGAGACATGCGGAGGTCAAGTCGACGGTGGCACCGGCCTTTTGGTGTTCTGCGCCGAACAGGGCTTTGCCGGTGCCTTCAGCGAACGCGTTCTGGATAGCATCAAGGAGGATCTGGCGACGACCAGCCTGTTTCTGATCGGTACCCGAGGCAAGTCCATCGCCGCCGCGCGCGGTCTCCATCCAGTCTGGTCCGCGCCAATGTCCTCGCACACGCCCGGCATTCCGAAACTGGCCGACCGCATCGCCAAGGCGATCTACCGCGCCCTGGGTGAAGGTCGTTTTGAGCGTATGGATCTAATCCATGCCGGATGGGCGTCCGGGCAACCTCAAGTCGTCAGGCAGGTTCTGTTGCCGGTCGACCTCTCGGACCTGCCGCCGCCCGGTGCGACACGTCCACTGACCCAGCTCCCAACGGACGCCCTCGTCAATAGTCTCAGCGGCGACTATCTCCATGCCCTGGTGTGCAAGGCGGCGCTCCATGCCTTTGCCGCCGAGAACGAGGCAAGAATGGAGGCCATGTCTGCTGCAGGCAGCCAGATCACGCGCGAGCTGGGCGACTTCGAGGCGACGCTGCGCCGGGTACGACAGGAGGCGATTACCGCCGAGATCATCGAACTGGGGACCGGCGCGGCGTCCGCGCGCAACGCGAGGTGAACGCGCCCGGGAAATGTGCCGCCAAGGTCTTTGTGGGCTCCCATTGATCTGGGTCAGCACAAGGTTGCGCGGTTTCCGTCACGTTGGTCGCAACCCAAGGTATGGCACCCGCCCGCTTCGGTTCGACCGGCACCAAGACATCGGGCAATTCGGCCCATGCAAACGGAGCCAGCGAGAATACCACAATGGCATACTGAGCAGCCGCACTTGAGTGGTCCGATTTGAAAGTTAGTGCATGATTGGCCTTTGGCCCCTCGGGACGATGGCCTCTGGCGCTGGTGGGCGGTAGCCCAATGCACTGTGGGGTCGCTTGGTGTTGTAATGTTTCCTCCAGCTTTCGATGATTTGGGCTTCGCGCAGCGAGTGGAAGATTTCACCGTTCAGAAGTTCATCGCGCATTCGCCCGTTGAAGCTCTCGCAATATCCGTTTTCCCAGGGTGACCCTGGCTCTATGTATGCAGTCCTTGCTCCGACTGCTTTGATCCAGTCCCGGACGGCCTCAGCGATGAACTCGGGGCCGTTGTCTGATCTGATGTAGGCTGGCACACCGTGCAAGATGAACAGGTCTGTCAGAGCGTCGATAACCTCAGTCGAGTTCAGTTTCCGCTTCACCCGGATCGCCAAGCATTCTCGGCTGTGTTCATCCAAGATGTTGAGTGTCCTGAACGCCCTGCCATCATCCGTGCGATGGTGCACGAAGTCGTACGACCAGACATGATCGCGATACTCAGGACGTAGACGGACGCACGATCCATCATTGAGCCAGAGCCGCCCCTTCCTGGGTTGTTTCATCGGCAACATAAGCCCCTCACGTCGCCATAGCCTTTCGACACGTTTGTCATTCACCTGCCAGCCTGCGTCTCTCAGCAGGGCAGCAACCCGACGGTAGCCATAT
>NZ_FNPX01000024.1 GCF_900107415.1 Jannaschia faecimaris
CGATTGCAACCGACGTATTGGAGGGGGCCGGCTACTAAGCCGTCGGCCCATCCACCCCGGGGGGCGATCCGCTCGCCCCCCGGACCCCCCGCCCCAATTTCTTTTTCCAATCGTGGTATAACCTGAGTCGGGCCCGCGCCCGTCAACAGGGGAGATTTGTCCATGGCTACCAAGGCATCCCGATCCGCCGCCCGCTTCATGATGGCGCCCGCTGTGATCCTGCTCCTGGGCTGGATGCTGGTTCCGCTGACGATGACCCTGTGGTTTTCGTTCCGTCGCTACCTGCCGCTGCGCGGTGGCGACCAGGGCTGGGCCGGCTTCGACAACTACACCCGGTTCGTCACGTCCAGCGCCTTCTGGCCCTCGGTCTGGAGCACCCTTCTGATCGTCGGCGGCGTGCTGGTGATCACCGTCTGCCTGGGCATCCTGCTGGCGCTTTTGCTGGACCAGCCGCTCTGGGGTCAGGGCGTCGTCCGCATCCTGGTGATCGCGCCCTTCTTCGTGATGCCCACCGTTTCGGCGCTGGTCTGGAAGAACATGTTCATGGACCCTGTGAACGGATTGTTCGCCCATCTGTGGAAGGCCGTCGGGGCCGAACCCGTTGTCTGGCTGACCGATGCCGCCCTGCCGTCGATCATCATGATCGTGTCGTGGCAATGGCTGCCCTTCGCGACGCTGATCCTGCTGACGGCGGTGCAATCGCTGGACGGTGAACAACTTGAGGCCGCCGAGATGGACGGGGCACCGCCGCTCAAGCGGTTCTGGTTCATCACCCTGCCCCACCTGGGCCGCGCGATCACCGTGGTGATCCTGATCCAGACGATTTTCCTTCTGTCGATCTTCGCCGAGATCTTCGTGACGACACAGGGGGCATTCGACACCCGCACCCTGACTTACCTGATCTTCCAGCGCATCACCGACGCGCAGAACATCGGGCTCGGCTCCGCCGGTGGCGTCTACGCCATCATCCTCGCCAATATCGTTGCGATCTTCCTGATGCGCATCGTTGGCAAGAACCTGGACGCGTGAGGATCTGATCATGGCAAGAGCTGTCACCCCCCGCCGCAAGGCCCTGACCACCGCCGCCGCCTGGGCCGTTGGTCTGGTCATCTTCTTCCCGATCCTGTGGACGATCCTGACCAGCTTCAAGACCGAGGCGCAGGCCATCGCCAGTCCGCCGATCTTCCTCAACTTCGACTGGACGCTGGAAAACTACGCGGTCGTTCAGGAACGCTCCGACTACATGCGGTTCCTGTGGAACTCGATCATCATCGCGGGCGGATCGACCGTTCTGGGTGTGATCATCGGGGTTCCCGCCGCCTGGTCGATGGCCTTCGTGCCCTCGAACCGGACCAAGGACATCCTGCTCTGGATGCTCTCGACCAAGATGCTGCCGGCTGTCGGGGTGCTCTATCCGATGTACCTGATTTTCATCAAACTGGGGCTGCTGGACACGCGCATCGGGCTGGTGGTGGTTCTGATGCTGATCAACCTGCCGATCATCATCTGGATGCTCTATACCTACTTCAAGGAAATCCCCGGCGAGATCCTGGAAGCGGCGCGCATGGACGGGGCCAGTCTGAAGGACGAAATCCTGTACATCCTGACGCCGATGGCACTGCCCGGCATCGCCTCGACCATGCTGCTCAACTTCATCCTGGCATGGAACGAAGCCTTCTGGACGCTGAACCTCACGGCGGCACAGGCAGGCCCGCTGACGGCCTTTATCGCCAGCTATTCATCACCCGAGGGTCTTTTCTACGCCAAGCTGTCGGCGGCTTCGACCATGGCCATCGCGCCGATCCTCATCCTCGGCTGGTTCAGCCAGAAACAACTCGTCCGCGGCCTTACGTTTGGCGCGGTGAAATAAGGGAAGTACCCATGGGACGCATTCAACTGAGCCAGGTCACCAAGAAGTTCGGCGACGTGGAGGTCATTCCCCCGCTGGACCTGACGATCGAAGACGGGGAGTTCACGGTCTTCGTCGGCCCCTCGGGCTGCGGCAAGTCCACGCTTCTGCGCCTGATCGCGGGGCTGGAGGACATGACCAGCGGTACGATCGCCATCGACGGGGCGGACGCGACCGCCCTGCCCCCGTCCAAGCGCGGGCTGGCAATGGTGTTCCAATCCTACGCCCTGTACCCGCACATGAGCGTGGCCAAGAACATCGCCTTCCCGCTGCGCATGGCCAAGATGGACCAGGCCGAGATCGACCGGCGGGTGGCCAACGCGGCCGAGGTTCTGAACCTGAACGACTACATCGACCGTCGCCCCGGGCAGCTTTCGGGCGGTCAGCGGCAGCGCGTCGCCATCGGCCGCGCCATCGTGCGCGAACCGGCCGCCTTCCTGTTCGACGAGCCGCTGTCCAACCTTGACGCCGCCCTGCGCGTCGGGATGCGGCTGGAAATCTCGGAACTGCACAAGCGGCTTGAGACAACGATGGTCTACGTCACCCACGACCAGGTCGAGGCGATGACCATGGCCGACAAGATCGTCGTGCTGCGCGCCGGGCACATCGAACAGGTCGGCTCGCCGCTGGAACTATATAGATCGCCGCGCAACCTGTTCGTGGCGGGCTTCATCGGGTCGCCCAAGATGAACTTCATCGAAGGGCCCGAGGCCGCCAAGTACGACGCGCATACCATCGGCGTGCGCCCCGAGCACATCACCGTCTCGGCCGAAGCCGGAGAGTGGTCAGGCCGCGTGGCCGTGTCCGAGCACCTTGGCTCCGATACGTTCTTCCACATCCACGACACCGGGCTGGCCGACGCACTGACCGTGCGGGCCGATGGCGAGGTCGGATTCCGCTATGGCGATACCGTGCACCTGACGCCGCGCCCGGATGCCATCTACCGGTTCGACGAAAAGGGGCTGCTCATCCCATGAAACGGCTTGAGGGTAAAACCGCGCTGATCACCGGGGCCGCGCGCGGCATCGGGCTGGCCTTTGCCCGTGCCTATGTCGCCGAAGGGGCCCGCGTGGCCATCGGCGACATCGACATCGCCCGCGCAAGGACCGCCGCCGCCGATCTGGGCGACGCAGCCATCGCGGTCGAGATGGACGTCACCGATCAGGATAGCATCGACGCCGCCGTGGCTGAAACGGTGCGGGCCTTCGGGCAGATCGACATCCTGATCAACAACGCGGCCATCTTCACCGCCGCCCCCATCGTCGAGATCACGCGCGCGGAGTATCAGCGCGTCTTCGACATCAACGTCTCGGGCACGCTGTTCACCCTTCAGGCCGTCGCGCGCCACATGATCGACAACGGGCACCGCGGGCGCATCATCAACATGGCATCGCAGGCAGGGCGGCGCGGTGAGCCGCTGGTCGCCGTCTATTGCGCAAGCAAGGCCGCGATCATATCGCTGACCCAATCGGCCGGGCTGAACCTGATCAAGCACGGCATCAACGTCAACGCCATCGCCCCCGGCGTGGTCGACGGGGAGCATTGGGACGAGGTGGACACGTTCTTCGCCAAGTACGAGAACAAGGCTCCAGGCCAGAAGAAACGCGAAGTCGGCGATGCCGTTCCCTTCGGCCGCATGGCAACCGCCGATGACCTGACCGGGATGGCCGTCTTCCTCGCCAGTGACGGGGCCGATTACATCGTCGCCCAGACCTACAACGTGGACGGCGGCAACTGGCTGAGCTGACCAGAAATCACGCGCAGGGGAGGTTTCCTATGGCCCTCGACACATCGACGCTGGACCGGCTGCCCGCGGGCGTGACCGGCCCGATCTATGACCGATCCAAGCTCACGCCGGGCATCGTGCATATCGGGCTGGGCAATTTCCACCGCGCACATCAGGCGTGGTACCTCCACCGCCTGATGCAGCAGGGCAAGGCGCTGGACTGGGCCATCATCGGTGCGGGCGTGCGGCCCGGCGATGCGGCAATGCGCGACCGCCTTCTGGCACAGGATTGCCTGACGACGCTGATCGAACTGGACCCGGCAGGCACCAGCGCCGAGGTGACGGGCGCGATGATCGACTTCCTGCCGGTGGAGCCGGACAACGCCGCACTCATCGCCGCGATGTCGGACCCGGCCATCCGCATCGTCGCCCTGACCGTGACCGAGGGCGGCTATTACCGCGACACCGCCGGCGCGCTCGATACCGCGCATCCCGACATCCGCCACGATGCCGAACACCCCGACCGGCCCCGCACCGCCTTCGGGGCGATGGTTGCCGCCTTGCGCGCGCGTCGCGCCGCCGGGATCGGCCCTTTCACCGGGCAATGCTGCGACAACCTGCAACACAACGGCGCGGTTCTGCGCCGCACCGTCGTGGGCCTTGCCCGCCTGTCCGACCCCGAGCTTGCCGAGTGGATCGAAGCCGAAGCCAGTTTTCCCAACGCCATGGTCGATTGCATCGTGCCCGCCACCGGCGAGAGCGAGCTGGCCCTGGCGCGCAGCCTTGGCCTCGACGACATGGCCCCGGTCACGCACGAGAATTTCCGCCAATGGGTGATCGAGGATGACTTCTGCGCCGGTCGCCCCCCTTGGGAGGACGTGGGGGCCACGCTGACCGACGACGTGACGGACTACGAAACGATGAAGATCCGGGTGCTGAATGCCGGGCACCAGGTGCTGGCGAACCTGGGCGAATTGCTGGGGGTGCCGACGATTGCCGCCTGCATGACCGACCCGCTGATCGCGGCCTTCTTCCGCCGGGTCGAGACCGAGGAAATCGTGCCTTACATCCAGCCCGTGCCCGACCGCACGCCCGCCGAATACCTGGACCTGATCGAGGGGCGCTTTCGCAACCCGGAAATTCGCGACACCACGCGCCGCGTGGCCTTCGACGGCTCGTCCCGGCATCCGGGCTTCATCCTGCCGATCCTGCGCGACGCGCTGGCCGCCGGCGGGTCGGTTCAGGGGTTGGCCCTGACGGAGGCGCTCTGGGCGCGGATGTGCGCGGGCACGCGCGAAGACGGCAGCACCATCGCCCCGAACGATCCGAATTGGGATGCCCTGACCGCCGCCGCGCAGGCCGCCCGCGACCGGCCCGAAAGCTGGCTGGAGCAGGCGCATCTCTATGGCCCGCTGGCACAGGACGCCGCGTTCCGGCAGGCCTTTTCCGGGTGGCTTGCGCGGTTGTGGTCCGACGGCACCCGCGCGACCGTACAGGCCTATATCGACGGCTGAGCCGCGCCGTCGTCAGACGGCGACGCTGTGTCGCCCGGCGGGCGAGGCATAGGCGTCCATTTCCAACGCGATCATCCGCGCGACGTGCTGCGCATCGTCGTTCACCCGCAGGACGCCCGCGCTGTCGACCGTCACCGCATCGGACCATTCCCTTGCCGCCCTGGCAATCAGACGGCGCGCGGCGGTCGGGTCGTGGAACGTCATCGGATCGACGGTGAAGTCGCACAGCAGCCTTTCGATCACCGCCCCCTCCAACCGGTCCGTCGGCGTCAGCGCGTGACCGCGCACCGCCGTCAGCCGCCCCTGCGCCAGCCGCGCCTTCCAGTCGGCGGTGCGGGCGGCATTCTGCACGTAGCCCTGTGGCAGATGCGAAATGGAAGACGCCCCCAGCCCAATCAGCGTGCGCGCCATGTCGGTGGTGTAGCCCTGGAAGTTGCGCCGCAGCGTGCCGTCGGCGGCGGCGCGGGCCATCGGGTCTTCGGGGCGGGCGAAATGGTCGATGCCGACGGGCCGGTATCCCGCCGCCTCGAACTGCGCGCTGGCTTGCATCGTCAGGGCCAGGCGCGTGACCGCATCGGGCAGATCCGCCTCCTTGATCATGACCTGCCGCTTGGACGCCCAGGGCACATGCGCATAACCATACAGCGCCAGCCGGTCAGGGTTCAGCGACAGGGCAAGATCGACCGTCTTGCGCAGCGTCTCGGCCGTCTGGTGCGGCAGACCGTACAGCAGGTCCAGGTTGATCGCGTCGATGCCCCGCGCGCGCAGTCCCTCGACGGCGGCGCGGGTCTGATCGAAACTTTGCGGGCGGCCGATCGCGGCCTGCACGCGCGGGTCGAAATCCTGCACGCCCAGGCTGGCCCGCGTGACGCCGCCCGCCGCCAACGCATCCAGCCGCGCATCGTCCAACTCGGTCGGGTCCACCTCGACCGAGATCTCGGCCCCCGGCGCGCGCGGGAAATCCGCGTCCAGCATCGCGAACAAACGGGCCATCTGCTGGGGCGGCAGGAACGTCGGGGTTCCCCCGCCCAGGTGCAGGTGCCCGACCGTAACCCCCGCAGGCAGGGCGTCGGACACCAGCAGCACTTCCTGCGCCAGGGAATCCAGGTACGGGACCAGCGGGGCCTCGGTGGCCGATCCTTGCGTGCGACAGGCGCAGAACCAGCACAATCGCCGACAAAACGGGATGTGAACATAAAGCGAGATCGGCTGCGCCGGATCGACCTGCCCCAGCCAGGCACCCGCCTGATCGGGTCCGACAGACTCGTCGAACTGCGTGGCCGGCGGATAGCTGGTGTATCGGGGCGCACGGGACGTCAGGGCGCGTTCCGTAAAGGGCGGGATTTCCTGTTTCATGGGCGCAAGATGACGCAGGCAACGCAGGTGCGACTTGATGTGTATCAAATGTCGTGAAAGTGGTGAAATATGCCCCGTGTTGATCTGATGCTTGCCAAGGAAGACTGCAACCAGTGCCCGATCCGGCACCGGGCCGTCTGTGCGACCTGTGACGGGCCGGAACTGGACCGTCTGGCGTCGATGAAGTCCTATCGCAGCTGGAAAGCGGGCGAGACGATCGTGCTGGAGGGCGATGCCCTGCCCTTCGTCGCCTCGATCGTGACCGGCTGCGCCACGCTGACCCGATCGATGGAAGACGGGCGGATGCAGATGGTTGGCCTGTTGCTGCCCTCGGATTTCGTGGGCCGGCCGGGCCGGGTCGCGGCCCCCTACGAGGTTGTGGCCGTCACCGACGTCACGATGTGCATGTTTGACCGCCCCGCCTTCGAGAAGATGATGTCCGAAACGCCCCACGTCGCCCATCGCCTGCTTGAGATGTCGCTGGACGAGTTGGACGCGGCCCGCGACTGGATGCTGGTGCTGGGCCGCAAGACCGCGCGCGAAAAGGTGGCGACCCTGCTGTCCATCGTGCTGCGCCGCGCGTCCACCGCCGCACGCCCCCTGCGCGCCGATCTGCCGCTGACCCGCGAGGCGATGGCAACCTACCTGGGCCTGACCATCGAAACCGTCAGCCGCCAGATCAGCGCGCTTCGGAAAGACGGGATCATCCGCCTGGAGGGTACTCGGGGCGTTCTGTGCGACGACCTGTCGGCCCTGTTGATCGAGGCCGGGGATGACGACGACGGCGATTTCCTGGACTGAAAGCGTCCGATCGACCCTCCACCGTGCAATGGACGCGGGGCCGCTGATCGACCTGTCGTCATCTGAGAGGTTTGGCCGGGGTCTTCTTTTCGGGATCTCGGCTTGACGTGTCGACGGCATCCCAGACCGCGCTCATCAGGTACCTTGCGTCCGTGACATCCTTCACGATGCCATCAACACCCATCAGGTCGATCGCGTCTTTCGCTTCGTCGATGATGTTCCCACTCAGGAAGATCCACGCCCTGGGCACGCTGATCCGAAGCGCGATGATAAGCTTGGAGAGCGGTTCCACAACATGATCGCCACCCGCCGAAATACCGATAAGAATCGGTTGCGCCGCGCAGATATCGTCCACCAGCTCTTCGTGCGACTTGTGGATCATCAGGTCGATGTCCCACCCTTCCTTGGAAAACAGGTCAGCCGCCATCCGCACTCCCAGCGTGTGCGTTTCACCGGGAACGGACGCAAATACCGCCGACCGGCTGGGCGAGTCGTAGGTATCGGAAAACTGGTGCCGCAACGCCCGCATGATGGCGTACATGCGCGTCGTTCCAAGCGTGACCTCCGTAAAGGCCAGGCGATCGGTGTTCCACCACGCCCCGAGCATACGGGCAGCCCCCGCAAGATACGTCAGGTAGGCCCCCTCGATCGACGTGCCCCCGGTCCGCAAATCGGTAATGAACCGGGCACCGGCGGTGTCGTCCTCTGACAGAAGGGCGTGACACAGGGCTTCGATCTGTTCCTCGGGCGGGCTGCGCAGCGGGTCCGGTACATCGTGGACCGACAATCGCCGAATAACCTCTCGGGCAATCGTTTCAACCGAGCCGTCAGGCAGCCGCGACTTGAGCATTTCAAGCTCGGTCTGGGACTTGAGGTATTGAACCGCATCAAACCCGATCGATACGAAATCTTGATCCTTCATTTATCTCTCCCCCCAGAGATAATTTTCGTCATTTTCCGAAGGCCCAGTCGTCGGTATCAAATCGACCCCAGGCCGAACCATCTGTCAATCGACATTGACCGGGTTTGTCTGCTCCAAAGGTCCCGGCCGACTGCGCGGCCGAGAGTTAATTGATCTGACTCAATACCTTTGCCGTGGAGGACGCCGCACCGCATCGTGAAGGAATCGCAGCAACGGCGGAGCGGATCGTGGCCGGTACCATGGGCGCGGACCATAGAATCACCGCCATCCGCGGGCACGCGGGCACGCGGGCAACCGACCCATCCGGTCGCGCGACAGCCTCAGCGCATCGCCGCCATCAGCAATGCGCGGTTCAGCGCGGCGAATGCGCCGGTCCCGTCCTGGCACATGGAATAGAGTGTCACGACAAGGTACTCATCCCCGTAGATGGCGAAATGCCCCCCGTCGCCATCGCTGTTCCAACACAGGATTCCGGATGACCAGATCATGTGACGGCCCTCAAGCAGGCGCCACATGACACCCGGCCCGTACCGTATCCCACCCGCCAGGGGTGCCGACGGCCAGATGGCCAGGTCGGCCCCGACCAGGCCATCCGGTCCGAAACGGGCCCAGGCGAAGCGGGCGAAATCCGGGGCCGACATCGCCCATCCGCCCCAGGCCCCGTGCCCGGCCCATTTTCCGGACAGGCTGGCCGAAGCGATCCCCAACGGGGCAAGGACCGCCTCGGCGCAGGCCGTCACATGATCCTTGCCGGTGACCGCACCGACAACGCGCCCCAGGATCGCGTAATTCTCGTTGTTGTGGGCGAACCGCCCCACCAGACGCTCTTGCGGTACACGGCTCAGGGCCCGGAGCGACACCTGTTCGGTCTGGTCATGCCGGGCGGTCTGCAACTCGACATCGCCCCTCGTGGAGTCCGGCCAGACGCCGCTCCGATGCGTCAACAGCTGCGCCACGGTGACATCCGCCAACGGCCCTTGCTCGTCGAGAATGTCCCCGAGGGTTGCCCGGAGCGGCAGAAGTCCCCGGTGCACGAGATCGATCACGCAGGCACCGGTCACGGCCTTGCTCAGGCCGGCGAGCGGCAGCGGCGTGTTCAGCACGACGCCCCGCGCGTCCCCGGCGACCACCTCGCCCGCGCGCATCACGACGATGGTCGACCCGAGAACATCGGCCTCCGCGACCCAGTCGGACCAGGCCCCGACGATCTTGTCGGCGCGTTCGTCCGCGTGCGCGGGTCCCAGCAAGATGATCAGCAAAAGAAGGGTTTTCAGCATCAGGTTGCGCATGGCCCGGTCATCCTCCGTTCCCTGCCCCCTGTCGAAACCGGGTTCGCCGACTGCTTGTTTCCGGCGGCACGAGGCCGAACCATCATCGCATCCGCGAAAGGTCCGTCAGTTGACCCAGATCAAGGCCGCGCGTGATCCCCATGCCTAATCGTCGCTTCCGAGAGGGTCCGCCTGACGGCCCCCGGACGGAAGGGACGACAATGGATTATCTGAAACTCACGGTGCTCGGGCTGGTGGCGCTTCTGGCCGCCATCGCCGCGAATTATGCGCATGACGCGGCTTACCTGCTGCATGCCCTCATCATCATGGCCGTCGCGGCGGGCCTGTTCTTCTATACCCTGAAAGGGATGGAGGAGCCGCTGCTGGCAGCAGGCCCCGCGCCCACGGGCTACATGGACGGCCCGGTCCGGTACGGCGTCATCGCGACGGCGCTCTGGGGCGTGGTCGGGATGCTCGCGGGGACGTTCATCGCGTTTCAGCTGGCCTTTCCGGCGCTGAACTTCGACTGGGGTCAGCCCTTCACCAATTTCGGACGCCTGCGCCCGCTGCACACCAGCGCGGTGATCTTCGCCTTCGGGGGCAACGCCCTGATCGCGACGTCGTTTTATATCGTCCAGCGCACCTCGTCGGCCCGGCTGTGGGGCGGCAACCTCGGGTGGTTCGTGTTCTGGGGCTACAACCTGTTCATCGTGCTGGCGGCCACGGGCTACCTTCTGGGATCGACCCAGTCCAAGGAATACGCCGAACCCGAATGGTACGTTGACCTGTGGCTGACCGTGGTCTGGCTGGCCTACCTGGCGGTTTTCCTGGGCACGATCATCAAGCGGCGCGAGAAGCATATCTACGTCGCCAACTGGTTCTTTCTGGCCTTCATCGTCACCGTCGCGATGCTGCACGTGGTCAACAACCTGTCGATCCCGGTCAGCATCTTCGGCTCCAAGTCGGTGCAGGTCTTCGCGGGCGTGCAGGATGCGATGACGCAGTGGTGGTACGGCCACAACGCCGTGGGCTTCTTCCTGACGGCGGGCTTCCTGGGGATGATGTACTACTTCGTGCCCAAGCAGGCGGGCCGCCCGGTCTATTCCTACAAACTGTCGATCATCCACTTCTGGGCGCTGATCTTCCTGTATATCTGGGCCGGTCCGCACCACCTGCACTACACGGCGCTGCCCGACTGGGCCGCGACGCTGGGCATGGTGTTCTCGATCGTGCTGTGGATGCCCAGCTGGGGCGGCATGATCAACGGCCTGATGACCCTGGAAGGGGCGTGGGACAAGATCCGCACCGACCCGATCATCCGGATGATGGTGGCCTCGCTCGCCTTCTACGGCATGTCGACCTTCGAAGGCCCGATGATGTCGATCCGCGCGGTCAACTCCCTGTCGCATTACACTGACTGGACGATCGGCCACGTGCATTCCGGCGCGCTTGGCTGGAACGGGCTGATCACCTTCGCGGCCCTGTATTTCCTGACGCCGAAGCTGTGGAACCGCACGCAGATGCACTCGATGCCCGCGATCAACCTGCACTTCTGGTTGGCGACCGTGGGGATCGTTCTCTACGCCTCGTCGATGTGGGTGACCGGCATCATGGAGGGCCTGATGTGGCGCGAAGTGGATGCCAACGGCTTCCTCGTGAACTCCTTCGCCGACACGGTCGAGGCCAAGTTCCCGATGTACGTCGTGCGCGGCCTGGGCGGGGTTCTCTACCTCTCCGGCGCACTGGTGATGGTCTGGAACATGTGGATGACCATCCGCGCGCCCCAGACGTCCGCAATCGCAACCCCGGCGGAGTGAGATCATGACAAAAAATCCCCGTGACCCCAACTACGACCCCGCCGACGATCCGAATGTCGTCACTGCCGCCGAAGGTGCGCAGAAGGGCAAGATTCCCAACGAAACCCCGGTCGAGACGAAGAACATCACCTTCCACCAGCGGTTCGAACGCAACGCGACCCTTCTGCTGGTGGGCAGCCTGCTGGTCGTCTCGGTCGGCGGCATCGTCGAGATCGCGCCGCTCTTCTGGCTGGAGAACACCATCGAGGAGGTGGAGGGCATGCGCCCCTATTCCCCGCTGGAGCTGGCCGGGCGCGACATCTACGTGCGCGAGGGCTGCTACGTCTGCCACAGCCAGATGATCCGCCCCATGCGCGACGAGGTGGAGCGTTACGGGCACTACTCGCTGGCCGCGGAATCGATGTACGACCATCCGTTCCAATGGGGCTCCAAACGCACCGGGCCGGACCTGGCGCGTGTCGGCGGGCGCTATTCGGACGAATGGCACGTCGATCACCTGATCGACCCGCAAAGCGTAGTGCCCGAAAGCGTGATGCCGAAATACGCCTTCCTGGCGGACACCCGGCTGAACACCGATCAGACGCAGGCTCTTGTGGCGACCCATGCGTTCGTCGGCGTGCCCTACTCGGAGGAGATGATCGAGGCGGCAAGCACCGACATCCGCGTTCAGGTCGATCCGTTCGGCGACATCGACGGCCTGTTGGAGCGTTATCCCGGCGCGCAGGTCCGCAACTTCGACGGGCTGCCCGCGCTGACCGAGATGGATGCGCTGATCGCCTATATGCAAATGCTTGGCACTCTTGTGGATTTCTCCACTTTCGAGCCTGCCGCAAGCCGCTGAGGAGCACGTCATGGATCTCTACTCTCTCCTGCGTGAAATCGCCGACAGCTGGGGCCTGCTGGCCCTGTTCACCTTCTTCGTGGGTGCCGCTGTCTACATCTTCCGCCCCGGTGCCTCCGCCCTGCACGACGAGGCGGCGCAACTGGCGTTCAACGACCATCAGGCCCCCAAGGTATCCGTGGGCTGCGCGAACGCCTGCCCCGGATGCACCTGCGCCGGCGCGGCCCTCGATTTCACCCGAAAGGATGCGAAATGACCGACCCGCACAGTGAAGGCCGGCGCATCGACGACGCCACCGGCACCGAGACCACCGGCCACAGCTGGGACGGGATCGAGGAGCTGAACACCCCCCTGCCCCGTTGGTGGCTGTGGACGTTTTACGCCACGATCGTCTGGGGCATCGCCTATACGATCGCCTTTCCCGCCTGGCCGATGATCTCCGGCGCGACCGAAGGGGTGCTGGGCTGGTCCACGCGCGGCGAGGTCGCCGCCGACATCGACCGCGTGGCGCAGTCCAATTCGGCCCTGACCGAAAGCCTGGTCACCGCCGACCTGGCCACCCTTCCCGCCAACGAGGAGCTGCACCGCTTCGCCATCTCGGCGGGGGCTTCGGTCTTTGCCAACAACTGCTCCCAATGCCACGGACGCGGCGCGGCGGGCGTGCAGGCGGCGGGTTATCCCAACCTGCTTGACGATGACTGGCTCTGGGGCGGCACGCTGGAAAACATTGCCTATACCGTGCGCCATGGCATCCGGAACGAGGAAGACGCAGATGCCCGCTGGTCGCAGATGCCCGCCTTCGACGAAATCCTGTCGGATGAGGAAATCACCGCGCTGGTCACCCACGTCCGCAGCCTGAGCGACATGGCCGAGCCGAATGCCGAGGGCGAGAGCCTTTATATCGACAATTGCGCCGCCTGCCACGGCGACGCCGGGCTGGGCGACCGTGAACAGGGCGCGCCCAACCTGACGGATGCGATCTGGCTGTATGGCGGTGACGCGGAGGCGGTGGAATACTCCATCCGCAATGCCCGCTTCGGCGTCATGCCCCCGTGGGAGCAGCGCCTGGGCGAGGCGCAGGTCCGCGCTGTCGCCGCCTATGTCCACTCGCGCGGCGGCGGGGAAGACCCCGCCGGCGAATGACCCCTGATCCGCGGCCGTTCGTCTTCCCCTGATGGCCGCGGGATCCCGTCGGGGAGGACGGGATCAGGCTCCCCGGTGAACAGGCCGGGGGGCCCCTGATTTCGCGGTCGCTTGATGCAGATCAACGCGACGCGCACGCCGTATATGGGACGAGACACTGCGGGTCCTTCCCCCCGCGGAGACGACAATGACCGACACGCCCCTATTCGCCGCCCGCGAACCTGTCTTTCCACGCAAGGTGCAAGGCACGTTCCGCCGTCTGAAGTGGATCGTGATGATCCTGACGCTGGGCATCTACTACCTGACGCCCTGGATTCGCTGGGATCGCGGCCCGAACCTGCCCGATCAGGCGGTTCTGGTCGATCTGGCGGGGCGGCGGTTCTACTTCTTCTGGATCGAGATCTGGCCGCACGAATTCTACTTCGTCGCGGGCCTGCTCATCATGGCCGGGCTGGGCCTGTTCCTGTTCACATCCGCCCTGGGCCGGGTCTGGTGCGGCTATACCTGCCCGCAGACGGTCTGGACCGACCTCTTTATCGCGACCGAACGCTGGATCGAGGGCGACCGCAACGCGCGCGTCCGCCTGTGGAAGGCCAAGTGGGACGCCCGCAAGATCCGCCTGCGCCTGACGAAATACCTGGTCTGGGCCCTGATCGGGATGGCCACCGGCGGAGCGTGGGTGTTCTATTTCGCCGATGCGCCCGCGCTGGCGCGCGACCTTGTGGCCGGACAGGCCCAGCCAGTCGCCTATATCACCATCGCCGTGCTCACCTTCACGACCGTCCTGATGGGGGGAATCGCGCGCGAACAGGTCTGCATCTACATGTGCCCCTGGCCCCGCATCCAGGGGGCCATGATGGACGAGGGCACGCTGACTGTCGGCTATCGCGACTGGCGCGGGGAACCCCGCGGCAAGAAGCACGAGAACGCCGAGGGCGACTGCATCGACTGCATGGCCTGCGTCAACGTCTGTCCGATGGGCATCGACATCCGCGAGGGGCAGCAACTGGCCTGCATCACCTGCGCGCTGTGCATCGACGCCTGCGATGACGTGATGGACAAGATCGGCAAGCCGCGCGGGCTGATCGACTATCTCGCCCTCAGCGACGCGCCCCCCGCCGATGACACGACTCAACGTGCCGCCGTCGTGCCGCTGGGCGTGACGAACAAGGCCGATAGTGTCTCCGTTCCGGTCGGCGGTGCCCCTGCCCCCGCGCCGAATGCCGGCCCCGCACCCATCATCACCACCGCCGCCCGCGATTGGCAGCCGCAGCCGGTCTGGAAACACATCCTGCGCCCCCGGACCATCGTCTATACCGTGCTTTGGGGGGCCATCGGCCTGGCGCTGTTGTTTGCGCTGTTCATCCGGCCCGAGATCGACATGACCGTGGCCGCCGTGCGCAATCCGCAGTTCGTTACCCTGTCGGACGGGTCGATCCGCAACGCATACGACATCCGCCTGCGCAACAAGCATGGCGAGGCACGCGATTTCCACGTCTCGCTGACCTCGGACGCCACCCTGCGCATCGGGCTGGAGGGACGCGACGACCTGACCGTGCCCGTGCCTCCCGACAGCACCCTGCTGCAACGCGTCTACGTCACCGCCCGACCCGACGATGCCGCCGCCACCGAGGAGCGCACCGACCTGCGCTTCTGGGTCGAGGACCTGATCTCGGGCGAGCGGACCTACGGCGACAGCCAATTCTTCGGAAAGGAACCCGAATGACCTTCGTTCTGACCGGTCGCAAGACCTTCGCCATGTTCGCCGTCGGCTTCGGCACGATCATCGCCGTCAACCTGACGCTTGCCTTCAACGCGGTGCGAACCTTCCCGGGACTGGAAACTTCTAACAGCTATGTCGCGTCGCAAAAATTCGACGCCGACCGCGCCGCGCAGGAGGCGCTTGGCTGGACCGCCGTGGCCCACCTGACCGACGATGCGGTGACGCTGGACCTGCGCGACCGCGACGGCGCGCCAGTGACGGACGTCACCTTCGACGCCACGCTGGGCCGCGCGACGAACGTGGCGCAGGATGTGACCCCCGCCTTTGTCTTCGACGGCACCCTCTGGCGTGCGCCGGTCGACGTGCCCCCCGGCAACTGGGACCTGCGCCTGACCGCGACGGGGCCCGACGGCGAAATCTTCCGCAAGCGCCTGAAGCTGAGGACAGGGGAATGACCCTCACCGCCGATCCGCATGACATCCCCGTCACGCACGATGATACCCGCGCCTTCACCCTGTCGGTGCCCGGTATGCGCTGCGCGGGCTGCATCGCCGGGGTGGAAGGCGCGCTGACCGCCCTGCCCCGCGTCACCAATGCCCGTGTGAACCTGGGCGACAAGCAGGTGCGCGTGACCGGCACCCTGACCGACGCAGCGCCGCTGATCGCCGCGCTGGACCGCGCGGGCTTCGCCGCCTCCGAAATGGACGCCGAGGCGCTGACCTCCGCCACCGACCCCGAAGGCCGCGCCCTGCTGACGCGGATCGGAGTCGCGGGCTTCGCGATGATGAACGTGATGATCCTGTCGGTCGCCGTCTGGTCGGGGGCCGAGGAAGCCACGCGCGTCCTGTTCCACTGGATCAGCGCCGCCATCGCCCTGCCCGCACTGGCCTATGCCGCGCGGCCCTTCGTCGTGTCCGCCCTGACCGCGCTTTCGGCCCGGCGGATGAACATGGACGTCCCGATCACGTTGGCCATCGTGCTGGCCGCCGGTGTGTCGCTGCACGAGACGTGGATACACGGGGCCGAAGCGTGGTTCGACGCGGCGCTGTCGCTGACGCTGTTCCTGCTGATCGGGCGCTACCTCGACCACCGCACCCGCCGCGCCGCCCGCTCCGCCGCAGCGGCGCTGACCGCGCTGGAGGTGCCGCGCGCAACCCGCGTGACCGATGCCGGCGACGTGACCGTTCCCACGGCGGAGCTGGCCATCGGCGACCACGTCCGCGTCGCCGCCGGTGCGCGCATTCCCGTGGACGCCACCGTCATCGAAGGCCGCGCCGATCTTGATCGCAGCCTGCTGACCGGGGAAAGCCTGCCCGTGCTGGCCCAACCGGGCACCGAGGTCGCGGCGGGCGAGACCGTGCTGGACGGCCATCTGATCGTCAGCGCGACCGCCGTGGGCGAGGATACGGGCCTGCGCCGCATGGCCCGCGCCGTGGCCGTGGCCGAAGGCGCGCGCGGGGCGCATGTCGCGCTGGCCGACCGGGCCGCGCGCATCTATGCCCCCGCCGTTCATGGCTTGGCCGCGATTGGATTCCTTGGCTGGTGGATCGCCACGGGCGACATTCACCACGCGATCCTGGTGGCCGTCGCGACCCTGATCATCACCTGCCCCTGCGCGCTTGGGCTGGCCGTGCCCGCCGTCTCGGTCGCCGCCTCGGGCCGGATGTTCAAGGCCGGACTGCTGCTGAAATCCGCCACGGCGCTTGAACGTCTGGCGCAGGTGGATGCGCTGGTGCTGGACAAGACAGGTACGCTGACCACCGGGACCGTACAACTCGACCACCTCGACCCCGACGCCGCGTCGGTCGCCAAGGGGTTGGCGCAGGTCTCCGACCATCCGGTTGCGCGCGCCGTTGCCGCCGCCCTGCCCCACGTGGTGCCCGCCGCCCTGACCGATCTGCACGAAGTGGCGGGCGATGGCATCACCGGGCGATGGAACGGTCAGCCCGTCCGCATTGGACGCGGAGCGCACGGAACGGAGCTCACCCTGCCCGGTCGCGCCCCGCTCGACATCACCCCGCGCGAGACGTTGCGCCCCGGTGCCGCCCTGATGGTGCGCCGCGCACAGGACGCGGGCCTGCGGGTCACGCTGCTGTCGGGCGACCGCACCGCCCCCGTGCGCGCCGTCGCCGATCAGCTGGGCATCACCGACTGGCACGCCGAGGCGACGCCGCAGAACAAGCTGGCCCTGTTGCACACCCGCGCCGCCGCCGGGCAGAAGGTCCTGATGGTCGGCGATGGCCTGAACGACGCGGGCGCGCTGGCCGCCGCGCATGTCTCCCTCGCCCCGGCCACGGCGCTGGACGCTGCGCGCGCCGCATCGGATGTGGTTCTGCTGGGGGGCGATCTCTCGGCGGTGCCGCTGGGCCTGCGGCTGGCGAAACTGGCCCGTCGCCGGATGTTGCAGAACTTCGGCCTTGCCGTGGTATACAACCTGATCAGCATCCCGCTTGCCCTGGCCGGAGTGGCGACCCCGCTGATGGCGGCGGCGGCGATGTCGTCCTCCTCGATCCTGGTGGTTCTCAATGCCCTGCGACTGAAGGTGCGCCCATGAATGTTCTGGTCTTTCTCATTCCGGTTTCCCTGATCCTCGGGTTCGGGGGCCTTGTGGCGTTCCTCTGGACGCTGAAGAACCGCCAGTACGAGGATCTTGAGGGCGACGCCGCCCGGATTCTCCTAGAAGATCGGGAGCCTTGAGCGCCCCCATCCCGCCCTGAATTGCCAATTGGCAATCGGACGTTTCGTCATTGTTTTACAACGGGTTGCGTTCGGCAAAGGTGCGGAAGAAAGCAAGGTACGCGCGGTCCGGATCGTCCGCCGGCCCCTTGCCCTTGGCCCAGTCGCGCCACGCCCCCTCGACGTAGTAGATGTCATAGCCCGGATGGCGCAGGCGGGCGGTTTCATAGGTTTCGGTCTTCAACGGCGTGCCCCGGTCATCCAGCGTCGCCGGGCGGGGTCGCAGGGGCGGGGAAACAGTCTCTGAGGTGCCGGATAGTCTCTCTTTTCGGCCCACCTTGGAAAAGCTCAGCTCGCGCCCCGCGGCCCCCTGCCCTTCCCCGTCCTTCTTCCACCACCGCAACTCCACGTGGGTCACACGGCGGCCCGTCTTGACCGGCGCGATTTCCACCACGTAGTCCGAGAGCGCGTTCACCTCTTCGACCGCAGGGTCGATGGCGCGCAGCTTCAGATTGGACCAACTGCCCAGCTTGCCGCGCGGCACGCCGAGCACGCCACGCAACTCCTCCAGCGTGAACTTCTCGGAAGACCGCCAGCGCAGGTTGCCGCGTTTCTGCACCATCTCGTAAAGGGTCAACGCGTACTTGGAGGTCAGCGCGAACATCACCTCCCGCTGCAACCGCGCAAAGATGGTGGAATTGCCGATGATCTTGCGCAGACGGGCCGGGATTTCGTATTCCAGCAACCCGTCGGATCGCAGCGTTTCGATGTTCCCGCCCAGCAATTGCACCCGTTCGATCGCCGGCTCTCCGTCCCAGACGACTTCGATTTTGACGATGGCGCTCATCAACCGCTCGATGCTGGCCCCGATCCGGTCGTTGGCGTTGTGCGATCCGCGCAGCAGACTCTTGGCGACGACATGGGTCACCGGCTTGTCGATGGCATCCCAGGCGTTTTCCAACAGCAGGTTATAGATGCGACGATCCGCCAGCGTCAGCGGCGTCACCTCGACCACGTCGACAAGCTCACCCGGTTTGATTAGCGTGTCTGCATTCGGTTTCGCCGAAAGCGTGCGGTACGGGGCGTCGGCCATTCTTACACGCCAATCCTTACGAATGTTGCGGTTGTGACGTATGGTATGCCGGAGCAGCGGCCCGGTCCACCACCCAATTCGTAAGAATTCATCCGGGGGTAAGCATCATGTGATTCGCCGGTGCGAATCAGATAACCCATACAGGAAGGGGTTTGAGCAGTGCAAAACACCACCCCAAAAGTAGGGGTTTGGACCACACCCGATGCGTAAGGTTTCGTCACCCGGAACGTATCGCCACGTCACCCCGTACGTATGGCCACGCACCCAAAGCGTAAGAGATAGAGCCGTTTGCACTTTGCCACACAGGGGTTTGCGCGTCCCGAACATAGAATCGAAGAACAAGAACCCTTGGGGTTTTTTCGAGTCTGGGGATAAGGGATATGGTCCCTGTTGCCACCGAAGCGCACACTGAAGGGAATTTCATCGCCTGATTGACTCGCAGGCTGCTCAACCTCCGCACTTGGGCAACACTTTTACGACCTTCCGGTTTTTTGCGCCTCGCCCCCCGTAAACCGCACTTGAGGTTATCCCCTGCCCGCTTCATGATTCGTCCAAGCTTACAGCAAGGACAGGCCATGACCCTTCTCACGCAGCCCGGCGTCGATCTGGATGACCTTGACCAACTGGCAGGTCGCGCGGCCAGCGTGATCGAGCGGTTGCGCAGCCGCATCTATGCCCCCGGCACCGAAAAGCGGCTGGAGATTCGCTTCAACGTCCGATCAGCTGCCGAGATGGTGGGGCGGACGGAAAAGTCGATCCGTGATGCGGAAGATGACGGACGCTTGCCCGAGCCGGAGAAGGACCCGACGACCAACCGGCGCACGGGCTATTCGCTGGCCGAAGTGAACCGCATGCGAGAAGTGTTCGGAACCTTGCCACACCGCGCGCCGGGCGACCCGGCAACGGTGCTGGCGGTCCAGAACTTCAAAGGTGGCGTGGCCAAGTCGACGATGGTGACGCACCTGTCGCAGTATTTCGCGTTGCAGGGCTATCGTGTCTGCGTGATCGATTGCGACAGCCAGGCTTCGACCACGGCGATCTTCGGTCTGAACCCCGATGTGGACGTGGATGAGGAGGAGGACACGCTCTACCCGTTCCTGCAACACGGCGGGCCGACGTCGTTGCATTATGCGTTGCGTGCGACCTACTGGCCGGGCATCGCGCTGATCCCCGCGAACCTTGGGTTGTACGATGCGGAATATGAATTCGCCGCCCGCATGGCCCGCGATCCGACCTTCGTTCTGGACCGGCTGCGCGACGGAATCGCCAGCATCAGTGACCAATTCGACATCGTCCTGCTGGATCCGCCGCCCGCGCTTGGCATGATTTCCCTGAGCGTGCTGCGCGCCGCGAATGCCCTGCTGATCCCGGCACCGCCCAACAACGTCGACTTCGGATCGACGGCGCATTTTCTCAAGATGCTGTCCGCGACCCTGGGCGAGATCAGCCGGCATGGCGGTGCGCGCGACTACAGTTTCGTCAAGATTTTGGCGACCAAGATGAACGACCAGAAGAGCGCGCATGTCGCGATCAAGCGGATGATGGATGCGGTCTTTCCTTCCGACATGCTCAATGCTGTTCTGAAAGACAGCGCCGAAATCGACAATGCCACGGCGAACCTGTCGACCGTGTACGAATTGACCGGCGCGCAAACCCGGACCGAGACCCATAAACGTTGCCGCGTGTATCTTGATGCGATCGGGCGGGAGGTCGAGACGCTAATCCGCAAGACCTGGCCCAGCCACCACGCGGCGCTTCGCAAGGAGGGCATCCTATGAGCAAGAAACACGGCCACCTGGACGACGTGCTGGCGGACCTTGATACGCCGATGGAGCAGGGCAGGGCAGGGGCCCGTTTCCTGTCGCGGCAGACCCGCGTGAGCGACCGCCTCTCGGGGGAGGTGGAGGAAAAGACGCTGCGCTGGATCGACCCGGCGCAGGCGCGGATGTGGGCGCGGCACAACCGCGCCTATGACTTGCTGACCGAGGACAATTGCCGCGACCTGATCGACGGGATCCGCAGTCAAGGCAAGCAGGAGTTTCCGGCCATCGTCCGCCGCACCGGTGACGCCGAGACGCCCTATGAAGTGATCGCCGGAGCCCGGCGGCATTTCGCGGTCAGCTGGCTGCGGGCGAATAACTATCCGAACTTCCGCTACCTGATCGAAGTGCGCGACCTGACGGACGAGGAAGCCTTCCGCCTCGCCGATATCGAAAACCGCGACCGCGAGGATATCAGCGATTACGAGCGGGCGCGCGATTATCTTGCCGCGCTCGACGCCTATTACGGCGGCTCGCAGAAGGAGATGGCGGCGCGATTGGAAGTGTCGCCGGCGTGGCTGTCGCGGTATCTGCAACTGGCGCGGCTGCCGTCCGAGGTGGTGGGGGCCTTCGCGTCTATCCGCGACCTACGGGAATTGCACGCCCGCACCCTCAAGCCGCACCTGGGCCGTCCGTCCGAAGCGGCGGCGATCCTTGAGGAAGCGCGCGGGCTGGCGGGGCAGGGGCTGGACGCGGCGCAGGTGATGGCGCGGCTGAAGGCGGTGGTCGCCAAGCCGAAGGCCAAGACCCGGCCCGAACGTATCTATCGTCGCGCGCGCGAGGAGTCGGGCGTGAAGGAACGGCGCAAGGGGCGCATCACCACGCTGGAATTCGAGGATTCGATGTCCCGCACCGCCCTTCAGGCCGCGTTCGAGATGTATCTCAAGGCCCGGTTCGACGGCTGATTGCCAATTGGCAATTTCAAATAAATAGATATAATAACAGATACTTAGATAAGTGGCCGGGCCTGCGGCTCCTTGACGTCCGCTCCGGCCATAGCAACCAGACCATCCCGATCCTGCAAGGTCAGGACGCCGTCCTGCCAGAGTGCCAGCCCCCGATCTTTGAGTTTGGCCAGCGTCTTGTTGGTGTGGACCAGCGACAGGCCGAGCGCATCCGCCAGATCCTGTTGGCGAAAGGGCAGGGGCATTCGGTTCGCCGTCGTCATCTTGAGGGCCTCGGCGCGCTGAAACAGGCGCAGCATGGCCCACGCCACGGCCTCCAGCGCGGTTCGCTGCCCGATGGTGGCGAGGGTTTCGCCCAGGAACATCTCTTCGGTTGCCGACAGCCAGGTCAGGTCGAACGCTCGATCAGGGTGGGACTTGAACAGGGTCCAGATTTCGGAGCGATCGAAGACGCACAATGTCATTTCGGTCGAGGATTCGACGGAGTGGCCCATCTCACCCGTGATGCCCGCCTGAAGGCCGATGAAATCGCCGGGGAAGACGAAGCTGATCACCTGACGCTGCCCGCGGTCCAGGGTCTTGTAGCGCACGCCCTGACCGGACAGCACGGTATAGAGTTGGGCCGCGTTTGATCCCTCCATCAGAACGGGCGTGTTGGCATCAATAGTCAGCTCTCCAACCTTGAAGCCTTTCATGAACCGCGCCTCCTGGGCGGTGAACGGGAGGAAGAGGTCATGCGCCCTAAGGGGGCAATTATCGCATTTGACGGCCATGGGGTGCCTTCGTGTTCAGGCAGTGATCTGAAACATCAGTATGTCATATGACACCCGTGTGGGGATATCTGCAACTTGCAGCCATGCCGCGATGGACGGACGCGCACCCACCGGGAAAAATGTACGCATGAATGGAACCAAGCCCGCCTCGGTCGGTTGTGGGAGTGAAATACCTATAATTGTGTGATGCGGATCGGGCCCCGCGTACGCAGGAACGATCTGTAAGAAAGGACATGCTATGACGTGGTCTTTGGTTTTCATCGCAGTCGCAGCCGTTTCTGCGCTGTTTGGTTTCGGTGTCCTTGCTTCGGCCGAAGTGGCGCAGGTTCTGAGCGTTCTGTTCTTTCTGCTCGGGCTTGGGGCCTTGGCCGCCAAGGTGTTGGACGAGGATTCGTCCCGGCGCGACGATGGGACGCGAAAATAGCAGAGTTGCACGCGAGAATAGAAAAGCCCCGCTGGCCGAATGGTCAGCGGGGCATTCTTTTTGCGGGTACCGATCGGACCCGAAGTCGTGTCAGGCCAGCAGGGTTTCCGTCGAGGCGAAGAACATTGCCTGGCTGACGGCGGAGCTGACCTGCTCCTCCTTGTAGGGCTTGGAGATCAGGAACGCGGGTTCGTGCTTTTCTCCCGTCAGCAGGCGCTCGGGGAAGGCGGTTATGAAGATGACCGGGACGTCCGGCATGTTCTGCATCAGGTCGTTCACCGCGTCGATGCCCGACGAATTGTCCGCCAACTGGATATCGGCCAGGATCAGGTCGGGCTTTTCGCGGTTGCCCATCTCGACGGCCTCGGTGCGGGTGCGGGCGACGCCGACAATCTCGTGGCCCAGGTCTTCGACGATGGCGCTGATGTCGGCGGCGATGATCGGTTCATCCTCGATCACCATCACGCGACCGGCGATCCCGGCCTCCATGTCGGCGCGCGCGGTGTCGATCAGGTGCGTCACGTCATCGACATCGGTGTTCATGACGATGGCGATCTCTTCCTTTGAGAAATCCTCGACCGTGGCCAGCAACAGCGCTTCGCGGGTGTTCGGCTGAAGCGCGCCAAGAAGGGTTTGCGCCCGCTCGCCCATCCCGCCGCCGTCGCCATCGCCGGTCGGCGCACCGGTGCTGCTCCAGATTGCGTGGAAGCATTTGTAGAGTGCCGTGCGGGCGCGGATGCCTTCGTCAAAGATGCTCCGATCCTGAAGGATGGCTTCCAGCGTGGCGATCGCATACTTGTCGCCGCTGGACTGGGAACCAGTCAGGGCACGAGCATAGCGTCGGAGGTAGGGAAGTTCCGCCGCGATGCGGTCGGAAAGGTCGGTTGTCCCGTGTGCAGACGACATATGTCGGTAACCTTTTTATCACTTTTCTTGGAACCAAACAGATTGCGCCGTGTTTGGTTCCCGAACTAACTCACTTTATGTGCAATAAAGAATGCTTCAACACCATGACCTACTCGGACAACAACGAGGATGACCGCATCGCGGCTCTGATCGACGAAAATCTGAAGCGGGTCTATTCGGACATCGTACAGGAGGAATTGCCGGACCGGTTCAAGGATCTGCTGGCCGTCCTCAAGGCGCAGGATGCTGACACATCATCCGGCACGCCCAAGGGTGACGAATGACCGATCAAACTACCGACCCGCGGGACGAGATGCTGGAGCATCTTCCGGCCCTTCGCGCCTTTGCCCTGTCGCTGACGCGCAATGGCGCGACGGCGGATGACATGGTGCAGGACACCGTGGTCAAGGCATGGACCAACATCGAGAAATTTCAGATCGGGACGAACATGCGCGCATGGTTGTTCACGATCCTGCGCAACACGTATTATTCCAGCCGCCGCAAGTCGAACCGCGAAGTGTCGGACCCGGATGGCATCATGACCAACAGCCTGTCGGTCAAGCCAGACCACGACGGACACCTGAACCTGACGGATTTTCGCAAGGCGTTCGAGACGCTGCCCGATGAGCAGCGCGAGGCGCTGATCCTGGTGGGTGCGGCGGGTCATTCCTATGAGGACGCCGCCGAGATCTGCGGCGTGGCCGTCGGCACGATCAAGAGCCGGGCCAATCGTGGGCGCGCCAAGCTGACCGAACTTCTGGGGCTTGACGGGGACAGCCCGCTGGAGATGACCGACAATGCCACGATGGCGGTGGTCGCCGGCGGTGGCGGAGTAATGCGCTGACACCGACGCGCAACATTCCTGATCCTTGGTACAGAAGTCTCCGCTTTCGCATGGCGGCGCTTTTGTCTGTTGCGCTGTTCCCCATCGGATTCGTCGCGGTGATGCAAACCCTCAGCGTTGCGCGCACGACCGAAGCCAATGCCGAACTGGCGCTCTTGTCCCTGACCGAGCAGTCCGTCGCCCGCGAACGCCAGGCCCTGCGCCTTGCGCGGGGGGCGGCGGCCGCGTTCTCGGTGACGCTTCCCGACCTGATGGATGACCCGGTTGCCTGCAGCCGGGTGATGACCGACTTCGTGGCGCAATCTGACCGGTTCAGCTTTGCCGGGTTCGTGAAGCCCGATGCGTCGATCAATTGCTCCTCGGCCGGGCGCGAGTTGGACATGACCCACAACGACAGCGTCATGGAACGGCTGGAACGCCAACAACCCGCCGTCGTGATGGACCCGGACGGGGAGGTCAGCCAGACGTCGATCCTGATCATCTACACACCCGTGTTCAACGAGGCGGGTACTTTTCTTGGCCAGATGACGATTTCGGTGCCCCACTCGAAACTGCACGCGCCCGAGCAGGGGGAGTTGAGCAGCGCGCTGCTTGAATTGGTTACCTTTAACAATGAGGGCGAGGTGCTGACCTCGCTGGGTCCGATCGACGCGGCCAAAGGTCTTTTGCCGCGCGACCTGTCGCTGACCGACCTGGTGGCCGGTGACGCGCCCGCGCTGAAACTGGAAGACACGGCGGAGCACGAACGGATCTATACCGTCTCGGCCATCGAACCGGGGTTGGCCTATGCCCTTGGGGTCTGGGACAGTTCAGCCACTATGGCCCGGCAGACGCGCGGTGAGATCATTACCGCGCTGTTCCCGGCGCTGATGTGGCTGGCCGGTCTGGCGGTGGCGCTGTTCGCGGTGCACCGGCTGGTCACGCGGCACCTTCAGTTGCTGGGGCGGCAGATGGCCCTGTTCACCGCGGCGCGCCGGCTTCCGTCGGAAGACCTCAGCATGAACCCGCCCACCGAAATTCGCCGCATTCAGCGCGCGTTCCTGCGGATGACCGAAGTCCTGATCCAGGACGAGGCCAGCCTTGAAAACGCGGTGCGTGAAAAATCGGTTCTGGTGAAGGAAATCCACCACCGGGTGAAGAACAACCTTCAGTTGATCTCCTCGATCATCAACATGCAGATCCGCAACGCATCCTCGCCCGAAGCTAAGCAGGCCCTGCGGCAGACGCAGGACCGGGTGCTGTCGATGGCGACGATCCACCGGGATTTGTACCAGACAAACGAAACGGGGCTGGTGGACGTGGGCCACCTGATCCGGGAAGTCATGGGCAAGACCGTCGAATTGACGCCCGACATGCAGGATTTGCAGGTGAATATGGATGTCGAGGACATCTGGTTGTACCCAGATCAGGCTGTCCCGATGTCGCTGCTGGCATCCGAGACGGTGATCAACGCGCTCAAGCATATGCCATCGCGGCAGGATGCGGGGGGGCCGCGCTGGATCAACGTCTCGCTGAAGCAGGGTGAAAACTGGATGTGCGAATTCCGCGCCGAGAACGTGGCGCGGCCCAAGGGAACGTCCGCCAAACAGCCGCGGGGCATGGGGCGCAAGTTGATCCAGGCCTTTGCGACCCAGCTGGGGGCAAAGGTCGAGATGGAGGAGCGCGCCGCGAGCTATGCCGTGACGGTGACGTTCACCGCGTCCGAGTTTGCGCCGCCACCGGGCGACTTCTGATGTCGGATGCGACCGAAGTCGTCGCGCTGTTGACCGCCGACAGGGCCTATCCCGCCTTCGAGCGTCTTGTTCTGGGTGCGCGCGAACGGGTCTCGATGGGTTTCCGCATCTTCGATCCGCGCACCACGCTTCATTCGCCCGAAGCGCGTGCCATCGGATCCGACTGGTTTGACCTGGTGGCGCACACGCTGTCGCGCGGGGTGGCGATGGATATCGTGATCAGCGATTTCGACCCGATCGTGCGCCCCGACTACCACCAACGCGCGACCCGCTGCGTCCGCCAGTTGCTGGCCGCAGGGGAGGTGTCGGGCCGGCCGGACCTGTTGCAGGCGCAGGCGTCGCTGCACCCGGCGCGCGTCGGTTTCCTGCCGTCGCTGCTGTTGTGGCCGCGCGCGCGCGGATACCTGAAGCGGACGGTGGCGGAGTTGAACGCCAAGACCCCGGCGGCCCGCGACCGCACGCTGTCCGAACTGCCGCTGCTGCGCGGGCTGCTGCGCCGGGACGGATCGGGGATGGTTTCGATGCGACAGTCGCTGCCCCGACTGGCACCCGTGACGCACCACCAGAAACTTGCCGTCGTGGACGGGCAGGGGGTCTATATCGGGGGTCTGGACCTGAACAACCGGCGGTTCGACACCGCTGAACACGATCGCCCGGCCGAGGAAACCTGGCACGATACGCAGGTTCTGATCCACGGGCCGGTCGGAAAAGCGGCGCAGGCGCATCTGCGCAGCTTTCGCGCGGTCACCCACGGCGCCGCGCCGCCCGAGGCACCCGGCCTTCTGCGGACGATTTCGCGCGCACGGCGGCGACCCGCCCTGTTGTTGTCGCCGTTGCCGGTCCTGGCCGAGCTCGCGCAGGCGCACAGCGCGCAGGTGGAGCAATCCAGCAAGCTTATCTATCTCGAAACCCAGTTCATGCGCGACACGACCCTGGCCCGCACTTTGGCGCGGCGCGCGGGGGCCGAACCGGGGCTGAACCTGATCGTGGTCCTGCCGGCGGCACCTGATGACGTGGCCTTTGAAAACAGCGGCGGACGCGATGCGCGGTATGGCGAATACCTTCAGGCCAAGTGCATCGACATCCTGATGCGTGGGTTCGGGGACCGGGTCTTCTTCGGCAGCCCCGGGCAGCACCGCAAGGCAAGCACGCGCAGCCGGGCCACGATCTATGGTGCGCCGCTGATCTATCTTCATTCAAAAGTGTCGATATTCGACACCCGCGCGGCCATCGTCTCTTCGGCCAACCTGAATGGGCGCAGCTTGAACTGGGACACCGAGGCCGGTGTGATGCTGGAGGACGAGGCCGCGGTTCTGGACCTGCGGGGCCAGTGTTTCGCGCAGTGGCTGGGCGGGCCGGTGCCCTCGGACTTCTCGGACCCGGAAACCGCCGTGGCCGCGTGGCGGGCCCGCGCGCGCCAGAATATCCGTCGCCCCCCCGAGGATCGGCGCGGGTTCATTCTGCCCTATGCTTCGGGTCCGGCGCGCCGGTTCGGGCGCAGCCTGCCGGGCATTCCCGAGGAAATGGTCTGAACGCAAAACGCCCCGGCCTTTCGGTCGGGGCGTTCGCGTCTCCTGCGGGGCAGGGGGGTTACTTCGCGTCGAAGCGGTCGAGGTTCATCACCTTGACCCAGGCCTTTACGAAGTCGCGGACGAACTTCTCGCCCGAGTCGGACTGGGCGTAGACCTCCGCGATGGCGCGCAGCACCGAGTGGGAGCCGAACACCAGGTCGACCCGCGTCCCGGTCCAGCGCTTCTCGCCCGTCTTGCGGTCGAAGCCGTCGAAGGTGTCGGCCTCCTCGCTGGCGGGGCGCCATTCGGTGTTCATCGACAACAGGTTCAGGAAGAAGTCGTTGGTCAACTGGCCCGGACGGTCGGTCAGGACACCGTGCTTGGTGCCGCCGGTGTTGGCGTCCAGCGCGCGCAGACCGCCGACCAGCACCGTCATCTCCGGTGCCGTCAGCGTCAGAAGCTGCGCCCGGTCGACCAGCAGTTCCTCGGCCGAGACCTTGAACTCGCGGCTCTGGAAGTTGCGGAAGCCATCGACATGCGGCTCCAGCGGCTCGAAGCTTTCGCCGTCGGTCTGCTCGGCGGTGGCATCGCCGCGACCGGGCAGGAAGGGCACGTCGATCTTGTGACCCGCGTCATGGGCGGCCTTCTCGACGGCGGCGGTGCCGGCCAGAACGATCAGGTCGGCCATCGACACGACCTTTTCAAAGCCCGACTTGATGCCGTCCAGCGTGGACAGAACCTTTGCCAGAACCTCGGGCTGGTTCGCCTCCCAGTCTTTCTGGGGGGCCAGACGCACGCGGGCACCATTGGCCCCGCCCCGCTTGTCCGACCCGCGGAACGATGCGGCGGCGGCCCAGGCGGCGTTTACCAACTCTCCGATGGAATGACCCGAGGCGAGGATCTGCGCCTTCAACTCCGCGATGTCGGTGTCCGACAGGTCGGGGTTGCCGTTGGCGGGGATCGGGTCCTGCCAGATCAGATCCTCGGCCGGGACCTCGTCGCCCAGGTACAGAACCTTCGGCCCCATGTCGCGGTGGGTCAGCTTGAACCAGGCGCGGGTATAGGCATCGGCGAACTTGTCGGGGTTGGCCAGGTAGTCTTCCGAGATCTTGCGGTAATCCGGGTCGACCTTCAGCGCCATATCGGCGGTGGTCATCATCGGCTGGTGTCGCTTGGACGGATCGTGCGCATCGACGACGGTGTCGGCCATGGCGTCGCCCACGGGCTTCCACTGGTGCGCGCCGGCGGGGGACTTGGTCAGCTCCCACTCGTTGCCCAGCAGCGTCTGGAGATAGCCCATGTCCCATGTGGTCGGGTTCGGCTTCCACGCGCCTTCGATGCCGGAGGTGGTCGTGTGAGCCCCCATGCCGGTCTCGAATCCGTTCTTCCAGCCAAGGCCCTGCGCCTCGATCGGGGAGCCTTCGGGCTCGGGGCCCATCAGCGCGGGGTCGCCTGCGCCATGCGCCTTGCCGAAGGTGTGACCGCCCGCCACCAGCGCGACGGTTTCTTCGTCGTTCATCGCCATACGGCCGAACGTGTCGCGGATGTCATAGGCCGAGGCCTGCGGATCGGGGTTGCCGTCCGGGCCTTCCGGGTTGACGTAAATCAGGCCCATCTGCACGGCGGCCAGCGGGTTCTCAAGGAACCGGCCCTTGCCGTCCTCGCCCGTGTCATAGCGGGTGTTCGGCCCGCCCGAGGCTTCCAGCCATTCGTCTTCCATGCCCCAGTAGATGTCTTCCTCCGGCTCCCAGATGTCGGCACGACCGCCGCCGAAGCCGAACATCTTGAGGCCCATGGTCTCCATCCCGACGTTGCCGGCCAGGATCATCAGGTCGGCCCAGCTGATCTGGTTGCCGTACTTCTGCTTGATCGGCCACAGCAGGCGGCGCGCCTTGTCCAGGTTGCCGTTGTCGGGCCAGGAGTTGAGCGGCGCGAACCGCTGCGATCCGCTGGTGGAGCCGCCACGCCCGTCGGCGGTGCGATAGGTTCCCGCGCTGTGCCACGCCATGCGCACGAAGAAGGGGCCGTAGTGCCCGTAGTCGGCGGGCCACCAATCCTGACTGTCGGTCATCAGGTCGGCCAGGTCCTTCTTCAGGGCCTTCAGGTCCAGCTTCTTGAACTCCTCGGCGTAATCAAACGCCTCGCCAAGGGGATCAACCTGTGGGCCGTTCTGCGCCAGGATCTTGAGGTTCAGCTGGTTGGGCCACCAGTCGCGGTTCGACCGGCCCCGGTTCAGGGTGTGCAGCGTCGCGCCGTGGATGACCGGGCATTTGCCGGTGCTGTCGCTTCCGTCCATCATGATATCATCTCCCGTGGTAATACTGGAATCATTCTAACAGGTCGAAACGATAGATATAAGTTGCATTTACCTATCCCGGCGATAATTTCAGCTTATGATCAACATCACCGTCAAACAGCTCCGCTATTTTGAGGCGCTGGCCCGGCACGGCCATTTCGGACGCGCGGCCGAGGCCTCCTCGATCTCGCAACCGGCCCTGTCGATCCAGATCAAGGAGTTGGAGATGATGCTGGGGGCCACGCTGTTCGAACGGTCCCCCCGGCAGGTGCGGCTGACGGCCTTCGGCGAGACTTTTGCGGGGCGCGCGCGCGACATCCTGCGCAGCGTCGATGATCTGGGCGACCTGGCCCGCGTGTCGCAGGGGCAGCTTTCGGGGCGCCTGCGGCTGGGCGTGATTCCCACGGTCGCGCCTTACCTGCTGCCGCCGCTGATTCAGTGTCTCGCGAACGCCTATCCGGGGCTGGACCTGGATATCCGCGAGACGATCACGCCCAAGCTTCTGGACGAACTGGCTGACGGGCGGTTGGACACGGCCATCGTCGCACTCCCGGTGTCGGAGCCGTCGCTGACCGAGGTGCCGCTGTTCACCGAGGATTTCGTCCTGGTCCGCCCCGAGGCCGACGGCGCGCGCCCGATGCCCGACCCCGAACAATTGCACACCATGCGCCTGCTGCTGCTGGAGGAGGGGCACTGCTTCCGCGATCAGGCGCTGTCGTTCTGCAACCTGCCGACGAACCGCCCGCGGCACGGGCTGGACGGGTCATCGCTTTCGACCTTGGTGCAGATGGTCGGCGCGGGCATCGGGGTCACGTTGATCCCGGACATGGCGGTCCCCACCGAAACCCGGTCGGCACCCGTGGCGATCGGACGGTTCACGCGCAACACGCCGCAACGCACCATCGGCATGGTCTGGCGCGGCACGACGCCGTTGTCCGGGCAGTTGCAGGCCTTGTCGCAGACCGTTCAGGGCGCGCTGTCACCGGGGGCGGTTTGAAACAGACCCCGATTTTGTCGGGTTCCAGCCTGATCTGTCATTTTGACAAGATCAGGCGGCCTCCGAAGAAGATCAGAACAGTGCCAAGGACCCGTTCTATCCAACGGGCCCAGGCCACGTAAAATGCCCGAAACACACGACGCGTAAGCGTTTTTCCGACGAGCCAGTACCAAGCCAGTTCCATCAGCGCACCACCGGCCAGAATACAAGCGCGCGTTGTCCAATGCGCGTCAATCGGAACAACAACCGCATAGAGGCTTACAAAAAACGCGATGGCCTTGGGATTGGACAAATTCACCAGCAGACCGACGCGAAGACCTTGGTAAAAGCTCCGATCCTTGCCTGGATGAGGAGCTTGGCCGGCACCGGCCTTTACCGAACTTTTCCAAGCGGTTATTCCCAAATACACAAGGTACAAGCCACCTAGAATCTGCACGGTCCGGGCGAGCCAGCCAATCTGGCTCAAAATGGCCGCCAACCCGACCATTGCCAAAAGCGCATAAAACGTCGCTGCAATCGCGAGCCCCACAATCGCTCCACTACACCTGCGGCGTTCGCCTTGAAGAGCGAGACGGGACACCAACGCAAAACTGGGGCCGGGGCTCACAACAATGGCCGCGTAGATCCCCAATGTGTAAAGGACGACCGCACCGTCAATCGCGGATAGAATCTGCATCGCTCGACTCCTGTAGAAATTGCTTTGGGCTTACAGTAAACTGGATACAAGCACGGCAGCCTTAAATGGTCGCGCAGCGGACATTGGCAATTCAGGTATATTACATAAATCAGATTATAGGCCATTGTAGATGACTTATCTTGTCGAGCGCCTTATCATGACGTAAATGCCTCCCCCGCGCCCTATCTGACAGGATCAGGCGTGCTGTACGGATGTCTGTCAAGCCAAGGAAAGTGTGTATCGGTGGTGCAGCACTTGGCGGCTTCGTTCATTCGCCGGGTTGTGAGTCGTTGCCCGACGGCTTTCTTAGTATGAATATTCTCGGAGTGCATATTACTCCTGTCGCCAAAGTCAGTTTGGTAACTTCGCAAATGAGATACCCATGACTGCAAAACCCATATTTGATATTCGAAAGCAAGTGCAAAAACGTAATCTTGAATACATGATCGTATTGCCGATCATGGCCTTGGCGCTTGTTTTCCTGGGTAAGTACTTGATGGCCGAAACGTTTGTTTGGGGTCTGTCAGTTGATTTCGCAGAAAAGTGGGACGGCTGGACTTTTGTCGGCATGGTTCTGATTGGGACTGGAGCCTACTATCTCATCAAGACAGTTATCTTTGCAATCCGCTCCACTGGAAAATCCGGGGAATGGCACTTCCGCCTGACCTCGGAAGAATTACTATGGAAAGTCCCTGACCACTCATTTGGGCCCGAAGTTGGGTTCGTATCAAATCTGGCGAACATATTAAAAGTAGAATTTCGGACGACCGCGCAGTACGATGAAGCCGACGTAAGAGAGTACTGGATACACTTTCGGGACAGAGACCCAATTCAGCTCATGGAATACACGGGATATTCCGTTTCATGGCTTGTGTCGGAAATTCACAGGGCCGGTGTGCCTTATGATGAAACCTTCGTGAGCCGGTGAATTGGAAATTATCGCGCCACTCCCCTCAGACAGACCCTACCGTTCCGTAAACCGCTGCGACGACCCGCGTGGTCCGTGCCGCTGGCATTCGGTCTGATCCGCGCCAAGGCATATTCGTCGCCCTGAACCTTCAGGCGTCGCCTGAGCTCACGACATTGACCTTCGTGCCCCACTGGGCGCAGCGCGCGGCCAATGACGGGTGCAGCGGCATATCGGTGAAGAAGATGGCCGCGTCGCGCAGGGAGCAGATGCGGATCGGGGCCTTGCGCTCGAACTTCATGTGGTCGGCCACGACGAACACCTGCTTGGCGCGGGAAATGGCGACCTGGCTGACCAGCGTTTCCTGCGGGTCGAAATCCAGCAACTCCCCGTCGGCATCCAGCGCCGAACAGCTCAGCACGGCATAGTCGAACTTGAAGTTGCGCAGCAGGTCGGCCGAGAAGCTGCCGACGATCCCGCTGTCGGTGCGCCGCACCTCTCCGCCCGCGACGATGATGCGGCAGGTGGGGTTCGTGCGCATGATGCTGACCACGTTGAGGTTGTTGGTCACGACCAGCAGGTTCTCGTGCTGCGTCAGTTCAAGCGCCACGGCCTCGGTGCTGGTGCCAATGTCCATGAAGATCGAGGAGCCGTCGGGGATCGCCTGCGCGCAGCGGCCCGCGATATCGCGCTTGCCCTCGTCGTTCAGGCGGCGGCGTTCTTCGTAGAGAATGTTCGAGACGCCCGACGGCATGACCGCGCCGCCGTGCACCCGCTCCAACCGCCCGCTGGCCGACAGGTCGGACAGGTCGCGGCGGATGGTCTGCACCGTCACCTCGAACCGTTGCGACAGATCGTCGACCGTCACCCGCCCGTCACGGCGGATCAGTTCGAGGATTTCCGTCTGTCGAAAGTTGATCGCCATCCTGCCCGCTCCTCCTGCGCAAATGGCTAGCGCGTTGGGCAGGGTGCCGCAAGAAAAGGCAGGGGTGCGGGACTGAATATGTAAACATTGCTTTTTGTCGCGCGTTAAGAAACCCTGATGCCCAAGGAAGCTTTCGATCGCGCGCGTCGTATGTCGGGATCGGCCGTGTATCGTAAAAGGGGGGCCAGTTGACCCATCAGACCATCCGCACAATGGAAGATTTTGCCACGGCCAGCGGCATCTCGCGCCCGACCGTGTCCAAGTATTTTAACGATCCGGACAGCGTCCGAAACTCCACGCGCAAACGGATCGAGGCGGCGTTGAAGAAATACGACTACCGCCCGAACATCTACGCGGTGAACCAGAACAGGAAGCTGACGCGGAACGTCGGGATCGTGGTGCCCTTTCTGGCCGATCCGTTCTTCGCCGAAATCGCGCGCACCATCGAGCAGCGCGTCATCGACGCCGGTTATCGCCCCTCCTTGTTCAGTTGCTACGGCGATCCGCGCCTTGAAGTCGAAATCCTTGAGACACTTGTTTCGATGAAGCCGGCGGGCGTTCTTCTGGCTCCGCTTGGCCGCGCCTCGGACCGGGATGCGATCAGCCGGTTCTGTGACACCGTGCCGACCGTTCTGTTCGACAGCAGCGTGGACGAGCTGGGGCTGGGCTTTGTCGGGTCCGACAATTTCCAGTTTACCTCCCACATCACCGATTACCTGTGCCGCACCGGAGAGCCGCCGTGCTTCTTCGAGATGAAGACCCCCGCCAACCCGAACGCGCACCGCAGACGCCACGCCTACCTTGATGCCATGGAGCGCTTTGGCCACACGCCCCACGTCATCTCGGTCGAGGGCGAGGGCTGGGCCTTCGAGGAGATCGGCCTCAGGGGCGGTCACGCGGCCCTGTCCGGTGGAGGATTCGCGACGAATACCGTTCTGTGCAGCAACGACCGGCTGGCGATCGGCCTGTTGACCGCCTGTTACGAGCAGGGCGTGCGCGTGGGGCGCAAGCCGGATTGTGTGCTCCGCGTGGCCGGGCAGGACGGGCACCCCCACTCGCGCTATACCTGCCCGCCGCTGACCACGATTTCCCATGATTACAACGCGGTATCGCAACACGCGGTGGAATCCCTGTTCCAGGCGATCGACGGAAATTCCGGCCCCTGGCGAAGCCTGCGCATCGAGGGTCACCTGATCCTGCGCGACTCTGCCTGAGCACCAATTCTTTACGCGCGTTAAAAAACAGTTGACCGGGCGGCATCTTTGACGCTAGCCTGAAATGGCAACATCCAATTCAGGGAGGATCAGGATGTCCATTTCCAACGCACTTCGTGCGGCCACCGCACTGTCGCTCGTTACGGCGGGCAGTGCCTTCGCCGACGCCCACGCGGAATCGATCACCGTCGCGACCGTCAACAACGGCGACATGATCCGCATGCAGGGCTACACCGACAAGTTCACCGAAGAGACCGGCATCGAAGTCGAATGGGTGACCTTGGAGGAGAACGTGCTGCGTCAGCGCGTCACCACAGACATCACCACCAACGGCGGTCAGTTCGACGTCATGACCATCGGCATGTACGAGACGCCGATCTGGGGGGCCAACGACTGGCTTGTGCCGCTCGACGATCTGTCGGCCGAATACAACGCCGATGACATTCTGCCCGCCATGCGCGGCGGATTGAGCTATGACGGCACGCTTTATGCGGCACCGTTCTACGGCGAATCTTCGATGGTCATGTACCGCACCGACCTGATGGAAGCTGCCGGCCTTGAAATGCCCGATGCCCCGAGCTGGGAGTTCATCGGCGAGGCCGCCCGCGCCATGACCGACAAGGACAACGAGATCTACGGCGTCTGCCTGCGCGGCAAGGCCGGCTGGGGCGAGAACGCGGCCTTCCTGACGTCGATGTCGAACTCCTTCGGGGCGCGCATCGTCGACGAGAACTGGGTCCCGCAGTATGACAGCGAAGCCTGGTCCAACACGCTGAACTTCTACATCGACCTGATGAACGATGCGGGCCCTCCGGGTGCCTCGAACAACGGCTTCAACGAGAACCTGTCGCTGTTCCAGCAGGGCAAGTGCGGCATGTGGATCGACGCGACCGTTGCGGCGTCCTTCGTGACCAACCCCGCCGATTCGACCGTGGCCGACAAGGTCGGCTTCGCACTGGCCCCCGACAATGGTCTGGGACCGCGGTCCAACTGGCTCTGGGCGTGGGCGCTGGCCGTTCCTGCCGGTACCGACAACGTCGAGGCCGCCAAGACCTTCATCGAATGGGCCACCGGCACCGACTACATCGAGATGGTCGCCGAGAACGAAGGCTGGGCCAACGTACCTCCGGGCGCGCGGACCTCGCTCTACGAGAACCCCAACTACATCGAAGTACCCTTCGCGAAGATGACGCTGGACTCGATCCTGTCGGCTGACCCGATGAACCCGACCGTGGACCCCGTGCCCTATGTCGGCATCCAGTTCGCGGCGATCCCCGAGTGGGCCGGTATGGGCACAGACATCGGGCAGGAGTTCTCGGCCGCGCTGGCCGGACAGCAGACCGCCGACGAAGCGCTCGCCAAAGCTCAGGCGATTGCAACCGACGTATTGGAGGGGGCCGGCTACTAAGCCGTCGGCCCATCCACCCCGGGGGGCGATCCGCTCGCCCCCCGGACCCCCCGCCCC
>NZ_FNPX01000034.1 GCF_900107415.1 Jannaschia faecimaris
CCCACAGCTGCCATTCCTGACCTCCGGTAGCTTCGAAGCACACCAAAGCGTCGACCGGTTGAGCCAGATGAATGAGCTGCTCATACCCCTTATCCTTGTTTTGGAACCGCAGCCGCTTGCCATTCGGCAGGCAATGAATGTCCAGCCAGTCGCGGCTGACATCTATGCCGATGATCTGTACCCGTGATACCGTGTTCATACTCTCTTCCTTCTGCTCCGCGGTCCTGACCGGCCGCATTCAACTGTTCGAGACGATGAAGAGAGACGGCGCTGGCTCGCTAGGAAACGTGGTCAAACCCACAAGGCTCAGACGCCAAACACCGCCCCGTCAGCAACCTCGGCCAAGGTCGCTGACGGGGTCAGAATAACAAAGCCGAGATACAGAAGGCTCAGGACCCATTGATCTTGGTCTGAAGGTCTGATTCATCGCTTCGAAAATCGAGCGGTGACATGAGCAATCTCTTCTGGCTGAGCGAGGCGCAACTGGCGCGTCTCGAACCTTTCTTTCCCAAGTCCCACGGCAAGCCCCGGGTTGATGACCGGCGGGTTCTGAGCGGGATAATCTTCATCAACCGCAATGGGTTGCGCTGGTGCGATGCTCCGAAGGAGTACGGTCCCCCCAAGACGCTCTACAATCGCTGGAAGCGGTGGAGCGACATGGGTGTCTTCGCCAGGATCATGGCCGGACTGGCGGCGGAGGGCACCGAACAGAGGGCCGTCATGATCGACGCCACCTATCTCAAAGCACATCGCACGGCCTCGAGCCTGCGGGTGAAAAAGGGGCGCGCGGCCGCCTGATCGGGCGCACCAAGGGTGGCCTGAACACGAAGCTGCACGCGGTCACGGATGCACTGGGCCGCCCGATCCGCTTCTTCATGTCTGCCGGCCAGGTCAGTGACTACACCGGTGCCCTGGCGATGCTCGACGGTCTGCCCGCTGCCGATTGGCTGATCGCAGACCGTGGCTATGACGCGGACTGGTTCCGGGACGCCTTGAAAGACAAGGGGATAAGAGCCTGCATCCCAGGGCGTAGCTCTCGCAGCAAACCTGTCCGGTATGACAAGCGTCGCTACAAACGCCGCAACCGGATCGAGATCATGTTCGGCCGACTGAAGGACTGGCGACGGGTCGCAACCCGCTATGACAGATGCCCTCAGGTCTTCCTCTCCGCCGTCGCCCTCGCAGCCACCGTCATCTATTGGTTATGAGTCCTGACCCTAGCTCGTTCGGCATCGACACGATGACGGGCGGTTTCAGGGCGGATGAGTTCATCTTCACCGGCCAGACAGGCATCGGTGTTGATTTTATCAACGACTTCGGGGGCCGGTACCAATGTGCTGAACTTCATTGGTCCCAACAGCGCCACCGTCAAATTGGTGGACGTCGATCTCGGCCTGCTGCTGACCTATATTGAGACGGGCAATACGACCCTACTCAAAGGCTTGGCAGGACCCGATCTGTTGGATATCGACGTTCTCTAAATTCAATTTAGGCGACCCACAATTTTGGGCCTTTTAATCACCCTTTCGTTGTGGATGACTAGTTCAGCAATCTTCAGAACCACCGGGTCCCTGGGCATGCTATGTGTATTCTGATCACTCTGACATTGCTGCTCATTATTATGGCGGATTCCCCAGACGATCATGGCGGAGAAACAGAGCGAAGTAGGACATTAAATACGTGATCGCGATCATCTCGCCACCCTCCTCCAGGAACAGGAAGGGGAGGCTGAAATCCGGCAGCAGCTTGCCGACAATGCCATGCAACGCGTCCACACCGATACCGAAGCCGGCGATCACGACAATGATCGTGGCCGTGCCGCGCAAAATGACCGCTGACGGCAGGGGGGAACCGGATCCGGGCAGGCGTAAGGAAGCTGCGATCAGGGCCGCGCAGATCAGGCCATCGACGCCAAACACCAAGATGGATAATGCCATATGGTCACCCGGCAGATCGAGCGCCCGCAGACCGGAGACATCCAGAAGAAGCACCGGTAGTCGTTCATGGATTTGCATCGAGTCATCGATGAGCAGGACGAGCGCCGACCCGCCGAGGCCGAGAAAGAGCGGGTTCTTCCAGCGGACGAAATAAGTCGCGCATAGGATGATAATCACGGCCCATTTGAAGAAATTAAACATCTCGGGGTAGCCCCGGTCCCAGCCCAGCCTGAACCTGTCCGAGATATCTATAAAGAAGCTCAGGAAGAACATCTCGATCAAAGCGATGTCGACCAAACCGAACAGGACAAATACAAGCAATGAAGCTCGCGGGAACAACGGAACTTTCGCCATCTTAAACCTTAACAAACTCATACGAAACTAGCTCGCCGGGGGCGCTGCTTAATTAATGGTAAACTAATTTACTGATTTAATAAATTCGATATTCCCCAAGCAGATGCGCAATCCTGCCTTGCAGAACACGGTTAGCCCGCAACCGGATGGCGTAGAAGTAACCTTCCGCTTCCAGCGTTTAATAGAGGTCCGGAATGGCGAAGGCGGCGTCAGCCCGAAAGAACCGCATCAGATTACGGTCCGCGTATCGCGCGATTACTGGCTTTAGAACCGCTTCCCATCCGTCCGCGCTGTGCACATTGCCGGGCCGCAACGCGCAGCGTTCGAGGTGACCGAGCTGGTTGAACACGAACAGAGGGTGATAGCACATGCAGCCGAAATGCCCGTTCCAGGCGGTGCCTTCCTGATCGCCATGGGTCGGGCTGACCGAACTGTCCACGTCCAGCGTGATCCACTTCGGCGGCCTGCGTCCATGAAATCGGTCGATCTACTGCCCCGACAGATCAGACAGTGCAGCGCGATTGTCGGCCTTGGCCAACACCTCGGTCTCGAACCGTCCCATCTGACTTGCGGACGCAGCCTTGGCCTCAACGGCCCGTCCGCCGACCACCTGACGCATCACCGGATCAAGAGATAAACGGTCCGCGTCATTCACATCATCATATCCCGCCAGCCGCCCAAAGACCGACTGGCGCAACAATCCGACCAGTGTGTGTAACCGATTGTGACCTGTCCGCGTGTCTCTCAGAAATCCGCCAGCAATGTCGTGCAGGCCCAGCACCTCATCCAGTTCCCGGAACAGCAGCAATCCAGCATCCGAGCTGATCTTCGAGCCATGAAATTCCAGACGCACCCTCCGGTCAAAACCGAGCCGAACATCACCCGTTTCCTTCGCACCCTCCGGGTGATCCATGATCCGCCGCCTTCATCCTTATTAACATGTTGAAATATAACACGTTACTAGCCGTCATAGGGGCGCAATCACCGTTCTACTTGGGGAATGCGGGATTATGGCATCTTGGAGTGGAAAGCGGCCACCGTTTCGCTGGGCGGCGCAATTTGCTTACCCAGTCTGGTCGCGACGTTTGTTGCGCAGCTCCATCGCCGTCGATATGCCAAAGACATGGTGATCCCCCGGTGCCCCTGAGAGCTTTCCTCAACAGTGCCCGATCGGGCCGGAAAGGGCGTTTCAATGCCCCGCTTGCACCGGCCTGCCGAATTTACGTGGTGGGTGATATCCACGGGTGTTACGATTTGCTTATGGAAGCGCTGCATCGGATCGACACCGATATGGTCCGCGTTGGACTGGCTGCTGAAGTCCTGCTGCTGGGGGATTACGTTGATCGGGGACCGCAATCGGCCAAGGTGCTGAAGATGGTATCTTCTCTGGCCGCGCTCTGCCCGGTTCCCCTGACCTCCCTGATGGGCAATCACGAACGTATGCTGCTCGACTTCATTGACGATCCGAAGCACTCGGGCGAACGCTGGCTTCGCAATGGTGGACGCGCCACTCTAGCCAGCTACCGCATAGATGAGGAGAACCCCGAGTTCGCTGCCGCCCGCTTGGTGGAGGCCATGCCCCCGGGGCTCCTCGACTGGCTTCGGAACCTACCGCTTTTATGGCGCAGCGGCAATCTCGTGGGGGTCCATGCAGGGGCGGACCCGCTGGTGCCGATCAAGGATCAGAAGCGGGATGTTCTTCTCTGGGGCTGCACCGATTTCGAGCGGACTCCGCGGACTGACGGCCTCTGGGTCGTGCATGGGCATACAATCGTTCCGGAACCACAGATGCGCGATGGTCGCATCGCCCTCGATACCGGGGCCTATGCCACTGGGCGACTGACAGTCGCCCGAATCGACCCGGGAGCCGAGGGGCTGATCTTGCTTTAGCGCTGACGTGATCGGGATGCGCCCCTGGCAACGACTTCCGCTTCATCATCACCTAACAACTAGAAGACTTCGGACTGAAGCCCACGGGCATACTGATCAAACCTGAGGAACGTGACACCGCCCCCCAACGCCGCCTCGCTCTTAGCAGCGCGCCCGTCTCCACGCGTCGTGGAAGGCATCTAGGTCATTCATAGTATGATTGGGGAGTGACCAGCAGGATCAGCACCGATGGAGGACAACGGCTCCAACTTTGTGCGGGCCGTACCGACCTGTCGGTGCTGACTTTCGCATATAAAACATCGTGTGCTAATGCCCCCGGGCCTAGTGCAGACCCATGGTCCGCGCCTGGCGGCGCACCGAGGTGGCGAGCTGCTTGATTCCAGCTACGCTTCCGCCTTTCGTTGTGGTGGGGCCGAATGCGGACCTGCAGGCTGTTTCCGGCCGCCGCCGGGCTGCCACTGCCGCTGAGATGATCGCCGCCGCTGTCACGAACATGGCCCGTCTGGAGGCTGCGCTGGCAGGGTCGGAAGCGGAGGTGAGGCTTGACGAGGTCCGTCGAGCTGCCGTGCCGGCCAGCCTGCACGCCGTGCTGGACCAGCGCCTCGAGGCCGACGCCAGAAACTCACCAACGCCCGCGCCCACGCCGACACCCTGACCACCTCTTGGGATAGCGAAATTTCGGATTCGAGGAGCAAATCGTCCTTATTGATGAGCGTATCAAGCTCAAGGAGGAGACGGTCGCCCGCCTCGAACAGGAACTGGCCGATCTCGAAAGCCTGCGGGCTGAGGGCCTTACGATCACAGCACGGCTCTCGACGCCACAACAGCGCCTGTCCGATGACCGCGAGGAACGCTGACTATGGAGACTACCAAGATAGGTCGCCTCCTTGACCGGGCGAAACCGCGACCAGTTCTTGGCTGACCGCCAAGAGACTGACCTTAAGGATCCCGAAGCGACCCTTGCGGACTTCGAAGCCGGACGGCGCGACTATCGCTTCGCACTTAATGAATCGGCCGTCCTAGAGGGCGTCACGGCTGCCATGACCGCCGATCAGGAGGCTGTGTTCGAGGTGCGCTTGTGATCGAGGGTCCCCGCACTGCCGGCTTAGAAGGGCAGACCGTCGACCTGAGCATGCCCATCCTGCCTGGCGACATTTTAGTGATGGAAGTCATTAACATGCTGGACGCTGACTCCCGGCTTCTGCTTCAGACCGACCAGTCCGCGAAGGCCTGTCCTGTCATCTCGCGCAGGCGCGCGGTGTCTTCGGCGAGATCCGCGCGCAAGCGCGCGCGCAATTCTTCGGGAAAGGGCGGGGACTGTCTGGCCTTGCCGCGCAACAAGACCCCACGGATCCGGTCGCGCATTCCGCGGCTGACCAGACCGCCAATGATCCGACCCGTCGGCGACTGGGCGAAGCGCAGAATCGGTGCCGGTACGCGGGAGAGCATCGCACTGTCGTTGGTGAAGCGCATCGCGCCAACTATTCTGGCTGGAGCACCTATATGGGAATGTACCCGGTCCATCAACGCTTGGGGGGCGGCGACCAGGTCCTTGAAATCCAGAACCAGAATGGCCTTGCGGTCGAAATGCTCCAGATAGGCATCCAACTGCCGAGCATAGAGACTCCCGTCCAGAATATGCGCGTATTCATGACTGTCCGGGAACTCCTCCAGCGTCGGGGGTAGATCGCCGATCAGCACGCTATGGCGGAATTGGCTTTCGGCGCGCACCACGGGGTCGCGAAGAATGTAGATCAGCCGCACATCTGGGCAGGTGTCGGCCATCCGACCGGGCACGCCGGGAAAATCCCGCGCTTTGGTGTAATTCGGGCTGGCCTCGCCACGAAGAGGAGAGTCACCGGAAAACTGGTTCGAATACCAAGCAAGGCCCCGCTTCCAGCCCTTCTCAGCGACAAAGAAGTCGGTCTCCTTGTCGCGCGACATGTCGATGCCGGGATGCTCGTCCAGATACCGGTAGAGCGTGGTCGTCCCGGATTTCATGGCTCCAATGATGATAAAATGGGGGAGGAATATCTGGGCCATAGGGTCGCCTTCAAGCGCCGTAGAGCGTGCGCTGTTTCAGTTTCAGGCATCCAGCGCAGACGCCCGCGTGCATACGCCCGCGCATCAGCCAGAAGGCACGCGCCGCCGGGTCAGACCAGGCGGGTAGCGCGTGCAAGTGGCAATAGGCGGACTTAGCCGCGGCACTAGCGAAAAGTACCGCACGGGCGGGAAGACCTTTGGCATGGGAGGCATAGCTCTGGCCGATGCGAAAGCGCCGCTTGAGCAACCACTCGAGCGAGGCGCGGTCGGCGGGCACGGCTTCGCGCACGATGCTGTCTGCGGAGATGGCATAGCGCGCGCCCATCGTGGCTAGGCGAAAGAAGAACTCCGTGTCCTCCCCGCCGGAGCGTCCCCGCTCCAACGCGAACCGCTGGTCGGTCCAAGGTGCGTCGCCCCACCGCAGGAGAGCGTTGCAGGTATGCCCCGTCTCGACCACGCCATCGCGGGTCACAGGGGCCTGGGAATGGAAATCGCCCGCGACGATCCAGTCAGGTGTGTCAGAGCCGTAGATCGCGCGGGATTGCCCGAAAACCGCGTCCGCGCGGGTCTCGGCTTGGCACTTAACCAACGCGGTCAGCCAGTCCGCATCGACTATTTCGTCATCGTCGAGAAAGGCGACCCAACCGGCCTCGACCGCCGCGAGGCCTGCGTTGCGCGCGATCGAGATATTGGCACCGGGCGCATGGACGTAGTGGACAGGCAGGGCTAGGCTCTCGGCCGTCTCTTCGATCAGGGCGCGTGCGGAGGGACTGTCGTCATTATCAATGACCAACAGCCGCAGTGCCGCGTCCGCTGGCCGGTTTGCCGCAGCAACTGAACGCAAGGTCTCGGCAACATGGGGCCGGCGGAAAGTGCAGATGCAAACGTCGATCTTCATGCCGTGCGCCCCCTGAGCATCTGGGATATGAACCCTGCCCCCCAGGCATGGTGCATTACGGCCAGCGCCGGACCGGCCCAGAGCGCGCAGACGCTGCGGTGGCGCATCAGAAGCTGGACCGTCACCGCCGCTAGCAACACCAGATAGCTAGCTGGCACGATCAGCAGAATCGGCAAGACCGGGGCCAAGATCAGCGCTGCGCCATTTCCCAGAACCGCGAGCGGCGGGACCATCTGACGCAGCCGGGGGCGCATCCGGTGTTTGGTCACCGTCTGCGCCCGTCCTCGGCCATAGCGCCAGTATTGCCGCGCCAGCCCGCGCAGGTCGGAACGCATCACGTAGCCTAGCCGGATGCCCGCCTCGAGCCAGATGCGCCCGCCGGCCAATCCGATACGATGATCAAGTTCTGCATCCTCGTTGGCCAGGAAGTCGATGTCATAGCCGCCCAACCGTCGAAAAAGTGGCAGGGAGAAACCCGCGTGATGGCCGTGATCGACCCAACCCGAGCGGCCACCGCCCCGGTGCCCCGATCCGCCCGAGCCGACCTTGGTATCTGTGGCCCAGGCGGCACCGCGTTGGAAACAGCTCTCACCGCCTGAATCCATAACAGTAGCCAAGGCATCAGCCCTCCGCGTTTGCAGGGCTCGGGCCACATCCAGCACGTAACCGGGAGGGTAGTAGGCGTGGGCATCCACCCGCACCAAGATATCATGGTGATCTTCGGCACAGATCTCGACCACGCGGTTGACGGCCGCCGATTGCAGCCGGCCGGGGTTATCGATCAGGCGGATGTTCGGATTGCGCGTCGACAGCTCCGCCACAATGGCCTGCGTGCCGTCGGTGGATCCGCCGTCGGCCACCACGATGTCGACCCGCTCCATCTCGGGGCGGTCCGCCATGAGCGCGTGCAGCGTGGCTGCGATGTGGAACGCCTCGTCGAAGATGGGGACGGCCACCAGGATGCGGGCCGGGTCGACGCTCATGCGGCCCCCTCCCGGACTTTTGTGATCACGGCTTGGACATCCTCGGGCATCTGCACGAAATCACCCTCCGGCCGGTCGAGCAGGGCCTGGCCCCGCCGGGTGACATCCTCCCGCGTCAGGGACTGAAGAAGATTCTGTAAAAGAGCCGGATCGGGGTAGTCGATCGTCCAGCCCAGCCCGTCGTCCGCCACACGGCACCCGGTTTCGGTACCGGCCACGGCCAGGCTGGGACAGCCCGCCCAGCTGGCCTCGTAGATGCGATTGGGCAGCAGCCAGTCGGAATTCTCACCTGGCTGCCACAGGTCCTGCGCCCAGACAAGGTCAAGCCCGCCATAGATCCGCGCCAAGTCGTCGGGATAGGCATATTCTCCGTGATAGAAAATGTTCTCGTGGGCCGCGACGGCAGCGTCGAAGCCCGGTGCCGCGTGGTGGTGGACGATGCCGTGGACATGGATCTCCACCGCGTCGCCCATCGCGCGGGCCAGCGCGGTAAGCAGCTCCAGGGAGGGCGCGCAGCGGATCGTGCCGACCCACCCGAGCCGCAGGGGCCCCTTGGAAGGCACTCGCGTCACCGGACGATCCGGCAGGGGACCGCCCGCCGCCAGCTTGTTCTCCCAAATTGCCCAAGGGCCGGAGTATCCTTGGACAGTTTCGAAATAGTGTTGGATGAAGCCCGGCGACGATACTACCAGCATCGCGCAACCCGCCAGCAGCCGCCGCTCTGCCGCGCGCATTGCGCGGGACTTAATCCCCTGGCCCGTCAGCGCTCCATGGATGTCAAGGCATTCATAGACCAGCGGGGCCCGCGCTCCTGTCAACGCCCGTGCTGCCCAAGCAATGGCCAGCATGTCCAGGTTGCGCGCGAAGATGACATCGGCGTCGCGCAGCCGGGCACGGTGACGGGCGGTCTTGACGATCGCTGCGGCTACAACCGCGGCCCGACGGGCCAGTTTCTCGTTATCGGTGACGTAGAGATGAGTGTCGGGCCAGTCGGGCGTGAAATCCGCGTTCATGTTGGTACGCCGCATGGTGAAGCTGTGGACCTCGTGACCAAGGTCGCGCATGGCCCGGATACGCCGGATCTGGCTAATCTCGGCCACATCAAAGCCGAAGACCTCGATCCGGGTTGGGGGTAGGTCGGTCACGGCGTCTTCAGGTCTCCACGTGCTGCTCGAGGGTGCCGGCATCCAAGGCCATGCTGCGAGCAAAAGGCATCGACAGGTGCAGACCTTCGCGATGTTTAGCAGGGTGTCCAGCCCTACTTGTTTACGATAAGGTTTTGAGTGTACGCAAGCAAGCTGTCCGGCCAAGCCCTTCACGCCCGTTATCCGAAAATCAAGCTTCCCCTTTGCCCTTGTCGATTGCCCTAAGGTCGATGTAGTCGCCCAGAACCTTGATCAGACGAATACGACCGTCGCCGAGATCTAGGCTTAGGATCCATTGATTTTGGCTGGATGGCGTGATTCAGCGTTCGAAAAGCGAGCGGTGATATGTCTGATCTCTTCTGGCTGAGCGACGCGCAGATGGCGCGTCTTGAACCCTACTTCCCGAAGTCCCACGGCAAGCCGCGTTTTCGCTGCCGGCAGGGCATTGCGAAGCAATGTCCCGAGAGGGACGACCGACGCGCTCCGAGTGGGATTATCTTCTAAACCGCGATGGCTTACGCTGGCGGGACGCGCCGAAAGAGTATGGTCCGCACAAGACGCTCTACAACCGTTGGAAGCGGTGGAGTGACAAAGGTATCTTCGCTCAGATGATGGCCGATATGGCTGTAGTCGCGCAACGGCTCATTTAAGAGACGCTGGCTGGCAGTTGAATGGCAAACGCCCCTCTCGGGAGATCGCTTCGCAATCGCCTGTCGGGCGGCGGTCGAGCGGCCTTGGCGATCGCTCATGGCAAAAACCGCCAGAGGATCATGGAGGCCATGCGTACCATCATCAGATTTCCAGTCAACTTTGCGAACCTAAGCGCGCCTGACGGCAGGCGCGCGCGAAGTTAAGCGCCACGGTGAAAGTGTAACACCGAGGGTGGCGTCGATTTCGGCACCGATAAGGGACAGTTCGGACGCTTAAGGACTGGAGACGCGTCGCGACCCGCTGGGACAGGTGTCCAAAGGTCTTCCTGTCGGCCATCGCTCTCGCTGCAACCGTGATCTTCTGGTTATGAGATGCTGTAACGGGGGCCGCGTCACGCACCGCCGTTACCACTTGTCAGGTCAGCGCCGCGCTGCCGCCATTCCCGTATTGAACCTACATGGAGGACGACGGGATGAGACTGTTTATCGGATTGGATGTGTCACTGGCCAAAACGGCGATATGCGTAGTCAGCGAGCACGGCAAGATTGTGAGGGAGGCTGAGATTGCAAGCGAACCCGAGGTTTTGTCACGCTGGCTATACGGTTTGGACCGGCGCATTGCCATGGTTGGCCTGGAAGCCGGGCCGTTGTCGCAATGGCTGCACCGTGGCCTGATCGAAGCAGGCCTAGATGCTGTGCTTATGGAAACACGTCAGGTGAAAGGTGCAGTAAAGGCCATGCCGATCAAGACGGATCGGCGCGATGCTGAGGGTATCGCTCGACTGCTTCATCTCGGGTGGTTCCGCCCGGTTCATTGTAAATCGGTCTCTGCGCAGGAAACCCGCGCCGTACTCGGCGCTCGGAAAGCCATTCAACAGAACATGATCGCCTTGGAGATGTCGCTGAGAGGTCTGCTGCGTAACTTTGGCCTCAAGGTCGGCGCAATCTCTCGTGGCCAGTTTGAGGCCCGCATTCGGGACCTGACAGACAGCAATCTGATGCTGGAAACCACTACAGCACCAATGCTGCGTGCCAGGGCATCGCTGCGCTTGGAACTCGCGGCCCTTGAGAAGCAGGTGCGCCAGCTTGCTCAAGAAGATTCGGTTTGCCGCCGCTTGATGACGATGCCTGGGATCGGTGCAGTCGTGGCATTGACCTTCCGCGCGGCTGTTGATGATCCGACGCGCTTTCGGACGTCGAAGAGGATCGGTCCCTGGGTCGGCCTCACGCCCGCGCGCAACCAGTCTGGTGAGCGGGACGTGTCTAGCGGCATCACGAAGGCTGAGGATGTCAGCCTGAGGAGGGCACTGTGCCAGGCCGCAACCGTCATGATGAACCGTGGCCGGTCGACATGGCTGAGAACATGGGGAGCCCAACTGGCGCATCGCCGTGGCCGAAAAATCGCAATGGTTGCCTTGGCGCGTCGTATCGCGGTTATCCTCCATAGGATTTGGGTCGATGGCACAACCTTCCAGCCGGATGCCGCGCCAAAAATTGCCTGACCGGATGATACTCCACCCGTTGCCTGCTTGATCGCAGGCTTTCGAGGTCCCGCAGGGACGTGGTTCCGATGATGCCGTGGTCTGGACCGTCGCTGACTTCTGTCAAGCACGCCTAGGAGATGGGCACATCGGAATTACATCGAACCAGCATCATGTTGGCAACCAGAGCGTTGAACACGGACCGAAGCATGTACCCGAAGGATCTCAGCCGAAAGCCACGATAGAAAGCAGAGCGGACACCAACAGAGCAGACAGCACCGCTTCGGCGGATCAATTGTTTTGCGCAAACAAGCTTGACTGGGAACGCCCCGTTACCGAAGTCCTGAGCCTTCTGTATCTCGGCTTTGCTATTCTGCACCCGTCAGCGACCTTGGCCGAGGTTGCTGACGGGGCGGTGTTTGGCGTCTGAGCCTTGTGGGTTTGACCACGTTTCCTAGCGAGCCAGCGCCGTCTCTCTTCATCGTCTCGAACAGTTGAATGCGGCCGGTCAGGACCGCGGAGCAGAAGGAAGAGAGTATGAACACGGTATCACGGGTACAGATCATCGGCATAGATGTCAGCCGCGACTGGCTGGACATTCATTGCCTGCCGAATGGCAAGCGGCTGCGGTTCCAAAACACGGATAAGGGGTATGAGCAGCTCATTCATCTGGCTCAACCGGTCGACGCTTTGGTGTGCTTCGAAGCTACCGGAGGTCAGGAATGGCAGCTGTGGG
>NZ_FNPX01000035.1 GCF_900107415.1 Jannaschia faecimaris
CCGCCGCTCTCGCAGAGTGGCGCGCCCTCGGCGCGGCATAAGGGGCAGCTTCATTGTCCTTGCAGAGACGGGTTCGAATCCGTCTGACACCACCGGCCCGTAAGAAACCAATTGCGTAGGTCACGGGTCATCGTGATCATCCCCCTCTGGGGCAGTGGCCATGAAGTCGATGAGTCGTTGCAGGTATGTCAGGACCATGAATACGCCCGCGGCCCAGATCAACAGCTCGAACGCGGCGAACGGCGTGCCTCGCAGCCAGCGTCCTAGAACGCCGCCATCGGGGGGCAAGGCCTCCCAACCAAACAACCCGCTGCGGGGCCAGAGGTCCAGAAACCAGAAGCGTGACAGGTAAAGCAGGGTGAGGCCGGCGCAGAAAACCAGAACCAGGAGGGCGGTGTGCTTCATTCGTCGACCAGCTCCAGCGTCGTCGTGTCTATGCGCAGCACCAGTATGTCGCCACGGCGTTCCAAGTCGCCCTCCAGCGTGATGAACTGGCCCACGTGGTCATAAGCGGCATCGGGCAGACGTGTGCCGTCAGGGCCGGTGATCAGCATGAAGTCGGTGCCTTCTATGGGCTGGGTCGAGACGAAGACAGGCGGCACCCCCCCAATCAGGCAGATGTTGGCACAGGCCTTGTGGGCCAATCCGCGCCCCGGTCGCATGGCACCGTTCAGGCATTTGCCATCACAGATCTCGCCCGCGACTTTCCAACGGCCCAGCTGTTCCGTTTCCAAGACGGGTGCGTCACCCTCTGCGGCTTGTAGACCCTGACCGCCGCCGCGCAGCTGCAGCATGTCCATGGTGCCTCGTTGCAGGATGACGCCCGATGCGGTGGCCAGTTTGCCGTCGAGGCCCTTGGCCCGCGCATCCGCACCGGATTTCCCCGCGCTCGTCAGCATCAAGGTCTTGCCCGGCTTGATCAAATCGTTGCCTTCGGTCACGCGCAGCAGCGGATAGGGCGTCAGTTCGATCACGCCGGTGACCGTCTGGCGGCCATAGTCGAAACGGAACCCGGATTCGGCTGGCGCGTCCTGGGTGCCGCCGATGAGCACGCCAGCCATGAAAAAGACCCCGAAGATCAGAACCGACACCAGCAACAGGAACCCTCGCAAAGGTCCCGGAACCGGCAGGTAGCCCACGAAGAATGGCGTTTCCTGGTCGCTCACGCCATGGCCTCCACGGTGACGGGTTCGACAAAGGTTCCGGGCGGATTGGCGTCCGGCTGCACCTGGACCATCCTGCCACTAAGCCGGAGGTTATATGTGGGCAACATCTCGGTGAATGGCGCTGGCGAACGTCCATTGGTCACGTCGTATTGAAACCCATGCCATGGGCAAGTCACCAGACAATCTAGCACGCGCCCCTCGCCCAACGGCCCGTTCTGGTGGGCGCAGGCATTGGAGATGGCGTTGAGCCGATTGCCCTGTCGAAAGACCGCGACGCGGTCACCTCCGGGCAAGATGACCACCTTGGCGAAGCCGTCGGCGATGTCGGCCGCATCGCAGATGTCGACCCAACCTTCCGCGTCGAGGCCCTCAGCGTCGCCCCCCCGCATGTCCAGGAGCGCAGCGTAGGCATGCAAGCCTGCGACGGCCAAGGCTCCGCCGATGAAGATTACCGCGAAGGTCTGGTTCTGTGCGTCCTGCAGGACGCCGAGGCTGACATGGGCTACGACCGCCACGTAGGCAAAGTAGATCAGGCTGTGCAGGCGCTTCCAAACCGGCGGAGTCATGAATTTGAGCCAGAAATCATGGCTGGTGGTCGCCAGAATAGCGAGGCAGATCAGCGCGAAAACGCCGAACACCTCGAACGGGAACCCCGCCAACTGCCCATAGCTCGTATTGGAAAACAGCAGCGTTTCGTATTTGTCCGCACTGGAGAAAGCGAAATACCAGTTCAGAATATAGCTGGCATGAGTAATCGCTACGAAAAGCGTCATCACCCCGAAATGGCGGCGATTATAAAGCAGCGGCAGGAAGCGGCGGTCGATGCGCGCCAGCGGGCCGATGCACAGGATCACTGTCAACATCACGAAGGCGCAGGCCCCGAAAGCGCGGGCGTTGTGGATTTGCGCGTTGATCGGGAATTCGTGGTTGAGCAACTCGGGGCTTATGAACAGAAACATCCATAGGAACACGACGACACCCGTGAGCATGATCCCGTCATAAAGCCATTTGTTTCGGTTCCACTGGACTGGGATGTACTTGACGCTCATTGGCTGGCCTCACCCGGTGGCGGGGCCAGCCTTTCGGGGCTGATGTCAGAGGGCCACGTCTGACGGACCGACAGGCCCGCGCCGATGATCACGACGATCGCGACGGGCATGGCAAGAGCGACCCATCGATGGTTGCTCCTACGCGGACGGTACCGCTCCGGCCACGCGTCTCTCCCGGTCGCAAGCACGTACCAGCGCCATAGAACGAAAGGCCAGACCATCACGATGCCTGGCACCAAAAGGGGCCGAAAGACATATGCTCCACGCGCGTCCTCGTCCACGCGGTCGATCCCGAACGCCAGGAACGGCAGCGCGACCAACGCACCGGCCGCGCCCCAAAGTTTGACCAGCAGAAGGATCGCTTCGGCTTGGCTCACGCGATACCACCGAAGGGGATGCCGGACAGGTCCGACATGTCCTTTTTCCACGTCGTCAGGTCGTCTCGGTTGAATTTGGACAGGTGGTCGTGGCCGCAGGCACGGGCCATAACCTGCATCAATTCCACCGACGCGGCGAAGAAATTGGCCAGTTGCTGCGCGGATCTATCAACCACCAGACGGTTGACCAGATGGGGTTTCTGGCTCGCGATGCCCACGGGGCAATTGTTGGTTTGGCAGGCGCGCATGGCCAGACAGCCGATCGCCTGCATGGCGGCGTTGGAAACCGCGATCGCGTCCGCCCCGAGAGCCATGGCCTTGATGAAATCCGCCGGTTTGCGCAGGCCACCGGTGATCACGAGCGTGACGTCACTGCGGCCAAGTCGGTCAAGATGCGTTCTGGCACGCGCCAATGCCGGGATCGTCGGGACCGAGATGTTGTCGCGGAAGATGACTGGGGCCGCCCCCGTGCCGCCACCGCGCCCATCAAGGATGATGTAGTCGACGCCCACTGCAAGGGCCGCATCGATGTCATTTTCGATATGCTGGGCCGACAGCTTGTAGCCGATGGGGATGCCGCCTGTTCGGTCGCGCACCTCGTCCGCAAAAGCCTTGATCTGACTAACGTCGGTCCAGTCTGGAAAACGCGCGGGCGAAACGGCATCGGTTCCCTCCGCGAGCCCACGTACTTCTGCGATTTTGCCCTGCACCTTGTCGCCTGGCAGGTGCCCTCCGGTCCCGGTCTTGGCACCTTGCCCGCCCTTGAAATGGAAGGCTTGCACCCTGTCCAGCTTGTCCCAGCTGAACCCGAACCGGGCTGAGGCCAGCTCGTAGAAATAGCGGGAATTCTCCGCCTGCTCTTCGGGCAACATGCCGCCTTCGCCCGAGCATATGCCTGTCCCCACAAGCTCCGCGCCGCGCGCGAGCGCTATCTTGGCGGGTTCCGACAGGGCCCCGAAGCTCATATCGGACACAAAGAGCGGGATTTTCAGTCGCAGCGGTTTTTGAGCGTTCGGCCCGATGACGACATCGGTGCCGACATCATGGTCATCGAGAAGTGGCGGCATGGCGAGTTGCGCTGTCAGCATTTGGATGTCGTCCCAATCGGGCAGGTCGGCCCTGGGTACGCCCATGGAATCCACGATGCCGTGGTGCCCGGTTTTGGACAGGCCGTCCCTGGCATAGCGCTGGATCATCCCGTTATAGGGTTCTTCGGTCGTCCCATGGGTCGGATCGGCATAGAGCCCAAGATAAGCGTCGCGGTCGTAGGGCTGCGGGTTGGCGTGGCCCCAGGCGTTGATCTCGTCGGCATCCACCAGTACGTCGTCGCCTTCGACCCAGCTCTCGAACTTCGGCAGTTTTTCATCATTTGCATAGGCAGATACACCGCTGTCGAGCCGATAGTCCCAATTGTGAACGCCACAAATCAGGTCATCACCACGCACATAGCCATCCGACATCAGCGCGCCGCGATGAAGGCAGCGACCGTAGAACACCGAAACCTGATTGTCGAAACGGACAACCACGAGGTCCACTTCGCCGACGATGGCATATTCGGGATCGCGGTCGGCAAGTGCGCTGAGCTTGAAAATGGCTGTCTTGTTCATCTACGTCCCCGATTGTCTTTCGCCGTCCAGAAGCATGCACCACAACATTCTTGATCGTACGGCCTCTCGGTTGCGTCCCTATAAAATTGCGCATGCCTGATACTTCCCCAAGACGTTAGCTTGCCGGTGTTGTCAGAGCAACTTGGCATAAGGGGATGGTGGCACGCCTCCTGCCAGCCCCGATTACCGAATATTTCCGTTTCAGATACTTGTAGACGAGCCACGAGATTGTCCGCATCTGGTCGCACAGGTTCGGGGCGTTGTTCGCTGCCGAGATCCGCAAGCGTCGCATCAAGAAAATGAAATCCAACCGCTAACGGTGGCACTTGGATGAGATTTTCGTGAAGACAAACGGCGAGCGACATTATCCGTGGCGCGCGGTCGATCACGAAGGCGAAGTGCTTGAGAGCTTCGTTACGAAGAGCCGCGACAAGAAGGCCGGCTGAAATTCCTCAAGAAAGCAATGCGCAAGCACGGCCGACCGGAGGTTATCGTCACCGACCGGCTCCGCTCCGACGGTGCCGCCTTGAAGGGGATCGGTGCGGATCCCCGACAGGAGACTGGCCGTTGGTTGAAAAATCGGGCGGAGAATTCGAGCTTGCCGTTTCCACGGCGGGAGAGGCCGATGCTCCGTTACAGGCGAATGCGACGTTTACAAAAATCCGACGCTATCCACGCTTCCTTCAACAATCACTTTAATCAGGAACGCAGCCTCTCTAGTCCACCCAATTTCTAGCTGATCCGCGCCGCTGCTCTTCCCGACTGGCGTGGCCTTCGCGCGCTAGAAGGGGCAGCATCTCTGCCCCAGCAGAAGATGGTTCGACTTCGGCTGACGCCACACGCGCTGGATGTTGTTGATTTCTGTCAAGGTGACATGTGCCCGGGGTCAATAGGCTCTCCAAGAGGAGGGCAATCATGACCTGTCCGACAGTGTCCAAGGACGATGCAACACGAGCGGCAGCAAATCTGACGGATGCGGTCCGCGCCCGATTTAGCTGGGATGACGCGCGCGACAAGCTGGACGGATTGCCGGGTGGCGGGCTTAATATTGCGTATGAGGCGCTTGATCGCCACGTCGCTGCGGGCCATGGCGATCAGGCCGCGATCCGCTGGCTCAGCAAACACGGCAATCAGCGCGACATCACCTATGCCGCCCTTGCCAGCGATGCGTCCCGTTTCGCAAACGTGCTGACCCAGCATGGCCTGAAACCCGGCGCGCGGGTTTATTCGTTGCTGGGACGGGTGCCAGAGCTCTATGCTGCGGCCCTTGGCACGCTGAAGGCTGGCATGACATTCACCCCGTTGTTTGCCGCATTTGGCCCCGAGCCGATCAAGTCGCGGATGGAGATCGGTGAGGGCAACGTTCTCGTCACTACGGCGGCGCTATACCGCAAGAAAGTCGCCCCTTGGCGCAAGAAGCTTGGTTCACTGAAGCTCGTGCTGATCGTGGGCGATGGCGGCCTGCCCGAGGATTGTGTGGCGCTACGCCCGGAGATGGATGCCGCCGCCGACACGTTCGAGACGGCGAGAACCACGGAAGATGACGTGGCGCTGATCCATTTTACCTCTGGCACGACCGGCAAGCCCAAGGGTGCGGTTCATGTGCATGGCGCGGTCGTGGCCCATGCCGCAACGGGGCGCTTCGCGCTCGACCTGAAGCCCGGCGATATCTACTGGTGCACGGCTGATCCAGGCTGGGTCACAGGCACGTCCTATGGCATTATTTCGCCCTTGGTGAACCGGGTAACGATGATCGTCGACGAGGCGGAATTCGACCTCGACCGCTGGTACGGCATCCTGCAAAACGAAGGTGTACAGGTCTGGTATACTGCGCCCACTGCGATCCGCATGCTGATGCGGGCGGGTAAAGACGCTGCGAATTCCTATGATTTCAGTCAGCTGCGGTTTCTCGCAAGTGTCGGCGAGCCCTTGAACCCCGAAGCTGTTATCTGGAGCAGAGATGTATTCGGCAAGCCGTTCCACGATAATTGGTGGCAGACCGAGACAGGCGGTATCATGATCGCCAATACCGCCGGAATGGACATCCATCCCGGCTCGATGGGCAAGCCCTTGCCAGGCATCGATGCCGGGATCGTCAGTCGCGAAGATGGCAGCGTGCGCGCGTGCAAGCCGGGCGAGATCGGCGAATTGGCGCTGCGTCCCGGCTGGCCTTCGATGATGCGCAGCTACCTCAACGAACAGGCCCGCTATGACAAATGCTTTGTCGATGGCTGGTATCTGTCCGGCGACCTCGCCTTACAGGACAAGGATGGATATTTCTGGTTCGTTGGCCGCGCCGATGACCTGATCAAGTCATCGGGCCATCTTATCGGACCGTTCGAGGTGGAAAGCGCGCTGATCGAACATGAGGCAATCGCCGAGGCCGCTATAATCGGCATCCCCGATGAGACGGCTGGTGAGGTTGTGAAAGCCTATGTCGCGTTGAACCCCGGTTTCGAGGCGTCCGAGGCGTTGGAGCGGGATATCCGGGGCTTTGCGCGACATAGGCTTGGCGCGGCCGTTGCGCCGCGTGAAATCGTGTTTCGCAAACAGCTTCCCAAGACCCGATCGGGCAAGATCATGCGCCGCCTCCTCAAGGCCCGCGAACTTGGCCTGCCCGAAGGCGATGTTTCCACGCTGGAGGCAGATGAGAAATGAAAACAGGGATAAAACCGCATCTAAGCCGGGACCATGTGCAAGACCTGTTGCGGGGGATGATCCGTATCCGCCGCTTTGAGGATAAATGCGCCGAGCTGTACACGCGTGAAAAAATCCGCGGCTTCCTGCATCTTTACGATGGTGAGGAAGCGGTGGCGATTGGCGTGATCCCGGTTCTCGAAGCCAGTGACCGTATCGTCGCAACCTACCGCGAGCACGGACATGCATTGGCGCGCGGCGTCGCAATGGGGCCGATCCTCGCCGAGATGTATGGTAAGGCCAACGGCTGTTCGGGCGGGCGCGGCGGGTCGATGCATCTATTCGACGCGGGCAGCAATTTCTACGGCGGCAATGCGATTGTCGGCGGCGGCCTGCCGCTGGCGGCGGGCTTGGGACTGGCAGATCGGATGACCGGCGAAAAGAACGTTACCGCCTGTTTCTTTGGGGAGGGTGCCGTCGCCGAAGGCGAATTTCACGAGGCGATGAACCTGTCCGAACTTTGGGATCTGCCTGTGCTCTGGGTCTGCGAGAACAACGGCTATGCGATGGGATCGGCGCTGGCGCGCACGGAATCGCAGACCGACATCCATGCCAAGGCCGCAGCCTATGGCATCGAAAGCGAAGTGGTCGATGGAATGGACGTCGTCGCCGTCGAGGCAGCCACCCGCCGCGTGATCGCGAAGATCAGGGAAACAGGGCGCCCGTATCTGCTGGAGGCGCGGACCTACCGTTTTCGCCCACATTCGATGTTCGATGCTCAGTTGTATCGCGACAAGGCCGAAGTCGCAGAGTGGCGCGAAAAGGGCCCAATCGTGCGTTTTCAGGGCTGGTTGCTGAAAAACGGTTTGATCCAAGAAGCAGATATCGCCGGGATAACAACTGAGATCGACGCCGAGATCGCCGAGGCGGTGGCATTCGCCGAAGCCGGAGCGTGGGAACCGATCGGGACCCTGACGAAACACGTCATGGCCGAGCCCCCCGCCGTGCCGCCCGTCGCGCCCGAGCCTGCGAAAGACACAATTGAAACGACCTACCGCGAGGCCGTCAAACAGGCGATCCGCGAGGCGATGACAAAGGATGATCGCGTTTTCCTGATGGGCGAGGACGTCGGTGCCTACGGGGGCTGTTACGCGGTTTCCAAGGGGTTGATGACGGAATTTGGTGAGGACCGTATCCGCGACACACCGCTGTCGGAATTGGGCTTTACCGGCGCGGGCATCGGCGCGGCAGCGGCAGGAATGCGGCCTATCGTGGAACTGATGACAGTCAACTTCTCCATGCTGGCGCTGGATCAGATTCTGAACACCGCTGCCACCATCCGGCACATGTCGGGCGGCCAGTTCGGCTGTCCGGTGGTGATCCGCATGGCGACCGGCGCGGGCAAGCAATTGGCCGCGCAGCACTCCCATTCGCTGGAAGGGTGGTATGCGCATATTCCGGGGCTGAAGGTGCTGGCACCCGCGACAATAGAGGATGCTCGCGGCATGCTGCTGACCGCGCTCGAAGATCCCGATCCGGTTCTGATCTTTGAGAACGTCATGCTGTACAACATGGCCGGCAAGATCGCCGCAAACGCCGGTGCCGTCGAAATCGACAAGGCCGCGATCCGGCGGCCGGGCAAGGATGTATCTCTGATCACCTATGGCGGCTCGCTCTTCAAGACTCTGGAAGCGGCCGAGGAGTTGGCCAAAGAGGGGATCGACGCAGAAGTGATCGACCTGCGCATATTGCGCCCGCTTGATGAGGAGACCATCCTGGCTTCGGTTAGGCGGACCCGCCGCGCCGTGGTCGTGGATGAAGGATGGCGCACCGGCTCACTTGCGGCCGAGGTATCGGCGCGGATTACCGAAGGCACCTTCTGGCGGCTTGATGCCCCGGTGGGGCGGGTCTGCTCTGTCGAAGTGCCGATCCCCTATGCCGCACATCTGGAACAAGCCGCGATCCCGCAGCCCGCCGGCATCGTTGCCGCCGCGCGTACGGCGATGGGAAAGGGGTGATCTGATGGCCGTTTTCGCCATGCCCTCGCTCGGGGCCGACATGGAGGCGGGCACTCTGATCGAGTGGATGATCAAGCCGGGCGACACCGTCACCCGGGGCGATGTGGTCGCGGTGGTCGAAACCCAGAAGGGCGCGATTGAAATCGAATGCTTTGAGGAGGGTACGGTCGAATCCCTCGACGCAGAGATCGGGACCACGCTTGCTGTGGGCACGCCCTTGGCAACGATCCGGGGGCCCGGCGAAGACACTGCAACCACGGCCAGGCTCGCAGCGGAACCCGAGGCTCCCACCAAGCCGGAAGCCGAAGCAAACGCACCCGCTCAATCCGCCCGACCTGCCGAAGAACCGGCACCGATGGCTTCAACGCCAGTGACCATGGCGTCAGCGCCGACCGTTGTGCAACAGGCTGGCCAAGCCCCCTCCGCGTCTCCCGCTGCAAGGGTACGCGCCGCCGAGCTCAGGATCGATCTCGCGTCGCTTTTTGGCACTGGACCCGGCGGCGCAATTCTTTTGGAGGATGTCGAAGCTGCGGAACCCGCACCGGTCAGGGACGCGCCCGCAAAGGCCAGCGCCAAGCCTGGGCTTGATATGGCCGCGATGCGCAAGGCTATCGCCAACGCAATGGCCCGTTCAAAACGCGAGATCCCGCATTACTACCTGACGCAGACCATTGACCTGCAAGCCGCGATCAACTGGCTTGCCGCGACGAATGCAGAGCGCACGCCCGATAAGCGCCTCTTGACGGCGGCACTGTTCGTCAAGGCCTCTGCTCTTGCCGCCTCACAGGTCGCGCAGATGAATGGTCACTACGATGCCGAAGGTTTTCACGCCGCAAAAAGCGTCAACGCTGGCGTCGCGGTTGCACTGCGCGGTGGCGGCCTTGTGGCACCTGCACTGCATGATGCCGAAACCCTGCCGCTTGACACCCTAATGGCGCGGATGCGGGATTTGGTCGTACGCGCGCGCAGCGGGCGGCTGCGATCTACGGAAATGACCGATGGAACGATCACCATCTCTGCGATGGGCGACACCGGTGCCGATGCTATGGCGGCCGTGATTTACCCGCCGCAGGTCGCCATCGTCGGCTTTGGCGCACCGGTTGCCCGGCCATGGATAATTGGTGACACGATCACCCCACGGATGACCGTTACTGTTACGCTTTCCGCCGACCACCGTGTCAGCGACGGACGTCGCGGTGCCAAGTTCCTGGCTGCAATCGACGCCGCACTACAGACTCCGGAGGCCCTATGACCGATGCAGACATCCGAACAGCCTTTCTGGAAGAACTGACGCAGATCGCCCCGGACATTGAGTTGGGCGAAATCGGCGAAGAGGATCACCTGCAAGACGATCTGGAACTAGACTCGATGGATTTCCTGACCCTTGTTACCGCGCTTCACCAACGACTCGGCGTCGACATACCCGAGATAGACTATCCGAAAATCGCCACTCTGGCGCGCGCGGTCGCATATCTGAAAGGGCGGATCGGCTGACGCCCTTCCGCGCCATTAAGTATCCGGTCCCAACCGTCGGCACTTGGCGTTGTCCCGGCTTTATGCGCCCTGATGGCCCAAATAGTTTGCCACGATCATTGACGAAGGGATGATGCTTCATCGCGCGAGGCATCTGTCCGGCCATCAGGATGGGGTCGTCTTTTCAGCGGATGATTTGGGCCGCATGCTTGCGATTATCCGCCCTCGGACCCGCTGGTCTGCCAGGATCGACTTGGCATAAGAAGCACTTCTGCGGGTCCTGTCAGAGCAAGTTGGCTTGAGACGGAGTAGCGAGCCCCCCTGCCCTGCCCCGATGACCAATCGCTCCCCATTCAAGTACTTCGAGACGAGCCCCGAGATCATCCGCCTGTCCGTGATGCTCTATGTCAGGTTCCCGCTTTCGCTTCGCAACGTCGAAGATCTTCTGCACGAGCGTGGT
>NZ_FNPX01000004.1 GCF_900107415.1 Jannaschia faecimaris
TCATCTTGCATCCTTGGCGAAGTACGCGGCGGCCTTTTTTAAGATATCGCGCCCCCCAGTCATCCGCGCCAGCTCGCGCTTGAGCCTCCGGTTCTCAGCCTCGTGGTCCACAGATGATGCCTGTGACGCGGCTTTCGCATACAACTTCATCCATTTGTAGAGCGAGTAAGTGCTGACGCCTAAGCGCTCTGAAACCTCACGAACGGCGTACCCCCGCACTGCAATCTGATGCACCGCATCACGCTTAAAATCTTCACTGAAATTTGGCTTCCCCATAACGGCCTCCCTGCCTCAAAATTAGGGAAGAAAGCGTCTACAATACTGGGGGCTATTCAAGGGGCTATTCAGGGGTTGGTCCTCGACCTGCAGCACATCGTGTGTCACTCGCGTAGCGGCGTCAGCGGGAGAAACCGCGCAGGTAGTTGAAGAACTATCCGGCACGCGGCGAGTACATCGGCCCGGTCTGAAGATACATTTAATGTAATAATGGGGCCGCGCCTTTGACACCGGCCCCTTTTGCCTTGGGTTGGGTGCTAATCCAAACGCCACTTTAACGCGCAGTTGGGCAGGAGATCTGTGCGGTTGTCCTGTCACCAGCGCATGGGACGAGACAATCATCTCCGCAGGATACTGCTCCCCCGTGACAAGTCCACCGTCAGGAGCGTGGCAGATTGCGCGCCTGCGAACATCGAAGGGTAGGGGTTCACCAATATCCAAATGGCCCAGCCTCGCGGCACCCATATCGCCCAATTGTCCTGAGCGGCACGGTCACAATCAGCGCGCCGGCGGGGTTACCTGCGGCTGCCGACCACGCCGCTCAGGGGGGCGGTTCGAGTGCCTGTAGCTCAGACGCTCTCGACCCGTCGCGCCTGACGCCGATAAAGGAATTCCAGAACCTGCTCGCGATAGCGCACGGCCCCTCTAGCGGTCGCCAGTTCCAGCCGGTCGCGGGGGCGATCGATAGCGACCGCCAAGTCATCCCCGATCTGCGCCGCCGGGCCGTTGGTCATCATCAAAATACGGTCTGAAAGAAGGATCGCCTCATCCAGATCATGGGTAACCATGACCGTTGTAGTCGCGGTATCTGCCATGATCCCCATCAGCTCGTCTTGCAGGCTGGCCCGTGTCAGCGCGTCAAGGGCACCAAAAGGTTCGTCCAGCAGCAGCAGCGCGGGCTCCACGGCCAAGGCGCGGGCAATGCCGACTCGCTGCTTCATGCCACCCGAGAGTTCGGCCGGATAGCGCTTTGCAGCATGCGTCAGGTGCACCAGCTCAAGCGCTGCCGCGGTACGGTCGCTCAGCTCACTCTTGGATTCGGTCCTGCTGAAGACTTGTCTGACCCCCAAGAGTACGTTTTCAAAGCAGGTCAGCCACGGCAGAAGGGCATGGCTTTGAAACACCATCGCGCGGTCCGGCCCGGGACCGGTGACCGGGCGGCTGTCGCATATGATCCGCCCGGTTGTTGGCTGCGTCAGCCCTCCGATCAGATCGAGCAATGTGCTCTTTCCGCAGCCGGAGTGCCCAATCAGAGTGGCGAATTCGCCCTTTTCGATTTCGAGCGAAATCCCGTCGAGCGCGACGAAATCCGGCTTGCCCTTGATCGGGAAGCTTTTGGTCAGGTCCTGGATACTCAAATATGCCATTCGTTCACTCCTTGTGCGACCATCGGCGGCCGATCAGGCCCAACAGCGTGTCGAGTGCCAACCCCACGAGGCCGATCAAGACGATGGCGACGATCATGCTGGCGATGTCGAGGTTGTTCCATTCGTTCCAAATGAAATAGCCGATGCCGCTTTGCGTCCCGACCATCTCGGCTGCGACGATGACGAACCATGCGGTTCCAATCGAAATCCGCATCCCAGTCAGGATCATCGGCACGCTGGCCGGGAGGATCACCTGCCTGACATGGCCAAAGGACGACAGCCCGAAGACGCGGCTGACATTAATCCATTCGCGCCTGACCGAAGTCGCACCCACGGCCGTGTTGATCAGCATCGGCCAGACAGCGCAGATGAAGATGATGAAGATCGTTGCCGCAGAAGATGACCGCAAGATGTAGAGCGCCAGAGGCATCCAGGCCAGCGGAGATACTGGCCTGAGAATTTCGATGAACGGATTAACGATGCGGTGAAAGAGGGGCATGACCCCGAGTGCAAACCCGAGGGGCACGGCGACCACGGCAGCGATGACGAAGCCAAGCATGACGCGGCCCAGCGAATAGATCATGTGCCATAAGATGCCGACGTCATTCGGGTTGGACCGGTCAAGCGCCCCGCCGGCCAACTCCACCGCCCGGACCAGTGTGGCACCGGGACCGGGGATGACGCTGGCGGTTGTTGCCTCGGCGCTTTTACCGGCCAACAGGGCGTATTCCCTGTCGACTTCCGACATTTCCTGAACCGGGGCCAGCGTAAGCACGTGCCAAATGGCCACGAACAGAACGGCAAGCAGTATTGTCCCGATCCAGCTGTGATTTTCGAGGAGGTCTTTCATGAAATGCCAGACACCCTCAGAGGTAGTCTTCTGGCTTGCTTGAGTCGAAGGTTTCGCCGCCGATGGTTTCGGTGCCAAAGCCCACTTCAGGGGGCGTGCCACCCATCTCGGCCATGATGTCATGAGCTTGTGTTGCAAGCATCACCTCCTGCGCAAGCGCCTTGAAATCCATGTCTTGGTCGACGTAGTTCCAGCGTTTCAATTGAACCATCATCCAGACCGCCGCCGAGTAGTGCGGGAATGGCTGGTAATCGACACGGCGGGGGTCTTCCTTGATATTGCCCAGCCCGTCAGCATAGCGCCCGCCCACAACCTGTTGGATCACCACTTCGGGCGCGTTCAGGTATTCCGGCCGCGACATGATTGCTGCCATGTCGCCCCGGTTCGCCGGGTCGGATACGTGGAGACTGGAGGCGATGATCGCCCGGTAAATCGCCATAAATGTGTTCGGGTGCGCGTCGATCCAGGATTGCGTGGCCGTGACCGAGCAGCAGGGGTGACCATCCCAGAACTCCCTCGAGATCATGTGGATGAAGCCGGCATCCTCGTAGACTGCGCGCTGTCCGCCGGGCTCGCCGCCAAAGAAGCCGTCGATCGTGCCGACACGCAACATCGAGACGTATTCGGTCGGTGGCACAAGCCGATAACGAATATCGGTGTCCGGGTTCAAACCATGCTTAGCCAGATAAGCGCGCAGTTGCAGGTTCTGGTGGCTGTGTTCGAACGGTACGGCGAAGGTGAAGCCCTTCCAGTTGGCCGGATTGTTGTTGTCGGCGTGCCGCTTTGCCATAACCAGGGAGTTGCCGTTCTGGTTGAGAATGGACAACACCTTGGTCGGTATCGCCTGGCCACCAACGCCAGCGGACATAGTCAGCGCGACGGGCATTACCTGTTGCGAAATGTCGAGTTCACCGTTGATCATCTTGTCGCGGATGACCGGAACGCCGGGCACCTTGTTCAGCGTGACATTGAGTCCTTGCTTGGAATATTCACCCAATTCAGAGCCATAGATCAGTGGTGCCGCGCAAGTGATCGGGAGGAAGCCGAGGTTCAGATCAGTCTTCTCGAGCGGCCCCGGCTCGGCTGCCATGGCTTTGAGGGTATCGACCGGAAGGATCGTTGACAGCGCGCCCAGAACGGTCGCGGCTCCGACGGTGCGCAGAATGGTCCGGCGGGTCATTGGGTCGGGAAAGAGCCCGTGCAGAAGTGCCTGGTCCACGGCATCTGACATGACACTGTCATGGTCGCCTGTTAGGTGGTCGCTGCTGCCGCAAGTAAGACAGCCGCAAGGTGGCTGAAGTGAATTCTTGGTCATTTTTCTCTCCTGTCGGTGTCTCCACCCTCGGCTTGTTTTATTGGATTTCCGAGGTTGTCCCGAAACGCTAGGCTCGAAAGGTCGCACAAACTATCGCGCAAATTCGCAAGGTACTTTGCATGAATGCGCAGCGTTTTTTGACTGCCTGATTATTTTGCAAGAACGATCCGTATGGCGGCAATGTAATCGTTAACATTGCGTCAGGCGTATACTTTCGCCAATGCTCCGGCCAAGGAGATGGCAATGTATAACTGGCACGATCTCACATTTTTTCTGGAATTGGCGCGTCTTGGGCGCCTGACTCCTGCTGCCCGACGTCTTTCGGTGGACTATACGACCGTCAGCCGCCGCATTGCCGAGTTGGAAAAAAGCCTGGGCGTGTCCCTCTTTGAGCGACGCTCTGAGGGGTTCGTGATGACGTCGGACGGGCATCGCCTTTTTGCCATTGCCGAAAAGATGGAAGTTCTCAGTTTCGAAATAACGGAATCTACGCAGGAAGCCACGGTTGAACCCGCCGGAAAGGTGCGTCTTGCGACGATGGAGGGCATCGCTGCCTTTTACCTTTCACGCAAACTGAAGGATTTTCACGACCTGCACCCGAACATTACTGTCGAACTGGTGACGGAAAGATACCTCCTGAACCTTACGAAACGTGAGGCGGATGTCTCGCTCAGCTTCATGCCGCCTGCGGGCCCGCGTCTTACCGTGGACAAGATCGGCCAGTTCGGTCTTGGGCTGTTTGCGTCGCGCGAATATCTGGACCGGCGGGGAGTTCCGCTTAATATCAATGACCTGAACGAGCATGATTTCGTCGACTACGTCTCCGATATGGTCGAGATCGAAAATGTGCACTGGCTTCTGGACGTGCTAGACCCGGAAAACGTCGTCTTTCGGTCAACCAGCATGGCGGCGCAACAGCGGGCCGCCGCGTCCGGATTCGGGATTGCCCTGTTGCCGTTCTTTTCAGCCAAGACTGACCCGGCACTGATCCAGGTGCTGCCGAACAAGGTCCTGGTTAAACGCGATCTATGGCTTTCGGCCCACGAAGACACGGAATATCTGGCCCGGATCAAAGCCCTGCTGCGGTTCCTGCGCGAAGCTCTCTCCCAGGACTCCGACTATTTGAACGAACTGGCCTGAATCGTCGCAAGGTGATTTGCAGGGTTTCAGGGCGGTTACCGTCTGATCGCTGGGGTACGTTGTGGAAACGACAACAGGGAGTATCTCATGGCCGTGCGGATGGACCCGCCCACGACGACGCTGTCGATTCCGATGCAGCCCGCCGATATGCTCGACCAGATAACGCCCGTGTCGCAGATGATTTCCTTGTCGCATCTGGGTGTGCCGCAGATCCAGCGGTCCAATTGGCGGCTGAAGATCGACGGCCTGGTCGAACGCGCTGCGGAATTGACCTTCGATGACATCGCAGCTTATCCGAAGCACCGGATCGTCGCCGCCCATCAATGCGCGGGCAGCCCGTTGAATCCCCAGGTGCCGACCCAGAGGGTCTGCAACATGGTTTGGAGCGGGGCGCGCCTTGCTGACATCCTGGCAGATTGTGGACCATGTCTGGACGCCCGGTTCGTCTGGGCCACCGGGGCCGATCACGGAAGCTTTGCGGGTGTCGACGTCGAGAACTTTCAAAAGGATCTGCCGATAAGTCGGGTCGAAGAGGATGTTCTTCTGGCATACGAGTTGAACGACGCTCCATTGCCGGATTTCGCGGGCTTTCCCGTCCGACTGTTCGTGCCGGGCTATTACGGAACGAACAGCGTGAAATGGCTGACGCATCTGCACCTTGCAACGGATCGCGCCGACGGCCCGTTCACGTCGAGATGGTACAACGACCCGATGCCGGACGGTCCGGCCCGACCGGTCTGGGCCATTGCGCCGGCCTCGTGCATTGTCACCTCGTCCGGTCAAAAACCGTCCGGGCCGCAGGAAGTCTGGGGATGGGCCTGGGGCGACCGGGGAATCGACCGGGTCGAGGTCTCAACTGACGGCGGCACATCATGGCACACAGCCGTGCTCGAACCAGCCGAGGATCGCGGCTGGCAACGATTCAGCCTTGAGTGGTCACCCAGCAAAGGCGCTGCGCTTCTGATGTCTCGGGCCTATTCCAGGACCGGTGACGTTCAACCGGCCAGCGGAGCACGCAATGCCATTTTTTCCGTCGCCGTTACCGTAACCTGATGGCAATGCGGAATTCTCGCAAAGGCGCGTGCAGGTTTCCCAAATTCTGGCGGTCAGGCTTGCGCGTTACAAGCGTCCGATCCGAAACAGAAGAGGGCCTGACCCAGTGACCGCAATCGCAAATTCACCTCTTCCCAACCTGAAGGTCGCCGCCTGTCACGTCGCCCCGGTCTTTCTCGACACCGAAGCGACGGTTGCCAAAGCTGTTGACCTTATCGGTGAGGCCGCGCGGAACGGGGCCGAGGTCATCGTCTTTCCTGAATCCTACATTCCGGCCTTCCCCGTATGGGTGGCGCTGCAATCGCCCATCCAGTCGCACGATCTGTTCCGGGCATTTGCGCGGGCTTCGATCCGGATTGACGGCCCGGAGATCGCTCAGCTTCGCGAAGCGGCGCTCCAGCATGACGTTTATGTATCGGTTGGGTTCTCGGAGAGCACGGACGTCAGTCTGGGATGCCTATGGAATTCCAACGCGCTCATCGGGCCGGATGGTTCGCTGATCAACCATCACCGCAAGCTGGTCCCAACCTACTACGAAAAGCTCGTTTGGGCGAGCGGGGACGCGGCGGGACTTCAGGTAAGCGAAACGCGGGCGGGTCGCATCGGAATGCTGATCTGCGGGGAGAACACAAACCCGCTCGCGCGTTATGCCCTCATGGCGCAGGGGGAACAGTTGCACCTGTCGACGTATCCCCCGATCTGGCCGACCCGTCCATCAAGCGAAGCCGGAGGGTATGATCTCAAGTCAGCGATCCGGATCCGCGCGGGTGCTCATGCGTTCGAGGCCAAGGTATTCAATGTGGTCGCTAGCGGTTTCGTTGACGCCTCCCTCCGCAAGGTCGTGGAAACGCTTGGTCCGGAGGCGCTTGAGACTTTCGACACCTGCGCACGCGGAGTCAGTATGGTGGTCGGGCCGACCGGCGAACAGATCGGAGGCGAGATGCAGGAGGATGAAGGCATCCTCTATTGCGACATCAGCCTCGCGGATTGTATCGAGCCGAAGCAGTTCCACGATGTCGTAGGTTATTACAACCGTTTCGACATTTTCCGTCTGGAGGTCGATCGCACACGGCGGCCCCCGGCGGAGTTCGTCGGCGGCTCGGCAAAGCAAGGGTAGCTTTGCAATTGTCGGAAATAGCTTGCGACCCATCGTTCAGCCCGGCGGCATGATGGCAAGAAAACGTTCGTAAGATTGGCCGCCAATTCGCGCGACGGCTGTCGGCCGCGTCGGACGGGCTGCATTTCGACTACCTTGCCCGGACAACGTCGCCGGTCGGCGGTGGGGGCAGCGTGTTACGGACTGTCCCTTCCTCCCGTTTAGACTGGATTGAGGTCAACGCAGGCTGAATACTGCCAGCCCCACGACCAGCAGCATCGACGCCGCCATCGCGATGTTGATGCCCCGCTGGACCGCGCCGCTCAGGTTCAGGCTGCGCAGCCAGATGCCCAGACCCAGCCAACCGAAATGAATCGGCAGCCAGATGCTGTTCATGATGAGGAGTTTAATGCCAGCTTCCACCAATGGCGTGTCGGGCAGAAACGTAAACCCCGCGAACAGCGCCGTATTTACCGCGTAGGCCTTGGGGTTGATCGCCTGCAATGCCAGGCCATCGCGGACACCTGGTTCGCGCGTCGCGGGGATAATGGCGATTGTCGTGCCGGCTGTGGCGATCCTGTAGGCTAGATACAGCAAATATCCGGTCGAGCCGAGGAACAGGGCGACCCGCAGGGGGGGCCACGCCAGAAGGATGGCCGCCACGCCCGATATCACGCCAAAGGCCACGATATTGGTCCCGATGAACAGGCCCATCATGTAACGCGTGCCCGCCCGTGGCCCGAAGGCGGACCCCACGCCCGCCGTCGACAGGACACCCGGCCCCGGCGTGATGATCAGGAAAAAGACTGCGGCGGCAAAAGTTAGCATTTCATAAATCCCGTTGGACGCGTTCGCGCCACCAGATGACCAGCCCTGCAGCGGCGATGACAGCGGCTCCGAGCAGCGTCATCATATCGGGGACCGTGCCAAATACGACAAAGCCGCTGATCGCAAGGTAGATCAGGAACGAATAACTGAACGGCATCAGGACGCTCGCCTCGGCATAGCCGTGCGCCTGGCTGAAGAAGTGATGGCCACCCCATGCAAAGCAGCCGATTGCCAGCAATAGTCCCCAGTCCAGTGCCGTGGTCGGGCTGTCCCAGACCCAGAACGCGACGGGGGCAAGGACCACGCTGCCGACCAGCCCGGCGTACAACTGCATCGTTCGGGGGGCTGCGACGCCGGCCATCTTGCGTGTCATGATCGAGAAAAGCGCGAGGGCCGTCGCCGCCGTCAGGCTGAACAGGACAGCCCAGTGAAATTCCGCCGACCAGGGCCGGACGACGATCAACACGCCCAGGAACCCAAGCACGATCGCACCCCACCGCCAGGGGCCGACACGTTCTCCCAGCAAGGGCACCGAAAGGGCAGACACCAGGATCGGGGAGGAAAACATGATCGCCGCCGAGACGGTCAGGTCCAGGTATCGCAGCGCGATGAAGTTCGTCGTCGTCGACACCAGTAGCAATGTCCCGCGCCCCAGCATCGCCAGCGCCTGTGCGCGTGGGGCTGTCCATCCCGAATGGTCGGCCGATGTGATCATCGGTCCCGTGGACAGGGCCAGGTGTACGCTGAAGCGCATGAAGGCCATTTGCATCGCCGGGATGCCTGCCAACGACAGCCATTTGACCGACGTGTCCGTACAAGCGAATAGCCCATAAGCCAACAACATCAGCGCGATGCCGCGTCCGGGGTTGTCCTCCCGGGCGCGGGCAAGGTGGCTGACGGGGGCGGGTGTTGGCATCTAGCCTTTGAACCGGTCGACGTAGAAATCGACCATCTGGCTGACCATGTCGTCGCCGCGCCCCTCTTCGATGGCTTTTGTCATCGCCTCCTGCGCGCATTTCGACATAATCGTCTCTGCAGACAGGTTCTCGGCCATTCTCCCGTAATACCCGACATCCTTGGCCGCGTTGCGGATCGAGAACGCCAGCTTGCTTGCGTCGCCCTCGATCCCGTAGGCTGCCACGAAATCCATCATGCCTGAATGTAGCGGGCCTGCCGCCATTACTTCGTGGAGTTGTCGGCGATCGATTCCCGCGCAATCTGCCATGGCCAAGGCTTCTGCCATGGCATTGGCGACCGTCATGCCGAAGAAATTGTTGATCAGCTTGATCGTATGTCCGCTGCCCAAGGCCCCCAGGTGAAAGACGTTCTCGCCCAAGTCGTCCAGAACGGGGCGGACCTTGTCGAAGGCCACCTTGTTCCCCGAACACATGATGTTCAACTTGCCCTCGCGCCCGTGGCTGGGCGTGCGCCCAAGGGGGGCGTCCAGATAGATGCCACCTGCCGCCGCAACCTCGTCGCCAAGTGTCTTGGTTGACTCGGGCAGCGAGGTGCCGAAATCGATAACGACCTTACCCTCCGAAAGTCCGGCGATCACGCCGTCAGGCCCACGCATCCGGCCCTCGACATGATCGGATGTGCCCATGCAGAGCATCGCTATTTCACTCGCGGCAGCAACGTCACGGGCGGTCGCCACTTCGGTCGCGCCGCGCGCCAGCGCCGCGTCGACCCCGGTGCGGTCGCGGTTGCCGAGCACGGTCAGCGTATGTCCCTTGTCCAGCAGCCGCTGCACCATCGCAGAGCCCATGAGGCCCAATCCGATAAATCCGATGTTCGCCATCTCTTATCCTTTCGCCGTTTCGAAGGACCGCGCATGCAGACCTTTCTGGATTTCGTAGATCGTCTTGCCGATGGGCGGGGCGGGCAGGGGAACACGTACCGGCACGTCCGCCAGCCGCGGTTGCCGGGGCTGACCGCAGAGCAGTCTGCTGTCGTAATCGGCCAGATCGGTGAACTTGGTCATCGATCCCATGATCGGCCAGGCATCGGCCGCCATCATTTCGTAGAATAGGATGCGGCGCGATTTGCTGGAGGTGTTTAGGGCGGAGCCGTGCACGATACGCCCGTGGTGGATGCTGATCGACCCTGCCGGGCCCATCAGCGGGACCGCGTCCTTCATGTCGTACCCATCCCGCGCGAGGTCCATAGCGCCGACGAAGTATCCATCGGCGTGATGATCATGGATCGCGCCGCGATGGCTGCCGGGAAAGACCATCAGCGGGCCGTTCTCGGGGCCCATGTCGTCAAGGATAACTCCGATCGCCAGCACCGCGTCATTCGTGTGCGGGTAGAAGGCGAAATCCTGATGCCATTCGACGGCCGCCCCGTAGCCCGCCTCCTTCATGTTCAGCTTGGTGGTGTGCAACCGCAGGTCCGGCCCAATCAGGTCGCGCGCAGGGGCGAGGATCGTATCCGACAGCATCATGTCGCGGAACACGGCACTGTGGGTATGCGGCAGCTTGATGCGCCGCACGCGGGGGGCTTCGGGTTGGTGGCTGTCTTCCAGATCCAACTCATCGGTTCCCTCCGTCAGCCCGCGGGCCTTGGCTGTGTAGCGGTCGATCTCATCGTGGAGGGTAGCCAGCTGTTCGGCCGACAGACGTCGCTCCAGCAACAGGTAGCCATCCCGGTCATAGGTTTTCTTCTGGGTATGTGTCAGGAACTCCATTCCGTCACCTCGGTCTGAGTTCATTCAGTTTCGGCAAGGTCGTGGCGGGGTCGGGTGCAATGCCGGTGTAGGCTTCGAAACTCTGCATCGCCATAAAGCGGAACAGGTCGAAACCGGTCAACACCGCCAGCCCCGCACCCGAGGCACTGGTCAGGAAGGGCGTGTCTGTCGGCGTGTAGACCGCGTCGAACGCCCAGGCCTGCCGGTCCAGCAATGCCGCATCGAAGGCCGTGCCGCCATAGGGGTCCATGCCCGCCGGCGTGCAATTGGCCAATCCTTCGGCGTCGAGGATCGCGTCCGCCGCATCCGCGATGTCGATCGCCGTCGCGCCCGTTCGGGCGGCAAGATCACGGGCCCTTTCGGCGTCCCGGTCCCACACATGCACGGGCCCGGCACCCATCGCGATCAACGCGGGCACGACCGCCCGGGCGACCCCGCCTGCACCGGCTACGGCGACGGCCCCCGGCGGGCGATCGAGGACATTCGAAAACGCTGACAGAAACCCCGTGTAATCGGTGTTGAACCCCGCAAGTGGCGAAAAGATCAGCGTGTTCGACGCGCCAAGTGTCTCCGTCCCCGGCACCATTGCATCGCCCGCCCAATCGGCAGCGTAGGTTTTCCACGGATGGGTCACGGTCACCCCCGTCCAGCCATCGTGGCGGAGCAGGTCGACCTGTGCGTCGAAGTCGAATGCGTCCTGCCCCTTGGTGTCGATGGGCGTGAATGTGAATTCGATGTCGTGATCGCCGCACATGATAGACAGCGCGCGCGACAGTCGCGAATTTCCGATGTTGTCGCCGATAAGGCCGCAGATAAGTGTCTTCATCCGGACAACGCAGGGGTCTGCCCCGGTGCCCCCCGCAAAACGCAAGTGCAAGGAAAGACGGTCATCCGATCCCCGTCGTCGCTTCGATTTTCAGGACGACCTCAAGCGTCCCACGCGCGCTGACTGCGTCCACGATCGGGGCGGCGTGGCCCGCGATGACGTCTGCGAAATGTTCCAACTGGCGGATCAGGGGAACGGCGTCTTCGACGACCGTATCGTTTGGTCTCGGCTCCTCGTTCCAGTTGGCCGCACCCGACCAGACGCGGAGGCTGGGGAACTCGACACCGCCCGCCGTGCCAGCGATGCGCAGGCTATCCTGCGAAGTCTGCGGGATGTTCGGGTTCTCGCCCGTGCCCGCCTCGAACCCCCAAGGGGTCGGCGTTGTGTCGGCGTAGGTCAGGGTCGCAGTCACCCCGCCCTCGAAGCGCAGGACCGCCCCTCCGCTTTCAGGCCGTGCGGCCCCGCGAATGGCGTTGGAGGCGAGACCCACGACCTGCGTCACGTCGCCGAACAGCCAGCGGAGCGTGTCGATGTCATGGATCAGGTTCTGCTTGATGGGAGAGCCGTCCATTCCTGCGCGCCAGTCCAGATCAAAATATTCGTCCGGTTTGCGCATCAGCCACAGCAAGGACGCGGCAACCGGCGTCCCGATCCGACCGGATGTCACCACCTGGTGCAGCTTGGCCACGCGCGGATGATGGCGGCGGTGATGGCCGACGAGGATTTTCACGCCCGCTTCGTCCGCCGCGGCAATCATGGCATCGGCGTTTGCCAGGGTGTCTGCCACGGGCTTCTCCACCAGCACATGCCAGCCGCGTTTGGCGGCGGCGATGGTCAACGGCGCGTGGCTGGGGGTGGGGGTGGCGATCAGAACGCCGTCAACGGGCACGTCGACTTCGTCAAAAGACGAGAAGCCGCGTGCTGTGGGATGCGCGCGCCGGGCTGGATCGGGGTCGACGATGCCCGCAAGTGTCAGGTCTGGGTGCGCATCGATATGGGCCAGATGCCGTTCGCCTATCAGACCCGTACCGGCGAGGAGTATGCGGGTCACGGGAAACGCCTCACATCACCGCCCCGATCTGCCAAGGTACGAACTCGTAGTCGCCAAGGCCTTGTGCCTCGGACTTCGTGACCTCGCCCGATGCCACACGCAAGAACATCTCGTAAATTTCCCGTCCCTTGGACTCTACGCTGCTGCGCCCGTCCAGGATGTCGCCCGCGTTCACGTCCATGTCTTCCGGCATCCGGTCGAACAGGGTCTGGTTCGTGGCCACCTTGATCGTGGGGGCCGGTTTCGATCCGAAGGCCGAGCCGCGTCCGGTGGTGAAGCACACGATATGACAGCCGCCCGCGATCTGGCCCGTGACGGACGCGGGGTCGTAGCCGGGGCTGTCCATGAAGGTGAATCCCGCCGCCCGGACCTGCTCGGCGTATTTGTAGACGCCCATAAGCGGCGTGGTGCCGCCCTTGGCCGCCGCCCCGAGTGATTTTTCCAGGATGGTGGTCAAGCCACCCTTCTTGTTGCCGGGCGAAGGATTGTTGTCCATCGAGCCACGGTTGCGCTCCGTGTAATCCTTCCACCACTCGATCAGCCCGATCAGGCGGTCGCCGGTGGCACGGTCATGCGCGCGGCGGGTCAGCAGGTGCTCGGCACCGTAGATTTCGGGCGTTTCGGCCAGAACGCCCGTCCCGCCCTGCGCCACCAGAAGATCGCAGGCGTGGCCCAGTGCCGGGTTCGCGGTGATGCCCGACCAGGCATCGGAACCGCCGCATTGCAGGGCGACCTTCAATTCGGATGCGGGGCAGGGCGTGCGGGTCGCCTTGTCGGCGATGGGTAGCATGGCGCGAACCTTTTCGATGCCCAATTCAACGGTGCGACGGAGGCCGGCGACATTCTGGATGTTCATCGTTTGGAAGGTCGGGCCCTGTTTCACGCCCCAGGCTTCCAGCAGCCAGTCGATCTGGTTCATCTCGCACCCCAGGCCCACCATGAGGACGCCGGCGTGGTTGGGATGCTTGGCATAGCCCCACATGACGCGCTGCAACGCCTCGAAACCGTCTCCAGAGTCCGCCATGCCGCAGCCGGTGCCGTGCACGAAGGCGCAAACCCCATCGACGTTGGGATAGGCGGCCAGATCCTCGGGGCCAAAGGCATCGGCGATGCGGCGGGCGGCGGTGGCGGAGCAGTTCACCGAGGTGACGATGGCGATGTAGTTGCGCGTGCCGACCGTTCCGTTGTCCCGGCGGTACCCCATGAAGGTATCGCCTGTCGCGGGGGGCACGGGGTGCAGGTCGGTGCCGAATTCGTAATCCACATCCGTCGCCGCAAAGTCGCAATTCTGGGTGTGCACGTGGTCGCCGGGTGCGATGTCCACGCTCGCGTAGCCGATGATCTGGCCGTACTTGCGGATCGGCTCCCCGGTAGGGATCGCGCGCGTCGCGATCTTGTGACCGGACGGAATCAACGTCGCGGTCGCGACGTCCTCGACCGTCGCACCTGCTTCCAGGGCACGGGTTGCGGTCACGACATTGTCGAGCTGGCTAAGTCTGATGGTCAGGTTCATGGTCTCATGCGCAATGCGGGCTGTCAGATGTCCAGCGGTGGATCGGAATGTGGTCACGGGCGGCGCAGGCCAGACGTGCCTCGCCCCAAAGCCTGCGCCAGTGTCGCCAGTCGTGCAACTCGGATGCAGGGTGCGCCCTGCTGCGGGCAACGAAGGCGGGGAAATGGGCGCGGCCCGTCGGCTGGCCCGTCACTTGGTAGCGCAAGTCGAAAGACCAGCGGAACCCGTCGGAGAGATTGTCGAGCGAGGCATGCGGTACCATCGGATGCAGCAGAACAACTCCCCCGCGCCGCACGGGCAGCGCGCGGGCGCGTGCCGGGTCCAGATGTGCCTTCGGAATCGCCGTCTGCGACAGCGGGCAGTGGGGCAGCATGGACTGTGCACCGCCGTCGTCGTCCGCGAAGGGTTGCACGATCAGACATCCGTTCTCCTCGGTCGCGTCGGTCATCGCCACCCAGACGGTGATCATATCCGTGGCATCCGCCTCGGCATGGGCGACCCCGCGGTCCTGATGCCACAAGGTGCCGCCGACATGGGCGCGGGCCTCACCGGGGACCAGGTCGCGTGCCGGCGGTTTGATGCGCAGGTGCTGGATCGGCGTCGATGTGACCTCGGGGCCAAGGAGAGCTTCGGCGATGTCCAAAAGCGCGGGGGAGGTCAGCAATTCGAAGACCGCCGGACCGGCGTGGAACGGTGTATCCGCCGCGATTTCGTCACCGGGCAGGGAGATGTCCATCGGTTGAAACCAATCGTGCCCAGCCAAATGCATGGCGTGCAGCGTCGGGAAGAACCCCTTCCAGGGCAGGCCCCATCTTGCCGACAGACCGCGCAATACATCGGCGTACTCGGTCTCAATCAGGTTCAGCAAGTCCGTAGACAGAACGTCCTCCACCACCAGGTATCCCTGGCGGTGAAATGTCTGAACCCGATCAGGGGTAAGCGTCATGCCGCCCCCGTCAATCCAGAAGGATTTCAATGATTGGCGGATAAATCAGCAGGACCGACAGCGCACAGAGCTGAATGCAGATGAATGGCAGGAAGCCCTTGAAGATATCCGTCAGGGAGATGTGAGGTGGTGCCACGGATTTCAGGTAGAAGGCCGCCGGGCCGAACGGTGGAGATAGGAAACTGACCTGCATGTTCATACAGAACAGGACCCCGAACCAGACGGCCAGGTACCTGGGCTGCAACTCGCCCAGCAGGCCAATCTCCTCGATAGGCAGGCGCTGCACGATGGGCAAGAAGACCGGAATGATCAGCAGGACGATCCCGACCCAGTCCATGAATGCCCCCATGAACAGCAGGATCAGCATCATCACCAACAGGATGCCCATCGTGGGCAGGTCCGCGCTGACAATCATGTTGGCGACGTAGGTCGGCCCTCCAGCGATGGTGTAGGCCCCCGCAAGGGTCGCGGCCCCGATGGTCACCCAAATGATCGTCCCGGTGGATTTCAAGGTGCGCATCAGGCTGTCCCAGACCAGCTCAACGCTAGCCTCGCCCCGGAAAACCGAGATCAGGAACACCGCGATCACGCCCATGGCCGCCGCTTCGGTAATGCCCGAGATTCCGCCGTAGATGGAGCCCATGACCACACCGATGACAACGATAGGTGCAACCAGACCCTTACCCATGTTCCAGCCCCGCGCGCCGCGTTCCTTGCCGAAGACAAGGAAAATAAGCGCAAGGCAGGCCGCCAGGACGACGCCGGTCCAGATTACGTGATGGGGCTGACCCATTGTGATCGGCTCAACATTCTCGATTACCGCGTTTTGGCCGGTGATGGTGAAAAACGTCGCGCGCAGGAACAGCGCCGTGGCAAACCCCGCACCCAAGATGGCAAGGAACGCGCCGAAAAGCATCGTCTTCTCGGCACCCTTGGGATCGTTGGGGTCGTCGGGTGGCAGGGGGGCCAGGCTGGGGTTCAATTGCGTGCGTACCACGATATAGATGATAATGAACGAAGCCAGCATGAAGCCCGGCACGAAGGCCGCGGTGAACAGGGCCTTGATCGAGGTTTCGGTGATCAGGCCGAAAATGATCAGCACGATGGATGGCGGGATCATCGTACCCAGAGAGCCGGACGCACAGATCGTGCCGATTGCCATGTTCTGATCGTAGCCGAGGCGCAGCATCTGCGGCAGCGCGATAAGGCCCAGAAGGACGACCTCGCCACCGATGATGCCTGACATCGCCGCCATGATCACAGCCATGATCGACGTCACGATGGCGATTCCGCCGCGGGTCCGGCTGAGCCATACGTTAAGGGACGAGTACATATCCTTGGCGATGCCCGAGCGTTCTAGCAGCGAAGCCATAAAGATGAACAGCGGAATTGAGATCAGAACGTAATCCGTCAGCAGCCCAAAGATCTTCTGCGCCAGAATGCCGAGCGGCCCGGTCCCGAAGCGACCGGTCAGCAGCCCCTCCCCGAACTCCCAGGGAGCGGTCAGCAATTGCGGCTCGAACTTCATGACCAGGACAAGCACGGCAAGGACGGCCGAGGCGAATCCCAGCGGCATCCCGATTGCAAGCAGCAGCATCAGTCCGATCAAAAGGACCAGTGAAATCGTTCCGACATCCATGTCGTGCCCTCCCCCAGGGTGCCCGTCTCGGGCTTTAGTCGTTGGAGCCTACGGCGCGGCGCAGCCGCTCCAGCTCATCTTGGTCAATATCGTCGGCTGCCGTGTGAATAACCGGTTCCAGGTTCCAGTCCCGGAACAGGTTTGCCACGGCCTGCACCGCAACAAGAACAATCACCAAAAGGATCATCGGCTTGATTGTCGCGGGAAGCGGCGGGTTGAAGGCGGTGCCATACAACTCCCAACGCAGGAACTTGGCCACCGCTTCGCCATAGCCTCCGTACACAAGGAAGAACGCGAAGGTCACGATAAGCGCGGTCGAGATCACGTCACAGGTTCGCTGAATCCCGCGCGGCATCAGATCGTAAAGCAGGTAGATGCGGATGTGACTGCGCTGCTGCATAGCATAGAGGCCGGACAGAAGGAACGTGAATCCTGCCAGCCAGAGCGTTACCTCGTTGGCCCAGAGTGTCGGTTTCTCGAAGGCGTAACGCAGGAGGACTTCGTAGAGCATCACGCAAACCATCAACGCAATGATCGTCATGACGACGCGACCCAGGAAGCATGACACACGGTCGAACAGGCCCCAGTCCTGCCACTCCATCGGTGCACGTTTCACCGTTTTGATGCCGACGACCAGCAGAACGAAGGAGGCCAATGCCATCAGCCAGTCTATCGGGCCGAGCAGCGGCCATTCGCGCGCCAAACGGTCCAACTCGGGCCCGGGTTCGCGCAGCAGGATCAGAAATCCGGGAAAGTGCCAGGTCGTCCAAGCCATCGTTACCACGAATAGGAGCGGTACAATGACCTCGATCGCGTCGGGCTTGTAGACCATCGGACCGGCATCGGCGGCGGTTTCGACCGGGGTTGCGGGGCGTATCTCGGTCATGGTGACCTCATCGTGGGACTGCGCTGAAAATCATCCCGCCGGCCGATCGAATGAATCGCGGGGCGGGGTAGGTTGGCGCGGCCCGCCCCGGAATCGGGATGGACCGCGCCGAAAGGCTCAGATTATTCCTGAACCAGACCCAGTTGACGCAGATACGTCAGGTGCGATTCCACCAAGGCCTCGGCCTCAGGGGTGGTCGCGAATTCGGGCCAGGTGGCCTGAGCGGCGTTGCGGAATTCCTGCAGGTCTTCCGGTGACCACTCCGAGAGGGTGACCCCATCAGCGCGCAGTTGTGCTGCGGCTTCGGCGTTCTTCTTCTCGAACGTCAGCGCGGTTTGCAGGGCCAGGCTCTCCATCGCGATCGACATGATGCGGCGGTGATGCTCGGGCATACCGTCCCAAACGGACTTGTTGCACGCCAAGTGGTCCGACGGCATCGAGTGGAAGCCGGGGAAGTTGGCGAACTTGGCAATGTCGTAAAGACCCAGACCCACGTTGTTCGACAGGCCCGAGGCGTCTGCGCCGTCGATGATGCCGGTTTCCAGCGCGGTGAAGATTTCGGTGAAGTCCATCACGATGGGCGTGGCACCCAACTTCTCGAAGATCTTCGTTTCCATGCCCGGAGGCGAACGGAACTTCCAGTTCTGCAAGTCGCTGATCTGTGCGATCGGCTTCGTCGATGCAAAGCTCTCCTGACCGTAAACCCACCAACCGACAAGCTGCATGTCGTACTGGTTGTAGAGTTCCTGAGCGGCGGCAAGGCCGTCACCGTAGTACAGCCACGAAAGCTGCTGATAGGGGGTCGAGTAACCGCCCATGATGTCGCCGACGAACTGGAACGCGGGGTTCTTGCCCGTCTGGTAGGCCCCGCCGGTCATGTCGCAATCGAGAATGCCGGTCGCGGCCGCGTCGAATGTCTCGGTCGGCTTCACGACGGAGGCCGAGTAGAACATCTCGATCGCGATTTCGCCGTTCGACATTGTCTGAACGTTGTCGACATAGGCGGCCGCGAGACGACCCGACTCGGTCTCGGGGGCGTAGTGCGTCTGAATGCGCAGGCTGGTCGTGGCGTGTCCATCTGCCAGTGCCGCGGCACCTGTCAGAGCGGTTGTGGCGGCGGCAAGCGCAGCCAGGGTAAACGTCTTCATTCTTTCCTCCCTAAAAAATCGTAACTTGCGGCCCGGATCCGAAATGAATCTCCCTTCGAGCCGCGTGCTTCCGGAGCCTAACGGGGATTCGGCATAGCGCAACACAGAAAATGAAAATCGGTAGACAACCTGACATTTTCCAGAATATCAAAATTTCAGGAGGTAGATTGATGCGGGATAGTCGGATCGGAACGCCCGATATCTATGCAGATTTGCAGCATCGACTGCTGACGGGGGGATTCGCGCCCGGCGCGAAATTGATGCCGTCTTCGCTGCATGCGGAATATGGATGCTCGGCGAATACGGTCCGTGACGTTCTGCTTCAGCTCTCCAAGGTCGGTCTGGTCGAATTCGAGATCCAACGGGGATTTCGCGCCCGGAACGTCAGCGTTCAGAAACGAGCCGAGATTGCCCGGTTCCGCGTCTTGCTTGAACAGGAGGGGGCGGTCGCCTCCATGCGGAACGGCGGGTTGGAGTGGGAAGCAGCGCTGGCCGCCGCCCATCATCGATTGATGCATATCGAACAGCAGTTCGCCAAGGTGCGCGACGACATTCCGTTCGTCGGGATCTGGTCGGATGCGGAACTGTCGTTCCACCGGACCCTGCTGTCCGAGTGCCGACTGCCCCCGCTGCTAGAGACCTTCGACAGCGTCTACATGCAGTTCCGGCAACAGATGGTCGGCCTGGAGAAAAACTGCGTGCCCAGCTATTTTCACCGCATCGTTCAGGAACATCAGGCCATTGTTGACGCCGCTACGGCCAACGACGAGGCGGCGATGCGCCAGGCCATTTATGACCATCAGGCGCGCCACACCGAATTGGTGCCTCAATGAAGTCCGTTCAGTGCTTTGAGCTGCAGGAACAGCGCCGAATGATCCAGGTCGGCCCCGTCCATCTGGTCGCGCAGGATCTTGAAGCGGTCATTGATCGCGGTAACCGTCGGCAGCGTCAGGCCCAAGTCGTCGGCCTCGGCCAAGGTGTTGTCGAGGTCCTTGATCTGGAACTTGGTCAACCCGCCGGGAATGAAGTTTCCTTCCGTCATGCGCGCGCCGTGCTGTTGCAGGATGGTGCTGTCGGCAAAGCCACCCTTCAGGGCGTCGCGCACCGCCGCCGGGTCCGCCCCGCCCCGCTCCAGCAGCAGCATCGCTTCGGCGACAGCCCCGATTGTGCAGGCCACAATCGCCTGATTGGCCAGTTTAGACAACTGCCCCGCACCGACCGGTCCGACGTGAACCGGACGACCCAGGTCCGACAGCACGGGCTTGACCTTGGCAAAGGTTTCCGCGTCGCCGCCCGCCATGATAGCCAGCGTCGCGCCCTCCGCCCCTTTGGTGCCGCCGGACACCGGCGCATCGATGTATCCGATACCATGTTCGGCGAAGCGCGCGGCATGGGCGCGGGATTCCTCGGGCTTGATCGACCCCATCTCGACCCAGATCGCGCCGGGGGCAAAGGCGTCCATCGCGTCTTGCTGCACGTGCCCGGAGGCTGTGCCATCGGAGAGCATGGAGATCACGATCTGCGATCCGGCCACGGCCTCGGACGGCGTGTCGCACACCGTGGCTCCATCGGCAGACAACGGCGCTGCCTTCTCGCGCGAGCGGTTCCAGACTTTCAGGTCATGCCCTGCTCTCAGCAGGTTGCGCGACATCGGTGCGCCCATCAGGCCGGTTCCGAGAAGGGTAAGCTTGGTCATGGGGTATCCTTTGTTTGCGCTCACAGTAGAAACTCAATAGCCCGGTATACAAGCGGGCATCCTCGCAGTCGGAGTTCACGATGACAGATCGCCTCAAGGGTAAACGCGCCCTCATAACCGCCGCCGGACAGGGTATTGGGCGCGCAACCGCCGAGATGTTCATTGCCGAAGGGGCGGAGGTTTTCGCCAGTGACGTGAACACCGACCTGTTGGCCGGGCTCGATTGCGAGACGCTGATGATCGACGCGCGCAATGATGCCAGTGTTAATGCCGGGGTCCAGAAGGCGCAGCCGGATGTCCTGTTCAACTGCGCCGGGTTCGTTCATCACGGCACCGTTCAGGACGCCACCGATGCCGACTGGGAATTCGGTTTCGACCTGAACGTCAAATCCATGTTCCGCACCATTCGCGCGGCCCTGCCGATCATGCTTGCCAACGGGGGCGGGTCGATCATCAACATGTCGTCGGCCTGTTCCTCGGTCATCGGTGCGCCCAACCGGTTCATCTACGGCACGACGAAGGCGGCCGTGATCGGCCTGACCAAGTCGGTCGCGGTCGATTACATCAAGCAGGGGATCCGGTGTAACGCGATTTGCCCCGGCACGGTCGAGAGCCCGTCGTGGCACGACCGTGTCAAAGCCCTGGGCGAGCAATTGGGATCGGCGGACAAGGCGATGGAGCAGTTCGTGTCCCGTCAGCCGATGGGCCGGGTGGCATCCGCCGCCGAGATCGCGGCGTTGGTCACCTATCTGGCGTCGGACGAAAGCGGCTTCACGACCGGGCATCCCCATATCATTGATGGCGGCTGGTCCGGGCAGTAATCAATACCTTACGAGGCAAAATTCATGTCAAAGCTCCGCTCCCGCCTGTGGTTCAATAACCCCGACAATCGCGAGATGACCGCCCTCTATCTGGAGCGGTATCTGAACTATGGCCTGACGCGAGAGGAATTGCAGGGCGACAAGCCAATCATTGCCATCGCCCAAACCGGCAGCGATCTGAGCCCCTGTAATCGGCACCATCTCGAACTGGCGAAACGTGTGCGCGATGGCATTATCGAAGCGGGGGGCGTGCCGCTTGAAGTGCCGGTCCATCCCATTCAGGAAACGGGCAAGCGGCCCACCGCGTCGCTGGACCGCAACCTGGCCTACCTCTCGCTCTCGGAAACGCTGAACGGCTATCCGCTGGATGGCGTCGTCCTGATGATCGGCTGCGACAAGACCACGCCGGCCCTGCTGATGGCTGCGGCGACGGTCAACATCCCGGCAATCGCACTGTCCGTCGGCCCGATGCTGAACGGTTGGTTCAAGGGGGAACGGACCGGCTCCGGCACCATCGTCTGGAAGGCGCGGGAGATGCACGCGGCGGGCGAGATCGACGACGCGGGGTTCATGGAAATCGTCGCCTCCTCCACGCCCTCGGTCGGGTATTGCAACACGATGGGCACGGCGACCACGATGAACTCTCTGGCCGAGGCGCTGGGCATGCAACTACCTGGAAGTGCGGCGATTCCGGCCCCTTATCGGCAGCGGGGCCATATCAGCTACCAGACCGGACAGCGGATCGTGGGTATGGTGCATGAGGACCTGAAGCCTTCCGACATCATGACACGCGAAGCGTTCGAGAACGCAATCGTGGTTAACTCCGCCATCGGTGGTTCGACCAACGCGCCGATCCACCTGAACGCCATCGCCCGGCACATGGGTGTGCCGCTGAACAACGATGATTGGCAGGCATTGGGCCACGATGTGCCGTTGCTGACAAACCTGCAACCGGCGGGCAAATACCTGGGCGAGGATTATTACCACGCGGGCGGTGTACCAGCGGTCACCGGCCAGTTGATCGCGGCGGGGATGTTGCCGCATCCCGGCGCGCTGACTGTCAACGGCAAGACCATGGGTGAGAACTGCGATGGGCTGGCCACTCAGCTGCCCGATGTCATCAAACCCATCGATCAGCCCATGGTGAAGGCCGCGGGTTTCCTGAATCTGAAAGGCAACCTGTTCGAGTCTGCGATCATGAAGACGAGCGTGATCTCCGATGCGTTCCGCAAGCGCTATCTTTCCGATCCAAACGACCCAGAGGCCTTCGAAGGGCGCGCTGTGGTCTTTGATGGACCGGAAGATTATCACATGAAGATCGACGATGAGAACCTTGATATTGATGACAATTGCATCCTCATCATGCGCGGTGCAGGTCCCATCGGCTATCCCGGTGCGGCAGAAGTCGTAAACATGCGGCCGCCGGCCTATCTGCTCAAAAAGGGCATACAGGCACTGCCCTGTATCGGTGACGGACGGCAGTCGGGCACCTCTGGCAGCCCTTCGATCCTGAATGCCTCGCCCGAGGCGGCGGCCGGCGGGGGCCTCGCGTTGGTGGCCACAGGCGACCGGGTGCGGATCGATCTGCGCCGCGGTACCGCCGACATGCTGGTGGATGCGGACGAGTTGGAAAGACGCCGCGCCGCCCTGCCGGACCGGCCCTTCACCCCCGACAGCGAAACGCCTTGGCAGGAGATTTTCCGAGAGCGGGTCGGGCCGCTGTCCGAGGGGATGATCCTGCGCGGGGCGGATGCCTACCGCGGTACAGCGCAAAAGGGTGTCTCGCGCGACAACCACTGAACCGATACAAAGACCAAGAGAATTCAGGGAGATAAGAGATGAAACTTTGCCGCTTTGGAGAACCCGGTGCCGAAAAGCCGGGCATGATCGACCACAACGGCGATCTGCGCGACCTGTCGGAAGAGATCGAGGATATCGCGCATGAGGCCCTGACGGACCTGTCGCTGGAGATCCTGTCCAAGGTCGACCCCATGAAACTGCCGAAGGTCGAACAACCCGTGCGCTTTGGGCCCTGCGTGTCGGGCATCGGCAAGTTCTTGTGCATCGGGTTGAACTACTCCGATCATGCCGCCGAAACCGGGGCCGACATCCCCGAACACCCTATCTTGTTCCACAAGGCCACCAGCGCCGTCGTCGGCCCGAATGACGACGTGGTGATGCCCCGCGGCTCGACCCACACCGACTGGGAGGTCGAATTGGGTGTCGTCATCGGCAAGGCCTGCAAGTACGTCGATGAGGCGGATGCGCTGGATTACGTTGCCGGTTACTGCGTGATCAACGACGTGTCCGAGCGTCACTTCCAGACCCAGCTTACCGGCCAGTGGACCAAGGGCAAATCCTGCGACACCTTTGGGCCGACTGGCCCATGGCTTGTTACCCGCGACGAGGTGGGAGACCCGCAAAACCTGGGCATGTATTGCGACGTGAATGGCAAGCGGATGCAGACGGGCAATACCTCGACGATGATCTTCACCGTGGCGCAATGCATCAGCCACCTGAGCCAGTTGATGACCCTGCATCCGGGCGACGTGATCTCGACCGGCACGCCTCCGGGCGTGGGCATGGGGATGAAGCCCGAACCTATCTATTTGAAGGTCGGCGACGTGATGGAACTGGGGATCGACAAGCTCGGCAGTCAGCGACAGGAGGTGCGTGAGGATGCCTAAGGTCAAACTTCTTCAGATCGGGGCCATAACCGACCGCATGCGCGACGCACTCTCGGACGATTTCGACATCGATATACTGTTCGACCGTGACGATCGGGCCGGGTTTCTTGCCGCGCATGGGGCCGATTATCCGACGATCCTGACGAATGGGCACTGGGGTGTGCCCGATGACGTTGCTGCCGCGACGCCGAACCTGAAGGTCGTGTCGTCTTACGGCGTGGGCTACGATGCCATCGACGCTGACGCCTTTGCCGCGCGCGGGATCAAGGTGGCGCACACGCCCGACGTCCTGAACGACGAGGTGGCGGATACCTTCGTGATGCTCTGGCTTGCGGTATCCCGGCAGTTGATCCCGTCTGACCGTCACGCCCGCAGCGGCAAGTGGGAGACCGAGGGGAATTTCCCCCTGACCCGCTCGGTCCAGAACCGACGGGTCGGCATTCTGGGTCTGGGCCGGATCGGTCAGACGATTGCCGACCGATGCGAGGCCTTCGGCGCGGAGATCCATTACCACTCCCGCTCACCCAAGGATGTCGACTATATCTACCACGACAGTGCCAAGTCCTGCGCCGCAGCGGTGGAGGTGCTGGTGGCGATCACGCCGGGCGGGCCGTCCACGAAGCACATGGTGAACGCGGATGTCCTGGAGGAGCTCGGCCCAGACGGGTTCTTCATCAATGTGGCCCGCGGGTCGGTCTGCGACGAGGCGGCTTTGATCAAGGCGTTGCAGGATGGCAAGATCGCCGGCGCGGGCCTGGATGTTTTCGAAGAGGAACCAAAGATCCCGGACGCGCTCAAGGCAATGGACAACGTTGTCCTGACTCCGCACGTTGCCTCGGGAACGCACGAGACGCGGCAGGCGATGGGTGACCTTGTGGTCACGAACCTGATGCAATGGCTGAAGGACGGGTCTGTGCAGACGCCCGTTCCCGAATGCAAGCACCTCTGATCACCTCCGTCGCGGCACGTTTGTTCGACGTGCCGCTTGACGAAGTGCTGGTGGACGCCAAGCACGGCGACCACACGCATTTCCAGCTTGTGACCTGCACGATCACCACGTCGGACGGATTGTCCGGCACGGGCTATACCTACACCGGCGGCAAGGGGGGCACGGCGATCGTGGCGATGATCCGCGACGATCTTGTCCCCATGTTGATGGAGCAGGCGGCGGACCCGGACCTGCTTTACGATGCGATGCAATGGCACGTGCATTACGTGGCGCGCGGCGGCATCGCTTCGTTCGCCATATCCGCCGTGGATATTGCGCTTTGGGACATTCGCGGTAAATTGCGCGGCCATAGCCTGGTGCTGATGGCCGGCGGCGCGTCTGACAGGTGCGGGGCCTATGCCGGGGGGATCGACCTTGGCTTTGAGCTGCCCAAACTTCTGATGTCGATAGAAGGCTATCTTGAGCGCGGATTCGACGGCGTGAAGATCAAGGTCGGGCGTCCCGATGATCAGGCCCGCGCCGCCGCCGTTCGCAAGGTGATCGGCGACGACCGCGCCTTTATGGTCGATGCGAACTATTCCCTGACCGAGGCGCAGGCGATCGAGGCGGCCAAGGGTTTCATGGATCAGGACATCCTCTGGTTCGAGGAGCCGATTATCCCAGACTACTACGCCGGCTATGGGCGCATCCACGACGCGACGGGCTGCCCGCTGGCCATGGGAGAGAACCTGCATACCGAGTATGAGTTTGGCTATGCCTTGGCCCAATCCAAGCTGAGCTACCTGCAACCTGACGCCAGCAACTGCGGCGGTATCACCGGCTGGCTGCGCGTGGCGGCGATGTGCCGGGCGGCGGGCCTGCCGGTCTGTTCGCACGGGATGCAGGAATTGCACGTCTCGTTGGTGGCAGCCCAGGAAAATCCCGGCTTGATCGAGGTGCACAGTTTTCCCATCGACCGCTACACCACGCGGCCGCTTGTGTTGGAAAACGCGCAGGCCGTCGCGCCGTCGGATCCCGGCACGGGCGTTGTCTTCGATTGGGGCAGACTGGCACCGTTCGAGCGCGCCTGACGCCGTTCCATGGGATAGTCGTCGGGTGCCGGGTCGGTACTCAACCTGCCTTGGGCATGGTCCCGATCCGCGCTGCAAGGTGCGCCACGCGGTCCCAGACTTCGCCCCGGATCACGCCTGAACGGGGCGCGTCCCGAATGGTGGTGAACCAATGATCAGGCGGGTTCTTGCCCCGCGAATTGCCGTCGAACCGCAACCCGCGCAGTACGGCCTCCGCATTCGGGGGCAGGCGGTCTGGAATATCCTGATCGGACAAAACGGCCCAGGCCCCTGACCAGAGCCGCCCGACCGACCACGGATTGTATCCGCCCCCGCCCAGCAACAGGAACCGGGGTGCCAGCGGCGTCAGCGCCGCCAGCGTGTCGAAATGCGCGTTATTAGACAAAGTCAGGCGCGACAGCGGGTCTTCCTCCACTGCGTCGGCCCCGCATTGCAGGACGATGGCATCTGGGCCGAAGGCCTCGACCGCGGGCCGGATCAGGCGGTCGCGGACATGGGCGAATTCGGTATCGTTCGTTGCGCGGGGCAGCGGCAGGTTAAATGTCTGTCCGATGCCCGCATCCATCAGTGCGCCGGTGAAGGGCCAGCGCCTCTCTTCGTGGGTGGAAATCAGCAGAGTGTCCGGGTCGTCGGAAAACGCATGTTCCACGCCGTCCATATGATGCGCGTCGATGTCGATATAGGCAATGCGCCGCACGCCGTTTCGGCGCAACGACAGGATGCCCAGCACAGCGTCATTCAGGTAGCAGAAGCCGTTCGCCCGGTCGGGCATTCCATGGTGCGTCCCGCCGCCGGGGTTGTGGACGCGCCCCCCGTCACGCAGCAGCTCTCCGGCCAGAAGCGAGGCACCGGCACCCGTGGCCGGGCGGCGATACATCTCGGCGAAGACGGGGTTGGAATTGGTGCCGAGGCCGTGTCGATCACGCGTGCCGCTGTCCACTGCCCCGGTCGTTTCTGCGCTTTGCAGCGCCGCAAGGTATTCGGGCGTGTGCCAGACGGTCAGCGCGGCAGGTTTGGCGCGGGGCGACGTGCGGAACTGGGCGGCGGGAAGCCAGCCCATCGCACGGGTCAGATCCAGCACGGTGGAGACGCGGGGTACGCGCAGTGGGTGCCATTTACCGTAGGAGGAGCCGCGATAGATCTCCGATCCGAGCAACAGCGGCGTCATTCCGGCAAAACGGCCTCAATCGCGCGGATCATGCGGGGCGATTGCGGCCGCGTTCCCGCGCCCTCGAAGGCGACCAATGCGCCCGACGAGTCCAGCAGCGCCTTGTTGAAGTTCCAGGTAGGGGCCATGCCCTGGGTATCGGCCAACCAGCGGTAGAACGGGTGCGCGCCGTCGCCGATCACGGGGGTGATCGTCGTTAGCGGGATCGTCAGGCCGTAATTCACTTCGCAGAAGTCGGCGACTTCCGCTTCCGTTCCAAGTTCCTGACGAAAATCGTCCGACGGCACGCCGATGACGGTCAGGCCGGCGTCGCCGTAGGTGTCCTGCAAAGCCTGAAGTCCCGCGTACTGATCGGTAAATCCGCAGAGCGACGCCGTGTTTACAACAAGGACGGCACGACCGCGCAAAGCGTCGAGGTCGATGGTACCGCCTTCGAGGGCGTCGAACTCGAACGCGGCGGCGGGGCAGGTGAGGAAGAGAAGGGCCAGTAATAGTCGCATGGGGAGGAGAGTAGCCGTGACGCCCGCCCGATCAAGGTCACTCGCTTGCGTCGGGTGTAAAAGAACCTAGATTGAGAGGATATTATCAATAGGACTTGCGATGATCCGCTATTCGCTGAAATGCAAGGATGGCCACGGCTTCGAGAGCTGGTTCCAATCCGCCGATGCCTTTGATGCGCTGGTCGCGAAAGGTATGATCAGCTGTGCGATATGTGGTTCGGATGCGGTCGAGAAGGCCCTGATGGCCCCCAAGGTTGACACCAAAAGGCCCCTCACTGCGCCTACGTCAGACGCTGAGACCAAGCTGGCCGCCCTGCGTAAGAAGATCGAGAGCGAAGCGACTTATGTTGGTGGCCGCTTCACCGATGAAGCGCGGAAACTTCATGAGACCAAGGTCGACAAGCCGATCTATGGCGAGGCGAATGCCCAGCAGATCAAGGGCCTTCTGGACGACGGCGTCCCGATTGCCCCTTTGCCGTTCCTGCCGAAATCGAAAGCGAACTGATGCGTACACTCGTTACCGGGGCTTCGCGTGGCATCGGGGCCGCGTTGATGACCGAGGGGCGCGCGCGCGGGCACGTGATGCTTGGCACGGTGCGGTCGGGCGATGGTCTGCTGCTGGATGTCACCGACCCGAAAGCACAGACGCGTGTCGCTGCGCAGGTCGGTGCGCTGGAACTGGTGGTTTGCAATGCGGGCGTTTTCATTGACCGCGGCAAGACCGTGGACACCCTGACCGCGGACGACCTGAACGCGACCTTTGCGGTCAATGTAACAGGCGTGTTCCTGACTGTGCAGGCACAGCTGCGCAACCTGACCGAGGGCGGTCGGATCGCGGTGATCGCGTCGCAGATGGGTTCATCGACCAAGGCGACGGGCGACAGTTTTGCCTATCGCGCGTCCAAGGCGGCGGTGATAAACCTTGGCCTGACGCTCAGCGATGCGTTGCGGGCGCGGGGCGTGGCGGTTGGCATATATCACCCCGGTTGGGTGCAGACCGATATGGGCGGTGATAGCGCCGCCGTAGCGGTCGCGGACTCGGCTCGCGGCCTTTGGGACCGGTTCGAGGCCTTGGACATGACCCGAAGCGGCGCTTTCGAGACCTACGATGGCCAACCCCATCCGTTCTGACATCACGCGCCGCGGACTACTGGGCTCGGCGCTGGCGTTGATCTGGGTCGGCGGCGTGCGGGCGGCGGAGCGTCCCGTGACCGTCTTTGCGGCGGCAAGTCTGAAACCTGCGCTGGATGAGATTGCCAAAGGCTGGGATGTGGCATTGGCTTATGGCGGCAGCGGCTCAATCGCACGCCAGGTGGCGGCGGGTGCGCCGGCGGATATTGTGATCCTGGCGGCGACCGATTGGATGGACTGGCTTGTCGGCCAAGGTGTCCTGTCCGGCACCGCTCGGGTGATCGCGCGCAACCGGCTGGTTCTGGCCGGCGCGCCCGGTGTGGGTCCGGTCGCGTTGACCCGCGACGGTGTGATGCGCGCGCTCGGGACGGGACGACTGGCCATGGGCGACCCGCTGTCGGTGCCCGCCGGACGCTATGCCCGGCACGCATTCGAGACGCTGGGCCTGTGGACTGCACTTTCCAACCGGCTGATCCTTACGGAAGACGTGCGCGCGGCGCTTGCCTACGTCGCGCGGGGCGATGTGGCCCTGGGGGCGGTCTATGCGTCGGATGTGGTCGGCACGGACGTGGAGATTGCGGCGCGGATTCCATCCACGGCGCATGCGCCAATCGTCTATCCGGGGGCTGTAGTTTCGGGGCGACCGGACGCGACGGTTTTTCTTGATCATGTTGCAGGGGCGACCGAGATTCTTGCCGCCCATGGATTCGCCCCATGATCGACCTGCCGCCCGAGGCGTGGGAGGCGCTGATGCTGTCGCTCAGGGTGTCGATTTCGGCGACGATCTTGTCGTTGCCGCTGGCGATCTGGGTTGCGCATCTGCTGGCCCGCGGCCGCTTTGCGGGGCGGGGCCTGCTGGATGCGGCGGTTCATCTGCCGCTGGTGCTGCCGCCGGTTGTCACGGGCTATGCGCTTCTCCTCCTGTTCTCGAGGGCGGGGCCGTTGGGCGGCGTGTTGGAGCCGTTGGGCCTGGGCCTCGCGTTCCGTTGGACCGGTGCGGCGCTGGCCGCCGGGATCATGGCCTTTCCGCTTATGGTCCGCTCGATCCGTCTGGCTTTCGAGGCTGTCGACCCCAAGTTGGAGGAAGCAGCCGCGACGCTCGGGGCGTCCTCTTGGAAGGTGTGGCGCACGGTGACCTTGCCGCTGGCGGCTCCGGGGGTGCTGGCCGGTGTGACGTTGGGTTTTGCCAAGGCGTTTGGCGAATTCGGTGCGACGATTACCTTCGTCGCTTCTATTCCCGGTGAAACGCGGACCTTACCCTCGGCAATATACGCATTCCTTCAGGTGCCGGACGGGGGCGCGGCGCTGCGTGGGCTGGTCCTGATCGCGGTAGCGGTGGCCATAGGCGCGGTGTTGGTGTCGAACTGGCTGGCCCCGCGCATTGCTGCGCGGGTCGCGGGGCGCTGATGCTGGAGCTGTCGATCATGCGAACGGTCGGGACGTTCACACTGGACATGGCGCTGAAGGCCTCGCCAGGGGTGACTGCGGTATTCGGGCCGTCGGGTGCGGGCAAGACAAGCCTTGCGCGATGCGTTGCGGGCTTGGCGCGACCGGACTCTGGTCGCATCGCATTGGACGGTCGTGTCTTGTTCGACGCGCACACCGATGTCGCGGCTCATCGGCGCGGTATCGGGTACGTATTTCAGGAAGCCCGTTTGTTTCCACACATGAGCGTGCGTCAGAACCTGCTGTACGGTGCCGCGCGTGGAACCGATCCTGGGCGGGTCGCGGAGATGCTGGGAATTGTTCCACTTCTCAAGCGCCGCCCGGCCGGTCTTTCTGGAGGGGAGGCCGCGCGTGTCGCGATTGGACGGGCGTTGCTTCGTCAGCCGCGTCTGCTGATTTTGGACGAACCGCTCGCTGCGCTTGATGCGCGCCGTCGGGAGGCAGTGCTGCCTTGGCTGGAGGGGTTGCGCGATGCCGGGGTGCCGATCCTCTACATCTCGCACGCGATCGAGGAAGTGGCGCGGTTGGCCGATATGCTCGTGCTGATCGAGGGCGGTCGCGTTGTCCGCTCCGGTCCGTTGGCCGAGGTGCTGTCCGATCCGGCGGCTGCGGCGCTGATGGGTCCCTCGCAGGCGGGGGCAGTGCTGGACGGGCTGGTCACGGGCCATGCCGACGGGCTGGCAACAGTCGAAACGCCTGTCGGTGCCTTGCAAGTCGCCGGGGTCGGGCCGCACGCAAGGGCCGTCCGCGTCCGCATCCGGGCGGAGGACGTTATGATCGCGACCGAACCGCCGACCGGATTGTCTGCGCTCAATATCCTTCCGATGATGATCGCGAAGGTGCAGGCAGGGCAGGGGCCGGGCGTGATGTTGCGCCTGACATCCGGGGATGGCGCGCTGCTGGCGCGTATCACCCAACGGTCGCTGAAACGGCTGCACCTGAAACCCGGCCAACGGGTCTGGGCGGTCATCAAGACGAGCGGTGTCGCGCGCGCGGATGTGGGGCTGACGGGATCAAGATGACACTTTGAGGCGACCCACGACTGGGCTCAGACAGGGACCATACTAGGCGATCTGGGCCAGCTTGCGGTCGATCAGGGCCTGAAGGCTGCGCCGTTCCTCGGGCGTCAGGAAGGCACCGATCTCGACCTTCCGGGGCCCACCTTCCAGCGTCAGGTAGTCGACAATCCTGTTCACCTTGTCATGGCGTTTGACGCGCACCCAGTAGGAATTCGCTTCCCATGTAAGCAGGGTGCCGTCGGGCTGTTGCCGGGTCAGGCGGGCCGTGTCATTCGTGACAGTGAAGGTTTCGAGGATGTCGCGGTCGCGCCAGGAACGGTTCAACGACCACCAGAGCGCGCCGACAGAGATCATCGCGAAGGGTAGTATCCCCCAGAGGACAACCGTGCCCAACAATGCGAAAAGAGGCAGCATCGCCATGACGAAGGTGCCGCCGATGATCCAGACGAAGCCGTTGCCGGTCAGGCTTTGGTGGGGCCAGAGCTCCACTTGATACAGAAAGGCCCCGGGCGATACCGGGGCCTCCTGTCGGTCTATGGTGACCTTGTAGGGCATCAGTGACCCGGTTGCTTGTCCCACATGTCGCGGGTCGGAAGCTGCTCGAAGGTGTGCTCGGGCGGCGGGTTGGGCAATGTCCACTCCAGCGTGTCTGCATGCTCGCCCCAGTACGCCTTCTCCGTGATCTTCTTGCCGGCGAAGATCGTGTAGAAGACGACGCCGATGAAGAAGAGGAACGAGGCGAAGGACAGGAATGCACCCCAGCTTGACACCGCATTCCAGAGCGCGAAGGCATCCGGATAGTCGATATAGCGGCGCGGCATGCCCTGACGGCCCAGGAAGTGCTGCGGGAAGAACGTTAGGTTCGCACCGATGAAGAACGCCCAGAAGTGCAGCTTGCCGGCCCATTCGGGATACTGGCGACCGCTCATCTTGCCGATCCAGTAGTAGATACCGGCGAAGATACCGAACACCGCCCCCAGCGACATCACGTAATGGAAGTGCGCCACAACGTAATAGGTGTCGTGGTACGCCCGGTCGATGCCCGCCTGCGACAGGACGATGCCGGTGACGCCGCCCACGGTGAACAGGAAAATGAACCCGATTGCGAAAAGCATGGGCGTCTTGAAGGAAATCGAGCCGCCCCACATCGTTGCGATCCACGAGAAAATCTTAACGCCGGTGGGCACCGCGATGATCATCGTCGCGACCATGAAATACGCCTGCTGTGTCAGCGACATGCCCACGGTGTACATGTGGTGCGCCCAGACGACGAAGCCCAGACCACCGATCGCCACCATGGCGTAGACCATCGGCAGGTAACCGAAGATCGGCTTTTTGGAGAAGGTCGAGACGACGTGGCTCACGATGCCGAAGGCAGGCAGGACCACGATGTAGACTTCGGGGTGACCGAAGAACCACAGGATATGCTGGTAAAGCACGGGGTCGCCGCCACCCGCCGGGTCGAAAAACGTCGTTCCGAAGTTACGGTCGGTCAGCAGCATGGTGATCGCGCCGGCCAGCACGGGCAGGGCCAGAAGGATCAGCCATGCGGTCACGAAAATCGACCAAGCAAACAGCGGCACCTTGTGCAGGGTCATCCCCGGTGCGCGCATGTTCAGGAAGGTGGTGATGATGTTGATCGCGCCCAGAATGGACGACGCACCGGATACGTGAACGGCGAAGATCGCGATGTCGGTCGAGTACCCCTGTTCCGTCGTGGACAGCGGCGGATAGAGCACCCAGCCGATGCCGGATCCGGTTTGTCCGTTGCCGCCCGGCACGAAGACCGAAAGGACCGCCAGCGACGTTCCAGCAACGAACAGCCAGAAGGACAGGTTGTTCAGACGCGGAAATGCCATGTCCGGCGCGCCGATATGGAGCGGCATGAAGTAGTTGCCGAAACCACCGAACAGCGCGGGGATAACCACGAAGAACATCATCAGGATGCCGTGGCCGGTGATCAGGACGTTCCAGAGGTGCCCGTTCGGGGTACATTCGCCAGCAGCGGCGGCGGTCATCCGCGCGCCCTCGAGGCACATGTACTGGACGCCGGGGTCCATCAACTCCATCCGCATGTAGACGGTGAAGGCAACCGAGATAAAACCCGCAAGTCCGGAGACGAACAGGTAAAGGATCCCGATATCCTTGTGATTTGTGGACATGAACCAGCGCGTAAAGAAGCCGGGCTTCTCGTGCGTGTCGTGTCCGGCGTGTGCAGCGTCAGCCATGCGGTCGCTCCCCGTGACGTGAAATACGATTCTTCGGCGGGATTAGATTCACCCTACCGTTACTGGGGCGTTCTAGCCATCGTGGCCCGCGACGGCAACGGCACAAGTCGTCGCGCGGACCGGGAAAATTGACGCAGGCCGTGCCGGTCCGCAGCGACAATCAACCCAAACGGCCCGGATTATCCAGAAATCCTGCGTTTTCTTGACTGCTTTCGACACGAAACGGGCGAGGTGCTGCCGTCTCGATCCTTAATCCTTACGAAATGACGAAAACCCCGGAGCCCAATTCATGAGCAGTTTTTCCTACGACATCACAGGTGGAGACGTCACCGTTCGCGTGATCATCACCGAAATGGACGGTGGCTTGACGTTCGACCTCGAAGTCCTTGGAGACAGCGGAACGATTGGCGATCTCAACGCGCTTTATCTTGATATTCTTGACGACGATCTTACCGAAGGTCTGAGCGTTACCGGGACGGATGTCACCGCGTTCGAGTTCGACGCAGACGCCGTCACAAAGGTCGACAATTTCACGACGATCAAGGGAGAGGTTCTCAAGGAATTCGGAGCGTTCGACATGGGCGTCCAGTTCGGTACGCAGGGTATCGGCGATGACGACATCCAGTCGACGAGCTTCTTCTTGTCCCACGAAACCGAAACGCTCGAGATTGAAGATTTCCTGATGCAGGATTCAGCCGTACGCCTGACGTCGGTCGGCGAAATTGACGGGGAGCGCGACGGATCTCTGAAAATCGGCGGTATCGCCGAACCCATTTCTGAGCCTGAGCCGGAAGGTCCGATCTTGGAAGAGCCCCCCATCGAGGAGGAAGGTCCAACCGTCGGTGAAGACATAATTATCGTGGAGGAAATCCCGCTTGAGGACGAATTCGTCTTCTTGTCCGACCCGATCAACGGCGAAGGTCTTGGCGGCGAAATGATCCTCGACGTCTCTGTCGAAGAGGAAATCGGGGCCATGATCGAAGCGGAGCAACCGCTTTACGGCGGTGAGACGATCATCGTCGCGCCGATCGAAGATCCGTCGGGCGAGTGGATCACCACCTGAAACAAATGCCCGCGTCCGGCTGACCGGGCGCGGGCCCTCCCCGTAGCCTGTAAATCAGGGAAAGCGCGCCGCAAACGTTCGTTTCAGCGCCGCATCAAGGTCGTGCAGGGTGACCGGCAGTCCCAGGTCTACAAGCGACGTTATCCCGTGGTCGGTGATCCCGCAGGGGACTATTCCGTCGAAATGACTCAAGTCCGGCTCCACATTGATGGAAATGCCATGGAAACTGATCCATTTGGACAGCCTGATGCCGATCGCCGCGATCTTGTCTTCGCGCATTGATCCATCGGGCAGGGGCGCTTTGTCGGGTCGCTCAATCCAGACGCCCACGCGACCTTCGCGGATGTGCCCGGTCAGTCCGAATTCCGCCAACGCGTCGATCACCCAGGCCTCCAACCCGGCGACGAAGGCGCGCACGTCGCGGCCCCGCGCGCCGACGTTCAGCATGCAATAGGCGACCCGCTGGCCGGGGCCGTGATAGGTGTACTGACCGCCGCGCCGCGCATCGAACACCGGGAACCGTGCCGGATCGGTCAGGTCTGCGGGCTTGGCCGACGTGCCGGCTGTATAAAGCGGCGGATGCTCCAGCAGCCAGATCGCCTCGTTCGCGGTGCCCGCCTGAATGTCTGCGACGCGTGCCTGCATCGCGGCCAAAGCATCAGGATAGGCCACGGGGGCGTCGGAAGTGATCCAGTCGGGTTGCATCGGTCAGCCTTGGGATTCGCGGGTCGGTTGCCAACGTATTTGCGCCTTGCGGAACCCGAGCGCAAATCACCGAAGACTGTGTGTAAAAAGCTCTTCCCTTTCCGACGCGACGCGGCTATCCCGCGCCAACCTGACGGGCGACTGCGGTCGTGGCGGAATTGGTAGACGCGCAGCGTTGAGGTCGCTGTGAGGTAACACTCGTGGGGGTTCGAGTCCCCCCGACCGCACCACGTCCGTCAGGTAAATCAATTATTACGAATAATTTCGGGTCTGGTCCGCAACTTGACCCTCAAGCTGGCGCGCTTTCTGCGGGCTCATCTCTTGCTATAGGCGATCATCTCCCCTTCTCGGACGTACGGCGTTGCCTCTCGCCTGCGCGTAGCGATCTTGCCGGTCTTCGCCAAGCGATTGAGTTTCGCGCGGCTGATCCCGAATACTTCGGTCGCCTCATGCGATCTGGGTTTTTGCGTTTGGAGGGCTTCGCTTCCAAGGCCGAGGTCGATGCTCCAAGGGGCCCAGGGCCGCACGCAGCCAAGACTGAAGGCTCGCATGTTCGTCTGGTGCAGAATGGACGCCGCGAAAGAAAGGGCGGAAAGCGATCGTCTGCTGCGAGCTGCATTCAGGTCCGGTTTGCGGGATGCAGCACCAATTCGCGGCAGGAATACCAATGGCCGGTACCAGCGCATCAGGAATTTGCCTTTCGCCGCAAATGCACCAATGCCTATGAAAGAACATGCAAAGACGATGTCAGCCTGGGTTCGCTCCGAGCGGCAAAAGCGGCCAGCTACCCTCAGCTTCGCAAGAGTTATATTTTCTGGCGATCGTGCCCGGCCGGGAGCTTAAATATCGTGGTATCCGGCGTTTTCCATTGCGCGGGAAAGTGAACGTCGCGCTAAACCTGCTGATCGCGGACGCCTGAGGCATCACCTTCCAAAACCGGTCGCAGAAAGTGTCTATCGTATCGCAGGATGCATCTGGTTCTAACGGCGAAATCATAGGCCGCTTTGCAGTCTGGGTCGGCAGAACTTTCTGTCCGATAGGATTCGTAAGCCGCGAGGGATGTAAATGAAAATGCCGCAAAGGCTAGGTCATTCGGTCCTTCATGTGGCAGGAAGTATCCGTGATGCGAGCCCCCAAATCGTTCTACAAGAGGGATCCACGCACTTGCATAGACCTCGAATTCAGCGACTTTTTCGGGATCAATCTTGTAGGTCACGTGACAGGTTATCATGATGTTTCCGATTGCAATGTATCGCCGAAACCCGTCGCCGTTAATTTGGTACCTTAGGTCCCAATTACCGGAGCTTTGGGAATTCCGCGTGTGCGGGAACCTGCTCCAGATTCGACGCCCATGAAGGTTGCTCAGAGGTGAATATTCTAACCCGTTCGGCGACGATCGCGGGCTCACTTAACGATCCGGCAGGAACGATCATCTTGGTTCCGTCGTCGCTGGACCAAGGAACACCGGACCCGCAGACCCGGCAGAACGACTTGGAAATATCTCGCCCGGGCAATTGGTAATTTACAACATCGTCGGCACCCTTGAGCCAGTCGAACTCTTCGATGCTGACGAACAGGTTAGATGCAAAAGCTGAGCCGGTGATTTGGCGGCACTGATCGCAGCTACACATGAACAGCTTTTCAAAGGTATTTGCGACCTCGAATGAAATTGCTCCGCAAAGGCAGCGCCCCTTGATTTTCGTCATCGTCGTTATCCGATCTTATTTGGCTCAACTAGACTGCTTATCCGTCGCAAATGTTCTTCAGCCTGCGAAATCATTGCGTGGAGCGTGTCTTGCGCGGGTTCGATAGCTCTAATGAGATCAGCGGCTTCCCCGACAATCACCGGGGCGATGTCTGTATCGTCGGCAGTCCGAGCGGCCTCAAAACGCGCTTGCTCCTCGCTGAGAATTTTCGTGAGGCCCTCGGTATCCCCGCTCCATCGCCGGGTAAAGGAGTTTCGCAGCGTTCGGATATTCCAGTCGGCAGGCCAATCAAGACCGCGTGCCATGTCGAATACGGAGCTGCGCTCGGTATCATCACCAGAGCCGTTGATGGCGGTTTGTTTGGCGTTTTCGCTTGCAAGGGACTCGTCGCTGGCAAAGAATCCGGTTCCGCACAAGGCACCTGAAGCTCCGAGTGCCAGTGCCGCAGCCAAACCCCGCCCGTCGGCGATGCCTCCAGCTGCTATCACCGGTATTTCTTTTGCGATATCCACGACTGCTGGAACGAAAGGGAATGTCGCTCTGCTACCGCCATGTCCGCCCGCCTCGGTGCCCTGTGCCACGATGGCATCGACACCAGCTTCCAAAGCTTTGCGCGCTTGGTCCAGTGTCTGAACCTGAACGATTAGTTTGGTCTGTCCGCCCCTGATCTTGGGGAGAAATGGTTGAAAGTCGCCGAACGAGAGCATCAGCACGGCGGGCGCTCGGTCGAGCACCAGGTCCAGCAAGTGCGGCTGACGTGCCAGAGACCACGTGATCAGGCCCACGCCAATACGCGCATTTCCCGCCGCGTCGAATTCGCGGTTGAGCCAATCGGCATCGCCGTAGCCACCACCGATAAGTCCCAGGCCGCCAGCCCGGCTTACAGCGGCGGCAAGTGCGCCGCCGCTGACACCCGCCATTGGTGCCGAAAGAACAGGATGTTCGATGTCAAACAAACCGCAGAGGGGTGTGGTAATGGACATTTCGGTTAACTCGCGGCTTTGCGTCTGTATTGTTCGACCGGCAGGCCACCAACGCCCCAATCCTCAAGCTCGACTTCGTCGATGGTAACGAAGGTCGTCGCAGGGTTCTTGTTCAGAACGCGAACCAGCAAGTCGGTAGCGCCACTGATCAACTCGGCTTTCTGATCAGTGGTTACGCCCTCGCGGGTTATTTTGATGTTTACGTAGGGCATATGAGTTCCTTTCAGCTCTCACGTTCGGTTATCTGGAAGATCTTGGTCATGATCTTCCAAGTGCCATTGGTACGCACAAGGGTCAGGAAGTCGATGAAATCCTTCGTGCCAATCGAACACCGTACGCGGGCAAAGGCAGTATTCTCGCCCGCGAACTCTATGGATTCGATCACGTCGCGCCGGACTTCGCCGCGCGAAGCCGGGGATACGCGTTTCGCCACCACCGGAAGATATTCATCCATCGTGCGATACAAAAGCGGTGTTTCATCCGCCGTTGCATAGATCGCTTTTGGATGAAATGCGTTCCCCAGCCTTTCAATGTCGGCGTGGTAGAGACCATCGAAATAGGTCTCCAACACGTCGGTTACTGCGGCAAATACAGTCATGCAGCCTGCTCCATAAGACCCTCTGCGACCATCGCTTTGATCGAGGCAGGGCGCGCCGCGATACGCGCCACGTAAGCTTGGGTTTTTGGATGCGCGTCAAGGCTCACCCCGACAAAACCAGCCCAGTTGAGCACCACAAAAGCATAGGCGTCCGCGACGGTGAAAGTGTCACCTAGAAGAAAGGCGCGACCGTCTGCGAGGTTTCGTTCAATATGTGCGGCGCGGCGTTGGACACCAGCCTCGGCTTTCTGCCTTGCGTCGCCATCAAGCTCAGTACCCGAAAAGAACGGGCTGAAAGACTTGTGCAGTTCGGACGACACAAAGTTAAGGGCTTCCTGAAGCCGTGTGCGCTCCAGCGTGCCGTTCGGCGGCGCAAGTCCGGCATCGAGGGCCTGATCGGCCAGATACTGTAGCACAGCAGGGTTTTCCGTGATGATGTCACCAGCGTCGGTGACCAGGGCAGGAACATAGCCGTTCGGGCTGATCTTGAGGAAGTCCTGACCCGCCTCGGTCTTCTTGGTGTCGGTATCTGTTTTGTCGAGTTCAAAAGCGACACCGAGTTCGTTGAGGATGATGTGAGATGCCAACGAGCACGCGCCGGGCTTGTAGTGAAGTTTCATGATCGGTCCTTTTCTGAGGTACGTCGTATCGGTTCGAAAGCGATACCGTTCCAGATGGCCCATTAATAATATTGATTTTTCAATTTGATGATCTATATTATAGATCGTGTTGAGCAAGATGAGATGAACTGGGCCATGAAATTTGAACAGTTGATAGTGCTGCACGCCATCGTCACAGAAGGGACCTTTCGAGGCGCAGCCGAGAGACTCAACAAATCCCAATCCGCCGTTAGTCACATGCTCAAAAACCTTGAAACCGAGATCGATATCATTCTGCTTTCGCGTGAAGAGTACAGACCTACCCTAACTCGGGCAGGAGAAGTGTTTTATCGGCAAGCCACACGCGTATTGCAGCAGATGAAAGAGTTGAGCACTGTGGCGAGTAATCTTAACGCCAAGCAGGAGCCAGAGGTATACTTGGCCGTTACGGCCACGTTTCCGTTGAAGCCTGTTCTTGAAATTATCGGCACCATTAGGGATGAATATCCAGCCACCCATATTCGCTTGTCGCGGGAAAGCATGGGGGGGCCGATTGAGCGACTTTTAAGAAATGACGCTGACATAATCATCGCAACTATGGATAGTGTTCCCGTTGAGTTAGTAGAGGCGTTGTATTTTTCACAGGTAACCATTGTACCGGTAGCCCATCCAGACTTCGAACCCGCACGAAGTTCGCACATGAAAACAATCAACGAGATGCAAGGCTATACACAGGTTGTCGTTGCCGATAGCAGTACTGGCGAGTTTGTTCAGAGCCGGGATCTGCTTCCGGGCGGTCTTCGCTGGACGGTATCGGATTTTGCCGCAAAAAAGGAGATATTGTTGGCGAAACTTGGTTGGGGCGGTATTCCCACTCATATGATCGATCGTGAATTGGCTCGAGGTGATTTGGTAGTTCTCAATGTTGAAGGCTATCAAAAACGACAGTCACAACTTTTTCAAATGCGTAAGCGCGACAAGGATGTCGGAATTGTTGCGCAGTCGATCTGGGAGAAGCTCCAAATGTAGAGTCCCATTTCGCCTTTCATTTCAGAAACCCGATTTCTGGAGAGTGGCAGTCGGCTTGCGTTGCAACAGTCCAAGCTCTGCGCAGCGTCACGTTCTATTGGCCTCTGAGCGGTAGTTCGTTGCCTAAAAGCATCGCGGCACTCAGGCATAGGATTTGCCGCCACAGGCGACCATTAGCCGCCGATCACGCGGGATATATTGAGCGACATCTTCACAGCCCTTTGCAAACAGGAGCAAATCCGCAATCGAGTGTTGTCAGTCCATCGGCCAATACCGCGCGGATCAGTCGACGCCCAGTTTTACTTTGACCCTTGATCTTTGACTCCTCAAGACTTGCCTTTCCGCGTCAAGAAAGGTCGGGCCATGTTCACTGACGAGTTCTTTGGAAACGACGATCAACGCGCCGTGTTGCGACGGGGCCGAAGTATGGCGGCCTTGCTGGGTTCAGATAAGCGCTACAGCTACTACGGGCGTACAGTTGGCCTGCCCGAGCCAGAAGACGGCGACATTGATCAGCTGGCCGCCTTGGCCAAGGTTCAGGGTAACGCGGCCTACGGTGCCGTTCCTTTGAACCAGATTGACGCCATTAAGACCGCGTTGCAGTCGCGTGGATTGGTGCCCATGCATTATGACAAGTGGCAGGGTGCACGCTCCGCCATCGAGGCTGCCCGACTGGTTGTCGCGACCCTGTCCCTGCCTGAAGACGTGAAGATGCTTCGCCTGGATGCGTCGACACCCGGCCATATTATGGCGTCTCTGGCCGAGATGGCCTTGGGCTGTGGCGTCCTGCCTCCCTGTGGAGAAGTCTTGCGCGGACTATACCGGCCGGCGGTCTGCTTGGTTGCCTTGGATATCGCGTCAAAGGTCATTTCCTGCGCAGCGTCCTCGGCCTACGCTCACGAGGAACACGTCAGGCATGGCGAACAGGCTTGGTGGGGTATGTTGGCCACAGATCCTGCGCGGCGCGGTCAACGGCTGTCACTGATTCTGGGGGCAAATGCCCTGCTCGAGATGGAAACGCGGTTCGGTTTTGGCGATTTCATGACCGGCGTTGAGCCTGGAAACGCGCCATCAGAGGCCGTCTGCACTCGAATGGGGCTTTCACGGGCAGATGTTGCGATCATCGGCTGCGCCGATCCGCATGCCTTGGCGAGCGGAAGAATGACGAAATAGCGCCTAGGCCTGTCACATAGCCCGCTGATGACGGAACGGCATAACCGCCAGCATTGCGGACGCCGTTGCTAGATACTGGCAGGATCTGCGGTTGGACCCCTGCGGATATTCATGATGATTGCAGCAACTGTCCGCTTTGAGCCCTGAGCCGACACCTGGCTGGTCTTCGGTCAGCGGTTCAAATGCAAAAACCAGAGCCCACATCGATCAATGTCTTTCCAATGGTGCCCAATTGAGCGCACGGTGCGGCAGGAGGATCCCCATGGACATTGGTATGGGTGGCTTGGCGGCCATCGGGAATACGCCGCTTGTGAGGCTCGGAAAAGTCGTTCCCAAGGGTGCCGCAGAAGTTTGGGTAAAACTCGAGGGCGGCAACCCGACAGGCTCTTACAAGGACAGGATGGCTATTTCTGTCCTGTCATCCGCCATCGACCGCGGCGATCTGTCTCCGGGTGACACGGTTGTCGAATTTACTGGAGGAAGTACCGGCACTGCACTGGCATTCGTGTCGGGCGTACTGGGCCTGAAGTTCGTCGCCGTCTTTTCGGACGCCTTTTCAAACTCCAAGCAGCAGGCGATGGAGGCGTTCGGGGCGAAGGTTTTGGTTGAGAAGTGTATCGACGGCAAAATAACGCACGAACTCGCCGAACGCATGAAACAGCGGGCACTGGCCTTGGCTGGGCAACCGTCACACTACTACGCGGATCAATTCGGCTCTCCGGATGTCCGACGAGGTTATGTTCCCATGGGAATGGAGATTTCGCGCGCACTGGACGGCAGACTTGACGTCCTTTGTGCGGCGGTCGGCACGGGCGCAGCCTTAATGGGAACCCTTGACGGATTGCACGGGCAAGGCGTCAGTCCGAAGGTTATCGCCGTCGAACCCGCACAATCACCTCTTCTTACCACGGGAAAATCGGGCGGACACAAGGTCGAGGGTATTTCGGTCTTTCCCGACCCGCCGTTTCTGGACAAATCGGCGCTGAACGACGTGCGAACCGTGGATCAGGACAGGGGCTTTGATATGTGCCGCCGCCTTGCACGGGAAGAAGGTATCTTTGGCGGCGGTTCCACGGGCTTGAATGTTTGCGCCGCATTAGAGATCGCCAGCGAAATCGGGACGGGGTACCGGGTGGTCACTTTTGGCTGTGACAATGGTGTCAAGTATCTGGGCGGCCACATCTACAACTGAGGCTGCTCGCGCATTTTGCTGGCCGGGGTGGCTTGGAATACCAGCGACGGCTTTGTCCCGCATTGCGGACCTTGGTGCGCTCGGCAGCGAACGGCGGATCTGAACCCACTGCAACAGATGCGGCACTCGGCCCGGATGCCCCTTGCCTGCCAGTTCGCAGCAATTGACAGACGTCATGTATCAGCGCTCAGTAGAAAGAATTGCTAGGAGATGACATGTGACCGGGAGCCTCCTGAACGTTTTGCGAACTGAGAAACCAATTTTGTCTGCACCTATGGCTGGGGCGGCGGGGCCCGAATTGGTTGCTGCAGTCTGCAATGCAGGCGGCTACGGCGTCATACCGCTTTGGGGCAGATCCAAAGAGCAAGTGAGCAGCGGCATTGATGGACTAAGAGAACTGACTGACCGGAATTTTGCTGTCAATCTGAACCTGTCGTTCGCCTATCAAGAGCAATTGGAAATGTGCATCGACAAAGCTGTCCATGGGGTTTCGCTTTTTTGGGGAATGGATCCATCGGCCATAAAGCAGGCCAAGGCGGGAGGTCTAATCGTATTGGTCAGCGTCGGAAACGCTCAAGAAACTCGCACAGCGGCCGACGCCGGTGCCGATGTAATTGTAGCCCAAGGATGGGAGGCTGGAGGTCACGTTTGGGGGCAAGTGTCGACCATGGCACTCATTCCGGCGGTTGTCGACGCTGTCGGCATTCCAGTCGTTGCAGCAGGAGGCATTGCCGACGGTCGCGGGATGGCAGCGGCCATGATGCTAGGAGCCTCAGGCGTCTGGATCGGAACACGATTTCTGGCGAGTTCGGAGGCGACGATCCATGAAGTCTACCGGGCTCGCATCCTGCAAGCATCAGAAACAGATACGCAATGGGCCCATGATCTTTATGATGTTGGCTGGCCTGACGCTCCCCATCGTGCGCTCTTCAATACGACATCGAAGGCTTGGGTGGATGCGGGCTGTTCTGCGCCGGGCAAGCGACCGATGGAAAACGAACAGATCGGGCAACGGCCAAGCGGCGATCCAATCGTGCGATATCAAAGCTATACGCCGCTTCCCCAGACGGTCGGTGATGTGGAAGCGATGTCGCTTTGGTCAGGACAAGGTGTGTCGCTGGTGCGCGAAATCATGCCTGCAGCGGATATTGTTGATGAAGTCTACCAAGACGCGAAGAGGCACCTGCAAATGGGTGTCTCAGTCCTCCGATAGAAGTTGAATGGCAAGGAACCCGCAGGGCCGGACTTTCCGGGGAGACCAGATTTTTCCACATAGGCGCTGTCGCGCCGAAAGCACACTTTTTCACAGGGCAGATCTCGATGCAGACCGCAGGGAACGTCCGGTCTCGGCCCATTTCGACCGAAGCTATGCGCGGTGCACTGGGCGCGCTATCCACCGGTCTCGACGGCTGCTGACGACAAGTGGACGGGCATGTCATTGCCCGCGCCTTCGGACCCCTTGATCCGGCCGGCAGGCACGGTCCAAGTGTCACCGGCGATTTCATCCAACCGTGCGTTCCTGACGGAAAGGGTCCGCATTGTTATTGACATGTGCCAAGGTCCACAATTCGCGGCCGCAGATTTCCATGCGCGGGGCCGCTCGTTGGCCGCCGGGGTATCCTGCCAAGGCCTTACCGCATTCGGCACAGGCTTGTGCATCACTTCACCCAAGCTGCCGTTTACCATGCCCGCGACGCCTTGACTGCAGGGAAAGCACCATCAGGCGCGGGGTGCGCAACACGACCCGCGTTCGATCTATATCTCGTGTTGCCGTTGGGTGTTCCGTCCTTCTGATAGGCCGACCCACGTGACGATGTCGAAGCACCCACTTCCCGCCTCCGGCCCTCGCTAAGAGATTGAGGCCGTTGATGTCATGCAGCTTCCATCGGCGGCATTTTTCGTTTGCCATCAGCGGCTCAGGCCGTGCGCGTGCCCAGGCGCCAACCGGGGCGTGTATCCGTCAGCTTGATTTCACCATGCCGTTCGGACCCCAGACGAAGGCAAGCCTGACGCAGGATTTCGATCCCGGCGCTCGCGTCTTTGGGAAGTGCTGCCCCGTCAAGCGGGCGACCAAAGGTCAGGTGGTACGGCTGAACGTCTTTGTTCAGCGTCTCGTGGAACAACGTGATGTCGCGTAACGTTGAGTGGATCGCATCGAACGCATAAAACATTGCCGAATTGCGTGCCCGGATATGAAGCGGAATCACCGGCAGCTGGAACTTCCGCGCGATCATCGCTGCCGAGGCCATCCAGGGCCGTTCGTGCAATCGAAGGCCGCGCCGCTTGGCCAACCGGCCCGAAGGAAAGATCACGCCCATCCGCCCGGCTTCGAGTGCGGCGCGGGTCAGCTGCATCGTTTCGCGCGTCTTGGCGACGGTGCGTTTATCCTCGCGCCATTCCACCGGAACGATAATGTCGGCAAATTGCGGCAGTACGCGCAGGATGTCGCTGTTGGCGTAGTAGAATGCGTCGGACCGGCGGCTAAGCAATTGGTCTTGAAGGATGATCCCATCCGCAATGCCGGTCGGGTGGTTTGTTACGATCAGGGCCGGGCCGTCCGTCGGCACGTTTTCCAGACCGGTCGCCGTCACTCGCCGCGCAATGCGACGTGCCAGATCGGCCATAATCTCGGACACTGGCAAGTCGAGGTAGGTCGTTCCAATCTCGATCGACCGCTCATAGGCCAGCATGCGATCCAGAACGGCGCGAGCCGTGCGGGCCGAAATGGTTGGCTCGAACAGCCACGGCGCACGCTCGGCGATCAAAGGGTCGACACGGTCGCGCATGGCGCATCCCCAGAATTTTGTGCGTCAGAGTTTCAATCCTGACCAATACTTTGGCAATAGCGGTGTCTGGCATGCTTTTCCACATGGATTTGACGCCGGGCGGTATCCGGCCTTTTTCAGCGCCCGCCCGAGACGTCCAAAATAGTGTCGGTGACATAGGAGGCTTGGTCGCTGAGCAGCCATAGAACGGCGCGCGCAACCTCGTCAGCCGTGCCCGCACGCCCCATCGGAACCGTCGGGGCCAGCCTGTCAACGCGGTCCGCCTGACCGCCCTTGCCATGAATCGGCGTGTCGATGATGCCGGGGCGTATGGCAGTGACCCGGATGCCTTCGGCGGCGAGCTCCTGCGCCAGCCCCTTGGAAAACACTTCCAGCCCGCCCTTGGTCGCGGCGTAATCGGCGTATTGGCCGGGACTGCCGAAACGCGTTGCAGCCGAGCTGATGTTCACAATGGCAGCACCACGGACCATGCGCTTCGCGGCCTGTCCTGCCACGAGGATCGGAGAGGTCAGGTTGATCGCGACCATCCGGGCCACGCGGGCGGGCGTGAATTCGGTGACCCGCGCGGCGACATCCACGATGCCAGCGTTGTTCACCAGACCGTCCAGCCGATCATGAGCCCGGTCGAATGCCTCGAACAGGTCGGCCACGCGCTCTGGGTCGGACAGGTCCGCTTGGATCAGCGTGACGCGCGCGCCTTCTTGACGCGCAGCGGCGGCAACTTCCTCGGTCCCGTCACGATTGCGGTTGTAGTGCAGCGCCAAATCGTGATCCCGCGCGGCCAAACGTGCCGTTGCTGCGCCGATCCCCGAGGAAGCTCCGGTAATCAGCAATGTCTTGCGGCTCATGACTTCAGCATTCGCGTAACCATCTCGGACAAGTCGCGGCTCAGGCCTTCGGTGCCTGAGATCCGCTGCAACTGGGCGCGCATCAGGTCTTGGCGATCCGCATCGTAACGCTTCCAGCCGTCGAAGGCGGTCGACATCCGCGCAGTGGTCTGCGGGTTCGATTTATCCAAGTAAAGGAGCCAATCGGCAAGGAATTTATAGCCGCTTCCATCGGGATTGTGAAAGCCCGCCGGATTGCCCGCCGTCAGTCCGGCCATCAGTGAGCGGAAGCGGTTGGGGTTCGATGCGTCGAAATCCGGGTGCCGAGTCAGCGTGTCGGCCAGCGTCACCGCGTCGCGCGGGGCAGCATGGGCGACCTGCGCCATGAACCATTTGTCCATGACAAGACGATCATGTTGCCAGTCGTTCTCGAATTGCTTCGCAACGGTCGTATCGCCCGCCTCCAACAGATTGGCGAAGGCAGCCATCCGGTCGGTCATGTTGTCTGCCGCGTCATATGCGGTGCGTGCTGCCACGCCACCGTCAAGCATTGTCTGCAATCCCAGAAGGCGACCGGCCAAGGCCCGCTTGCCCGCGTCCTCGGCCTTCGGGTCGTAATTGCCGGGCGTGGCCATTGCATCGCGCAGGCCGGGCAGGGCATCACGCAGGCGGGCGGCAATCGCCAGCTGTGCCGCGCGGCGAACGGCATAGATCCGATCGGGATCGGGGACGACGCCGGCACCATACAGCGACTGGGCCAAGTCGTCTTCGGATGGCAACGCGAGCGCAAGGGCGCGGAACGCCGGGTCGGCGAGTTCGTCAGTGGCTAACGCCGCGACCGCGTTCAGCCAGGCATCGTCGAAACCGGCGTCTTTGGTGACCGCACGCATCAAACGGTCCTTGGCCAGCACGCGACCCGCCTCCCACCGGTTGAACGGGTCTGAGTCATGGGCCAGCAACGTCAGGCGGTCGCTTTCGGTCTGCTCGAACTCCAGGATCACCGGGGCCGAGAAGCCGCGCAGGATCGACAGCACCGGCTTGGCGGACATTTCGAACGTCATGCTGCCGGTCTCGGTCGTCAACTCGTGAACCTGTGTTGCCTGCGTTTCGGTCCCGTCCTGCGACAGCAGGCCAAACGCCAGCGGGATGTGCATCGGGCACTTGTCCGTCTGGCCGGGCGTGTCCGGAACGATCTGTTTCAGATCGATGCGGTAAATCCCGTCCTTGAAGGTCTCGGATACCTGCACGCGCGGTGTTCCCGCCTGCGCATACCACAGCTTGAATTGCGACAGGTCGCGGCCCGTTGCAGTCTCGAAGCAGGCGAGCCAATCCTCGATCGTGGCCGCATCGCCGTCGTGGCGCTCGAAGTACAGCGCGCAGCCGGCGTCGTAGCCCTTGGGCCCGACCAGAGTGCGCAGCATCCCGATCAACTCGGCACCTTTTTCATAGATTGTGGCCGTGTAGAAATTGTTGATCTCCACGAAGCTTTCGGGCCGAACGGGGTGGGCCAGCGGTCCCGCGTCTTCGCGGAACTGACGAGCACGCAAATTCAGGACATCGCCGATGCGTTGGGTCGCAAAGCCCCGCTCATCCTGGCTGAACTGCTGGTCGCGGAAGACGGTCAGACCCTCCTTCAGGCAAAGCTGAAACCAGTCGCGGCAGGTGATCCGGTTCCCGGTCCAGTTGTGGAAATACTCGTGCGCCACGATGCTTTCGATGTTTGCGAAATCGGCATCGGTCGCGGTTGCTGGTGAGGCGAGGACGTATTTGGAGTTGAAGATGTTCAGCCCCTTGTTCTCCATCGCGCCCATGTTGAAGTCGTCCACGGCCACGATGTTGAAGACCGACAGGTCATAGGGCCGGCCATAGACTTCCTCGTCCCAAGTCATGGAGCGTTTCAGGCTGTCCATCGCAAAGGCCGTCAACCCTTCGTCACCGGGACGGACCCAGACGTTGAGCGTGACGTCGCGCCCCTCCGAGGTGGTGAACCTGTCCGATGTGGCCAGAAGGTCGCCCGCGACAAGGGCGAAAAGATAGGTCGGTTTTGGCCACGGATCGTGCCACGTCCCGGGGCCCGTTTCGTTCCCGTTCGACAGCCGAACAGGCAGGTCGCCGCCGATTTCCACGTCATAGGTCGCCATGACGTCCGGGCGATCGAGCATATAGGTTATACGACGAAAGCCTTCTGCCTCGCACTGGGTGCAATACATGCCTTTCGACATATAGAGACCGGACAGCGCCTTGTTGTCTTCGGGGGCGATTTCGACTTCGGTTTCCAGCACGAAGCTGTCCGGCGCATCATACAGCGTCAGTGTCGTATCGGTTCGTGAATAGCGGTCTGCGGCCAGGGGCACGCCATCGATCGCGATGGATAGGAGTTTGAGCATTTCGCCATCGAGCACCATATCGCCCGACCCCTTTCGTTTGCAGGTCAGGCGCGCGGACACACGAGTTGCCTGCGGATCCAGGCGAAAAGACAGCGCCACATGGCTCACGGTCACCGGAACCGGCGTATAATCCTTGAGGTAGACGGTCTGGTTCTGTTCGGGTGTTGCGTCGCGCATGTGGGTCTCCTTTCGGCGCAAGCTAGGACTGGCCGGACGGAGCCGCCACCCTAATATCGGAGCAAATGACGCGATTTGCAGGGCAGGAGGACACAATGGCCAAGATGCGACGCAAGGGCGATCTGCCCACGAAGATTTGCGCGACCTGCGGCAAGCCCTTTGCCTGGCGCAAGAAGTGGGAGAAGGTGTGGGAGGAGGTGCGATATTGCTCGGATCGCTGCCGCACCAAGAGAAGTTGATCCGAATCGGTAAGATTATTTGACCAATTCTTGTTGCCGATAGGAAACCTGCGCGTTACATCGGCTTCAACGCTTCAAGGAGGATGCCCATGACCCGCACAAACAAACACGGCCTTCAGGTCTCTGACGATCTTGCCGCCTTTCTTGAAAATGAAGCGCTTGCCGGGTCCGGTGTGGAGCCCGACGCATTTTGGAAGGGGTTTTCCGAGCTGGTACACGATCTGGCCCCGAAGAATGCCGTGCTGTTGGAGAAGCGCGAGGAAATCCAAAGGCAGATCGACGATTGGCACAAGAAGAACACAGGCAAGCCGCATGATGCGGAGGCTTATACTGCTTTCCTGACCGAGATCGGCTATCTGGTGCCCGAGGGTGCGGATTTCGAGATCGAGACCGCAAACGTGGACCCCGAGATCGCCGAGTTGCCCGGCCCGCAGTTGGTCGTGCCGATAACCAATGCGCGCTATGCGCTGAATGCCGCAAACGCCCGGTGGGGCAGCCTGTATGACGCGCTCTACGGCACGGATGCCATTGGCGACCTGCCGACGGGCAAGGGCTATGACGAAGCGCGTGGCGCGCGGGTTATTGCCTGGGGCAAGGACTTTCTGGACCGCTCGGTTCCGTTGAAATCTGGCAAGTGGTCTGATGTCATCGCCATTTCGGCGACCGACGATGCGCTGACGATCGAGGGTGCCGGCGGGCTGAAAGATACCGGTGCTTACAAGGGCTGGGTCAAGGACGGGGACACCCTGCGGGTCCTTCTGCGCAACAACGGGCTGGGCATCGTTCTGGTCATCGCCAAGGATGGCGCGATTGGCGCGACCGACCCAATGGGCCTTGATGCGATCCACCTGGAGTCGGCGCTTTCCGCGATCATGGACTGCGAGGATTCGGTTGCCTGCGTCGATGCCGAGGACAAGATCGTCGCCTATGCAAACTGGTTGGGCCTGATGCGCGGCGACCTGGAGGAGAGCGTCACCAAAGGTGGTAAGACCTTCACCCGTAAGCTGAACCCCGACATGGAGTTCAACGGCCCGGACGGTCTGGTCTCGGCCAAGGGCCGCGCGCTGATGCTGATCCGGAACGTGGGTCACCTGATGAGCAACCCCGCGATCCTTCTCAAGGACGGCAGTGAGATACCCGAAGGCCTGATGGATGCGGTCGTAACCACGCTGATCGCGATGCATGATCTGGCCCGTGACGGCGGCAATTCGGTCAAGGGCAGCGTCTACGTGGTGAAGCCCAAGATGCACGGGCCCGAAGAGGTGTCCTTCGCGGACGAAATCTTTACACGTGTCGAGACACTCCTGGGTCTTCCCGCGAACACCGTGAAACTGGGCATCATGGATGAGGAGCGTCGCACCTCGGCCAACCTCAAGGAGTGCATCCGCGCCGCGAAATCCCGTGTGGCCTTCATCAACACAGGCTTCCTGGACCGTACCGGCGACGAGATCCATACCAGCATGGAAGCCGGCCCGATGTTGCCCAAGGGCGAGATGAAGATGACGCCGTGGATCGCCGCCTACGAAGATCGAAACGTGGATATCGGTCTGGCCTGCGGCCTTAAGGGCCGGGCGCAGATCGGCAAGGGCATGTGGGCCATGCCGGACCTGATGCAGGCAATGCTGGAGCAGAAGATCGGTCACCCCAAGTCGGGTGCGACATGCGCCTGGGTACCGTCGCCGACCGCCGCGACCCTGCATGCAACGCATTATCACGAGGTGGACGTACTTGCCCGGCAGGACGAGCTGAAAGCCGGTGGCCCGCGCGGCACCTTGGCCGATCTCCTGACCATCCCGGTGATGGAGGGGCGCAATCTGTCGGACGCGGAAGTCACCGCCGAGATCGAGAACAACGCGCAGGGTATCCTGGGGTACGTCGTGCGCTGGGTCGACGCTGGCGTCGGATGCTCCAAGGTACCCGACATCAACGACATCGGCCTGATGGAGGACCGCGCGACCTGCCGTATTTCGAGCCAGGCGCTGGCAAACTGGCTGCACCACGGCATCGTCACCAAGGAGCAGGTCGAAGCCAGCTTGCAAAAGATGGCCGCCAAGGTCGACGCGCAGAACGCGGGCGACCCGACGTATAAGCCGATGGCACCGGGGTTCGACGGCATTGCATATAAGGCCGCGCAAGACCTGATCTTCGCCGGGCGTGAGCAGCCGTCGGGCTATACCGAGCCGGTCCTGCACCGTCGTCGTCTTGAGCTCAAAGCGGCCTGAGCTTGCGCGAACCGATTACAATTCAAAGGAAGAACCATGCCTGAACTCAGCCTGCGCCGTGCGCGCCAGATCATCCGCGGTACACTCGCCAAAGGGCGCGAAATGGACCTGAAACCCCTATCGGTCGTGGTGCTGGACACCGGCGGTCACGTCAAAGCCTTCGAGCGCGAGGACGGGGCATCGCCCGGTCGGTTCGCCATCGCCCATGGCAAGGCCTATGGCGCGATCATGCTGGGAATGGCGGGCAAGGCCCAGATGGCTCGCGCCGAGCAGCAGGCCTATTTCATGGATGCCGTTAATGGTCTCTTCAGCGGGCAGGTTGTGCCCGTCCCGGGCGGCATCCTTGTTCGCGACGCCAAGGGCAACGTGCTGGGTGCGATCGGCGTGACCGGAGACACGTCGGACAATGACGCCGAAGCCGGCGTTGCGGGCATCGAAGGCGCAAACCTGGCTGGCGAAGCCTAAGCTCGAATTTGATAGCACCGCTGCCGAAACTATTGGCAGTGGTGCCAAGGCCTTGTGCGTCTGGCCGTCTGTGCATTTGCGCACTTCGATCTCTACCGAGTAGAGCCTTTGAATTGGGTGGATGCTACGTATACCTACGTGCAACCCGGAGGTCCGCATGCGCCCCATCGTCGGCATCATCTCGAACCATCACCTGCTCAATGATCAATATCCTTGCCATTTTAACGGCAGCATGAACACCGACGCGATTTCGCACGTCGCAGGTGCGATGCCGCTGACCTTTCCGGCCGACCCGTCGGTTCTGGAAATCGATGAATTGCTGGAAGTTTTCGACGGTTTTCTGTTCACTGGTGGTCGGCCCAACGTCCACCCAGAGGAATATGGTGAGGCCGAGACCGAGGCACATGGGACTTTCGACCGGAACCGGGACAGGGTGGCTCTGCCGCTGATCCGCGCCGCGGTTGAGCGAGGGCAACCGATCCTGGGTATCTGCCGCGGGTTCCAAGAGGTCGCGGTCGCATTCGGCTCCACCCTGCATCCCGAAATTCGTGAACTGCCGGGCCGCAACAACCATCGTATGCCACCCGATGGTTCGGTGGAGGAGAAATTTGCTCTGCGACACCCGGTTAGGTTTACGGAAGGCGGCCCTTTTGCCAACCTGATGGGATCTGGCGTAGTTCAGACCAACACACTCCACGGGCAGGGGATCATGCAGGCCGGTCCGCGCGTGCGGATCGACGGCTGGGCCCCGGATGACACGCCCGAAGCGCTGTGGATCGAAGACGCCCCGGGCTTTGCCTTGGCCGTTCAGTGGCACCCGGAATACAATGCCATTCAGGACCCGGTCTCTCGGCCGCTGTTCGAAGCATTCGGCGACGCGTGCCGGGCATGGCGGGCCGCACGGGGACAGACGCTGCGCAAGGTAAGTTAGGCCACGCGCCGCCAATCGGACCTTATCCGTAGGTTTCCAGCATTTTAAGAAGATCCTCGTGCGTGTTCGCCTCCGCGACGGGCTTGTCCTGCCGCCAGCGCAGCATTCGGGGAAATCGTAGTGCAACGCCTGATTTGTGACGACTGGATTTCTGAATCCCTTCGAACCCGATCTCGAATACATGCGCTGGCGGCACGCGGCGCACGGGTCCGAAACGCTCCAAAGTGTTGCGACGCACCCAATGGGTGATGTTGTTGAACTCCGCATCCGTCAGCCCCGAATAGGCCTTGGTGAAGGGTACTAATTCGTCGCCTTTCCATACAGCGAAGGTGAAATCGGTATAGAGGTTCGCGCGCCGGCCATGGCCCGCTTGCGCATAGATCATCACGGCGTCGATCGAGAGCGGGTCGAGTTTCCACTTCCACCAATCGCCCTTTTTGCGACCGACATGATACGGGCTGTCGCGCCGTTTGAGCATCAGGCCTTCCGCCGCCGCCGCGCGCGCATCGGCACGGATGGGGGCCAGATCGAACCACTCATCGAACGCAACGATAGGTGACAACGCAACGGGCGCTTCGGGGGCGATGCCCCGGAGCAGAACCTCCAGTCGCGCGCGCCGATCAGCAAAGGGCAGGGCGCGCAGATCTTCGCCATCCTGTTCCAGCAGGTCATAGGCGCGCAGGATCACCGGGGCTTCGATCAGTAATTTTTTGGGCACGGTCTTACGACCGATCCGCGATTGCAGCGCGTTGAAATTGCGCGGCCTCTGCGCGTCGGCGTCCCAGACCAGAACCTCACCATCAAGGACGGTACCTTCGGGCAGAAAATCGCGCGCGCGGGCGAATTCGGGGAAGCGGTCTGTCATCAACTCCTCACCCCTGCTCCAGAGGTGATGTTGCCCACCGCGCAGGATCAACTGACCCCGGATGCCGTCCCATTTCCATTCGGCCAGCCAGTCTGACGCTGGGCCCAGGTCCGCCGGATCACCCTCCACTCCATGCGCCAAGCAGAAAGGATAAGGACGGCTCAGCCCCGCCTCCGGATCGGGTTCGGTGATGAGCGCGGCATAGGATGTCGTGTTCGGGGTCCAGTTGCCCATAAGACGATGGGCCAGTTCCGCTTCCGGGATATCGGTCGCATGCGCCAGGGCGCGGGTCATCAGTTTCTGGCTGACACCTACTCGAAACCCGCCTGTAATCAGTTTGTTAAAAACGAAGCGTTCAGTTCCTGCCAACTCGTCCCAAGCCCGCAAGATCGCGGCCTTGCGCGCAGCCTCATCCTGCGGGGCCAGGCCACGGATCACGTCGATCCATTCGGACAGGCTTCGTTCGGACGTTTGACTTGGTTCCGGTAAGACCAGGTGGATCGTCTCGGCCAAGTCGCCGACCACGTCGTAGCTGGCTTTGAAGAGCCACATCGGAAGCCCCGCCACGTCTGCAGCCCATTCCGAAAGTCGGCTGGCATTGACGGTGCGCTTGGGCCGGCGGCCTGACAAAAGGGCGATCGTCCAGAGACGGTCCTCCTCGGGCGCTTCGCCAAGGTATTCAGCCAGCGCGGCGGTCTTCACGCTGGTCTTGGTCGTTTGGTCCAGCGCGATGAACAGGGTGGCAAAGCGCTTCATGCCTCGCCGCGCAGAAAGTCGGCCATCCGTCTCACGGCTCGGTCCGCCTTTGGCGTTCGATCCACGAAGATCTGCCAGACGTGGGGAACGCCTGACGTCTTCTGCACCGTCACGTCGGCCCCGCCATCGCGTAGACGGGCCGCGAGGGCGTCGGTATCGCCCTCCAGAAGTTCACCCCTGGCGCATTGGATCAGGGTCGGCGGCGCACCGGTGACGTTTGCGTAAATCGGGGAGACGCGGGGGTCTTTGGGGTCTGCATGTCTCGTGTAATCGCGGGCCACGCGATACAGGATCGAGAGTGGAAAGAGCAATTCGCCAGACATGTCTGGTACGGCGCGCTCAGGATCCAGGTCGACGACGGGCGAGGCAAGGATCAGACGTCTTGGCGGTGTTCCATCACGCAGCAAGTCGCTGAGGATGACGGTTGCCAAACACCCGCCAGCACTGTCGCCGCCAAGGGCGAAGGGGCCTTCGGATGCAACCACGCGTGCCACGGCAAGACAATCGTCTGGGGCGGCGGGAAATGGATGTTTGGGGGCGAGCCGATAATTCGGCAGGATCACGCGATACCCCGACTGTCGCGCCAGCGCCGCAGCCAGTCCGACATAGCTGCGGGCCGATCCAAGTACGAAACCGCCGCCATGCAGCCACAGCAAGGTACCTTCGACCACGGTTGGAGTGACCATGCCGCAGGGTACGCCCGCAATATCCTTCATCCCGAAGGTCGCACCCCGCACGGGAAGCGGCGGGGCAACCAGGCGAAACGCCTGTCGGTGAACGGACCAGGGCAGGGGCAGGCGAAGCACTTGTTTGACGATCGCGCGAGACGTGAGGGCCAGCACCTTGTCGCGCCACGTCATGCGGTTTCCTCCGCATCGATCAACTCGTCCCCAAATTCTGTGCGCACGATTTGCGCGTCGTATCCCTGCATTTCCAACCATTGACGAAACGTCTCGGTATAGCCGTGGGTTGCGAAGATTCGCGTCGCCCCAGTTTCGGCAATCGCCGCATTCAATCCTCTCCAGTCGGCATGATCGCTGACCACGAAGCCGCGATCAATTGCACGCCGTCGCCGGACGCCGCGCAGGGCCATCCAGCCGGAGGCGAAGGCCGATGCCACCGGGGCGAAACGCTGCGACCACCGGCTGTCGAGCGCGGAAGGTGGCGCGATCAGGAGAGCGCCGGGGTAAGCCTTTGCGTCCGTGTCGGGTGTTACTCGGACGGTGTCCGGCAAGCTCAGGCCCTGTCCGCGCAGCACCTCATTTGTATTTTCGACCGCCGCATGGGTCAGGATCGACCCGATCGCCGGGTCGACCATGGTGAGCAACCGTTGCGCCTTTCCCAGAGAGTAGGCACCGATGGCGCTGACCCGCCCGTCGGCCGCATTCGCGCTCCACCAAGCGTTGATCTCAGACGCGAGCGCCGCCTCGTCCTTCCAGTCGAATACCGGAAGGCCGAAGGTACATTCGGTGATGAAGGCATGGCAGCGCACTGGCGCGAAAGGTTCGGACAGGCCATCCGGTGTTGTCTTGTAGTCGCCCGAGACGACCCAGACCTCGCCCTTGTGCTCCACTCGAATTTGCGCGCTTCCTGGTACGTGCCCGGCGGGGTGAAAACTGACGCTTACGCCGTTGATGGATCGTGTCTCGCCGAAGTTCACCGTGTCGATCGCAATATCGCCAAGGCGATGACGGATCACCGGTGCCGCCGCAGTGCTGGTCAGATAGTGTGTGTGCCCCGGGTACGCGTGATCGGCGTGACCATGCGTGACCAGCGCGCGGTCGACCGGACGCCAAGGGTCGATATGGAAGCCACCGGCGGGGCAGAAGATGCCTTCGTCACGAAATTCAAGAACCATGAACGATACCTAGGGCTCGCATCCGCCTGCTGCCAGTCTTGGATACGAATCGGCGTCGGTCATGTGCTTTTGAAACCCAGCGAAATTGAGGCATCGATCGGGCAGGGCGCAGAAGGGGTGGCGGCCGAATCCGCCCAATTCTGGCAGCGCACCGCCACAGTATTGCCTTACTCTAGCCGTTGTAGCGCCAAGATCGACGATTCCGCCCATTGATTGCCACAATGTCTGGGCAGAATGGCCTTAATTCAAACAAGGGTTGCTGCCATGAACTTCTGCTTTAACGGCCTCAAGTCCGGCCCGATTTGCATCGGGGATACGATGTCGCAACTTCACGGCGATGAATTGGGCATGGGACATGTCGGTCTTGGAATGCTGGCTGTGATTGTGGTTGCGGTTTTCGTCTTCGTATTCCGCAATCCGGCCTAGGCTCCTCAATCCTCCCTCAGGCTGAGCGAGAGTACGCCCTCCTCTTCCATCTCCCGTATCACGCCCACGATTGTGGCTGTCGCGTCCTCGTATTCGTCGGGCGTCGGTGATGACCGATCCTCGATTTCTTCGCGCAACTGATCCCCCAGGCGTTTGGAAATCGTGGTCAGGATGAAGTCCGCGATTGCGCTATCGTCTTGCGGAATTCCGGCGAGAGCGGTGATCAGGACTTCGCTGTCGATGTTGCGGATGACCCGGGGCATGTCGCGCGGGGCGACGCGGTCGGGGATGTTTTCGAAACTGAAGACCACGGCGCGCACGCGCGCGGCGAAATCGGGGTTCGACATCTCGAGCGTTTCCATGATCCCGCGACGAACGCGGGCGGTGGCTGCATTCAGGATGTCGCCCACCCGTTTTACGCCATCCATTTCAAAGACAGGAGCCTTTCGCGCTGCCGTTTCCCGACCAAGGGCAATGCCGATCTGCGTCACCGCCGTTGAGGCGACCCCGTCGGTTCGGGCAAAGGCGGCCGCAATCTGATCGGCCCGCTCGCGGGGCAATAAACGTATCATGTCTGCGGCCCGCGCTGGTGGCATTTTCGACAACACAATCGCGCTGACTTCATCGGATTCGCTGTCGATCAGCTCGACCAGAACTTCGGGCTCCAGCGTCGCCACCTTGTCCCAGTGACCATGACCGGGCAGCAGGTCATCACCGAGTTCGGCTGATAACTCTTCAATCACTTCCAGCGAGAGCTGCGAGTCAAGCATCGAGAGGACTTTGGCCGGGTCGCGGGGAATATGCAGCCCGATGCTGTCCAGTTCTCGCGCGAACTCCGCAATCACCTCAGCCAGCGTTTCCCGGTTGATGAACCGCAACTGCGTCATGTCGCGCACCAATTGCCGCTGTTGGGCGGTTGGCAGGTCACGCAGTCCCGGATCGGCCCCGCCGGTGACCAGCAGATGCACGACCACGGCGGCCTTTTGACGTCTGCTTAGTGTCTGACGACCAGGCATGCCGGCGAGTTTGGGCTGGAACGACAAGAGGGATCTCCGACCTTAAGGTACGGCAGATGATTGCGCCCAAAATGTTAAAAAGTCGTTGCGGAATATGTTCCGCAACGGCCTTGGTCTCGCCGACGTGTCATATGGATCTGCGGAGTGTCCGTTTAGTCCGAGACGCTCGGGTAGGCATTGTAGCAGTTCACTTCGTTGCTGACCCAGTTGGTGCCTTCGTTGCACTCACCGAGCTCAAGGTTAGCCACATCGGATCCAGCCACGGTCGTTCCTTCAGCATTCGTCGTGGTACCGCTTCCGGAAACATCCAGGGTCAGAACGGACTGACCATCCTCGGTGGTTTCAACACGGGCGACGATGGCATTCTGCTCATCAGCGGACAGGGCACTTCCGTCGGCATTGGCCAGAAGCGCTTCGATCTGCTCGATCGTCGCCCCGTCAAAGACAACACTGTCGCCGTATGCGGAGAGGTCTATAACGGCGACCGGATCGGCGTCCGTTGCGACGGGGTCGGACGTGGACTCCTGCGTGGACGAGACAAGCGCGGGATCGCTGTCTCCTTCGACGCTGACAAATTTCTGAGCGTGTGCGATACCGGGGGACAGCATCAGAGCAATTGCAACACAGCGTAGCATGGTTAACACCTCGGGTTTGGCAGACCCTGTCAACCTTGCTTATATTTGCGGCAGAATTTGGATGTCTTTATGTCAGCCCGGCGGTTTCTTTGGCCCCGATCATGACGTTCAGGTTCTGCACCGCCGTGCCGGATGCGCCCTTGCCCAGGTTGTCCAGAACGGCGACGACCGTGACCCGGCCCTGTCTGTCTCCCTGAACCGAAATCTCCATCCGGTTGGTGTCGCGCAGGGCCTGCGGGTCGACCCTGTCGCCCGCTTGCACGACACTGACGAAGGGATCTCCGGCATAGAAATGGCGCAGGGCTGCCTCGATCCGCTCGTGTCCGGCGACCTCGCCGGGCAGAAGATCCGCGTGCAGGTGCAACTGGACAACCATGCCCTGTGCAAAATTCGCGACTATCGGCTGAAACAGCGGTTTCCGGGTCAGGCCTCCGTATTTCATGATTTCAGGCACGTGCTTGTGGGCCTGATTCATGGCGTAGAGGAACAAATCGGGGGCAGAGCCGGCCTCATATTCCGCGATCAGGCTCTTGCCACCGCCGGTGTAGCCGGAGACTCCGGTCAGCGTGACGCCTGCATCCGAGGGAAGGATACCCGCATCCGTCAAGGGCCGCAGCATCGCAATGGATCCCGTCGCATAGCATCCGACGTTGGCGACCAGCCGGGCGTCCTGGATCCGGTCCCGCTGGCCGGGAAGTTCGGGCATACCGTAAATCCACCCCTCCGCGATGCGGTGGGCGGTGGAGGCATCTATTATGCGCGTCTTGCCGGCGAGCGTTACTGCTTCGCGCGCGGCATCGTCAGGCAGGCACAGGATCGCGACATCGGCCTCGGCGAACGCGGCGCGGCGGGCGTCAGCATCCTTGCGCTTTTCGGGGTCGATCGAAACAAGTCGGATATCCTCGCGCGCCGTCAGCCGCTCGCGGATCTGCAGGCCCGTTGTGCCGGCTTCGCCATCGATGAAAACTGCGGTGGTCATGGGATGCTCCTTGTATCGATGAATGCGGGATAAGGTGTCGCGGGCCTTGGTGCAACGGGCTTCGCCTCTGGGTGGGCTGCGCTGCACATCGACCGCACCCCTGTGGCAAGGAATGAGGCCCAACACCTGCTTCTGCGGGACGATCCGAAGACCGTCTGTCTGGCGCTCGCAGGGGGCTGCCACATACCAGGTCTTTCTCAGGGAAGCGGCCAAGAGGTTTTCGCGAAAGCTCTTCCAACCCCACGCGTGGCGGCGTAACCCGAAACCATGCGTATTTTATTCCTCGGCGACGTCATGGGCCGTACCGGCCGTACCGCTATCACTCAACGCCTTCCCGGCCTGCGCGCTGATTGGAAGCTGGATGCAGTCGTCGTCAATGGCGAGAACGCGTCGTCGGGGCGCGGCCTGAATGCAAGCCAGGCCAAGACCATCTTCGAGGCCGGGGCCGACGTGATTACTCTTGGCGATCATGCCTTCGACCAGAAGGACATGATGCAGGCGGTCGAACACGACCACCGAATCCTGCGCCCGATCAACTTTTCCAAGGTTGCGCCCGGCAAGGGGTGGCGGGTCTTCGACATTGCGGGGCGCAAGGTGCTCGTGGCGCAGGTTCTGGGGCAGGTGTTCATGTCGCGGACCTATGACGATCCGTTTTCGGCGATCGAGCCGGTGCTCAAGGCGCATCCACTGGGCCGTGCCGTTCAGGCTACACTGGTCGATGTGCATTGCGAGGCGACGTCTGAGAAGATGGCCATGGGCCATTTCTGCGACGGCCGGGCCAGCATGGTGGTCGGCACGCACACCCATGTGCCAACTGCCGATGCCGGCATCCTGCCGAAGGGCACCGCGTTTCAGGCCGATGCAGGCATGTGCGGCGATTACGACTCGGTGATTGGCATGGAAAAAACCGAACCGATGCGTCGCTTCATCACGGGTATGACCCGCGACAGGTTCGAACCGGCGGGCGGCGAAGCGACGTTGTGCGGCCTGTTCGTGGAGACCGACGACGCGACCGGTCTTGCGCGCGAGGTCGTTCAGGTCCGCCAAGGGGGCCGCCTGTCTCAGAGCGGCCCGTCGTGAGGGCCGCGTGACCTGGATCGACCTGCCCCCGGGTAGCGATGCCTGGATCACCATCGCGGTGTTGGTCGTGATGCTGGCCCTGTTCATCAAGGAGGTTTACCCGACCGAAGTGGTGGCCATGTCGGGCGCGGCTTTCCTGCTGGCCACCGGCATCCTCCCGTATGATGCGGGCGTCGCCGTCCTGTCCAACCCGGCCCCTTGGACGATCGCGGCTATGTTCCTGCTGATGGGGGCGTTGGTGCGCACAGGCGCGCTCGACTGGTTCACGCGCTTTGCCGAGGGGCAAGTCGGGTCGCGGCCGCGGTTTGCGATCGGGGTGCTGTTGCTGTTCGTTCTGGTGGCCTCCGCCTTCGTGGCGAATACGCCTGTGGTGGTCGTCATGATCCCGGTATTCGTGCAACTGGCGGGCAAGATGGGTCTTGCCCCGTCCAAGTTGCTGATCCCGCTGTCCTACGCGTCGATCCTGGGGGGGACGATCACGCTGATCGGGACCTCGACGAACCTGCTGGTCGATGGCGTCGCGCGGGCGCAGGGTCTCAGGCCGTTCACGATCTTCGAGGTGTCCCCGCTGGCGATTCCGGTTGCGGCGGCGGGCATGGCCTACCTCTACCTTGTGGGGCGGCACCTGTTGCCCGAGCGTACGTCGATGGCCGCAATGCTGGGCGGGACGCGCAAGGCGGCCAAGTTCTTTGCTGAAGCGGTGATCCCGGCGGACTCGAACCTCATTGGACGCGAGGCGCAGGACGTGCAGCTTTTCAAGCGCGAAGGGGTGCGCCTGATCGACGTGGTGCGTGGCGATGCCTCGCTGCGGCGCAACCTGAAGGATGTGAAGCTGAAGGTCGGCGACCGGGTCATCCTGCGCACCGAGATCGCGGAACTTCTGACTCTGCAACGCAGTCCGGACCTGAAGCGACTGGACCAGGTCGGGGCAGTGGAGACCACGACGGTCGAGGTTCTGATTACGCCGGATGCCAAGATGGTGGGCCGCCGACTGGGCAGCCTGCGCCTGCGGCGGCGCTATGGCGTGTATACGCTGGCCTTGCATCGGCGCGACCGGAACATGTCGGGGCAGCTCGACGATGTGGTGGTGCAGGTCGGCGATACATTGCTGCTGGAAGGCGCGGCCGAGGATGTGCATCGTTTGGCGCAGGATCTGAACCTTGTGGAAGTCAGCCAACCGCGCGAACAGGCTTTTCGGCGCGAGCGCAGCTGGATCCCGATCGTCGCCGTCGCCGGGATCGTCGGCCTTTCGGCGTTGAATTTGGCCCCGATTTTTGCGCTGGCCGTGATGGGGGCCGTTATCGTGCTTCTGACCCGCAGCGTGGACGCGGACGAGGCGTTCGGCTTTGTAGACGGGCGTCTTCTGGCGATGATCTTCTCTATGCTTGCGGTTGGTGCCGCGCTTGAGGCATCGGGTGCCGTTGAGATGATCGTGAACGCGATTGCGCCAGCGCTGGAGACCCTGCCGGGGCCGCTTCTGGTGCTGTTCGTCTTTGCCCTGACATCCATTTTGACCGAACTGGTCAGTAACAACGCCGTCGCCGTCGTTGTCACGCCGATCGCCATCGCACTGGCGCAGACACTGGGCGTCGATCCGCGCGGGTTGGTCGTGGCGGTTATGATCGGCGCAAGTTGTGCCTTTTCGACACCCATTGGTTACCAGACGAACATGTTGGTCTATGGTCCGGGCGGATATCGGTTTACCGATTTCGCGCGGGTGGGAATCGGGCTTAATATTCTGGTTGCCCTCGTGTCGTCGGCCCTGATCCCGCTGATCTGGCCACTTTGACGGCCCTGTGAAATGCTTTTTGGAGGCTCTGCGATGCGCCCGGCCCTACTTCTTCTTCCGCTCGCCATCGCGGCCTGTCAGCCGGTGACTTCGGGCACGCAGGGCGTTGGTGCAAATGTCCCCCCCGGCGAGGTTCGCGTCGCCGCCGTCGATGCTACGCCCAGCCGGGTGGTCATTCGTCTGTCCAATGGGAAACGTTGCGTCTCCGAACGGCCCGAGGGCGTGCCTGGAAACTGGTCCGGCGTGACTTCGGGCGAAGACTGCGGCTACAAGCTGCCCTTCGCGGTCAGCTTCAAGCAGGGTGCAACGCCCCAGCGATTCACGATCGAAGCCGCGCCCGCCGGTGTCGGTCCAAGGGCGGAAGTGTTCGTCACCGATGTGGACGGCGTTCGGCGCCTGTTTGCATCGCCGCTGGGCCCCAACGTCCGGTTCGAACAGCAGGCTTGATCGTTGGGGCCATCAGGCCCCGCATCATTCCCCGGCCATCAACGTCTTGGGATGATGCGGTACCGGGGTCGGTTCAAGGCCACCGGGCGCGCTGCGCCCCTCGGAGGCCAGGCGCGAAAGCGCTGCGTTCAGGCGACGGCGAGCAGCGGGGCTGGCCCCCTTGCGTACCATATGACCGGCGACCAGGGCAGACAGCCACGGCCGGTCCATCCGGTCCGTCTTGCGCAGCAGGCCCATGAGCCAGGCGCTGTTCTGCCGCCGTCCGCGCCACAATTGCGCGAAGCGGAGTGGTGTGAGGTTGCCGGCCTCGGCTCCGGCGAGCAGGCGATCAAGAATGTTGATCTCCTCCAGCCGAGCCTGAATATCCGCCCCTGCGTGATGCGCGGCGCACCGGATCACGTGCTCGCCCTGGAAAAGGGTGGCATGCATCGCGTCAGCCGCCTCGGTCGGGTCGGTGATGACATAGACCCGGTTCGCCGCGTCGATCATCTGCGCCGCGTTGCCATAGCGCGGCTCGAACGCCATGGCCCAGGCCGAGCGGAAGCGGCGTTCCCAGGGGGCGATCTCTCGGTTGAGCGTCGCATAGGGCTGCATCAGGAACACCGTCGCGCCGGGTGCCGCGACGCTATGTGCCGCGGCACCGTAAGCCCCCATGCCTCCGCCAACGAAAAGAACAGAGTCGTAGTCGTCGAAGAAGCCATCATCCGTCAGGTTGTCGAAGAAGTCGTGAAGATCTTCATCTCGGAACCACGTGCGACCCTCGGCCATGATATCCAGCGTTGCGCAGCCGCGCTTGCGGGCAAGGCCGGTCGAGATGGGCAGACCGCCGTCACGAGCGCGGGTGGTATCAAGTGCTTCGAACGAGACGACCAGCGTATCGCCACCCGGTCGGAACAAAGCCAGATGATCATCCCCGATCTGCCGCAGATAGCCGAGATCTCCCGCCGCCTCGATAAGCGCTTTGCGATGGTCCGCGCGCGACATTGGCTGCATCTTGCGATCGTCCATCAGAATCCTCGGGCCTTAGTTCGGATTTCAGGATAACGCGGCCAGCCGCTGAATTCAGGCCTAAAAATGACGCGATCGCTTGATATTCCGGTCGCATTGTTCCCGTATCGGCGATGATGATGGCATTGGCAGGTTATTTGCCTGAATGGAGAGACATGGCCGAAGTCCCGCGTATCACTGTCGTAACCTGCTTGCGCGACGAAGGTCCGTACCTCGTGGATTGGGTTGCACATCTGCGCAGCATTGGTGTCGGGCAGATTTTGGCCTTCACCAACGATTGTCGGGATGGGACGGCGAATCTGGTCGATGCGCTGGCCCCGGCGGGGGTCGTCCACGTTCCACAAGGCGATATCCTCGCGCGCGATGGTAAGCCTCCCCAATGGCGGGCCATGGCCGCCGCCTGGAACCATCCGGCCTGCACCGGGGCGGACTGGCTTTCGCATCTGGATGCCGACGAATACGTGGCGATGACCGGGCACGCGACTTTGACGGGGTTGATCCGGGAAATGTCCGATGCTCAGGCCATCGCGTTGCCTTGGCGGCTGTTCGGATGCGCCGGGCGGCTTGAGGCGGGGCAGGGGGCGACACCTGCGCGGTTCGACCGGGCCGCACCTGCGGGGCTGGCCTATCCGGCGCTCGCCTCATTCTTCAAGACGCTGTTCCGTCGGGATGGCCCGTTCACCGGTTTCGGTATTCACCGCCCGCAGCAATCCGAACCGCCTGTCTTCATGGACGACACCGGCGCGCGCGACGACGGGCTGGCACGGGCGGCGAAGCGCATCCTGCTTTGGCGCAACGGGCAGGAGCCTGCGGGCCGCAAGCTGCAACTGAACCATTACTCCACACGCTCGGTTCACGAATTTCTGGTCAAACGGGGGCGAGGTCTGCCCAATCACACGGACAAGACGGTCGGCCTCGAATACTGGGTTGAACGCAATTTCAACGAGACGCGCTGCATCATGATCCAACCCCAACTGCCCGCTCTTGCCGCCGAGGCGTCGCGCCTGCGGGCGCTGCCCGGGGTGGCCGATGCCGAAGCGGCGGCCCGAACCTGGTATGATGCGGAACTGAAGCGCATCCTCGCCTCGCCCGAGGGCGCGCGGCTTTGTGGTCGCCTGGTGCTGGCGGCAGGCAGCCATGCGCCATCGCCGGGTCTTGGCCGGGCGCTCCTCGATCTTTATGCCCGCGCGCAGGGGGCGGCGAAATGATCGAGACACGGGCATTGGGCGCGCAGATCGTCGACGGGATCACGGTGTTGGATGTGGTAGGCGACCCGATGGGTTTGCGCCTGTTCCTTGGTACGGATACAGATCCAAGGGCGATCACAGCGCAGCGCGACGTGGTGCCAAAAACGGTCACGTCGGTCAGCAAGGCCCTGATGATACTGGCCGACTGGCCCGGTGGCGACCGCGCGGCCCTGCCGATCCGCGACAGCACGGTCGACATTGCAGTGACGGCACCCGAGCCGGACCTTTTCGACGATATGCGTGTCCTGCTCGCCAGTAGGAACGGCGAGACGCCCGAACTGGTACAGGATTGGCTCCGCTACCATGTGGAAAATCAAGGAGCTGATGCGGCGTTGGTTCTGGACCGGACGCGCCCGGACGAGGCCCCGCTGGCTCCCGCCCTCGATGCGCTGATTGATGCCACGCCGATTGCCGGACTGAAACGCCTGGTCATCGTGACATCGCCGCTGCCGCTGGGTGCAAACGCGGTCAGTGAACGCCATCCGTTGCAGGCCCCCGACGCACCCGGCAAGGACCGGATGGAGGCTCCCCAAGCCGACCCGTGGACAGCGCCGTTGGGACAGATGATCGTCTGGGAGGCGCTGCGATGGCGGTTCTTGGCGCGCGCGCGCGCCATCGCATTTCTTGAGGTGTCGGACCTGCTTGCTCCGGCACCGATCGGACGCCGTGCCTTTGACCTGATCGAAGGGACCGAAGCCGGAGTGGTCGCGCTGGTGGGGCGGCGCATCTATCCGTGGCGCATTCGCAAGGGACACGCGGCAAACTTCGGGGACCACATCTGTGACCAGTTCGACAACCCCTCCGGCAACCGCCGCTGGGTCGCCGCGCCCGCGCGTATTCCCGATGAGGCCCCCTTTCGTCTGGTTCGGGTTGGCAGCCAGAAACCCGCACCGCAAGACGTGGCTTTCTTTTACCGCGCCATGGGCGCACGCGTGTCCGAGGACGCGGGGACACCGCTGGCCCCCAAGGCCGGGCTGGTCGTCGATGAAGACCTGCTGACGCTGTCGCGCAGTGAATTCGGCTTCGACCCGGTCCTGCCGCCTGTGAACGACGCGCCGGATGCGAAGGGTCTTCCGGCGACGGTGCCGGGGCGAACGGCCATCGTCACCTGCATGAAAAACGAGGGGCCGTTCGTCCTCGAGTGGATCGCCCATCACCGTGCGATCGGCGTGGACGATTTCATTGTCTACAGCAACGATTGCACCGATGGCACGGATACCCTTCTGGATCTTTTGCAGGATCAGGGCATCCTTGCACACCGCGAGAATCCGTTCCGCGATATGCCTGATACGAAGCCCCAGCACGCAGCCCTGGAAGCAGCGGAATCAGAGCCGATCATGGCGCGCGCCGCGTGGGCCGTGTGCATGGATGTCGACGAGTTCATCAACATCCACGTCGGCGAAGGCACCCTGCGCGACCTTTACGCCGCTGTCGGCGACGCAAACATGATCTCGATGACCTGGCGATTGTTCGGGAATTCCGACCTGCGGGACTTTGTGGATATGCCGACACCCGCGCGTTTCGACCGCTGCGCCCCGCACCTGATCCGTAAACCGCACCAGGCATGGGGGTTCAAGACCCTGTTCCGGAACAACGGCATCTACCGCAAGATGGGCGTGCACCGACCCAAGGGCCTGAAGCCCGACCTGTGGGAGCAGATTTCGTGGGTCAACGGCTCGGGTGAGCCGATGCCCAAGCAGATGCTGCGCACGGGATGGCGTTCGTCGGTTGACACGTATGGCTATGACCTTGTTACGCTGAACCACTATGCGGTGCGCGATGCCGAAAGTTTCCTGGTCAAGCGCGATCGGGGCCGGGTGAACCATGTTGAGCGGGATCAAGGCCTTGGCTACTGGTTTCGCATGAACAACAACAGCGAACGCGACACCTCGATCCGTCGGATGCTACCCGCAATGGAGGCGGAAATGGCGGCGCTGAAGGCGCTGCCCGGCGTGGCCGAGCAGCACGACAAATGCGTCGCGGCCCACCGCGTCCGTATCGCCGAACTGCGTGGGCAGGACGAATTTGCTGCCATTTTCGCCCAGATCACCAGCCGGCGCATGGAACGGCTGAGCCGGATGCACCGCCATTTCGGGGCGAACGTGTTCTTGGCAGGTCCGGACTGCGTGCCGGAAAAGGTCTGGAAGGTGCCGGCATATCCCGACGATTTCTTCTTCACCGTCGGGGATGTCGACGAAACGGCGCACTGACGTGCATCAGCGGGTGCAGATCTCCCTCAGCGCCTGCCAGAGCGTGTCCTCCATCACCGGGGGCATCATCGAGGGCGCAGCGTCCCCCTCGGGCAGGTTTGTGGCGCGCGCGTAAGCCCCCCAAGTCAGACGTGCGGCGTCGAAGCCGGGGCGCAGCGTTTGGGCCGAAAGCATTTGCGGATCGGACAGCACCAGGCGCTCGACGTGGTTTTCAATCGCTGCAACAGGTACATTCCCGGTGGCGAGCATCCGCGTCAGGTTCAAGAAGCTCATCCGGTCGAGGAACGTCTCCAGCGGCACTACGGCCCGCGCCGTCAGGGCGGCGGCCAGGATGTGGCCGGCGGCCACGTCGGGATCGTCCTGCCGGTTCAGTACGCTGTCCGACATGGCAATGATCCCACCGGGCAGTGTCAGGGTGGTGCGCGGCAGGTCGCGCAGAATGACAAGCTGGACCGGCGTTGTGGGAAACAGACGTTGGCGCAGCTGTGCCAGCGCCTCGGTCCCGGTGGGGTTGCTGCAGGCGGGGCCTGTCAGCGCTGTCACCTCCTCCAGAATCGCGGTTCCGATTTCCATGCGCTGTGCCGGAGGAATGATCGTTGCGGCCTGCTTGCGCAGCGCGCCCGGTAGCCAGAGAGCACCGATCCCGACGACAAACCCAACGGTGAGGCCCAGCGTCAGGCGTCGCAGCGCGCCGGGGCGACGCCGCCCTTTTTCCACCGCCCGCATCACGCGGTCGAGCGCTGCGATCATCTCCGGTTCCTCGACCTCAAGCTGCTCGTCACTGGCATCCGAGGGGGCGAAGCGGGCAGGCAGTTCGGACGGGTTCAACCGGACGAGCGCGGGCAGGGACCAGTGGGACAAGGCGGTTCCGGCCTTATCCTCGATCACCAGTTCGGCGTCGCCCACGGTGATGTAGACGTTGCGCCGCTGCTCATCAGGGCCGGAGCGCCACAATCCCGGAGCCTCGAGTCGGTCAAGCCCGTCAAGTGCTGTCATTCAGGCGTCTCGCGGGCCCGCTCGCGCAGGACGAATTTCTGGATCTTGCCGGTCGAGGTCTTGGGCAACGGCCCAAAGGTCACGGCCTTGGGCGTCTTGAACCCGGCAAGCCTGTCGCGCACGAAGGCAATGACCTCGGCTTCGGTGGCGCTGGCCCCATCGCGCAGTTCGACAAAGGCGTGGGGAACTTCGCCCCACTTGTCGTCCGCCCGGGCCACCACCGCGCAGAGCGAAACCGCGTCGTGGTGCATGATCGCGCCTTCCACTTCCACGCTGCTGACATTTTCGCCGCCCGAAATGATGATGTCCTTGGCGCGGTCGCGGATCTGGATATAGCCGTCGGGGTGTTTGACGCCAAGGTCGCCCGAACGGAACCAGCCGCCGGCAAAAGCCTCGGCCGTGGCCTCCGGGTTCTTGAGATAGCCCTTCATGACCGCGTTGCCGCGCATCGCGATCTCGCCCTGCGTCTCGCCATCGGCGGGCACGGGGGTGCCATCCTCGGCGAAGACGTCGACCCCCTCCATCATAGGGAACGCCACGCCTTGGCGTGCTTTCATCGCGGCCCTGTCGGTCGCGTCCAGCGCGTCCCAGTCGCCGGGTTGCCAGACGTTCTCGACCACGTGGCCGTAAGTTTCCGTCAGGCCATAGACATGGGTGATGTTGAAGCCCAATGCCTCCATCCGGGCCAGCGTGGCGGCGGGAGGTGGGGCACCGGCGGTATAGACCTCGACCAACTGATCGAAAGGCCGACGCTCCGACATGGGTGCGTTCACCAGCGCATTCAGCACGATGGGCGCGCCGCCGAAATGGGTCACCTTTTCGTCCGCAAGCGCATCAAAGATCGCCGGGGCCGTCACGTCACGCAGGCAGATCACGGTCCCCCCAACCAGCGGTGCCATCCATGTGTGGCACCAGCCGTTGCAATGGAACAGCGGCACCACCACCAGCAGACGCGGATAGAGAACCATCCGCCAACTGACGACCGTGCCCATGGTGATCAGATAGGCCCCGCGGTGATGATACACCACGCCCTTGGGCCGTCCCGTCGTGCCCGAGGTGTAGTTCAGCGCGATGCTTTCCCATTCGTCCGCAGGCAGGATCCAGTCGAAGGATGCGTCGGCCTTGACAAGCTCGTCTTCATAGACGGGATGGCGGCCCGAGGCTGGAAAGCCTGTGTCCGGCACCTCGATCAGGAGGGGCGGAGGCGAGACATCGGCACAGGCCGCTTCCGCCAGATCCAGGAACTGGCTGTCGACCAGAATAACTTTCGCCCCGCCGTGGGACAGGATGTAGGCCACCGTGTCCACGTCCAGCCGGGTGTTGATGGTGTTCAAGATCGCCCCGCAGGCGGGCACACCGAAGCTGGCCTCAACCTGCGCGGGCACGTTTGGCAAAATCGTCGCGACAACATCGCCCGGCATCACGCCCAATGCAGACAGCATCGACGCTTGCCGTGTCACCCTGTCCCGGTACTGGGAATACGTCCAACGTTTCTGGCCATAGACCACCGCCTCGCGATCCGGCCAGATCAGTGCCGCGCGGTTGAGGTGTGAAAGCGGTGTTAACGCCACATGGTTTGCGGCGCACCGGTCCAATGCGGTTTCGTCCTGAAGCCAGCCCATGGATCCTCCCTTTGCGCCTGTGCCCATTGATGGCAATAGTGCGCGCACACGACGTCGAGGACAAGAGCGGGAGGGACCGTCATCAAGCAGAACCAACCCCTTGCCGCGGCAGTCAATATCCTTGCGGCGACTGCGCTTTTGTCCTTCGTGGATCAGTTCATCCGGATCATTGCCGCCGAAAGCAGCCTGTGGACGTTTCACATCGTACGGTCTGGTATGATGTGGGTCTTGGCGTTGGTCTTCGTTGCCGTGATGGGGCGGCGATTGAAGGTGGTGAACTTGCGGGCGGTCGCCGCACGCTCGGCGGTCATGTCCACCGCAATGATCCTGTATTTCGGGGCGCTCGGCTTCATGTCGGTTGCGGAAGCGGCGGCGGGATTGTTCTCGGCCCCGATTTGGGTGCTGATCTTCTCAGTTGTGTTCTTTGGCCTGCGGATCGGTCCGGTCAGGGTGGCCGCCGCTATCGTGGGCTTTGTCGGCGTGATTCTTGTGCTGTCGCCGGATATGGCGGCGCTTTCGGTCCTGAACCTTTTGCCTGTCCTGTCGGGCGCGTTCTACGCCGTCGCTGTGATCGCAACCCGAGAATGGTGCGACGGGGAGGATGCAATCACGCTGGCGCTGGGCGTGTTCAGTTTCATGGCATTCTGGGGCCTCTGCGGCATAGCCTTGGGCGCGGCTCTCGGGTGGGAGCCGACGGGCTATCTGACGCGCGGGTGGGTGACGCCGTCGAGCACAGTTTTCTGGCTTTGCGTTATGCAGGCCGTGTGCAGCTTGGTCGCGGTGACCCTTCTGACCCGTGGATATCAGTTGGCTGAAGCCTCGTTGGTATCGGTGTTCGAATACTCGGTTCTGGCGTTCTCGGCGCTGTTCGGCTTCCTTGTCTGGGGGGATCTGCTGACCCTTTGGTCGGGCCTCGGGCTGGTGCTCATTGCCGCCGCCGGCAGCCTGATCGCCCTGCGTGATCGGGGTGACCCCCGCGTGGTAGACGCAGTGGGGCGCTCGCCATGATCCTGTCGCCGGGCCGCGGATATGCCTTCGTACATGCGCCCAAGACGGGTGGCACGGCGATGGCATTGGCGCTGGAGGCCCACGCGATGGCCGACGACATCCTTATTGGCGATACGCCCAAGGCGTTGAAACGCCGTGGCCGGTTGAACGGCGCGCAGGCGGCAGGGCGGCTTTGGAAACATTCGACCCTGCGCGATGTTCGGGGGCTTCTGCCGGACCCGGTTCTGGACCGGCTGACGCCCGTGATGCTGGTGCGCAATCCCTGGGACCGGATGGTCAGCTATTACCACTGGCTGCGGGCGCAGGATTTTGACAACCCGGCCGTCACCCGGGCCAAGACACTTGGCTTCAAGGCGTTCGTGCTGGACCCGAAGACGGGCGAAAGCTTCCGCCGAAACCCATCCGCCAGTTACGTCGCAGGCGGGGCATTGCCGATCTTCATCCGGTTAGAACACCTGGAAACTGATTTGGTCCCTTTCACCGACCTGTTGGGCTTTGGCCTTATTTTGCCAAGGGTAAATTCCTCGGATCGCTTGGCTGATTGGCGGAGCTACTATGATGCGACGACCCGCGACTGCGTGGCGGAAATCTGCGCAGCAGATATTTCGGCCTTTTCCTACCACTTCGAACCGACCAATCGGGCGTAATCCCGCTTGTCGCGTTGCTTGCCGCAGGGTTTTGCACCGTTCGTTGTCGTCGCACAGCAAACTTTCGCCGGTGTCTGCCGCAACACTCCAAGGGACGAAAGAAACCCGCATGTCAGACCAGCACATCTTCACCCATGACGCTTTTCCCGTCATCGCCCCAGTCGCGCCCCGGTTCACACCCGGCGCGCGGCTTCCCACGCCCGAGGGATGTCGGGAGGTTGAAACCCTCGCCGTCGGTGACCTTTTGACGACGCGCTCCGGACCAAAACGGATCGCCCGTTTGGAGGTGACGCGCAGGCTGCGCGGCGAGTGGGCCTATGCCCGCGATACCTGGCCCGTACGTGTACCGGTTGGCAGCCTGGGCAATATCCGCCCCATGCGCCTGTCGCCCGACCAGCGGGTGCTGCTGTCGGGGGGCACCATCAAGCGGATCTGCAATGTCGCGGAGATTTCGGTGTCCATACGCGACCTGGTTGGACTGCGTGGCGTGATGGTAGAGCGACCGCTGGCGGACCTGCGCTATTTCGGGCTGTCGTTCGGAATTCCCGCCGTAATCGAGGCGGGCGGCGTGGTCTGCGAAATCGAACAGGGCGATGCAGCGGTCGTCTCTTGTGACATGGCGCGCCACGCATTCCAGACCATGCACGCAGTCGGGGAGCCGCCGCTGAAACGCTAGGTTAGCGTCCAGCATTCGCATGCGGAGTATCCGCGGTTGCACTGCATCACGACCCGGCCGCCGCGGATATGGAGGGGTTCGGGGCCCGTCCACTCGATGTCCCGGACAAAGTCGTCCGCCCTTCCGGACTCATCCGCCGGAGGAGGTGGCCGACCCTAATGTCAGCCAACCTCACCGTTGCTCGGCATCATCACCATGTCGCCGAAATCGTCGGTCAAGATGCGGTTCGCGGCCGGTGTGCGAAACACCTTCTCCGGGCGGATGCGTGAAAGGAGAGGTCATCGGTTTCATTTCCGGTGTCCCAGTCAGTTGGGGGGCTATGACGTTGACCTTGCCGCGTGAATCCGGCGGGAACATGGAACGGTTGGGACTGTCGCAGGAAACAATCGGAATGCGACGTCGGCCCTTCGCGTCAGGGGGCCAAGGCCAGCAGCACGGCACCGGAACCGATCAGGCCTACGCCGACCCACGCCAAAGGCGAAAGCTGTTCGCCCAGCACGGTAACCGCGATCACCGCTACAAACACGACGCTGAGCTTGTCGACCGGTGCCACGCGCGACGCGTCACCAAGTTGCATTGCCCGGAAATAGCACAGCCACGACGCCCCGGTCGCGAGACCCGACAATACGAGGAAGAGCCACGTGCGGGGCGAGATCGTGGACAGGTTCTGCATCTTGCCCGTTCCCCAGACGAGCGCGGCAAGTGCCAGAAGAACGACCAAGGTTCGGATTAGGGTTGCGAGGTCGGAATTGATATCCGCGACACCGACTTTGGCGAAGATCGCGGTCAACGCTGCAAAGACGGCCGCGAGGACCGCCCAGAATTGCCAGCTTCCTGTGAGTAGGGTCGCCATGAACGTCGCTCCGAGGCCATGCAGTTCCGGACCAGCATCATCCAATCGGCACTTTGACGCAAACACGCTGGCTGGCAGGCGGGGATCCGGAGTCGACCGAACCTCCGCCTGCAGCCGATTACAGTATCAGGCCGCGGCGCAGGCCGTGCCGTCGTAGAAGCTTTCATCCGCGTCGGCCATCTTGCGCAGCAGGGCGGGGGTCTTGAACCGGTCCCCATGCTTGGTGGCCAGCGCGTCGCAGGTTTCGGCAGCCCAGGCGGAACCCACGATGTCGAGCCAGCTGAAAGGGCCGCCGGACCAAGGCGCGAAGCCCCAGCCCAGGATTGCACCGACGTCACCCTCGCGGATGTCTTCCAGCACGCCTTCCTCCAGCGCGCGGACGGCCTCCAGCACCTGTGCAAACATCAGGCGGTTCTGAACCTCGTGCAGATCTGGCTGCTCCTCGGCCAGCGGGTAGCGCGCGGACAGCTCGGACCACAGGCCCTGACGTTTGCCCTTCTCGTCGTAGTCATAAAACCCGGCGCTCGACTTGCGGCCCAGACGGCCCGCGTCCTTGAACGCGAACAGGACTTCGTCGACGGCATCGTCCGGATAGGCGTCGCCCATCGCGGCCTTGGTTGCCACGGCAATTTTAACGCCCAGGTCGATCGACGTCTCGTCCACCAACTGAAGCGGGCCCAGCGGGAAGCCGAGCTGCTTGGCCCCATTCTCGATCAGCGAGGGGGACACGCCCTCGGCGACCATGCGGATACCCTCGTTGATGTAGGGAATGATGCAGCGGTTGGCGTAGAAGAAGCGCGCGTCATTAACGACGATGGGCGTCTTTCGGATCTGGCGCACGAAATCGAGCGCCTTGGCCACGGCAACGTCGCCCGTTTCCTTGCCCTTGATGATCTCGACCAGCAGCATCTTGTCGACGGGGCTGAAGAAATGGATGCCGATGAACTGTGCTGGCCGGACGCTTGCCTTGGCAAGCTCGGTGATCGGCAGGGTGGAGGTGTTGGTGGCGAAGATACAATCGTCGCCAACGATCGCTTCGACCGCCTTGGTCATCTCGGCCTTGACGCCCACGTCCTCGAAGACGGCCTCTACGATCAGGTCGCAGCCTTTGAGCGCATCAAGGTCGGTGGTCGCGGCGATGCGGTCCAACACGTCGTCCTTTTTCTCCTGCGTGACCTTCTTGCGCGACATGCCCTTGTCCAGGATGCCTTCGGCGTAGGCCTTGCCCTTGTCGGCGGCGGCCTGTTCGCGGTCGATCAGCACCACCTCGATGCCCGCGTTGGCGGAGACATAGGCGATGCCGGCCCCCATCATGCCCGCCCCCAGAATGCCGACCTTCGACACCTTCTGATCGGGCGCATCTGGGCGGTTCGCGCCCTTTTCAAGTGCTTCCTTGTTGATGAAGAGCGAGCGGATCATCGCCTCGGACGACGGGTTCATCAGGACATGGGTAAACCAGCGGGCTTCGATCTTCAGCGCGGTGTCGAATGGCACCAGCGCACCTTCGTAGACGGCCGAGAGCAGCGCCTTAGCTGCGGGGAATGCGCCTTGGGTTTTTCCGTTCACCATCGCGCTGGCCCCGACGAATGTCATGAAGCCGGCCGGGTGGTAGGGCGCGCCGCCGGGCATCTTGTAGCCCTTGGCGTCCCATGGCTTGAGGATGTCGGCGTCGGTGGCAGACAGGACCCAGGCGCGTGCATCGGCCATCGGGTCGGCGCTGACTTCGTCGATCAGACCCGCGGCCTTTGCCTTCTTCGGGTCCGACAGCTTGCCTTCCAGCAGGAAAGGCGATGCGGCCATGGCCCCGAGTTTGCGCGTCAGCCGCGTTGTGCCGCCCATGCCGGGGAAAATTCCGACCATGATTTCCGGCAGGCCGATCTTGGCCTTCGGATTGTCGGCGGCAAAGATGCGATGACATGCCAGCGGTATCTCAAGCCCGATGCCCAGCGCGGTCCCCGGCAACACACATGCCACCGGCTTGCCGCCCTTGTTGGTCTTCGGATCCATGTTCGCCCGCTCGATCTTGCGCAGTATGGCATGCGTTTTCATCAGCCCATCCATCAGACCTTGTGCAGGGTCATCGCCGGACATGGCCTTCATCTTTGCGATAACGTTCAGGTCCATGCCGCCGGCGAAGGTGTCCTTGCCGGAGGTTATGATGACCCCCTTGACCGCATCGTCCGCCAGCGCGTCAGTAATGCAGGCGTCAAGTTCGTCCCAGCCTTCAAGGCTGAGCACGTTCATTGATTTATCCTTCACGTCCCAGGTGATTGTCGCAACGCCATCGGCGTCTTTCGTCAGGGTAAAATCGGTCATCATGCTCTCTTCGGATTTTGATCAGGTGTCTTGATCCTCATCGACGACGTAGCGCGCCGTTCGCAGCGTTGCGCGCACGCCCGCCCCGAGCCACACGTCGTCTTTGAGTACAAGACACGCTTCGCTGGAGTAGGGGTCGATGAGGTGAGTGGCCCCGTCGAGGACGTAGACACGGTGAAACCCGTCGATCCGATCCTCGGCGTTGCCGGTGAACGCGGCGGCGATCGCCACGCGGTGATAGGCCGTGGCCCCGAGTTCTTCGAGGCGGTCACGGAACTTGATGGCCCAATTCTTCAAGGTCTCGGCGTTATCAACGGCGACAAGGCCCTCGCCGGTAATCAGCTCGTGCGGATAGGCCATTACCTTGGTCAACGCGTGGAAATCGCGGTTCCAGATGTGGCGTGATACAAGGTCGAGGTGATCCTGATAAAGTCCAAGCGCAGTTGTCATGTCCAAATCTCGCTGTTGATCGGATTGTTCATGTACTCGTCCTTGGGGACTGCGCTGCACGCTCCACGAACGGTTCGCGCGCAGAGACCTGTGATCTGGGCGGATTCAGTCATTGGAAGTCTGGTTTTTGGGGCGGTTGAAGATGTTATCGCGGTGGTAATATGCCATCCCGCTGTTGCGAACGGAGACCCGGATCGCGTCCGCCAGCCATCGCCCGTCCGTCTGTTTCAGGAGAGACATCGCGCAATCGTAGGGGTCGGTCAGATAGCTGCCGCCATGCATGACATAAGTTGTGTGGACGCCGATGATCCGGTCCGGAGTGTCCGGATCAAACCGCGCTTCGCGGCACAGGCGGTGGAAGGCCGTCGCGCCCAAGGCGCTCAGGCTCTCTCGGAAGGCCTCCGCGTCCTTGCTCTGCTCGGCCGGGTTCGAGATGACGCGGTCCGCCTCGGGCAGGTGGATGACGTGCGGGTAGTACAGCATATTCGCGACGCTCTCCGCGTCGCCATCCCAAAGAAGACGCGATACCTTATCAAGGTGTGCCTGGTAGATATCGCATGCACTTGTCATCAGAGTCGCTTTCCCGAGCGTCGGCCGATCGGATTGCCGGTAGGCAGGCCATGACGCATCGGTGGTGTCACGATGTCCGCAGCCAGCCAATTTCCTTCCTCGCAGGTAATCACCATCTCACAATTATAAGGTTCGCACAGGTAGTTTCCGCCACGAAGGACAGAACTCCATTTTGCGCCCGTGATCCGGTTGCGATCAAGCTGGTGGAAATTCGCCCGTTCGCAGACCCTGTGATAGCATGTCGTACCCATCCCCTGCAGACGCGTGCGGAACTGCTTAACCAGTTGGGTCAGTGCACCTTTCGTCAATAAAGAGCGCTGGTTGCCTGACTGACGAATGACTTGGGGATACTTGTGCATCATTGCGATTATCCTGAAATCCCGGTCCCAAATGGCACGGGACATCCGGTCAAGATGGTCCTCATGGATGCCCAGTGCCTCCACCGCTCAGATACGCTCAATTATCGTGGCCGCCCCCATGCCCGACGCGACGCAAAGCGTGGCAAGGCCGGTCCCTTTGCCGCTGCGCTCCAACTCGTCAAGGAGCGTGCCGATGATGATCGCGCCCGAAGCACCCAGCGGGTGGCCCATAGCGATGGCCCCGCCGTTGACGTTGAGCTTGGAGTGATCGACGTCGAAGGCCTGCATGAACCGCAGTACCACGGAGGAAAACGCCTCGTTCACTTCGAACAGGTCGATGTCGTCGATGGACATGCCAGTGTCCGCAAGGATCTTCTGAGTCGCGGGAACCGGGCCGGTCAGCATGATCGTCGGGTCGGTCCCGATCTTGGCCGTTCCGCGAATGCGGGCGCGGGGCGTCAGGCTCCATTTTTCGCCGAATTCCTTGTTGCCGATCAGGACGCCCGCCGCGCCGTCAACGATACCGGACGAATTGCCCGCAGTATGGATGTGATTGATCCGCTCCAGGTGTGGGTATTTCATCAACGCGATCTTGTCGAAGCCGGGCATCACTTCACCCATCGCCTGGAACGCGGCATTCAGGCTGCCGAGGCTTTGCATGTCGGTGCCGGGGCGAATGTATTCATCATGGTCCAGAATGGTCAGCCCGTTGATGTCGCGCACCGGAACGATGGATTTCTCGAAACGGTTGTCGGCCCATGCGGCGGCGGCGCGCTTCTGGCTCTCGACGGCCAAGGCATCGGCGTCGTCGCGGCTGAAGCCGTACTCGGTAGCGATGATGTCGGCCGAAATTCCCTGCGGCACGAAATAGGTTTCCATCGCGATCGACGGGTCCACCGCGATCGCCGCGCCGTCCGACCCCATTGCGACCCGTCCCATCATCTCGACGCCGCCGGCGATGTAGCCCATGCCCGCGCCGCCCTTGATCTGGTTGGCGGCAAGATTCACGGCCTCCATCCCGCTCGCACAAAAACGGTTGATCGACAGGCCCGGAATGCGTTCGTCGAGGTTCGACGCCAGAACGGCTGTCCGCGCAAGGCATCCGCCCTGTTCCATCACCTGTGTGGCGTTGCCCCAGATAACGTCTTCCACCGCGTGGCCCTCGAAGCCGTTGCGATCCTTGAGCGCGTCCAGCACGCCCGCCGAGAGCCGCGCTGCGGTCACTTCGTGAAGTGATCCGTCCTTGCGACCCTTGCCGCGAGGGGTGCGGATCGCGTCATAGATATAGGCTTCTGTCATGGTATTCTCCGGAACGTCATTGGTCGCGGTCGGAAGGCCGACCGGGCATCAGATCATAGGGGTGTTTCCAGCCGGGCAGGGCGCTGACGCGATCAAGCCAGGCGTCGATATGGGGCCAGTCGGCGCGGTCGAAGCCGAAGGGTTCAGAGTAGTAAAGGTAGCTACAGCAAGACAGGTCCGCGTTCGTCACGCCGTCGCCGACGATCCAGTCGCGGCCCTCCAGATGTCTGTTCAGCGTGTCATAAGCGGCCCTGAGACGGCCTTGGAAGAAGGCGATGACTTCGGCCGGGCGCTTGGCCTCGGGCAGGAAGTTCATCAGGAAGCGTGTCGTTCCGATCTGCGACGAAAGCTTGTGATTGTCCCACAGCACCCAGCGCAGCACTTCGTACTTGTCCGCCTCGGACCCGCCGAACTTGCCTGTCCGGTCAGTGATCCACTGTTGGATTGCACCCGATTGCGACAGGCGCGTATCGCCGTCGATCAAAAGCGGGGCCTCGCCCATCGGATTGAGGTCGCGGTAGGCGGGCGTGCGGGCGGCTCCGCCGAAAAAATCGACGAAAACGGGCTCCCAAGGGACGCCCGCAAGTTCCAGCGCAAGCGCCGCCTTGTAGCTGTTCCCGCTTTCGCCGAAGCAATGCAGTTGGATTGTCATGGTGCCCCCTCCCGAAGCGCCGGTTCCGTTGGAAAGAGCCTTGTCAGCTCTTCTCTTCTCGCTTGGCGAGCATCGCCTTGTGCAGCCCCAGCCGGTGCGGCAGGTTCTCTGCGTTGGTCACGCTGTCGAAATTCTCGAACAGGAACGACAACGCTTCTCCCTCCTCCAGTCCGGCCTCTCCAGCGAACTTCTTCAGGCGTCGATACCCGGCTTCGGACATCTGCGCAGGAAATCGGCGGGTCAGGCGTTGGGCGCGGGCCATTGGGTCTCCTGGATGTGGGTCTGTCGGCCCACCATGGGCCGACAGCACGAGATCGTCAAAAGGCTGTCGGTTCAAGCTCCATCACGGTCTCAGGGCCTGATTGAATGCGCGAAAGATGCATGCCGGTCGCGGGTAACTGCCGGGCCATGTAGTAGCGGCCCGTCGCGATCTTGGCCTCCAGGAAGTCCCGGTCTGCCCCATCGTCACCCAGCATCCCGCCGGCGGTTTTGGCCATCTTTGCCCACATCAGGCCCAATGCGACGTGCCCGAACATGGTCATGAAATCGTAGGAGCCGGCCAGCGCCGCGTTCGGGTTCTTCATTCCCGACTGCATGAAGTACATCGCGGCCGACTGAAGATCTTTGGACGCGGCTTTCAGCGGCTCCAGGAAGCCCGCTTTCAGCGTCTCGTCCTCGGCGTTTTCCTTGCAGAAGGATTTGACCATGTCGAAGAACGCCATAACATGCTTTCCACCATCCTGCGCAAGCTTGCGCCCTACGAGATCCAGCGCCTGAACGCCGTTGGCCCCTTCGTAGATCATGGCGATCCGGGCATCGCGGGCAAACTGCGACATGCCCCATTCCTCGATATAGCCGTGGCCGCCATAGACCTGTTGCGCCGCAGTGGCATATTCAAAGCCCTTGTCGGTCAGGAAGCCCTTGATGATCGGCGTCAGCAGCGAAATCAGGCCATCTGCGTCCTCGTCGGCGTTCCGGTGCGCCCGGTCGATCATCATCGCACCCCAGAACACGAATGCACGTGCGCCTTCCACGAAGGATTTCTGGTCCATAAGGTTACGACGGATGTCGGGGTGCACGATCAGGGGATCGGCAGGCCCGTCCGGGTTTTTGGTGCCGGTCACATCGCGCCCCTGAAGGCGGTCCAGCGCATAAGCCCGCGCGTTCTGATAGGCGATCTCGGCCTGGGCGTAGCCCTGAAGGCCCACGCCCAGACGCGCCTCGTTCATCATGGTGAACATGGCGCGCATGCCCTTGTGCGCGTCGCCCAGCAGATATCCCTCGGCCTCATCATAGTTCATGACGCAGGTGGAATTGCCGTGAATGCCCATCTTCTCCTCGATCTTGCCGACCGAGACGCCGTTGCGTGCACCCAGATTGCCGTCGTCATCGACCAGCACCTTGGGGACGATGAAGAGGGATACGCCCTTGATGCCCTCGGGTGCGCCCTGGATCTTGGCCAGCACAAGGTGGACGATGTTGTCGGACATGTCGTGGTCGCCGGCCGAGATGAAGATCTTCTGGCCGGTGATCCTATAGGAGCCGTCTTCCTGCGGCACGGCCTTGGTGCGCATCAAACCCAGGTCGGTGCCGCAATGCGGTTCCGTCAGATTCATGGTGCCGGTCCATTCGCAGGTGACCATCTTGGGAAGCCACTTGGCTTTCTGCGCGTCCGTGCCGTGGGCATGGATCGCCGAATAGGCACCGTGGGTCAGGCCCTGGTACATGTTGAAGGCCATGTTGGCCGATGACAGGATTTCGCCCACGCCGGTCTGCATGAGATACGGCAAGCCCTGTCCGCCATACTGGGTATCGCAGTCCAGCGCCGTCCAGCCGCCGTCGCGCACCTGGTCGAAGGCCTCCTTGAAGCCATCGGGCGTACGCACGATACCGTTCTCAAGCTTGCAGCCCTGCGTGTCGCCGACGACGTTCAGGGGATGCAGCACCTCCTGTGCCAGTTTCCCGGCTTCCTCCAGAACGGCACCGGTGAAATCCCGGTCCATCTCCTCGTAGCCGGGGATATCCTGCGTGGAAGCTCCTAGGACATCGTGCAGAACGAACTGCATGTCCTTGGTCGGGGCGGTGTAGCTGGGCATGTTGTCATCCTCCTCAAGACGGCGCGGGAGCGCGCCCCGCGAATTTTTATCAGGGGTCTGTGGGCCGCCCCTGAAGGCCTTTGGTCAGCCCGCCTTGCGGGCTTGCATCTGGTTCATCATCTTGGCACCCCAGCTCAACTGCTCCTCGAGCTCGGCGATGGCACCGTCGAGTTCCGCGCGCTGGGCATTCATCGAGGCCAGGCGTTCCTGCCCGATCTCGTAGGAGCGGGCGAGCTGCGTGTACTGGTTGTCGCCCAGATCGTAGAGGTCCAATAGCTGTCGGATTTCCTCCAGCGAAAAGCCGAAGCGTTTGCCGCGCAGGACCAGCTTCAGGCGCGCGCGGTCGCTGCGGGTAAACCAGCGGCGCTGGCCTTCGCGCTTGGGAAACAGCAACTCCTTCGCTTCGTAAAAGCGCAGGGTGCGGGGGGTGACGTCGAATGCGTCACACATTTCCCGGATGGTCATCAAATCGTCGGACATCCACTCGTTCCTTTAGCCGGTCATCGTGCTCTGAAATGCCAGATGCGGCTCTCGAAACGACGTTACAACCCTGTTTGACGATTACGTAAGTCGGACGTTACGTCATCTTCAAGTTGACGTAACGAACGCAAAGGTAAATTGCGCGCCGACGCAATTTTGCGTGTGACGCGCAGCCAATTTTCGGGACGATCAAGGCGTAGGAGGCGCTAGTCCTTGGTGGAGATGTCTGACTTCACCCGGTCCCTCAAGACGGTCAATTCATCTATCGCGTTATCAAGCTCGCGGCGGCGTTCGGTCAATTCGTCCAGTTGCCGGTCGGCAAGATCGATCCACGCCTGCATCTGCTGCCGGCCCTCGGGGTCAGCATCGTAAAGTTCCAGCCACTGTCGGATTTCCTCCAGCGAAAAGCCGAACTTCCGGCCCCGCATGATCAGGGTCATCCGGGCCACGTCCCGCGGGCTGTAGAGCCGGGCCCGACCGTCCCGCTCTGGCGATAGCAATTCGATATACTCGTAATGACGCAAGGTCCGTGGCGTGACATCAAAGCGCGCGCACATCTGCTTGAATTCGATCTTGTCGGTCATGATCCTTCTCCCGAAGATATTCTGGCACGCGGGCTACGGGCTGTCTATCCGGCCACTTGCGGGGGCGGGCGGGACGCGTCATGCCTTCAATCATGACAGATGAAACTACTCCGGCCGAGGCCGCCCGTGCGATCACCGCGCAAAAATTCATTGCTGCCCTGCCGCATTGCCGCGCACTTTCCATGACCGTAACGGCGGTGGGCGCGGGGGAGGCGACGATCACGATGCCGTGGTCCGCCGATATCGTGGGCGACCCGCGGACGGGCGTGGTGCACGGCGGAGCCGTGTCGGCCCTGATGGACACGACGGGCGGCGCGGCGGTCCTGTCCCATCCGACCGCACCGGTATCGACGGCAACGATGGACCTGCGCATCGACTACATGCGCGCGGCCACGCCGCACCACACGATCACCGCGCGGGCCGTCTGCCACCACGTGACGCGCTCCATCGCCTTCGTGCGGGCTGAGGCCTTCGACGAGGAGCCGGAAAAGGGCCCCGTCGCCGTCGCCAACGGAGCCTTCACGCTGGACCGGACGGACGGTCAATGAAAAAGCCAGAGCCGATCCAGGTCATCAAGCAACGCCGTGATGCCGCACTGCACGCGCTGGTGTCCGGCGTTCCTTACATCAAGTTCCTCAACATCACCTTTGACCGTCGGGGCGATGAACTGACCGGGGTGCTGCATTTCGACGATAAGCTGATCGGTAATCCGATGCTGCCCGCGCTGCATGGGGGCGTGACGGCGGCCTTTCTGGAGGTCACGGCCATCGTCACGCTGTCCTGGGCGATGATCTGGGACGACTTCGAGTCGGGGCGGATAGATGTGGAGACACTAACGCCTGAAACGCTGCCACGACTGCCCAAGACCATCGATTTTTCGGTCGACTACCTACGCGCGGGCCTGCCGCGCGACGCCTATGCGCGGGCGCGCCTGAACCGCAGCGGCCGAAGATATTCATCGGTCCACGTGGAGACATGGCAGGACAATCGTAACCGGCTGTTCGCGCAGGGTACCGGCCATTTCATGATGCCACCGCGCGAAGCGTGAGCACGACCGCACCTGTTACGGGCGATCTGACCAACCGGCGTATCCTGAAAATCGCCGTGCCTGTGGTCTTGTCCAATGCGACCGTGCCGATCCTGGGTGCCGTGGACACGGGTGTCGTCGGGCAATTGGCCGAAGCCGCGCCGATTGCCGCCGTGGGGGCAGGGGCGATCATACTGTCTTCGGTCTATTGGATTTTCGGGTTCCTGCGCATGGGAACGACCGGCCTTGCCGCGCAGGCGCTGGGCGCGGACGACCGGGGGGAGGTGGTCGCGTTGCTGTCGCGCGCGCTGTTGATCGGGGCGGCGGCGGGTATAGCGCTGATTGCGGTCCAATCGGCGCTGTTTGCGGGCGCATTCCGGATCGCGCCCACCACGGACGAGGTAGAGGGGCTGGCCCGGCAATACATGTCGATCCGCATCCTGTCGGCTCCTGCGGCGATCGCCATCTATGGGCTGACCGGCTGGCTCATCGCGCAGGAGCGGACGACGGCGGTTCTGCTCCTGCAACTGGCGATGAACGGGGCCAATATCGCGCTGGACCTGTGGTTTGTGCTGGGCCTCGACTGGGGCGTGCCGGGCGTGGCCTGGGCCACGTTTATAGCGGAGTGGACCGGTGTGGGGCTGGCCATATGGTTCTGTCGCGATGCCTTCGTGGGCCCCGAATGGCGCGACCGCGCGCAGATCCTGAACCCGGACCGTTTGCGCCGGATGGTGGCGGTGAACACCGACATCCTGATCCGGTCTGTCCTGTTGCAGGCGACATTCGCGTCTTTCCTGCTGACAGGGGGTGTGTTCGGGACGGCAACTCTGGCGGCCAACCAGGTGTTGCTGCAGTTCGTCTACATCACATCCTACGCTCTGGATGGCTTCGCCTTTGCCGTGGAGGCGTTGGTGGGGCGGTTCTTCGGTGCGGGCGACCGGTGCCGGCTTCGCCGGGCTGTCAAGCTATGCGGATGGTGGGCCGTCGGGACATCGGTCGCGGTGTCGCTGGCCTATGTCTTCGCGGGTGGGCCACTGATCAACCTGATGGCCAAGGCCGAGGACGTGCGAGCGGTCGCCCCGTCCTATCTGCCTTGGGTCTGGCTGATGCCGGTGCTGGGTGTTGGGGCCTTCATGCTGGACGGCGTCTTCATCGGCGCGACACGCACGCGGGACATGCGCAATATGATGATCGTCAGTTTCGTCGTCTATCTGGCGGCGTTGGCTGTCCTGGTGCCCTGGCTGGGCAATCACGGGCTGTGGGCGGCCTTGATGGTGTCGTTCGTGGTACGCGGTGTGACGCTGGGCTTGCGGTATCCCGCATTGGAGGCAGCGTCCCTTGCAACCGCGCCCCAACCGCTTCGGCAGACTTAGAACGCGAGGGTCGCGTCAGAGCCAGCGGTCGCGGTCGGAACCAACGGCATCTGCCACCGTGTCGAAGCCGTCGCGGGCCAGCAGGGTGTCGAGATCTCGCGCGATCTGGCCGGGCAGGCTGATGCCAGCATAGACCAGTGCGGTGTAAAGCTGCACCGCTGATGCCCCGGCGCGGATCTTGGCATAGGCCTGCTCTGCCGTCGCCACACCGCCTACGCCGACCAAGGGCAGGTCCGTCAGGGTCGAGAGGCGCGCGAGCGTTCGCGTCGACTTCTCGAACAGCGGCTGCCCGGACAGACCACCCTTTTCGCTCTTGTGGAAAGACGTCAGACCATCCCGGTCCAGCGTCGTGTTCGTTGCGATGATCGCGTCGATCCCGCCGGCGGCGCGGGCGACATCGGCCAGGTCGGCTTCGGTCAGGTCAGGCGCGATCTTGAGGAAGATCGGAATATGCCGGGGCAGGGCGTCGCGGGTGGCCAGCACCCCGTCGAGCAAAGCCCTGAGCGCTGCGGCACCCTGCAAATCGCGCAACTTTTCGGTGTTGGGACTGCTGACGTTGACGGTGGCGAAATCCACGTGCGGACCGCAAGTCGTCAGAACGCGGGCGAAATCCTCGGCCCGGTCGGCGCTGTCCTTGTTGGCCCCGAGGTTCAGGCCGATGACGGCATCAGCGGGCCGGGTCGCCAAACGCGCTGCTATGGCGTCCATCCCCTCGTTGTTGAAACCGAAGCGATTGATCGCGGCTGCATCCTCGGTCAGGCGGAACAGGCGAGGTTTGGGATTGCCGGGCTGCGGTCGCGGGGTGACGGCCCCGACCTCCAGAAAGCCGAAGGCGCAGCGGGCGAGGGGGGCAAGCGCGGTGGCGTTCTTGTCGAACCCAGCAGCCAGACCCACCGGGTTGGGCAACTCCAGACCGGCCAGCGTCGTGCGCAAACGCGGGGAGGTGACGGGCCCGCCACGCGGACCAAGGCCCGCGTTCAGCGCCATAAGAGCCAACCCGTGGGCACGCTCCGGGTCGAACCGGCGCAGAAGCGCAAGGCTGGTCGCTTCGATCATCGCAGGCCAGCCGGGAATTCGTGAACGCCATCGATCAGCGGCAGCGGCTGCGCCCAGGCCACCTGGTCCAGACGCAGAGGCGCGTAGAGATGGGGGAATTTGGCCCCCCCGCGTGAGACTTCCCATTTCAGGTTGTCCGCCACGGCGGCATCCTCCACCCCGATCAACCACAGTCCCTCGACCCCGGCGAAATGCCTGGCCGCAGTCTCGGTTGCCTGTCCGGCGGTCGAAAAGTGGATATAGCCGTCGGCTAGGTCGATGGGCGCACCGAGGGTCGTTTCATCGGCCCGAAGCGCCTGCCATTCGGGCGTGCGGAAGATTTTATAGATCATGGCGCGGGCATGCCCCCGCGATCCAGCAGCGTCAAGTCGCGCAACTGTCATATGGCTTTGACAACCTAGGGCGACCCGCGCACGATCCGCGCAGTCCAACCTAAGGGGGTTTGAGAGATGAAACGATTCCTGACCGCAACAACTGCGCTTGCGCTGACCACCGGCATTGCCAGCGCCGAATATTCGCTGACGATCCTGCACACCAACGATTTCCACGCCCGGTTCGAGCCGATCAGCAAGTATGACGGCCCTTGCAGCGCCGAGGACAACACCGCCGGTGAATGCTTTGGGGGCACCGCCCGCCTGGTAAACGCCATCGAGGCCGCCAAGGCGCGTACCAACAACCACATCCTGGTGGACGGCGGTGACCAGTTTCAGGGCACCCTGTTCTATACCTACTACAAAGGTACGATGGCCGCCGAGATGATGAACATGCTCGGCTATGACGGCATGACGGTGGGTAATCACGAATTCGACGACGGACCCGAGGTTCTGGCGTCATTCATGGCCGCCATCGATTTCCCGATCCTGATGTCGAACGCAGATGTCTCGGGTGAGCCGATCTTGGCGGGCAAGATGGCCAAGTCCACCGTGATTGAGCGCGGCGGTGAGCGTATCGGCCTGATCGGCCTGACCCCGCAGGACACCGACGAACTGGCGTCGCCCGGCCCCAACATCATCTTCACCGATCCGTCGGACGCGGTGCAGGGCGAGGTGGACAAGTTAACCGCCGACGGCGTGAACAAGATCATCGTACTCAGCCACTCGGGCTATGGCGTGGACCAGACGGTCGCAGCGAATACCACCGGCGTCGATGTGATTGTTGGTGGCCACAGCAATACCCTGTTGGGCGACATGGAGCGAGCCGAGGGCGAGTATCCTACCATGATCGGCGATACCGCCATCGTGCAGGCCTATGCATACGGCAAATACCTCGGTGAATTGAACGTCACATTCGACGACGATGGGAACGTTACGGAAGCCACAGGCGCGCCGGTGCTGATCGATGCGTCGGTCGAGGAAGACCCCGCCACGGTCGCGCGGATCGCCGAACTGGCCGCTCCGCTTGACGAAATCCGCAACAAGGTGGTCGCCCAGACCGACCAGCCGATCGGCGGCGAGCGCGATGTTTGCCGTGCGCAGGTCTGCGAAATGGGTGTCCTGATTGCCGACGCCATGCTGGAGCGGGTCAGGGATCAGGGCATTGATGTCGCCATTCAGAACGGCGGCGGCATTCGGGCCTCGATCGACGCGGGCGAAGTGACCATGGGCGATGTTCTGACGGTTCTGCCGTTCCAGAATACACTGTCGACCTTCCGGGTGGACGGCGCGACCCTTTTGGCGGCGCTGGAGAACGGCGTGAGCCAGGTCGAGGAGGGCGCAGGCCGATTCCCGCAGGTTTCGGGCATGTCCTTCGCTTTCGATGCCAGCGCTGAGCCGGGTAGCCGGGTAAGTGACGTGATGATCGGCGGAGAGCCGCTCGACCCCGCGAAGGTCTATGGCGTCGTGTCAAATAACTACGTCCGCAACGGTGGCGATGGCTACGACATGTTCAGGGATGCGGCCGACGCTTACGATTTTGGCCCGGATCTGGCTGACGTCACGGCGGAATATATTGCCGCGAGCGGCTCTTATGCGCCGTTCACCGACGAGCGTATCGTTGTCAAATGACATAGGTGTAAGCGACCGCTGACCGAATTGCGGAAGTCATTGAAGGGCCGGGGTATTCCCGGCCCTCGTTTCATTTTTCCGTTCTCGTCACAGCCTTGTTGCACTGCGTGGCAATACGTCGGACAAGACCGGCAGCGCATGCTGTCCGAGGGGCATCTCCCGGTCTTCATGCAACAAAATGTACCGTCGCTGATGTTGGCGAAACCGAGGATGCCGCCGATGCTTGCGCCCATTGCCGAGAACCAGCAAGCCCGGCTGGCCGCGATCAAGCGGTACAACCTTGATGGCGTGACACATGCAGGGGCCTTTGATGGCTTGGTGGAGCTTGCGGCCCAGATCTGTCAGTGTCCGATATCGCTGGTGTCTATCGTGCGAGAACATGATCAGCAGTTCGAGGCCGTCTGTGGCCTGGACATCATGTCGACCGGTCTTGATTCATCGATTTGCAGCCATGGCATTCTGCAGGAGGATATCCTGGAGATACCGGACACGCGTCTGGACATGCGCACACAGGACAACCCGCTGGTCGTGGATGTGGATGATCCGGTCCTGTTCTATGCCGGGGCGCGGATCATCACGAAGGCCGGCGTTGCCTTGGGGTCACTTTGCGTGTTGGACCGCCGCCCACGGCGTCTGGGGGATACAGAACGTCGGGCGCTCCGCATTCTTGCTGATCAGGTGATGCAGCGCTTGGAACTGCACGAGGCGCTGCGCAACGAGGACGCCATGCGCCGCGAGGTGGATCACCGCGTCAAGAACAGCCTTGCCAACATCTCCGCGATGACCCGGATGGTGTCACGCAAGGCATCAGTTGAGGTGCGCGAGGCGCTGGAGTCGGTTGAGCGGCGCATTGACGTCATGGTCGCGCTGCATGAAGACCTATACCACGCCGATCAGCCCGATGCGCCGATCGACGTCAGTGCATACCTGACGCGGATAACGACCCACCTGCGCGACATGGCTCCGCCGGGCGTAAAGGTCGATATGACGTTTCAGCCGGTATCCATGATCGCGCGCCGGGCTTCCGCGCTGGGTGTCTTGGTCAACGAGATGATCTCGAACGCCTGCAAGCACGCCTTCCCGGACGGTCGCGCCGGTCGGGTGCAGGTCACTGGCCAGCGTACCTCGGACACACATTACGAGATCACCTGTTCGGACGATGGCGTCGGGATCGCCGATCAAGGTGACCAGTCAACCGGGCTAGGCAACCGCATCATGGAGGCCTCGGCCGCGCAATTGGGTGGCACGCTGCGCGCCGGGCCAGGGCCGCAGGGATACCGTGTCGAACTGGATTTCCCGATCGACCTGACGTAGCCCTGCGCCTATGTGTGGACGCTATGCGCTGACCCTGCCGCATGAGGCAATGACCCAGTTGTTCGGCGCGACGCCGTCGAATGACCTGCCCGAAGGGCCGCGCTGGAACATCTGCCCGACGACGCAGATCCCCGTCGTGACGGCAGGGGGCGATATGCGTCGCCTTGTGTCGATGCGCTGGGGCTTCCTGCCACATTGGTACGAGACGCCGACCTCCGGCCCCCTCTTGATAAACGCGCGGGCCGAGACGATTGCCGAAAAGCCCGCCTTTCGAGATGCCTGTCGTCATCGGCGGTGCCTGATCCCCGCGACCGGTTTCTACGAGTGGACGAAGACTGCCGACGGTGCCCGACTGCCGTGGTATTTCCATGATCCGTCAGACGCCCCCCTGGTCTTCGCGGGCATCTGGCAGGACTGGGGCCCGGAGGCCATTTCGACCTGCGCCATCGTTAGTTGTGCCGCAGGCCCAACCATGGCCGAGGTGCATCACCGGGAGCCGGCGACACTTGCACCCAATGATTGGGCCCTGTGGCTGGGTGAAGAGGGGAAAGGCGCGGCACCCCTGATGCAGGCAGCTCCAGAAGACCGGATTGTCCGGCATCGGGTGTCCCGCGTCGTGAATTCCAACCGGACCGAAGGTCCGGAATTGATCGAGCCGCTGATCGATGAGGAAGACGTCTGAACCGATGTCTCTAATTTGGTGCGGCCCGGGCTTTCGCTCGGGCCGACCAGACGTCCAGGGAGAGATGGACGAGAACCGAAACCGGAAGATCGCAAGGGGGAGGATTGATCTATCCCGGTCCGATTTTCATCCTATGTCCACAATAGACCGAAAATCGGGCGTAATTGAGGCAGCAATCGGTAAAATCAGGGACAATCCTGCATTGCGATCGAATTGTCCCTGATTTGGCGACGCTATGCTATCTCTGATCGGGGGCCTTGGCCTCGGCCCCCAGGTCCGCCACAACGGTCTCGAGCGCAATCACCCGCGTCGTCTTTTCGCCAAGGCGGCGAAGGGTGACGGTGCGGTCCTCCACTTCCTTGCGACCAATGGCGAGGATGACGGGGACCTTGGCCAATGAATGCTCGCGCACCTTGTAGTTGATCTTCTCGTTGCGGATGTCCGCCTCGGCTCGGATGCCGGCCTTGGTCAGTGCGGCAACGACCTCCTGCACGTAGTCATCAGCCTCGGAAACGATCGACGCGACAACAACCTGCCGCGGTGCCAGCCAGAAGGGCAGTTTGCCGGCGGAGTTCTCGATCAGGATGCCGATGAAACGCTCGAAGCTGCCGAGTGTTGCACGGTGGAGCATGTAGGGCCGGTGCTTGGCGCTGTCTTCGGCGATGTATGTCGCGCCCAGACGCTCGGGCAGGTTCGGATCGACCTGGAACGTACCACATTGCCAGACCCGTCCGATGGCATCGGTAAGATAGAAATCTAGCTTGGGGCCATAAAACGCCCCATCGCCCTCCTCGACCCGGTAGGCGTTGCCGGTCGATTTGATGGCCGCCTCCAGCGCCCCCTCAACGTGGTCCCAGCTCTCATCGCTGCCGACACGCTTCTCGGGGCGGGTGGCGAAGGCGATGTCGAAACTTTCGAAGCCAAGATCGCGATAGGTTTCGGCCAGAAATTCGATGAAGCGCGCGCATTCCTCCTCGATCTGGTCCTCGGTACAGAAGATGTGGCCGTCGTCTTGCGTGAAGCCGCGCACGCGCATTATGCCATGCAGCGCGCCCGAAGGTTCGTACCGGGAGCAGGAACCGAACTCGGCCATGCGCAGCGGCAAGTCACGGTAGGATTTCAGGCCTTGGTTGAACACCTGCACGTGGCAGGGGCAGTTCATCGGCTTGAGCGCGTTTATCGCCTTTTCGCGGGCGTGTTCCTCGTCTACCTCGACGATGAACATGTGGTCCTGATACTTGTCCCAGTGGCCCGACGCTTCCCACAGCTTGCGGTCCACGACCTGCGGGGTATTCACCTCGACATAGCCGCCGGCCCGCTGGCGACGGCGCATGTAGTCTTGCAGGGTGGTGTAGATCGTCCAGCCGTTGGGATGCCAGAACACCTGGCCCGGTGCCTCTTCCTGCATGTGGTAGAGGTCCATGTCCCGGCCCAGGCGACGATGATCGCGGGCCTCGGCCTCTTCGAGGAATTGCAGGTGCTTTTTCAGGTCTTCGCGGTTGCGAAAGGCGATGCCGTAGATGCGCTGAAGCTGGGGCCGCGTGTTGTCACCAAGCCAGTACGCCGAGGACACGCGCGTCAGCTTGAACGCGTCTGCCGGAACCTGGCCGGTATTTTGCAGGTGCGGTCCGCGGCACAGGTCTTGCCAGTCGCCGTGCCAATACATGCGGATCGGTTCATCACCCGGAATGCGGTCGAGCAATTCCACTTTGTAAGGCTCGTTCGTGTCGACATAGTGCTGACGTGCCTTGTCGCGCGGCCAGACTTCGGTGCGGACGGGGGCGCGGCTGTTGATGATTTTCTTCATCTCGGCTTCGATTGCGCCAAGGTCTTCAGGCGTGAACGGCTCCTCCCGGTCGAAATCATAGAACCATCCGAAGTCGCGTACCGGGCCGATGGTGACCTTCACGTCCGGCCAGATCGCCTGAACGGCCCGCGCCATGATGTGAGCAAGGTCGTGGCGGATCAACTCCAGCGCCGGTTCCTCGTCCTGCATGGTGTTGATCGCGATCGAGGCGTCATCGTCGATGGGCCAGGCAAGATCCCAGTGTGCGCCATTGACGGTCGCAGATATCGCCTTCTTGGACAGCGACTTGGAGATGTCGGCGGCAACCTGACCGGGCGTGATGCCCGCATCCACGCTGCGCGAATTGCCATCAGGGAAGGTAAGGGTGATCTGGGACATGCGCTGTCCTCCGTCGTTTTGGCGCCCACGGAACGCCCGGTTGCGGGTAGTGTACGTGCGGCGTGGTGCAACGGAATGGCGCGGGGGGCAACCCCGACGCGGCCCTGGGGTGGCGACGAACTCCGCCAACCGGCGGTCTGTTGTGAAAATTGCTCGCATCTGGACGGTCCGGTGCCAAGATCAGGCGGGTCAGCTGGCATCGACCGCCCGATCCTTTGAACCCAGCCGTATCAAAAGGTGTTGGATGACCGGTGCGTTCAATCTGTGCCCGTCAATTCGTTTCCGTCTATTGGAATGGTCAATGGGCATTGATGCATTCGACCGCGCGGGGGCTTCCCCTTTTCGGGACGGCATGAAATAGAACCATGCCAACCGAACTCGACCGCAGGAGTGCTCCCATGGAGATTCGCGAGGCCCTCACCTTCGACGACGTGCTGCTTGTACCCGGGGCAAGCCAGGTGCTTCCGGGCACCGCGGACACGCGCACGCAGGTTACGAAATCCATCGCACTGAACATCCCGTTGCTGTCATCTGCCATGGACACGGTAACAGAGTCGCGCATGGCGATTGCCATGGCGCAGGCGGGAGGAATGGGCGTCATCCATCGCAATTTGGACCTCGACGCGCAGCAACGTGAAGTCAGGCGGGTCAAGCGGTTCGAAAGCGGCGTGGTCTACAACCCTGTCACACTCAGGCCAGACCAGACGCTGGCCGATGCCAAGGCCCTGCAGGAGCGTTATCGCGTGACGGGCTTCCCGGTCACCGACGAGAACGGGCGCGTGCTGGGGATCGTGACCAACCGTGACATGCGCTTTGCCAGCGATGACCGCACGCCGGTCTCTACGATGATGACTGGCGACAATCTTGCCATCCTGCGAGAGCCAGCCGATCTGCGCGAGGCTCGGTCGATGATGCATGCCCGTCGGATCGAAAAGTTACTTATCGTCAACGAAAAGGGACACTTGACTGGTCTGCTGACGATCAAGGATATCGAGCAGGCGGTGTTGAACCCGCAGGCTTGCAAAGACCATCTGGGCCGTCTGCGCGTGGCGGCCGCGACCACCGTTGGCGACGCCGGGTTCGAGCGGTCCGAGGCGCTAATCGAGGCGGGTTGCGACCTTATCGTGGTTGATACCGCGCATGGCCACAGCGAAGGCGTGGGGCTTGCCGTCGACCGCATCAAGCGCCTGTCGAACGATGTGCAGGTTGTCGCCGGCAATGTCGCCACCGCCGAGGCCACGCGGGCGCTTATCGGTTCGGGTGCGGACGCGGTGAAAGTCGGTATTGGCCCCGGTTCCATCTGTACGACGCGCATTGTCGCGGGTGTGGGTGTGCCGCAGATGACTGCGATCATGGACAGCGCCTCGGCTGCCGGTGATGTGCCGGTCATCGCCGACGGTGGCATCAAGTTTTCGGGCGATTTCGCCAAGGCCATCGCGGCAGGTGCGTCCTGCGCCATGGTCGGAAGCATGATGGCCGGCACCGACGAATCTCCGGGCGAGGTCGTCCTTTACCAGGGGCGCTCCTTCAAATCCTATCGTGGTATGGGGTCGCTTGCCGCCATGGCGCGCGGTTCGGCCGATCGGTATTTTCAGAAGGATGCCGCTTCGGACAAGCTGGTTCCTGAGGGGATCGAAGGACAGGTCGCATACAAGGGTAGCGCCGGTGCCGTTATACACCAGCTTGTCGGCGGCTTGCGCGCGGCGATGGGATACACCGGCTGCGCGACCGTTGCAGATATGCGGGGAAATTGCCGCTTCGTGAAGATTACCGGCGCAGGCCTGAAGGAAAGTCATGTGCACGACGTGCAGATTACGCGGGAGTCACCCAATTACCGCTCCTGACCGAGGACCGGCGCAATGATGCCCGGCGCGCGTGTTCAGGCCGCGATCGAGGTGCTGGACCGGATACTTGCCGGTGACGCTGCAGAAAAGGCGCTGACCGTCTGGGCACGGGGCAGCCGGTTTGCGGGGTCCAAGGACCGCGCGGCCGTTCGTGATCACGTGTTTGATGCTCTGCGTATGCTTCGGTCCGGGTCCTGGGCCGGTGGCATATACGGGATGCCTGTTGAGTATGATGGGCGGTCGGTACTCGCCGGTGTCCTGTCGCTTCAAGGTGCTGATCTGGGGGTATTGTTTTCGGGGCAGGGCCACGCGCCCGCACCTCTCGATCCGTTGCCGGTGGCACCGGATGCCGCGCCTGATGCGGTCAATCTCGATTGTCCGGACTGGCTTCTGCCTCTGCTGAGGCGCGATCTCGGTGGGGATGCCGACGTTGTCTTGCAGGCGCTTCGGACCCGCGCCCCGGTTTTCCTGCGGGTAAATGCTGCGCGGATATCGACAAGTGATTTGATCGCACGTTTGACATCGGAAGGTGTCGCTGTCGTGCCTGACGACACGGCCCCGACCGCCGTTCGCCTTGACGGAACGCCCCGCGGCCTGACGAATCTACCGTCCTTCCAAGAGGGTCTTTGGGAGTTGCAGGATGCGGGCTCGCAATCCTTGATCGCGCGCTTGCCCTCTACCAAGGGAATGCGCGTCCTGGACCTCTGTGCCGGTGGCGGCGGCAAGGCCTTGGCGCTGGCTGCGCGCGGGGACGTAACGGTTTTGGCGCATGATGCCGATCCGGCCCGGATGAGTGACATTCCTGTACGCGCCGAGCGGGCCGGCGTGAATATCAAACGACTTTCCGCGCCTGAAGATGACGCCCCGTTCGACGCGGTAATCGCAGACGTGCCATGTTCCGGAAGCGGAAGCTGGCGGCGTGCACCAGACGCCAAATGGCGGCTGACGCCGGAGCGGCTGGATGAATTGACGGCTTTGCAACGCGAAATCTTGCGCCGCGCTATCGCAATGGTGCGCCCCGGCGGTTGGGTCGCCTATATGACCTGTTCGATCCTGGCGCGCGAAAATGCGGAACTGGTCGACGCCGTCCTGGCCGATACGGGGGGTCTTGAACTTGGCGATCGGTGGTCCTGTCTGCCGCAAGAGGGGAGGGGCGACGGTTTCCATCTTAGCGTGATCAATCGCCGGGTTTAGCCGTCAACAGTTTTGTGCTTGGGTCGTTAAGGCGATCTTAACGTTTAAAGCTGATAGCGTTAAGGCGATTATAATGCGATCGTCGCCTGCGGGTGGCTCCTCTGCGAAGGTGTGGGCGAAGGCTTTGGGCAACACGACACAAATCTTGCGGCGATTGCGATTGGGCTCTTTCGTATTGCTTTTTGCCTCCGTTCTTACGGCAAGCGCGTCGTTTTGGGTAGCCTCGCCAGATCCGGACCGTCTTTTGCTGACCATCGCTGCCAGTCTTGCGGTTCTTTTCGTTGTTGTTCAGGTAGCGGCCTTTTTCGCAGGTTGGACCGCCGAGCGTCGGGTGCGGGCGGTGATGGATTTTCTCGAAAATGATGGCGCACCGGGGTTCTGCACGTCTGAAGATGGGGTGATAATGTCGCAAAATTGCGCGGCAAGGGACCGGTTTGGCCCCCAGGAGGGGGCGACCATGACCCGCGCGTTGGAGCCGTTGTTCGCCAATCCGGATGCTGTCGTGCATCGAATGCATCTTGCTGCGGCGAAGACCGATGTGGTCGCGCGCGAAGAGGTCGTGACGCGGCGAGGGCACGTGCGAGTCGCCGTGCACAGGATGCCGGTTGGATATGTGTGGTGCCTTGAAGATCTGGTCGATCGACCAAAACGCACGGCAGATGGTATTGGTCTGCCAGTCTTCACGTTCGGGCCGACGGGTACAATTCTTTATATGAACGAAGTTCTGCGGGCGACGGTCGGCAGTCGCGTCAAGCGGCTACGGGACATGTTCGATGTGGTTCCACTCGAAAACGGGGGCTTGAACCGTCTGATCACACGGGACGGAGGTCAGCCCGTCCGTGTCGTCCTGTCGGAACCGGTGGACGGCCGGCAGGAGGTTTTTGTCCTGCCCGCCAACGAAAGAACCGACGATCACGTGGCGTTGGACACACTTCCCGTTGCGCTGCTGCGCCTTGACGCGGAAGGGACTGTGGTTTTCGCAAATCGGCTTGCGCGTGATCTTCTTCCCGCGATTGCGGCAGGTCACGAACGTCGCCTCGCCGCGTTGGTAGAGGGGTTGGGCCGAAGTGTTCGCGAGTGGGTGAGCGAGGCGGCCGCTGGGCGAGGCCTCTACCGCGCAGAGGTGGTTCGCGTGACTGGAGCGGAGGTCGAGACGTACCTCCAGATAACGCTTGGTCGTCCCGTCGGCGATGGTGACAACGAACTGCTTGCGGTAGTCAACGACGCGACCGAACTCAAGACGCTGGAAGCCCAGTTTGTTCAAAGCCAGAAGATGCAGGCGATCGGACAGTTGGCGGGCGGTGTTGCACACGATTTCAATAACTTGCTGACGGCCATATCCGGGCATTGCGACTTGCTGATGCTGCGCCATGGCGAGGGTGATGAGGATTATGCCGACTTGACCCAGATCACCCAGAACGCCAATCGGGCAGCCGCGTTGGTCGGTCAGCTTCTTGCGTTCTCGCGCAAGCAGACCCTCGAGATGCAGCCGATCGATTTGCGCGACACGCTTGGAGATCTCGCGCATCTACTCAACCGACTTGTCGGCGAACGCGTGGTCCTCCGTTTAGAGCATGATCCGGCCCTGATCCCGATCCGCGGGGACCGCCGGCAGCTTGAACAGGTCCTGATGAATCTTGTGGTCAATGCGCGCGATGCCATGCCGGGCGGCGGCGAGATATTGGTCTCTACGGAATGCCGCTATCTTGACCGTCCCATGACCCGCGACCGCGTGTCCGTGCCAAGCGGACAATACGTTGTCGTCGTTGTGACCGATGAGGGGCAGGGCATTTCGCCTGACAACTTGGGCCGTATCTTTGAGCCGTTCTTTACGACGAAGCGACCGGGCGAGGGAACGGGCTTGGGTCTCAGTATGGCATACGGGATCGTCAAGCAGTCGGGCGGCTACATCTTCGCGGACAGCGTTCCAGGCGAAGGGACGCGATTTAGCCTGTTTTTCCCCGCGCTTACAGGGGAAGAATCTCAAGCGTTCAAGCTTCTCTCTGCGCGTACATCCAATGATGCGCAAAGCGCTCTTACGTTGCCGCTTCATAATCGCCATGCCCGTTCTGGCCGGCACGTCAGGCCCGGCGTGCCGATCCCCATCGACCCGACGCAAGCGCCACCCTCTGGCGCACCTCCGATGCATGCATTGGCCGATGAACCTGCGTCGGACACCCGGAATGAGACTGTTGACCAAACTTATCAAACCGCCGCCTCAGGAGAGATAGACAAGAGTCTTTCAGAGATCGCTCCGACGACACAGTTCGAAGGTGTTGAGCCTACCGCAAATGCGCATCAGACATCGCCATCGCGGCATGACGACGATCATAGCCCTTTGACGGAAATGCATGGTGAAATCTTGGGACAGCACAAGGACGATGATAGGGAGGTCCCGGATGCTCATTCGCGGGAAAACCTGACCGACTCGCTGGGGCCGCGTGTGCCAGACCTGAATAAACAGCGTGAGCGAATATTGGGAGCCGGGGACGTATTAACAACGGGGCAGAACAACCTTATGGATGCCGCTGCTGAGATTAAACCGAAGACTCCCTTGCCGGAACGGCCTATCGTATTGCTGGTGGAGGATGAGGCTCCGGTGCGCGCTTTCGCATCACGAGCGCTTCGACTGCGTGGCTATGATGTCCGAGAGGCGGAAAGTGCCGAGGCGGCTCTCGAACAACTCGAGGATATGTCCCTGAATGTCGATCTGTTTGTGACCGACGTGATGATGCCTGGCCTAGATGGCCCCACTTGGGTCCGTGAAGCGATGAAACAGCGACCTGACGTGCGGACGATCTTTATTTCCGGTTACACGCAGGATGCGCTCTCGGAAACGAGTGTCCCGGTCCCGAACTCAGTGTTTTTGCCGAAACCGTTCTCGCTCGCAGATCTTACCCGGACCGTGGAACGGGCGCTGGCTTGATATCAGCGGGACGACACCTTCCGCAGGCTGTCCCAAAGTTCAAAATCTGCTTTGTATTCTACCTTAAACGTCGCAAGTGTCGACGCAGACAATGCGATGCTGCCGCGCGGTGATACGTTCGTCGGCTGCGTTTCGATTGTTCGGCCCAGTCGGTCCCCCAGAAAGCCGAGCAGGCCTTTTTGGTCACCGTAGGCAAACAGATGATCGACGCCTCCTTCCAGAAAGTTGGCCTGTGATCCAACCTTTGCAAAGGGCGGCGGCGAATGGGATAGATATGCTTCAACGAAGGCATCAAAAGTGATCCCCGCGGTCGAATTCGGCTGCCCATTCAGCGCATCGCGGCTTCGGTATCTGTACCAGCTACCCAGCCAATCAACAGGTTCCCGCATGGTGGCCACAAGTTCCAGGGGACGCCTTCCATTCTGTTCAAAGAACCCGGAAAGGTCCCGCCGGAATTTCCGAACGTTGCAATGCTTGAGGCCCGGCGGGTTGAGGACCGCAGCGTCAGCGTCCGGCGCAAGGGCCAGCTCCAGTGCAGTTGTGCCTGTTTTGGGCACGGCCAGGAGCGCCAATCGCGCCTTCCAGAATATCAACATCATTGCCCTGCCTGTTGGTGCCGCGTTACGTCAACGCTTTGCTAACCATTTCGCATCAAGATCGTGCCAAGTCCAAGGGGCTTGCAAATGTTCCAATTTTGTTCCAACCCTTAACAAAGAACAATACATGAACAATAACGCGATTGCCGCTTCTGCGGCAGCATGTAACAAGGTTGAAAATCATGGCAACGGCGAACCTACTCGACATGGCTGATAAACGCAGTGCGGAAAAGCAGAAGGCTCTCGACAGCGCTTTGGCGCAGATCGAACGTCAATTCGGCAAGGGCTCCATCATGAAGCTCGGCGGGCAGAATCAAATGCCCGATATCGAGGCGACCTCGACGGGGTCTTTGGGACTGGATATCGCGCTTGGCATCGGTGGTCTGCCGAAGGGACGTGTGATCGAGATCTACGGCCCGGAATCTTCGGGCAAGACGACGTTGACGCTTCACACGATCGCCGAAGAGCAAAAATCCGGGGGCGTCTGCGCGTTCGTTGACGCGGAGCATGCGCTTGACCCGCAATATGCGAAGAAACTTGGCGTCAACCTTGATGAGCTCCTTATCTCTCAGCCCGATACCGGCGAGCAGGCATTGGAGATCGTTGACACCCTCGTGCGATCAGGTGCGGTAAGCATGGTGGTCGTCGATTCGGTTGCGGCCTTGACGCCGCGTTCCGAATTGGAGGGCGACATGGGCGACAGCTCGGTCGGGGTCCATGCGCGCCTTATGAGCCAAGCCATGCGCAAGCTGACGAGTTCGATCAGTCGCTCGAAGTGCATGGTTATTTTCATCAACCAGATTCGGATGAAGATCGGCGTGATGTTCGGCTCACCTGAGACGACGACGGGTGGCAATGCCTTGAAGTTCTACGCTTCTGTTCGTCTGGACATCCGGCGCATCGGTTCCGTGAAGGATCGTGACGAGATCGTTGGTAACCTCACCAAGGTCAAGATTGTGAAAAACAAGGTGGCCCCCCCGTTCAAGACCGTCGAGTTTGATATCGTCTACGGCGAAGGCATCTCGAAGACGGGTGAGTTGCTCGATCTCGGGGTTAAGGCTGGTGTCGTGGATAAATCCGGGGCCTGGTACAGCTATGGCGACGAGCGCATTGGGCAGGGCCGGGAGAATTCAAAGCAATTTCTCAAGGACAACCCAAGCGTCGCCAATTCAATCGAAGACAAGATCCGGGCCGCACATGGGTTGGATTTCGAAATGACCGACGATGACAAGGGCGACGTACTCGAGGAATGACCTTCTAGTCAGGCGACCGAGACGCTGGAGCTTAAGTGTATTTAAGATCAAAGAGGGGCTGTCCTGCGGATGGCCCCCTTTGCGCGAGTGGGTGCGCCGAGATTGGCTTGTCGCCACCGACCGGCATCGGTAGGACGTGATCAGCCCCGTGAGGAGTATAAAGATGGCCAGTCTGAACGATATTCGAAGCACTTTTCTGGACTATTTTGGACAGAACGGACATGCGATCGTCGAAAGCTCGCCTTTGGTGCCGCGCAACGATCCGACGCTGATGTTCGTCAATTCGGGCATGGTGCAGTTCAAGAACGTCTTTACCGGTGTCGAGACCCGCGACTACGTGCGTGCCACGAGCAGCCAGAAGTGTGTTCGTGCGGGCGGTAAGCACAATGATCTCGATAATGTCGGTTATACCGCACGCCACCATACCTTCTTCGAAATGCTGGGAAATTTCAGCTTCGGTGACTATTTCAAGGAGGACGCGATCCCCTTGGCGTGGGAGCTGTTGACCAAGCACTTCGGGATCGACCCGAAGCGACTGCTCGTGACGGTATATCACACCGATAATGAGGCGGCGGCGATCTGGAAGAAGGTGGCGGGCCTGCCGGACGAGAGAATTATCCGCATTGCGACCGACGACAACTTCTGGCGGATGGGCCCGACCGGCCCTTGCGGCCCTTGCACCGAAATCTTCTATGATCACGGCGATCATATCCCCGGCGGTCCTCCGGGAAGCCCCGATGAGGATGGGGACCGGTTCATCGAAATCTGGAATATCGTCTTCATGCAGAACGAGCAGTTCGAGGATGGCACGATGCGGCCCCTCGATCAGCAGTCGATCGACACTGGTATGGGGTTGGAGCGGATTGGTGCGCTGCTTCAGGGAAAGCATGACAATTACGACACCGATTTGATGCGCAGCTTGATCGAGGCATCGGCCAACGCGACTTCTACGGACCCGGATGGGGCGAACAATGTGCATCACCGCGTGATCGCGGACCACCTGCGCTCGACGTCGTTTCTTATCGCGGATGGCGTGATGCCGTCGAACGAAGGGCGCGGCTATGTGCTGCGTCGGATCATGCGGCGCGCTATGCGCCATGCCCATCAGGCTGGCGCGAAGGATCCGCTGATGCACCGTCTGGTCCCCGCGCTTCTTGGGCAGATGGGGCAGCATTACCCCGAACTTGGTCGAGCGCAGTCCATGATCGAGGAGACGTTGCGCGGTGAGGAGGAGCGATTCCGAATGACGCTGGACCGCGGTCTTCGGCTTTTGGAAGACGAAACGGCGACGCTGCCGCAGGGGGGCATCCTGGGCGGAAGTGCGGCGTTCAAACTCTATGATACCTACGGGTTCCCTCTCGACCTGACGCAGGACGCGCTGCGCGAAAAGGGGCTCGCAGTCGATATCGAAGGATTCGACGCGGCCATGTCGGAACAGAAAGCTCGCGCGCGCGCCGCTTGGTCCGGTTCAGGCGAACAGGCAGACGCAGCGATCTGGTTCGATCTTGCCGAAGCCCATGGACCGACCGAATTCCTAGGTTACGACACGGAGAAGGCCGAAGGTCAGGTTCTGGCCCTCGTCTCGGACGGGGCCGAGGTTGATGTGGCCAAGGCGGGCGATACCATTGCCGTCGTCGTGAACCAGACACCATTTTACGCGGAATCGGGCGGACAGGTCGGCGATACGGGCACTATCATAACCGAGGCCGGTCGCGCGATCGTCACGGACACGCGCAAATCCGCAGGCGTTTTCATGCATATCGCCAAAGTCCAGGACGGCGAAATCGCCGCCGGTCAGGCTGCCGCGCTTTGCGTGGACACGGATCGCCGTGGTGCAATCCGGGCGAACCATTCCGCTACCCACCTTCTGCATGAGGCGTTGCGCGGGGCTTTGGGCGATCATGTCGCGCAGCGTGGATCGCTGAACGCTGCTGACCGGCTTCGGTTTGATTTCAGCCACGGCCACGCGGTCACGCCGGATCAGCTGGCGCAAGTTGAGGCGGAGGTAAACGCTTACATCCGGCAGAATTCGCCGGTCTCTACCCGGATAATGGAGCCTGATGCTGCGCGCGAGTTGGGGGCACAGGCCCTGTTTGGCGAGAAGTACGGCGATGAGGTACGCGTCGTATCGATGGGATTTGACGAAGGGTCGGGGAAGGGATCGGATAGAAAAACCTACTCAATCGAACTTTGTGGCGGCACACATGTCCGCAACACCGGCGAAATCGGGGCGTTTGTGATATTGGGCGACCAAGCTAGCAGCGCAGGTGTGCGCCGGATCGAGGCGCTGACGGGGCAGGCTGCGCTGGATCATTTACAGGCGCAGGACCGGCGGGTCATGGAATTAGCCAGCCTGTTCAAGGCGCAACCCCACGAAGTGCCCGACCGGGTCAAGGGCTTGATGGACGATCGCAGGAAGATGCAGGCCGAGATCGCCCAGCTGCGTCGCGAACTTGCCATTGGGGCAGGGTCAAAGCCTGAGGAAATTAATGGCTTAAGCGCCGTTCTTCAGGTTGTTTCCGGCGTCTCGGGCAAGGATCTGGGGCCAATGATCGACGAACAGAAGGCTGCCATCGGTTCGGGCGTGATTGTTCTCATCGCTGATACGGGTACAAAGCCGGCAGTCGCAGCAGGCGTGACGAAGGATCTGACCGACAGGGTGTCTGCGGTCGATCTTGTGAAGGCAGCGGTCGAGGCTCTGGGCGGGCGGGGGGGCGGCGGTCGTCCCGAAATGGCGCAAGGGGGCGGGGCTGATATCGGTCAGGCCGACGCAGCGTTCGATGCCGTGAAAGCCGTCTTGACAGGCGCATGATCGCGCGGCCCGATCCGGTTATATTCGCCGGATCGGAGAAGCCGCCGTTCAGTGGCCCGTCGAGTTCGAAAAAACCTGCATAACGACGATCCCGGTGACGATCAGCGCCATGCCGAGGATTGCGGGTAAGTCCAGCTTCTGACCGAAGGCGATCCATCCGATCGTCGCGATCAAAACGATGCCGAGGCCGGACCAAATTGCATAGGTTACGCCAACTGGCAGCGTTTTCAGCACCATCGAGAGCAGGAACAGCGCACTGAAGAAGCACGCAAGCGTCAGGAGCGACGGCCAGAGGCGAGTAAACCCCTCGGATGTCTTGAGTGCGGTTGTGCCGATCGTTTCGAACGCGATGGCAAGGATCAGGTAAAGCCAGTGCATCACCGCCCCACGTAACGGTCTCGACGGTGGTTCGTCGAGATGATGAGATTGACGGCAACGGCACCCAAAAGCGACGCCAAGATAAGCCAGGGGTCCAGAACGATAGCCGCGATCGCGAAGAGGACCGCGTCGAAGCCAAGCTGAATCCAACCTGCCTGAATTCCAAATCGCTCCTGTATCCAGAGGGCCAGGATACCGATTCCGCCGAGCGATGCGCCGTGGCGAAAGATTACGATCAGACCCATGCCGATTACCGCACCCGACAATGCGGACGCGGCCCATGGGTTCAGCACGTCGAAGCCTACGAAGTCGGGCATCAGGCGTGAGACGACGGAAAGCATCGTCACCGCGACTACGGTCTTCAAAACGAAACGAGGCCCGAGACGGAGCCACCCGAAGACATAGAACGGCAGGTTCAGCAGGAAGAACCAGGTCCCGAAAGACCATTCGCTCGCGTATGACAGCAGGACTGCGGCACCCGCCGTCTGTCCCGTCACCAACCCTGCGGCCGTCAGGAACTGTATGCCCAAGGCACAGAGGAGCGTGCCCAGGACGAAGGCCTGCGCGTCCTCCAGCAGTGTGTGCTGCAATGGCGAGGGCCGATGTGGCTCACGGGAGTCGGGTGGCGGATAAGAGCGTACCATGGCGCAGGGGTATTTCGCGCGCTTCCGACTGTCCACCCGAACGCGAAGGGGGCGCAGTCGATACCGCGCCCCCTTCATCTTGCCAAAAATATCCCCGGGGTGTCGGGGCTGGCCCCCACTGCGCCCGCTGTCAGCCTTTCAGCGCGGCATCCAGATTGGAGGCGACCTTCTCCAGGAAGCCCATGGTGGTCAGCCACTTCTGATCGGGACCGACCAGCAGGGCCAGGTCCTTGGTCATGTCGCCGGATTCCACGGTGTCAACAACCACCTTTTCCAGTGTCTCGGCAAAGTTCCTGAGCGGCGCATTGTCGTCCAGCTTGGCACGGTGCTTGATGCCGCCCGTCCAGGCAAAGATCGACGCGATCGAATTGGTCGACGTCTCCTTGCCGGCCTGGTGCTGGCGATAGTGGCGGGTCACGGTACCGTGGGCGGCTTCGGCTTCGACGATCTTGCCGTCCGGTGTCATCAATTGCGATGTCATCAGGCCCAGCGAACCGAACCCTTGCGCGACAGTATCGGATTGGACGTCACCGTCGTAGTTCTTGCAGGCCCAGACGTAGCCGCCCGACCACTTCATCGCCGCGGCGACCATGTCGTCGATCAGGCGGTGTTCGTAGGTGATGCCAGCTTCCTTGAATTTGTCGGCAAACTCCTCGTCAAAGACCTTCTGGAACAGGATCATGAACTGGCCGTCGTAGTTCTTGAGGATCGTGTTCTTGGTTGACAGGTACACGGGGTAATTGCGTTTCAGGCCGTAGTTCAGCGAGGCCCGCGCAAAGTCCATGATCGACTCGTCGAGGTTGTACATGCCCATGTAGACGCCCGAGGAGGGAGCCTTGAACACTTCCTCTTCCATCACGGTGCCGTCGTCACCGACGAACTTCATCGACAGTGTGCCCGGTCCCGGGAACTTCATGTCTGTTGCGCGATACTGGTCCCCATAGGCGTGGCGGCCGATGACGATTGGTTGGGTCCAGCCGGGAACCAGACGGGGCACGTTGGAGCAGATGATCGGCTCGCGGAAGACGACGCCGCCCAGGATGTTGCGGATCGTGCCGTTGGGGCTGCGCCACATCTTCTTGAGGCCGAACTCCTCGACCCGGCCTTCATCTGGAGTGATCGTGGCGCATTTCACGCCGACGCCGATTTCCTTGATCTTCTCGGCGGCGTCGATCGTGATCTGGTCATCAGTGCGATCCCGCTCCTCGATACCCAGATCGTAGTAGAGCAGATCGACGTCCAGGTAGGGCAAGACCAGCTTGTCCTTGATGAACTGCCAGATGATGCGGGTCATCTCGTCGCCGTCGAGCTCGACGATGGGATTGTCGACTTTGATCTTGGTCATGGGGATCTCCGGTGGTCACTCAGGTTTGTCCGCGTCCTAGCAGGGTCCGCGCGCGTGCGCTAGATCGTATGCCATTGCATACCGCGTGAATTGACGGGAAGTGCGGAGTGAGGTCGGAAAATAGGTCGGCCCGGCGGTAATGCGCCGGGCCGTGCCGCCCCTTCGGTGTAAAACCGATTTCGGGGCGGCATCCTCCTGATCCAAACGAACGTCTCTGGCTGGTTTCGGGGTCAGACCCCGGTACTGATGAACTGGACGATATCTCGCGTCCATTACTTGTTAATTTCAGGGCCCGTCCGAAGGATCAGGAACTTCTGTCTAGATGTGGAAGGGGCCGAAAGAATGCCAACGCTTCGTTAAGATGGGACGACACTCGGTTTCGACTGACCACTGATCTGGAATTATTGGGCGGTAATCACGGTCATTACCAATTTCTCGTCAACACGGATGGGACCGTCTTCCGTGGCACCCAGGGTGTATTCAAAGACGCCTGTCGTCATTCCGCCGGTTTCGCCATGCACCATCAGCATCAGCATTTCGCCGGGGGCGACCTCTTCCTGCAAGATGGCCGCGACATCCGCGGTTTCGCCGGTGCGGATGGGCGCATAGGCGACGACGGGGCCGGGCTTCATTTCGGCATCCGTGCGGTGCACGACCAGCCAGCCGTTTTGGGACGCGGTCATGGATTCGGCGGACACGACACCGTTGGCGACCGACTGATCCGAGGCGGTGACAGAGGGGGTCATTGCATGGCCGGCTGCCATCGCGGAGCCTGCAAATGCGGTCAGGGCGGCGGCGGTGAAGATCGTCTTCATGGTGTCTCTCCGATGTTGGTTATCGTCTTGCGATGACAACAACCACGCGGGCCGCAGAGGAGAGTTTCAGGTATTTCGGAAAAAAGTTCTCAGCGAGCGAAAAAAGCCGCGATCCGGGGGCTCAGCCAGCCCCAGAGGGTAGGGGCTCCGCGTTCGATTTGCAGGCCGATACGGGCGCGGACCTGATGTTCCTCGACGCTGTAATCGGTCCAGCTTCCGCCGCCGTTTGCCAGGTTCAGCGTGGGCGGCTGAAATCGGTCGAGCGACTTGGCGAAAACGGCGTCGGGTGTCTCGGCGGCCTCGAACTCGTCCCAAAGTTCGCGAAAATCACGCGCCTGTGCTTCGGGCAGCAATCCGAAGATGCGATCGGCGGCGGCCTGTTCATCTGCATCCTGTGTGGCTGACCCGGTGCCGAAAATCGGGGTGTCGCCCGCGTCGATCTCGACCAGGTCATGCAGGATAAGCATGCGGACCACGCGCTCGATGCGCACGCCGGACGGGGCATGATCGGCCAGCGTGAGCGCATAAAGCGTCAGGTGCCATGAATGCTCGGCCGAATTCTCGTGCCGCGAACCATCCGCGAGGCGGGTTGCGCGCATCACCGACTTGAGACGGTCAGCTTCTTTCAGGAATGACATCTGGCGGTCGAGATTGGCATCGCCGCTCATGTCAGGCGACGCCGTCCGGTGGCCCATCCGTTTTCTGATATGTCTCGATCCGCGCCTTCAGTTGCCGGTCCGCACGAATTGCGGCCCGCTGCACGCGTACGGAGGTGATGAACGCCTCCTGCAGGGTTTGCGAACTGTCGCCGAGGGATTGCGACATGATCTTGATGATATCCTCGTCTCCCGTCTTTTCGACGTGAGCGATGACCTTGGCGGCCAGCTTGTTTGCAAGATCGTCAGCGAGGGACATTGAACGATACCCGGGCGTCAGCGCGTGGTTTCGGTCAGACGACGCGAGACGTAACCTTTGACGTCGTCGATCATCGGATCCATGTGCGGGTCTTCGAAGAAATGACCTGCCCCCTCGACTTCCTGGTGGGTGATCGTGATGCCCTTCTGCTCATGCAGTTTGCCAACCAATGTACGCGTGTCGGCGGGCGGGGCCACGCGGTCGTTCAGTCCGTTGATGATCAGGCCGGACGACGGGCACGGTGCCAGGAAGCTGAAGTCGTACCGGTCGGCGGGCGGAGAGACCGAGATGAAGCCGGTGATTTCAGGGCGGCGCATCAGCAGCTGCATTCCGATCCACGCCCCGAAGGAGAATCCGGCAACCCAGCAATGCTTGGCGTTGGGATTCATCGCTTGCAGGTAATCGAGCGCCGAGGCTGCATCCGACAGCTCCCCCACGCCCTGATCGTACTCGCCCTGGCTGCGACCGACGCCGCGAAAGTTGAAGCGCAGGACCGTGAAACCCATGCTGTGGAACGCGTAGTGCAAGTTGTAGACAACACGGTTGTTCATCGTACCGCCGAACTGCGGATGCGGGTGCAGAATGATCGCAATGGGCGCATCCTTGAGCTTTTGCGGGTGATAGCGTCCCTCGAGTCGGCCTTCGGGTCCGGGGAAGATCACTTCGGGCATCTGCATTCCTTCGGTCGAGTTAGTTGACGGGGCACCGGGGGCGGGGGTAAATCCGCCCATTCGCCGGGCTGTGTTTGCTTATGTGCAGGTAAGGGACCGGACCTGCATCGTCAATCTGCCGTCATGCATCGGCATCAGGACTGCGGTATAGGGAGAAGGCGGCATGAAGCTGAGCACGAAGGGCCGCTACGCGATGGTCGCATTGGCCGACCTGGCGCAGCAGACCGAGGGGGAGACGACTTCTCTGGGCGAGATTTCCAAGCGGCAAAGTATTTCGCTTCCCTATCTGGAGCAATTGTTCGTGAAACTGCGCCGCGCGGAACTGGTCGAGTCGGTCCGTGGACCCGGCGGCGGATACCGCTTGGCGAGATCTGCGTCGGACATGCGTGTGTCGGACATCCTTGAGGCCGTGGACGAGACGGTTTCGGCGATGCACACCGGGGCAGGGGCCTCGGGCGGATCGTCGGGCAGTCGCGCGCAGTCGATGACCAACCGCCTGTGGGAGTCGCTATCGGCGCATGTCTACGTTTTTTTGCATCAGACGCGATTGTCCGATGTGGTGGGCAACGAACTGACACCCTGTCCGGCGGTTCCCAACCTGTTTGAAGTCGTCGACGACTGACCGGTCACCGGGCGCGTTACCGGGCCAGAATATATCTGAATTGAGGAAGCGAGCGATGCCCGAACGGGTCTATCTGGATTGGAACGCGACGGCCCCTTTGCGGACCGAAGCGCGCGCCGCGATGATTTCGGCGATGGAGGTCGCCGGAAACCCGTCGTCGGTCCACGGGGAAGGCCGGGCGGCCAAGTCCCTAGTGGAAAGGGCGCGCGCCCAAGTTGCGGAGGCATTCGGCGCTTCGGCGTCTGACGTGGTCTTCGTTTCCGGAGCGACCGAGGCCGCGGCGCTTGCGATGGCCGGGCGTAGCTTGGCTTCGGCCCCGATTGAGCACGAGGCGGTCGCCGCTTGGGGTGACGGGGCGCTTGCGGTGGATGCAAGGGGAGCCGTCGCGATCGTCAATCCGGCGGGGAGCGCCGTACAACTGGCCAACTCCGAGACGGGAGTGCTGCAGGATCTGCCACAAGGCCTCGCCGTCAGCGATATGACCCAGGCTTTCGGCAAGATTCCCGTGGGCTTTGATTGGTCTGGCGTCGATATGGCTCTGATCTCGGCGCACAAGTTGGGCGGCCCCAAGGGCATCGGCGCACTTGTGATCCGCCGGGGCCTTGACGTCGTATCGCAGATCCGTGGGGGCGGTCAGGAAATGGGGCGTCGATCCGGGACTGAAAACATCATCGGGATCGCCGGATTCGGAGCCGCGGCAGAAGCAGCAGCCCGCGATTTGGAAAACGGGATATGGGACCGGGTTGCGCAACTTAGAACTTTTCTAGAAACAAGTCTTGAGGGTGATGGCAATCCGACTATTTTAGTAGGGAACGATTCGAAGCGTCTGCCGAACACGTCTTGCCTGATTTCGCCGGGCTGGAAGGGCGAAACTCAGGTTATGGCGCTCGACTTGGCTGGCTTTGCGGTCAGCGCCGGGTCGGCTTGCTCGTCGGGCAAGGTGCGGGAAAGCGCGGTACTTCGCGCAATGGGATACGGGCCGGGCGAGGCCGATTGCGCGATCCGCGTCAGTCTAGGCCCGGACGTTAACGAAGAACAGGTGGGGCGGTTCATCGAGAGCTTCCGCCGCCTCAGAGACAGGAGACGGTCATGACAGTTTTGGATGACGTGCAGGTCAAGGACGGTGTCGATCAAGAGACCGTGGACGCGGTGAAATCCCTGTCGGGAACGTACAAGCACGGGTGGAACACCGAGATCGAGATGGAATATGCCCCCAAGGGTCTGTCCGAAGATATCGTCCGCCTGATCTCCGAGAAGAACAATGAGCCGGAGTGGATGCTGGAGTGGCGCCTGGATGCCTACCGCCGCTGGCTGAAGCTGGAAGAGCCGACATGGGCGATGGTGGACTACCCGGAAATCGATTTTCAGGACCAGTATTACTACGCCCGCCCCGCCAGCATGGTCGAAAAGCCCAAGTCGCTGGACGAGGTCGACCCGAAACTTCTGGAAACGTATAAAAAGCTGGGCATTCCGCTGAAAGAGCAGGCCCTGCTGGCTGGAGTCGAACCCGCCCCCGAAGACCGCAAGGTTGCTGTGGATGCCGTGTTCGACTCCGTGTCCGTCGGCACGACCTTCCAGAAGGAACTGGCCAAGGCCGGGGTGATTTTCTGTTCCATCTCGGAGGCCATTCAGGAGCATCCCGAACTGGTGAAGAAGTACCTCGGTTCGGTCATTCCGGCGTCCGACAATTACTACGCCACCCTGAATGCGGCCGTCTTCTCGGACGGCAGCTTCGTCTACATCCCCAAGGGCGTACGCTGCCCGATGGAGCTATCGACCTACTTCCGGATCAACGCCGAGAACACCGGCCAGTTCGAGCGGACGCTGATCATCGCGGACGAGGGGTCGTATGTCTCCTACCTGGAAGGATGCACCGCGCCGCAGCGTGACATCGCGCAGCTTCACGCCGCCTGCGTGGAACTGGTTCTGCTGGACGATGCGGAGATCAAGTATTCCACCGTCCAGAACTGGTATCCGGGCGATGAAGACGGCAAGGGCGGCATCTACAACTTCGTGACCAAGCGGGCCGATTGCCGAGGTGCGCGCTCCAAGGTGATGTGGACGCAGGTCGAGACCGGGTCGGCGGTGACGTGGAAATATCCGTCCTGCATCCTGCGCGGCGACGACAGCCAGGGCGAGTTCTACTCCATCGCCATCGCCAACAACATGCAGCAGGCTGACACCGGCACCAAGATGATCCACCTTGGGAGAAACACCAAGTCGCGGATCGTGTCCAAGGGGATCAGCGCGGGCCGCGCGCAGAACACTTATCGCGGTCTGGTATCGATGCACCCCAAGGCCAAGAATTCGCGCAATTATACGCAGTGCGACAGTCTTCTGATTGGGTCGAAATGCGGGGCGCATACCGTTCCGTACATTGAGGTGAAGAACAATTCTTCCCGCGTGGAGCACGAGGCGACGACGTCCAAGGTGGACGATGATCAGCTATTCTATTGCCGCTCGCGTGGGATGGATGAGGAGGAGGCCGTGGCACTGGTCGTCAACGGATTCTGCAAGGAAGTGCTGCAGGCTCTGCCGATGGAATTCGCGATGGAAGCACAGGCGCTGGTCGCGATCTCGCTGGAAGGGTCGGTGGGGTGAAGATTCCATCTGCGGAACGTTGGTCGGTAATCAGGACGGAAGTGATGGTTGGTGCGTTCCTGCCGTTTGCTCTTACCCTGCCGCCCGTTTTCGCGATTTGGCTGTGGTCGTTTCTTGGCAAAAGTGGCGAGGCTACTGTCGCAGCTATCTTGGTGGGCGCTTCGCTGTTCGTCGCGTTTAAGGCACTTTACGCCTATTTCTCGCTGCTGTTCACCCTCAAGCAAGCCGGTAAAGATTGAACTTCGCGCTACAAGGCCCTGATAGGAAGTAAAAAGTCGAGATGAGCGCTAGCACCGAAATCAAGGACTTCTACGTCCCCGAACTGACCTTCCCGCCGGAGGAGCAGGCGCTCGTTCGCGAGGTTTATTCGGGTGCGCAGACGGTGCTGGAGTACGGCAGCGGCGGATCGACCGTTCTGGCGATGGACCTTGGCGTGCCGCACTTGATGTCGGTGGAGAGCGACAAGGACTGGCTCGACAACATCGGTTGCATCGTGGCCGACCGTAAGCCGGAGACGCGGGTCGATCTCTACCACGCCGACATCGGGCCGACGAAAAAGTGGGGTACGCCGGACGGCAACGATTACTGGATGAAATTTCCTCGCTATCCGCTGCAAGTTTGGGAACAGCCGTTTTTCGAGCATCCCGACGTCGTGCTGATCGACGGGCGGTTCCGCGTGGGATGCTTCTTGACGGTTCTTGCCCGCGCGACGAAGCCGGTCACCGTCCTGTTCGACGACTATGCCGGACGGTCCACCTATGCCCGCGCGGGTCAGTTCGCGGAGCCTACGCGCACCGTCGGACGGATCGGCGTCTGGGAGCTGGACGGGACGTGGAAGCTCGATGGCAAAGACCTGACGATTTTCGTCGATACATTTTTCAAAGTTCGCTGACACAAGACAAAACGCCAACCGGCGAGAGGTATGACATGCTGAAGATCACCAACCTGCACGTGAAACTGGAAGACGAGGACAAGCAGATCCTGAAGGGGATCAACCTGGAGGTTCCGGCCGGCGAAGTGCACGCGATTATGGGGCCGAACGGGTCGGGCAAGTCGACGTTGTCGTACGTGTTGTCGGGGCGCGGCGGGTACGAGGTGACCGAGGGGTCGGCGCATCTTGGCGACATCGATCTGCTGGACCTCGAGCCGGAGGAGCGCGCCGCCGCAGGCTTGTTCCTGGCATTTCAGTACCCCGTCGAAATTCCGGGCGTGGGCAACATGACCTTCCTGCGCACCGCCGTGAACGCGCAACGCAAGGCGCGCGGCGAGGAGGAATTGTCAGCTGGTGACTTTCTCAAGATCATCCGCGCCAAGGCGAAGGCCCTCAAGATCGATGCCGAGATGCTAAAGCGGCCCGTGAACGTGGGTTTCTCGGGTGGCGAGAAAAAGCGCAACGAAATCCTTCAGATGGCGATGCTTGAGCCGAAGATGTGCATCCTGGACGAGACGGACTCGGGCTTGGATGTCGACGCCATGAAGTTGGTGTCGGAGGGCGTGAACGCGCTGCGCGATCCAAACCGTGGGTTTCTTGTGATTACGCACTACCAGCGGCTTCTCGATCACATCAAGCCAGACGTCGTGCACATCATGGCCGCCGGACGCATCATCAAGACCGGGGGACCCGAACTGGCCCTCGAAGTCGAACAGAACGGCTATGCCGACATGATGGAAGGGGCGGCTTGATGTCAGCCGATCCGAAGAAAACCGCATTGGATGAACGGCTTGCTACGCTGACCCTGCCTGCGGGCGATGGATGGCTTGGGGCCGCACGACGCGACGCACTCGGACGCCTTCAGGCCGTCGGCCTGCCGACGCGGCGCGATGAATACTGGCGCTACACCAACCCTGCCAGTCTGTTGCAGGTCGAGCCTTCACAGCCGAAGCCGCAGCCGGGCGAAAACCCGTTCAGGGGGCTCGATGCCTATGTGATTACGTTCGACGGCGAGGTTGTGACGCTCCCGGACGGAATCGCCGGGTGCGAGATCGGCACATTGGCCGACGCCGGCAAGGCGGATATTCACTGGGTCAAGGATCTGTACGGCACGTTGGAGGCGGCAGGAAGCCGACCTGTCACGCGTCCGTTCGCGATGCTAAACACGGCCTTCGCGACCGACGGACTGATGATCCGCGTAACCGGAGCGGTCGACAAGCCGATCCACCTGCGCACGACCGGCGGAACCGATCCGATATTGCACCATGTGATCAAGGTGGAGGAGGGAGCGTCGCTCACCCTGCTCGAGTCCGGCAATACCGGTGCCCGGTCCAACGTCACCACCGAGGTTGATTTGGCCGATCGTGCCGCGTTCCATCATCTGCGGGTGCAGGGGGCCGACGCTGACCTGCACGTGAATACGCATATTTTCGCGCGTCTGGGTGCCGAGTCGCATTTCCGGTCGTTCACTCTGGCGGCGAACGGTCAGTTCACACGCAACGAGGCGGTGCTGGAACTTACGGGTGACGACGCCTTTGCCCATGTCGGCGGTGCGGCTTTCGGCGACGGCGACGTGCACCACGATGACACGGTGTTCATCACCCACGACGCGGTGAATTGTGAAAGCCGTCAGGTGTTCAAAAAGGTCCTGCGCAACGGTGCGACTGGTGTTTTCCAAGGCAAGATCCTGGTAAAGGAGGGCGCGCAAAAGACCGACGGCTACCAGATCAGCCAGTCGCTTCTGTTGGATGACGATGCGCAGTTCCTGGCCAAACCCGAACTTGAGATCTACGCCGACGACGTGGCCTGTTCGCACGGCTCCACGACGGGCGCGATCGACGAGACGGCACTGTTCTACCTGCGGTCGCGCGGCGTGACCAAGCGCGAGGCGACAGACATGCTGGTGCTATCGTTCCTGGCCGAAGCGGTTGCGGAGATCGATGACGAGGGTCTGCGCGAGCACGTCAACGAATTGCTTGCCGACTGGCAGGCGCGCAGCTGACGTGTCGGTCACGACTGACATCCCGCGGGCGTGGCTCCGCCCGCGTGCTGTCATGGCGCGCCGGTTCGCGCAGGGGCCGGATGAAAAAATCGCCTTCGTCTATCTCGCGGCGGCTTCCGTTCTGGGGTTCGTCGCGCAGCTGCCCGGCCTCGTGCGCACGTCTCGCCTCTCGGACCCTGCGTTCGAAGCCGAGATCGTGTCGGAGGCCGCCCGTGTGGGTGTGGCCATCCCTACCGACCTGGCCGATGCAAAGTTCGAAGCGCTGTTCTCCGGTGCGGTGATGGGCTGGATCTTTATCGTGCCGCTCTTCCTTTACATTCTGGCGTTTTGTTCTCACCTGCTGGCGAAAATGATGGGTGGGAAGGGGACCGGGCTGCGCGCGCGTGTCGCGTTGTTCTGGTCCGTTCTGGCCGTCACACCGGCTTTGTTGCTGCTGGGCCTGACGACCGGCTTCGTCGGACCGGGACCCGCTCAGGCCTTGGTGGCGGCGGTAACGCTGAGCGGGTTCATTTGGATATGGCTCAACTCCTTATATGTCGCGGAGACGCTGAATGTTTGATGTGGACGCCATCCGGGCGCAGTTCCCGATCCTGTCGCGCGAAGTGAACGGCAAGCCGCTGTGCTATCTCGACAACGGGGCGTCCGCGCAAAAACCGCAGGTGGTTCTGGATACGATCCAGCGTGCCTATGGCCAAGACTACGCAAACGTTCATCGCGGCTTGCATACGCTTTCAACGATCTCGACCGAGAACTACGAAGCGGTACGTGGCACGACTGCCAAATTTCTGAACGCGCCAAGCGAAGACCACATCGTCTTCACCTCCGGCACGACCGAGGCGCTGAACCTGGTTAGCTACGGCTGGGCCGCGCCGCGCATGAAGGCGGGCGATGAGATCGTCCTGTCGATCATGGAGCACCACGCCAATATCGTGCCCTGGCATTTCCTGCGCGAGCGGTTGGGTGTGAAGCTGGTCTGGGTCGAAACGGACGTGAACGGCGATCTGGACCCGCAGGCCGTCTTGGACGCGGTGACGGACCGGACGAAGTTGATCGCGATAACACATGTTTCCAATGTTTTGGGGACCGTGGTTGATGTAAAGTCCATCTGCACCGGGGCGCGTGCCAAGGGCGTGCCGGTCTGCGTCGATGGCAGTCAGGCGGCAGTTCATATGCCAGTCGACGTGGCAGACATTGGTTGCGATTTCTATGCAATCACCGGGCACAAACTGTACGGCCCCAGCGGGTCTGGTGCCGTGTTCATCCGGCCCGAGCGGATGGCCGAGATGGTGCCTTTCATGGGCGGCGGTGACATGATCCGCGACGTACACCGCGACACAGTCATCTGGAATGATCCGCCGCACAAGTTCGAAGCCGGCACGCCCGGTATCGTCCAGACCATCGGCATGGGGGCCGCTCTGAATTGGATGATGGACATCGGGATGGATAACATCCAAGCGCACGAAGCTGACCTGACGGCCTATGCCCGCATGCGGCTGGACGGATTGAACTGGCTGAACGTGCAGGGAAAATCAGCGAATAAGGCCGCGATTTTCAGCTTCACCCTAGACGGAGCGGCCCATCCGCATGACATCTCGACCGTCCTGGACAAGAAGGGCGTTGCCGTGCGCGCCGGGCAGCACTGCGCCCAGCCCCTGATGGAGCACATGGGGATCAACGCGACCTGTCGGGCAAGTTTTGGGGTCTACAACACGCAGGCCGAGGTGGACACGCTGATTGATGCACTGGAACTGTGCCACGATCTGTTCGCGTGACCCCGGTCAGGTAAAGTCGGCCAAAGTCGCCTGGGTGACCCGCTGCAAAACCATGGGATTGATTGGAAACACGTGGCGCGGCGTGCCCGCTGCGGCCCAGACGACTTCGAAGTCCAACAACCGCCGGTCCATCCACACCGGGGACGGTGCAAGATGCCCGAGTGGCGAAACGCCGCCAATCGCAAACCCCGTCACGCGCCGCACCATGCCCGCGTCGGCGCGAACAAGACCCGTGCCAGCAAGGGCCGATGCCTTGGCCCGGTCAACCTGATTTCCGCCTGCTGTCAGGAACAGGCCGCAGCCATCGCCGAGACCGAAAACGATTGATTTCGCAATCTGGTCCAGCGTGCAGCCGCAGGCCGCTGCCGCATCCGCGGCGCTGCGGCAATCACCCAACTCGACGGGGGCCACATCCAGTCCTGCTTCCCGCAGGGCGTTGATCACACGTTTCAGGCTCTTGCTCATCGCGCGGCGCTACCCGTTGACGTGGCGCGGGACAAGGGGTCAGGTCGGACCATGTTTCGTAATCTGATCACTCGTGCTCCTATCGCTTTCGATCTCGATGCGGGCACTACCGCTTTGGCGGACCTTGCCCCGCCGTCGGATGTCGCCGAACTGGTCCGCGGCACGGCTGGATGCAGCCCATTTCTGGCTGGGCTGATGATAAAGGAGCAGGACTGGCTGTCGGATCTGTGGGGCATAGACCCACGGGCCGTACTTGAAGACCTGCTTTCGGAGATCGGGGCGATCGAAGGCGATCCGAGGGTCGGTCTGAGGCAAGCCAAGCGGCGCGCCGCGTTGCTGGTCGGTCTGGCCGAAATCGGCGGCATCTGGCCCGTGATGGACGCGACCGCGGCCTGGACGGACCTCGCCGACGCAATGCTGGCCCGCGCGATGGACTACGGCGTGGCGCGCCACGCCAAGGGGCCGGTGGACGGTGACGGTGGGCTTGTCGCCATAGCGATGGGGAAGATGGGTGCCGGGGAATTGAACTATTCCAGCGACATCGATCTGGTGCTGCTGTTCGATGAAAGTCGATACGACCCTGCGGACTATGGCACGGCGCGCGCGATCTTGCTGAAAGCGGCGCGCACGGCCATGGGGGCGATGTCCGATATCACGGCGGACGGATATGTCTTTCGAACCGACCTGCGCCTGCGCCCCGATCCCGCCTCGACCCCGATCGTCCTGTCGATGGAAGCAGCGGAGCGCTACTACGAAGCGATGGGCCGGACGTGGGAACGGGTGGCCTGGATCAAGGCGCGGGCCTGCGCCGGTGCCATCGACGCGGGCGAGCGGTTCCTGGAGCGATTGACGCCCTTCGTCTGGCGGCGGCATCTGGATTTCGCGGTCGTGGAGGAGGCGTTCGACATGCGCCGCCGCATCCGCGATCACAAGGGACTGACCGGCGCATGGGATATTCCCGGCCATGACGTGAAGCTAGGCCAGGGTGGCATTCGGGAAATCGAATTTCTGACCCAGACTCAACAGATCATCGCGGGGGGACGTGATCCGTCGCTCCGGGTTCGCGGCACGCTCGACGGCCTCGACAGGTTGGTGGATGCGGGCTGGGTGAAGTCTGATGATCGGAACGTGCTGGTGCGCGAATACTGCCATCTGCGGGCGGTGGAACATCGCATTCAGATGGTTCAGGACGCCCAGACGCACCGGCTGCCGAAGGATGCGGACGGACTGCGCCGTATCGCGTGCTTCATGGGACAGGATGATGCGGACGCTTTCGTCGCGGACCTACGTGCCCGTATGAAGGCAGTGGAGGCGATCACCGATCCGTCCTTCCGCCCGCCGGATGTCGACGTGCCGCAGGGCGAGCTCATCGAGGGCGCGGATGCCGTCACAGACCGCTGGACATCCTACCCCGCGCTTCGATCCCGGCGCGCAAGGGAAATCTTCGGACGTGTGAGGCCGGGTCTTCTGGCGGCCCTGTCTACGGCGGCGCGCCCGAGCGAGGCCTTGGCGGCCTTCGACGGTTTTTTGCGCGGCCTGCCTGCGGGCGTACAGGTGTTTTCCCTGTTCGAGGCGAACCCCAAGCTGGTGGAGCTTCTGGCGGACATATGCGCCACCGCGCCGGACCTGGCGAATTACCTGTCGCGCAACGCCGGGGTGTTTGATGCGGTAATAGCAGGCGATTTCCTTGAGCCATTGCCGGATATCTGGGACCTGCCGCCGGTACGCGGCGATTTCGAAGAGCAATTGAGGACCCTGCGCCACTGGCACCGGGAGGCGCATTTTCGCATCGGTGTGCACCTGCTTCGGGGTCTGATCACGCCGGAGGCAGCGGGACCTGCCTATGCCCTGCTTGCGCGGTCGGTCCTCACTGTTGCCTGGGTTGCGGCAGAGACCGAGACGGCGCGCCGCTATGGCCAAGTGCCGGGATTGCGTCTGGCGGGGCTTGGCATGGGCTCGCTCGGCGTGGGGCGTCTGACGGCGCGGTCTGACCTCGACATGGTAATCCTGCATGACGGTGCCGAGGAGGGCGCGGTGTCCGACGGGCGGCGGTCGCTTGGCGCTGCGCAATGGGCGACAAAGTTTACCCAAGTGCTGATTACCGCCCTTTCCGCGCCCACTGGCGAGGGGCGGCTCTACGAGCTGGACATGCGGCTCCGCCCATCGGGGCGGCAGGGGATGGTGGCGACGCCGCTGTCGGGTTTCCGCAGCTACCAGACTGGCGAGGCCTGGGTTTGGGAGCATATGGCGCTGACGCGGGCACGCGCCGTTGTCGGTGACCCGCAGTTGCGCCAAGATGCAGAGGACGTGCGTTGCGACGTCATCAAGGACAGCCGATATTCGGACGACGAGATGCTGTCGCAATTCGCGGAAATGCGCGCCCGCCTGCTCGCGGCTGGGCGCGTCGGCGGTGGGCTGTCGGTCAAGGCGGGGCCGGGGCGGATGCAGGACATCGAGCTGGCCGCGCAGGCCCACGCACTCATGGCCGGGTCCAAGGCGCGGGGCTTGGCCGAACAATTGCAAATCGCGGGCTGGCTGACGCCGGAGGCGCGCATCCAGCTGACCGAGGTGCACCGGCTGCTGTCCTCGGTGCAGCAATTGGTTAAACTTCTGACCGACGACGATCCGCCGGGCACGCTTGGCATCGGGGGCGGGAACTTCATCGCGCGGACGTTGCACATGGAATTTCCGTCCGAGGTGATATCGGCCTGCGATGCGGCTGCCGCGAAGGCGGCGGCGGCCATCGACACGGCGCTGGACGGGATAACGGAGGCGGGCTAGCAGATGCGAAACGCGGAGGCGGACATGGCGAAAGACAGGCAGGGGCCGGATGACCCGAAGGGGTTGATCGCCGAGGCCTACAGGATCGATGGAATTACCGAGGACGAATGCCGCTCGATCTTCCTCGACTGGGCGCTGAGCCTGCCCGGAGAGCCGACCGCCGCGATTGAGCGCCTGCTGGACGGGCGTCCGGAGCATCCCATGACCAAGGTTCTGCGCGCGGGATTGGCCGCGCCCGAACGGACCGGGCGTCGCGGTGGGCGCACGGCGCGCATCCCCTAGGCCATTCGTTCGTCACGCGTTTGTTCCCCGTTCGCGGTAGGGCGTCTTGTTGTAGTGTGCGCGGTAGCATTTCGAGAAATGCGACGGAGAGGCAAAGCCGCAGGCAAGGGCAACATTGATGATCGACATGTCCGTCTGCATCAGCAGGTTGCGGGCACGCGCGAGCCTTAGCTCCATGTAATACCGCTTGGGGCTACGGTCGAGGTAGCGGCGAAACAGTCGCTCCAGCTGGCGTGTGGACATGCCGACATCGGCGGCAAGTGTCGCGGGGCCGACCGGCTCCTCGATCGAGGCCTCCATCATGCGGATGACCTGACTCAGGCGCGGGTGGCGAACGCCGATGCGCGTGGGGATCGACAAGCGTTGCGCGTCCTGGCCCGTTCGGATTGAGGAATAGACCATAAGGTCTGCGACCTGCATCGCCAGATCCTCACCGAAGTCCCGAGCGATCAGGTGCAGCGTCAGGTCGATTGCGCCGGTCCCACCCGCTGCGGTGATAATCTTGCCGTCGATGGTGAAGATGGACTTTGTCAGCTCGACATCCGGAAAATCCTCAATGAACCCATCGTGGTTTTCCCAATGGATCGTCGCCCGCTTCCCGTCCAGCAACCCGCAGGTCGCCAGCGCCCAGGCCGCAGTGTCCAGCGCGGCGATCGTGTTCCCCCGCCGCGCCTCGCGTTTGAGCCAGGACTTAATCTTGGGTGTCGTGGCCCGGCCAACGTCGATCCCGCCCACAAGAACAAGCGTATCGTCGCGCGCCAATACCGGCAGGTCGTCGTCCAGAACGAAAGTCGAGCCGGCCGAGCAGGTAACGGTCTGACCACCTTCACCAACCATTGACCAGGTATAGAGCGTCGCCCCAGACGTCCTGTTCGCCAGGCGCAGCGCGTCCAAGGCGCTGGCAAGGCAAATGAGGGTGAAGCGATCCAGAAGGGCGAAGACGTAATGATGGGGCCGCGCCGGCGGGCTTATCGTGACCGATGTCCCGGATGCGCGATCCGGAGTCGTGTTCTGCCCCGACATTGGCTCTCCATTTCTTCGGGTCGCCAACCCGGGATTCGGGTCCGCAGACGCTTTCGACGCTTATGCGCAACATCAGCCTCGATTCAAGCCAATCTGGCATTTGCGGCGGCACCGCATATAGGCTACTCCACATCCCTGTTATCGGGCCAGAGGAGTGGGCAAATGGCGAACAACGGCGCATGGTCGAAATCTAGCTGGCGGGAAAAGCCCCGCGTGCAGATGCCGGACTATCCAGATCAGGCTGCGCTAAGTGCCGTGGAGGCCAAGCTTTCGCGGCATCCGCTGCTCGTGTTTTCCGGCGAAGCGCGCACTCTGCGTGACGAACTTGCCGCTGCCGGACGGGGCGAGGCATTCCTGCTGCAGGGGGGAGATTGCGCCGAGAGTTTTGCCGAATTCTCCTCCAATAACATTCGCGACACCTTCAAGGTGATGCTGCAAATGGCGATGGTCCTGACTTTCGGTGCCAAAGTGCCTGTGGTCAAGGTTGGCCGCATGGCCGGTCAATTCGCCAAGCCCCGTTCGGCCCCGACCGAGACGATCAACGGCGTGGAGCTGCCCAGCTATCGCGGCGACATCATCAACGAACTGGCCTTCACGCCCGAGGCTCGGCACCCCGATCCGTCCAAGATGCTGGAGGCTTATACTCAGGCGGCCGCCACGCTGAACCTGCTGCGGGCCTTCTCCAAGGGCGGCTTCGCAGACGTGCACCAAGTGCACCAATGGACGCTGGACTTCGCCAGCGGTGAGCGCGCGGCCCAGTACCGGGATATGGCCGACCGCATTCAGGACACTTTGGACTTCCTGACGGCAGCAGGTCTGACGTCGGACCAGAACGCGGAGTTGGCGACGGTCGATTTCTACACTTCGCACGAGGCTCTTCTGCTGGAATACGAGGAAGCACTGTGCCGCGAGGACAGCACGCACCCCGGCGATATGCTGGCCGGATCGGGACACATGATCTGGATCGGTGACCGCACCCGTCAGCCAGATGGTGCTCATGTAGAATTCTGCCGTGGGGTGGTGAACCCGATCGGTCTGAAGTGCGGCCCCACGACGACTGCCGAAGATCTGAAGGTGCTGATCGAAAAACTGAACCCCCGCAACGAAATGGGTCGTTTGACCCTGATTGCGCGGTTCGGTGCGGGTAAGGTGCGGGAGCATCTGCCGCGCTTGATCAAGCAGGTGCAGGAGATGGGCGCGAACGTCGTCTGGACCTGCGATGCGATGCACGGGAACACGGTCAAGTCCGACTCGGGCTACAAGACGCGCCCCTTCGAGCGTGTTCTGGCCGAGGTGCAGGAATTCTTCGCCGTGCACCGCGAGCATGGGACCATTCCAGCCGGTGTTCATTTCGAGATGACGGGTCAGGACGTGACCGAGTGCACCGGCGGGGTGCGTGCGGTGACGGACGAAGATCTGTCCGATCGCTATCACACGGCCTGCGATCCGCGCCTGAACGCGTCGCAATCGCTGGAGTTGGCGTTCCTGGTTGCGGAAGAATTGTCCAACCTGCGGCAGGATCGTCTGCGCGTCGCCTCGTAAGGGGCTTGCACAAAAGGAAAAGGCGGCGCTCCGAAAGGAAGGCCGCCTTTTTCATGCCGGACCGTTCGCCGACTATTTCACGACGCGCAGCCAAGGCACGACCGAAGGCTTGCCTTGGAAGGGCACGGCTTGTTCGGCCATGCCGGCCTGGATCTCCACGGGCAGGCTGTGGTCTGTCATGCGGCGTTGCGGCTCGGCTGCGGGATCGCGCCGTGCGGTCCCGACGACGGGTATCAACGTGGAATGGGTCAATTGGAACCGGCGCGGAGGATCGGTGGCGATGCGGTCGGTCACCATGACGGCCAGGGCCTTGGTGACCTGGCCTGCGCTGTCAAGCAAGGGCAGGATCAACATCCGCCCCGTGACGATGCCGTCGGCACCCTCGGAAATCAGGTCGAATTCCAGCGTGGCGGGCCTTTCGAAAACCTGTTCGATCTGATCCATCACTCGGGTCCGGTCGGTCAGATCGAAGAAGGCGCGCACAGGCAGACCGCGCACCTCCATCCCCATCAGCTGACTCATGACGTGACCGCCCAAGCGGACGCGCACGTTGCCGGCGCGCAAGCGGTCCAACACCATGGAGTGGCCCAGGATCGGGCCCATCTCCTTAGGATCGAGCGCGGCGCGCCGAGGAAGTCCGGTGCCCAGGCGCTGCGACGTCCAGTATCGCCATGCCTGTTCCAGCAAGGGTGATTTGCGCATTGTCCGCAGCCCCTCGGTCCTGTCGAAGCGTGAAGTCCGGGCCGAATTCGGCCCCACAAAATCGTCGATGCCCGCCATAATTCAATTCCAGTCCTTGATCACATCGGGGGTTCATCCGAATTACGGCCTGAACCCGCCACCCAACGACAGAAATATGGCAAGCTGATACAAATTGCCCGTAATTGTTTAATAAATAGTTAATACTTGTTATCAGGACTGTCTCTTGTTCGGTCGGGGCGCAGCGGCTACGCCCTTGGCAGGTTGATGGCGGGGCGCAGATGGAACGACGTAATATGGATCAGGGCGCGCGGCGCGGCTTGGGGATCATCCTGTCCAGCCCGTCCGGTGCCGGAAAATCGACAATGGCGCAGCGGCTGATGGCCTGGGATCCTTCGTTGTCGTTCTCGGTTTCGGCCACGACGCGCCACCCGCGCGAGGGGGAGGTCGAGGGGCAGCATTATTTCTTCACCGATCGTGAAAGCTTCGGCCAGATGGTGCTGGACGGCGAGATGCTGGAACACGCCGAGGTTTTCGGGAACCATTACGGCAGCCCGCGCGCGCCTGTTGAGGCGTGTCTGTCCGCCGGGCGTGACGTGATTTTCGACATCGACTGGCAGGGTGGCCAACAGATCCGGAACTCGACGCTGGGCCGGGATGTTGTGTCGATCTTCATCCTGCCGCCCTCCATTTCCGAACTGGAGCGGCGGTTACGCGGACGCGGGCAAGACTCGGACGAGGTGATCGATGGGCGCATGGCGAAATCGGAATCGGAGATTAGCCACTGGGCAGAATACGATTACGTTCTGGTCAACGATGACCTCGACGCCTGCGAGGCTCGACTGCGCACGATCCTTGCGGCGGAACGTCTGCGCCGGGACCGGCAGCCCTGGTTGAATGAGTTCACGCGCGGGCTGACTAATGAATTCAGGGAAAGGCAGAAAGTATGATCTATGAATTGGACGGTGTATGCCCCACCGTGGACGAAACTGCCTGGGTGGCACCCGACGCGAATATCATCGGCGACGTGACCCTCGCTGCTGGGTCCAGCATCTGGTTCGGCACCACGATCAGGGGCGATAACGATCCGATCGCGATTGGTGCCAACAGCAATGTGCAGGAAAACTGCGTTCTTCACACCGATGTGGGCTTTCCGCTGACCGTGGGCGCGAATGTGACTGTCGGGCACAAGGCGACGCTTCATGGCTGCACCATCGCGGATGGCGCGTTGATCGGCATGGGAGCTACGGTTTTGAATGGTGCGGTCATCGGCGAAGGCTGCCTGATCGGAGCGGGGGCGCTGATCACGGAAGGCAAGGTGATCCCGCCGGGCAGTCTGGTGATGGGCGCGCCCGGCAAGGTTGTGCGACAGCTGGATCAGGCCGCACTGGACGAACTTTTGGCTTCGGCCGAACACTACCGACAGAACGCTGCACGCTTTGCCAAAGGGCTGCGCGCGGTCTGAACGTTACACGATCAGGCTCAGATGCGTTTCGTCCGCGCTGACCGATACAGGGCGGCGCAAACGTCGGGCCAGCCGCGCAAGGATTCCAAACTGCACTTCTGACCCTTTCAGGTCGGGGGGCAGGATGCCCCGTCCCAGCGACTGCCACAGCGGCTCGTCGATGCGCAGGCGTTTGGCATCTACGTGGATGACCCAGGCGGCTTCGTTGCGGACGACTTCGATGGTCGCCCCCCACGGGGTCGCCACCTCGATACAGGTCAACGCAAGACATGCCAGGCGCATCTCGTGGCGCGACCGTTCGGCATCGTCGCGCCAGACAACGCGGGTACGGCTTTGGCCATACATCTCGTCGAGGGTGGTTCTCATATCGCGCGCAGCAATCATCGCGTCATCCGCCCCTGCGCCGAAGGCCACACGAAAGAATTTTATCCGTGCCATTGCCGCGTTGAGCGATTCCCGCATCAACGCCATCTCGGCCTTGCCATCGCCGGGTGCCATTTCAAGCAGTTCCAACCCGTTGCCGATGGCACCGATGGGGTTGACGAGGTCATGGCAAAGCCGCGATCCAAGGAGTGCGAGCAGATCCGGATCTTCCGGCTGGCCGTTACTGGTCCCGTTGTTGTTCTCATCGCTCATTAGGAGTGCCTTTGCATGGATGATCTCAACGCTTTCCTTGAGCCCGGTATGCTGGTTCGTCATCCGTCCGCCCCGGATTGGGGCATCGGGCAGGTCCAATCAATCATAGATGGTCGGATAACTGTCAATTTCCAAGAGGTTGGCAAGCAGGTTCTTGATGGCAGTCGTGTCATTTTGCAGCCTGTTTACGAATGATCGTCAATTGCTGACGAACCAGAAGTGCGCTGAATTGGTTGCTAAATAGTTGATGACATCTAGTCCGCGCCCGTATTTGCGACGCGACCTTGCTTGCCTGAGTGCGAGCCTGGGCCTATCTGCGTTCCATGCAGGCAGGCCTGACCCTTTCCCTTACACGTGATGCGGATGAAATCCGCGACGCGCAACGCTTGCGGCACCGTGTTTTCATCGATGAGATGGGGGCCGACGGCGCAGGTGGGACCGGATTGGAGACGGATGTCTTTGACCGTAACTGCGACCACCTTGTGCTGCGCGACCCGACGCGGCCCGATCTGGGTGCCGTGGCGACGCTCCGGCTTGGCGCGGGAACGCGTTATACCGAACAGGAATTCGATCTTTCGGCGCTGCACGCTTCGGGGCGGTCGCTGGCGGAGGCCGGACGCGCCTGCCTGCATCCGGATTATCGCGGCGGCTTGGCCGGGATGCTGTTGTTCAAGGGTCTGGTCTCTGTTCTGCGGGAGCGGGGGATCGGCCTGGCCGTCGGAACAGCGTCATTCCGGGGGGCAGACGTCACGCCGCATCTGCCCGCGCTGCGGCGTTTGAACCACGAGGCCCTGGCCCCCGCCGAACTCCGCCCGGTTGCGCATGGGACGGGCGCTGTGGCAATCACCGGCACGGCCCCGCCGGCCGCCATGATCGGTGTGCCCGCCCTGATCAAGACGTACCTGCGCGCGGGGGCTTGGGTCGGGGCCGGGGCCTTCGTGGACCGAGATTTTAACACGGTGGACGTTTGCATGGTGCTGGACATGACCCGCGTGAAACTTCCGGCGCGGACGCGATGATCTGGGATGACGCGCCGCCGCCGCCTGCCCCGCGGGTGAGTTTTCTTGGATGGGGCCGGGTCGTCTTACGCGGCACTGCGCTTTTCGTCGTGGTCTTCGGCTGCTTGCTTTTGTTGCTGGCGGTGCGGCTGGTAGAGCGGCCGCTTCATGGCATGAGCCGGCCCTGGACCCCTTGGGTCACGCAGGGGGTCTGTATCACCGGGCTGCGCATTCTGGGCCTGCGCCGTGACGTTCGTGGGGCGGTCATGAAGGGGACAGGTGCGGTGGTGGCGAATCACGCGTCCTGGCTGGATATCTTCGTTCTCAACGCCTCCAAGCGGATCTATTTCGTGGCCAAATCCGAAGTGGCAGGCTGGCCGGGCATCGGTTGGCTGGCGCGGGCAACGGGCACGGTGTTCATTCGCCGCGACCCGCGCGAGGCCAAGGCGCAGCAGAAGGTCTTCGAGGAGCGGTTGGGCGCGGGGCATCGATTGCTGTTCTTCCCTGAAGGGACCAGCACTGACGGCCAACGGATCATCCCGTTCAAGACAACGCTCTTTGCCGCATTCCGCTCCGGGGGATTGCCGGGCGACATGCAGGTGCAGCCGGTTACACTGGCCTATCATGCGCCCGAAGGAACGCCGGCGACCTTCTATGGCTGGTGGGGGGATCAGAGCTTTGCGGCGCACATGCTGACAATGCTGGCCGCGCCGCGTCACGGATGGGTGGACGTGATCTATCATTCGCCGCTGGTGGTGTCGGATTTCGCGGATCGCAAGGAACTGGCACGTGCGGCGGAAACGGCGGTGCGCGCCGGGTTCGAGCAGGCGCGGTTGGAGCGGGCCGGCGTGTAGCCATCCGACGCATTTGACAAATGATAACGGCGTCAGGCGCGGAAAGGGGCTGTCAGATCCCTGAGGGCCTTAACAGGATCTTCCGTTGACCAGATTTCCTCACCCAACGCGATGAAGTCCGTCGCGTCTTTCAGGGTTTCTATCGTCGCGAGGTCCAGCGCGCCTTCGGCCACCACGGGCAATTCGATCATCTGGGACCACCACTGGAAAAGTTCGGGTTCGGCGCGCCCCGCCGTGCCGAGCGGTGCGGGACCCGCCGGGCCGAAGGCGACGTAATCGGCACCGGCCTCGCCCGCGGCCATTCCGTCGTGACGGGACGTGCCGCAGAAAGCCCCGATAATCGGGTCCGGACCCCAGTCGGTGCGCAATTTGCGCAAGGGGCGGGGGTCGGTCAGATGCACGCCGTCCAGGCCCAGCTTTTCCACGAGGGCGGAATGATCCGTGATAATCAAGGGCACCTCGTAGCGGTGCGCCACCTCGCGGCACAGATCGACGCCGCGGGTAATGCGGTCTTCGTCCTTGGTCGCGAGGTCCAGACGCAGACAGGCGATGTCATTTGAATCCAGAACCGAGGACAGCCTCCCCTCGAACCCGGCATCGATTTCGGGGGGCGTGATGAGGTAGAGTTGCGGCATATCGGTCATCGGAGCGTCCCCTTGGTTTGTCCCCAATTATCGGGGCCGCGATTGCGCCGCAAGGCGCGGCGCGCTAGGGCGCTCGTCATGACTGACGACACGTCCAATTCCGCCACCGATCCCCGCCCCGCCTTTGTCTTGGTGCGCCCTCAGATGGGCGAGAACATTGGGGCCGCGGCCCGGTCGATGCTCAACTTCGAGTTGGAGCACATGCGGGTGACCGCGCCGCGTGACGGCTGGCCCAATGAACGGGCGGTCGCGCTGGCCTCGGGTGCCGGGCGCATCCTGGACCATGCGCGTATCTGCGACACCACTCAGGAGGCCGTTGCGGATTGCACCTTTGTCTTTGCCACGACCGCGCGGGATCGGGACCTGACCAAACCTGTGTACACGCCCGAGGCCGCGATGATTGACGCACGCAAGCGTGGCGCGTCGGGTCAGAAGGTTGCCGTACTGTTCGGACCCGAGCGCACGGGGCTGGAAAATGACGACATCGCGCTGGCCAATGCCATCGTCTCGGTGCCGACAAACCCGGCCTTTGCATCGCTGAACCTAGCGCAATGCGTATTGCTGATGGGGTACGAATGGCGACGCACGGCCGCCATGCCCGTGCCCATGGAGATGGAGATGGCCGACACCCAATGGGCCAGCCACGCCGAGATGGAGGCCCTGATCGCGCATTACGAGGAGCGACTGGAGGAGGCGCGCTTCTTCTGGCCCGAGGGCAAGGCCGCGGCGATGAAGGTTACCTTGCGCAATCTGTGGTCGCGGATGCCGCTGACGCGTGCCGACGTTCAGGTCTTCCACGGGATGATGCGACAGATGGTACGCTGGAAGGAGCGGGGCTGAGGCATTATCCCGGTCCTGAACAAGGAGGCAGACATGGCCAAACGCGCGATTTTCGAAGACGTCACCACGACTGATCGCGCCGCCACGACCGGCGGTCTGATCGACGGCAAGCGGCGCGGATCGCGCGGTGCCGTCAAGCGCTGGCTGGTGCTGTTGTTCGTGCTGATCCTGGCGATTATCCCGGTGGGGGGCATGACCCGTCTGACCGACTCGGGCCTTTCGATCACCGAATGGAATCTTGTGACAGGGACCGTTCCGCCGATGTCGGAAGCCGCATGGGAGTCGGAGTTCGACAAGTATCGCCAGATCCCCGAGTACCAGTTGCAGAACCGCGGCATGGAGATGTCCGAGTTCAAGTTCATCTATTGGTGGGAATGGGGTCACCGCCAACTGGGCCGCGTGATCGGGGCGGTCTGGATCCTGGGGTTCCTGGGTCTTTTGGCGATGCGGAAGATCCCGCCAGGCTGGACGGGGCGGCTGGTGGTCGTGGGTGCGGGCATCGGCGCGCAGGGTGCGGTCGGCTGGTGGATGGTGTCCAGCGGTCTGTCTGGCACTATGCTGGACGTCGCGTCCTATCGGTTGGCAACGCATTTGGGCGGTGCATTTGCGCTTCTGTCGCTGATTGCGTGGTTCATCCTGTCGCTGTCACGCTCCTCATCGGAGCTGATATCGGCCCGGCGCTTGTCCGAGACGCGCCTGATGAAGGTCGCGACGGTGTTGATCGTTTTGACCTTCGCCCAGATCCTGATGGGCGCGCTGGTCGCGGGTATCGACGCGGGGCGCAATTACATCGACTGGCCGCTGATGGCCGGTGGCATCACCCCGCCGGGCATGTGGGAGTTGGAGCCGGCATGGCGCAACCTGTTTGAAAACGACGGCACGGTGCAGTTCTTCCATCGCCTGTTGGGATATATCCTGTTTGCCGTGATCATCATGGCCTGGTGGGTCGGGCGGCGTTCGGCCAACCGCAAGACGGCCGTGGTGTTTGTCGGCATTCTGGCGATGGCCACGGTGCAGATGCTGCTGGGAGTCGTCACCGTGATGCATTCCAGCCCTTGGTATCTTGCCATTTTGCACCAGTTCGGAGCGATAATTCTTATCGGTCTGACCGTGCGCGCGCGTCACCGGTCGAAATATCCTCTGCCTCAATTCGTAAGGACCTGACATGCCCGCATACGACGACCTCATGGCTTTTCAGCGCACGACCGAGGCCCTGTCGCAGGTTGCCGGGCGCACGGGGTGGGACCAGGAGACAATGATGCCAAAAGGGGCATCCCCACAACGGGCCGAGGAGATGGCCGCGCTGGAAGAGGTGCTGCACGCGCGGCGGACCGACCCTCGGATCGGCGACTGGCTGAATGAGGCGCATGCACCCGACGCGGCGGGCGATGCCAACATGCGCGACATCCGCCGCAGCTATGAGCGCAACCTGAAGGTGCCGGCGAAGCTGGCGTCGGAACTTGCGCGGGTTACGTCGCTGGCGCAGGGCCAATGGGTTGCCGCGCGCGGGGCCGAGAACGCAAAGGCCTTCGTGCCGGTGCTGGCCGAGGTTGTCCGCCTGCGGCAGGAGGAGGGCGCGGCCTTGGCGCAGGGCACCGAGCGCGACGCCTATGACGCGCTGATGCAGGACTACGAGCCGGGCGGGAATGCAGCGGACATGGCCGCAATGTTCGACAGGATGCGCCCCCGCCTGCGTACGATCCGGGACCGCGCGCTGGCGGGGAAACCGGCCCCGAAGCTGACGGGAAATTTCCCACGCGCGCAGCAACTGGCCCTGTCCGAGGAGGTCGCGGCGGCCTTTGGCTATGATATGACGCGTGGGCGGATGGACCTTGCGGCGCATCCCTTCTCCTCGGGCTCGGGGCTCGACGTTCGCATTACGACGCGCGTGGATGAGGCAGATCCGTTTAACTGCCTGTTCTCGACCGTACACGAGGTGGGCCATGCCGCCTATGAGCAGGGCGTCGATCCGGGGCACTTGATGACGCCGATCGGACGGGGCGTGTCGATGGGCGTGCACGAAAGCCAGTCGCGCAGCTATGAAAACCAGATGGCCCGGTCGGAGGCCTATTGCGGTTGGCTCTATGGTCGGATGCGGGATGTCTTTGGCGATATCGGCGTTGCGTCGGAACGGCAGTTCTACCGCGCGGTGAACAGTGTCGGCTCGGGGCACATCCGGACCGAGGCGGACGAAGTGAACTATAACCTTCATATCATGCTGCGTTTCGATCTGGAGCGCGCGGCGATCTTGGGTGATCTGGCGGTTGAGGACCTTGAGACGGCGTGGAACGACCGGTTTCTGGCCGACTTCGGGTTTGCCGTGGACAAGCCCTCGAACGGGTTCATGCAAGACGTACATTGGTCTGTCGGGTTGATGGGATATTTCCCGACCTACTCGTTGGGCAATCTGTTCGCGGGCTGCCTGATGGCCGCCGCGCGTCGCGACGAGCCGGGTATCGACGAAGCGCTTTCCAAGGGTGACCCGTCGCCCGCTACGGGATGGATGCGCAAGAATCTGCAAGTATTCGGTGCTTTGCGCGATCCGTCGGAGACTATCCGGCACGCAACCGGAGATGATCCGTCCGCAGAGCCGCTGCTGTCCTATCTAGAGGCGAAGTTCGGGGATCTGTATCCCTGACGCAGGGCGATTTGCCGAACGTCGCGGTGCGGCATAGGCTGCTTTCACAGCATACTCGGAGGAGCGTCCCGCCATGGCAGCAGCATTCGTGATCGGTCAGATGCAGATCCACAGCCGAGACTGGATGGATCAGTATTTCGCCCGGATTCCCGATGTGGTGGAGCATCACAAGGGCGTATTCATCGTTCGCGGCGGTGCGCCGGAGCTGATGGAGGGCGAGGCCACGCTGCCTGATGCGGCTTTCGTGATCCGGTTCCCGGACCGAGACCTCGCGCGGGAGTTCTGGGCATCGGACGCGTTTCAGGAACTTGCGGTCCTCCGGCGCTCCGGATCCACTCTCAACGCGATCCTGGTGGACGCGCTGGAGTGACACCGGTTGACCAACAAGCTCCCTCAGGCGGACTGCTTGTCCGTATGCGCTCCGTAGTAGAGGCCCACGACATGCTCGGCCTCGGCGAAGAACAGCCAGCGCTGTGCGAATAGCCCGGCCAGGTGCGACACCACCGCCAGCAACACCGGGATATGGTGTGCGCCGAAGATGACGACCAGGCCCACCGGCACGGCCGTCATGAGGACAAGCGCGATAACGCGCAGCTTCACCGCGTGCTTGCGCGCGACTTGATAAACCATTTCGTGCGTCAAATAATTCTCGCCCGTGTGCGGCTTTTCCCAAAGCGAAACCTTGCCATTGAGCTGCGTGGCTGTGCCGATCGTGGACCCGGCTTCAGCGAAGCGGCTGTCGCCCTTCCACCAATGGAACCCGACGACGACGGCGAGTACGATCAGCAGGACGATTGCAAGGTTCGGGTTGTTCGACAACAGCGCCCCACCGGCCAACGCGGCCACGACGAAGAAGGCCGGCGTTGCCGGTTGGCTCCAGCGTGGGATGGTTTTCAACTGTGCGTAGATCATGCCTGTCGCGAATACCGTGCAAAGTGAAAGCGCAGCCCCAAGCCAGCCGATTGTGGAAATCGTGGTGCCGAAGAAGACCTGAAAGAAGGCATGGATCCCCATCAGCAGGAGGGCCGAAACGGCGAACCAGCCTTCGCGCGACAGCCAGGACGTGCGCCACTGGCTGTAGGATTTCCAAGCGTTCTTCTTGTTGCCCAAATGGAAGACCGAGGCCATCAGGCCGCCCACGGCAAGCAGGTACGCGATGACGTAGAAGCCGAACGCTATGCCGCCGCTGACCGACGGCATGCCGAGACCCAAGAAGAACAACAGCCCGAAGCCTGCGCCCGATAGGGTGGAGAAGATGATTACGGAGGGTGCGGGTTGCATCAGAGTTTCTCCAGCGCGCGATCGAGCCAGCCGAGAAAGCCCTGCGGCTCCTCGGCAACGGGGGCGAGGAAGGGGGCTAGGATGTCTTCTTCGCCGTGCATCGCGGGTTGAATCGTGTCGCGGGGGCGGGGTGGCAGATACTGGTTCACGGGTTTGGTACCCTGTTCCGGCATCAGATCGACGCCGCCGCGTTCGGCCACCAGCTTACTGACGTCACTGGTGGGGTCACCCAGATCACCGAAGTGGCGGGCCCCGGCGGGACAGGTGCGCACGCAGGCGGGCTGGCGGTCTTCCTCGGCCAGGTTCTCATTGTAGATGCGATCAACGCAGAGCGTGCATTTCTTCATCACACCCGCCTGCTGATCCAGCTCCCGCGCGCCGTAGGGGCAGGCCCAGGCGCAAAGGCCACAACCCATGCAGGCGTCTTCGTTGACCAGCACGATGCCGTCCTCGACGCGTTTGTAGCTGGCCCCGGTGGGGCAGACGGTGACGCAGGGCGCGTCCTCGCAGTGCAGGCAGGACTTAGGGAAATGCGTCGTCTGGGCAAAGCCGCTTTCCGGCTGCGACTGGAAGCTGTGGATGCGGTTGAGGAACGTGCCCGAAGGCTCGCCGTAGGGGTCCTGATCCGACAGCGGCGCGCCGTAGTTCTGGGTGTTCCAACCTTTACAGGCGGTGACGCAGGCATGGCAGCCGACGCAGGTGTCCAGATCGATGACGAGGCCGAGTTTACGCTCGGTCGATTGTGGAAGTGCGGTCATTGGATGCGGCCCTCTGGGTTGAGAGGTCGGATGCCTCCGGCGGGGATATTTTTCGAAAGAGGAAGGATCATTTCACCTCCCACGCCAAACTGTCGGGCCCTTGGCCCACGGGGCTGGCCTGTCGGCCGGTATCGGGTTTCGATTTCAGATCGGCGGGGGGCGCGACCTTCTCGACTTTTACCTTGAGGTCGAACCACGCGGCCTGACCGGTAATCGGGTCGGAGTTTGACCAGCGCATCCCGTCCTGCTTGGGCGGCAGGAGTTCGTGAATCAGATGGTTGAGCAGGAACCCCTCCTTCGTTTCCGGCGCGTTGTCCTTCAGGGCCCATGCCCCCTTGCGCTTTCCGATCGCGTTCCACGTCCAGATCGTGTTGTGGTTAAGGGCGGGCATGTGGGCGACGGGTACGGTGATTTCACCGTGCGGGCTTGAGATTCTTGCCCAGCTGCCTTCGTCGAAGCCGTGCTGTTCCCAGATTTCGGTTGGCAGATACATCGGGTTGCGACCATGGATCTGCCGCAGCCAGGCGTTCTGCGTGCCCCAGGAGTGGTACATTGCCATGGGCCGCTGGGTGAGCGCGTTGACGGTGAATTCGCCCGCGTCGCCGCCATGATCCGCCATGGCATTCCACCAGATCGGCAGCGGGTCCATCGTGGCCTTGATGCGGGCGCGCAGGTGATCGGGGGGCTGTCGATCGCCGTGGCCTTCGGCGGCCAGTTGGAACCGACGCAGCGGCTCGCACCAGAGGGTAAAGAGGTATGGTGCGGCCTTGTCGAAAAGGCCAATCTCGACGGCCCAGTCCTGATAGGCCTTGTTCCACGGTTTGTAGAACTGCGCCTCTTCCGGGATGTGCGATACGGCATAGCCGCCGTTGTCGATATAGGCCTGCATTTGGTTCGGGTTTGGCGCACCGCGCCCCGTCTGGTCCCCGTTTTCGCCGCGGAACCCCATCAGCGGGCCGACGCCGGGGCGGCGTTCGTGGCTGACGATATAGTCGGCATAATCACGGAACTTCTGGCTGCCGTCGTCCTTGACGAAGCCGGGCAGGCCAAGCTTGGCCCCCAGGTCGATCAGCGCGGATTGGAAGCCCTTCACGTTGCGGTTCGGCTCGACCACGGGCCAACGGATCGCGTCGGCTGCCGCCTCGGCCTCGCAGATCGGGCGGTCGAGGAGCGAAATGCAGTCGTGACGCTCCAGATAGGTCGTATCGGGCAGGATGAGGTCGGCGTAGGCCACCATCTCGGAGCTGTAGGCGTCAGAATAGATGATGTGTGGGATAACGTAGTCGCCGTTCGCGTCCTTGTCGGACAGCATCTTCATGGTTCCGGACGTGTTCATCGAAGAGTTCCACGCCATGTTGGCCATGTACAGGAACAAAGTGTCGATCTTGTAAGGATCGCCTGCGTGCGCGTTCGAGATGACCATGTGCATCATCCCATGCGCCGACATCGGGTTTTCCCACGTGAACGCCTTGTCGATGCGTGCTGGGGTTCCGTCGTCTTTCAGCGCCAGGTCGGCGGGACCGTGGACGAATCCGAGATGCGGGCCGTCCAGCGGCGCGCCGGGCGTGACCTTGCAATGCGGCTTGGGATGCGCCGTCGCAGGCTTGGGGTAGGGCGGCTTGAAGCGAAAGCCGCCGGGGGTTTCAACGCTGCCAATCAGGATCTGGAGCATGTGCAGCGCGCGGCAGGTCTGAAAGCCGTTGGCGTGCGCACTGATGCCGCGCATGGAGTGCATCGACACGGGGCGCCCGGTCATCTTGGTGTGCTTGCGGCCGCGGAAGTCGGTCCATTCGATCGGCAACTCTATTGCTTCATCAAAGGCAACTCGGGCGATCTCTGCCGCCAGCGCGCGGATGCGGCCAGCGGGAATACCGACACGTTCCGCCACAGCCTCGGGGGCGTATTGCGTGTCGAGATACTTGTCGACCATGTGCTGGAAAACGGTGCGGTGCTTGATCCCGTCCACTTCCCATACGCCGGCGAGGTCGGGGTTCACGTCTTCCGCGTCATAGCAGCGGGCGCGCTTTTCGGTCCGATCCCAGACCAGTTTGTGCCCGTCGTCGTCCAGCAGCGCGAGGCCGTTGGTTGCGGAGTTCGGGTCGGCATCGATCAGGACGGGCGCGTCGGTGAAGTCGCGGAGGTACTCCAGGTCGATCTTGCCCGCCTTGATGAGGCAATGGACCAGACTGAGGATCAGCAGGCCATCCGTGCCCGGAGTGATCCCGAACCAATCGTCAGCGACTGCGTTATAGCCCGAACGGATGGGGTTCACGCCGACGACCTTGGCCCCGTTCTTCTTGATCTTGCCCAAGCCCATCTTGATCGGGTTGCTATCGTGGTCCTCGGCTACGCCGAACAGGATGAACAGCTTGGTACGGTCCCAGTCGGGCTGACCGAACTCCCAGAAGGCACCGCCCATGGTGTAAATGCCGCCCGCCGCCATGTTGACGGAGCAAAAGCCACCATGGGCGGCGTAGTTGGGCGTGCCGAAGGCCTGTGCCCACCAGGACGTGAAGCTCTGCGATTGGTCACGGCCGGTGAAGAAAGCAAGTCTTGATGGATCGGTTTCGCGGATCGGTTTCAGCCACTTGGCGGCAATGTCATAGGCCTCGTCCCAGGAGATTTCCTCGAACTTACCCTCGCCACGCTCGCCCACACGCTTGAGGGGCGCGCGCAGGCGGGACGGTGCGTTGTGCTGCATGATGCCCGCGCTGCCCTTGGCACACAGGACGCCGCGATTGACGGGATGGTCCTTGTTGCCCTCGATGTAGGCGACTTTCTGCGTCCCGTCGGGCTGGTTCTTCATATGCACATTGATGCCACAGCGGCAGGCGCACATGTAGCAGGTCGTCTTGCGCACTTCGTCCGAGACTTTGGGAGACAGGTTCAGGACCGGTTGGTTCATTGTTGCACTCCCTTGGTGGCGTCGATTTGGGCGCTGGTCACGCCGATCATGTCTAGGATGTCGTCGGCGGTGCAGCCACGCGACAGATCGTTGGCGGGCTTGGCCAGACCTTGCAAAACCGGGCCGATGGCGGTGGCCCCGCCGATGCGCTGCGCGATCTTGTAACCGATATTGCCCGCGTCAAGGTTGGGGAAGATCAACACGTTGGCCTGACCCGCAACATCACTTCCGGGGGCCTTGGATGCACCCACGCCAGCGTCGAAGGCGGCGTCGAACTGCAATTCGCCATCAATGTCGAAGTCGGCAGTCTCGCGCGCGATTTCGAGCGCGTCGGTAACCTTGTTGACCGCCATGTGATGCGCGCTGCCCTTGGTAGAGAACGACAGCATCGCGACCTTGGGGGCCGTCCCCAGCAAAGCGCGGGCGGAAGCGGCGGCCTGGGACGCAATGGCGGCAAGCTGGGTCGCATCGGGATCGATCACAAGGCCGCAGTCCGAAAAGATAAGGCCCGCGCCGGGGCGGGTCGGATGACTGTCCGGCAGGACCATCAGAAAGAAACTGCTGACCATCGGCGCGCCGGGAGCGGTCCCAATCATCTGAAGCGCCGCGCGTACCGTGTCGGAGGTGGTGTGGACCGCGCCGCCGATCGTGCCGTCGGCGGCCCCGATCCGTACCATGAGCGCGGCATAGGTCAACGGGTCGGATACTGCTGCGGCGGCCTGCTCGGCGGTCGGGTTACGTTTGGCGCGCGCGTCGAGAAAAGCTGCGACAAGCGCGTCGCGGTGCGGGCTGGTTTCGGGGTCCTCCAAGGCGACGCCATCGGGGACGGTGGTTCCCTTCGGGGCCAGCACCGTGATCCGGGCCAGCCCCTCGGCAACCGCGCGACCCGCCGCCGACAGCACGCGGCTGTCGGTACCTTCGGACAGGACGATGTGACGAAGGGACTGCTTCGCACGGTCCCTGAGAGCAAGGAGCGGCGAGGTCACGAGGCCGCTCCCATTATCGCATCGAAACAGATCACTCTGCGGCGACGTGCATGTCGCCTTTGGATACCCCGGCAACCCGGACCGGCTTCTTCATCGCGTCACGACGGAAAGGCTCGCCCAGTTCCTGGTTGAGGATCACCTCGATCAGCGTGGTCTTATTGTTCTCCATTTGATCCTTGATCGCCTGGTTCAGCATTTCGGTCAGCTCGTCCATCGTCTTGGCCTGCTTGCCGATCAGGCCGCACGCTTCGGCGATGCCCGCATAGCTGACTTTCATGTCCAGCTCGGTGCCCACGAAGTTGTCGTCGAACCACAGCGTGGAGTTCCGCTTCTCAGCTCCCCACTGGTAGTTGCGGAAAACGATCTGCGTGATGGCGGGCCATTCATCGCGTCCGATTGCCGTCAACTCGTTTACTGCGATGCCGAATGCGCCGTCGCCGGCGAAGCCCACAACCGGAACGTCGGGGCGGCCGATCTTGGCACCCACGATCGAAGGCAGGCCATAGCCGCAGGGACCGAACAGGCCCGGAGCCAGATATTTCCGACCTTCGTCGAAATCCGGGTAGGCGTTGCCGATCGCGCAGTTGTTGCCGATGTCGGATGAAATGATCGCGTTGCGCGGAAGGGCAGCCTGAATGGCGCGCCATGCCTGGCGGGGGGACATCCAGTCAGGGCGCGCTTGGCGGGCGCGTTCGTTCCAGGTGGTGCCGGGATCGTCCTGCTCGTGATCGAGGGAGGAAAGCTCTTGCTTCCAAGCCGATTTCGTCTGCGCGATCCGCGCCTTGCGATCGGCGCGACCGGCGTCGCCAGCGTTGTCCGAAAGGCCGTTAAGGATGCCCGTCGCCACTTTTGCGGCGTCGCCGACGATGCCGACGGAGACCTTCTTGGTTAGGCCGATGCGGTCAGGGTTGATGTCGACCTGAATGATCTTGGCGTCCTTGGGCCAATACTCCATGCCATAGCCCGGCAGGGTCGAAAACGGGTTCAGCCGGGTCCCGAGACAGAGGACAACGTCGGCCTCCTTGATCAGCTCCATGCCGGCCTTGGATCCGTTGTAGCCGAGCGGACCGGCAAACAGCGGATGCGAGCCGGGGAACGCGTCGTTGTGCTGGTAGCCTACGCAGACCGGCGCATCCAGGCGTTCGGCCAGTTTCATTGACGCGGCGATGCCACCGTCCGACAGGACAACGCCGGCACCGTTCAGGATGACCGGGTTCTTGGCGGAGGACAGCAGTTCGGCAGCCTTGCGCACGGAATTCTCGCCGCCCGGCGAGACTTCGAATTCGACCGGCTCGGGGATATCGATGTCCACCACTTGCGTCCAGAAGTCGCGCGGGATGTTGATCTGCGCGGGGCCCGACAGGCGCTTGGCCTTGGCGATGACCCGGGCCAGCGTCTCGGCGATGCGCGTGGGATCGCGCACCTCTTCCTGGTAGGCAACGCAGTCAGCAAACAGGTTCAACTGCTCCATTTCCTGAAATCCGCCTTGACCGATGGTCTTGTTGGCGGCTTGCGGCGTCACCAGCAGGCAGGGGGTGTGGTTCCAGTACGCGGTTTTCACGGCGGTCACGAAGTTCGTGATGCCGGGGCCGTTCTGGGCGATCATCATCGACATTTCGCCCGTGGCGCGGGTGTAGCCGTCGGCCATCATCCCGGCGGAGCCTTCGTGTGCGCAATCCCAAAAGGTGATTCCGGCGGTGGGGAAGATATCTGAGATGGGCATTATGGCCGAGCCGATGATCCCGAAAGCCTGGCGAATGCCGTGGGCCTGAAGGGTTTTGACGAAGGCTTCTTCGGTTGTCATCTTCATTGGATCTCTCCTCCCGAAAGAATTTAAAAATGAGACCAAGAGTCTCGATTTGTTACCTATCTGCCGTCAACATACGGCTTCGGTCAAGTCTTCGTTAGGTCCAGCAGGACTTCCGCCCTAGCGCCAGTGCGGGGGTGGTCCAGTGGTGTCACGCTCGGCAACGGGCGAGTGCCTGCCCTTCCTCGGCAATGCGACGGATGCCTTCGGGGATGTCGACTGCGGGAATCGACGAATAGGCCAGGCGGTAATGTGTTTCCGGATCGCGGCCCTTGCCGAAGAACGCCCCGGCCGGCTCGATCAGAACCTGACGGTGGCGCAGACGCTCGGCCAGTTGCGCCGCCTGCACCCCGCCGGGGGCCCGCATCCAGAAGGATGAGCCACCGAAATTGCTCGCTCCGGCCAAGGTAAGCCCCTCGGCTTGGATCGAGACCTCGGTCACCGCTCGGCGCTCGCGGTAGGCGCGCGCCATCTTGTGCACCTGCGCATCATAGTGCCCCTGCGCCAGAAAATAGGCCGTCGACCGCTGGATATGACCGGGCACGTGCCGCACGATCAGCGAGCGCAGCGTTCGCAGTTCGCGGATCAGGGGTTCGGGGGCCACGACATAGCCAAGGCGCAGGCCAGGGAAAAGCGATTTGGCAAAGCTGCCGAGGTAGGCCACGCGCCCCCCCCGGTCGAGCGATTTGAGCGCGGGCGAGGGGGAGCTGGTGAAGGCCAGTTCGAATTCGTAATCGTCCTCTACGATCAGGAAATCATGCTTCTCTGCTTGTTCCAGCAAGGCGCGGCGGCGCGAAACGGGCATCGTGGCCGAGGTCGGGCATTGGTGGGACGGGGTGACGAAGACGACATCGGCTTCGGGCGGCACATCTTCGGGCGGCAGGCCAAGGGCGTCTACCGTGACGTCCAGCGTGTTGCAGCGCGACTGGTGAAGGATTTCGCGCAATGCGGGATAGCAGGGAAACTCCATCACCGCAGTGCGCCGCTGCGTCAGCAGAACCTGTGCCAGCATCCAGAGCGCGTTCTGCGCGCCCATGGTCACCAAAACCTCGGACGGGTCGGCGACGATGCCGCGTCGGGGCAGGATGTGGCGAATGATCTGGTCGATAAGCTGCGGATCGTCGCGACCGTAACTGTCTTCGGTCAGCGCGGCGAAATCGCGGACACCAAGCGCCTGAAGCGCACATTTGCGCCAGTTCTGGTGATCGAAAAGGCGGGCGTCGGTCTGGCCATAAATGAAAGGATAGCGATAGCGCCGCCAGTCTTCGGGCCGTTGCAGCACAGTGGAAGGCGGAAACCGCTGCCCGATCGCGCGCGACCAATCGACGTTGGATTCCGTTCGCACCGGTGTCGGGAAGCTGGGCGGGCGGGGCGCGGATTCCGAGACGAAATAGCCCGATCGCCCGCGCGCCGACAGGTAGTCGTTCGCCACAAGGTCGGTATAGGCGAGGGTGACGGTGATGCGGCTGATCCCCAAGTGCCGGGCCAGACCGCGGGAGGAGGGCATCCGTTCACCAAGCCGGAACCGCCCGGCCAGAACGCCGCCCGTCACGATCTCCTGCAATTGCCGTTGCAAGGTGCCCCGGTAGTTGGGGTCCAGAAAGAACTGCTCGACAGCGATGGCCATATTGGACGTATAGCCCGACTGATCTGGCCCTAAAAGCTCAATCCGACATCCGGGCCAACAGCGCCAGCGTTGCGAAAGGCGCGATGAATACCGCCAGTTGCAGCCAGAGCACCGAAAGCGCGATCAACCCCAGTTCGTCCACTGCCCGTGCGAGGCCCCAGACGTCGAAGATAACCCCGGCGGCCAGAATGAACGTCGAGACGGCCACGCCGATGGCGAGGCTGTCGAGAAACAGAGCTATCGCGCGATAAGACATGTCCTGGAACCTAGGCCCCCGGACAGTCTTTCCAAGTTCAGCCGAAAACGCGGCCAAGGGCAGAGTCGACCGACGACACGATCTGATCGATGTCGTCTTTCGTTGCGATTAGCGCGGGGCTGAAGCACAGGGTGTTGTTGTAGCCGTCCAGAGAGCGGTTGGTCGCGCCGATAATCGTACCCTGCGCCATGCAGTCTGCCACGACGGCCTGTACCATCTTCTCGGCCACCGGCTCGCGCGTGTGGCGATCCTTGACCAGTTCTGCACCAAGGAAGAGGCCTTTGCCGCGGGCCTCGCCGATAACGGCGTGCCTGTCCTGAAGCGCCTTGAGCTGATCGAGCATGTAATCGCCCATCCGGAGCGTGTTCTCCAACAGATCCTCATTCTCGATGATCTTCATGTTGGCCAACGCAGCCGCCGGTCCGGCAGTGCATCCCCCGAAGGTTGAGATGTCGCGGAAGTACCCCAGCGGATCGGCGTGGTCGTCCTTGAACATCTCGAAGACCTTCTCGGAGGTCACACAGCAGCTGATGGCCGCATAGCCCGAGGCGACGCCCTTGGCCATGGTCACGAAATCGGGCTTCACGCCATAATGCTGATATCCGAACCAGGTCCCGGTGCGGCCGACGCCGCACACGACTTCGTCGATATGGAGCAGAATCTGGTACTTCTCGCAGATTTCCTGCACGCGCTCCCAATACCCCTTGGGCGGCACGATGACGCCGCCGCCCGCGGTCACCGGCTCCAGGCAGAGTGCACCAACTGTGTCGGGGCCTTCGCGCAGGATGACCTCCTCGATCGCATTGGCGGCGGCCACGCCGTAATCCTCGCCGGTGAGGCCCTTACCGAACTCCTGTTCGTGCGCACGATATTCCAGGCAGTGCGGGACCGAAACGAAGCCGGGCGTGAACGGGCCATACTGGGCGTTGCGTTGATCCTGACCGCCTGCGGACAGCGCCGTGATCGTGGTGCCGTGGTAGTCGCGATGACGGAACAGGATCTTGTGCTTCTTGCCGCCATGGTGGCGCGCCGAAATCTGGCGGACCATCTTGAAGGCCTTCTCGTTCGCCTCGGACCCGGAGTTGGCGAAATAGACCCGGCTGAGCCCCGGCATCTTGGAGATCAGTCTTTCTGCGAACTGCGATCCGGGAATTGAGCCGGCGCTTTGGGCAAAGAAGTTGATCTTGACCAGTTGCGCGTGTACCGCGTCGGCGATCTCAACGCGGCCGTAGCCGACGTTCACGGTCCAGACACCGCCCGACACGGCGTCAATGTGCTCCTTGCCCTTCTGGTCCCAGACGCGCATCCCCTTGCCTTCGACAATGATCCGCGGATCGTTGGTTTCCAGCGGCTTGTGCGGCAGCAGGTGATGCCAGATGTGGGCGCGATCGGCTTCTACGATGGCGGTCATGTCGTTGGGGGCGATGGTATCCATTTGCGGAATCCTCCCGGAAAAAGGTCGTTATACAACAATCGTATAAATACGATGCGCAGTCGATGCTCTTCGGTGCAGAATCCACGGAAATTGATCACGAGATAGGGCCAGTTTCGCCGGGGCGCTATGGCCAGATCGCAGACCGGCTTGCGAGATATGCTTTGCCGTTCATAGGCTCAGGGCGCATCGTCCAGGGTAATCTATTCTGGATTTGAGTCCGAGAGGTAAGGAAAAGTAGCGAAAACCGTGTATTGGAGCGCGTTTCAGGCGTGCGTTGGGCCGATTGCCCTGATCCGGGGTGGACACATTCGGGTCGACTAAGGTCGTTACACGTCAATAGGGGGTCGTTCGGTGGCGTGGTGCGTGGAGGAATTCGCGTGACTTACATCCGGACTTTCCGCTTTTTCGGTAAAGTTGATGAAACGCTTTGCAACTGCGTGGCATCAGCCGAAAGCCGGACCGATTCCTGCCTGAAAGGGCAGGTCAACCAAGGGGTGGGCAAACCGCTCTGTCATCAACTGGGAGTTTTACGAATGAAGAATATCACCTTCGCCACAATGACCGCAGCCGCCGCGCTGATGTCGGGGCAGGCCGCCATGGCCGATGGTCACCTGGACGAGATCACTGTCGCCTACTTCCTGGAGTGGCCGATGCCTATGCTGGCCGCCAAGGCCTCGGGTGCCTATGACGAAGCGCTGGGCGTCACCGTCAATTGGGTCAGCTTCGAGACGGGCACCGCGATGTCTGCTGCCATGGCTTCGGGCGACGTGCAGATCGCCGTGAGCCAGGGCGTTCCCCCCTTCGTTATCGCCGCCTCTGCAGGACAAAACTTGCAGGTCATCGACGTGGCCGTGTCCTATTCCGAGAACGACAACTGTGTCGTACGGTCGGACCTGGGCATCACCAAGGAAAACGCTGGCGAGCTGGCCGGCATGAAGGCCGCCGTGCCGCTGGGCACCGCTGCGCACTATGGTTTCCTGCGGCAGATGGATCACTTCGGCGTCGATATCTCGACCATCGAAGTCGTGGACATGGATCCGCCGACCGGTTCGGCGGCTTTGGCTCAGGGCGCGGTAGACTTCGCCTGCGGCTACGGCGGCGGTCTGGCCACGATGAAGGAATCGGGCAACGTCCTGCTGACCGGTGCCGAGAAGGAAGAACTGGGCATCCTCGTTTTCGACGTGACCTCGGCCCCGGCTGCGGTTATCGCCGAAAACCCCGAGATCATGGCGAAATTCGTCAAGGTGACGGCCGATGCGAACGCCGCTTGGGCCGCTGATCCCACGGAAGAGATGCTGCAGGTGATTGCAGATGAATCCGGTCAGGACCTGGAAGCCGCGCGCGGCGCGATTTCGACATTCGCCTTCCCGACGATTGAGGAGCAGCTCTCCGAGCGTTGGCTGGGTGGCAATGCCGCGACCTTCATGAAGGGCGTCGCCGACGTCTTCGTGGAAGCGGGTTCGATCCCCTCCGCGCTGGAAAGCTATGTCGACACCGTCAACACTGGTCCGCTGACCGACGCGTCGAAAATGTAAGACCAATTCGGGGGGTGGCCTGCGCCGCCCCCCGATTAAGCCAGAGGGTGCCCACAAGAGGCGACCCGGAAGGGATAGCGAATGACCGGACTCTCTATCGAGAATATCTCGATGCGATTTGATTTGCCTAACGGGTCTTTTGTCCAGGCGCTCAAGGATGTGTCTCTGGACCTGGGCAAGGGCGAGCTGATGTCGGTGCTGGGCCCTTCGGGTTGCGGCAAGACTACGCTTTTGAACATCGTCGCGGGTTTCCTGGCTCCGACCGACGGAAGGATCGTTCTGAATGGGCACACGGTGCAGGGGCCAAATGCCGAACGGGGCATGGTGTTCCAGCAGGGTGCGCTGTTCGAATGGATGAGCGTGCGCGAGAACGTGGAATTTGGGCCGCGCATGAAGGGCACACCGGTGTCCGAGCGTCGGCAAAGCGCCGATCACCTGCTGGAGATCACTGGCCTCAAGGATTTCAAGGACAAGGCCATCTACGAGCTGTCGGGCGGCATGCAGCAGCGCGTCGCGCTTGCGCGGTGCCTAGCCAATGACCCCGACGTGATCTTGATGGATGAGCCGCTTGGCGCGCTTGACGCGCTCACCCGTGAGAAGATGCAGGGTCTGGTCCTGAAGCTCTGGAAAGAGACGGGCAAGACGATCATCCTGATCACCCACTCCGTCGAGGAAGCCCTGCTTCTGGGCGAGCGTCTGCTGGTGATGGCACCACGGCCCGGTCGCATCCACCGCGAATACCGTCTGCCGTTTGCAGAACTGGGCGTCGATCAGGACCTTCGCGAGGTCAAGAAACACCCCGAGTTTGGCAAGACGCGGGAAGAGATCCTCTCCATGATTTGGGAGATGGAAGAGGAAATCATGGGCCGGACGGAGGACGCATGACATGACCGGACTTCTAATCATTTTTGTCTACGCCGCGCTTTTCGTCGGCTCCATGTTGTTGGTGAACCTGCTCACCGCGAAATCGAAACGCAAGGATTTCACCTCCCTCAAGACAGTCACCTTCGGAGACGAGAGCGCCGTTCGACCGAACCGTTGGGCCAGCGTTATCTCGGTCCTGGTGCTGTTCTTGATCTGGGGGGCTTTCACCGGCTCCAAACTCTCGCCAATCCACGTGCCGGGACCGTTCGAGGGCGACACGACGTTCACCTATACCGCGCAAAATGCAACCGGTCAGACGGACGACGCCACCGTGACCGTGCGTGTTCACGAGGTCGGGGCGGCGGTCGAGGATCCGATCGTTGAGCCGGGCGACGGCTTTGCCAAGAATGATGCCGATCGGATCGGTATTTACCGCTCCAAGATCATCCGCATGGCGAACAACGACGAAGGCGGAAACGTCGATGGCTATCAGATCGTCGCGATCAACGGAGAGCCGATTGGCGCGAACCAGGCGGTCCAGACCGGCAACGGTCGTATCACCATGAACGAACGCGGTCAGTTGAATTTCGTGCCCAGCCAGGGCTTCCAGATGCAACCGCTCTACCTTCCGTCGCCGGAGCGCGTGGTCGAGGCGCTGGTGGAAGTCGCACAGGAAGGATACCGCAATTTCACCCTGTGGGAGCATCTTGGCTGGTCGCTGTTCCGAGTACTTGCGGGCTTTGCGCTCGGAGCGCTGGTGGGCATTCCGTTGGGCTATGCCATGGGCCTGTCAAACTGGTTCCGTGGCTGGTTCGACCCGATCGTTGAATTCATGCGCCCTGTTCCTCCGCTTGCGTTGATCCCGCTGGTTATCATCTGGTTCGGCATCAACGAGACGGGCAAGATCGTGCTCCTGTTCCTTGCCGCGCTCTGGATCATGGCGATCGGGGCGAGGGCGGGCGTGTCTGGCGTCAACATCACCAAGGTGCACGCGGCCTATTCGCTGGGCGCATCCAAGGCACAGATATTGCGGCACGTGATTATCCCCAACTCCCTACCGGAAATCTTCACTGCGGCGCGTGTCGCGATGGGCGTCTGCTGGGGCACCGTGGTCGCGGCGGAACTCGTGGCGGCAAACGTCGGCGCGGGCATGATGATCACGACCGCGTCCAAGTTCCAGCAGACCTATATCGTGGTGATGGGCATCATCTTGATCGGGATCATCGGCTTCGGCATCGATATCCTAATGCGGAAGGCCGAGACTTGGCTGGTCCCGTGGAAGGGCCGCAGTTGATCCGTCGGATATCGTAACGTGGACTGGGCGGCCGTTGGGCCGCCCATTTCGTTTCTCGATATTGAATTAAATTCTCAGCCCGCGCGTCGATGCGAATTCCGTAGCCAGATCAGTGCGCCACCGGCCAGAACAAGGAAGGGCACCATCGCGATATTTACCGCCGACCAGCCTGACACCGCATCCGCAGCCGAGCCCATCAATCCACCAGACGACAGCGACGCCAGTGTCACCATGCCGAAGATCATGCTGTCATTCAGGCCCTGAACCGTCCCGCGCTCCTGCGCTCCATGGTACGCTGTCAGCATTGACGTCGCCCCGATGAATCCAAAATTCCAACCCACGCCAAGCAGGATGAGCGCGCCATAGAAGTTGAGTAACTCCACCCCTGACAGTGCCATGAGGCCCGCAGCGGCCAAGAGCATAAGGCCCGCCGCAATGATCCGTGTCGTGCCGTAGCGCGTGATCAGGTGCCCGGTGAAAAAGCTGGGGCCATACATGGCGATGACGTGGAACATTACGATGTTCGACGCGTCCGACACCGAAAAGCCGCATCCGACGACAGCAAGCGGTGTGGAGGTCATCACAAGGTTCATCAAGGCATAGGTGACCATCGCGCAGATGATCGGCACGAGAATGGTCGGCGTGCGCAGCAATTCCATCTTTGTGCGACCGGCAGATGCCCCTGCGGCGGGGGCCTCGGGTTTGGGAATGTCGAGCAGTAAGAACAGCCACATGCCGACTGCGTTCAGAACAAAAACAGTGCCATAGGTGGCCAAAAACGGAATAATCGTTGCCGTCTCAGTCGAGGTCACGACGGTTCGCGCCACGAAGGCCGACACCAGCCCGCCTGCCATCACATAGCTGATTGCCTTGGGCCGGAAGCTCTCTGACGCGGTGTCGGTGGCCGCGAAGCGGTAAAAGCCCAGCGTGGACATGAAAATACCGGTAAAATAGGCTCCCACAAGGAACAGCCAGAACTGTCCCGTTGTCAGCGCCAGCATCGAGAGAGCGGCCCCAGCCGCCCCCGCCATCGCACCCAGCATGAAGCCGAAGCGCCGGCCCCGTCGCTGCATCAATGGCGAAATCCAAGGCGCGGTTGTCATCGACCCGAACACGATCAGGCTGATCGGCAGCGTCGCCAGCAGCGGGGTTGGCGCAAGTGTCAGGCCGATCAGCCCCGCGACGGTAAAGGCGATGGGCAGTTGCGACCCCAGCAGCGCCTGCGCGGTTACAAGAACAAGCACGTTACGCTTGGCGAGGGAATCGTTGGAATCCGGGATAGTGGTGACTGTGCTCATGCGGCGGAACCTACGCAGGTGGCACCACCCGCACCAGCGCGGCATTGTACCCACACGCCGCGACCGGCTTGTGCGGTGATGCAGGGGTCAGACGGGGGCGATCAGGTGGGCGAAAGATCCGCAGGCCAGACCGCTGCGCAGGCCCATTGCGGGCAGGGCTGTGCCTTCGGCGTCCCGTGCGGTGAACACGGGTGTTCCGTCGGCGCGCAAGGTTGTGGCGTAGTGGAACTCGTGCGCGGCCCACGGTCCCGCGAATGGGCCCTCGGTTGCGGTCACGCGGCGATAGCCCAGGTGCAGCTTGCGGGCCGCAAAGCTTGTTTCCAACCGCAGCAGTCCGGCCATGGCGTGCGGCGTGCCATCGGCGTCGATCAAGCCGTCGCCCATCACCATATAGCCCCCGCATTCTCCATAGACGGCACGGTCGCGCAAAGAGGTCAGGAATTGATCGTTCGCCGCCAATCGACCTGCGTGCAATTCAGGATAGCCGCCCGGGAGAAAAACGAGATCGGCTGCAGGGGCTGGATCGTCATTTAGTGGAGAAAAGGTAATTATATCCGCACCAGATCTGCTCCATCCATCTAAAAGGTGTGAATAAGAGAAGGAGAAGGCGTTGTCCTGAGCAACAGCCAAGCGCTGTGCCGGCGGATGTATAGGTGCGTGAGGTGCATCTGGCAGCGGGGTCGCAAGGGTCTCCAACGCGTCGATGTCGATGCAATCGGCCATGACCCGGGCCGCATGGTCCAAGAACATTTCGAGCGAGTGATGCTCCGCCGCCTGCACCAGTCCCAAGTGGCGGGACGGGGTGGATAGCGCAGTGTCGCGCGGGACCGCCCCAAGGACCGGCAGGGGGCAGGCGGCGCGCAACATCGCCTCGTGCCGGAGGCTGCCGACCCGGTTGAGGATGACGCCCGCCACGCGAACCCGCGGGTCGTGCCCCGCGAACCCGGCCACCAGCGGGGCAAGCGATTGCGCCATGCGCGCGGCATCGACCACCAGAACCACCGGCAGGTGCAACTGCCGCGCAAGGTCTGCCACGGCCCCGCGCCCGTCGGGCGGTGCGCCGTCGAACAGGCCCATCGCCCCTTCGATGAGCAACAGGTCCGGCGTGGTGGTCAGCCCCGCGATCATCTCTGGTGACATGGCCCAGGCGTCCAGGTTCATGCACTCGGCCCCGCTGGCGGCGGCGTGAAAGCGCGGGTCGATGTAATCGGGCCCGGATTTCGCCCCTCGGACGGCCACGCCGCGGTCGCGCAGCGCGCGCAGCAGGCCAAGCGTTACCGTCGTCTTGCCGCTGCCGGAGCTGGGCGCGGCGAGGATCAGGCCGGGCACGGGATCAGCCCGCTTCGGCCGGGCGGCGAAGGTCGAGGGGGTCTAGGTTGCGCGGGGCCTGGCCGGCGGCATGTGCTTGCCAATCAAGCGCCTGTCGCAGGGCGACAGCCATGCCGATGCAGATGATCGCCGGTGGTTCCAACCCGGCGGCGGCGATGTCGGCCTCCACCTGTGCCAGCGTCGTTTCGATGGTGCGCTGATCGGACAGGGTGGCGGTCGTCGTGACGGCCACTGCCTCGGACGGGGCGCGACCGGCGGCGATGAGCTTGGCCGCGATGTCGCCGATATGCTTCATCCCCATGTAGATCACGATGATCTGACTGCCCCGCGCAAGGCCCGCCCAATCGAGCGCGGTCGGCGTGTCGCCCATCCGGTCGTGGCCGGTCACGAAGGTGACCGATTGGTTCACGTCGCGGTGGGTGACGGGAATGCCGGCATAGGCCAGGCCAGCGATGCCCGCGGTGATGCCGGGCACGATCCGGATCGGTATCCCGTGCTGGACCAGCGTCTGCGCCTCCTCTCCTCCGCGACCGAAGACGAAGGGATCGCCGCCCTTAAGGCGCAGAACGCGTTTGCCCGCGCGGGCAAGGTCCACAAGGTGCAGAGAGATATCGCGCTGTTTTGCCGAGGGTTTGCCGCCGCGTTTGCCAGCGTAAATTTTCTCCGCATGAGGAGCCCACTCCAGAATGCCCTCGGAGACGAGCGCGTCGTAAACGATTACATCCGCCTGCCGCAGCGCGTTGAGCGCGTGCAACGTCAGAAGGCCCGGATCGCCGGGGCCTGCACCACACAGCCAGACCCAGCCGCGTTGCAGCTCTGGCCAGTCATGAGAGGGGAGTCGCGTTTCCATGTTCCCTGTATGGCGCGACTTTTGCGGCAGCGAAAGATGCCAGGCTACCATTGGCGTTGCGCGGGCGGCATGGCATCAGAGCGCATGAGCGACACACCGAAACTGCGACGGGGCTGGACGACAGGGGCCTGCGCGACGGCGGCCTGCAAGGCGGCGCTGACGGGGCTTTGGGGCGGGACGGTGCCGGAACGGGTGACGATCACGCTGCCGAAGGGTGAAAAACCGTCTTTCGAGATTCTGCGCATCGGGCCGGCAGAGGCGGGTGTCATCAAGGACGCGGGCGACGATCCGGACGTGACCCACGGGGCCGAAGTCCGGGTGTCGGTCGCCTCGTCGACAGGTGGCGTGGTGTTTCGCGCGGGCGAAGGCGTGGGCACGGTGACCAAGCCCGGCTTGCCGATCGCAGTGGGAGAGCCCGCGATTAATCCCGTGCCCCGTGCAATGATGGATGAGGTGGTGGGCGAACTGGCCGCCGAATACGGTCGTGTCCCCGACGTGGAGATAACGGTGTCCGTTGTCGGCGGCGCGGCGCTGGCGGCCAAGACTTGGAACCCGCGGCTGGGCATTCGCGGGGGGTTGTCGATCCTGGGGACTACCGGAATCGTTCGACCGTTTTCCTGCGCCGCGTGGATCGCATCGATCCACCGGGGCATCGACGTGGCGCGGGCGGACGGGCTGACGCATGTCGCGGGCTGCACCGGGGCCACGTCCGAAGAGGTCGTGCAGGCGCTGCACAGGCTACCGGGTCATGCGATGCTGGACATGGGAGATTTCGCGGGTGGGATGCTCAAGTATCTGCGCCGCCACCCCATCGAGCGGGTCACCGTGGGAGGTGGCATCGGCAAGTTGACCAAGCTGGCGCAGGGGGCGATGGACCTGCATTCGGGCCGCTCCGAAGTCGATTTCGCGATCTTATCGGATTGGACTGGGCAGGATCTGACCGGTTGCAATACCGCACTGGAGGCGGTCACGCGTGTCCCGGATCTGGCGCAGATCGTGGCGCAAAAGGCGCGGGCGCGGGTCCAGGAAATGATCGAGGCGCAGGTTGATATCGTGGTGATTGACCGGGCGGGAAATGTGCTGGCGCGTGACGGGTAAGGTTCTGATCTTGGCGGGGACGCGGGAAGCGCGGCTGCTCTGTGCGTCCTGCGGCGGGCTGGATGTTCTGGCGTCCTTGGCGGGCGCGACGGAGGCTCCGCGCGATTTGCACGTGCCAACTCGGGTGGGGGGCTTTGGTGGTGCATCCGGGTTTGTGGCGGCTTTGGACGGAGTGTCGGCGGTTCTGGATGCGACGCACCCGTACGCGGCGGCGATCACGCGGCGGACAGTGCGTATCTGCGGGCAGCGCGACATTCCCTATCTGCGGCTGGCACGCGCGCCCTTTGCGCCCGACTGGACCTGGACACGCCATGCTGATGCAGGAGCGGCCGCGGATGCCCTGCCGAGTGGCGCGGCGGTGTTTCTGGCCACCGGCCCGGGCACTGTCGAGCCGTTCCTAGACCGTGGCCTGACCCTGCACTGTCGCCGAATCGACCCGGCCCCGGCGCGGGAAGGGGTCAATTGGATCGTCGGAGCTCCGCCATTTACCGACAGCGAGGAGCGTGCGCTGCTTGCCCTTCTGGGGGTCACTCATTTAGTGGCCAAGGACTCGGGCGGTGACAGGGCCAAGTTGAACGCGGCGGGCGATCTGGGCATAGCGGTACACATCATTGACCGGCCCGCGCATGCGGGCGGAGAGGAAACGCATGACATCGACCAAGCTCTCGCCTTCGTCCGTACCCATGCCCGGAAACTGGCGGATCATTGAAACCGAGGCGGACGTGGCCGAGGGCGCGGCCTGGCTGGCCGACCAAAACTCCCGTTTTGCCGAAGCTCTGGATATTTGCGGACCGCTGCCGCTGCGCCGGCGACAGGATGGGTTCCGCGCATTGCTTGGGGCGATCGTCAGCCAGCAGGTCTCGGTCGCGTCGGCCAACGCGATCGTCGCCCGCTGCGAGGCTGCGTCGCTGCATGAGCCGGATGTCACCCTGAAGGCCACCGACGAGGAAATGCGCGCCTGCGGTCTGTCGCGTCAAAAGATCAGGTATATCCGTTCTCTGGCCGAGGCAGGGATCGATTTTGACGCTTTGCGTGGTGTGCCCACGGACGACGTGATTGCGACGCTGACGCAGGTGTCGGGGGTGGGACGATGGACGGCGGAAATCTATGCGATGTTTTCGCTTGGTCATGCGGACGTTTTCGCCTCCAACGATCTGGCCTTGCAGGAGGCGGCGCGGATGCTCCTCGATCTGCCAGATCGCCCCAAGGAGAAAGAGATGCGGGCCATCGCCGAAGACTGGTCGCCTTGGCGTGCGGTTGCGGCGCGGCTGCTCTGGGCCTACTACGCCGAGGCCAAGAAACGGGAGGGCATCCGATGACATTGCGCCACGAACGCCGGGGGCCGGACGCGCCCAAACGCCTGGTAATCTTCCTGCACGGTTACGGCGCGAATGCCGCCGACCTGATCGGCTTGGCCGATCCCCTGATGCCGCACATGCCGGACACCGCGTTTGTCGCGCCCGATGCGCCTGAGTCCGTCGCGGGGCTCCCGGGCGGGTACCAGTGGTTCCCGATTCCCTGGATCGACGGGTCGTCGGAGGAGGATTCGATGGCTGGCATGGACCGCGCGGTGGACGAATTGAACGTTTGGCTGGCGCAGGTCATGGCGGCGGAAGGCGTGACCGCGGCCGAAACGGTCCTGTTCGGGTTCAGTCAGGGTACGATGATGGCACTGCACATCGGGCCGCGTCGTGCCGATAATTTAGCTGGGATCGTCGGGTTTTCGGGACGGATGCTCAAGCCCGAGGACTTGTCCGAGGAGGCAATCTCCAAGCCGCCGGTCCTGCTGGTGCACGGCGATGCGGACGAGGTGGTGCCTATCCAATCGCTCCCCCAGGCGGCCGAGGCGCTGGAGGCCGCGGGCTTCGACCGTGTCTATGCACACGTCATGAAGGGCACCGGCCACGGTATCGCACCCGACGGGCTGCAGGTGGCGCTGGCCTTCATGCGGGATGTTTTCGGCCTCGAATGATCCTGAAGCGGTCAAATACCTGCCGGCACCGCGCGGTAGGTCGGCCTCGTCTCACTGAAGCCGTCAGGTGCAACCTTGCATTCGTCTTTATGACCGTTCTGCCGTTTCTGGCCGTCGCGCATGGTAGAGCGTCCCAGAACCGCGCAACGCCGCCCTCATCTTGAGTCTTGCCAGTGTTCGGCGTCTATATATAGTCACCTCTGACAGGGGTCGCGCGCCCGGCTGATCTGGCGCGTCGCCCCCTTATCTGGAGGGCGTCCAATGTCCGCTCTAATGCAGGGGGCCTCGACCGGGTCAGGCCCCGATTTCAGAACCGAATTCACCCGCGATCCGGCGGGTCTGAAGCACTTTCCCGCGCTGGTTTTGAACGCCGATTACCGCCCGCTTTCCTACTATCCGCTGTCGCTCTGGCCGTGGCAGGATGCGGTGAAGGCAGCCTTTCTGGACCGTGTCATCATCGTTTCGGAATACGAGGAGGTGGTGCGCTCTCCCACGACGACGATCCGCATACCCTCCGTCGTCGTGCTTAAGGATTACGTGGCCCCGCAGCGGCGCGTGGCTTTCACGCGGTTCAACCTGTTCCTGCGCGATGAATTCGCTTGCCAGTATTGTGGGTCCAAAGGCGACCTGACCTTCGATCATGTGGTGCCCCGTGCGCGCGGTGGCGTAACCAGCTGGGAGAACGTGGTCGCGGCCTGCGGGCGGTGCAACCTGCGCAAGGGATCCAAGTCGCTGAAGCAGGTGGGGTTCCACCTGCGGAAAACACCGAAACAGCCGGGTGCCGCGCAGTTGATGAACATGGGCCGGAAATTTCCACCCAATCATCTGCACGACTCTTGGATGGATTATCTGTATTGGGATGCCGAACTGGAGGCGTGAAGGCCGTCACCCGCGCGGGCCGATGCGCCAATGGGCTTTGACGACCCCAGGTGGCGCAACAACGTCACATCAAGTCAGGTGTGTCGCCGAGGCGCGAAGCCAGCTTCGCGACCGTAAGGCCCTGAACGATAATTGAAAACAATACAACGACATAGGTGCAGGTCAGCATCAGCGTCTTCCATTCGTTGTCGGGAAGCGCCAGCACCAGCGCGACCGAGATCCCGCCCTTGAGGCCGCCCCAGGTCATGGTTCCGATGATGCCTTCCTCGAAATTGGGTCCGAATGGTTTCAGGAGCGCGACGGGCACGATAACTGCAGTGAACCGCGCGATCAGGTGCAACCCGATCGCTGCGATGCTTGCGAAGACATAACTGGCGTCGAAGGCGACGGCGAACACCTCAACCCCGATCAGCAAGAACAGGACGGCATTCAGGATCTCGTCCACCAGCGTCCAAAAGGTGTTCACGTGGGCGCGCGTGTCCTTGGACATACCGTACTTGCTGCCGACGTCGCCAATCAGAAGGCCCGCGATGACGGCCATGATGGGGGCCGAAACATGCAGCCAGACGGCCAGCTGGTAGCCCCCGAAGGCCAGCGCCAGCGTGATCAAAACCTCCAGCGGGGGGGCGTCGATCCGGCGCATTATCCGAAAGGCCAACCAGCCAAGCGCGCCGCCTAGGATCGCGCCGCCGAAAGCCTCCTGAATAAAAAGGAGCGCTGCCCCGGACAGGCCGGAACCATGCGCGTCGCCCGTCGGGAAGGCGATGCCGACCAAGACGAGGAAGACGACATAGCCGACGCCATCGTTGAACAGCGACTCGCCTGCAATTTTGGTTTCCAGCGTCTTGGGCAGGTCGGCGGCGCGAAGCACCCCTAACACCGCAACCGGGTCCGTCGGAGAGATCAGTGCGCCGAAAACCAGCGCGATCAACAAGGGCGCACCGGTGATCCAGCTGAAGCCGAATCCCGCAATCACTGTCGAAAGGCCGACGCCGACCGTCGCCATCAAGAGGACCAGCGCCCACTCGCGCTTGAGGTCCGCGACCTTCACGTGCAGCGCCCCAGCAAACAGCAGCGCCTAACATCCCCTCCAGCAAGGCGTCCGAGAAGCCGATATTCTCCACGAGACTACGAACCGTATCGGCGACGCCAAGGTCCGGTGCGATCAGGTCGACCACCATGACACCCATGCTGGCGGCCTATGCGACGATCAGGATGCCGATGGCCGACGGCAGTTTAAGAACCAGATAGTTGATGGCCCCGAACCCGGCCGCCAGAACCAGAAGGAGAGATACGATTTGAAGGAAATCCATTGGATCAAGCGCCGTCCTTCATGTTCGGGGAATGTCGAAATCGGGCGGGGCCAGGGTGAATCCTCCGAACTGAAATCCGGGCGAGACGGTGCAGCTGACCAGCGTCCAGTCGCCCGTTGTGCGCGCCGCCTGCCAGTGGTCCCGCGGGACGAGGCCTTGGAAGCTGTGCGCATCCATGTCGGGACCCAGCAGGTGATCCGTCGCCGGGCCGTCATCCGTGGCCGCGATCGAAAGGATCAGCGGCGCGCCCGCGTGCCAGAACCACAACTCGTCCGCGTCGACGCGGTGCCAATGGCTCCCCGGTCCGTCTTGTAACAGGAACAGGATCGCCGTGCCCGCCGGCCGCATCCCGTCCAGTGCGTCGGATTGGAACGTCTGACGAAAAAATCCGCCTTCGGGGTGCGGGGCCAGTTCCAGCCGGGCGATGATCTCGTCCGACGTCATGCGCTGCTCCGTTCACGCCAGAGAATGTAGAGTCCGGTCGCGATCGTCACGGCGATCCCGGCCATCGCAAGGGCGTTCGGGAAGTCGCCGAACAGGAGCAACCCGATGAGGGCCGCAACCGGAATCTCCAGGTATTGCATCGGTGCCAGGGTCGAGGCGGCGGCGAAGCGCAGCGACCAGGTCATCAGCAGATGCGCCGTCGTTCCCAGAAGGCCCATCGCCAGCAGCAAGGGCAAGGCCTGCACCTTTGGCACCACCAGCGCCAATGCGCTCGTGTCCGGGCTGACCGCATAAACCAGCCCGAGGCCGATCACCGCCATCGCGCCCGACGCGCCCTGCATAGCGATCGGGTCGGCCTCGCCCGAGATGCGGCGCGTCACCAGCATGAAAGCCGCGAAAACGAAGGCCACCCCCAACGGATACAGAACCGCCCAGCCGACTGCTGCGAAGCTTGGTTGCATGACCATAAGGGTTCCCAGAAACCCGACGCCGCAGGCGGCCAAGCGACGTCGCCCGACCTCCTCGCCAAGGATGAAGTGACCCATCAGCAGCAGGATGAAAGGCATGACGAAAGCGATGGCGATGGCATCTGCCAGCGGCAGAAAGGTCAGCGCCTTGGTCATCAGCCAGATACCCGCCACCTGAAGCACCGTGCGTAACCCCGTCAGTCGCCAGCCGAGAGGCGACATGCGCCAACTGCGCCGCGTCAGCGAGACGAGAGGGATCAGCACCGCCGCCTGAACAACGAAGCGGACCGCCACCAGTTGCAGGATCGGAAAGTCTTCGGCAAGAATCTTGGCCGTCGCATCACTGAGCGGGGCGAGTGCGCAAAATCCCAGCATTAGGGTCATGCCAAGAACGGGCCGGTCAGCCGCAACCAACTGCCGACCGGGGAGCAAGGAGACAGATGCAGGTGCGGTCATTGGGCGGACGTTTGCAGGACGAGCGTGGTGCCCGGCGCGGCAACGCAACTGCGGTGGTCTCGCGGTTTCAAAACCCGTCTATCTGTCCGCAGCAGGGCGCAGGGTTGTGCGGTCACGTGGCTGCTCCCACGCACGCGTGCAACGACCTTCCAGAAGAAGGCATCGTCGACAAGACGGCGCAACACGAACTGGAGCACGTGATTGGATCATAGTGCGGCATGGCCGGGCCCGCCCTCCCAAGAAATGAGACTTGGTATCGGACGCGACTTTTTCCGATTGCGACGGAGCCGTGCAGAATGCTGTCAACCATCCGACTTCCAACTCTACCATGTCTTGGTGACCCCATCGAACATCCCCAATCCTGACGGAGGCTAGCATTGGCTCGGATCGACACAAGGCGCGGAAGGAACGCACCCCCCTTGTTCACCCGCGGAGGATGGAACGCCCGGCATAGACAGCCGTCTCGCCCAGCATCTCCTCGATGCGGATCAGCTGATTGTACTTGGCCAACCGGTCGGAACGCGCGAGGGAACCGGTTTTGATCTGACCGCAGTTGGTGGCGACTGCCAAGTCGGCAATGGTCGCATCCTCTGTCTCGCCGGAGCGGTGCGACATCACGCAGGTCATACGGTTGCGATGCGCCAGCGACACGGCTTCCAGTGTCTCGGACAGCGTGCCGATCTGGTTGACCTTCACCAGCAGCGAATTCGCGGCCTTCTTTGCGATGCCGTCGGCGAGGCGGATCGGGTTGGTGACGAACAGATCATCGCCGACCAATTGCACCTTGTCGCCCAAAGCTTCGGTAAGGGCGACCCAACCGTCCCAGTCATCTTCGGACATGCCATCCTCGATCGACAGGATCGGGTAGTCGCGGACCAGATCACTGAGATACTGGACGTTCTCATCCGAAGTCAGCGTCTTTCCTTCGCCCGAGAGGACGTACTTGCCGTCCTTGTAGTATTCGGTGGCCGCACAATCCAAAGCCAGCATCATGTCATCGCCGGGCTTGTAGCCAGCCTTTTCGATCGATTTGAGCACGAAATCCAGGGCTTCGCGGGTGGACGGCAGATCGGGCGCAAAGCCGCCCTCGTCGCCCAGTCCGGTCGAGAGACCGGCGGCCGACAACTCACCCTTGAGGGTGTGGAACACCTCCGAGCCCATGCGCACCGCTTCGGCGATGGACGTGGCCGAGACGGGCATGATCATGAATTCCTGGATGTCGATCGGGTTATCCGCATGTTCGCCCCCATTGATGATGTTCATCATCGGGACAGGCAGGACGCGTGCGCTCGTGCCACCGACATACCGGAACAAGGGCAGGGCCGAGGCGTCGGCAGCGGCGTGGGCCACGGCCATGGAGACGCCGAGGATGGCGTTGGCCCCCAGGCGGCCCTTGTTTTCTGTACCGTCCAGTTCGATCATGGCCGCGTCGATGGCTTCCTGCTCGGTTGCATCGAAGCCAGATATGGCATCAGCAATTTCGCCGTTAACTGCCTCGACGGCCTGCAATACGCCCTTGCCCTTATAGCGCGACTTGTCGCCATCGCGCTTCTCCACCGCCTCATAGGCACCGGTCGATGCACCGGAAGGAACCGCCGCGCGGCCCATCGTTCCGTCCTCGAGGAAGACGTCGACCTCCACCGTCGGGTTGCCTCGGCTGTCGAGGATTTCGCGCGCGTGGATGTCGGTGATTGTGAACATGGAGGCCTCCGGCGGGGTTGGCTTGAATTATCGTCGCCGGTCTAACCCGTCTGATTACGCTTGGGAAGCGTTCCGCAGGCGTGCCTCGCGGATCAAGGTATAAAGGCCGGTAGCGATAACAATTGATACGCCGACAAGGGTCCAGAGATCGGGCCGTTCACCAAAGGCGATCCCGCCCACGATCAGCGCAAATAACATGCGGGAGTATCGGAAGGATGAGACAACGCTGATGTCGCCCAGCCGCGTCGCGCCCACGATGGCAAGATAGCCTAGCATCCCGATCCCCACGCACAGTGCCAGGATGCCAAGCTGAGCCAGATCAGGCCGCAGGAATTCCAGCCCGAGCAGAATTTGCAGTCCAAGGCCTGTGGGGACCAGCGCCCCGAAAGCGTGGAGCGACAGGCGAGCCCCAGAAATCTCGCGCGGCATCGTTCGGGTTGCAAGGTCACGCGCCGCCAACCCGAGCATTCCAGTCAGCGCCAACAGGGTCGCCGGCTCGAAGGATGCGGCTCCAGGGCGGATGATTACAAGAACGCCAGTAAAGCCGACAGTGATCGCCAACCACCGCCGCCAGCCCACCGTGGCCCCGAGAAACAGTGCGGCCCCCATGGCAACGACCAGTGGTGTCGCCTGGATTACGGCGGACGCGAGGGCGAGGGGGATCAATGCCAGCGATGATACGAAAAAGAGCGTACCGAATACCTCGAATCCCGACCGCAGCAGAACCCGGCGATGCAGATAGAGCGGAGACCACGCGCGCTTGCCGGTCGCCTGTAGCCATATTGCAAACGCCATCGCACCGCCCAGACCAAGCATCCAGATGATCTGCGCTGATGAGAATGTTGCGGACAGTCCCTTGATCAGGGCGTCTTCCACCGCGAAGCAGGCCATGGCACCGACCATCATGGCCGCGCCCCGCATCGTGTCGGTCATGGGTGGTGTACTGTCGCGTCGGGAGGAATCAGGCGGCCCAGCTCATCCCGGCGAGTTCCGCTTGCTGGTCGCTTTTTAATGGCCCCGACAGCAATATACCGGTCTCCTTTTCGGTACTCCAGCGCACAATTCCTGACAGATCGAAACGGGCTGCTTGAACCGTCACCGCGGTACCGCTCGGAAAGGCTTGCGCCAACGCAACCTTCAGTCCGGTCTCGGACACGTCGAGCAAGCGAACGGTCAGCTTCAGACCGCTGATGATGAGGGTAATATCCGAATCTGATGGAATTCGGCGGGATCGGTACTGCATGTCGGACCTCCGAGACTAAGTCCCGGCAGACTACCCTATGATCCGTTAACAAGCGGTTGAGCGCGGCAGTTCCTGTCACTTTCGGCGCGTCCCGAACAACTCCAGCCGATGCCCCTTGAGGTCATAGCCCAGACGTTGGGCGATCTTTTCCTGCAGGGCCTCGATCTCGGGGTCGACGAATTCAATCACCTCACCGGTCTGCACGTCGATGAGGTGATCGTGATGTTCACGCTCCGCGTCTTCATAGCGCGCGCGCCCGTCGCCGAACTCACGGCGTTCCAGCAGGCCTGATTCTTCGAACAGCTTGACCGTCCGGTACACGGTCGCGACCGAGATGTTGGAATCGATCGCGCTGGCACGGGCGTGAATCGTCTCGACGTCGGGATGGTCGGCGGATTCATCGAGCACCTGCGCGATGGTGCGGCGCTGGCCGGTCACGCGCAGCCCGTGGGCTTCGCAGCGGTTCAGGATCGTTTTCGTCATTCCTGTCCCTAACCCCGCCACGGGGGCGGGGCAATCTCAAGTCCCGCAGAAGGTGCGCATGACCCGTTCGTGTGCCGCGGCGGGGACGCGGTAGGATGCGTTCGCGTCGCTCGCGCGCCAGGGGTCGGCCAATGCGGCGTTCAGCGCATGAAACGGCGCATAATCGCCTGTGTAGGCCGCCGCGATGGCCTCCTCCACACGGTGATTGCGCGGGATGACGACTGGATTGGCACGAGCCATGGCAGCCTGATCGGGGCCCTTTTCCCGCCAGCGCGCCAGCCAATCGTCGAACCGTTCCCGGTTGAGTACCTGGTCACGGGCGGTGTCGGGCGCATCCGTGAGGGCGCGGAAGGTATTGGTGAAGTCCGCCTGGCCCTCGGCCATGATATCAAGAAGTTCCATGGCGAGGGCCATGTCGTCCATGCCGATCTTGGCCGCCATGACGCGCGTCCACTCGGCGGCATAGAGGTCGCGGAACCCGTCCAGAACCTCGGTCGCTTCATCAACGGCGGCGGCGCGCTCCCCCATGAGGGGCAGCAGCGCCGTCGCCAGTTGGGCAAGGTTCCAGATGGCGATATCGGGCTGGTTCTTCCAGGCGTAGCGCCCGCCGGTGTCGATCGAGCTGAAAACCGTGTCGGGGTGATAGGACTCCATGAAGGCGCAGGGACCGAAGTCGATGGTTTCGCCGGAGATCGTCATGTTGTCAGTGTTCATCACGCCATGAATGAATCCCAGGCCCATCCATGTTGCCACCAGCCGCGCCTGCGCCGCCATGACGTGCCGCAGCAGGCCCATTTGCCCCTCCGCCTCCGGGGCGTGGCGCGCAATCGCGTGGTCCAGCAAGGCCTGCAATGCGTCGGTGTCATCGCGCGATGCATAGACCTGAAACGTGCCGACTCGAATGTGGCTGGATGCGATGCGGGTCAGGATTCCGCCTGGCATGGGACCTTCCTGTCGCAAGACGGTTTCGCCCGTCGTCACTGCGGCCAGCGCCCGCGTGGTGGGCACGCCCAACGCATGCATAGCTTCGGAGACGACATATTCGCGGATCACCGGGCCCAGTGCCGACCGGCCGTCGCCCATCCGGCTGTAGGGAGTCGGCCCCGAGCCCTTGAGTTGCACGTCCACCCTGCGATCGCCCGACACGTGCTCTCCCAGCAGGATTGCACGACCGTCACCCAGTTGCGGGGACCAGCCGCCAAACTGGTGCCCCGCATAAAGCTGCGCCAGCGGAGCCGCGCCTTTTGGCACGGCATTCCCGGCGAACACGTCCAGCGAGTTGCGGAGTTCGACGGGATCCAAGCCCAGTTCGCGCGCCAAGCCTTCGTTCAGCGCGACCCAGCCGGGCGCGCGTACGGGCGACGGTTCCATCCTAGTGTAGAACCGCTCGGGCAGGCGCGCGTAGCTGTTGTCGAAGGTGAACATGGCGGCTTCCTCTTGGTTCAGGAATGCAGCGTCAGGACAGACGCTGCAAGCGCTCGGTCAGCAAGTCAAAGAATCCCTCGGCGTCCATGTCCCCGATGAAGAGCGCGTTGGCCGGGCGGTCCGTCACCCGCCACCAGTCGGCGACCGTCATGCCGCGGGTCAGTGGGCTTTCGACCTCGATCTCTACGTTGACCTCGCGCCCCGTGAACAGGTCGGGCCGCAGCAGCCAGGCGATGACGCACGGGTCGTGCAGGGGGGCACCGGCGCTGCCGTACTTTTCCTTGTCGAACCGCTCGAAAAAATTGGTCCAGGCGGCAACCATGAGGCCCACTTGGGTGCCCAAGTCGCGAAAGGCCTGCACGCGAGGCGCGGTGGTCAGCGCCTTGTGCGTCACGTCCAGCGGCAGGACCGTGATCGGGGCCCCCGCGCCGAAGACCACCTTGGCGGCCTCGGGGTCGACGTAGATGTTGAATTCGGCGGCGGGGGTGATGTTGCCCACCTCGAAATAGGCCCCGCCCATCAGGACGATGCGGGCTACGCGCTCCACGATGTCAGGCGCGCGCTGAAACGCGGTGGCAATGTTGGTCAGTGGCCCGAGTGGGCAGAGCGTTACAGTGCCGGGGGCCTCATTGCGCAGGGTTTCGATGATGAAGTCGACGGCGTGCTTGTCTTGCAATGGCATTGTCGGGTCGGCCATTTGCGGACCATCAAGACCGGTCTTGCCGTGCACATGTTCAGCCGTCACAAGGTCCCGCGCCATTGGGCGGTCGCATCCGGCGAACACGGGTACATCGGGGCGTTTAGCCAACTCGCAGACGATGCGCGCGTTCTTGGCGGTAAACTCCAGCGGCACATTGCCGGCGACCGCGGTCAGGCCCAGCACCTCAAGTTCAGGTGAAGCCAGGGCCAGCAGGATCGCGACAGCGTCGTCTTGCCCCGGATCGGTGTCGATGATGATTTTCTGTGTCATGGGCGCAAGAAGAGCGCCCCGCCCGGATTTGTCCAGAGCGGGGCGCGAATCCTTAGGATATATCGTCACGTGGGGCGCAAGAGGCCGCCGTGAGAGCCGATTTCAGGCTCTAGCTTCCGCTATCAAAATCCACCTGTTCAACCAACTTCAGCGCTTCCGCGCGGTGCGAGGCGATGGCGGTCAGGTCGGTGGCATCGGGGGTCAACTCACCCCAGCTCGCGACCAGGTCCGAGGGCTTCGAGCCGGGGGCGACAGGGTATTCGTTTACAACGTTGGCATAAATTGTCTGCGCCTCGGGCGAGGACAGGTACTCCATGAACGCAAGCGCCTCGGCCTCGTTCGACGCGCCCTTGACCATGGCGACGCCCGATACGTTCACGTGCGTGCCCGCTCCGTCTGCAAAGGTCGGGAATTCGATCCGCACTGAATTGGCCCATTCCGTCTGCTCGGGGTCGGCCAGCATTGCGCCCATGTAGTAGGTGTTGCCCAGGCTGATATCGCATTCGCCGGCCCAGATCGACTTGACCTGCGCGCGGTCGTTGCCTTCGGGGGCCTTGGCAAGGTTTGCCTTCACGCCCTCCAGCCAGGTCTTGGTGGCCTCCAGCCCGTTGTGCTCGATCACGGCAGAGACAAGGCCGATGGTATAGTCATGGGTGCCGGACCGGGTGCAGATGCGGCCTTTCCACTTGGGGTCGGCCAGGTCTTCATAGGTCGTGATCTCGCCCTCGGCGACGCGGTCCTTGCTGGCATAGACGATCCGCGCGCGTGTCGTGACGCCGAACCATTGGTTGTCGTCGTCGCGCATCGCATCGGGGATGTTCGCGGTCAGCAGATCGCTTTCCACGGTTTGCAGGACGCCCGCATCCTTGGCTTCCGACAGCCGGGCGATATCGACGGTGAAGATCATGTCCGCAGGGCTGCGCGCGCCTTCGGCGACCAGACGCTCGGTAATGCCCTTGTCGATGTAGACGACGTTGGCGGTGTGGCCCGTGGCATCCTGAAACCCATCGATCAGCGGCTGGATCAGCTCGGGCTGTCGATAGGAGTAAACGTTCACCTCACCGGCGAAGGCGGGGGTGGCGATAGTGAGGGCGGTCGTGGCCAGAACGGCAGTGCGGAGCATGGAAGCCTCATGTTTGGATTTCATGCCGGATATATTTCTGAGTATTTTAGTCGGGTCAATCCCGACTCTTTTACTTTGTTTCTTTCTCGCGCACTTTCGCCGCGTCCCAAAGTGCGTCCATCTCGACCAGGTCCGATTGGACCGGTGTGCGCCCGTCGGCGGCCAGTGCGTCCTCGATCGACTCAAACCGGCGCGTGAACTTGGCGTTTGCGGCACGCAGTGCGCCCTCGGGGTCGACACCCAGATGACGCGCCAAATTCGCGACAACGAACAGCAGGTCGCCCATCTCCTCTTCGACCTCGGTCTTGCTCAGGTGGTCGCGCGCTTCGACCAACTCGGCTGCTTCCTCCTGAACCTTGTCCAGAACCTGCGATGTGTCGGGCCAGTCGAACCCGACACGTGCCGCGCGGTTCTGCAACTTCACTGCGCGCAGCAGGGCTGGCAATCCGAGCGCAACCCCGTCGAGTGTGCGGCCCGCCTTTGCCTGTGCCCGTTCCTTGGCCTTGGCCGCCTCCCAATCCGCGACCTGCTGTTCCGCCGATTTGTCCCGGTTGCCGTCGCCCCAAATATGCGGATGCCGGTCGACCATTTTCTGCGCCACACGCTCGGCTATGGAATGGAAATCGAAGCGCCCGTCTTCCAGACCCATCTGTGCGTGGTACACGACTTGCAGCAGCAAATCGCCCAGCTCGCCCTCCAATTCGTCCCATGCGTTCCGTTCGATGGCGTCGGCAACTTCGTAGGCTTCCTCAATGGTGTAAGGCGCGATGGACCCGAAATCCTGTTCGATGTCCCATGGGCAGCCGGTATCTGGGTCGCGCAGCCGTTCCATGATTGCCAGTAATCGCGGCAACCCGCCGTCCGGGGTGGTGCAAATGTCGTCTTTTGAATTGGGGGTCATTGGCATTCCTCCGTCCGAAGTGTTGTCTGCCCCGAGACCCGCCGAAAGGACACCCCATGCCCGTCATCAACTCGATCGCCGCAATGGAGCCGGAAATGCGTGAATGGCGCCGCTGGTTGCACCGCAATCCGGAGCTTCAGTTCGACCTGCCCAAGACGGCGGGTTTCGTAGCGGGCAAACTGCGCGAGTTTGGCGTCGACGAGGTGCACGAGGGGATCGCGACCTCCGGCATTGTCGCCATCATCGCGGGGCGCGGCGAAGGCCCGACCATCGGGTTGCGCGCCGATATGGATGCGTTGCCCATCAAGGAAGCTTCGGGCGTCGAGCACAGCTCGGAAACCGAGGGAAAGATGCACGCCTGCGGTCACGACGGGCACACCACGATGCTGCTGGGTGCCGCAAAGTACCTGGCCGAGACGCGCAACTTCAAGGGCCGCGTGGCGCTTATTTTCCAACCGGCCGAGGAAGGCGGTGGCGGCGGCGATGTCATGGTGCAGGAAGGTGTGATGGACCGGTTCGAGGTGGAACAGGTGTATGGCATCCACAACGCGCCCAACTACGCCGAGGGCGAGTTTTTCACCACGCCCGGTCCAATCATGGCCGCAGTGGACACGTTCCACATCGACATCACCGGCAAAGGCGGGCACGGCGCGATGCCGCACGATACCAAGGATCCCGTGGTCGCGGCACTGGGTATTGGGCAGGCGATTCAGACCATCGTGTCGCGCAACCACTACGCGTTGGACGAACTGGTCGTGTCGATCACCCAGATTCACACGGGAACGGCGGACAACATCATTCCCGGTGGTGCCTATATCGAGGGGACAGTGCGCACCTTCGACCCGAAGGTGCAGGATATGGTAGAGCGCAGGCTCAAACAGATCGTCGAAGGGCAGGCGGCAAGCTATGACGTGACCGCGGCCTGCCGGTACGAGTGCGGCTATCCGGCAACGGTGAATGATGCCGAAAAGGCGGCCTTCGCCGCCCGCGTCGCGGCGGACGTCGTGGGCGAGGGGCGTGTCACGGCGAATGCGCCGAAGGAAATGGGAGCCGAGGACTTCAGCTACATGCTGAACGTGCGGCCGGGGGCTTACCTGCTTTTGGGTGCGGGCACGGGGCCTGTGTTGCACCACCCAGAGTACGACTTTAACGACAGCATCGCGCCGCTTGGGGCCAGCTTTTTTGCCCGCATGGTCGAGACCGCGCAACCTTTGTAATTCACTCCGGCCTTCGATCTTGATCGGAGCGCGCCTTATGACATGCATCCAAACGGTGCGGTCTGTCTGTTGCTTGTGTCACGGCGTTTCCTGCGGTTGCGCCTGTGTCGGGGGCGTCGATCGTTGAGGACAGGGCGGAAGACTTAGCGCGACCCGCTGGGCCTGCCGTGACCAACCTGTCAGGGCGCGACCCGGCTCTTCCGCAGGTGCGCCACCAGCGCCTTCGCCGACCAGCCCGCCGCGCGATAGCTTGCAAGCGACCGGGCGTCGTCACGTTTGGCCAGCCGTTTGCCGGCTGTGTCGCGCACCAGATCGTGATGATGATAGTCGGGCGTCGGCAGACCAAGCAGGCATTGCAACGCGATGTGGATCGGCGTCGCTTCAGCCAGGTCTTCGCCGCGTGTCACCAGATCGATGCGTTGTTCAGCATCATCCACGGTAACGGCCAGATGATAGGACGTTCCCATATCGCGCCTGGCGACAACGACGTCACCGATCGCAGCGCGGAACGCCTCGGCAGTCATGCTGCGCAGCTGTCCATCCTCGGTCCAGTGAAAATCGGGCACGTAATCGCCGTCGAGGCGCAGCGCCCTGTCGGTCGGGCGGGGGCCGGATCGGGACGAACCCCGACAATTGCCCGGATAGACCACTCCGTCCGGCCCCATCAGCGGAGCGCCCTCCTGCGGGGCGGAGGCTGCGGCTAGGATATCACGGCGGTTGCAGGTGCAGGGATACAGTACGCCCATCTCCCACAGCCGGTCCAAAGCTGCCCCATAGGCCCCCATCCGCTCCGACTGCCGCATCACCGGCTCGGGCCATGTCAGGCCAAGCCAGTGCAGATCGTCGTAGATTGCGACTTCCCATTCGGGGCGGGCGCGACCCTGGTCGATGTCTTCGATCCGCAGCAACATGTCGCCCCTATCCGCCGCCACCAGCGCCGCCCAGGCATGGCCCAGATGAAGCGGCCCGGTGGGCGACGGCGCGAAGCGGGTGATCATTCGGCCGCCTGACGAACCCCCAGCCAATCCTGCCAATCGGCCTTGGCCCGGTCGGTGTACATCTTGTAGCGGACCTGCCGGCCCTTGCGTCCGCCCTTTGCGTCCGAAACGGGCGGGAACAGGCCGAAATTTACGTTCATCGGCTGGAACGTCTTGGCCTCGGCACCGCCGGTTATGTGCGTGACCAGCGCGCCCATCGCCGTCGTTTGGGGCACCTCGGGAAGGCTTGCCCCCCGCATTTCAGCCGCCGCCATGCGCCCGGCAAGCAGCCCCATTGCGGCAGATTCGACGTAGCCTTCGACGCCGGTGATTTGCCCGGCAAAGCGAATGTGTGGTTTGGACTTCAGGCGCATCTGGGCATCCAGCAACGTGGGCGAGTTGATGAAGGTGTTGCGGTGGATACCGCCCAGCCGCGCGAACTGCGCGTCCTGAAGGCCCGGTATCATGCCGAAAACCTCTTTCTGCGCTCCGTATTTCATCTTCGTCTGGAAGCCGACGATATTGTAAAGTGTGCCAAGCGCATTGTCGCGGCGAAGCTGAACAACGGCATAGGCCTTTTCTGTCGGGTTGTGCGGATTGGTCAGGCCCACCGGTTTCATAGGTCCGAACCGGAGCGTTTCACGCCCGCGCTCGGCCATGACCTCGATCGGCAGGCAGCCGTCGAAATAGCCGGCTGTCTCGCCCGGTTTGAACTCGGTCTTCTCGGCCGCCAGCATGGCATCGATAAAGGCCTCGTACTGATCCTTCGTCATTGGGCAATTGATATAGGCCGTGCGCTCTTCCTCGGTCTCGCCTTTGTCGTAGCGCGACTGCATCCAGGCGGTGTCCATGTCGATGCTGTCGAAATGCACGATCGGCGCGATGGCGTCGAAGAAGGCCAGGCTTTCCTGACCGGCCTCATCCGCGATGGCCTGTGCCAGGCCGGAACCGGTCAATGGCCCCGTCGCGATGATCCAGTGGCCACTCTGGGGCAGGGCGCTGACTTCCTCGTCCACCACTTCGATCAGGGGATGGGCGCGCAGGCGGGCGGTTACGGCCTCTGCAAAGGGGTCCCGGTCGACGGCCAGCGCTCCGCCGGCAGGCAGGCGATGCGCGTCGGCCATCTCCATGATCAAGCCGCCCGCGGCCCGCATCTCCCAATGAAGCAGGCCGACCGCGTTCTGTTCGCTGTCATCCGAACGGAAGGAGTTCGAACAGACCATTTCGGCCAACGACCCGGTGCGATGGGCGAAGGTGCCGACACGTGGGCGCATTTCGTGGATGACGACAGGAATTCCGGCCTGAGCGGCCTGCCACGCCGCCTCCGACCCGGCCATTCCACCGCCAATGATATGAAGCTTTTCTGACATGGCCGCATAATAGGCCGAGAGGCGGCGGCGCGAAAGCGGATTTGACCATTCATCTGCCATGGGGCGGCGGCGTTTCGGCGCAGCGCCTCGCAGCAGTCGAAACAGGTCCGAGAAGGCCTTGGCCCTCGAAAATGCGAAAGCTGTCTTGCCTACTCGCTGGCCATGGCCATGGGGCTGGCACCGTTGGAGTTGCAGAACCAGTCAACGACGCCGCGCAGGGTCGCATCGCTGTGACGGGTCTCGTGGTAGGTGATCCAGAGTTCGCCCTTCACCGCGTTTCCCGGAAGGTCGGCCAGTACGAGATTATGGTGCGGTTGAACCATGAAGTCGGGCAAGAGGCCCGGCAGGCCCGTCTCGCAGACCATGTCGAGAGCCATTGGCATTTCCTCTACCCGGTAGCGGGGCTGAGCCTTCGCTTCCTTGTAGATGTCGCGCAGCAGGTCGGCATCCGGATAGCGATGGGTCAGGCCGATCCAATCCCCGTCCATCTTGATATTCTTACCGTGATACACGCGCAGGTAATAGTCGCAGAATTTGCGCGCCTTCAGGCGTCCGCCTTCGGGGCGACCGATGCGAACCTGAATGTCGGCTTCTCCGAGCCCCTGAGAAAAAACCTTGTCGGTCAACGTCAGCATGACTTGCGGCAGATACTCAGAAAGCTCCCCGGTGCGGGGCAGGACGAATTGTTTGTGCACCGCGGGTGGCGCGGCGATCTCGATCGGGATGGGGGTGGTTTTGTCGCCAGCGATCATGCTCGAAATCTCGCCGCGCAACGTGTGATCGAGGTCTTCTGCAATCAGCGCCAGTCGTTCGGCCACGATGGTAGCGACGAAACCCGTTCCCCGTTTTTCGAAAAGGGATACGCCAAGATCATGGCTCAACCGGTCAAGACGCCGCGAAACTGTCGCGACATTTGTGTCCAGATACCTTGCTGCCGCCGACATTGTGCCATGTCGCGTCATCGCAAGTACGAATTTCAGGTCGTCCCAGTTATCGAGCGTCATGCGCTTCTCCGAGAAACCTGAACGCTTGATCAGGCGAAATCAATGCTCAACAATAGCGGGAAACTGAAAACCAAAAAATACCCTAGGGTTGTGTTACCTTGCACCCACTTCGCCGGAGCGAAAACCCACAGATCGCCGGATCGCAAACCCAAACCAAGATTGGTACTGATCTGCATCACTCCGGAGTTGTATCGGTTGCATCGTCCGGTGACACCTCAACATCATCCTGTTTGTCCGCGACACGGGCAACGGTCACCACCCTTTCGCCAGCCTTCGTATTGAAGACCTTGACCCCGCCCGCGCTGCGCGACCGGAAGGAAATACCGTCGACCGGGCATCGGATCGATTGGCCGGTCGAGGTGGCGAGCATGATCTGGTCATCCATTTCCACCGGGAAGGATGCCGCGATCGGGCCGCCACGGGCCGCCTTGTCCTGTGCGCCCACACCCATGCCGCCGCGTCCACGAACCGGGTAGTCATGCGAGGATGACAGCTTGCCTGCGCCGCCTTCCGTGATGGTCAGGATCAAATCCTCGTGTGCGGACATCTCGGCATAACGCTCCTGGGGCAGGGATGCGTTGGCATCTCCTTCCTCGTCGGTGTCCATTTCCGCATCATCGGCCAGGCCGGCCATCGCGCGGCGCATCTTGAGGTAGGCGGCACGTTCATCACTCGTCGCATCGAAGTGACGGATGACGGCCATCGATACCACGGCATCATCCTTCCCCAGACGGATACCGCGAACACCCGTCGAGGCGCGGGAGTTGAAGACCCGAACGTCTGTCGCCGGGAACCGGATCGCCCGGCCGGACCGCGAGACCAGCATAACGTCATCATCGTTCGACGCGATACGGGCGTTGATTAGTTTCCAGCCCTCGTTCTCGCCCTCGAACTTCATCGCAATCTTGCCGTTCCGCATGACGTTGGCGAAATCCGACAGCTTGTTGCGCCGCACGGTCCCATGGTCGGTGCAGAACACGACCTGCAGTTCATCCCAGTGATCTTCGTCCCGGTCGATGGGCATGATTGCGGCGATGCCTGTCCCCGTCTCGATTGGAAGAAGATTTACCAGCGCCTTGCCCTTGGCGGTGCGCCCGCCCTGCGGCAAGCGCCACGTCTTGAGCTTGTAAACCATCCCGTCGGTCGTGAAGAACAGAAGCGGCGTATGCGTGTTGGCCACGAAGAGGGTGGTGACAACGTCCTCTTCCTTCGTCGCCATGCCTGCGGTGCCCTTGCCCCCACGTTTCTGCGCGCGGAAATCGGCCAGCGGCGTGCGCTTGGCGTAGCCCGAGGAGGTGATAGTCACGACCATATCCTCCCGCTCGATCAGATCCTCGTCGTCCATGTCGCCGGACCAGTCGGTGATCTCGGTGCGGCGCGGCACGGCGAATAGATCGCGGACTTCCGCAAGTTCGGCCGAGATGATTTCAAGGATGCGCGCGCGAGAGCCGAGGATTTCAAGGTATTCCTTGATCTTGCCTGCCAGCTCCTCCAGCTCGTCGGTGACTTCCTTGACGCCGATCTGGGTCAGACGTTGCAGGCGCAGGTCCAGTATGGCGCGGGCCTGTGTTTCCGAAAGGTTGTAGGTGCCATCGTCGTTCATCGTGTGCGTGGGGTCGTCGATAAGGCGGATGAAAGGCGCGATTTCCTCGGCGGGCCAGCGGCGTTCCATTAGTTTGCTTCGGGCCTCGGCCGCATCGGCGGAGGCACGGATCGTGCGTACCACTTCGTCCACGTTGCTGACGGCGACGGCCAGACCGCAGAGGATATGGCTGCGCTCGCGCGCTTTGCGCAACTCGTAGGCGGTGCGCCGTGCAATCACGTCTTCGCGGAACGACAGGAACGCGGTCAGGAAGGCCCGCAGGGTAAGCTGTTCGGGGCGACCGCCGTTCAGCGCAAGCATGTTGCACGCGAAACTGGTCTGCATCGGCGTGAAACGGAACAGCTGGTTCAAAACGACTTCGGCAGTGGCATCCCGCTTTAACTCGACCACGACGCGAACGCCGACGCGGTCAGATTCGTCCTGAACGTGGGCAATGCCCTCGATCCGTTTTTCCTTGGCGGCCTCGGCGATCTTTTCGATCATCGTGGCCTTGTTTACCTGGTAGGGAATCTCATCAAGGATGATGGCGTATCGGTCTTTCCGGATCTCCTCGACCCGCGTCTTGGCGCGCATGATGACGCTGCCCCGGCCCTCAAGGTAGGCTTTGCGGATGCCGGTTCGGCCCAGGATGATACCGCCCGTGGGGAAATCCGGGCCGGGAACATACTCGATCAATTGCTCCGACGTCAGGTCCGGATTCTCGATCAGCGCCAGGCAGGCGTCAATCACTTCGCCCAGGTTGTGAGGCGGAATATTGGTCGCCATGCCGACCGCGATGCCGCCGGCCCCGTTGACCAGCATATTGGGGAAGCGCGCCGGCAGAACCGACGGCTCGGTATCCTTGCCGTCGTAATTCGGCACCATGTCGACGGTGTCTTTTTCGATATCGGCCAGCAGGTAGGCGGCGGGCTTGTCCATCCGCACCTCGGTGTAGCGCATGGCGGCCGCATTATCGCCGTCCATCGAGCCGAAGTTGCCCTGACCGTCCAGCAACGGCAGCGACATCGAGAAATTCTGCGCCATCCGCACCAGCGCCTCATAGATCGCGGAGTCGCCGTGCGGGTGGTACTTGCCCATCACATCACCGACAGGGCGCGCCGATTTGCGATAAGATTTGTCATGCGTATTACTGGTTTCGTGCATCGCATAGAGGATGCGGCGGTGGACCGGCTTCAACCCGTCGCGCAGGTCAGGGATCGCGCGGGAAATGATTACCGACATCGCGTAATCCAGAAAGGACGTTCGCATCTCGTCGATGATCGATACCTGAGGCCCCGCATGCGCCATCACTTGGCGCTTGGGGGTTTCGTCTTCGTTTTCAGGGTTTTGCGGCTCGTCGTTCATTCGATTCTGCGCCTCAGGTCGAAACTATATCTGGTTGCCGGTACCCTTAGCATCCCCCGCATATGGGCTCAACGATGTTCGACGGCAGCCGACCTACAAGGTGTTGCCGGGTTGCCTTGCAGCCATATCCACGGAGTGCCAACAGGCTGTTTAGATTGACGTTTTATAATTCTCGGCCAAGCTGAATTCGGGGGGCATCAAAGGAGCCATCAATGAGCACCGAAACAGAATTGATGATGAAGGGCTACGGCCTGACCCTGGCCGAAATGTTCTATCATATGCCGGACCATCCCCATGTCCTCAACACGTTCATCTGGCAGGAGTACGACATCGCTCCGGATCATCCACGCCTGTTCAAATTCATCGAATACTGGAGCAAGGAAATCGAGGGGGCGCTTCATTCGGTGCGCTTCACCCACCGTAAGATGATCGCGCCGGGCGAATGGCGTAACGTCACCGGTGAATTCCCGCTGCACTAGGGCGGCGTATCAGGTGCGCCGCGCTGCAACGAACCAGATCATTGCCAGGCCAAGCGACAGCACACCGTTCCATCCGGCCATCGTCAGGCCCAGCTGCCAGACGATATCGTCGCACATGACGATCGTGTCGGTGATTTCAGTCGAAAGGAGGTCGGTTGCCGAGAGGGACGAGAGGCCGTCGCCCCCGCCGGTGCAGCTGCTGGGACCGGGCCACCAACCTTGTTCCACGCCGGCATGGAAAAAGCCGATTCCGCTGGTCGTGAGTGCGGCCAAGCCCGCCAGTGCCGCCATCGTCCGCGGCATCACTCCCGACACCGCCAGAATGCCCAGCACGATCGCCGCCGCATGGGGCCAGCGTTGCCAGATGCACATCGCACAGGGCGCATAACCAGCCAATTGGAACAGGAACGCCCCGCCTAGAAGGCCGATGTGGCCAACTGTCGCGATGCTGGACAGGGGCCGGGCGACAAGACGCTTCATATAAACCTCAGCAATACGAAAGCCCCGATCAGGACAACGAAAAAGGCGGAGAAAACAAGGCCCAGGTGCCGTTCGATGAAGCCGCGGATAGGGGGGCCGAATTTCCACAGCAGCCCCGCGACGATAAAGAACCGCAGGCCGCGTGCAACAACGCTTGATACAATAAAGACGGGCAGGGAAAGCTGCGTCCCCCCCGACAGGATGGTGATGACCTTGTACGGAAAGGGTGTCACGCCTGCTATCAACACGGCCCAAGACCCCCATTCGTTGTAGCGCGCTCGGAACGCTTCGAAGCTGTCGGCTTTGCCCAGCGCAGTGAGGACCGGCTCACCCAGCGTCTCGAACGCGAAGAATCCTATGGCATAGCCAGCCATACCGCCCGCAACGCTCGCCGCTGTGCACACAAGCGCGGTCAGCCAAGCGCGTGAGGGTGCGGCCAGAACCATCGGGATCAGCAGAATATCGGGCGGGATCGGGAAGATCGAGCTTTCGACGAAGCTCACGATGGCCAAAACCCAGAGCGCGCGGGGATGCGCGGCCCAGGAAAGCGTCCAGTTATAGAGGCTTCGGATCATGACTTGCCGGTCCCACGGAACCGTCGCAGGGTCAAGAGATTGGTTTGTCTCACCGGGGGAGGCGCATATGCGTTGGCAAGGGCGACGGGGAAGCCGCAACATCGAGGATCGGCGCGGGCGAAGCGCTGGCCGCGCCGTGGCCGGCGTCGGCAGCCTTGGCATCGGTGGGCTGCTTTTGGTCGTGGTCGTCGGCTGGGTGTTCGGGATTGACGTATCGCCGTTGCTTTCGGGCGGTAACGCGGGCGGTTCGCAGGTGTCGCGCCCCGTCACTGCGCAAGAGCAGCGAGAGGCGGAGTTCGTGTCCGTCGTTCTGGCCGACACCGAAGAGGTCTGGGCGGACGTGTTCCGCAGGCAGGTGGGCGAAGCATATCGCGCACCGATGCTGGTGCTTTTCTCCGGCGTGACATCCAGCCCTTGCGGCGGGGCGTCGGGCGCGACCGGCCCGTTCTACTGTCCCGCGGATCGCAAGGCCTACCTCGACACCGCTTTCTTCACCACGCTGGAGCAACGGTTGGGCGCGCAGGGCGACTTTGCAGCCGCCTACGTGGTTGCCCACGAGGTCGCGCACCACGTTCAGAACGAGTTGGGTATTCTGGGGCAAGCGAACCAGGTCCGGGCGCAATCGTCCCCGGAGCAGTCGAACGCGATATCCGTGCGGATCGAACTTCAGGCCGACTGTCTGTCGGGGATATGGGCGCGAATGGCCCAGGAAAGTTTCGGAAGTCTGGAGCGGGGCGACCTGCGCGAAGCGGTAAATGCCGCGCGACAAATTGGCGACGACCGGTTGCAGCGCATCCAGGGTCGCGTGCCGATGCCGCATACCTTCACCCACGGCACATCTGAGCAAAGAGCGCGATGGTTTGAGCGCGGCTACCAGAGCGGGGACATCCAGTCCTGTGATACGTTTTCAGCCCGTCAACTCTAGCAGGGATCGGCCGTCTTCCGGATTGACGGGGGCGGGGCGGGAAGATACGCAGCCCGCACTACCTCGCGAGACGGGCCCGTGTGGCGGAATTGGTAGACGCAGCGGATTCAAAATCCGCCGCCGCAAGGCTTGCCGGTTCGAGTCCGGCCACGGGTACCACCTGAATAGTAGGTTTATTAAGCGATACACCCCATTCGGGGGCCCGGATGCCGGAATACGATTCGCTGGGAAAGCCGAAAATTGTTTCGAAAGTGCGAACGGCCGAAAAACACGGGTGTAGCACATTCGGAAACAGAGCATTTTCAAGCCGCCTCACCGCCGCCTTATTTCGTTTCCGTTTTTGCAACGACCGATAGTGGACGGGATGAGCCTGACGGGAATTGCCCTGCATAAGATGATTGGAAACAGATGCTTGAAGATTCTTTCGTCGAAGGTGGCGCAGGTCCTGTTGAGTAAAACACTTCTATTGTTGAACACCTAGAAACAGATTGCCGTGACAATTGTGCGCGCTCGGCCCAAGCGCGCCTTAATTTGGCCGCATGCGCCCAACGCGGGACACTTTTCGCCTCATTTCACTTCCACGAGGTCGGTTGATCGGCTAAAACTTGCGTACGCCTGATTTTGGGCGGTGTGCGCTGGCCATTTTGGCGACCGCATTTGTGAGCATCCGGATGGATGTGGCTTGTTTTGTGCGGGTACGGTCCGATTAGGACGTACGATGGTTCTCTGCTGGAATCCCCTCACTGATACAGGCGCGCCATCCGCCAGTGTCTGCAGATGTGATTGCCCTTAAGCCATTCGGCAAACATCGCCAATCGATCGGGCCATTTTAACCGGACCGAGCGGAGTTGCCGTCTTGCTGACGTTGCCGACCCATCAGCACCATTACAGTGCAGTCACCAAGACTGCCTTGGTCCCTTCATTTAATGATCTCTGCCGGATTGCCGCGCCAAGCGCGCCTCGGTGCTGTTTCAGGAGTCACTGCCATGACCTTTCCCACTACGCCCGCAGATAAGACCCTGATTGACTTTAACGATCAGGGGGCCGGCACGATCATCGACGGGCAGTATTCGGTCGACGGCGTGACGATCAGCAGCATCAATCACGACGGGTCCATCGATTCCCAGAACCCCCCGATGATCTTTGATTCGGCGTGTCCGACCGGCGGTGACTGGGACCTGGCGACGAGCAACCTGGGCAAGGTTCTCATCCTGTCGGAGGATCGTGACAGCCATGATCCCGACGACAATGCCAGCGGCGGAATTTTCAAGTTCGACTTTGATGGCGATGTCACGGTGCACTCGCTGACCCTTCTGGATGTGGAGGAAGGCGCGTCGATCAAGGTCTATGACGAACACAGCAATCTGCTTAAGGAAGTAGACATCTACACATCGAACAATGGTCAGTACGTTGCCGATATCAGCGTCGATGACGCAGCTTACATGACGATCGAGCTTTGCGGCTCCGGTGCGGTTGACAACCTGTCGTTCACGAAGGGCCCCGCGCTCGATGGCGTCGTCAACGGCACCGGTGGGGACGATCTTATCAACTTGGTCTACGTGGATGCGCAGGGTGATCGGATCGACAACAACGATGCACTGGGTGTCGAAGGCACGACGGGTGACGAAGATCTGGTTCTGGCAGGGGCTGGCAATGATACCGTCTACGCCGGCGCGGCCGACGATATCGTGCGCGGGGAGAGCGGCGATGACGTCCTCGACGGTGGTGCCGGAAACGATGTGCTGGAGGGTGGCGACGGCGACGATGAAATCGACGGCGGTGTGGGCAACGATCGGATCGAAGGTGGCGACGGCGCAGACACCATCAGGGGTGGGGATGGTGATGACCTGATTGTCGGTTTTGATTCCGTTTCGATCAAAGATGGCGATACGACCGTTATGGAAGATGACGGCGCGGATGATCTTCTGATTGGCGGCTTCGGTGATGACACGATCCTGGGCGGCGATGGTGATGATACGATCCGCGGCGACGACGAGTTCGGCAATTGCCCCACAGGCGCGAGTACGTATTTCGAGGAGTGGGCGCAGGACATCTCGAACGTGGTGTTTTATTTCGACACGGACGGCGACGGTGTGTTCGACGTTCAGGTCAAGGTGGACGACTTCCCGGACGATGGTTCCGGCACATTCATCTCGAACGATCTGGACGACTTCTACGGTCAATTGGCCGCGTTTGCGGCCGACGGCGGCTCCGTGCCGTCCGACGCAACCGTTCTTGGGGTCTCAATCAAGGGTGGCACCCAGCCGACAAAGTATTTCGCTGTCGACGGCAACGCCAATGGCGAATTGCCCGACCCGGGCCCGACCAACAACACGGGGCCTGGAAACGATGCAGAGCTCAGCTACGGCGATTTCTTCTCGACCTATGACCCTGCCGCATCGAACGGAAGCGGGAGTGAAACGTTCAATGACCTGATCGACGGCGCCAACGGCGCGGATTTGATCTTCGGCGACAAAGGGGATGATACGATCTTCGGCGGGGCCGGTGATGACACGATTGACGGTGGTATCGGCAACGACCTGATCGACGGCGGCACAGGTAACGACCTGATCGAAGGCGGCGACGGCAACGATACCATCGATGGCGGTTCCGGAGGCGACACGCTGCACGGCGGGGCTGGTGAGGACCAGATTGAGGGCGGCACCGGCAACGACTCGATCACTGGCGGTGACGGCAACGACACAATCCGCGGCAACGGGGGTGATGATACCCTCGATGGTGGCGCGGGTGACGACTCGGTCTCGGGCAGTGCCAACGACGACCTATTGTTCGGCAGCGACGGCAACGACGAAGTGTTTGGCTCCGGCGGCAATGACACCCTGGACGGCGGCGCGGGTGACGACGAGGTGCGCGGCGGCAAGGGCGAAGATCGGGTTTCGGGCGGCGATGGTAACGACACCGTGACCGGCTCTGACGGCAACGATACGATCGACGGTGGCGACGGGGCCGACACGATCGACGGTGGCGATGACCGCGATCTGATCCTTGGTGCCACGACTGGTGACATGATTGACGGTGGCTCGGGTGGCGATGATTTCGATACGCTTGACCTGACCGGATCGGACGTTGCTTTCATCGATTACGACCCTGAGAATGTTGAGAATGGCGTCGTCAACTTCCGCGATGGCACCACGGCGCAATTCGAGGATATTGAGGCCGTTATCCCGTGCTTCACGCCGGGCACGCTGATCGCTACACCGAAGGGCGAGGTCGCGGTGGAGGCGTTGCAGGTCGGCGACCGGGTTATCACCCGAGACAACGGAATCCAGTTGATCCGCTGGGTCGGCAAGCGGGATATGACCGCAGCTGAGCTGTCGCAGAACGGGGCATTGCGCGCCGTGATGATCGGTAAAGGAGCCTTGGGTCACGGCCTGCCCGAGCGTGATATGGTCGTGTCGCCGCAGCACCGCGTCCTGATCGCCAACGACGAAACCATGCTCTACTTTGACGAGCGTGAGGTGCTGGTCGCGGCAAAGCATCTGGTCGGCCGACCGGGCGTCGAGCGGATGGGTGCGACTGATATCACCTACCACCACGTGATGTTCGACAACCACGAGGTCATTCTCTCGGACGGTGCCTGGACCGAAAGCTTTCAGCCGGGCGATCACTCGCTCAAGGGGCTGGGAAAAGCCCAGCGAGAGGAGATCTTCGCGATCTTCCCCGAATTGCGCGAACATGAAGGGCGCGAGGGGTATCCGGCCGCACGCCGGATGCTGAAGCGTCGGGAAGCTGAATTTCTCGTGCGGTAACACGTAACTGGGGTTTTGCCCGCCCTTTCTGGTGCGGGACGATTTGGCGTAGCGGGGCAGTAGATGGCGGCTGCCCCGTTAGCGTTTGAGGCGGCTGGTTTTCGTGTTAACTGCGGGGTCAGGAAAATTCGCGCGGAGAACATAATGCGGCGTCTGCACTTCTACATCATGGGTTTGATTGCGCTGGGTTACGGTGTGGTCGGGATGGCCGAATACGTCATGGTCTCCTACGGGTTGCAGCTGGGATGGCTCGATAAGTACCCGGCCGAGCAGATCGAATGGCTGGCCAGCCTGCCGAACTGGGTTCACGGGGTCTGGGGTGCGCATGCTACTCTGGCGCTGGTCGGAGCCCTTTGCCTGTTGGCTCATCTGCGTCCGGCAGTCTGGATGCTGTTTTTCGCTTTCGGCGCGTTGCTCGTGTTGGAGATATGGGCGGTGGTTTTCGCCTCGCCGTCGCTTCTTGCTCTGACCAGCAGCGCCACGATGACCTGGGTGGTCATGGCCTTGGTGACTGGCCTTAGCCTTCTGATTTATCTTTATGCGCGGCAGGAGCGGCGCACGGGCGAGGTGCTCTGATCCGCTTTACCGTCTTGCGCGGCGCTGCTAGGAAAGCCCGACTAAAACGCTAGGGGTTTGATGGCACCGCTTCTGCACGTCGAGGGACTTGTCCGGCATCTTGGCGGACGAAACGTGGTCGACAACATTTCGTTGTCCGTGCCGGCGGGCCAGGTGACATGCCTGCTCGGGCCGTCGGGATGCGGCAAGTCGACGACGCTGCGCATCATCGCTGGTGTCGATCGACAGGACGCCGGGGTTGTCAGGCTCAACGGCCAGATTGTGTCGGACGACACGCGCCACGTGCCTGCCGAAAGGCGCGGCGTGGGCCTAATGTTCCAGGACTTCGCTTTGTTTCCGCATCTTACGGTTGCCCAGAACATCGCGTTCGGCTTGCCTAAGGATGCCACGTCGACGGTGCGGGTGCAGGACCTCTTGAACCGAGTCGATCTGGCAGGCTACGGCGAAAAACATCCACATGAACTGTCAGGCGGCGAACAGCAGCGTGTGGCCTTGGCCCGCGCGTTGGCTCCAAGACCCAAGATCATGCTGATGGACGAGCCGTTTTCGGGCCTCGATAACCGTCTCCGAGACGAGATTCGCGATGCGACTCTCAGCGTACTCAAGCAGGAGGGGACCGCCGTTCTGCTTGTCACCCATGAGCCGGACGAGGCCATGCGGATGGCCGACGAAATCGCATTGATGCGCGACGGACGAATCGTTCAGCAGGCTGCCCCCTATAACATCTATAATGCGCCCGCTGACTGTGCGGCAGCCGGGTTTTTCAGTGATATCAATATTTTAAATGGGGAAGTCCACGGTGCACTGACCGAAACACCCTTCGGTCAATTCCTGGCACCGGGCCTTTCCGAAGGGGCGGAAGTTGACATCGTATTCCGGCCCCAACACGTCCGCATCGACTTTGATCGCAACGGCCAAGGTCCGCACCCGACAGCGGCCGAGGGGACTCCTGCGCGCGGCACGGTCCTGCGCGCGCGGTTCATGGGCAAAGAGAGTTTGGTGGAGTTCTTGATGGACGACGGAACAAGCCGAGTCACGGCGACCGTTCCGGCGGTTTTTCTGCCTAAGCCCGGCACGATCCTATGGTTGTCGATCCGACGAGATAGGTGCTTCGTTTTTCCCCGAAAGACGTCCGCAGCGGCATGATTTCGTACAGAAAAAGCCGCCCCGGGACAACAGGGCGGTTTTGGCAAGGCAGAACCTGTCAGAAGTTCAGCGTCCCCAGGACCGGACGTCACCACAGTCGACATGGGTGAAGTTCGAACCGGAGTAACGCCCGACACCACCAGCGCCGCAGCTGGCCGCGGCCCGTGATACCTGACTCACCGACCGGGAGGACAGGCGCAAATCGGCGGCTCGTCCTTCCAAGTGAAGCGAATACTTGGCAACACCGCTGGAGCGTCGGCGCAGCATCGCGTTCGTCGCCGGCGACCTATAACCCGACAGCAGGAGGAAAGGCTCTCGTGCGTCGACAAGGCGATGCGTCGCGGCAATGATGTCCACGGTGCGGTTATCTATCGATTTCACTTCGTTCCGACGCCAGTCGCGGAAGAAGAAGTTGATCTCGGCCAAAGCGTCACGAAGGTAGTCCCCCTCAATCCAATAGACCGTTTCCATGCTCTCGCCGGTACGTGCGTTGTGCATCTTGACTGTGCGGATGTCGCCACCCCCACGCAAGAACCCGGCTGCTTTGGAATAGGTTGGTGCGGCGGCCACTGCGGTTGCAGCGAAAGCGCCTAGAAGTCCCCGCCGTGTCATAGACATCGGCGCGCTTGCGGATATTTTTTCGCTCACGTTTTGCCCCAATTTGGTTTTGACCATCTTCGCGGTCTCGTTTGCCCTACCCCAAGCGACAGGCACTCAGTGACACAGACGGGGTGATTCTCGAAGCTGGGATACCTCCATTGGTGTAGGTGAGCAAAATCTCGCGCATCTGGGATTCGTGATGAAACCTTTTCTGGTCTGTTGCACCTGTGCCTAAAAAGACTTTCTTTGAAAAAGGTGAATGGACATCATTTTTCCCTCGGGTAACCTAATATTCGAGCTCTGATTTTTGAGGTTTTCGATGTTCCTGCGCGTCACTTCTCTTGCGCTTGCCGGGCTGCTTGCGGTCAGCGGTCCGTCTGCTGCGGCCCCTTTGGTGACGCCGATGCAACAGGCCGTGGCCCAAGCTGCCTCTGCTGACGAAACGATTGCAGCGTTCTACCGTGGGCGCGATTTTGCGCCGGTTTGGATGGGCGAGGGGGCGGGGGACCGTCGCGCGGCCTTCCTCTGGGCCCTGGATCAAGCCGAAGATCATGGCCTTCCCGCTGGCCGTTACGATGCCGCCACCATCCGCGCTGAATTCGCCGCCGCGACGGACCCGGCCGCGCGCGGTGCGCTGGAAGTGGCAATGACCGAGCGATTCCTGCGCTATGCGCAAGACGTCAGTTCCGGCGTTGTCGACCCCAGACAGGTCGACCCTACGATTGTGCTGAACGTGCCGAAGCGTGACTGGCTGGTGCAGATGACGCGTTTCGTGGAAGGCGATCCTTATGCCTTCGTGCAGGGGCTATGGCCGGCGTCACCAAACTATACCCGGCTTCTGCGCGAGAAGCTGCGCCTGGAGGAAATGGAGCTGACTGGCGGCTGGGGTGCGACCGTTTCAGGTGAATTGGTGGCCCGCGGTTCTGACGGTCGTGCGGTTGTAGACCTGCGCAACCGGCTGGTTCGCATGGGGTATCTGCGCCGCTCCGCGGTTTCCGCCTACGACGCAGGAATGGAAGCCGCCGTGCGCGCATTCCAGATTGATCATGGATTGACCCCGGACGGGGAGGCCGGCGAAGCAACGCTTGCCGCCATCAATGTCTCGCTCGAGGATCGGAAGGGTCAGATCCTGGTCGGGTTGGAGCGTCAACGCTGGATGAACAAGCCGTTGGAGCCTAGGCATATCCTGGTGAACCTGGCTGAGCAGCATGCCTACGTCTACGATGACGGCAAGGTGACTTTTGATACGGTCGTGGTGGTCGGTGCCGACACGCCCGACCGTCGCACGCCCGAGTTCAGCCACACGATGACGCACATGGTCATCAACCCCTATTGGCATGTGCCCCGGTCGATCACAGTGAACGAATACTTGCCCGCCTTGCGGCGCGGCGGGGCGCAGCACCTGGAAATATATTCGCGTAGCGGTCGTGTGAACCGATCGAATATCAACTTCTCGAACTATACGGCGCGCAACTTTCCGTTCAGCCTGAAACAGCCGCCAGGGCCGCGCAATGCCCTAGGCCGGGTAAAGTTCATGTTCCCGAACCAGTGGAACATTTATCTTCATGACACGCCAAGCCGAAACCTGTTCAGTCGCGACCAGCGGACCTTCAGCCACGGTTGTGTACGCGTCGGTAAACCGCTGGAGCTGGCCTATCATCTCCTGGCCCCGCAGACCGCAACACCGGAGTCCGATTTCGCTACCAAGTTGCGGTCGGGCCGCGAAACTCGCGTGAACCTGCAAGACCCAATCGGCGTACATCTTGTGTACTGGTCGGCCTGGGTTACGCCGACGGGCCGCGCTAATTATCGCGGCGACCCTTATGGTCGCGATATAAAAGTCTTGCGCGCATTGCAGGATGCCGGGGTGGAACTGGACGCGTCGCGCAGTTAAATCGCCCTCGGGGGCGCATCGCCCCCGGAGGTGCCGCGATGTTCACGCTCAACCAGATTGCCGAAGCACTGGGTCGCCCTGTTGTCGGGGATGGCACTGCTACTTTCGCGCGCGCGTCCGAACCGGACAGCGCCGGGCCGGATGATCTGGCACTGGCGATGTCGCCCAGCTACGCTGATGCGCTCAAATCGGGGAAAGCCCGCGTGGCGATCCTTTGGGACGGGGCCGACTGGGAATCGTTCGGCCTTTCGGGCGCAGTGCTAGTTCCCCGCGCGCGGCTCGCGATGGCCGGAATATCGGCCGCGCTGGATGCGGGACCGCAGATGAACATTGGTGTTCATCCCACCGTGATTATCGGGGACGGTGCCGAGATTGCCGATGGTGTCAGCATCGGTCCCTATAGCGTAATCGGCGCAGGCGTTCGGATAGGGCGCGGGGCGCGGATCGCGGCACATGTGACCATGGCGGAACATGCCACCTTGGGGGGGGACGCCCTGTTGATGCAGGGCGTTAGGATCGGCAGCTACGTCACTATCGGAGACCGGTTCATCGCGCAGCCCGGCGCGGTGATTGGCGGCGACGGCTTCAGCTTTGTCACGCCCGAGGAATCCGGCGTTGAACGCGCGCGGAAAACGCTTGGCGATCAGGGCGACATTCGCGCCCAAAGCTGGACGCGCATCCATTCGCTGGGATCGGTGACCATCGGCGACGACGTGGAGGTTGGCGCGAATACGACCATCGACAAGGGCACGATCGCAGACACCCGCGTCGGACGGGGCACGAAGATCGACAACCTCGTGCACATTGGCCACAACAATCGCATCGGCGAAGATTGCCTGATCTGCGGTCAGGTCGGGATGGCCGGAGGATCCAGGGTGGGCGACCGGGTCGTGCTGGGTGGGCAGTGTGGCGTGAACGACAATATCTCCATCGGGAACGATGTGGTCGCGGGCGGGGCGACCAAGATTTTCACCCGCGTGCGCGACGGCGAGGTAATCTTGGGCAGCCCGGCGGTGAAGATGGAAACCAACATGGCGATGTATAAGGCGCTGCGCCGTCTGCCGCGCGCGTTGGAGCAGCTGGCCGAGCTTCGCAAGATCGTTACGATCAAGGTTCAGGGGTCGCGCCATGACGACTGACATTCGAACCCGTGTCCATGAGATCGTGGCCGAGCAGGCGATGATCGACGTCACGGACGTGTCCGACACATCGGTGCCCGCTGATCTGGGCATCGATTCCATGGGACTGGTCGAGGCGATTTTTGCGATCGAGGAGGCATTCGATATCCAGGTGCCCTTCAACGCGAACGCGCCCGATGCGTCCGATTTCGATTATTCCTCGGTCGGGGCGATTGTCGGGGCGGTGGAGCGTCTGGTGGCCGAGAAGCGGGTGTGACCCGCCGCGTCGTCATCACCGGGGCGGGCACGATCAACGCCCTTGGCCACGACGTGCCAAGCACGCTTGCCGCGATGCGCGAAGGCCGCTCTGCCATCGGGGAACTGGACATACGCGATGTCGACCGCCTGACGATCCGCATCGGCGCTCAGGTGAAGAATTACACAGAAGGCGCACATTTCAACCGCCAGCAGATCGCGCTCTACGACCGCTACACGCAGTTCGCCCTGTTGGCTGCGGGGCAGGCGCTGGCGCAGGCCGGGTTGACGTTCCAAGGGAAGTTGGCGGCGCGATCAGGCGTCATCCTGGGCACTTCGGGCGGAGGGTTGAATACCCAGGACGAGAATTACCGGGCCGTCTACGAGGGCGGCAAGAACCGCGTGCATCCCTTCGTCGTGCCCAAACTGATGAACAACGCGGCCGCCGCGCATCTGAGCATGGAATACAACCTCAAAGGGCCGTCCTTTACCGTGGCCACGGCGTGCGCCAGCAGCAATCACGCCATCGGGCAGGCGTTCCATTTCGTCAAATCCGGAATGGCCGACGTGATGGTCACCGGTGGGGCCGAGGCGATGCTTTGCTTTGGCGGGGTCAAGGCGTGGGAGGGATTACGGGTGATGTCGCGTGACACGTGCCGCCCGTTTTGCGCCACCCGGTCGGGGATGGTGCAGGGGGAGGGCGCGGGCATCTTCGTACTGGAAGATTACGACCACGCCCGTGCACGTGGAGCGGAGATCCTGGCCGAGGTGGCGGGGGCCGCGATGACGTCGGATGCCTCGGACATCGTGATGCCCTCGCGCCAGGGGGCGGAGCGCGCGATGGCCGGGGCCCTTCAACAGGCGGGTCTGAACACCGGGGATATCAGCTACATCAATGCCCATGGCACGGGCACGGCGGCCAACGACAAGATCGAAAGCGCCGCGGTTGCCCACATCTTCGGCGCGGACGCGGACAGACTTGCGATAAGTTCAACCAAGTCGATGCACGGCCACTGCATCGGTGCGACCGGTGCGATCGAGCTCTTGGCCTGCATCATGGCCCTTCGTGATCATGTGATCGCGCCGACCGCCAATTGGCAGGAGTTGGACCCGGAATGCTCGTTGGACATCGTGCCTAACGTGGCCCGAGACGCAACGGTGACGGCGTGCTTGTCGAATGCCTTTGCCTTCGGGGGCATGAATGCAGTTCTTGCGCTGAAGGCGGTCTGAACGAAAACGGGCGGCCCAAGGGACCGCCCGCTCACACAACTTCAAGTATTTTACGGGTTCGCCACTTCGACTGCGGCCAGACCTGCGGTAAAGCCGGAAAGCGACATCGTAAGCTCGGCCCGCTGATCGGGGGCGAGTGCCGGGACCACGACCAGCGTCGCTGCGGCCCCGCGCTTGAAGGCGGCGACGTCTTCGGCGGTGAAGCCCATGCGGCTGTAGCAACCGGTGGCGTCACAGAAGCTGTAGGGATAGCGGCGCGGCTGGCCGCCATCGATCGACATCGTCACCTGCGCAGTCAGTAGGGTCTGAAGGGGTGTCAGAATGGTTGCACCGGCCACGATATCCCCACCATCGGGCAGATCGAAGAAGTTCACGTCGGCGGTCGGGTTGCCCTGCTGATCCGCCAGACGCTGGTACAGCTGGCAGGGGTCTTCTTGCCCCTCGGGCGCTTCCAAGCAGCGTACTTCCCAATCGCCATGCTCCTCGCGCACGTAGATCTGCGGTCCACCGCCAAGTGCTTCACCGACAGAGGAACCGGTGGCAAGGTCGCCGCCCGGCGTCGGGGCAACTGGGGCCTGTGCCGCAGGTGCCTGTTCGGTATCGGCGGCAGGCTCCTCCGTGGCGGTATCCTGTGCCCAGCTCGGGACGGCCAGTACCATGGAAAGCACCAAGGCGGACGCCAACGCTGGATTGAAACGGGAAGGGGTAAAAGTCACGGCCAACTCTCCTCAGAATATCATTTTGCGCCGTTTAGCACGGGTTGGAGAGAAGGTGCAGGGGGGATCGAAAGACGCCCGGCGGCGTGGCGCCGATCCAAGAGCGGATTGTCTGTCTAAAATAAGAAAAGGGCCCATCAAAAGGCCCTTTCCCGTCTTGTTGTTATCTCTCCCCGTCGGACTGGCCGACTTGATGCCGGAACCCTAAGCACCGATTCTGGATGCGTCAACAGGCTATTTTGAAGGGGTTTCGGGATTCGTCGTGATAGTATGCAGACAGGGCAGTGGGACAGGAAAAGAACCGCGCGGAGGGGAAAGCCGCGCAGTCAGTTTCAACAGGACGAAAGGGGTATCGCAGACTGTGCGATAGGCCCGTGGCCTGATATGCCGTTAAAAGGTTAAAAACAGGTGAACGTGATGACAGTTGAGGCAAAGACGATCTTTGCGGGTGGAGGCGGTGAAGGCTACGCCATCGCTCAGGGCCTGCGGTTGGATTACTCGAACCGGCACGGGCTGATCGCGGGGGCGACGGGCACTGGCAAGACAGTGACGCTCCAGATCCTGGCGCAGGGCTTTTCGGATGCGGGCGTGCCGGTCTTCCTGTCGGATGTTAAGGGCGACCTGAGCGGATTGGCCAAACCGGGATCGTCGGATCACAAGCTCCACGGTGCGTTTGCCGAACGGGCGGCCACGATTGGATTGGACCTGGCGTATGTGGCGGCTCCGGTGGCGTTCTGGGACCTGTGGGGCGAAGCTGGGCATCCGGTGCGGACCACCGTGTCCGAGATGGGACCGCTGCTGCTGTCGCGCTTGCTGGAACTGACCGACGCGCAGGAAGGCGTGCTCAACATCGCGTTCCGTGTCGCCGACGAGGAGGGGCTGGCGCTGCTGGACCTGAAGGACCTGCAATCGCTGTTGGTATGGGTCGGGGAAAATCGCAAGATGCTATCCACTCGCTATGGCAACGTCTCGACCGCATCGGTGGGCGCAATCCAACGGTCTCTGCTGACATTGGAGACCCAGGGCGGCATGCACCTGTTCGGGGAGCCGGCGCTGGAACTATCGGACCTGATGCGCGTGTCGGACGACGGGCGTGGTATGGTCAACGTGTTGGCCGCCGACAAGCTGATGGCGTCGCCGCGGCTTTATGCGACGTTTCTGATGTGGCTGCTGTCGGAGCTGTTTGAGCAACTGCCCGAGGTCGGTGATCCGGACAAGCCCAAGCTCGTGTTCTTCTTCGACGAAGCGCACCTTCTGTTCGACGATGCGCCCAAGGCCCTGATCGACAAGGTTGAGCAGGTCGCGCGTCTTATCCGGTCCAAGGGCGTGGGCGTCTATTTCGTAACGCAGAACCCCGACGACATTCCCGAGGATATTCTGGGCCAGCTGGGCAATCGCGTTCAGCACGCGTTGCGCGCCTTTACCGCCAAGGACCGCAAGGCCCTTCGGCAGGCGGCGCAGAACTACCGTCAGAACCCGCGCTTCGATATCGAAGACGCGATCCGGGAAGTCGGCGTCGGCGAGGCGGTGACCTCTTTCCTCGAACGCAAGGGCATCCCCGGCGTGGCCGAACGTACTCTGATCCGTCCGCCCGCATCGCAACTGGGGCCCATCACGGCGACGGAACGGAAGGTCATACTGCAAACGTCCGATCTCGCGGGGAAATACGAAGACAAGATCGACCGGCACAGCGCATTTGAGGTGCTGTCGAAACGTGCCGAGGACGCGGCCCGAGCCGCCGAGAAGGCCGAGGCCGAGGAAGAACGGGCCGAAGCCGCCGAGCGGGAATACAAGGCCGGGCGGCGCTACTCCGGCGGTAAGGTCAGTCGCTCCACCTCACAGACGCGAAGCCGACGCAGCGACAGCGTGGGCGAAGCATTTGCCAAGTCGTTTGCCCGGTCGCTGGGCAGCAAGGCGGGGCGGACGATCGTGCGCGGCGTACTCGGTGGATTGTTCCGAGGGCGATGATGCGACTTCGCCCGCCCCGTCTTACGGACGGCATGGAAATTACGGCGGTCCATGCCGAGGGGCTTGCCACGGGCCACGCTTCCTTTCGCGCCGAGCCTATCACTTGGGTGGAGTTCGACGACGCCTATTCGATTGCCCTCGTGGCCGAGGATCACGGGGCCGTTATGGGTTGGGCTGCGCTATCGGCAACGTCTCCTCGAGATACTTACGCCGGGGTTGGGGAAGTTAGTACCTACGTCGGGGCGCAGGCCGCCAGGCGTGGCGTCGGCCGGGCCCTTTTGTCGCGTCTGGTGACCGACAGCGAGACGCAAGGGTGGTGGACGCTGGTCGCACAGATATTCCCCGAAAACCCCGGAAGCCTAGCGCTTCACCGTGCCTGTGGGTTCGAAGTTCTGGGCACCCGCACGCGGTTGGGCCGCATGACCCATGGTCCATTGGCTGGGCAATGGCGGGATGTAGTGATGATGGAACGCCGCAGCAGGCGGGCAGGCCTGGATTAGGGCAAGGCGGCTTCGAAAAAGGGGACCGGCTGCCGGGTCTCGGCTTCTGTCAGGTGGTGGCGGTCGAAAATCCGAAACGAACCGTCGGGCGCGACGGGGGCATAGGTGTTTTCACCCGCATAAAGCGTTGGCAGCGGATCTACGACCGTCACCGTGTCCGGGAAGTCGGCGGCGAGGCGGTCAAAGATGTCCGATTGCAGCGTACGATCGTGGATGTCCTGCACAAAGGAAATGGCACAACCATTCTCAAGCTGAAGATCGATAGCGACCGGTGAATCCACCAGACTGGTCACCCACCGTGCCGGCACCAGCATGACAAGCAACCCGGTGCCTGAGGCCTTGAAGATTGTTCGGCGACTAAGGATTGTGCGATTGCGGAACGGTGTTTCGATGAACAGGTAGCTGAGCCAGCCCAGAAACACTGTCGCCGCTAGCAACAGGCCTGTGACCCAGACAGGCAGGATCAACGTCGTCGAATAACGCGTGAAGACGAATAGTGGCCGATGCCAGAGATAGGCGCTGTAGGAAATCAGGCCGACCCAGACCATCGGCCGCAGGGACAAGATCCTGTGCGCGGGCGCGCCCGGGACGGAAAACAGCAGGATGAGGGCCGTGCCACCCGTCGGCAAGAGGAACCAGAGGCCCGGAGTCGGTGTGTCGTCGTCGAACGCAACGATAAAAATGATGACACAAATCAGGCCGACTGCCGAAAGCAACCCCGCAGGGCGCAGGCGCGGCAGAGCGGGCCAATGGGCCAAGGCGATGGCGGCGAAACTGCCGATCAACAATTCCCAAGCGCGCGACAGGATGAAGAAGAACGCATCGTTCGGCGCGTTCACCGCCGCCCACTGCGCATAGGTCAGGCTGGCCAGGAAAATCACTGCCAGCGCGCCCGTCACCACGCGCATTCCAAGGTGCCAGAACCCCATCAGAAGCAGCGGGAAGAAGATATAGAATTGTTCTTCGACCGCGCGGCTCCAAGTGTGCAGCAGCGGTTTGAGTTCGGCGGCGGTATCGAAATACCCGCTCTGATCCCAGAAAGCCGTGTTCGACAGGAACAGGGCGACCCCCATCACGCTCTCCGAGAAGTTCTCCATGTCCGCTGGGAAATGGATGAACCAGGCCACAACGATCCTGACCGAGATGACGGCGAACAGCGCGGGAAGGATACGACGGGCGCGCCGCTCGTAGAAATCCCAAGGCAAAAGGGAACCGCGGGCCAAGTCGCGCTGGATCAAGGTCGTGATCAGGAAGCCGGAAAGCACGAAAAAGACGTCGACGTCGAAGAAGCCGCCAGAAAATGGCGCGACATCGGCATGGAACAGGATCACGGCCAGAACGGCGATGGCCCGAAGGCCGTCAATGTCGGGGCGTTAGTTCAAAACGATGCTGTTCCATTTCCATTGCGACAAGCGGGACACTCCGGCGACCGGACGATGTGCAAGCCCAGCCAGTGGTTTTGACGGTCCGGCGTGACCGTTATTCCCACTCGATGGTGCCCGGAGGCTTGGAGGTGATGTCATAAGTGACGCGGTTGATGCCCGGCACTTCGTTGATGATGCGCGTAGCCGTTTCGCCAAGAAACTCGTGGCTGAACGGATAGTAATCGGCGGTCATGCCATCCACCGAGGTCACCGCCCGTAACGCGCAGGCGAAGTCATAGGTCCGCCCGTCGCCCATCACGCCGACCGTTCGGACCGGCAGGATGGCGACGAAGGCCTGCCAGATGTCGTCGTACAGGCCGTGTTTGCGGATCTGGTCGATATAGACGGCATCGGCACGGCGCAGGATCGCCAGCTTTTCGCGCGTGATCTCACCCGGACAGCGGATGGCAAGGCCGGGACCGGGGAAGGGGTGGCGACCGATGAAGCTGGGCGGCAGGCCCAACTCGCGACCGAGGGCGCGGACCTCGTCCTTGAACAGCTCGCGCAGCGGTTCCACCAGTTTGAGGCCCATCTTCTCGGGCAGGCCGCCGACGTTGTGGTGGCTTTTGATCGTTACGCTGGGACCACCGGAAAAGGACACGGACTCGATCACATCAGGATAAAGCGTGCCTTGGGCCAAGAATTTCGCGTCGCCCACTTCAGTCGCGTGTTTCTGGAAGACGTCGATGAACAGACGCCCGATGATCTTGCGCTTGGTCTCCGGGTCCGAAACGCCGTCGAGTTCGCCCAGAAAAAGCTCCTGCTCGTCGGCGTGGATCAGCGGCATATTGTAGTTGTCGCGGAACATGGTCACGACTTCCTCGGCCTCGCCCTGTCGCAACAGGCCGTGATCGACGAAGACGCAGGTCAACTGATCGCCGATCGCCTCGTGGATCAGGACGGCGGCCACCGACGAATCCACCCCGCCGGATAGCCCGCAGATGACCTTGGCATTGCCCACCTGCTCGCGGATCGCGGCAATCGCCTGTTCGCGGTAACCGGCCATCGTCCAGTCGCCGGTGAAGCCCGCAACCCGAACGAAGTTCTCGTAGAGCTTCGCCCCTTTGGGCGTGTGATGAACTTCGGGGTGGAACTGCATACCGTAGAAATGACGGCTGGCGTCGGCCACGACGGCGAAGGGCGCGCCGGGTGAGGTGGCGTAGACCTGAAATCCATCGGCCAGACGGCTGACGTGGTCGCCATGCGACATCCAGACCTGTTCGCGGCCCGTCGATTCCGGCCCGTCGAACCAGCCTTGCAGCAGGTCCAGTGTTTGCGAGGGGGTGACATAGGCCCGGCCGAATTCGGCGGTGCCCTCACCGCGCGTCACAAGCCCGCCCAGCATTTGCATCATCACTTGCTGGCCATAGCAGATGCCCAGAACCGGCACCCCCAGCTCGAACACTTCCTTCGGTGGACGGGGCGACCCCTCGTCGGGCACACTGGCCGGGCCGCCGGAGAGGATGATCGCCATTGGCGCGAATTCGGCTAGGAAGTCGGGTGTCACGTTCTGGAACGGGTGAATTTCGCAGTAGACGTTCAGTTCCCGCAGGCGACGCGCGATAAGCTGCGTTACCTGAGATCCGAAGTCGACGATGAGAAGGCGCTGATGATCGGGCATATCCATGGCGGCGGATTACGCGGCAGCGGCCTCCGGGGCAAGAGCGCGGAGATGTCGCTTTCGCTCGGGTGAGGAGCGCAAATGGTCGGCGTGCGGACCGCAGCACGCGTTATCGGTCATTCAAGACGGTTTCGAAGGGATAAAAGCATGGCGGACGGCACACCCACACGTGGACGGCGGGGCGGCGGCGGTGCTGCGCGACGCGCGGAGCGCACAAGCACCAAAATCGATCATGCCCGTTTCATCACCCGAAATATCCCGAACTATGAAATCCTGACCGAGGAGGCGCTGGCCATCATTGAGGCTAATGCCGATGTGGTTCTGGAAGAGATTGGCGTCGCATTCCCCGAAAACGAGGAGGCGTTGGCGCTGTGGCGCGATGCAGGTGCGAAAGTGGATGGCGACCGCGTGCATATCCCAAAGGGCCTTGCGCGCAAGCTCTGCCAGACCGCGCCCGGCTCATTCACGCAGATCGCCCGCAATCCCGAGCGGAATGTCGAAATCGGCGGCCGCAACCTGGTGCTGGCCCCGGTCTATGGTCCCCCCTTCGTGCGGGATGCTGATGGGCGCCGCTATGCCACGATGGCCGACTTCGAGAAATTCGTTAAGCTGGGGCACATGTCCAAGTGGCTGCACCATTCGGGCGGGACCGTCTGTGAACCGACGGATGTTCCGGTGAACAAGCGGCATTACGACATGCTGCTGGCGCACATGACGTTGACGGACAAACCGTTCATGGGGTCGGTGACGGAACCCAGCCGCGCCCGCGATTCGGTCGAGATGTGTGACATCCTGTTCGACGAAGGCGACGGCAAGGGCCTGAACGGGCGGACGGCATTGGTCAGCCTTATCAACATTAATTCTCCGCTGACGTTCGACTCAATCATGATGGGCGCGTTGGATGTCTATGCTAAAGCGAATCAAGCCTGCATCATTTCTCCGTTCATCGTGGGCGGTGCGATGGCACCCGTCTCGGTCATGGGTACTTTAACCCAGGTCCTTGCCGAAGTGATGGCAGGGGTCGCTTTTTCTCAGCTCGTAAATCCCGGTGCGCCTGTCATCTTTGGGGCCTTCGTGACCTCGATCGACATGAATTCGGGGGCACCCACGTTCGGCACGCCCGAAGCGGCGCAGATCACTTACGGGGCGGGGCAACTTGCGCGGCGGATGGGCCTTCCGTTTCGCAGCGCGGGGTCGTTCAACGGGTCAAAGCTGCCCGATGCGCAGGCCGCATACGAGACGGCGAATTCGCTGAACGTGGGTCTGCTGTCAGGTGTGAACTTTATGCTGCACGCGTGCGGCTGGCTGGAGGGCGGACTGGTCGCCGATTTCGAAAAGTTTGTAATGGATGCGGATCAGCTGGGTGCCCTTCAAAAGCTGGCGGCGGGCATCCAGATCGACGAAGAGGCGCAGGCCATGGATGCCCTTCGCGAAGTCGGTCCCGGTGGCCATTTCCTCGGGTGCGCGCATACGCAGGCGAACTTCAAGGCGGCGTTCTGGAAATCGGACCTGTTGGACTACAAACCTTTTGAAACATGGGTCGACGAGGGCTGCCGGGACACGCGCACACTGGCCTCGGCGCGCGTGAACAAGCTGCTGGGCGACTACGTGGAGCCGGCATTGGACCAGGCGAAACGCGCCGCTTTGTTGGCCTATGTCGCGGAAAAAAAGGCGTCCATGCCAGACGCATTCATGTAGGTGCGATCCGGCCCGATCCCGTCAGGCGCGCGGTTCGCGAAAGGCCTGCGCTTCGGACATAAGCGCGACAAGGATGTCCACGTGCCGGGGGTAGCTGTAGTTCTTGTCGACAGTCAGTCGGCGCCTTTCCAGCGCCGCTTCGATCGGCATCAATTTTTCCAATGCGGCTCGCGGCGATGGCGGTATCGCAATGCGCAGCATCCGGCGCAGATCGCGCCGACGGTGATATTGCCGCGTGCCCTGAGCGGCTGCCTCCACCAGCAGGCGTGGACGGCGCATCTGGTTTAGTTCGGCTGAAATCTTACACATGATCTGGCAGGTCCTTGGCTGATTTGACTGCCTTGATCCTGCGCCCGGCGCGCCCCGTGTTGCGCAATCAAGTACGGGAGCGAACGCAGCGTGTCCGACGTTTACACTTTGGAAACACTTGTTTCGAAAACTAATACAATTAACGACTTGGTAACCAATCCAAGTGAGTTCTGATCAGGTTTTCCACAGGACCCGCTTCGGAGCTTTCAATGTCTTCCGTACCAATAGATCAGACCGTCCCACGGCTTCCCGAATGGGTGCCGGCAGCGGCCCGAGCATACGTTGCACATGCGTTCCAGGGACGCGCCCTACGTGATGTCGCACGGATTAACGGCTGTGCGGCATCGACGGTTCTGCGCCAGATACGGAAGCTAGAAGAGCGCCGGGACGACCCCCTTGTGGACGACATGATCGAGCGGCTCGCAAAGGCCGCCGGTACAGGCAAAAACCAAACAGACCCGAAGGATGCCCCTATAATGTCCGCTCTCCCGAAACGTGAGGCTCTTACTGATGACGAAACGCTCAACCGCGAGGCAAAACGCGTGTTGCGTCGTCTCTGCGAGGCGGAGGCTTTTCTCGCTGTTGGACAGGGAATGTCTCAGGCGGTGGTGCTGCGCGATACGGGTGATGCACCTACCCGCACCGCCACGGTGTCCCGAAGCGTGGCCCAGGCCTTCGTGCTCAAGGATTGGGTTTCGTGTTTCAAGGTCGGGAAAATCACCCGCTATCGCATTACCGATGCCGGTCGCGCGGCCCTCAAGCGGCTCTTGAACGACACGTTGGCGGCCCGGCAGGAGGCGCGGGGAATGGTCGAAGCCGCCAGCCCGTTCCTGACCCAGCATATGGAGATGGTGGAGCGGACGATCCCTTCGGGCGAGACGCTGCGCGTCAACTTGGCGGAATCGCCGTTGGGCGGATTGGCACGCAAGAAGGACCGAGACGGTAAGCCCTTCTTGCCCGCAGACTTGGTCGTCGCGGGGGAGCGCCTGCGCGAGGATTTTGAATTGGCGCAGATGGGGCCGCGCGTCGGGCAGAATTGGGAGCGGTTCCTGACGCCGGGCGACCGCGGGCAAATGTCATCTGGCAGCCCGCTGGGCGGGCCCGATGCCGCCCGCGAACGGGTCAGTCAGGCGCTCCGTGCGCTGGGCCCTGGCCTGGCCGATGTCGTGTTGCGCGTGTGCTGCTTTCTGGAAGGGTTGGAGACGACCGAAAAGCGGCTGGGCTGGGCGGCCCGATCGGGCAAGATCGTCCTTCGGATCGCGTTGCAAAGATTGGCCGCCCATTACGATGGCCTGCACCGTTAGCGCATTGCGCCCGCCGATCTCCTCGCCCCGCGTGCTTCAACCGCGGGGCGGCAATCTTGGGAAAGCGCCGCCCCGAAAGGCGGTGCTTCAGGTTGTCTCTTCGACTCAGCGCTTTTCGACGGGGATGTAATCGCGCTGCGTTTCGCCAGTATAAAGCTGGCGCGGGCGACCGATCTTAAGGGCTGGATCAGACAGCTGCTCTTTCCACTGCGAAATCCAACCGACGGTCCGCGACAGCGCGAAGATCGGTGTGAACATCGACGTGGGGAAACCCATCGCTTCGAGAATGATACCCGAGTAGAAATCGACGTTCGGAAAAAGCTTTTTGTCGGCGAAATACGGATCGGCGAGCGCCTGTTTTTCAAGCTCCTTCGCGACCTGCAGGATCGGGTTGTTTTCGACACCGAGCAGGTCCAGCACCTCGTCGGCACTTTCCTTCATCACCGTCGCGCGCGGGTCGAAGTTCTTGTAGACCCGGTGGCCGAAGCCCATGAGACGGAACGGATCGTTCTTGTCTTTGGCGCGGGCGATAAACTCGGGGATGCGGTCCACGGTGCCGATCTCGTTGAGCATCTCGAGGCAGGCCTGGTTGGCCCCGCCGTGGGCCGGACCCCAGAGGCAGGCGATCCCTGCGGCGATGCAGGCAAACGGGTTCGCGCCCGAAGAGGAGGCCAAACGGACAGTTGACGTCGAGGCGTTCTGCTCGTGATCGGCGTGCAACGTGAAGATGCGGTCCATGGCGCGCGCCAGGATCGGATCGGCGTGATAATCCTCGGCCGGAACCGAAAAGCACATCCGCAGGAAGTTCGACGCGTAATCCAGGTCATTGCGCGGATATACGAAGGGCTGGCCGATGGAGTATTTATAGGCCATCGCGGCAATCGTCGGCATCTTGGCGATCAGGCGGATCGACGCAACTTCGCGCTGCCAGGCGTCGTTGATGTCGGTGCTGTCATGGTAGAACGCCGACATCGCGCCGACGACACCGACCATCGTGGCCATCGGATGCGCATCGCGCCGGAAGCCGCGGAAGAAGTTGTGCATCTGCTCGTGAATCATCGTGTGCTGGGTCACGCGGCCCTCGAAATCCTGAAGTTCGGCGGCCGAGGGGAGGTTTCCGTATAGCAGCAGGTAGCAGACTTCCAGATAATGCGACTGACCCGCCAACTGACCGATGGGATAGCCGCGGTGCAGCAGAACGCCTTCATCGCCATCGATGAAGGTGATCGCGCTTTCGCAGGCGGCCGTCGAGGTGAAGCCGGGGTCGTACGTGAAGACACCCGCCTGGCCGTACAGCTTGCGAATGTCGACCACGTCGGGGCCCACGGTGGGCGAATGGACCGGCAGGTCGAAGTCTTGGCCATCGATGGTCAGTTTCGCGGATTTCTGAGTGTCAGCCATATCGGTCCTTTCGAGAGCGTCGCGACATGAAGGACATGCTGCAACTATTTATTTTGCCGACGTTTTGTCGTGCAGAGTGCAGCGTCAGCAACACCCGGATCTGGGTCGCTCTAGTGCTCGGGGCCTACGGCATCGGTCAGCCGCGCAAGGGTCTCATCCCGTCCGAGAACCAGCATCATGTCAAATACGCTGGGGGTGGCTGTACGACCTGCGAGTGCTGCGCGAAGTGGCGCGGCCAGCTTGCCCAGACCCAGTCCTTTTGACTGGGCTAAATCCCCAATAACACCCTCCATCGCGTCGCGATCCCAGCTAGCATTTTGCAGGTGCGGCGTCAATTCATTCAGTATGCCACGGGATACCGTATCCAGTGTTTTCATGGCCTTTTCATCCGGCGTGATCGGTCGGTCGATCAGCGCGAAACGCGCGCGTTCGACGATCTGGGGAAGGGTGCGACTTGCCTCCTTGACGATCCCGATCGCCGGCAAGAGGCGTGCGGCATCGATGGGCGGCTCGCCCGCGCGCGCGGCCCAATCCTGCACTGCTGCCAGGATGGTGTCGTCGTCCATCACGCTCAGGTGCTGCCCCGACAGGTTCTCCAGCTTCTTGAGGTCCAACCGCGCGGGGGCTCGGCCGATCCCCTCCAGGTCAAACCATTCGACCGCCTGCGCGTCGGTGAAGAATTCGTCGTCGCCATGCGCCCAGCCTAGCCGGGTCAGGTAGTTACGCAATGCTTGGGCGGGAAAGCCCATGGCCGCATATTCCTCTACGCCCGTCGCCCCATGCCGTTTGGATAACTTCTTTCCATCCGCACCGTGGATCAGCGGGATATGCGCCCAGACGGGCTGATCCCAGCCCATCGCCGCGAAGATCTGTGCTTGCCGGGCAGCATTGTTCAAGTGGTCGTCGCCCCGGATGACGTGGGTGATGCCCATGTCGTGATCGTCCACCACAACCGCCAGCATGTAGGTCGGTGTCCCGTCGGAGCGCAGCAGGACCATGTCGTCCAACTGGTCGTTTCGGAACGTCACGTCACCTTGCACGGCATCGTTGATGATGGTCGTACCCTTACGCGGGGCCTTTAGCCGGATCACGAAGGGCGCGTCCGGATGCTCCTCAGGGTCGGTATCACGCCAGGGTGACTGGAACAGGGTGGACGTGCCGGCCTCGCGTGCGGTTTCGCGGAACGCTTCGATTTCGTGCTGGGTCGAGAAACACTTGTACGCGCTGCCTTGCGCCAACATTTGATGCGCCACTTCGGCGTGGCGGGGGGCCTGTTCGAACTGGCTGACAGGGGCCCCATCGTGGTCCAGGCCAAGCCACTTCAATCCGTTCAGAATCGTTTGGGTCGCCTCCGGGGTGGAGCGTGCGCGGTCCGTATCCTCGATCCGCAACAGGAACTGCCCCCCATGGCGTCGCGCGAACAGCCAATTGAACAGGGCAGTCCGCGCCGTTCCGATGTGCATCGTTCCGGTCGGTGAAGGGGCGATGCGGGTCACAACCGGCTTGGATAGTGCGGGAGTTGACATGTTCGGACTGATCCTCGGCTTGGGCGGCGGTTTGGCAGGTCAGGGTTAACGGTTTGTAAACCCTGCGGCGCTCATCATTGGGCGGTTGATATTCAGCCCGGACGAGGAGGGCAAGGATGCACCAGACCCAGGTCGCCCCCCGGCCGCCGCCTGCGTTGTGGATATGGGCGACCGAAACGTCCCAAGCGTTACGCGGTCATCGACTGCCCTGGCTGGCAATTGCCCTCGCGGCCGGCATCGGTGGCTACTTCGCATTGCCGGCCGAACCTGCCGGTGTCGTTCTGATCTCATGGATTTGGCTGGGAGTCACGTTTGCGTGGGCCGGATGGCGTCTGCGCGCCTCCGTCGGCTTCATTTTTCTGATTCTGGCCGTCTGCGTATTGGGCGTTGGCGTGGCGCAATTGCGCACCCGGATCGTCGCCGGGCCCGTTCTTGAGTTCCGCTACTACGGCGCGGTCGAAGGGCGGGTGGTGACGCTGGACCGGTCCGCTTCGGGTGCCGTTCGCGTCACGCTTGACGGTGTTCGGCTCGACCGGGTTGCGCCCGACAGGACGCCGCGCCGCGTGCGCCTGTCCTTGCAGCAGCAGGAGGGGCTTGGGTGGATCGTGCCGGGTGCCCGCATCATGACAACGGCCCACCTGCTTTCGCCGTCCGGTCCGACCGAGCCGGGCGGTTTCGATTTTCAGCGCCATGCCTGGTATCTAAGCCTCGGGGCCGTCGGATATACACGCGTCCCCGTGGTGCGTGCGGCCCCTGACGCGGGCGGTTGGTTCACTGGCATCACCAAGGCACGGGGAATTGTTGCCAAGGCCCTGCGCGACCGGATGCCCGGTCAGGTCGGCGAGGTTGCCGCGGCGATCACCACGGGCGACCGGTCCGGCCTTTCGGACGAGATCACGGCGTCTCTTCGCGCCTCCAACCTTGCGCACCTGCTGGCGATATCGGGTCTGCACATGGGGCTGTTGGTCGGCTTTGTATTCTGGACGGTACGCGGCGGCTTGGCCCTCATTCCGTCGATCGCGCTTATCCGCCCGACGCGGGTCTGGGCCGCAGTGGCCTCATTGCCGTTCGCGACTGCCTATCTTGTCCTGTCGGGTGGAAGTGTCGCGACGCAGCGGGCTTATGTCATGGCCGTGGTCATGCTTGGGGCGATCGTGGTCGGGCGGCGTGCGCTGTCAATGCGGTCGGTGGCGATCGCGGCGATACTGGTGCTGCTTTGGCGACCTGAAAGCCTAACCGGGCCGGGGTTTCAGATGTCGTTTGCCGCGACTGGAGCGCTGGTGCTCGTCTTCGGAACGCTGGCCCGAACGGAGCGTCCGGACTGGCTGCGCGGGTGGCGTGGCGGCATCTTGTCGTTGCTGCTTTCATCGCTCGTGGCGGGGATGGCCACAGCCCCGATCGCCGCGCTCCATTTCAACCGTGTCGGGCATTATGGCGTCCTTGCGAACATGCTGGCCGTGCCGATGATGGGACTTGCCGTCATGCCACTCTTGTTCGTTGGCTTGATGTTGATGCCACTGGGCCTTGAGGCACTGCCGCTTGCGTTAGCCGGATGGGGGATCGAGTGGATCATGATGGTGGCGCAAGAAGTCGGGGGCCTTCCTGGAGCTGTCAGCGCGGTTCCGGCTCCGCATTGGCACGTGCTGCCGGTTCTCGGGCTGGGGATGGCTATTTTGGGAACTGCGCGGAGTGGTGCGGTGCGTTCGGTCGGGTTGGTGGTTCTGGCGGTGGCCGCGGTTCTGTGGGTTCGCAGCCCGCGCCCCGACATCCTGATCTCGGACGATGGCCGATTACTGGGTATTCAAACTGAGCAGGGCCGTTGGCTAAGCCGTGAAACTGGCGTGAGTTTCGTAGCGCAGTCTTGGTTGGAAAACGATGGCGATATGGTTGCTCAAGCGGAGGCAGCCGGCCGTGAAAGACCCGCCGCCATTCCCATCTCCTTGCATCATGCCGCAACCAAGACGGCGTTGCCGCAGGCGGTGGCAGACTGCGCGCGCGACCCTGGATGGCTGATCGTTAGCGTTGCCCCCGAAGTCGTGCCGGAAGGCTGTCGCCTGATCGGCCCGGCAACGCTGTCGCAGACGGGTGCGATAGCAGTCTACTTGGAAGATGGGATCTTGAAAGTATGGACCGCGCGAGAAGTTCAAGGGCGGCGTCCTTGGTCACGCGGCCCCTGATCGGGATTAGTAGCTGCGGATTAAACCAACCAACCGACCCTGCACCTGCACCTGATCGTCACGCATGAGTTGTGTCTGATAGGCTTGGTTCGCAGCCTCCAGCGCAATCATGCCATTGGTGCGGCGATAGCGTTTCAGCGTCGCTTCGTGACCCTCAACGAGCGCCACAACAATCTCGCCATTTTCAGCGGTGGTCTGTTCACGGATCACGACGATATCGCCGTCATTGATCCCTGCGTCGATCATCGAGTCGCCCCGGACTTCCAGGGCATAGTGCTCCCCTCCGCGGTCAAGCATCTGACCGGGTACCGCAACATGGTGTGAAACTTCGCTGATCGCGTCGATGGGAACACCGGCGGCAATTCGGCCCATGACGGGAACTTCGGTTGCATGGGCTTCGACCGACATTGCCCGCGCGGGTGCCGGTGCCTGGGGGGCGGACCCTTCGATCACTTGCGGTACGAAGTTCGCGCCGGCTGCCAGATCTTCGGGAAGGCGGGTAATCTCTATCGCGCGCGCCCGGTGGGCCAGCCGCCGAATGAAGCCCCGCTCCTCCAGCGCCGTGATCAAGCGGTGAATGCCGGACTTCGACCGCAGGTCGAGCGCATCCTTCATCTCGTCGAAGGAGGGCGGGACACCATCCCGTTGCACGCGCTTGTGGATGAAGGCGAGAAGATCGCGCTGCTTGCGGGTGAGCATGTCCAGGTCCCTCGATTGTCTGCACTCCAAACGGAGCTGTCACGGAATGTTCTAGTAAGGTTCCCGTTTTGTGTCAACTCCTTGTCTCATGGGGGCAGGGCGATGGTTGTCACGACGTCACCCATGTTTCGCGCCGGATCATGGGGCGGGCGGATGACAAGGTGGGTCGCCTTGGCCAGCACGCTCAGAAGGCTGCTATCCTGTCGGTCCGCGACGATCATGCCGGATGCCGTCAGCTGCGCGCGCATATAGTGTTGACGCGGGCCATTTTCCGAAACGGCCGCCGCAAGGCGGTGTTGTTCAGTGGGCGTGCCGATCGGCAGGCCGAGCATCTTGCGCAGCATTGGAAGGATAAAGATCGTACCGCAAGCAATTGCAGATACAGGATTACCGGGGAGTCCGACAAGAACAAGCCCGTTGATTTTTCCCGCCAAGAGCGGCTTACCGGGGCGCATCGCGACTTTGTGGAAGGCAAGGTCCAGCCCGGCCTTTCCAGCGGTCGGCGCAATCAGATCGTGATCCCCGACCGATGCGCCCCCAATCGTGATCAGCAGGTCCGCGCCCTCGGCCAGTCGGAAGGCTTGCCCCAAGCTTTCCGCGGTGTCCTGCGCAATGGGCAGAACACGCGTTTCGGCCCCGGCGGCGTCGAACATCGCGGCCAGACCGTAGCCGTTGGAGGCCGTGATCTGCCCCGGATGCAACCGTTCACCCGGCGCGCGCAGCTCGTCCCCGGTCATCAGGATGGCGACCAGGGGTTTGCGCACGACCGGCACGGCCCCGTGACCCATGGCGGCAATCAGGGCGATATCGCGACTGCCCAGTGGGCGCTTGGGGTCATGCGGTTCCCCGGCGGTGAAATCACCACCCGCGGGTCGGACGTGCGTGGCCGTGCCAGACGCTTCTGTATAGGTGATCCGGTCCTCCACGCGGGAGATATTCTCTTGCAGGATAACGCGCGTCGCGCCGGCGGGCACGGGTGCGCCGGTGAAGATGCGAACGGCCCCGCTGTCTGCCGTGATGGTTCCATCGAAGGGGTGTCCCGCAGCGCTTTCGCCGATCACGCGGTCCGTGTCGCCGGGCTGTACGTCTCGGGCTATGGCATAGCCGTCCATGGCCGATGCGGCGAAGGGCGGCTGATCATGGACGGCCTTCAACGGCCCGGCCAAGGCGCGCCCGGCGGCGGCACGCAGCGAAACGGTCTCCGACGGCAGCCGACCCACGAGCGATAGCAGGCTTTCCAGCGCCCTCTCGACTGAAATCACTGTGCCGGAGCCTTCCAGTCGCCGGATTTGCCGCCCGTCTTGGACAATAGGCGGATCCCCCCGATCTCCATGTCTTTTTGAGCGGCCTTGGCCATGTCATAGATAGTGAGGCAGGCGGTGGTCACTGCGGTCAGCGCTTCCATTTCGACTCCGGTGCGACCAGCGGTGCCGACGGTGGCGGTAATGCAAAGCCCCGGAAGCGTCTCATCGATCGCCAGTTCAACGGCCACCTTGGCAAGCGGCAGGGGATGGCAAAGGGGGATCAGGTCGGCCGTACGCTTGGCCCCCATAATTCCGGCCAGCCGGGCGATGCCAATGACATCACCTTTCTTGGCGGTGCCAGATTCAATAATTTCAAGTGTTTCCGGAGACATCTTCACCCATCCCGTCGCCACGGCGACACGGTCCGTCTCGGCCTTGGCGGAAACATCGACCATATGCGCGGCCCCGCTTGCGTCAAAATGGGTCAGGCCGCTCATCGACCGGACACCATCGGACGGGCCAACAGGGTTCGCGTCGCCGCCTCCACGTTCTCTTGCCGCATCAGGCTCTCGCCGATCAGGAAGCAACGCGCGCCGAATTGCGCCATCTCGGCCAGGTCTTCGGGTGTGTTCAGGCCGGATTCCGACACGAGGATCTTGTCTGCCGGAGCGCGGCGGGACAGGTCGCGAGTGGTGCCCAAATCGGTGACGAACGTGTTCAGGTCGCGGTTGTTAATGCCGAGCAGCCGCGACTTAAGCAGCGCGGCGCGGTCGAGTTCCTCGCGGTTATGAACCTCGATCAGGGCATCCATGCCCCAATCAGACGCGGCGGCCTCTAACTCAGCGGCTTGGTCGTCGGAGACGCTGGCCATGATGATCAGAATGCAGTCAGCCCCGAGCGCGCGGCTCTCGGCCACCTGCCAAGGGTCATACATGAAATCCTTGCGCAACACCGGCAGGTCGCAAGCCGCGCGAGCGGCCACAAGGTAGTCCTCGTGACCCTGGAAGCTGGGTGCATCGGTCAGGACCGAAAGGCAGGTCGCGCCCCCTTCGGCATAGGCGCGGGCGATCGCGGCAGGATCGAAATCGGCACGGATCAGGCCCTTGGAAGGGCTGGCCTTCTTCACTTCGGCAATCAGGCCGTAGCCCTCTATGGCCGCCGCGTGCAGGGCTTCGGCAAAGGGCCGCGGGTCATCGGCGTTGCGCGCCGCCTCCTCGATGGCGATTTGGTCGCGCTTGGCCTTGCGGGTGGCGATCTCTTCCAGCTTGTAGGCCTTGATCTTCTCAAGAATGGTTGGCGCACTCATGTGGAGGCCTCCGTGGTCAGTTTTGCCAACGCCTCGACCTTGCCAAGGGCGGCCCCTGTGTCGATTGACTTCGTTGCAAGTTCAACGCCTTCCGGTAAGGTCTTCACCTTGCCTGCAATCACCAGCGCGGCCGCAGAGTTCAGAAGGACTGCATCGCGGTACGCCCCCGGTGCACCGTCCAAAAGGGCCCGGAACGCGCGCCCGTTTTCGGCCGGCTCTCCGCCCAGAATGGCCTCGAACGGGTGGGTCGGCAGTCCGGCGTCGTCTGGCGTGATCGTACGTTCGCTAACGGTTCCATTTTCTAGCACGGCAACGGCGGTTGGCCCAGCGATGGAGATCTCGTCCGTGCCGTCCGACCCGTGGACCAGCCAGGCGGCTTCGGACCCGAGCGCGCCCAGAACCTCGGCCATCGGGCGGATCAGATCCGGTGAATAGGCCCCGGTCAGCTGTCGTTTCACGCCTGCCGGGTTCGTCAGCGGACCCAGCACGTTGAACACGGTGCGCGTTGCCAGTTCGCCGCGTACGGGCATGACATGCCGCGTGGCGGGGTGGTGCATCGGGGCCATCATGAAGCAGATGCCCACCTCGGCCAGCGCGCGTTCCGCGACATCGGCACCCAGCATCACCTCGATCCCCATTTGCGTCAGCACGTCGGCGGCACCTGATTTGGATGACAGGTTGCGATTGCCATGCTTGGCCACGGGCACGCCCGCGCCCGCCACGACGAAGGCGGTCGCGGTGGAGATGTTGAGCGTGCCCTTGCCGTCGCCCCCGGTACCGACGATGTCCATGGCACCGGCGGGGGCCGCGACGCGGGTCATGCGGGCCCGCATCGCGGAGGCGGCGGCGGCGATTTCCGCGACCGTCTCGCCCCGCGTGCGCAACGCCATGAGCAGGCCCGCGATTTCCACGGGGGTTGCCACGCCGTCAAAGAAGGCGGCGAAGGCGGCCTCGGCTTCCTGAGATGTCAGGGGGCGGTCAGGCGCGGCGTTCAAAAGGGGCTTCAGATCAGTCATGCGGGCGTGGTCTCGGGCATCATTTCGATGAAATTGCGTACTAGGGCGTGGCCATGTTCGGAGGCGATGCTTTCCGGGTGGAATTGCACTCCGTGGATGGGCAAATCGCGGTGGCGCAGGCCCATGATCATCCCTGACTCGAGCTCGGCATTCACGATCAGGTCGTCGGGCAGAGTTTGGCGATCAACGGTCAGTGAGTGGTACCGGGTCGCATCATAGGCAGCCGGCAGGCCCTTGAAGACGCCGGTGCCGTCGTTGAGCATCCGCCCCATCTTCCCGTGCACGATTTCGCCCGCGCGCACGACCTTGCCGCCAAACGCCTGGCCAATCGCCTGATGGCCAAGGCAGACGCCCAGAAGCGGCGTGCGGGTCTCGGCGCAGGCCTGCACCATCGCCAGACAGATGCCAGCTTGGTCTGGATAACACGGGCCGGGCGACAGCAGCACGCCCGCCGGGTTAAGCGCCATTGCGGCTTGCACATCCATGGCGTCGTTGCGCACGACTTTGACTTCGGCACCCTGTTCGGCGACGTAATGCACCAGGTTCCAGGTGAAGCTGTCGTAATTGTCGATCAGCAGAAGCAAGCCAAACCCTCCAACCAGTTGCATGCGGGGCTGTTCACGCCCAACAGTCGGGTTATACAGGACGCAAGGCTCGACGAAAGGGCCATCGGGCGTCCTTTGAATGGGGTGCAACGGGCTAGGAGACCAGAGGGCATGATCAAGGGACTTCTGTTGGGATCGGCCAGTGCGCTTGCGCTGTCGGCACTGCTTTTGACGGCAGTGGCCCTGTTCGCACCGATGCCGCAGCAGACCGCGCGCCCTGTGTCCGCCGTGCCCGAAGCCCCCGCCATGCGCGACCAGGCCGAAAGCAAACCGCGCGTTCCAGACCGGCCTGTCCGCGAGGTGCCCGTCCGCGAAGAACCTATCCGCGAGGTGCCGGTCGGAGAAGAGCCTGTCCATGAGATCGCAGCCCCCGAGGTGGTGCCCGCCGAGGGTTCAGCGCCCGAGTCACAGGTGGCGCAAGCGGCTCCGGAAGAACGGGCGACCCCGGTGACAGGTGTCGATCTGCCAGTCGCAAGCCAGTTCAACCGTCCGCCCGAGGATGGAGCCGCCGTTACGCCGGAAACCGAGGTGACACCAAGGCCTGTCGGAATTGCGGAGGGACTGGGCCGTGACCAGGCCAGCACCACCGCCGCCCCGGCACCCGAAACCGAGAGCGCGGCAGCGCCTGCGCCTTTCCAGATCGCTGGCTTCGGGGCCGCGCCCGAGGCGGGCGATGCTCCGTCCGTGCCGCGCCAGCTCAACGAAACCGCGCCGCAAACGTTTGGCGACGTCGCAACGCCCCCTGCGGCGGAGGCTGCTGACCCTGTCGCGGTGCCCGACGAGACGAGCCAGTCCGCAACGCCGGTAGCGGACGACGCGGCACCCGTCGCCAACACTCAGCCACCCACCGCACCTGAATCTGCACCCGAAGTTATCGACGCAGAAATACCGGAGGCTGTGGCTGCGAACGAGGCTGAAGTCATTCCCCCAGCGACACCAGAGGGCGCAGTCGAAGAGCAAGCGGAAGCGGTGGAGCAAGCGGAGCCGGTAGAGCAGGCGGAGGCGGTAGAGCAAGCGGAGCCGGTAGAGCAAGCGGAGCCGGTAGAGCAAGCGGAGCCGGTAGAGCAAGTGGAGCCGGTAGAGCAAGTGGAGCCGGTAGAGCAAGCGGAAGCGGTGGAGCAAGCGGAGCCGGTAGAGCAGGCGGAGGCGGTAGAGCAAGCGGAGGCGGTAGAGCAAGCGGAGCCGGTAGAGCAAGCGGAGCCGGTAGAGCAAGCGGAAGCGGTGGAGCAAGCGGAGCCGGTAGAGCAGGCGGAGGCGGTAGAGCAGGCGGAGGCGGTAGAGCAAGCGGAGCTGGTAGAGCAAGCGGAGCCGGTAGAGCAAGCGGAGCCGGTAGAGCAAGCGGAAGTCGTGGAGCAAGCGGAGTTGGCGGAGGACGTCGTGGTGGTCCAGGAGGCGTCTCCAAGGCTCGTCGCTCCGGACGATATCGAGGGGACCCAATCCGCCCCGGAAGAGCGGCGCAGCACCTCTCTGATCACGATCGTGGAAACGCCCATCGTCATTCCCTCGACCCCTGACATCGAGGGCGACACGGAGGGTGGTGTCGCGACGGGGACCGGCACAGCGGAGGTCGCCCTGCCGCGCCGTCTTGTCCTCGACAGTGAGCGTAATGCCGACATCGAGATGGCCCCTGAAGAGGTCGTACAGGAACAGACCGAGGCCGATATCCCTGAAGAGGAGGGAAGAGCGCTTGTCACCCAAGCGGCAGACTTCACGAATCCGGAGGGGCGACCGCTCATGTCGATCGTCCTGATTGACGATCCCGCGTCACCGGTTGACCGCGCGCGTCTGATGGCCTTCGACTTCCCGGTCACCTTCGCTATAGACCCGAGCCGCCCCGACGCGTCCGACGTGGCAGACGCGTATCGCGCCGCAGGACACGAAGTTGTCGCGCTGGCCCAAGCCTTCCCACCCGGGGCCGCTGCGCAGGATGTTGAGGTGGCAATGTCTGGCATTCGGCGTGCCCTGCCACAGGCCGTGGGCGTGTTGGATCGACCGACCGAAGGGTTTGTGGGCGATCGGGCCACGCTGGCCGCGATCCTGCCGTCGCTGGACGAGGCGGGCATGGGACTGCTGGCGTATCCCGATGGGCTCAACAGCGGGGTCACGCAGGCGCTGCGCCAAGGGGTGCCAGCCGCGACGCTCTACCGGGTGCTCGACGATGATGGGGAGCGCGCGCCGATTATCACCCGATTCCTCGATCGCGCCACGTTCGAGGCGGCGCGGGACGGCACGACAGTCGTTCTGGGCCATACCAAGCCCGATACGATTGATGCGCTTTCTGCCTGGCACCTGGGAAATCGGGCGGGGCAGGTGGCGGCGGCCCCGCTTTCGGCCGTGCTCAACGCGCGGTCGACTTCGAACTGACGGCGCGACTTCAGCCCGAAAGCGTATCCGGCAGTTCGATCTGGGCGACCTGTTCCGCGATCGGTTCAACCGACAGGGGGTGGGTCGAATGGGCGTGTTCGTCAGGGTGCCCGATGGCCTGCCACTGCCGGTCCTTGAAGATTTCCAGCGCCGAGAATTGCGCCTTGTAGCCCATTTTAGGCGAACCGGGGACCCAGTAGCCCAGGTACACGAACGGCAGGCCCGCGTCCCGCGCCACCTCGACATGGTCGAGGATGATATGCGTGCCCAGCGAGTCCTGCGGCATGTCCGGGTCGTAAAAGGAATAAACCATCGACAGCCCGTCATCGAGAACGTCGGTCAGGCAGACCGCGCGCAGGGCTGCCTTGCCGCCGGATTCCAGCGGCCGGTCGTCCCAGTACTCGATCACGCGGGTGCGAACCGGCGTTTCTTCGATCATGGCGGCGAATTCGAAGATATCCATGTCGGCCATGCCACCGTCGGCATGGCGTGCCGTGAGATAGCGGCGGAACAGCGCGTACTGGTCTTCGGACGCCCAAGGCGAGGTGATTTCGCGCCTCAGATGGGCGTTCCGGCGCGTCGTTTTGCGTTGAGAGCGATTGGACGAGAATTCGTCGACACGAATTCTGGCCGACAGACAGGCTGTGCAATCGGCGCAACTGGGTCGGTAAAGGACGTTCTGCGAGCGGCGAAACCCCTGTTTCGAAAGCTTGTCGTTCAGCGATCCCGCCCCCGAACCTTGCAGCGCGGTGAAGAGCTTCCGCTCCCTCCGACCGTCAATGTAGGGGCAGGACTGTGGCGCAGTCACATAGAACTGCGGCGTCAGCGGTAGGCTGTGGCGCATGAAGTCAGGGTCCCGGTTCGCTAGCCCCCTGACCGTAGCTACAAGGCCCGGCAGGTCAATCGAAAAGGCCTGCCGGGCCAGTGTGGTGCGAAATTTGGGACAATCGGTGTTGCTTTACGCGGGCCGGTTGATCGCCGCCGACCCAAGAACCAGGTCCGTCAGGCTTTGACGGCGGTCCGTGATCAGCATCGCCGCGATGGACGCCAGCATGGGCAACACGAACATCATCGAGCCGTAGTAGCCCAGAACGTGCAGGATCGACTGGGTGGTGTCGAACCGCTGCCCGTCATGGCCCCGCAACTCGATCCCCATCATCCGCATCCCCCACGTCGCCGAGCGGTTCGCGAGCGTCGAGACGCGGTAGAGCGTTCCGATGACGATGAAGAAAATTGGCCAGAGGAAGAACCCTATCGTCAAAGTGGCAATGCCCGCGCCCACGCTGAGCGCCGTGATGATCGCGACATCCACGATCCACGCAAAGCTGCGCTTGGCCAGTACGCCGTCATAGAACTGTGCCTCGATCATCGGGTCGGGCAGGCGGCTATCGTTTCGGTTGGTCATGTCGGTCCAATGGGTCATCGCGCGTTAAGTCTCCGGTGTTCGCGGTAAGGATGCCCCGCGCCCGGATGGCACGAGGCGTTGATATCAGGCGGCGTCCTTATCGTCACCGGTTTCGGCGTCGGTCCGCTTCTGGCGATCTTCCATGAACTGGTCGAACTCGGCCTTGTCCTTGGCTTCGCGCAGGCGCTGCAGGAATGTTTCGAACGCTTCCTGTTCGTCTTCGAGGCGGCGCAGCATATCGGCCTTATAGCTGTCGAATGCCACATTGCCCGAGCCGCGGAACCGGGTGGGGGCCATGCTACGGGCCGACCGGGCGCAGGATTCTCCACTGAACATGCGTTTACTCCATATCACGTAGGCCAGAATGGCGAGGCCGACTGGCCAGAAGAAGATGAATCCCAGAACCATCGTAGCGATCCAGGCACCCTTGCCGCGGGCATCGAGCCAGTCGGTCGCGCGGGTGAACCAGGACGCGGCGTTGGACGGTCCGGCGTAGGCGTGGGCGGGGGTCATGCAATCTCTCCTTGTGTGGCGGCCTGTCGGGCCGATCAATGTGAATGCTCTTCACATTACAGCAGATGGGAAGGCTCGCGTGTTGCTGCAAGGGGGTGGCGGGAAAAAAGTTAAACTGATTTACATTATCTGAAGTTGTCGAAGTTCTCACGGCTCTACCGTGATTGAATCGCACTTTAAGTACTTAATCCGGGGCTCCACTTCGGAAGTTTGTTGGTCAATAACCGCGCCAGATCCAGCCGCCGCCGAACACCCGCGTGCCGTCCAGATCATAAAAGACGCAGGCCTGTCCTGGACTCACGCCCTCCTCGGGCGTCAGCAATTCGACTTCGGCCAGGCCGCCCGGCTTGGGGCGCAGGATCGCTTCGCGTGGCGGACGTGTCGATCGAACCTTGACCCCGATGTGCCACTCGGCCCGGCTTTCCAACGGCTCTTCGCCGAGCCAGTTGATCTCGCGCAGGGGCACCAGCCGCGTGGCCAATTCCGACTTCGGCCCGACGACCACCTGCCGCGACTCCGGGTCCAGCTTCACGACGTAAAGCGGTTCGGACAGCCCGCCGATGCCTAGCCCACGGCGCTGGCCGATGGTGTAATGGATGACGCCTTCATGGCGGGCCAATTCGCGCCCCTCCATGTCGACGATCGCCCCCGGTTCACCGGCACCGGGGCGCAGCTTTTCGATAACGGCGGCATAGTCGCCATTTGGCACAAAACAGATGTCCTGGCTGTCGGGCTTATCAGCCACGGGCAGGCCGTACTTGGCCGCAAGCGCGCGCGTCGCGGCCTTGTCGGCAAGGTGTCCCAACGGAAAACGAAGATAATCCAGCTGTTCCCCGGTGGTGGAAAACAGGAAATAGGATTGGTCGCGCACCGGGTCGGCGGCCTTGTGCAATTCGGGGCCATTTGCGCCGATCTTGCGCTGAATGTAGTGGCCGGTGGCCATACAGTCTGCGTCCAGATCCTTCGCGGTCTCAAGCAGGTCGCGGAACTTCACCCGCTCATTGCAACGAATGCAGGGAACGGGCGTGGCTCCGCCAAGGTAGGCATCGGCGAATTCGTCGATCACCGACTCCCGGAAGGTGTTTTCATAGTCCAGAACGTAGTGCGGGAAGCCCATGGTTTCGGCCACGCGCCGGGCGTCATGGATGTCGCGGCCCGCGCAACAGGCCCCCTTCTTGGCCAGCGCCGCGCCGTGATCGTAGAGTTGCAGCGTCACGCCCACAACGTCGTAGCCTTCTTCGGCCAATTGCGCCGCCACGACCGAACTGTCGACGCCGCCCGACATCGCCACGACCACGCGTGTGTCAGCGGGAGCCTTTGGCAAGCCGAGCGAATTGAGTTGGGGCTGATCGAAGGGCATCTGCGACTCCTGACGGCGGAAGCGTTGCCACATATAGGAAAATCCGACATATTCACAAGGCGCGACTTCACTTTGGATTAACGCCCTCGCGGCAGGAAGGCCCGGCAGCAAAGAGGAGCCTGCCATGTATCTCAGGAAGGGACCGGGGCCACGGGTCGTCACCTTACCCGACGGCAGCCAGATGTCGCGCGCCGATTTGCCGCCGCAAGGCACGAACCGTTGGGTCGCACGGCGCAAGGAGGCGGTCGTTCGCGGAGTTCAGGCGGGCCTGATCACGCGCGAGGATGCGATAAAAATTTACGATTTGTCGGATGAAGAGCTCGATAGTTGGGAGCATGCCATGGCGAGTCATGGCAAAAACGGCCTGAAAACCACGCTGCTACAGCAGTACCGAAAAACTTAAGATGATTGTACTGATCCGTCTTTAAGTGGTAACGGTAAGTTAACCATTTGGGAAACAGGGTATCACCGAAATTAGCCCCCTGGAGAGAGTGATGCGAATTCTGCTCGTCGAAGACGATCCGACTACGTCCAAGAGCATCGAAATGATGCTTGGAAGCGCCAACCTGAATGTTTACTCCACCGACATGGGTGAGGAAGGCATCGACTTGGCCAAGCTGTATGACTACGATCTCATACTTCTTGACCTGAATCTGCCGGACATCAACGGGCACGACGTGCTCAAGCAACTGCGGATGAGCCGGATCGAGACTCCCATCCTCATCCTATCTGGCTCTGACGATACCGAAAACAAGATTCGCGGTTTCGGCGTTGGTGCCGATGACTACATGACCAAGCCGTTTCACCGGGATGAGTTGATCGCCCGGATCCACGCGATTGTACGCCGCTCCAAGGGGCACTCACAATCTGTTATCCGTACCGGGCAGGTCGCCGTGAATCTCGACGCCAAATCGGTGGAGGTTGACGGGCGCGGCGTGCATCTGACCGGCAAGGAATATCAGATGCTGGAGCTTCTATCCCTGCGCAAGGGCACCACGCTCACGAAGGAGATGTTTCTTAATCATCTCTACGGCGGCATGGACGAGCCGGAGCTTAAGATCATCGATGTATTCATCTGCAAGTTGCGAAAGAAGCTGTCTGTTGCCACGGGCGGCGAGACCCACATCGAGACCGTCTGGGGCCGCGGCTATGTCCTTCGTGACCCCGAAGGCAGCAGGAATGCGGATCTTATGCAGGCCTGATTGACCGCGCGACTGGATCAAGACAACGGCGGGCGGTGCAGATCGTCCGCCTCTTTCGTGTCTGATCGACAGTGTTCGGCCGGAATCGGTGGAAAGGAACCGGGTGTCGCCCTATCACCTGCTGGTATGAGGATGAGAGGGAACAGCCGTGGCAGGTGATGCGGAAATCGACGTTGATGACCTGACCGAGGAGCAGGCCCGCACCGAGTTGGCGCGCCTGACCGAGATTCTGACGCAGGCCAATGTCGCGTACCACGTCGAGGATGCGCCTCGGATTGACGACGCGACCTATGACCGGCTCAAGCGTCGCAACGGTGCGATCGAAGACCGTTTCCCGGCCCTGAAACGCCCCGATAGCCCGACCGAGCAAGTCGGCGCGGCACCATCCGAAGGGTTCGGCAAGATCCGACATGCGATGCGGATGTTGTCGCTGGCCAATGCTTTCGACGACGATGACGTCGCGGATTTCGATGCCCGCATTCGACGCTACCTCGATTTTGCGCCTGACGCGCCGCTGGCCTTCACCGCCGAACCCAAGATCGACGGGCTGAGCTTGTCGCTGCGCTACGAGAACGGCAAACTTGTCCACGCGGCCACGCGCGGCGACGGTGAAGTTGGGGAAGATGTTACAGTCAATGCGCGGACCATCGCCGACATCCCCATCGTGGTTGAAGGTGCACCCGATGTGCTTGAGGTGCGGGGCGAGGTCTACATGTCCCATGCTGATTTCGCCGCGTTGAACGAACGGCAGTCCGAGGTGGGAGCCAAGATTTTCGCCAATCCCCGCAATGCCGCTGCTGGCAGCCTGCGCCAACTGGACCCGGCCATCACGGCATCCCGACCCTTGAAATTCTTCGTCTATGGCTGGGGAGAGCTTTCAAAGCCATTGGCCGAGACACAGTGGGACGCGCTCAAGCGATTGGAAGCCCTCGGGTTCAAGGCCAATCCTGAAACGCGCCTTTGCCAAAGCGTTGATGAAATCATCGCCTGCTATAAGGCCATTGGTCAGGCGCGGGCCGAACTGGGCTATGACATCGACGGCGTTGTCTACAAGGTCGACGATCTTGCGTTGCAGGCGCGGCTGGGCCTGCGGTCGACCACGCCACGCTGGGCCATCGCGCACAAGTTTCCCGCCGAAACCGCATGGACCCGGCTGATCGGCATCGATATTCAGGTGGGACGCACCGGCGCGCTTTCGCCCGTGGCGCGGTTGGAACCCGTGACCGTCGGTGGCGTCGTCGTGTCGAATGCGACGCTGCACAACGAAGATTACATCGCGGGACGGGACGCCAAGGGGCATTCTATCCGGAGCGGAGACCTGCGTGTGGGCGACCGGGTGGAAATCTACCGTGCGGGCGATGTGATCCCCAAGGTTCGCGACATCGACCTGTCGGCCCGGCCCGACGGCACCACGCCCTTCGTCTTTCCTGAAACCTGCCCTGAATGTGGCAGTCCGGCGTACCGCGAACCGGGCGAAAGCGTGCGGCGTTGTTCGGGCGGGTTGATCTGTCCGGCGCAGCGGGTCGCGCGGCTGAAGCATTTCGTGGCGCGCGGCGCGATGGATATCGACGGGTTGGGCGACAAGGAAGTCGAGCGGTTCCACGACCTGAACTGGGTTCGGGAGCCGGCCGACATCTACACACTCGCCGCGCGCCACGGGACCGGGCTCCAGACGGTTGCCAACCTTGAGGGCTGGGGTGAAACCTCTGCCCACAATCTTTTCAATGGGATCGAGGCCTCGCGCACCCGAAGCCTGGCGCGCGTGCTCTTCGGGCTGGGTATCCGCCACTTGGGCGAGGTCGCGGGCCGCGATTTGGCTCGGCATTTCGGTGACTGGTCGACCTTCGTGGCCATTGTCGATGCGGCCTTGCCGGCCGCCGAGGCACACCGCACCGCCGAGGCCGCCGTGCTGGCCGAACGCGCCGCCGCCGAGGACGAGGGGCGCCGCGCGAAGCTGACCGAGGTGCGCACGCCAATCTGGGCTGAGGTGCCCGAACCCGCCCGCGCCGCTTGGGAGGAGTTGACGGGCATCGACGGTATCGGCGCGACGTTGGCCCTGGCGATCTGCGATGCGATGGGCGCACCCCAGGAACGGCGCGCCATAGATGCGCTGCTGGAGCAGTTGTCCCCCGCGCCGCCCGAGGCCGTGGCAAGTGCCAGTCCCGTGGCCGGCAAGACAGTTGTCTTCACGGGCACATTGGAAAAGATGACGCGCGCCGAGGCGAAAGCCCGCGCCGAAAGTCTTGGTGCCAAGGTATCGGGGTCGGTTTCAAAGAAAACTGATATCCTGGTTGCTGGCCCCGGGGCGGGGTCCAAAGCAACCAAGGCCGCTGAACTGGGTGTCGAGACGATGGACGAGGATGCCTGGCTGGCCCTCATTGGTGGCCGGTGACGGGTCGGCCAGAGCCTTTGTTTCCGCTGTTCGCCGGTTTGGAAACGCTGCCCGGCGTGGGTCCGAAGACTGCGAAGCTATTGGCAAACCTGGCGGTCGCAACGCCTAAGGACCTGATCTTCACCCTGCCCACGAGCGGCGTCGACCGGACCCCGGTCGCGTCGGTCCGCGATGCCGTTCTGCCGGGTGTGGTCACGGTGCCGGTCACCGTCGGGCACCACATCGCGCCTTCGGCCCGTGGGCGGCCCTACCGGATCGAGGTGGAGGACGCGAAGACGACGTTCCAAGTCGTCTACTTCCGCGGATCCGCCGATCTGCACGCGCGGTCCCTTCCAACCGGGCAGCGCCGCATCATTTCGGGCAAGGTCGAGCTTTACGACGGCGTCGCCCAGATGCCGCATCCCGACTATGTGCTTTCGGAGAATGAGACGCTGCCCGCTTTCGAGCCGATCTATCCATTGACTGCGGGCCTCGCGGCCAAGCTGATGCGGCGCGCGGTGGACGCGGCGTTGCTGCGCGTGCCCGAGATGCCGGAATGGGTTGATTCGCAGGTGGTTGCCGAGAAGAGCTGGCCCGGATTCGCAGATGCCTTGCGCCAGGCGCATCACCCCGAGGATGCGCGTGATCTTTCGCCCGGAACCGTCGCGCGGCAGCGGTTGGCCTACGACGAGTTGTTCGCGCATCAGGTCACGCTCGCCTTGGCCCGTTCGACCGAGCGGCGACGCAAGGGCGTGGTGACCGAAGGCGATGGGCGTTTGCGGCGCAAGGTTCTTGCCGCCTTGCCCTACAAACCGACCGTGGCGCAGCAGCGGTGCGTTCAGGAAATCGCCGATGACATGGCCGCGCCGCGCCGCATGAACCGTTTGCTGCAAGGCGACGTTGGGTCGGGCAAGACGCTGGTCGCGCTGATGTCGCTTCTGACGGCGGTCGAGGCCGGAGGGCAGGGCGTGTTGATGGCCCCGACCGAAATCCTTGCGCGGCAGCACGCCGAAGGGTTGCGCCCGCTAGCAGATGCCGCCGGCGTCGTGCTTGAACTGCTGACCGGGCGCGACAAGGGGAAGGAGCGTCAAGCCAAGCTGGACGCGCTGGCCCGCGGCGATATCCAAATCCTGGTGGGCACCCATGCTGTGTTCCAACGCGATGTGGCATTCGACGACCTGCGCCTTGCAGTCATCGACGAACAGCACCGCTTCGGTGTCCGCCAACGGATGTTGCTGGGCGAAAAGGCGGCCACAACCGACGTTCTTGTCATGACTGCGACGCCGATTCCGCGATCCCTTGCGCTCACGCAGTATGGCGACATGGATCTGAGCGTTCTGGATGAAAAACCGCCCGGTCGCACGCCGATCCAGACGGCCACCGTCCCGGTCAGCCGGATGGACGACGTCGTGGCCAAACTGCGCGCTGCCGTGACCGAGGGGCGTCAGGCCTATTGGGTTTGTCCGCTGGTCGAGGAATCGGAGGTGGTCGATACAACGTCGGCCGAGGAACGGTTCCGATCCTTGCGCGCGGCTTTGGGCGAAGGCGTCGTTGGAATGGTCCATGGCCAGATGCCCCCGGCCGAGAAAGACGCCGCGATGGCCGATTTCATCGCCGGCCGCACCAGCGTCCTCGTTGCGACCACGGTGATCGAGGTCGGGGTGAACGTGCCGAACGCCTCCATCATGGTGATCGAGCGGGCGGAGACTTTTGGCCTCGCGCAATTGCACCAGTTGCGCGGTCGGGTAGGGCGGGGGGCTGCGGCGTCCACTTGCCTGCTGATGTACAAGGCCCCGCTTGGGGAAACTGCCGAGGCCCGCCTGCGGATTCTGCGCGAAAGCGGGGACGGATTTCGAATCTCCGAAGAGGATCTCGCACTTCGGGGCGCGGGTGACGTCATCGGAACGGCGCAGTCCGGTCTGCCGCGCTTCCGGGTGGCGGACCTTGAACGCCACGCTGCCTTGATGGAGCTGGCCAGCCGCGATGCCCGCGCGCTTTTGTCAAGAGATCCGGCGCTGGAAACCGACCGTGGTCGGGCTGCGCGAATGTTGTTGTGGCTAACGGAACAGGACAGGGCGCTGCGACTGTTGTCCGTGGGTTAGGTCCAATAAGGGGAACAAATGCGGTTTGTTCTCAAATGTTCTAATAAAGTTCTTTACTTTTCCCGTGCGGGGTGAGAACAAAGAGACAACAAGAGCAGCAACAGGAGGTCCGACAATGACCCGCAAGATCAAGAACGCCGTCACCCGGATCGAAAATGCCCCGCTGACCGATATTCTAGGTGGTGTATGGCTTGTGACCCTGATGCTGAGCTTGATGCACCTTCCGTCGCTCATCGTTTGAGAGGATTTTCCTGACCGCGTTCCTGCGCGGCACCCGTTTTACAGTTACTGCCTGCATATCTTCGCTTGATGCCGTTTGCGCGCCTCCCCATGCGCGCGGCGGCGGTCGCCGCCTTCGTCCCCTTGGCTGCGACTAGGCCCGATCCGTTCCGCCCCGAACATCGGCCGCTGCCCAACGAGCCAAGTATGCCACTTCGCCGCCACCTCCGCCCAACGGAGTGTGGCGGTTTTTTTGTCTTCCCAATTTTCTGACTTCGGCGCGCCAGGCATTCGAACGTCTCACCATCACTGTGCAGAAACCGGTGCCCGCCGTCATGACCCCCATGCCGCCTTGTTCAACGCCCCTGAACCGTTCGGCAAAGCGCCAATCGCCTCGGCGGTTTGCTATGCCCGCGCTGCGGGCCGGGCCGGTCGCGAGCTGCGCACGGCTTCGAAATCGCGGCTTGATCCGCCATCAGGCAGGGGATCTACCGGTCCGTCAGTTCCGTCGCCGTGACCTGCTCCAGAGCTTCGACCGTCGCATCCAGCGCCAGCAGGATCGACGCATGACGGTTTTTGAAGTCGCGGGCCGGGGTCAGCACCTCAAGACCGTCAAAGGGGGCGTCGGGTACCGGCCCGTCGGCTTTCAGCATCGCGCGCAATTGGTCGCGGGCACGGCGCACTTCGTCCAAGTCGCGCCCGATCATTGCGGCCCCCGATACCGCGGCCGAGGCCTGGCCGAGCGCACAGGCCTTGACGTCCTGCGCATAGTGCACGATCCGCCCGTCTTCCGCATCCAGCGATACCGTCACCGTAGAGCCGCACAAAGGCGAGCGTTTGCGCACCGTCACCTGCGGCGAGTCGAGCGGCGCTGTCGCCGGCATGTCCGCAGCCAATGCCAAAATGCGGCCGGAGTAGAGCTTGATCAGATCATTGTCGGGCATCGGGCTTTCCTCGTCGACGTCTGATCCTTAGGTAGCGTCCGCAACCCCGGATGCAAAGGTGCGCCAAATGAACTTCGACCCTGCAACCCTGCGATATGACGCCGCTGGCCTGATCCCCTGCGTGGCCCAGGACCACGCCACGAACGAGGTTCTGATGATGGCCTGGATGAACGCCGACGCCGTGGCGCGAACGCTCGAAACCGGGCGCGTCACCTATTGGTCACGGTCGCGTCAGGCCTTCTGGGTCAAGGGCGAAACCTCGGGCCACGTTCAGAAGTTGATCGATTTGCGTGTCGATTGCGACCGCGACTGCCTGCTGGCGCTGGTCGAACAGACGGGCCCGGCCTGCCACACCAACCGGCGAAGCTGTTTCTTTACCGCCCTGCGCGACGGGGACGAGGTTGAGTTGTCCAAACCGATGGAGTGACGGCGAGGGCCGCTTCCTGCACCGCCAGAGCGCCACGCCCGACTAGCCACACCACGTTTTGTCGAGGCAGGTCGCGGTTTGCCCAGCCCTGTCCAAGACCGGTTTGACATGTCTGCCCGCCCATGGGACGCAGGCATTGCGACAGGGGCATCCGGGAAACCGGGTTGAGACGTACCCTTGGAACCTGAACCGGCTCATACCGGCGGAGGAAGTTGCGCTTGAGGCCATATGGCCTGCGTATCTCCGCTGTTAATTCAAAGGGATACGAAATGACGTTCACACAGGAACTTTGGTCCGGAACCTCCGCCCTGCAGGATGCGATCCTGACTATGCCCTTCAACCGTGCGCTGTCTGACGGTACCCTGCCGACCGAGGTTTTCCGCGGCTACATCGTGCAGGACGCGCATTACCTTGAGGGGTTCGCCCGCTCGTTGGCCATCGCCGCCGGGCGTGCGCCCGATGCCGACGCGATTGCACTGCTGGCCGGGGGCGCGAATGGTGCGATTGCCGCCGAGCGGCAGTTGCACACGGAATACATGACGCTCTACGGGATCACACCCGCACAGTTCAGCGCCACGCCGCCGTCGCGCAGTTGCGATCACTATATCAGTTTCCTGATCCGTCACGCCGCTGTTTCACCGTTCCCCGTTGCAGTCTGCGCGATTTTACCGTGCTTCTGGATCTATAATGTCGTGGGTCAGCACATTCACGCGCTGGCAGCCCCGGACCATCCCTATCGCGCATGGGTCGACACCTACGCCTCCGAAGCGTTCGGGCACGCGGTTCAAAACATGCTCGACCTGACGAACCGTCTGGCTCAGGAGGCCGGGCCCGAAACCCGCGCCGCGATGCACCATGCCTTCGCGCAGGCGTCTTGGCATGAGTGGATGTTCTGGCAGAGCGCCGATGACGGCGAAACCTGGCCTAATCCCTGAGATTTTCCGCCGACGCTGTCGGGCTTTCTGATTCTTACCCTTGAACCGTTAGCGCTAACGGTGCATTTGGAAAGAAAGAGGAGGGCCCGACATGCCGCTGGACAGCCGAATCGAAGCCATCACCGACCGTATTCGCGAACGCTCGTACGAGAGCCGGAGCGCCTATTTGAAACGAATGTACGATCAGGCCCAGCAGGGGCCGCGCCGCGCCCACCTGGATTGCGGAAACCAGGCTCACGCCTATGCTGCCATGGGCGAGCAGAAGGGCGATCTGGTGGCCGATCGCGCGCCGAACATCGGGATCGTCACCGCTTACAACGACATGCTGAGCGCGCACCAGCCGTTCAAGGACTACCCCGACCGCATCAAGGCCGCCGCCCGCGCCGTTGGGGCCACCGCTCAGGTCGCGGGCGGTGTACCCGCCATGTGCGACGGCGTTACGCAGGGCCAACAGGGTATGGAACTGTCGCTGTTCTCCCGCGACGTAATCGCGCTCGCCGCCGGTATCGCGCTTTCGCACAATACCTTCGATTCCGCGCTTTATCTCGGCATCTGCGACAAGATCGTACCGGGGCTGGTCATCGCCGCGGCCACCTTCGGCTACCTTCCGGGTATCTTCGTGCCGGCCGGTCCCATGACCTCCGGGCTGCCCAACGATGAAAAGGCCCGCGTGCGCCGCGACTTCGCCGAGGGCAAGATCGACCGGGCCGAGCTGATGAAGGCCGAAATGGCCAGCTATCATGGCCCCGGCACCTGCACCTTCTACGGCACGGCCAATTCCAACCAGATGCTGATGGAGTTCATGGGGCTGCACCTGCCAGGTGCATCCTTCATCAACCCCGGCACACCGCTGCGCGATGCGCTGACCGACTCCGCAGCCGTCCGTGCGACCGAAATCACCGGTCTTGGCAATGCCTTCACGCCGATCTGCGACGTGCTGGACGAAAAGGCTTACGTGAACGGGCTTGTGGGGCTGATGGCGACGGGCGGGTCGACGAACCTCGTCCTTCACCTGATCGCCATGGCCCGCGCGTCCGGCGTGATCCTGACCTGCGCCGACTTCGACGCCATATCCGACGCGACCCCCCTGATGGCGCGGGTCTATCCGAATGGACTGGCCGACGTGAACCACTTCCACGCCGCCGGTGGCCTGCCGTTCATGATCGGCAAACTCCTCGACAAAGGGCTGCTGCACGAAGATGTCAGCACGGTCGCGGGGCAGGGCCTGTCGGCTTACGCCACGGAACCCAAGCTCACGGACGGTCGCGTCACTTGGCATCCCGGCCCGACCGAGACGCTGAACGACAAGGTTCTCAAGACCCCTGACGCGGCCTTCGCGACGTCGGGCGGGCTAAAGCAGGTCCACGGCAATCTGGGCCTGGGCGTCATGAAGATTAGCGCCGTCGCCAAGGAACACCGCGTCATCGAGGCTCCCGCCCGCGTCTTCCACACGCAGGAAGACGTGAAGATCGCGTTCCGCGCAGGAGAGCTGGACCAGGACACGATCGTCGTCGTCCGCTACCAGGGCCCCAAGGCTAACGGCATGCCCGAGTTGCACGGCCTTACGCCGGTGCTGACGGTCCTGCTGCAACGGGGGCACAAGATCGCGCTGGTGACCGACGGGCGCATGTCCGGGGCCTCGGGCAAGCTGCCCGCGGCGATCCACGTCTCGCCCGAAGCGCTGGATGGCGGCCTGATCGGCAAGATCGAGGATGGCGACATCATCCGCGTCGATGCCACCGCCGGGGTGCTGCAGGTGCTGACCGAGGGTGTAGATGCCCGCAAACCGGTCCAACCCGACCTCAGCGCGAACGAACACGGTCTGGGACGCGAACTCTTCAGCTTGTTCCGCGCGACGGCTGGGCGCTCCGATCAGGGGGCAGGGGTGGTCGTCTAGGCTTTTCTGCTTCACAAATACTCAACCCGACACTTGCCAAAGGCACCGTCCATGACACCGCAAGACCAGTCCAAATCCGCCCGTGACATCGCGGGCCTCGCCCCCGTAATTCCCGTTCTCGTCCTTGACGACGTGTCGCATGCTGCCCCCTTGGCCGAGGCGCTTGTGGCGGGCGGGTTGCCCGCGCTGGAGGTAACGCTGCGAACGCCCGCAGCGCTCGACTGCATCCGTGCGATGGCCGCTGTGCCGGGCGGAGTCGTCGGGGCTGGCACCTTGCTGACCCCGGCGGACGTGAAAGCGGCCAAGGCGGCGGGGGCGACCTTCGGTGTGTCACCGGGGGCGACCGACACCCTGATACAGGCTTGCGTCGACGAGGATCTGCCGTTGCTTCCGGGGGCGGCCACCGCGACCGAAGCGATGCTTCTTCTGGAAAAGGGCTTTGACATGCTCAAGTTCTTCCCCGCCGAGGCCTCGGGCGGTGCGGCGGCGCTCAAGGCCATCGGCGCGCCAATCCCCCAGATCAGCTTTTGTCCGACCGGCGGCGTCAGCCTGAAAAACAAAGCCGACTACCTCGGTTTGCCAAACGTCATCTGTGTCGGCGGCAGCTGGGTCGCCCCCAAGGACATGATGGTCGCGGGCGACTGGGCCGGGATCGAGCAACTCGCCCGCGAGGCCCGCACCTGACCTGCCCCGACTTCAGGGAAGGCTGCGGGACTTGTCCGGCCGCTCGAACAAGACGTCAAGCAAGGGGTTGGGGAACTTCCGCTTGGCGGTGACCGCATGAAAGCTTTCGGACAGGCCGATCACGTGATCGGCCTCTTTCAGCAAACCTGATTCCAGTTCGTTCTTGACCACGATGGGCGGAAGCACGGCCAGGCCGATGCCTTCGCGCGCCAATAGGCGCATCATGGCCATGTCATCCACTTCTGCGGCCAGCACCGGCCTGACACCCAACTGGGCGCAAAGCGCGTCGAATCCGGCCCGCACGGGGCTTTCCAAAGTGGGCACGATCATCGGATTTGAAGCCAGAAGATCGAAAAGCGTTTCCCCGCCTTCAATCCGTTCCGGTTTGCCGATCAGGCTGACGGTTTGCTGGGATACGGGGTGAACGATGAACGACGTGAGCGCATCAGCCGTCGGCGCGCGGTTGGTCAGCACCACATCAAGGCTGAGCGTTTCCAGCGCCTGCATCAGTTCGATGGACGTGCCGGATCGCAGGACCAGCTCAACCTGCGGCTTGCCCAGAAGGGGGCGCAGGAACTCGATCTGGAAATTGCGCGACAACGTGGCAAGGGCACCGACGCGCAACACCTGCTGCGCGCTTCCCGTCCTGCGCAAAGTGGCGATCATCTCCCGACCGGCCCCGAAGATCGTATCCGCGTAATCCAGCGCGATCCGTCCCGCCTCGGTCAAATGCAACTGCCGATTGCGTCGCTCAAACACGCGCTGGCCAAGCCGGTCCTCCAGCTTGCGGATTTGAACCGAGATCGCGGATTGCGACAGATTGAGTCGCGCAGCCGTCCGGGTCAGGTTGCCGTCGTGGGCGACCTCCCAGAAATAGCGCAGATGATTGTAATTCATGTCGGACATTCCATTCGCTTTAAGCGAACGATACGTTTCGAACAATGAATTTTTATATCGATGGCAGGTTGCGTATGACGACGCGACCCAACGTCCGCCATCGGAGGCCCCATGCCTATCCACCTGTTGCCCCTTCTTGCCCCCGCCGTATTTCTTGGCGCGGCTGTCTTGCTACATTTCCGGCGCGACCTGTCGGTACGCACTGCCGCTCACCTGTCCGAGACAGCGGCAATTGTAGCCCTGATCGTTGCCATCCTGTCGGTTGCGACCCTGATTTCGCAGGGTTCAGGCGACAGCCCGCTTCTGGGACTGGCTGGCGTCGGTCTCTCTGCGCGTGTTGACGTGGTAAGCACCGTCATGGTGCTGCTCGTATGCTTCATCGGCTGGGTCGTAGTTCGCTTTGCCCGTACCTATCTGGACGGTGAGGCCCGGCAGACCGACTTTTCGATATGGCTGCTGGGGACGCTGGCCGCGGTGGCGCTGTTGGTGCAATCCGGTAATATTCTTCAGTTCGTCGGCGCGTGGGTCGCGACCAGCCTTTGCCTACACCGGCTGCTGTTGTTCTATCCCGGTCGCGTTGTCGCACAGCGGGCCGCCTACAAGAAATTCGTGACGGCGCGGATCGGCGATGCCGCATTGATCCTGGCCACGATCCTTTTGATCGCTACCTATGGCACGACGCAAATCTCGCAGATGCTGGCGGCGGCGCGCCTGGGTGAAGGGGGCGGGCTGGCTGTCGGGGGCGCGGCCCTGCTGGCGCTTGCCGCGGTACTCAAGTCCGCGCAATTCCCGACCCATGGCTGGCTGACCGAGGTGATGGAGGCACCGACGCCCGTATCCGCCCTGCTGCACGCGGGTGTGGTGAATGGGGGTGGGTTCCTGCTGATCCGGTTTGCCGACATCATGCTGTTGTCGCCGCTGGTGCTTGCGGTTCTGGTTGGGATCGGCGGCTTCACCGCGCTTTTTGGCGGGATGGTCATGTTGACACAGCCAACGGTCAAGGTTTCCCTGGCGTGGTCGACCGTGTCGCAGATGGGCTTCATGATCCTGCAATGCGGCTTGGCGCTCTTTCCGCTGGCCCTGCTGCATATCGTCGCCCATTCGCTCTACAAGGCGCATGCATTCCTGTCCGCAGGCGGCGCGGTAGAGCGGGTTGCGGCAATCCGCAAGCCCGGCCCGGTGGCGGTGCCCGATCTGGGGGCCGTCGTGCGCGCCTTCGGCCTGGCCATTGCGATCTATGGCCTTGTCTACCTGGCGTCCGGCATCCTGATTGGGTTCGGAAGCAAGTCACCGCAGGCCGTGGCGCTTGGCGCGATCCTGATCTTCGGGGTGGCCTATCTTTTGGCGCAGGGGCTTGCCGATGCCGCCCCGCGCGCCCTGACACGCCGCATGGCGCTTATGTCGGTGGTGGCGACGGTTGCGTATCTTGCGCTGCAACGTGGGTCGGAATGGCTGACGGCGGGGACGCTGCCGCCGACGCCTATGGCCGGACCATTGGAATGGGCGCTGACCCTTCTGGCGCTGTTCACTTTCGGCGCGGTGGCGCTGGCACAATCAACTTTGCCGCTTTGGTCGCATCACCCTGCGGTACAGGGGCTGCGCGTTCACCTGTCGAACGGTTTTTACATCAACGCCATCGAAGATCGCCTTCTCAAAGGCTGGTCCCGTAACACCTCGAAATCAGGAGCCAAGTCATGAAGACCGACACACCTGCCAGGTTTTCCGGCACGCAACTGGAATTCATTGCCGCATCGGAAGTGGCAAGCCGCGCAATTCCTCCGCTTTGGCCCCTTGCATCCTCGGTCGCGGTCAATCCCTTCCTTGGCCAGACGGATCAGACCCTGACTCAGGTTTCCGGGTTATTGGGGCGCGTCGCGGGAACGCACGTGACGATGCCGAACGACTGGTATCTGACCCGCATCGGCGATGGTACAATTACTGATATGGATCTCACGGAGGCACTTACGCTTGCACCTGCAGGCGCGCCCGCGAGCATCGAGGCGCTGAAGGCGGCGGCCGCTGCACCGGACGAGGTGCCCCAACCCTTGCCGACGGTCGCGCATTTGGCCCAAGGGGTGTCGGGCATCGACTGGCCGGGCCTGATCGAAGACCGGATCGGCAACTGGGCCGCGGGCTATTTCGACACGGGACAGGCGTTGTGGCAGGTGACATCCGGGCGCGATGCCTTCGAGAGTTGGCAGATATTCGCCAGCCGTGACCTGACGCCCGAGATCGCCGGACTGACCGGCTTTGCCGCCACGGTCGCCGCTTTGCCCGGACGGTCGCGCAGTGCGTTGTCGCTGGCCTGCGATGCGCTTGGCCTGGCACCGGATGCCTGTGCTACCTATTTTCACCAGTTGCTTCTGGGGCAGGGGGGCTGGTCACAGGTGGCGCGGCAACGTCTTTGGCAGGCGGAGTTGAAGGGGCAGACGGACCCGATCACCACGGACATGCTGACGATCCGCCTGATCTGGGAACAGGCGTTGCTGGCGCAATACGCGCCGCAGATCGGGGCGCGCTGGTCCGAGGTTTGTGCCGCACATGCCTCCCCGTCCGAACCCACGGCAGCCCAGGTCGCCGCTGGCGTCCTTCAGGACGCGGCCGAGCGGGCCGCCCAGCGTACCTTGGCCGGGGTCCTGTCCGCGCCTGCGCAGGACACGCCGCAGGAACGGCCCGCGCTTCAAGCGGCGTTCTGCATCGACGTGCGGTCCGAAGTCTTCCGCCGCGCGTTGGAAAGCCTCGATCCTTCCATCCAGACGATTGGATTTGCAGGGTTCTTCGGTCTGACGCCCGCACATCGGGACTTTGCTTCGGACGTTGATGAAGCGCGGTTGCCAGTTCTGCTCAATCCCGGATTACACAGCACGGCCACCAGTTCCGATAACGCCGATGCCGATCAATCTGCCCGGCTGAGGGCCCGTGCCGAACGCGCATGGGGCCGGTTCAAACTGGCGGCCGTGTCCTCGTTCGCCTTCGTGGAGGCGACCGGCCCGGTCTATGTCGGGAAGCTTTTGCGCGATGCCCTGCGCCGACCGTCAGGTTCGGGGGATGTCGACTTTCAACCCCACTTCAGCGACGACTTCGCCTTGTCGGATCGGGTCGCCGCCGCGGCAACCATCCTGCGCGCCATGTCGCTGACCGACAACTTCGCGCCGCTGGTCCTGCTGGTCGGTCACGGGGCGAGTGTGGTGAACAATCCCCATGCCAGTGCCCTGCATTGCGGTGCCTGTGGCGGCTACAAGGGTGACGTCAACGCGCGGCTTCTTGCCGGTATGCTAAACGATGCGGACCTTCGCACCGGACTGGAGGAACAGGGGATCACGATCCCGGCCGATACCGTTTTCGTCGGGGCGCTGCACGATACGACTACGGATGCGGTCTCGCTTTATGATGCCGATACCGGGATTTCCGCGCCGAAGACAGTGGTCGAACAAGCAAAGGGCTGGTTGGCCAAAGCGGCCAAGGTCGCCCGGACGGAGCGAGCCCTGCGCCTGCCGCGCGCCGACGGTGAGGCCACGATCACCAACCGGAGCGTCGACTGGGCCGAGACACGGCCCGAATGGGCCTTGGCGGGATGTAACGCCTTCATCGCGGCCCCCCGCAAACGGACCCGCGGCAAGGCGCTGGGCGGTCGGGCATTCCTGCACGACTACGACTGGACCGGGGATGACGGATTTGGTGTTCTGGAACTGATCCTGACGGCACCTGTCGTCGTCGCCAGCTGGATTAGCCTGCAATACTACGGCTCGGTCGTGGCACCTGACATGTTCGGCGCGGGCAACAAACTGCTGCACAATGTGACCGGCGGCATCGGTGTGGTCGAAGGCAACGGCGGCAACCTGCGCGTCGGCCTGCCGTGGCAATCGGTGCACGACGGCGAAAACTTCGCGCATGACCCGCTGCGGTTGTCGATCTGCGTGGAAGCCCCGGCCGAGGCTGTCTCGGATATCCTTGCCCGCCACTCCGAGGTACGCGCCCTGTTCGACAACCGCTGGCTGCACCTTTTCTTGTTGGATGGCAATGGTCAGATCGCACAACGCTATGCGGGCGACCTTGAATGGTCTGAATTCGGTGATCAATCAGGGCTGGCGGCGCAGGTCGTCGCGGCGTGAATGCGCAAGCCCCAAAATTTTGGGGCCTTGCTGCACATTACGGGAACCACGCGCTCTCTCTAGCGATGCGTGGTATCCGCACTTCCGGTGCGGTGCACGGGTGTCTTGAGGCCATGCCGGCACCGACAGAACAGAGGCGGAATTCAACTGCCGCCTGTCAGGCCACGGGCAAGCACCCTTTTCCATACAGACCAGGTGCCGCAACTCCGTAGGCTTCCGCGCGTTTGAACGCGGCACGTGCCCGAAGCCGTTCCAGGTACGCAAGTGTGAGGGGCGACTTTCCCGCATCCAGATCCATGATGCCCCAGTTGTGGAAGGTGTGCAGGCTCCAACCACAGGTCGTATCGGCCACGCTGAAGCCACTTGCCAGAAGGTAGTCGTTTTGACGGTCTTCGAAATGTGCCTCGAACCGGTCGATAGTTGCACTGAACACGCCGCGCATCGGATCGACCACGCGGTCCCTCAGCTCATCACGGGAGAGATCCCGATCCATGAGCGTAGGCATCAGCGGAACGCGGAGCGTGATGGCGGTCTCGGCCATTGCGATCCACTGCAGAACTTCGATCCTTTCCTCGGTCGTTCCGAACAGACATTGCCGCTTCCCCAACCGCTCGGCGACGATTTGCGAAATGACACCCGACTCGGAGATCTCCTGCCCATCCATCAGGAGCGTCGGAAGCTTGTGCGAATGAACCACGCCGTGTTCACGCATTTGCGGGCCGTATGGTTCGCCAGGCCGCAGCATACAGACCTCGAAATCGATGTCGCCAAGCTCCTCGAGCAGCCAGATGCATCGAAACGCCCGGGATTGCGCAAACCCCGGAACGGTAACGTGGAACAGTCGGGGTGGCGATGCCATTCGCGCCTTCCTTCAGAAACAGGATGGCAGGCTAATCGGCGACGTCGCTGCGGGACAACCCGTCCGGACACGCGCGTTTGGAATATCGCCTAGTCCAAACTCTCATGGACGATGGGGTGCCTTGGCCCGGCCCGCCGCCTTCAGCGCAGCTCCCGGATCACGTGCAGCGCCCCCATCACGTCGTCGCGCGTGCAATCCCAAGTCCCGCAAGTGAAGCGGATGACGAACCGGCCCGCGTGTTTCGTTTGCGTCAGGTAGATGCGCCCATCCGCGTTGATCCGTGTCAGCAGGGCTTCGGTCGCTGCATCCCCCTCGGTCAGCGCGAAGGTGAACAGCGACAGGCGCGGCTCGGTCACGATGTCGATGCCCGCCTCGGCGCGCAGCATTTCGCATAACTCCCGCGTCCAGGCGACGTGATTGCGGATCCGCGACCGCACCCCGTCCAGCCCATGCGCCCGCAGAACGAACCACAGTTTCAGCGCCCGCATCCGGCGACCCAGCGGCACCGTCCATTCGTTAAAATTGACGACCTCCTCGGCCTCCAACGTCTCCAGAAACGACGGGCGCAGTCCCATCGTGCGGATCTGGTCCACGGGGTCGCGGATGAACTGAACCGCGCAGTCGAACTGGGCACCCATCCACTTGTGCGGATTGAAGACGAGCGAGTCGCACGCTTCCGCGCCCGCCATAAGGGGGTGAAACTCGGGGCAGACCATGGCAGACCCGGCCCAGGCGGCGTCCACATGCGTCATCAGGTCGTGCGCACGCGCCACGGGCAGACAGGCCGCGATGTCGTCAAAGGCCCCGACCGCAGTGCCGCCCGAACAGAACACGATGCCTGCGGGCACATACCCCGCGCTCAGGTCGGCCTCGATGGCCGAGCGGAGCGCCTTCGGATCCATCGACAGATCGTCGCGGGTCCCGACCTTGACCAGATTGTCCTGCCCGATGCCTGCCAGTCGCACGGCCTTGTCGACCGACGTGTGGGTCTGTGCGCTGGCATAGATCCGTAGGCGGGGCTGCCCCGACAGACCCTCGGTCAGGCCCGCGAAGTTCAACGCCCGTTCCCGCATGGTCAGCACGGCCGACAGGGTTGCGGTTGTCGCGCTGTCGTGGATCGTGCCGGTCCAACCCTGGGGCATGTCCAGCGCGCGCAGCAACCAGCGGATCATGCCCTGCTCAAGTTCGGTCGCGGCGGGCGACGTCTGCCAAAGCATGCCCTGCGCCCCGATTCCCGAGATCAACTGCTCGGCCAGTATCGAGGCGGGTGCCGCGTTGGCAGGAAAATAGGCAAAGAAGCGGGGGTGCTGCCAGTGGGTCAGCGCGCCGGGGATCAGGGCCTCGAAATCGGCGAAGATCGTCTCGGGCGGCTCGGGCGCGTCGGGGGCCGCCTGAGGCAGTTGCGCCAGAACCTCGCCCGGCACGACGGGCGCACGCACCGGCCTGTCACGAAGCCCGGCGTGATAGACCGTGATCCAGTCGGCAGCGCGCTTGGACCAGTGGTTCAGATCATCGTGGTTCATTTCACCCCTACCTTGCACCGTCTTCCAGATAGCCGTCCACTTCACCGCTGCCGATGCCGCCAAGTTTGGTAAAGTTGCCCGCGCCGAACATGTCGTGCGCGGCATCGCGGATCGTCTGGTGCGTCGCCCGCGCCAATGCGGACCCCAAGGAAATGCGCGCAACACCGGCGGCGGCGAATTCGTCGCGCGTGGTCTGCGTCCAGGGTCCGGCGGCCAGCGCGTTCACTGGGGCGGTGACAGCGGCGCAGATCCGCGTCAGCCCCTCAAGTGTTTCAGGCATCGGTACATAGAGGACGTCCGCCCCCGCCGCTTCGAACGCTTGAATGCGGGCAATCGCCTCTTCGATGTCATACGCCCCGGTCATCACCCCGTCGGCGCGGGCGCAGAAGACGAAATCATGGTTTGCCCGCCGCGCCTCGGCCACTGCTGCTTTCACCCGCGCAACGCTTACCGTCAGGCCATAGGCCGCGCCGTCCGCGTCCACATCCTCGATACAGCACCCGGCCAGTCCCGCACGCGCGGCTTCAGCAACGGTGTCGGCGGCATCCGACGGCTCGGGGCCGAAGCCATCCTCAAGATCGGCGGAGACCGGGCACTTCAGATGATTGGCCAGATCCTTGGCATGCGCTATCGCTTCCGTTCGGGACACGCGCCCACCGTCAGGTAGGCCCCGTGTGAAGGCAAATCCGGCCGAAGATGTGGCGATTGCCTGCGCCCCAAGCGCCCGCAGCATCCGGGCCGACCCGACGTCCCATGCGTTGGCAAGAATGAACGGATTGCCGGGTTGGTGCAGGGCACGGAAGTCACTCATGTCGTCGTCTCCTTGGCGAAGGTCAGAAGGGTGTCGAGGGCGATCAGCAGTTCGTCGCCGGGCCGGGTCAGGGCAAGCCGGACATGACCGGTCGCCGCCTCGCCGAAACTCTCGCCCGGCATGACAGCGATGCGGTGCCGATCCAGCAAGGCGCGCGCAAAGGCGGTCCCAGTCATGCCGCAGGCGCGGACGTCCAGTATCAGGTACATCGCCCCGCCGGACGGTATCACGCCCACGGTCTGTTGTCGCGCCAACCGCGCCAGGCAGGCATCCCGACGGTGGCGGAAGGGCGCGGCGATCCGCGCTTCGAACGCATCGCCCAAGGCTAGCGCGTGCAATGCCGCGCCCTGTATGTAGCCGGGCGGCCCATAAGTCGTCGTGTTGCACAGGTCCGCAGCCCCGGCGATGGCATCGACCGGCCCTACCAGCCATCCCAGACGGCTGCCCGTCATTGCATGACCCTTGGACATCGACCCCACTACCAGCCTACGCGCCGCCATATCCGGCAAGGCACGCGGGCTAAGGTGCGGGCCGGTCCAGACCTGTGCGTCATACACCTCGTCGGAAATGAGCCAGAGGTCGCGCGTGCGGGCCAGGTCGGCGGCACGCGGCTGAAACCCATCCTCGGGGCGCGCGCGCACCGGAACCGGAACCAGGCCCGCAGCACGAGCGGTCGCTGGGTTGGAGGTATAGAAAGGATCGGGAAACAGGACATGCGCCCCCGGATCGGCGATCGTCATGCAGGTGGCGAACAGCGCGAACTGCCCGCCCATCGTGAGGGCCACGTTGTCGCGCGTGGTTGTCACACCGGTCCGGGCCTGCACCCGCGCCGCGATCGCATCGCGCAGGGCAGGTGTCCCCGTCAGGGGCGCGTAACCGGTGTGGCCCGCCCGCGCCGACGCCGCCAGCGCGTCCAGGATCACCGGATTCGTCCCCGTGTCATGTTGCCCCACAGTCATGTCGATCACGGCCGCGCCTGCATCGCGCAGCGCACGGGCGGCGGAATAGATGGCCCAGCCGTCCCGGGTCTGGGCGATGCTGCGAACGCGGGTGGACGTCATGCTCATGGCCAGCATGGGGACACGGGCGCGCGGTGACTGTCAAACCCTGAACGCCTCGTTCTGGGAGGCCGCGCTCTTGGCAGGGTCTGAGGGGCGTGCTAGGGCGCGCCCATGGGTATCACGAACTGCATTATCTGCACGCACCGAACCCGCTGAACTGATTTCGGCGGGCCGCGGGCCTGCCGTGTCGAACCGGCTGCCCCTCCGCCACTGACAGGAGCCGCGCCGATGAACGCGCCGACCACCATGCCCACGATCCGCCTACGCAATTCCCTGACCCGCGAGGTCGAGGATTTCGCACCGCTTGATGCGTCGAACGTGCGCCTCTACCTCTGCGGGCCGACGGTCTATGACCGCGCGCATCTGGGCAATGCGCGCAACGTGATCCTATTCGACCTGCTCACGCGCCTTTTGCGCCATGACTACGGTGCCGACGCTGTCACCTATGTGCGCAACGTCACCGACGTCGAAGACAAGATCAACGACCGCGCCGCCGAAACGGGCCGCGAAATCCGCGACATCACCGACGAGACGCTGGGCTGGTTTCACGATGACATGGGCGCCCTGGGCAACCTGCCGCCCGACTTTGAGCCCCGCGCGACCGAATACATCGGCGAGATGGTGGAGATGATCGAAGGGTTGATCGCATCGGGCCACGCCTATGCTGCGGAAGGCCACGTGCTCTTCTCGGTCGCGTCCTACGACGGCTACGGCAAGCTCTCGGGCAGGTCCGTCGATGACATGATCGCCGGTGCGCGCGTCGAGGTGGCCCCCTACAAGCGCGACCCGATGGATTTTGTATTGTGGAAACCCTCCGGCGACGATGAGCCGGGGTGGGAAACGTCGCTGGGCTACGGTCGTCCCGGCTGGCACATCGAATGCTCCGCCATGTCCAAAGCGCTGCTGGGCACCTCCTTTGACATCCATGGCGGCGGTAACGACCTGATGTTTCCGCACCACGAGAACGAGCGCGCGCAATCGTGCTGCGCCGATCCCGGCGCGGGCTTCGCGCAGGTCTGGCTCCACAACGAGATGCTGCTGGTCGAGGGCAAGAAAATGTCCAAGTCCCTCGGCAATTTCTTCACTGTGCGTGATCTGCTCGACAAGGGGGTGCCGGGCGAAGTGATCCGCTTCGTGTTCCTGTCGTCGCACTATACTAAGCCGATGGACTGGACCGAGGAAAAGGCACGCGAGGCCGAAGTCACGCTGCGCAAATGGCACGCCATCGCTGAACCCGGTGGCACGCCCGATGCCGCCGTTTTGGCGGCGCTGCGCGACGACCTGAATGCGCCGGGTGCCATCGCGGAGCTGCACCGCATCGCCAAGGCCGGTGACGGCGCGACGCTGATGGCGTCGGCGGCGCTTCTGGGGTTGCTGGAAGACGGGATGGGCGATTGGCTCGACACGGGCGACGATACGCTGGTCGAGGCGGTACTCGCCGCGCGGCTTGCCGCGCGCGCTGAAAAGGACTGGGCCCGCGCCGACGCGCTGCGCGACGCGCTGCTGGCTGCGGGCGTCGTGGTAACCGACGGCAAGGGCAAGGGTTGGGAGGCCGGGCCGGGCTTCGACCCCGCGAAATTGGAGGGTCTGGTATGATCACACCAACGTCCGACGTGGATCACCCGTGGATCACCCGTTCTGAACACCTCGGCGGATCGGCGCTATGACGGAACGGCTCTACCTTTACGACACCACCCTTCGCGACGGTCAACAGACGCAAGGCGTTCAATTCTCGGCCAGCGAAAAGGTCGAGATCGCGAAGATGCTCGATGCGCTGGGCGTCGATCATATCGAAGGGGGGTGGCCCGGTGCGAACCCCACGGACAGCGATTTTTTCGCCGCTGCGCCAGAGACTTCCGCGACGATGACGGCCTTCGGCATGACCAAGCGCGTGGGCCGTTCTGCGGAAAACGACGACGTCCTCGCCGCCGTGATCAACGCGGGCACGCCCGCCGTCTGCCTTGTCGGCAAGACGCATCCCTTCCACGTCCGCACAGCGCTGGGCGTGACGCTGGAGGAAAACCTGGGTGCCATCCGCGCCTCCATAGAACACCTCGTAACCAAGCGACGCGAAGCGCTTTTTGACTGCGAACACTTCTTTGACGGATACAACGAAGACCCCGATTACGCTGTCGCCTGCGCCAAGGCCGCCCTTGATGCCGGGGCACGTTGGGTCGTGCTGTGCGATACCAACGGCGGCACGATGCCCGCCCGCATCGCTGAAGTGGTGCGCGCCGTGATTTCCGCCGGAATTCCCGGGGATAGGCTGGGTATCCATACGCACAACGATACCGAACAGGCGGTCGCCGCATCGCTCGCCGCGATCGAGGCGGGCGCGCGGCAGGTGCAGGGCACGCTGAACGGCCTGGGCGAGCGCTGCGGCAACGCAAACCTCATGTCGCTGATCCCGACACTGCTCCTTAAGGAGCCGTTCGCCAGCCGCTATGAGACTGGTGTGAATAGGGAAAACCTTCCCCACCTGATGAAGGTCTCGCAGCGGCTTGACGATATTCTGAACCGCGTGCCACGGCGCGAAGCGGCCTATGTCGGGGCTTCGGCCTTCGCGCACAAGGCGGGGCTGCACGCGAGTGCGATTTTGAAGGACCCGACCACCTACGAACACGTCCCGCCCGAGGCGGTCGGCAACGCGCGCATCGTTCCAATGTCGAACCAGGCGGGCCTGTCAAACTTGCGGAAAAGACTGACCGATCTAGGGCTTGATGGTGCCCCGGATCAGTTGCGCCGTATCCTGGAGGTCGTAAAGGCGCGGGAAGATGCGGGCTACGCCTACGACATCGCACCCGCCAGTTTCGAACTGATCGCACGGGAAGAGCTGGGCCTGATGGTCGAGGCCTTTGAGGTCAAACGTTACCGCGTCACCGTGGAGCGGCGGAAGAACAAGTACGACCAGATGGTCACCGTCTCGGAGGCGGTCGTGGTGGTGAAGGTTGACGGCGAGAAGCGCCTGTCGGTCTCGGAATCGATGGACGAAACCGGAAGCGATCGTGGCCCGGTCAACGCTCTGTCCAAGGCGCTGGCCAAAGACCTTGGGCCATTGCAGGAGCGTATTGCCGACATGCGCCTTAAGGATTTCCGCGTGCGTATCATGCAGGGCGGAACCGAGGCCGTAACCCGCGTCATCATTGATCATGAAGACGACGCGGGCCGCCGCTGGTCCACCGTGGGTGTATCGCCGAACATTGTGGACGCCAGTTTCGAGGCGCTGCTGGATGCGGTGCGCTGGAAGTTGTGCCAGCCGGACTAGGTCAGGATCATGGATATTGACGAACAGATTTCCGCCTGTGCCGGACTGGTCCAGCGCGGCGACCCGGACCGGTTTCGCGCCGTCATGGCGGCACCCGTCGGGCTGCGCCGGATGCTTTTCCCGCTTTACGCATTCAATCTGGAAGTAGCTCGCGCACCGTGGGTCACGAAAGAGCCGCTGATCGCGGAGATGCGTCTGCAGTGGTGGCGCGATGCGCTGGGCGAGATTGCGGGCGGCGGCAACGTGCGGCGTCATGAGGTTGTCACACCGCTCGCACAAGCGCTGGACCCGCGAGCGGCGCGAGATCTGGATGGTCTGATAGACGCGCGGCGCAAAGATATCGAAGGTCGCCCCCCCGCGTCCGTCGATGACCTGACCCGCTATCTGGACCGCACGGCGGGCACCTTGCTGTGGACCGCTGCCCGCTTGGCCGGAGCGGCGGATGCGCCCGCGATCAGGGATGCCGGGCTGGCTTACGGTATGGCCGCCTGGTTGAAGGCCGTGCCCGGTCTTGTCGAAAAAGGTCGCCAACCGCTGCCCCCCGGAGAGCCGCACGACGTAATATCCGGGTTGGCGAAAGCGGCACTGGACGCCCTGGATCGCTTTGCCCAGTCAAAGGTCGAAAAACCCGCGCGCGCGGTCCTTCTGGTGCTGAGCGATACACGGGCAGAATTACGCGCCTTTGCCGCCCATCCCGGCCAGACGCCGCAGATAAATCCTGCGATCAGCCGGATCAGGCTGGGGTGGCACGCAGTGCGGACCTGACTTCCCGTAGTCCGCCAACCGCTTGTGGCAGGGACGGCTTGTTCAGGCGGGATGGGTCTTGAGGTAGGATCGCATGCCGTAGATCAGCGGCGCGCCTTCCTCCGAGACCTGAACCGCCCGGACCGAGCCGATGATGACGTGGTGCGTGCCCACCAGACTTGTTGACTGAACCTCGCAATCGAAGCTTGCCAGCGCGTCCAGTACCGGCGCGCCTGTCACGAGGCCGCGCCACTGGCCCACGGCGAACTTGTCGTCCCCCGGCGCACCAACGCGACCGGCGAAGATGTCGGCCACCTTTTGCTGCTCGCTGGTCAACACGTTCACGGCGAACCGCCCGTTGGCCAGGATCGGGTCAGCGGCCGAAGCCCCCTTGTTTACGCAGATCAGGATCGTGGGCGTGTCGCCGTCGGCGGATACGCTGGTCATGGCGGACACGGTCACGCCTGCGCGCCCGGCTGGGCCGTCGGTGGTCACGACGCTGACCGTCGCGGCGGCGCGGCTCATGGCGTGGACGAAATCGGAGCGGAGCTGTGTATCTGGCATTATGCGTCACCTAAACCATGCGCGCCCCGTGTCGAGAGGCTTTCGTCCGCCGCGACATCATGGTCAGGTCAGGCAACACAACGGAGGCGAAGATGGCACTACAGGATGCGCGCGATCAGGTGGACGGGGCGGTAACGCGAAGCGATCCGCGGGGATTGAACTTCGAGAACGCCTTTGGCGGCGCAACCTCGGCGTTTCGGCGCCAATACACCAAGGACCTGGCGGGTTTTGACCTAGCTATCACGGGCGTGCCGTTCGATCAGGCGGTGACACACCGCCCCGGCACCCGCTTCGGTCCTCGCGCCATCCGGGAGGCGAGCAGCCTGCAAGTCTTCGATCCGCCATATTACTGGGATTTCTCGCCCCTCGATGCCTTCGCCATCGCGGATTACGGCGACGTGGGGTTCGACTATGCCAAGGTCTCGGATTTTCCAGCTGCGCTCAAGGCGCATATCGCGGGCATCCTTGGGCAGGGGGCGGGTTGCATCGCGATGGGGGGCGACCACTACATCAGCTTTCCGATCCTTCAGGCCCACGCCGAGAAATACGGCCCCCTCTCGCTGATCCAGTTCGACGCCCATTCCGATACCTGGCCTGATGACGACATGAGCCGCGTGGATCACGGCACGATGTTCTACAAGGCGGTGAAGACGGGGATCATCGACCCCACGACAAGCGTTCAGGTCGGCATCCGCACGGTAAATCCCGACACGCTGGGCGTGACCACGATCGACGCGCGCGCCGTGCACGAAGCCGCCCCGGGCGAAGTGGCGCGGCGGATCAAGGCAATCGTCGGCGACCGTCCGACATATGTGACCTTCGACATTGATGCGCTGGATCCGGCCTTTGCGCCCGGCACTGGCACGCCGGTCTGGGGCGGTTTGTCCAGCGGGCAGGCGGCGGCCATCCTGCGGGATCTTGCGGGTATCAACATGATCGGCGGCGATGTGGTCGAAGTCTCGCCACCCTATGACACCACCGGGGCTACGGCGATCGCGGGCGCGCATGTGGTGATGGAGTTGATGTGCCTTTGGGGGTTCACCCGGCGCTAGGGGTGATACATCAGACACTTGGCCGCGACGGGCAGGCGCGGAACGCTTCCACCTTTGCTGCTGCCTTCGACAGATCGATGGCAAGGGACGTCTGCCCGAGGATCGCAGTTGCGGTCTGGTTCGACTCCAGCCCTGCCAGGACGTTGCCGAACCCGCGATCCGTGACGGTCAGGCGCGTACCCTCGATTCGGTGTCGGGTGGTCGAAATGGTCAGCGGGACAGGGCCGTTGAACTGCAGCACGAAAACCGGGAACGCGCGCCAACCTGCGGCGCGGTCGATGTGCAGCGAATAGATCTGGCTATCCGGGTCGAATGTCACCTGAATTGTCGACTTGCCCCGTATCTGCTCCATCGTGCAGATCGGCACAGGCGAAAAGGTCCAGGCTAGGGCGGGCCAAGGCAGGGTGCAGAGACAAAGGGAGATACGCAATATCATGCTTCCAACCTATCGCGAGTGCCGGGCAAATCCAGTTTTGGTTTGCATCCTGCGCATAGCCCCCTGCGGCCCCGCGCCACTGGCGCTGCCAATGCATATCGCTTACATCGTGGGAAACAGCCTTCGGAGGCAAAGACATGCGCGACCTAAAAATCCCCGCTGAACGCCATCCCGAAAAGGCGCGGCGCCCAGATAACCCGCAGCCGAAAAAACCGTCGTGGATCCGGGTGAAGGCCCCGGTCGGCGAAGGCTACAAGCAGACGGCCAAGATCATGCGCGACCACAAACTGGTCACCGTGTGCGAGGAGGCGGGCTGTCCCAACGTCGGCGAATGCTGGTCGCAGGGGCATGCCACGATGATGATCATGGGCGAGGTTTGCACCCGTGCGTGCACCTTCTGCAACATCGCCACCGGCAAGCCACCAGAAGCGCTCGATGTGTTCGAGCCGGGGCGCGTGGCGGACGCGGTTCAAAAGCTGGGGCTGAACCACGTGGTCATCACGTCGGTCGATCGCGACGATGTAGAGGACGGCGGTGCAGAGCATTTCGCCCAGACGATCCGCGCCATCCGCAAACGATCCCCCGACACCACGATCGAGATCCTGACGCCCGACTTCATTAAATGCGCGCCCGAAGCGCTGGAAGTCGTCGTCGCGGCCCGGCCGGACGTGTTCAATCACAATCTGGAAACCGTGCCGGGCCTGTACCCCGAAGTGCGGCCCGGCGCGCGGTACTTCCATTCGCTGCGACTGCTGCAACGGGTAAAGGAGCTGGACCCGACGATGTTCACCAAGTCTGGCATCATGGTGGGTCTTGGAGAGAACCGGCAATCGGTCGTGCAGGTCATGGATGACATGCGGGCCGCCGACATCGATTTCCTGACGATCGGGCAGTACCTGCAACCGACGCCCAAGCATCATGCGGTTGACCGTTTCGTGACGCCCGAAGAGTTCTCGGCCTACGAGAAGTCGGCCTACGGCAAGGGCTTCCTTATGGTCTCCGCCACGCCGCTGACCCGGTCATCGTACCACGCGGGCGACGATTTCGCCCGTCTTCGGGACGCGCGGATGAAAAAGCTCGGCCAAGGGTGAAGGCAGAACGGATCAGACGGCGATCCTGGCGGCGGCAGACGAAATTTCTCCGGGATATCCGAGCAGATATCCTTGGCCGTAGTCGATTCCTAGCTGGCGCAACATGTCCCGCTCTTCCGGGCGTTCGATACCTTCTGCGGTCAGGCGCGAATTGGTCTCGGATGCGAAATGAACAAGCGCGGCGGCGAGAGATCGTCGCGCCGGGTCAAGATCGAGGTTGCGGACAAGCGACATGTCGAGCTTGAGGATATCCGGGCGTAGTTTCAGGATTTGCTGCAAGCCGGCGTAGCCCGCACCGACGTCGTCGATCGCGATGAGTGCACCGGTTGCCCGTACATTTGCGACGGCGCGGGCGAGGGCGGCGAAATCGCTGGAAGATTGATGCTCCGTGACTTCCAGGGTCAAGCGATGACCGCCTGCTGCTCCAAAGAGAGGCAGAAGCCGGCCGCTTGCGACAGTATCGGGCGAGGCATTGACCGACATGCGCAGGTTCGGGGGCAAATCCTTAAGCCTTGTCAATGCCGCTTCGACGGCGCAGGTCTCCGCCTCGGCAAGCCGGCCCGCAGTCTCCGCGTCGGCAAACCACTTGTCGGGCGTGCGGTAGGGGTCGGACCGAAAGCGTGCCAACGCCTCGAAACTGGAAAGCGCGCCATCCGTGAGGCGGTAGATCGGCTGATAGGCGATGTCGAACGCCCGGTCGCGCAGCGCCGCGGCGATCCGCGCGGCGGCGGCCGATGTGTCCCCGTCCGCGACCAGTCTTGCGCGTACCTGCTCGGCCGCAAGATTGGCAAACAGGCGCATGACCTTCAGGTCCCGGTCGTTCAGGCTGGGCTTGGGGGTGGGGGAGAGGCAGCAGAACATGCCGTAGACCGACCCATCCTCCCGATGGATGGGCATGCTGACGTGACTGCCGATCGGGGCGATTTGGGTGATCGGCATGTCGCGCGCCAGTGGAATGGTGGAGGTATCCGCAATCAGTTCGGGCAGTTCACCGCTTAGGATGAGGCGGCAATACACCTCGTCCAAGGAGCGGCTGGCCCCGGGGCGGATCAGATCTTCAAGGCCGGGGGCGCTGACGTGCCGGAAGATCGTCTCCTCGCCGACGAACTCAGACAGGTAGGAGATCGGCATATCGAGGTGTTCGCGCACGGCCGCGAGCGCACGGTCGATCGTGTCTTCCAAAGTGGTGCCGTTCACGGCGATCGCGCTCTTGGTGTCGACTTTCTTCTGATGCATCTCTGTCTCCGGTTTACATCGGATGTGTCGCACCCAAACATTAACAGAAAGAAGCACGCTCTCCGGCTGAATACTGAAAAATCAAATGATCCCGGTCTCCGGGATTGGCGCGTAGCGCATGCAATCATTCAGGAGTCAAAGGTGTTGTCAGGAAATCAGGGCTGCGCCGATTTCGGGCTTGGCAGCGCCTTGAGGTAGGCGGCAATGGCTGCGCGGTCCGTTTCGGCCAATTGCGCGGTATTGGCTATGACCTCCACCATGGACCCGCCCGTGCTATCGTAATCGGGCGTGAAGCCGTCAGTCAGGTAGGCGGCGATTTCTTGGGCGGACCATGTCATTCGATCCGGCGTGAGCGCGGGGATGGTGCCCTTGCCCGACGGATTCGGGGCCCCGGCCAGCCACCGGTCCCGATCCAATCCGCCGAGCGCGTCGCGTGGCGTATGGCATTCGGCGCAATGGCCGAGCGCCTGAACAAGGTATTGGCCGCGCAACACCTCGGAATCGCCCTCGATGGCCGGTGAAAACGCATTCGGCATATAGAGCGCTTTCCACAGGCCGAGCCCGCGCCGGATGGCAAAGGGAAAGCCCAGGTCGTGCGACGCGCTTGCGGCGTCGGACGGCGGAAGGCTCTGCCAGTAGGCCCAGAGGTCAGCGATGTCCTGCGGGTCGGCCAGCGTGTACGCGGCATAGGGGAAAACGGGGTAGTAGTGCGCCCCGTCCGGCGAAACACCACGCTGTGTTGCATTGGCGAAGTCCTGCATCGTCCAGGCCCCGATGCCTGCGGTTGGATGCGGCGAGACATTGGGTGCCAGGAAGGTTCCGAAGTCCGTCACGAAACGCTGCCCGCCCGACAGGATCAGACGGGCTTCGCCCTCCGCCCCCGGTGCGGCATGGCACGCGGCGCAACCGGCTGCATGGAACACCGTCTCACCAGCGATCGCATCGCCGGTGAGAGCGGCGAAAACATCTTCGGAAATGCGGGTCGGGGCCGTCAGCCAAAGGCCGGCGGGGAGAGAAATTGCCCCAAGCAGTCCGATAATGATCGCGAACCGCCGCATCCGGGGTCAACGCGTCAGGCGGTAATCATCGTGGCAGGCCTTACAGACCTGGCCAAGTTCTCCGACGGCACCGCCAAGTCCTTCGATACCGCCCCCGGCAACCGCCTGAAGACCGGCGGCGGCGGTGTCGAAACGATCCCAGATAGCAAGGAAGCCAGCGCGATCCTCGCCGATCTCGGTCAGGGCGCGACTGCCGTCGATGCCAAGTGTCGGTTCTGGCCAAAGGTTGTCGTGCTGGATCATGCCCACGCCGACCAGACTGTCGGCGGCAGCCTGCGCGGTGGCGGCGTCATAGTCGTCTTTGCCGCGCACCATGTCTCCGATTGTGCCGAAGTTGATCGAGATGATGTTCATCAGGCCCTGGCGGGCTTTGACCTCTCGCGGGGTTTCGGCGTGGCTGGCGGCAAATGCCACCGAGACGGTCACGGTTGCGACGATGGCAAGAGTCGGAATGGTACGGCGCATGGCATTCTCCGGGATGGGTTGAAACGGGTGTTTTAACCGTGCAAGTCGAATCTGTTTCGGTCAACAGCGTAACGGGCGTGCCGCGCGTCGTCGGCAGAAAGTCCGCGCCGGGCGGGGTTGGCCGCGCGCAGTCAGGCCCCGCGTGCCGCTAGCCACGCGGCCCAGGCCTCGGGCGTGTCAAGGTCGGTCGTCGCGGCCTTGCCCGGTAGGGGGCAGTTTTCCACATCGTGCCGGGCAATGATGTCGCGCGCGCCGATATCGCCGGTCAGGGCCAACAGCTCGGGGAACAGGTCGCGGTGAAAGATGACCGGCTGTCCGGCCGTGCCGTCCGCATCGGTGGCCCGGAGGATCGGCGCGCTGCCTTCCATCCACGCGGTGGAGAGTTTGGCCAGGGCGCGTGCGTCGATCTCGGGCATGTCGGCGAGGTGGATCAGGACAGCCTCAGCGTCACAGGCCGCGACGCCCGCCCGGATAGATGCGGACATCGCGCGATCCGGTACCTCGACGATGCGGGCGGCCGTGTCGCCCAGCCACGCCCGTCGATCGGAATTCGGGGGCAGGGCAAGTATGACATCGCCTGTCACGCCAAGTGCCGCCCGCGTCGCGCGCAGGATCAGCGGCGTCCCGTCGATCTCCACAAGCAACTTGTCGGTGCCGCGCATCCGGGAGGAGGATCCTGCGGCCAGGATCAGGATCGCGGGGGGTGCGCGCATCAGGACTCCCCTAGATAGGTTTCAATGCGGGCGACCTCCTGGGCCGAGCCGAAGATAAGCGGCGTTTTGGCGTGGATGTCGTCCGGCGTCAGGTCGAGGATCGGTCGCGTCCCGTCCGTCGCTGCCCCGCCAGCCTGTGCCATCAGGAAGGCGGCCGGGAAGGCTTCATAGAGCAGGCGCAAGTGCCCGTCGGCGTATCCCGGCCGCGTGTCGGCAGGATAGAGGAACACGCCGCCCTGCATCAGGATCCGATGGAGGTCGCCCACGGCGGCGGCGATCCAGCGCATGTTCGTGTTCGACCCGCGCGGCCCGTCTTCGCCAAGCTGCGTATGGGTCAGGTAGCTTTGAAGGCCTTTCGACATGTTGCGCATGTTCGAAGCGTTGAAGGCGATAAGCTTGGTCGTTTGTGGCACGGTGACGTTTTCGCGCGCGACGCGCCAGCTCTGGTCGCGCGGGTCCAGCGTGAAGATCGTCACGCCCCGGCCCAACGATAGTCCCATGTCGATACTGTGCCCGAAGTTGATGTAGCCCGCCGCGACGATTTCGGTGCCCTTGCGGCGTTGGTCGGCGGCGGCGGGAAAGATCGCGAACAGCAGGCCAAGGGGCGCACCTATGCCGATGCTGCCAGAGCCGTCGATTGGGTCGATGGCAAGATCGTAGGCTGCCCCTTCGGTCATCCGGATCGGCTCTACTGCTTCCTCGGACACGAGGGTCGCGATCGCGCAGTCGCGCAGCGCCGCGAGGATGTGGTCGTGCGCGGCCATGTCCAATGCCTTCTGCCGGTCACCGCTGTCGTTCGTGCCCACGACGGCCGCCGGGTCGCCCGGAAGGCCCGACAGCGCCAGCCGCCCGGCTAGCGGAAGCGCGGCGGCGGCGATGGCGCTGACGATCTGGGCAAGCGCGGGGTCTGAAGGTTGCGCGGCGGCCCAATCGTTCAGGGTCGGGATCGCGTGCGTGGGTGTGTCGCCGGGCAGAGTCATGCAATCGGTCATCACGTATCCTTGGCTGCGGTCCGGTGACCGGGGGCATTACCTGTTACGATCACCAGCGAAAAATCACAACATCATGTCACAATGTCACAAATGTCATGTTGAATATCTCACGCAGTCGATTACAAATAACACAGTGGGCCGGGAGAGTCCCGAAAGGATAACAAGTGAAGCCGGAAGACCGCCGCCACGACATCATCGAATTGCTTGTCGACGTCGGCTCGGCGACATTGGAAGACTTGGCGCAGCGGTTCGGCGTGTCGCGCATGACGGTCCACCGGGATCTGGACGAGCTGGAGGAGGAGGGTCTTCTGCGCAAGGTGCGCGGCGGGGCCACGATCGAGGCGTCCGGACAGTTCGAGAGCGACTTTCGATATCGCGCGCGCCTCGCCACCGATGAGAAGCGTCTTATCGCCGAACGCGCGGCAATGTTCCTGACCCCCGGAACCAGCATTATCATTGACGACGGCTCCACGTCGCAGATGCTGATGCCCCATTTATTAGACAAGCGGCCGCTGACGGTAATCACCAACAATCAGGCAGTAATCGAAACGGCGGCACAGGTTTCTGGAATCGATCTGATCGCGCTTGGGGGAACTTATTCACGAAAGTTCAATGGGTTCTTCGGTGTTCTCACGTTGCAGGCGCTGTCGAACCTGCGGGTCGACATGGCGTTCCTGTCGACCTCGGCCATCCAGGGCACCAGCGCGTTTCACCAGGATCAGGAGGTACTGGAGGTCAAGCGCCGCATGATCTCGTCTGCGGCGCGAAAATACCTGATGGTCGATCATCGCAAGTTCGGGCGGCCCGCTTTGCACTACATGACCGACCTGGATGTCTTCGACGGGATCGTCACCACGCGTGACCTTGATCCGCGAACGGCGTCCGATCTGCGTGCGCAGGGCGTCGAAGTGCATTTCCCCGAGGAGAGCGAGACATGACAAGCAATCCTAAGGCCTGGATCGGGACCAGTTGGAAAATGAACAAGACACTGGGCGAGGCGATTGGCTTTGCCGGTGGCCTCAAGGCGGCAGTTGCCCCCGATGGGGCGCAGCGTTTCGTAATTCCACCGTTCACCGCAGTTCGGCAGGTCAAGGTCGCGCTGGCCGGGACGGACGTGCTGGTGGGCGCGCAGAACATGCATTGGGACGATGCGGGGGCCTGGACGGGCGAAATTTCCCCGATGATGCTTACGGACTGTGGGCTGGATATCGTCGAGCTGGGCCATTCCGAGCGTCGCGCGCATTTCGGCGAAACCGACGAGACCGTGGGCCGCAAGGTGCAGGCGGCTGTGCGTCATGGGCTGACCCCGCTGATCTGCATCGGGGAAAGCGGTGCCGACAAGGACGCGGGGCGCGCCGCCGAAGTGCTCTCGGGCCAGGTGCGAACGGCCTTGGCGCGACTATCGGAAGACCAGAAGGCGGCCCCGATCCTGCTTGCGTATGAGCCGGTCTGGGCCATCGGCACCGGTGGCACGCCCGCAACGCCAGATTATGCCGACGCGCGTCAGGCCGAAATCGCCGCCGTTGCGACGAAGATGCTGGGGCGAAAAATACCCTGCCTCTATGGCGGCAGCGTGAACCCCGAAAATTGTACCGATCTGATCCAATGCCCGCATATCGACGGGCTGTTCATCGGGCGTTCGGCCTGGGACGTCGGAGGATACCTCGACATCCTGGACCGCTGCGCCGACCACATCTGAGAGGAGACCAAGATGAAAATCGCGATCGCCGGCGACAGTGCCGGAAAACCTCTGGCTGACGCATTGGTCGACCATCTGGGTAAAACCTATGACGTGACGGACCTCAGCTCGCCCCCGGACGGCACGTCGGAGTATTATGCCAACCTCGCCGACCGGGTCTGCCAGCAAATCCTCGACGGTACCTTCGATCGCGCGCTTCTGTTTTGCGGCACCGGGATCGGAGTATGCCTATCGGCCAACAAGGTGCCGGGCATTCGCGCGGCACAGGCCCACGACACCTATTCCGCGGGCAAGGCGGCGACATCCAACAATGCGCAGGTTATCACTATGGGCGCGCGCGTGGTTGGGGCGGAACTGGCGAAGGAAATCGCCGAGGCCTTCCTGACACGCTCCTTCGACAGCAACGGTCCAAGCGCGGGCAATGTGGCGGCCATCGACGCGCTGGACGGGAAGTACGCCGCCACCTGATCCCACCGCTTGACGATTTGCGGCCCGGCCTTCACAGGGGCTGGGCCATTTTCTTGAGCCCAACGCCGGAGCCCGCTGCCGTGACCGACCTGACCATCGCCTTCATTCGCGCCCGCTGGCACGCAGATATCGTGGACCGCGCGCACGAGGGGTTCATGGCCGCCATGGCCGAGAGCGGACGCGACGTTGCGGTGAAGGTTTACGATGTTCCGGGGGCCTTCGAGATGCCCCTGCTGGCCAAACGACTGGGCGAGACGGGCCGGTTTGACGCGATCGTCGGGGCCGCTTTGGTCGTGGACGGTGGGATCTACCGGCACGACTTCGTGGCGCAGGCGGTCGTGACAGGCCTTATGGATGCGCAGATGACAACGGGCGTGCCGACCTTCTCGGTCAGCCTGACGCCGCACCAGTTTCAGGAAACGGCCTCGCACGAGGCCTTTTTTGGCGCGCATTTTGTTGGCAAGGGGCGGGAGGCTGCGGCGGCCGTTCTCGCCATCGCGGACCTCGAACTCTAGAGGCGCATGAGATTTCGGTCGCGCAGCACCTGTTCCGCCCCGGCGGTCTGACCCGCCGTCTCACCGGCGTCCCAGCCGAGCACTGCGCCGACAATACCGGCGATTGTTTCAATGTCGTCGGACGTCAGCCGCCCTGTGACCGCAAGCGTGGTCCGGCGTAGCAGGACATCCTCAAGCGCGGTGACCGCTTCGTTCCGGGCAATCCATTCGATCTCGGCGGTTGTTGTATCCGGGTCTCCGATCAGCGGCGTTGCCGGGCCGAGTGCCTCGTATTCGGCAATAGCCTCGGCCGTCGACCCGTAGCGATCCAGCAGAACCCGGCAGCGGTCAGGCGTCAGATCGGTGGAATGTGCCATGTTCGCGACCCATGCGTCGGCCTCAGGGCCCTTGGGGCAGTCGCGCCCGCCGCCGATCGGCAGCGCGCGGGTCGAGATGCGGCGTGGGCGGTCCAGCCTTTGCAGGATATCGTCGGCCACCTCCTCGGCGAAACCCCGGAATGTGGTCCACTTGCCGCCCACCAGCGACAGGATCGGGAAGGGCCGGCTGGGGTCGCCATCAATTACCGGCACGGAATGATCGCGGGAAATCAGGCCCGCCGCCGTGCCGTCGGACCGGGGCAGGGGGCGGATGCCGGAATAGGCATAGACGATCTGATCGCGGTCGAACGTCAGGCCGGGCAACAGGGCGCGCAGGCTGTCCAGGAAATAGCCGATTTCGGCATCTTCGCAGCGCACGTCGTCGGGATCGTCGGCCTTGATGTCGGTTGACCCGACCAGCGCGCGGCCAAGGTAGTCGAACACCAGACAGATGCGCCCGTCGTCGGCCTCGAAATAGATCATCCGTCCGTCGAGTTCCCTGATCAACGCGGGGTGATCCAGCAGGATATGGCTGCCCTTGGTGCCGCCGATGAACTGCGACGGGGTGCCCAACGTGGCGTTCACCCGGTCGATCCAGGGCCCGGCGGCGTTCACGGTTATCCGCGGACGGATGTGGTGCGCGGTGCCCGTGTGGTCAGTCATGTGCAAGACGCCGCCCTCTTGCCCGACCAGCGTGGTGGCGTTCAGGGCGACCGCCTCGGGGTTGGCGCGCAGCCCGTCAGCCACCAGTTCCCACACCAGCCGTTCGGGGGCCGTGACGGTCGCGTCGTAATAGGTGCCGGCGGCCACGATGCGTGGGGTGAGCGATGGCAGCTTGCGCAGGGCTTCGGCCCGTTTCCACAGGCGATGGTTGGGCATGACACGGGTTTTGCGGCTGTAGAAGTCGTACATCATCAGGCCCAGCTTTATGATGATCGCGCCGCGCGACCTTGGCGCGCGGGTCGATCCCACAAGCGTACGCAACGCGGCCCCGACCCCCTTGGTCCAGCTAAAGATGGGAACTACGGTAGGCAGCGGATGCACCAGGTGCGGCGCGTTGCGCAGCAGTAGGTTCCGCTCCTGCGTGGATTGCGCGACCAGGCTGAATTCGCCGGTTTCAAGATACTTGATGCCCCCGTGGATCAACCGGCTTGGTGCGGCGGAGGTGCCGGAGCCATAGTCAGTCTTCTCGACCAAAAGGGTCTTTATCCCCTGTTCGCACAGATCGCGGAACAGGCCCGCGCCGTTGATGCCACCGCCCAGAATGACGACGTCGACGTCCTGCGGTTGGGTCATGGTGCGGCCCCCAACCTTTGCAGGTCGGGCCAGATGGGGGCGAGGGCATCGGCGACCCCGCAAAAGGTGGCGTAGCGGTATTCGTTGCGCGCGACACGGGACGGATCCGGTTCGAACGCGCGCGAAAGGGCAGGGAGGTCGCGCGGGTCGTCGAAGGGCGTGGACCACAGGCCGGCCCCGGAGCCTGCGCAGAGTGCTGCGCCCCATGCAGCTGCTTCACCCGTTGCGCTGACCACAACGCGAAGGCCGGTGACATCGGCCATCAACTGCGCAAACCGTGGATTGCGAGATACGCCCCCGGTCAGGCGCATCAGGTCGAACGGACCGACGCCGCGCAGGGCATCAATGTGGTGGCGGTGTGTGAAGGCGATACCCTCCAGCACGGCGCGAAGAACGTCGGAGCGGTCGTGCCAGCCTTGTAAGCCGGTCAGCGACCCGCTGGCCCCCGCCCCGAACGGCGACCCAAAGAGATAGGGATGGAACAGGACAGACGACGGGCGGTCAAGCGCGCGGGAGAGGTCTTTGGCCAGCCGGTCATGCAGCCCCGGTGATGGCTCCCCCTGACAGAACGTCCCGATGAACCAGTCGTAGTTCGTGGTTGAGGTTGGCGAGATGGACATGGCGTTCCACTGGCCCGCGCGGATGCCGTTGCGACAAAACCAGGCCGCGCCACGTGTTGGTGCGTCGGTGACCATTTCATTGATGGAGTAGGTGCCCGCGACGACATCGACGGCTCCCGCGCGCTGCCCTCCGATGCCGAGGCCGCTGGCTGTGACGTCATGCAACCCGGCCATGACCGGAGTGCCCGCGACAAGCCCGGTGCGCGCGGCCGCCGCCTTGGTCACATGTCCCACAAAGGCGTCGGAATCGGCCATGGCGGGCAGGGCGTGCGTCAACTCGGCAAGGCCATAAAGCGCCAGCGCGGCCTGCGTATAGTTCTGGGTTTCTACGTCGGTGAACGCCGTGCTGGCTTCGGTCCTATCCGTGCCAATCGTTCCGGTCAGGCAGGTGCGCAGCCAGTCCTTGCACGACAGCACATGGCCGATGGCGGCAAAGCGGTCCGGGTCGGTGTCCCGGATATGGGCCAGGATTGCCGAGGGTGCGCTGGCATGGGGCACCTGACCTGTCAGGTCGAGGGCGTCGTGGAACAGGCCGTCTGCCTGCCACCGGTCCACGACGCCCTGTGCCCGACTGTCGAGCGACAGGATGCCAGGACCGAGCGGTTGCGCGCTCCGGTCCAGCAGGTATAGCCCGTCGCCATGTGCCGTGGCCGCGATGCCGATGACGTCTGAGGCGGGACGACCGCAGGCATCCAGCGCCTCGGCAATCGCGTCGCAGGTGGCGGACCACAGGCCCACCATGTCCCGTTCGACATGGTGAGCTTCCGGGATCGACTGGGGCAACCGGCGGCGCGCCACGGCCACCTCCTGCCCGGTCTCGTCAAAGAGGACGGCCTTTGTGACCGTCAACCCACTGTCGATACCAAGAAGCAGTGGCATGCGCGCCTCCGATCAGATCAGGCTGGGGGCGACGATGACATTGATCCCCTTGTCGCGCATCCGCGCTACCTCGGCGGTGGGCGTGGCCTCGTCGGTGATGACTGCGTCGAAATCGGACAGGGCCCGCATTGCGTAGAGGGCTCGACGACCGAACTTCGTGTGATCCGCCAGCAGGATGCGCTTTCCTGCTGCGTCGAACATGGCACGCTTGGTTTCGACCATCTCAGGCGATTGGTGAAAGGCCGTATCGTCAGTGACGGCAGCCATCGACATGAACAGCGTGTCAGCGCGCAACCGGCCAACTTCGTTCGTGGTCATGCGGCCCATGAAGGCGTTGCACCACGCGTGAAATTGCCCGCCCAGCCCCAGAATGGTGATGTCGCGCACCCTCTTGAGCTCATTCATCATTAGCAAGGAGTTCGTGATGACCGTCAGGGGCGTCTTCTGCGCCAGCAGGGGGGTCATCTGCATCACGGAGGTGGAATCGTCGAGAAATATCGAGTGCCCCGGTTCCACGAACCGCATCGCCGCGGTTGCGATGGCCGCTTTTTCGTTGGCCTGATGCACCTTGCGATAGCTATCGCTCGCCTCAACCAGGGAGGTGGGGGCGGTGGTCACTATTCCGCGCGATTTGCGCAGGACGCCGCGGTCGACCAGGTCGTCCAGATCCCGGTGTGCTGTCATCAGGCTGATGCCGAAACGATCGACAAGATCCTCGATCCGCATGGAGCCTTCGGACATGACCACTTCCGCGATCTCCTGCCGACGGATTAGCTGACGGGCCTGACGGCTGTCGCTGGGCACCTTCTCGGACAGTAGGGCTGTCAGGGCGGCTGGTTCGGGGGTGTCATTCATCAGGGCGGCATCCGGACGGTCTGGTGTGGATCGGGCACAAGGCGCGCCCGATCCGATATCGCGTCTGGGCGACTTAGCCCAGAACGAAGGGCGCTGAGTAGTCGCCCACGTTGTCCGGCGTGATCAGCAGGCAGTCGAACAGCTGCTTCTCGGTATCGACCATCGGCGTGCCGTTCTGGATGTAGTGATCGGCTTGTTGTACCGCCGCGGCCGAGAAGACGGCGACCGGCTGAAGCACGGTGTAGGCCATCTCGCCGGCCTTGATCGCATCAACCGCGTCAGGTGATCCGTCGAAGCCGCCGACGATCGTACCTTCCAGCTTGCCCGCCTCTTTCAGCGCAGCAATGGCACCCAGGGCCATTTCGTCGTTGCCCGAGATGACGGCGTCGATCACGGGCTGTGCCTGAATGATCGACTGCATCTTGGTGTAGCCTTGGGTGCGGTCCCAGTTCGCCACTTCCTCGGCTACCTTCTCCAGATCCGGGTACTGCGACAGGACGGTCTCGTAACCGTTGGAGCGGGTGGCGGCGTTGTTGTCGGCGGGGTTGCCAAAGAACTCCACGTACTTGGCGGTGTCGCCGACCGCTTCGACCCAGGCCTGCGCGCCAAGGGCGGCCCCTTGGGCGTTATTCGACACCAGCTGGCCGATGGCGAGACCTGCCTGGTTGATCTCGGCGTTGACCAGGAACACGGGGATGCCCGCGTCCACGGCCTTCTGGATCGCGCCGACCGAGCCATCGGCGTTCGCCGGGTCAAGGATGATCGCCTTGGACTGGTTGGTGATCGCGGTGTCGATCAGGCGACTTTCGGTGTTGGTGTCACCCTTGTGGTCGGAGACGTTGGCCGTATAGCCCAGCTCTTCGGCGGTGGCCTTGGCGACCTGGCCTTCGGTGAACCAGTAGGGGTTGGACGGGTCGGTCACGATGATCGAGATCAGGCCCTTGTCCTGTGCGAGTGCGGGCGTGCCGAGCGCGGCCGTCGCGGCCAATGCGGTGCCCATCCGAAGCGTCTGTCTTCTGGTAAACATTTTGGTCTCTCCCTTTTGGTTGTCATGCCGGTTGCCCGACGGTTTTCTGCGCTCAGGCCTTGGTGGCCTTGGGCGTAGACTTGGTCGGGGCGGGGGCTTTGCGCCGCCCCGAATATTGAACGGAATTCAGCAGCACGGCGAGGACGATGACTCCGCCGGTGAATACGGTTTGCCAATAGGACGACACCCCGATGATCACGAGGCCGTCGGACAGAAAGCCGATCACGAAGGCCCCCAGCAGCGTGCCGCGCACACCGCCGCGCCCGCCGGTCAGGGCCGCGCCGCCGATGACGACTGCCGCAATGGCCGTCAACTCGTACGTGGTACCTGCGGTGGGGCCGGCGGATGTCAGCTGCGACGACAGGACGAGGCCCGCGATGGCCGCGCAGACGCCGGACAGGACATAGACGATGACGGTAACATACTTGACCGGTACGCCCGATAATTCCGCGGCGCGCGCATTGCCCCCCGTGGAATAGATCCAGCGACCAAGCGCCGAACGATTCAGCATCAGCGACGCGACGATGGCCACCGCGATCATGACCCAGACTGATACGGGCACGGTGAACAAACGGTTGAACCCCAGCCATTCAAACCCCGTGTTGCCTAGGGCCTCGTCGCCCGCCAGATCGTTCAGCGTCAAACCGTTCGTCAGCAGCAGCGCCACGCCCCGCGCAACGTAGAGCAGGCCCAGCGTCGCAACGAAGGCGGGTACCTTGAAGTAGGCGATCAGCACACCGTTGATCAGGCCCACGAAGGCTCCGACAAGGCAGGTCAGGATAACCACGACCCAGACCGGCGGGTAGACAATGATGCCAAACCATTCCAGCGGGATGCCCTGCATCATGAAGCCCGCGCAAACCCCGGCCAGCGCCAGCGTCGAGCCGACGGACAAGTCGATGCCCCCCGTCAGAATCACCAGCATCATGCCGATACCGAGAAGTCCGAAGATGGCCACGTGGCTGGACATGATCAGGAAGTTGCCCTTGGACAGATAGACCGGGGACAGGATCGAGAAGACCACGATAATCGCGATCAGGGCGAAGAACGCCCGACCTTCAAGAAGGACTTTCACGAGACTGAAATCCCCGCCGAACGGTCCGGCCTTGGGGGCGGCGGTATCGCTGGTGCTGTCGGTCATTTCACGGTCCTGATGTTCGAGAGCATGGGGTTCATGTCAGTCCGCCGCCTCACCCGAGGCGGCCATGATCTGCTCTTTGGTGACGGTGTGGTCGAATTCGGCCGATATCCGACCGCGCCGCATGACGATGATGCGGTGGGCGATCGAAAGACATTCGTTGACCTCTGATGTGGAGAAAAGCACGGCGAGGCCCTTGTCCCGCGCCCCTTTGGCCAGCAGGCTGAATACCTCGGCCTTGGCCCCGATGTCGATGCCACGCGACGGTTCGTCCAACATGACAACACGCGGGTTCGTGGCCAGCATCTTGCCGATGACGACTTTCTGCTGATTGCCGCCCGACAGCGAGCCGATGGGCGCGTCGCCTCCGTCGGTCTTGACGGTGACTTCGCGGATCGAGCGGTCGATCAATTCTTTTTCATCGCTCTTGGAGGTGAACAGCCCGCGCGTGAACGCCCCGATGGAGGCGAGCGACAGGTTCTGCCCCACGCTCATCGTCTGGACCAAGCCATCGCGCTGCCGGTCTTCGGGGACAAGGACCAATCCGCGGTCGATACGCTGGGCGATGGTCAGGCCGATCATGTCCTGCCCGTCGAGCATCACGCTGCCGCTGGTCGGGGTCAGCCGCCCTGCCGCGGTCTCTAGCATTTCTGTCCGACCCGCCCCCATGAGCCCGTAGATGCAGACAATCTCGCCCGCGCGAACCTCCAGCGACACGCCATCGACGACGTTGCGCAGGGTGTGGCCCGTGTCGGGCAAAGTCAGGTCGCGGATCGTCAGGGCGGGCGCGCCCAGGTCATAACCGGTGGGCGGGGTGCCAAGGTCGAAATTGTCGCCCACCATCGACCGCACGATCCATTCAAGGTCAATCTCGGCGCGCGGGGCTCGCGCTGTCATCTCTCCGTCGCGCAGGACGACGGCGTGGTCGGTGATCTGCAACGCCTCCTCCAGGTGGTGAGAGATGTAAACGATGGAGACGCCGCGCGCCTTGAGGTCGCGGATGACTTTGAACAGGACCTCCACTTCGCTGGCCGAAAGGGCCGAAGTCGGCTCGTCCATGATCAGGATGCGTGACTTGACCGACAAGGCGCGGGCGATCTCGACCAACTGCTGCTGACCCAGGCGCAGATCTTCTACGGGGGTCAGCGGGTCGATCTCCTCCTCCAGCTCGGCCATCAGGGCGGCGGTCTGGCGGGCTTCCTCGGCGTAATCCACGCCGGTCGCCCCCATGATCTCTCGCCCCATGAAGATGTTGTCGCGCACGTTCATGTTGGGGGCCAGGCTGAGTTCCTGATGGATTATCGAAATCCCCCGCGCCGTCGCGTCGGACGCGCGGGAGAAATGCACAGGCTGACCATCCAGGATGATGTCGCCCGAGGTGGGCTGGATCACGCCCGACAAGATCTTCATCAACGTCGACTTGCCCGCGCCATTCTCGCCAAAAAGCGTTGTCACGCTGCCCTTGTGGACGTCGAAGTTCACCCCTTTCAGCGCCTGTACGTTGCCGTAGGACTTGGCCACGTTCAACGCGGACAGGACGACGGTGTCATCAGCGTGGATTGGGCTGTGCCGGGTCATTTCACCTCCAGCGTGACCGGCGTGATCAACCAGTTTTTGGGGTTGATCAGGCGGAAAGCGCCGGTGACGGTTATCGTCTTCCCGCCCAGCGTCGCAGTGTCCACGTCGGCCAGCACATCGACTTTCATCTGATTGTTCAGGGCCGCGCCCGCGTCCTGGTACTCGATCTGGTTGGTGAACTGGCCGAAGACGATCTCGCCGGTGACGTCGCGCAATTCGGTGCCGTTGATTGCGGGCCCGGTTTGTACGCGAACTGTAATTTCTTCTGGGATACCGGCGACGGCGAGCGTGTAGATTCCGGAGCGCACGTCACCCGCTACGCCGGTTACGGTGACGGGCATCACGGCCCCCACGCTTCCGGGCGTTCCGAATTCCTCGGCCGCCGCTGCCTTGTCCGCCATTACCGCCGGGGCCAGCGTCGCGGCATCTACGGCATTGGTCACAATGTAATCACGTACACCTGGGAACATTTCCGCACCGAAGCGGTCGGGGTTGAACACGTCTTCCTGAACGTCTTCGGCTGACCCCATGACGACGATCCTCGTATCCAGAACCATCGCTCCTATCAAAATGATTGCGGCGACCGGCATGCCGTATTTGCGCCAAGCGGGCGGACCTGCGGGGGGGATCGTCTCGGTCGTCATCAGTGGGCCTCTCGCTCGGTGATTTGGTAATGCGTCAATGTGTTCGTGCGATAAGTGTGAGGTTATTTGTTACGATGATGTGATATATCGCAGTCTGTCAATCCCATCTTTCGGATGGGTAGGGCGTGGTCGCGGCTCCGCTGAGGATTTCTGCGAGTCGATGCTGCAGTGCCGAAACGCGCCATCGCGATGCCGGACTGCAATTTATATTGGTTTAAAGGTCTTTTTTCTGCACCTGCGAGGGGAACCAAAGGAATCTTTCTTCCAGTTTCGGTTCTTCATTTTGACTGCAAGTTGAGGCGGGCTGGGCCGCGATTCGGTCGATGTCACGTATGTGAATTTCTTGCGGTGGTGTGATTTGTTTGACAAATGATACAGGATCGCATGTTATTTCTATCATTGAATTTAATTTCGCAGCCGGAGCCGATGCCCATGCATCCACGCGAATCCGAAGACAGCCTGGCCGTCCGTGCCGCTTGGATGCACCACGTCGGTGGCATGACGCAGGCGCAGGTCGCGACGCGGCTGGGCATCTCGGGTGTCAAGGCGCACCGGCTTGTGGCACACGCCAATCGCATCGGTGCCATCCGCGTCACCGTGGAGGGAGACATCCTGTCCTGTCTGGAGGCGGAGCAGGCGCTGGCGCAGCGTTTCGGCCTGACTGAATGTCGTGTCGTTCCCGATTTGCATGAGACGGGCCTGCCGCTTCGCGCCTTGGGCCAAGCGGGTGCGCAGTTTCTGGAGGAAGAGATGCGATCCCAGCCCGAGGCGACGATCGGGGTGGGTCACGGGCGCACCTTGGGCGCTGTCGTCTCGGCCTTGCCGCAGATGGATGCTGCGCGCCTGCGCTTTGTATCGCTGTTGGGCGGGCTGACCCGGACCTACGCGGCGAACCCACACGATGTGATGCATCGCCTCACGGAGCGGACCGGGGCCGAGGCCTATGTCCTGCCGGTGCCATTTTTCGCCAATTCGACGGCAGACCGCGATGTCTTTTTGGGTCAGCGCGGTGTCGGGGATGTTGTGGCAATGGGATTGGGAGCGCGACTGATGATTGCCGGGATCGGCACCGTTCAGCCTGACGCGCAGATCATTGCCTCGCGTCTGGTGGAAGCCGCCGAAGTGACCGAGGTCATGGCGCGAGGCGGGCAGGGCGAATTGTTGGGCCATTTCTTCGACGCGGCAGGGCAGTCGGTCGAAACCGGCCTGACCGCCCGGACCCTGTCGCCCGACCTTGCGCATCTGCGGGAGCGTCGGATCGTGGCCATCGCGGGGGGAGAAACCAAGGTCGCCGCCATCCGCGCCGTTCTTCAGAGTGGATTGCTCAGCGGTTTGATTGCCGACGAGCGCACGGCACAGAGCCTGATCGGAGATGTCGATGGCACAAGCTGATTTGATCGTGGGCATCGATGCAGGTACTTCCGTCGTGAAGGCGGTGGCCTTTACCCTCGCGGGCCGACAGTTGGCGAGCGCATCTGTGCCGAACACCTATGTCACCGGGGAGGACGGGTCGGCGACGCAGGATATGGGTCGCACTTGGGCGGACTGCGCGGCGGCGGTGCGGGGCCTTGGGGAGAAGGTTCAAGATCTGGCTGGGCGATGCGCGGCGCTGTCGGTAACAGCGCAGGGCGATGGCACTTGGCTGGTCGGGGCAGGCGACGCGCCGGTTGGTGATGCCTGGATCTGGCTCGATGCACGTGCAGCCCCCGCTGTGTACCGATTGACCGGCAGCCCGCTCGAACGGACCCGGTTCGAGGCGACGGGCACCGGCCTCAATACCTGTCAGCAGGGTGCGCAGATGGCGCATATGGATGCGACGGATCCCGCGCTGCTGGACCGGGCAGAGGTGGCGCTGCATTGCAAGGATTGGCTCTACCTGTGCCTGACGGGGGTACGCGCGACCGACCCGTCGGAGGCGAGCTTTACCTTCGGGAACTTCCGGTCGCGGGCCTATGACGACGATGTTCTTGCGGCGCTCGGGTTGGAACACCGACGCGGATTGCTGCCCGAGATTATCGACGGATCGCAAGTGACTCATCCGCTCTCGCCCGAGGCGGCACTCGCCACGGGTCTGCGCGCGGGAACGCCGGTCTCGCTGGGCTATGTCGATATGGTGATGACGGCACTGGGCGCGGGCGTACACACCGGCGATGCAGGCGCTGCCTGCTCGGTGCTGGGATCGACTGGCGTTCACCTGCGCGCCGTCAGGGCCGGGGATGTCCATCTGAACGACGCGAACACCGGATACGTCATGTGCCTTCCGGTGCCGGGCGTCGTCACGCAGATGCAATCGAACATGGCGGCTACGTTGAATATCGATTGGCTGCTGGCGGTTGCGGCGGACCTGATGGCCGACTGCGGCCAAACGGTCAGCCGGGCCGATCTTGTCGCCCGGATCGACGACTGGGTTGCTCGGGCAAAGCCGGGGCAGGTGCTCTACCATCCCTATGTATCCGCCGCGGGCGAACGCGGTCCCTTCATCGACGCGCGCGCGCGCGCCAGCTTTCAGGGCCTGTCTGCCCACCACCGCTTTCCCGACCTGATGCGCGGCGTTATCGAGGGCTTGGGTCTGGCCGCGCGCGACTGTTACGCCGCGATGGGGGCGATGCCGGAAGAACTGCGGTTGACCGGCGGGGCCGCCCGGTCCGACGCTTTGCGCAAAATTCTCTCTGCGGCGGTCGAGGCCCCGGTCCGCGTCTCGCGGCGGGACGAGGCGGGGGCGGCGGGGTGCGCCATGATGGCCGCGGTCGCCATCGGTGCCTACGCCGACATGGACGCCTGCGTCGCGGACTGGGTCACGCCGCTGTTGGGCGCGCCCGAGGCCCCCGATCCGCAACTTGCCGCCACATACCGCCGCCTGTTCCCCACCTACATCGCCGCGCGCACTGCGGCGGACCCGCTTTGGGCCGCGTTGGCCCATGCGCATCAACCCGCCGAGGGAGACTGACATGACCGACACCGTGGACCTTTTCGTCATCGGAGGGGGCATCAACGGCGCGGGCATCGCGCGTGATGCGGCAGGCCGGGGGCTTTCTGTTGTTCTGTGCGAGAAGGACGACCTGGCCGAGGGCACGTCTTCGCGCTCGGGCAAATTGGTTCATGGGGGACTGCGATACCTGGAGTACTACGAGTTTCGGCTGGTGCGAGAGGCGCTGATCGAGCGGGAAGTCCTGATGAGCGCCGCCCCGCACATCATCTGGCCGCTGCGCTTCGTGCTGCCCCATTCGCCGTTGGACCGACCCGCATGGCTCGTCCGGCTGGGGCTTTTCCTTTATGACAACCTCGGCGGGCGAAAAAAGCTGCCGGGGACGCGCACGCTGGACCTGCGGCGCGACCCTGAAGGTGCGCCGCTCCTCGACAAGTATCGGAAAGGGTTCGAATATTCAGACTGCTGGGTGGACGATGCGCGGCTGGTCACGTTGAACGCGGTCGATGCGGCCGAGCGGGGCGCGACGGTCCTGACGCGCACGGCCTGCACTTCGGCCCGGCGGGAAGACGGGGCCTGGGCCGTCACGACCACAAACAGTCGTACCGGAGAGACGCGGGAGTTTCGCGCCCGCGTTATCGTCAACGCCGCCGGCCCTTGGGTCAGCGACGTGATTCAGCGGGTCGCGGGGGCCAATTCCAGCCGCAACGTCAGATTGGTCAAGGGTAGCCACATCATCGTGCCCAAGTTCTGGAGCGGGCCGCAGTGCTACCTGCTGCAGAACCACGATAAGCGCGTGATCTTCGTAAACAGCTACGAAGGTGACAAGGCCCTGATCGGCACCACCGATATCGCCTGGGAAGGGCGCGCGGAGGACGTCGAGGCCGATCCGTCGGAAGTGGAATACCTGCTGGATGCCGTGAATCGCTACTTCAAGGAAAAGCTGCGCCCGGAGGACGTGGTGCAGACCTTCTCGGGGGTGCGCGCGCTGTTCGATGATGGTCAGGGGAACCCTTCGGCCGTGACCCGCGACTATGTTTTCGACCTGGACGAGACGGGCGGTGCACCGATCCTCAATGTCTTTGGTGGCAAGATCACGACGTTTCGGGAACTTGCCGAGCGGGGCATTCACAAGCTCAAGCATCTCTTTCCGGATATGGGCCGCGACTGGACCCACAAGGCTGCGCTGCCGGGTGGTGATATCCCCAAGGCCGACTACGATGCGTTCCGCGACCAGTTGAAGACCGATTATCCGTGGATGTCCCGCGACCTGCGCGAACATTACGGGCGGCTATATGGCGCGCGTACGGCGATGATCGTGGGCGATGCGAAATCGCTGGACGGTCTGGGGCGGCATTTCGGCGGGACGCTGTTCGAGGCGGAAGCGCGGTATTTGAGCGCGCATGAATGGGCGCAGACGGCAGAGGATATCCTCTGGCGGCGCACCAAGCACCGGCTGCACCTGAGCAAGGCCGAGCAGGCCGCCTTCGCCGCTTGGTACGACGACACGCTGGCCAAGGTTGCCTGAGATGGGTCTGACGCTTTCACTGAACACCAATCCACTGGTCAATCGCTTTGCGGAGCCGAACGACTTGATCGAAACGGTGGCACGCGACCTGCGCATTCGCGACCTGCAATTGACGCACGAGTTCATCAACCCGTCGTGGGAGGCATCGACCATCCGCCGCCTGACCCGCGATATGGCGCGGGCGCTGAACCGAACCGGCGTTCGGGTGACATCCGGCATGACGGGGCCCTATGGCCGGCTCAATCACTTCGGCCATCCCGACCGGGACGTGCGACGGCATTACGTCAACTGGTTCAAGACTTTCGCGGATATCATCGGGGACCTCGGCGGTACGTCCATCGGCACGCAATTCGCAATTTTCACCTATCGCGATTTCGACGATGCGGCGCGGCGTGAGGATCTGATCCGCACCGCGATCGATTGCTGGGCCGAAGTGGCGGAGCATGCCAAGGGGGCCGGGCTTGACTACGTATTCTGGGAACCGATGAGCGTCGGTCGAGAATTCGGCGAGACGATCCAATCCTGCATCGACCTTCAGGATCGGCTGACCGCGACCGATACGGCCATCCCGATGTGGATGATGGCGGATATCGACCACGGCGACGTCACCAGCGCGAACCCCGACGATTTCGACCCTTATGCCTGGGCACGCGCCGTGCCGCGCGTCAGCCCGATCATCCACATCAAGCAAAGCCTGATGGACAAGGGTGGGCACCGACCTTTTACCGCCGACTTCAACGCGAACGGACGGATACAGCCAGCTCCCCTGCTCGCGGCCTTTGCCGAGGGCGGGGCGGTGGACAACGAAATCTGCCTTGAACTTTCCTTCAAGGAGCGGGAGCCGAACGACCGGGAGGTGATCCCCCAGATCGCCGAGTCCGTCGCCTTCTGGGCCCCGCACATCGATACAGGGGCGGGCGACCTGAAAGTCTGACCTTTCCGACGTGCGCGCCCGTGCGGTCCGCGATATATCCGGCATAAATCGCACCCGGAGACCCGCATGACCCTGCCCGTGAAAGACCGTTTCGACCTGCCCGAGGGGATGATCTACCTTGACGGTAACTCGCTTGGCCCGCTGCCCAAGGGCGTCGGCGCGGCGGTGCAGAAGGTGATCGCGGATGAATGGGGTCAACAGCTGATCAAGGGCTGGAACGTCTGCGACTGGATGGATCAGCCCGCGCGCGTCGGCAACATGGTCGGTCGGCTGATCGGGGCACAGGACGGATCGGTGGTGATGGGCGACACGCTCTCGATCAAGGTGTTTCAGGCACTGGCCGCAGGTCTGGAGATGCGCCCCGATCGCCGGGTTATCCTGTCGGACAGCGGAAACTTCCCGTCCGATCTGTACATGGCCGAAGGACTGGTGGCGCTGAAGAACGCGGGGTTCGAGTTGCGCGTCGCAGACCCGGAAGACGTGGCGGATGCGATCAATGACGAGATCGCCGTCGTCATGTTGACCGAAGTGGATTACCGCACGGGCCGGATGCACGACATGGGGGCGATCACCGGGCTGGCCCACGCGGCCGGGGCCGTGATGGTCTGGGATCTGGCTCATTCCGCGGGCGCGGTTGAGGTCGACGTCGCGGCATCCAATTGCGAATTCGCAGTTGGCTGCACTTACAAATATCTGAACGGCGGACCCGGTGCGCCGGCCTTTATCTATGTCCGCCCGGACCTAGCCCAGACGGCGACGCCTGCGCTTTCGGGATGGCTGGGACATGCGGCACCGTTCGCCTTCGATCCCAGCTATACCCCAGCCCCCAGTGTCGAGCGGATGCGCGTCGGCACGCCGCCTGTGCTGCAACTGGCGGCGCTGGAGCAGGCGATGACTGCATGGGACGGGATCACCATGGCCGAGGTGAGCCAAGCCTCCCTTCGGCTGTCGGAGCGTTTCATCGCCGAGGTCGAGGCGCGGTGCCCGCAATTGATCCTTTTGTCCCCGCGTGACGGATCGGTGCGCGGCTCACAGGTCAGCTTTGGGTTCGATCACGGCTACGCCGCCATGCAGGCCCTGATTGCGCGGGGGGTCATCGGTGACTTTCGCGCGCCGAACGTGATGCGTTTCGGGTTCACGCCGCTTTATCTGGACGAAGGCGACGTCTTGGCTGCGGTCGATATCCTGCAGAATGTGCTCGACAACCGCCGTTGGGATGCGCCCGAGTACCGCGCCGTCAGTCGCGTGACCTGAGACGCGGAGGGCAACGGACCATGTGGCCGGGTGCAAACTCCGCCAAGTCGGGCCGGGCTGTGCCGCAGGCGGCCTCTGCGATCGGGCACCGGGTGACGAAAGGGCAGCCCGTCGGCGGGTCAAGAGGGCTGGGCATGTCGCCTTCCAGCACGATCCGCTTGCGCGTGTCACGCAGCTTAGGATCGGGCAAGGGGATCGCCGATAGCAATGCTTCCGTATAGGGGTGCATGGGGTTGGCGAAGACCTCCGATGCCGGGCCTTCCTCCACAACGACGCCGAGGTACATGACGGCGACCCGGTCGGCGATATGGCGCACCACGCTCAAGTCGTGGGCGATGAAGAGATAGCTGAGCCCCAACTCCCTTTGAAGGCGCATCAGCAGGTTGAGGATCTGGCTCTGGATCGACACGTCGAGCGCGCTGACGGGTTCATCACAGATGATCAGGCGCGGGTTGAGCGCCAGCGCGCGGGCGATGACAACGCGCTGCCGTTGCCCGCCGGACAGGGCACCGGGGCGTCGGTCGCGTTGATCCGGGTTCAGGCCGACCAGGTCCATCAACTCGTCCACGCGGGCGGCGATCTGATCCTTGGGGTGGCGATGGATGACCAGCGGCTCGCCGATTGACTGCGCTATGGTGCGACGCGGGTTAAGGGCGCTGACCGGGTCCTGGAACACCACCTGCATCTCGCGCCAGACGTGGCGGCGCTCCGCTTCGGACAGGGTGGCGATGTCGCGATCGTCGAATGTGATGCGGCCCGCAGTGATCGGGGCCAGACCAAGCACCGCGTTTCCGGTCGTGGATTTGCCGCAGCCGCTCTCGCCCACGACGGCCACGGTTTCATTGACGTTCACGGTCAGGGAAACCCCGTCTACGGCCTTCACTAGACCCTTGCCGCCGCCGAAGCGACCGGTGCGGACTGGGAAGTGTACCTTGAGGTCCTCGATACGCAGCAGGGTCATTCCATGCCCTCAACCGGGTGGAAACAGGCGATGCGATGGGGACCATCGGTCAGTATAGGGCGCGCGGTGCAGGCATCGGTGGCGCGGTCGCAGCGGGTCCGGAAGCGGCATCCCTCGGGCCAGTCGCGCGGGCTGGGCACGTTGCCCTTGATGGCGAACAATTCGCCCTTGGGGGGCTCATCCAAACGCGGAATCGTGCGCAGCAGCATTCGGGTATAAGGGTGACGCGGACTCGCGAACAGCGGATCGACGGGGGCCTGTTCGACCACGCGCCCACCGTACATGACGCAGACGCGATCCGCCAATTCGGCAACGACGCCCATGTCATGGGTGATCAGCAGGATCGCGGTGCCAACCTCGGCCGCCAGATCGCGCATCAGGGCCAGGATTTGCGCTTGAATGGTCACATCGAGCGCGGTCGTCGGTTCGTCCGCGATCAACAGACGGGGCTTGGAGATGAGCGCGGCGGCGATCATGACACGCTGGCACATGCCGCCCGAGAGTTCCGTCGGCAACTGCATCGCCCGGCGCGCGGGTTCGGGAATGCCCACGCGGCGCAGCATGTCGATGGCCTGTTTCATGGCCTCGACGGGGCTGGCGCGGTCGTGAACGAACAGGCTCTCGGCGACCTGCGCACCAACGGGCACCAGCGGGTTCAGCGACGATACCGGCTCCTGAAAGATCATCGCAAGGTCCGCCCCGCGCAGGTTGCGCAACTCGGAGTCCGGCAAGGCAGTCAGGTCGGTGTCATCGAACACGACCCGACCCCGCCCCACCGTCAGGCCCTCACCCAGAAGGCCCATGACGGCAAGCGCGGTCAGGGATTTACCCGACCCGCTTTCACCAACCAGGGCCACCACCTCGCCCGGTGCCACATCCAGCGTTACTCCATCGACGAGCGACAGCGGACCGGCATCGATGGCCAAATCCTCGATCGAGAGCAGGGTCATTCAGAGACGGCCTTGGTCCAGGGATTGTTGGGGTGTACCGCCCCGCAGTTTGGCATGCCGCCCCGCCCCGCCTGCACAAGCGAGGGAATGGCGAACTGCACGGGATAAAGGCTGTCCTCCGTGATCTGAACGGGGTGGTTGGCGGCAATCGCGCTGGCGGTGTCGGGTGATGCGACCCGATTGACCAGAACCGTTGGCGCGCTTGCATCGATGCGCGGCGCGTGAAGCGCCTGCTCGGGTGAGGCCCCGTGGTCGATGATCTGCGACAGAAGCTGCACGATTGCCGGGAAGATCTGCCGGCCACCTGCGGCCCCGACGGCAATGTCTGGGGTGCCGTCTCGGGTGGTGATCACGGGTGCCATGTTCGCCAGCGGCACGGCACCGGGGGCAATGGAATTGGGTTGATCGGGACGGGGGTCGAACCACATCATCCCGTTGTTCATCGTCAGGCCCAGACTGGGAGCCACGACCTTCGAGCCGAAGCGCGACAACAGCGTGTTCGTTAGCGAGACCATGTTGCCCTGCCTGTCGATCACCGAAAGGTGGCTGGTGCAATCGCGCCCCGCCGCCGCGTGGCCCATCGTCTTGAGGCGCGCCTGGTAGGTGGCGCGGATGGCGTTCGCATGGTGTGCGGCGAAGTCCGCGTCCGAAGCTCCGGCCATATCCTGCCCGGTCAGTCGCATTAGCGTGTCCAGAAGGCTGGGCCCGCCGGACAAACCAGGAATCGTATGAACGATCCGGTCGCGGTAATGGCCGCTGGCGGGCCTGTTCCATGTTGGACGGTAGCGGGAAAAATCATCGGCCGCGAGTTTTGATCCCTTGGCCTGAAGGTCGGCGACGAGCGTTGCGGCGGTCTCGCCCTCGTAGAAGTCGCGCGCACCATTCTGTGCCAAGCGGCGCAGCATCGTGGCTTTCAACGGCATCGGCAGCAACCGGGCGGTCGGGTCGGTTGGATCGGGCGTGCGGACCCTTGGGTCGAGGAACAGTGCGGCCGCATCCGCATCGCGCGACAGGCCGGGCGCGTCGATGGCGAAGGCCAGCTCTGCGAACCAATCGACACGCATCCCACGCTCCGCCAGGCCAATCGCGGGGGCGAGCGCGTCTGCCCAGGGCAGTGTGCCGTGTTTCTCCAGCGCCTCAGCCAATCCGGCGACCGCGCCGGGCACGCAGATCGACATGGGCCCGATCAGGTTGCGATCGTCCTGCACCGACGGCCAGTTGAACCAGTCACCGCCAGCGCCCCCGACCAGGGGAAAATCCGCGGGATCGGCGGCCAAAGGTGCGCGCAGGTTGAAGTCCAGCGCTTCGACCGTGCCGTCCGCGCTGGCATGCAGCAGAAAGCCGCCACCGCCCAGACCCGACAGCCAGGGTTCCACCACCGAAAGGGCCAATGCGGTCGTTACGGCGGCGTCCATCGCATTCCCGCCAGCCGCCAGAACATCTGCCCCGATCTGCGCCGCTTCGTGGTGCTGTGCGGCGACGATGCCACCGTGGCTTTCGACCTGTGGTTTGCTCACTGCCCAAGTCTGGTGTGACACGGGCGGGGTTAGTGACGGCTTGGCATGGCTGCGCTCATCCATGTGGGTGCTCCCTTTCATCGACGGGCGTGATCGGGTCCAGCGTCACATCCAAGCCGGAGCCAAGGCCACGATGGTGCTCCGCCAACTCTCCGCAGGTGGCGACCCAGACTTTCGGGCTGTCGACCAGCGGCCGCAGCAGATGCTCCAGCATTTCGACCCTTGCGGCCCGTCCCGAAATCCAGTCGTGCACGGTCAGCATGAACAACCCGCCATCGCGGATTTGCGCGTCGGCGTCGGTGCGCCATTGTTCGGCGACTTCGCGATCGGGGCGGGGGGATTTGTCGCCGGCACCAAGAAACTTGAAGAAGATGGCATCATCGTTGTCCCACCGGACCGGGATCTGCGTGACGCCGTTGATGGTATAGGGCACGTCGTGGCCCATCAGGCTGGAATCCCAGAGGTCATGGCGGTCCAACTCGCGCAGCATGTGGGGCGTCATCTCCCACGCCGGGGAGCGGAAGCCGGAGGGCGTCATGCCCGTCTGTTCAACGAAGAGGGCTATCGCCGCCTCCAACGCCTCGGTGAAACGGTGGTCGGAGACATCGCTGACCAACTCGTGAAAATAGCCATGCAGGCCGATCTCGTGGCCGCGCTCTATCAAGCCCGGCAAGAGGTCGGGGTTTTCCTCGGCAACAACGGCAGGCACGAAGAAGCTCCCTCGGACGCCGATCCGGTCCAGCATCGCGACCATCCGTGCCAGGCCCGCTCGCATGCCATAGCTCCGGTGCTCCAACGCGGCGAGGGCTTGGGGCAGCCCTCTGCGGTGCTGCCAGAGATGGGGGGACGTCGCATCGACATCGACGCTGAAGCATGCGGCGGCGGTAAGGCCCTTGGGCCAAGGGTAGGCTTGGGGATCCCAGATCACAACGCGCTCTTCTTCGCTTGGTAGACGTCCATGGTTCCCGCCGAATTGCCGCCGTCGACGGCCAAGGATGTCCCGGTGATGTTCTTTGCCGCCGATGATGCGAGGTACAGCGCCGCTTGCCCGACATCCTCGGCCCCGGTTTCCGTTCCAAGCGGGATGGCGGCCATCACCCGGTCGATGTGTTCCTGGGTCAGGGTGCTGACGGCACTGCCGGAGGCGAAGCCCGGCTCCAGGCAGTTCGCCCGGATGCCGTATTCCGCCAATTCCAGCGCGAAGCCCTTGGTCATTCGGTCCAGCGCGGTCTTGGACATGCAGTAGGTCACCGCCGTGCGCCGCATCTTGCGCGCCGCCCCGGAAGAGATATTGACGAAATTGCCCCGCACCCCTGCCGCGATCATCTGGAGCGCGAAGCCCCGCATCAACACGAAGGGCGCGCGGACGTTGACGCCCATGATCCGATCCCAGTCGGCGATCTCCATGTCCAGCAGAAAGGATGACGGATAGAGCGCGGCATTGTTCACGACCACGTCGGGCGCGCCCCATTTATCTTTCACCGCGTCCATCAGGTGCTGCAATCCGGCGTCCGAGGTCAGGTCGGCGGCCACGGCGAAATCGGACAGGCCATCGGTCGCGGTGTCGGTTGAGCAGACCTCTGCGCCCGCTTGCCTGAAATGGTGGACCAACGCGCGCCCCATTATCCCGGCAGCCCCGGTGATTACGACGCGCTTGCCTTTGAACTCGTCTCCAAAATCCATCTTACCGTCCTTTTCCCATGCGATCGCCAAGGCGGTCGCCAATAAGGTTCGCGCTGAGCACCAGTGCGAAGAGAGCAAAGCCGGGGAAGGTGGCGATCCACCAGGCCGACCCGACGTAGTTCCGCCCCGTTGAAAGCATGGATCCCCAGCTGGCGGTCGGGGGCTGAACACCGAGTCCCAGGAACGACAGGCCCGCTTCGAACAGGACCATCAGGCCGAACTCCAGCGTTGCCACCACGAGCAGAGGGCCAATGATGTTTGGCAGAATGTGCAGCGCCAGAACGCGGGTGGGGGACGCCCCCATGGCGCGGGCAAGCGTGACGAAGGGGCGGTCCGCGATGGCAAGTGTCTGTCCATATGCGACCCGCGCGTATCGGGGCCAGCGGGTCAGCGCCAGCACCAGGATAACGTTGATGAAGCCCGGTCCCAGCACGGCGACAGTGATGATCGCCAGCAGGATCGCCGGAATCGACAGGAAGATATCGACAAGCCGCATCAGGATCGTCTCGGCCCAACCCCGAAGATACCCGGCAGCCATACCGACGGTCACGCCCAAGACCCCTGACAGCAGCACCGATAGCACGGCGACCGAGAGCGAGACCTGCGCCCCGTAGATCAGGCGGCTGAGGACGTCGCGCCCCAGCTCATCCGAGCCGAGCCAGAACGTCACGCCGCGCGCCTCGAACCCCGGAGCTTTCAGGCGGGCCAGCAGGTTCTGTCGATCGGGGTCCAACGGCGCAATCCAAGGCGCGAAGATTGCGGCCAGCGTCAGTGCCGCCAAGAGCCAGGCTGGCCACCACGCGAGGGCCCTGCGGATGTGGGAGGGGGCGGCGAGGGTCGCCATCACTTGCCCCCTAACCGGACGCGAGGATCGACGACAGAATAGAGGATGTCAGCGGCCAGGTTGGCAAAGATGGTTACGAAAGCACCAAGCAGCACGACCGCCTGCACGATGACGAAGTCGCGGGCGGCGATGCTCTGCACCGTCAACAGGCCAAGGCCCGGCCACGCGAAGACCGTCTCGACGATGACCGCCCCGGCCAGCAATTGCGAGATTTCGAGCGCGGTGATGGAGATGATGGGGATCAGGGAGTTCCGCATCAGGTGTTTGGATACAAGACGCCCGGTACCCACGCCCCGCGCGCGGGCGGATCGGACGTAATCCTTGCCCAGCTCGTCTACCACGGCAGCTCGTGTGATACGTGCATAGGTGGCTAATGACAGCAGTCCGAGCGCGATGGACGGCATGATCAGATGGGCCAGCGTGCCCGTACCCGACGATGGCAGCCAGCGAAGCCAGACACCGAACACCAAGATCATCATAATCCCCGACCAGAATGTCGGCATCGATTGGCAGGCGAGGACCAGTCCCATGATCCAGCGGGAGATGGCCTTGCCGCGGGTCAATGCCATCACGAGACCCAGAGGCAATCCGATCAGCAAAGCCACAGCCAGTGCCCCCCCGGCCAGTTGCAGGGTCTGAGGGATGCGCGATGCGATGATCGTCCAGACCGGCGCGTTCTGCACGAAACTGCGCCCCAGATCGAAGGTCAGCATGTCGCCGAGGAAGTCGACATATTGCACCCAGAGGGCGCGATCGAGGCCAAGCGTGGCACGCATGGCCTCGATATCCGCCTGCGTCGCGGTTTCGGGCAGCAGGAGCGCGGTCGGGTCGCCGGTAAGGCGCTGGATGAAGAACACCAGCGTCACCACCCCGAAAGCCGCGATCAGCGCCTGTCCACCGCGATGCAGGAGGAAGCGGAGCATTATTCGGAAATGCTCATGCGGTTGAGGAACATGCTCTCGTTCGCAGTCGGCTCGAACGCGATGTCGTCGGACGCGCCGTACAGCACCGCGGCCTGGTAGAGGGGCAGTACGTAGTAATTCTCGCGCACGATCTCATGCACGCGTGCATAGGCTTCTTGGCGGACGGCTTCGTCCAGCGAAACGCGCGCGGTCTGAAGCAGCTCGTCCAGTTCCGGCACGTTCACGCGGCTCCAGCTCGACGACGAATGCAGCAGCGGATAGGCGATGCCGTCCGCATCCTGACACGCGCAGGACCAACGCCCGAAGCTGAGTTCAGGCCGCTCCGGCCGGTCGGGATTGCGCGCCGAGGCGAGATAGGTCGGCATGTCGGTGATCGAGATCTCGATGTCGAAGCCCACATCGTTGAGCATCTGCTGCAAGGCCTGCACGATCCGTTGATCGAAAACCGGTGCTGTGCCGAAAGTTGCCGGCGTCGCAGCAAGGTCGGGGTTCGCGGACGTGATCTCGCGGGCCGCATCGGGATCGTATTCAAACGGCATAATCCCCTCGGCATAGCCGAAGTGCGCGGGGCTGGAGAGTTGCGCCATCGGCATTTCGCCGGCACCCAGCAAGCCTTGCGTGATGCCCTCGATATCAATGGCGAGGGAGGCCGCGCGCCGCATGTCCGGGTCGTTGAACGGCGGCACGTCCAGGTTCAGGCCAAGGAAGGCCACCCTCTCGGTCGGTGCGGACAGAACCTGCAGGTCGGGGTTTGATTGCAGCTGCATCGCGGCGTCGCTGTCGATGCTGACGACCAGATCGGCATTCCCCGCCTGAAGGTCGGCCACGCGTGTCGCGGCATCGGGGACGGCGCGGAAGATCGCGGCCTCGAACGGCCCGGCCTCGCCCCAGTAGTCTTCGTTACGCGTCAGTGTGACCGACACGCCGCGGTTCCAATTGCTGAAGGCATAGGGGCCGGAGCCGACAGGCGCGTTGTTGAACGCATCGGCCCCGACCTCCTCCACGACGTGCTGCGGCACGATGGACAGTTTGACCAACTGCGCAAGCAGGGCCGGGTAGGGGCCGTCGGTCGTCAGGGTGACGACGTTGCCCTCGGCGGTGGCGTCGATGATCTGGTTGAATTGACCCAATTGCGGTGATCCGAACTCTGGGTCGATAATGCGCTTGACCGAGTAGAGGACATCGTTGGCGGTCAGGGGGGCACCATCGTGAAAGGTGATCCCGTCCCGGATGGTGAATGTCATCTCGGTGTCCGAGACCTGCTGCCAGTCGGATGCAACCTGCGCAACGATATCACCTTCGTTGTTCCGGGTGACCAAGTTGTCGAAGATGTTGCGATAGACGTAGTAGCTGTCGGGGTTCCACTGCATGTGCGGATCCAAGGATGACGGCTCCCCTGCCAGGTCGACAGTGATGTCACGCGCGAACGCGGCTGTGGTCAGTGCAGGCGTAGCGAGGACCGCAAGGGCTACCCCGGCCAACAGGCCTTTGATGGAATGCTTCATGTCTCTCTCCGGTTGTTGGCAGCTTGGTTTACGTGCCCCGTAAGTCCGCTGCCTGGAGTCAGGGGGGCATCGCTGTGCAGCAGTTGGCGCAGGAAGAACGCCTGCTGCGCGTCGATCAGGTTGGTCCGGGCGGCATGGATGGCCGCGCCATCCTCAGCCAGTGCGGCCCGGATCAGGTTGGGCGCATCAGTACGGTGAAACAGGCGGCCCCGTACCGGATCTTCCAGAAACCGGGTGATGCGGGCCGTATGATGCCACAGCTTGCGCAAATGGCGCGCGGTAAACGGGTTCAACGCCCCAAGCAGGATGCCGTCGACCCGGTCGATGTAGTGCCGGAAGGATGCGATGGCCCCCGCCTCGGGGCGGTCGTGGAGCGGTGTCAGAACGGCGGCGATCTGGCTTAATTCGGTGCGGGCCGCATCCAGCAGTTTCACGTCGTTCAACGCGACCTCCGCCACGCGCCGCGCGTCCAGAACGTCGCCGATCAGCGCACCAGTCACCGGCAGAATACGCCAGCCGGTGCGCGGTTGCGGCGTGGCCCAGCCGTCATAACCAAGCCGCGTCAGACCGGCGCGGGCGGCGGCACGGGTAAGGCCGAACCGGTCCATTGCGTCGGCTTCGGTCACGGTGTTTCCGGGCGCGATTTCGCACCAGATCACGGCGTCGAGCAGACGGTCTTCCGCAAACCGTGCCTTGGCTTCGGGTGCGGGGGCTGCGCCGCCGGACGTGGCCGGTCGCAGGAGGGGGGAGCTTGGATCGTACATTGAACCTCAGTGGCTATGCTCTGACATGTTGAACGGGGTATTTTAACATGTCAAAGTAAAATCGTGGTCGCCACCGTCGAAAGATGAGCTTGCTTGAATGTCGGGTTCGCTGGGCTGAAAGAGGCTAAGCCGCTTGGATGCTGACCCTGCGAACGGGAAGCGCGAAATTTGGATCGACTGGGTAAGATTTGCACCCAACAGGCACCCACCCACCTCGGCTTCGCATGACGGCACGGCAAGTTGCGGCCCGGTCAGATGTGGACGCCGTTCATTGCGGTTATTTTGCCTGCTGAAAGGGTACGTGTCCAAGTTTGGCGAATTCCTCGGACGGGTCGCGCAGGCCCTGCGCACCATTTTTCAACGAAATCCCATTTGCGTTTCGCAGCGGCCCTGAGGGGCGGTTATCGGCTGTCTGCCGGCCTGGTTGCAGCGCTGGCGATGCGCGGCTCGTGCCTTGCTTGGACGGGCGAGCATCGCTTCAATCCGCCCTTGGGGCGTGGCTAGGCCGCGCCTATGAACATACCGATGGCAAAGACCAGCGCGCCGCCCAGCGTGACCTGAAACATCGCGCGGGGCCACGGAGTCTCCATATAGCGGTGCTGAATCCAGGTGATCGCCAGCAACTCCACAACTACGACCACGATGGCGGTGATCGTCGCGATCCAAAAATCGGGGATGAGGTAAGGCAGCGCGTGGCCAAGGCCGCCCAAGGTCGTCATCACGCCCGCCGACAACCCGCGCTTGAGCGGTGAGCCGCGCCCCGAAATCACACCATCGTCCGACGCGATCTCGGTAAATCCCATCGACACACCCGCGCCAAGGGCGGCGGCAAGGCCCACAAGGAAAGTCTGCCAAGTGTCCCCCGTCGCAAAGGCTGCCGCGAAGACAGGTGCAAGGGTCGAGACGGACCCGTCCATCAGGCCCGCAAGCCCCGGTTGCACCCATGTCAGGACAAAACGTCGATGCGCGGATTTGTCTTCCTCCTCGATTGCATCGGGCGAGAGATGCTCCTCCGCCAATCGTTGTGCGACGTCGCTGTGGCCCCGCTCGGCCTGGGCCAGGTCGCCCAGAAGCTTGCGCGTGCCCGGATCGGTCGTGCGCGCGGCGGCTGCGTCATAGAACCGGGCGGCCTGCTGCTCCATCGCTTCGGCCTCCCCGCGAATCTTGTCGATGGGCAGGTTCGCGCGCAGCCAGTCCGGCTTGCGGGCGTAGAACCCGCGCACGTGTTCCCGGCGGATCAGCGGGATATGGTCGCCAAACCTTGCCGCGTAGTGGTCGATCAGGCGGCGGCGATGTTCGTTTTCTTCTTCGGCCATGCCCTCGAACACAGCTGCCGATGCCGGATGCTCCGCGCGCAGCCCATCGGCGTAGTCGAGATAGATGCGCCCGTCCTCCTCCTCCGCCGAGATGGCGAGTGCGAGAACTTCCCGCTCGCTTAGCGAGGCGAAATCACGGGCACCACTGCGGGTGAAAGATCCGAATAGGTTCATTGCAAACACCCCGTCAATTTCTTTGGTCGTTGAAGTCCAGGAATTCTGCCGTTCCGACACCTTGGCTGTCTAGCGCAATCCGGTCGGGTTTGGAGATTGAAGCCCACAATGAAAAGGCCAGCGTCACTAACATGTGCTGCGGGGTGTCTTCCCACTTGTTTCAGAGCGACCGGATGGACCCGAGCGATGGAAATCAACGCGCAGGTTGTTGCAGCAACTCCCGCAGGCTTCGAGTCTGGACGGGACGTTCCCGTAGGTCGAGCGCCGAATTCAGGTCGACCAGGTGGCTGCGCATCAGGTCCTCTGCATTCTGTTCGTCCGCATCGGCAATCGCCTGGACGAGGGCGTGATGCGCGTGGCTTTCGCATAGCGCGCTCTCGCGTCTCCAATACAGCGCGATGATCAGCGATGATCGGGCGATCAAGGTTTCGATGAACCGTCCGATCGTTTCCTGATCGGCGATCCGCGCAATCTCGATATGAAACAGCCCGGACAGGTTGACGGCGCGACCATTGTCGCCGTCCGCCATGGCCGCATGCTCCTCGGTGACGTGCTGCCTGAGGATGTTGATGTCCCGCCCGGTCGCCCGCGTCGCGGCCGATCGGGCCGTGCGCGGCTCCAGCAAGGCGCGTGCTTCGAAGACTTCACGGGCTTCGCGCGGGCTGGGGTGCGCAACAAAGGCCCCCTTATGGCGCTGAATCTCGACCAGTTGGACATGTGCAAGGGACTGAAGCGCCGCCCGAACGACGGTTCGCGAGACGCTGTAAACGTCCCCGATCTCATCCTCGCCCAGTTTTGTGCCAGGCGCGAGCCGATGTTCGTGGATCGCCAAGGACAGGGCATTCGCCACCATCTCGGTCGCATCCGTCGGCTTGGGGGGTGGCTTTTGCATGATGGGTATCGCTGTTTTCCGGCAGAATCACAGATGACCGACCTGACCTGTCGGAACAAGGTGCACCAAGGTTGCGCGCAATGTCTGTCGGAATTGTATACAACATTGTGTTCAGAGCTTAAGCGGCGGCGTCAGATTCCGATGAAATACGCGCCGTTTTCAAGCCGGGGGACAGCGAGCCGCAACTTTCATTTGAATTAGGAGCATCCTGCCCGCCCAGTCGGAAGGACTGGTTGGGGGCCTGAATGACGACTGCAAAACAAGATCTGGAACTGGTCGCCGTCACCAAGCGGTATGGCAACACCGTTGCGGTCGACGCGATCCAGCACAGGTTCAAGCCCGGATCCTATGCGTGCCTTTTGGGGCCTTCCGGTTGTGGAAAGTCCTCAACCCTGCGGATGATCGCCGGGCACGAAAGCGTAACCGACGGGTCGATCCTCTTGGGTGGGCGCGATATTTCCGGCTTAGCCCCGGCGCAGCGCGGCACGGCCATGATGTTTCAGAACTACGCCCTGTTTCCGCATCTCAGCGTTATCGAAAATGTGGCATTCAGCCTCAAGATGAAGGGGGTAGACGCCCCGCAGCGCCGTAAAAAAGCCGGTGAGATGCTTGAGTTGGTCGATCTGACCGCGCTGAGTGATCGTCTGCCGGATCAGTTGTCCGGAGGTCAGCAACAGCGGGTCGCGCTGGCCCGTGCATTGATCACGCGGCCAGAAGTCCTGCTGTTGGACGAGCCGCTCTCTGCGCTGGACCCATTCTTGCGGGTTCGGATGCGCAGCGAGCTCAAGAAGCTCCAGAAGGAACTCGGGATCAGTTTTATCCATGTCACCCACGGCCAGGACGAGGCCTTGGCTTTGGCCGACGAGATCGTGGTGATGAATAACGCAGTGATAGAGCAGGCGGGCCCCGCCCGCGAAGTGTTCAACGCACCGAGGACCCGTTTCGTGGCGCAATTCATGGGTGGCCACAACGTAATCGCCTTGCCCGAGGGGCATTACGCGATCCGATCGGATGCCATCAATGTCACCGCGCCCGAGGCGGGTCTTCTTGATGGGTGCGTCACCGCCGTCGAATATCAGGGCACACACGTGTCGATTATTTCACGGATCGTGGGGGACGAAGAGATCACTGCCCTGGTTCCTGACAACCTATTCTTTTCCACCCCGCATCATCCCGGCGACCGCATCGGTCTGCGTTGGGACGCCGAAAACTTGCACCAACTGACTGCATAACAAGGAGCCACGAACATGATCGACAAGACGCAAAAGATTTCCCGCCGCAACGTGCTGAAGGGCGCGACGGCGACCGCGGCCTTCGCTGGCGGCACCACCCTGGGCGCGCCGATGATCTGGGCGCAGAACATCAAGGACATCACCCTGCGCCAGTTCGGGACCGGTGTGTCGAACCTGAACGAGGTTGCGGCCAAGGTGAAGGAAGATCTGGGTTTCAACCTTGAGATGACCGCCCTTGATACCGACAGCGTGACGCAGCGGGCCGCCACCCAGCCCAACAGCTTCGACATTGCCGACATCGAATACTTTATCTGCAAGAAGGTCTGGGCCGCAGGCAACCTTCAGGCCATGGATACGACCAAGCTGGACAATTACGACAAGATCGTGGGCATCTTCCGGAACGGCAAGCTGACGCCCGAAAGCACTATCGCCCAAGGCACGGCACCCCACACCGTCGGCTTTACCAGCGGCCAGAACGGCACCGACTTCGTACAGGAAGAGTCGGGTTGGATGACCTTGATTCCGACGATTTACAACGCCGACACGCTGGGCATCCGCCCCGACCTGATCGGGCGTCCGATCTCGAACTGGTCGGAGCTTCTGAACCCGGAGTTCAAGGGCAAGGCCTCGATCCTCGACATCTCGTCTATAGGGATCATGGACATGGCGATGGTCGTTGAGTCGATGGGCGAATACACCTACCCCGACAAGGGAAACATGACCCGTGAAGAGATCGATATGACGATCGGAATCTTCACCGAGGCCAAGAAGAACGGCCAGTTCCGTGCCTTCTGGAAGTCCTTCGACGAGAGCGTCAACCTGATGGCCTCGGGTGAGGTCGTGATCCAGTCGATGTGGTCGCCCGCCATCACCGCCGTCAAGTCGCGGGGGATTCCATGCGTCTACCAACCCTTGGAAGAGGGCTACCGCAGCTGGGGCGGTGGTCTGGGTATCTCGGCGGCTTTGTCGGGGCTCGAGCTGGAAGCGGCCTATGAGTACATCAACTGGTACCTGTCGGGTTGGGTCGGCGGCTTCCTGATGCGCCAGGGCTACTACTCGGCCGTGCCGGAAACCTCCAAGGCGTTCATGTCCGCGGACGAGTGGGGCTACTGGTTCGAAGGCAAGGAAGCCGCAGGCGACATCACCTCGCCCTTCGGTGACAAACTGGCCGGTTCAGGCGACACACGCGATGGCGGATCCTTCGAGGAGCGCATGGGTGCGGTCGCCTGCTGGAACTCTGTCATGGACGAGAATCAGTACATGGTCCGCAAATGGAACGAATTCGTCGCCGCGTGACGAATACGCTGGCGCGCGTGGCTTTCACGCGCGCCGCACATCAAGTGAAAGACCTCAGATGCGCGAACGCCCGAACCTGATCGGCTGGCTCATGGTGTCGCCCCTGGCGGCCGTGTTGTTGATCTTCCTGATCCTGCCGATCGTGATGATCGTGATCGTCAGCTTTTGGACCGCTACCGAATTCTCCATCATCCCGGCATTCTCATGGGAGAATTACGAGTTCCTCTTCGGCTCCTCGGTGACGTTCCGCGTGTTCATGAACACGTTCAAATACGCCGTGCTGACCTGGGCCTTCACGTTCGTGATCGGGTTCACCGTCGCCTACTATCTGGCTTTCCACATCCGCACCCAGACATGGCAAATCGCGCTGTTCCTGCTGTGCACGATTCCTTTCTGGACCTCCAACATCATCCGCATGATTTCCTGGATTCCGTTTCTGGGACGGAACGGAATTGCGAATTCGACGCTTATCTCATGGGGCGTGATTGATCAGCCTGTCGAATGGCTGCTGTTCTCGGATTTTGCCGTGGTCCTGGCCTTCGTCCACCTTTACACGTTGTTCATGGTTGTCCCGATCTTCAACACGATGATGCGGATCGACAAATCCTTGGTGGAGGCGGCACGTGATGCTGGGGCCAATGGCATCCAGATCCTGTGGAACGTGATCCTGCCGCTAACGAAACCGGGCATCATGATCGGCACGATCTTCGTGGTTACGCTGGTGATGGGTGATTTCATCACGGTCCGTTTCATGTCGGGGTCGCAGTCGGCGAACGTCGGCCGGCTCATCTCCAACGACATCGCGCTGCTGCAATACCCCTCGGCCTCGGCCACGGCGATTGTCCTGCTGCTGACGGTGCTGATCGTGATCGGCATCCTGTTGCGCTTCGTCGACATTCGCAAGGAGTTGTAATGGAACCGCGTTCCCGGTCTTTCTGGCTGCTCACAGCGTTCTTCGCGCTGTTTCTGCTGTTTCTTTACGGCCCCACGATCACCATCGGCATCCTGTCGTTTCAGGGGGAAGGCGGCGGTCTGACGTTCCCCATGCGCGGTGTCTCGCTCTACTGGTTCCGGGATCTGTTCGAGGAGCAGGCCGTCGGCGACATCTGGGGCAGTTTCAGCCGCAGCCTGATCCTGGGGTTGATGGTCATGGTGACGACGATCGTCGTCTCGGTCATGGGCGGCCTCGCCTTTCGCAAGCGTTTCGCGGGGTCGGCCGTTTTGTTCTACCTGATCATCACGGCGCTGGTGATCCCATCCATCCTGATTTCCCTTGGGGTCGGCCTATTGTTCTCTCAATCGGGTTTGACCGTCCACTGGTCAACGTCGGGGTTCGGGGCGCAGTTGACATGGACGTTGCCCTTCGGCCTGTTAATCATGTTTGCCGTCTTCAATCGGTTCGACAAAAGCTATGAGGAGGCGGCGCGTGATTTGGGGGCCACGCCGTGGCAGACGATCCGTCATGTCGTTCTGCCGATCATCGCGCCGTCGCTTATCGGCGTGGCATTGTTCGGCTTCACGCTCAGCTATGACGAGTTTGCGCGCACCTTACTGACGGCCGGCAGTTACAACACGCTACCGCTGGAAATCTACGGCATGACCACCAACGTGACTTCGCCGGTCCTTTACGCCCTAGGCACACTGACGACGGTCTTCTCGCTGATCATCATCGCGGTCTTTCTGTGCATCGCGCTGCTGAGCAACCGGCGCAAGGCAAAGGCCGCCAACGATGCGGGCAAGGGGATGATATGATCGTTCTCATCAACCCCAACAGCACCGAGTCCATGACCACCGAGATGGTCGCAACCGCGACCGAACTTGGCGTGTCTGTTGAAGGCTGGACGTCCCATGGTGGACCTGCCGCAATTCAGGGTCCTGACGACGGGAAAGCCTGTGTTCCACCGTTGCTGAAACTGGTGCAGAAGGCGTCGGACTCCGGCGCGACAGCGATCATCATCGGGTGTTTTGATGACACCGGTCTCGGTCCCGCCCGCGAAATCGCCGACTGTCCGGTGATTGGAGTTGGTCAGGCCGCGTATCACATGGCGATACTTGCCGGGCGACGGTTTTCGGTCGTGACGACGTTGAAGGTTTCCGTGCCGGTTTTGACGCAGAACATCCAGGCCTATGGATTCGACCGCCATTTGGGCCGCGTACGTTCCAGCGGGGTTCCCGTCCTTGCGCTTGAGGCCGATCCTGTCGGTGCCGGTGCCAAGGTCATCGCCGAGATTGACCGTGCCGCCGCCGAAGACGCCGTCGACAGCGTGGTACTCGGCTGTGCCGGGATGGTCGGAATACCCGACCTCTATGGCAAGGGGCGGAAGATACGTCTGATCGATGGCGTCAAATCGGCCGTGCGGATCGCGGCGCATTTGCAGACCGTATAAGATGGCCGCGAATTGAGGGGAACGACGCGTGTCGTTTTCCATATGATTACTGCGTCTGTGGCCTGATCCACAAAGCGAATGGCCGCACAGCTCGTGCCATTGTCGCTGCGGTGGCGTAGGCCGGGAGCATTGGCGGGACCGCCGGATCATCGTTTGATATGCAACCGAGCAGCGATTGACCATGATGCGAACTGGCCCAACCTTCGTCAGCGGTGAATGAGATTTCCGAGACTGCGCCCGGAGTATGATCCTGTCATCCGTGAGTCACGCGTTCATTAACGTGCGTTAATGCCCCGGCCCTAACCTTCGTGAATGTTCGGCACTTGGAGTCATAGGTACGGAAATGAGGGTATGATGCATCGTCTTCATGCCTTTCCGACCTTGGTGCCTGAGCCGGTTGTTCGGTCGTGGCAAGCCGGGATTTCGTGGCGAAGATAATCTGGCTCATTGGAGAGCCGAAAACGGGAATCTTGGATACCTCAAAATAGCGTTCTGTCATGCAATTGCGATACGGGCCCGGCCAATACGAAATTCTTCATAGGCAGGCTATCGGCCATGAACGGCGGCCTTCGCATGGGCTTGGCCGCGCGGAACCGTGGCGCGACAGGATGAAGGCGAATATGGAAATGACGAAAACCAATACCCTCAGTGAGGTGCCGAAATCGTCGTCGGCGCAGTCCTTAGACGATGCTTCGGATCCTGAGGGGGTCCCAAATTGCGAGGATCGGGCCGGGCTGGATGCAGGGCCGCCAGAGTTCACGCGGAAAGCCCCGTTTGAGGCACCGGACCGCTACAGCACGAAAAGCATGGATCAGGCGGCTGACGCATACCTCGCGCGGTTCACATTGGGCATATCACCCTATGGTCTGGCATCGACCTTCTTCACTTGGGCGGTGCATCTGATGGGGGCCCCCGGCAAGCAGGTCCAACTGGTCGAGAAGGCATCCCGCAAAGCTGCCCGGCTGGCCGTCTATGCCGTGACCGCGGCGCGAGACCCCGACTGCCAACCCTGTATCGAGCCACTTGCCCATGATCGCCGATTTGACGACGGTGGCTGGAAACGCTGGCCATACAATTTGCTTTCGCAGAATTTTCTGCTCACTCAGCAATGGTGGTACAACGCCGCGCGCGGCGTCGATGGGGTGTCGGACCGCGAAGAACAGGTTGTGTCCTTTGTCAGCCGCCAGATGCTCGACTTGATGTCACCTTCGAACTTTATCGCGACAAATCCCGAAGTCGCGACCCAAACTCTGCGCCAGGGTGGGGCCAATCTGCTGCACGGCTGGCAGAACTTTCTTGAAGATTGGGAGCGGGCGGTCTCCGGCAAGTTGCCGGTTGGGACGGAAAATTTCGTTCCCGGTCGTGACGTGGCGGTGACCCCCGGCAAGGTCGTGTTCCGCAACCGTCTTCTGGAGCTGATCCAGTATGCTCCTTCGACAGAATCCGTGAAGGCCGAGCCGATCCTGATCATTCCGGCCTGGATCATGAAGTACTATATTCTTGATCTCAGTCCTGAGAACTCGCTCGTGCGCTTCCTTGTCGACCAGGGGCACACGGTTTTCATCGCCTCATGGCGCAACCCCACGGCCGAGGACCGCGAACAGGGGATGGCTGACTATCTTCAGGCAGTTGACGAGGCGATGGGCGCGGTTGGCTCAATCGTACCCAAGCGTAAGATACACGCTATGGGCTATTGCCTGGGCGGCACGCTGCTGGCGGCCAAGGCCGCTCAGATGGCCCGCGACGGTGATGATCGGCTTGCCACGGTCACGTTGTTGGCCACGCAGACTGATTTCGAGGAACCCGGCGAACTTCAGCTGTTCATCAGTGAAAGCGAGGTGTCGTTTCTCGAGAACATGATGTGGGATCAGGGTTATCTGGACACCAAGCAAATGGCAGGTGCCTTTCAGCTGCTGCGCTCGGTCGATCTGATCTGGTCTCGGTACGTGCATGAATATCTCATGGGTCGACGGCCGGAGATGTTCGATCTGATGGCGTGGAACGCAGACGCCACGCGGATGCCTTACAAGATGCACAGCGAATATCTGCGCCATCTTTTCCTGAACAACGAGTTGGCCCAAGGGAAATTCCTGGTCGGCGGCAAGGAGGTGGCGATCAGCGACATCGACGTGCCGGTCTTCTGCGTCTCGACCACGTCCGATCACGTCGCCCCATGGCGCTCGGTCTACAAACTGCATCTGCTGGCCGATACTGACATCACGTTTGTCCTGACGAATGGCGGGCATAACGCGGGGATTGTCAGTGAGCCGGGGCATGAGGGGCGCGCTTATCGTATCCGTACGATCGGTAAAGACGAGCCCTATCAATCGGCGGACGACTGGGCAGCGGCGGTGGATGCGCACGATGGATCCTGGTGGTCGGCGTTTGTCGCGTGGCTGGCCGACCAGTCCAGCGGCGAAAGCGAGCCGCCGAGCCTTGGCGCATGGTCAGGTCGTTACAAGGCGGAGGATGACGCGCCGGGGACTTATGTTTTTCAACTTTGACACCCTTCGGAATTCTCAATTGAAGTCGTCGCGAATCCGATAACCGCTCATTAATTGCGGCCTGATCATTTGGCGCGCCTTAAAAGATGGGGGCGATGCTTGGAAATGTGTCGGTCGTGGTTGTCCGGGCGGCAGGCGTGCCCAGTTTTGGCGGCACGGAAAATAGCGAGGCAAACAGCTTGTAGCAGTTTGACCCGTGGTGCCCGAGCGCATCATTCCTTAGGGCTTGCCGCTTCGTAGCCCGCGACGATATCAAGGAGTTCGCGGGTATTGCTCTCTTGTCTCTTCTGCCGGAACGCCCCGGTAAGATCTTCTCGACGCTCCTCTATATTTCGGTCGGCGCTTTGCATGGTGGCCGGCCGGGACGCGTGTTCACTTGCCAAGGCTTCAGCCAGAGAGCGGTATAGCGTCACGAATAGACGTTCGCGGACAAGCCATAACAACAACGCGTCGCGTTCCATTCGAAAGAAGGGCAGCCCGCGAGCGGGCCAGGTGGTATTTGCAGCCTTGTCAAAGTCATCTTCCGGGATCGGAAGCGGTTGGCGGACTTTGGGCTGTGCTGCGTTTTGCGCGGTGCGACAGTTGTGTGCGACGCGAACGCGCGACACACCATTCTTGGTGGTCCACCCGTCGATCTGTCCGTCGTCAGGGATTTTGGGCCAGTGGGCTGCCCGATCCAAGGGAGGGTCTGGCTCATTTTGTTGTTCGGATTATGCGACGGCTTTGCGGT
>NZ_FNPX01000037.1 GCF_900107415.1 Jannaschia faecimaris
CCGCCGCTCTCGCAGAGTGGCGCGCCCTCGGCGCGGCATAAGGGGCAGCTTCATTGTCCTTGCAGAGACGGGTTCGAATCCGTCTGACACCACCGCCACTGACCCCTTTCTCTCTGAGGTGTCCCCTATTTCACCGTAATTTCTGCCGTCTTTCCGCGGGTTAGCGCAATGCCCGCTGAGCAGAGACGCGTGCCTGGTTGGGCGTCCGGACTGATTTCGGCGGGCGTCTCTGTAGTGCGATGCGCGGGGTTCGGTTTTGGCAGATTTCCCTGGAAACAGGGAATTTACAGGGAAATTATGATTTTTGATAGTATTTTGAGTCAAAACGCCCCTGGATTAATCCGTATTTGCAGAGGGTTAGTACTGATTTCCCTGTTCTGAGTTAACAGGGAATTTCTTCGCGCAGAACTGGTAGCACCGCTTCGGTCCGATGTTTGCTGCCGAGTTCAGCCGTGACAGCCGACGGCTCATTGAGGCCAACTGGAACCATGCCACCTTCCCGCTACTTCGTCTGGATCCCAGGCGGGCCTCCACCGCTGAATTTCGAACCACAGCGAATGGCTACCGCATGGCCACTTCGGCCGGTGGGCCCCTCACCGGTAAAGGTGCAGATATGCTGATCCTCGACGACCCCACAAAGGCCGAGGACGTTGCTTCAGAGACGCGCCGACAGGTTGTCTTCGACTGGTTCACCGGAACGGTGATGACCCGGCTCGATAGCCCGAAAACCGGGGCGGTGATTGTTGTCGCACAGCGGCTGCACGAAGATGACTTGCCAGGAAGACTGGTGGCCACCGGTGACTGGGACGTCCTCGAGCTACCAGCCATCGAGACACAGAACCGCTTAATCCCACTTGGAGCGGACATAAACTGGGGCCGGAAGCCCGGGCAGGCCCTTCTGCCGGCCCACATGGACCTGGCGGACTTCGAAGCGAAACGTCGCGAGATGGGGAGCCGGGCATTCGAGGCACAATACCAGCAGGCACCAACGTCCGCGGGGGGCAATATCGTGCGATCGGAATGGTTTGGGACGATACCCAGTGGGATGCGGCGCCAAGACTATGAGGCAATGATCCAGAGCTTGGATCCGGCCGCTGTGCCGGGCGAGTCCAACTGACCTGAGCCCCGTTTTCTCCACCAGATTTTGGTAGAGTCCGCTCCAAACGAGGAGATGGAGAATGAAGAGATCAAGGTTTAGTGAGGAGCAGATCATCGCGATGCTGAAGGAGCAGGAGGCTGGAATGCCGACGGCTGAGGTTTGCCGGAAGCACGGCGTGAGCACCGCGACGTTCTACAAATATAAGGCGAAGTATGGCGGCCTTGAAGTGTCGGACGCGCGGCGACTGAGGGCGCTGGAGGACGAGAACGGCAAGCTGAAGAAGCTTCTGGCCGAGGCCATGTTGGACAATGCCATCCTGAAGGATGTCGCGGCAAAAAAATGGTAGCGCCCGGTGTGAAGCGGGAAGCGGTGGCTCAGGCTTGTGCGATGCACGGCGTGAGCCAGCGTCGGGCGTGCAAGGCCTTGGCCGTGGATCGGTCGAGTGTTCGGTATCTCAGTGTCCGCCCGGACGACGCCGACGCGCGGGCCGCGATGAAGGCCGTGGCGGTCGAGCGGCGACGCTTTGGATACCGGCGCATCCACGTGATGCTGGAGCGGCAGGGGATCGTGATGAACCTCAAGAAGCTGCGACGGCTGTATCGCGAGGAGCGACTTCAGGTGCGTCGCCGGGGCGGCCGGAAGCGGGCCCTTGGGACGCGGCGGCCAATGCTGGTGCCGGATGCGCCGAACGTGCGCTGGAGCCTCGATTTCGTCAGCGATGCGCTGACGGATGGCCGCAGGTTTCGCGTTCTGGCGGTGGTGGACGACCACACGCGGGAGTGCCTTGCCCTCGTAGCGGATACCTCGCTGTCAGGTTTACGCGTCGTCCGGGAGCTGGACGTGGTGATCGCCCTGCGCGGCCGTCCTGCGATGATCGTGTCGGATAATGGCACCGAGTTCACGTCCATGGCGATCCTATCGTGGAGCCAGCGCACCGGGATCGACTGGCATTACATCGCCCCCGGCAAGCCAATGCAGAACGGTTTCATCGAGAGCTTCAACGGCCGGTTCAGGGACGAGCTGCTCAACGAAACCCTGTTTTCTTCCCTCGACATGGCCCGGCAGGAGATCCGCGCCTGGCAGCACGACTACAACAACCACCGCCCCCATTCCGGCCTCGGGAACATCCCGCCAGCCGAGTTCGTGGCAAGGAAGGGGATGGAAATACCCGCCGCGTAGCCCCAGAAATCAACCCGCGGATTCTTCGGGAAACCGGAGGAGAGATGGGTCTCACGTCACGCGCCAGTTGGCCAAGCGACCGCTTCCAACTGCCGAATGTCCCAACACCTTGCCAACGAATTGAAAAGTGGAAACTATCGGCGTTAGCGGAATGTCTGCTTCCGGGGTGCAGTTCGAACTTGATCTGCTGCGTTGCCGCAAGTCCGCTCCGAGCCCATTCTACAAAATGCTGCTCGGTCCACTGACGTCAGCTTTCGGTTTACATGTCAGGTGTGTCAGCCTCTCTTTCAAAGCGGGCTTTGCGAAGACGTGCTGTCTTCTTGTGACGGACTTCAGCTTCGTCTTCGATTATGCGTCTCACCACAAGTGTAGTTTTATCCAACTGCGTTTCCTTTTGGGAGCTGATGGATTTAAAAACAGTTGTCTTCGCGAGATTTGCCATCAAGTAGCCTCCTAAACATATTCGTTTCTTGAGTTTCGCCAGATGGGAACGGGTTAGGCCGGTTCTGGTACGACCAAAACAGGACAGAGGGCTGATCTTGTGACCTGGCGGGCGACTGACGTGTCAAGCAGCGCCTCAAGCCAAGATCGATTTGGGGAACCGACGATGATGAGATCAGCATCACATTCATCGGCATATGCGACAATAACCTCCTCGATCTGGCCACTGCGCACCTCTATTTCGGTTTCGACACTTGACCCGCACGCGGTCTTTAATTCCTCAAGTTGATCTCGGCGGTCTTCGATGATTTGAGCATCGTCAGTCGTGAAAAGAGGAACCGCAGTGACCATTGGTCCTGATGCTGCCAGTCCTGCCCCCTCGAACGCTGAAGGGACAACGTTGAGCAAGCAGACCTTGCCGCCCATGTTCTCGGCCATGTCAAAGGCGGTGCCCGCAATTTCGCAGTTAAGATGCTGATCGACCGTTGTGACGACCATGATGCGTTGGAAGCGGGCAGTTTGAACATTTGCGGTCTCTACGCCCTCAACATCTTTTACGTTTTCGAGATGGACCAGGGCAGACTGGAGTTCCTTGGCGTTGTATGACGGATTTGGCCCAGCCATTCCCTCAGACGTTGCCTCCAGCTTTTGATCGGCATCGACAGCCATCGACTTCAATACTTTCACCTTATCAGCGTGCCCGAGCTTAACGTCGCTTAAGACGTGACCCGGTGTTTCAAAGTAGCGCGCGGGGTTTGATATTCTTACTTGTGCATAACTGTTCATGGTGCTCCTTCTTCACTGCGATTGAAAAGCAATCGGCAGTAACTGTCTGAATGATGTGAGTTTCGACCACCCTATTCGGATAGGTCTATTTGGAACCTGCGAGCAGCTTGGACATCATGTTCCAGCACACACTTCGAACCCAGCTATCATGCGGGCCCTCTTGCTCCGTCCACGCAATCATACAGGAAGCAAGGGGAGAATTCAATGTCAGGCGGCCTGCCTGCCCCATGCAAGCCTGTCTAGGCACCCAGAATTGGTAATTATCTGTGTAAGTGCCCTCTATTGTAATACACGCTTACCCACGATTTGCGCTGCTCCAGTTGCGTCCAGACAAGTGAACATTTTCCGAAAACAGCCGTTCATATCGGGAGCGCTTAGGTCTGCTCAGTCCCGCAACTCGGCCATAGACACCCCGAACCGCGCTGCGGCTACAACGAACGGCCGCTTTCATGGCTGCATTGCAGCATGGTTTTCGGGTCGGTGATGGCAATCAGTTCGCTGCACGAGCGAGGGACGAAATCTCGATCCGGCTGCTTTGGGCTCGAAGCCGACTTGCGGCAGTGCAACAGAAGTCGCAGCCGGTCATCTCGGGCGCGCGTCGCTCCCGACCCTATGCGGTCCTTCATGCAACATGCAGCGAGCGGCGGCTCTGAGCCTATTCCGTTGAAAAACTCGGCCAAGTCAAAATCAGCTCAAAATTACAGGACACTGTTCTTCGGAAATCGCCCTCGGGGAACATCGTTTGCAGGAGCAGGAACGTGCGGGAGGATGTTCTGCCACTCTGACCGCTCGAACTCACGGGACGAGTTTTTCAACGGAATACGCCTATTCGAGACCTTGGAACGAAGCACTTCATTCGACGCGAAAGGCGGAGACTCGACGTTCGCTGCGCGGCGTACGAACGTCAGCTATGCGGGACAAAGCCGCCTGATGCGGGTGCAGCGAAATTCGCTACAACACGTCGGTCGGGTCCGTGACCGCGTTGCGGCAGCGCAGCACAATTCCCCCGAGCCGGACATTCACTGCATATCAAACCACCAAGATTCAAACCGCCGTTCACCTTCCTAAGCTGGCCACATGTCAGGAGAGCGTCCGAAGATTACGAAATCAGCGCGCCTGTTTGCTTTCCCCAACTATTAAGGAGTACGCTCACTCTAATGGCCGAAGAGCGATCGGTCCTGCAAATCAGGCGAGTTTGTGCGGCTCATCCGTATCTGAGATACACTTGCGAGCCCCACGCTCGCTAAGGAGGAAAAATGTTCAAACGGATAATGGCACCGGTCGATCTGGCACATGTCGAACGACTTAGGCCCGCGCTCGACTGCGCAGCTGACCTAGCAAAGCACTACAATGTGCCCATTTCCTATGTCGGCGTAACCTCCTCTGCACCCAGCCAATTGGCGCATAACCCGGAAGAGTTCCGCGAAAAGCTTGGCGCATTCGCCGAGGTGGAGGCGGCCAAGCACGGCGTCGAAACGTCGGCGCATACCGCCATCGCGCATGATCCAACGACCGAGATTGACGATGCGCTGATGCGCTCAATCGATGAAACTGGCGCCGATTTTGTCGTCATGGCGAGCCATGTGCCGAATGTGATGGACCATATCTGGCCGTCCAACGGCGGAAAACTGGCCGAGCACGCGAAGTGCTCAGTAATGGTTGTGCGCGCTTAAAGCGCAGAGTTGAACAATAAAAACGAATGAGGAGGCCGAACCATGGCCGACGAAGAAGACGTCAACACAGGAATACCCGCGCCCGAGGGTGCCTCCGATATCATTGAGACCGAATACGAGATTGGTCAGGACAATATTGAAACGCAGTTCGGGCCCTTCGGGCTCGATATTCACAACCCAGTCTTTCTGATCTCGGGCCTGTCGGTGGTGGTCTTCGTGGTCTACGCGTTGCTGGCACCGGAGCAGGCGGCCGAGTTCTTTGGTTGGCTGCGGCCGGCGCTGACCTCAACCTTTGACGGGTTCTTCCTGATGTCGGCGAATATCTTCGTCATCTTCTGCTTGCTGCTCATCGTGTCGCCCTACGGGTCCGTCCGGTTGGGTGGTGCCGACGCCACGCCCGATTACGGCTATGCCGGCTGGTTCGCAATGCTCTTTGCGGCTGGTATGGGAATTGGGCTGATGTTCTTCGGCGTTCTGGAGCCGGCCTATTACTTCGGCACCCCTTGGGGAGACGAGCCGTTGGGGGCAGTGCGTCCGTTCACCGAAGACGGCGCGCTTATTGATGCCAATGTGGCAGAAGCCAAGCGTATGGCGCTTGCCGCGACTTCTTATCACTGGGCGCTGCACCCTTGGGCGATCTATGCAGTTGTCGCGCTCGCGCTCGCGCTGTTTAGCTATAACAAGGGTCTGCCGCTTTCGATCCGTTCTGCCTTCTATCCGATCCTCGGCGAACGTGTCTGGGGCTGGTGGGGTCACACGATCGACATCGTCGCGGTGTTCGCCACACTATTTGGCCTTGCGACCTCGCTTGGTCTGGGTGCGCAACAGGCCAATGCCGGTCTGGAGTTTGTCTACGGCATCCCGGCCAACGTGACGGTTCAGGTAATCCTGATCATCGGCATCACCGCCATCGCTCTGATCTCGGTCCTGCGGGGTCTCGACGGCGGTGTGAAGGTCCTGTCCGAGATCAACATGGTGCTGGCGATTTTGCTCCTGCTCTTCGTGCTCTTCACCGCGGGGGCCGTCGGTATCTTCACGGATTTTGGCAAAACGCTCGTGGCCTACGCACAAGAGATCGTGCCGCTGTCCAACCCCTTCGGTCGCGAGGATGACGGCTACCGCGAAGGATGGACTGCATTCTATTGGGCCTGGTGGATCAGCTGGTCACCTTTTGTCGGCATGTTCATCGCCCGTGTTTCGCGCGGCCGCACTGTGCGGGAGTTCCTGACCTGCGTGCTGATCATCCCATCGGCGGTCTGCATCTTCTGGATGGCTGTCTTCGGCGGTACCGCGATCAACGACATGATCGCAAATATTGACACCAGCGCGGTGAAAGCCAATGTAATTGACGCCTACAAACCGGAACTGTCGCTGTTTGCGATGCTGGATAGCCTGCCGCTGGCCTCGATCACTTCGACCTTAGCTATCGTGCTGGTGATCGTGTTCTTCGTGACATCGTCAGACTCCGGCAGCCTCGTGATCGATACAATCACAGCCGGTGGCAAGGTCGATGCGCCGGTGCCGCAGCGCGTCTTCTGGTGCACCTTTGAAGGTCTGGTAGCTATCGCGCTCCTAATCGGCGGCGGCCTCGGGTCGTTGCAGGCGATGGTGATCTCAACCGGCTTGCCCTTCACGATCGTGCTGCTGGTGATGTGTTGGTGCATCCTCAAAGGTCTCATACAAGAGCACAAGCATATCTGAACTATTAGGCATTGAACGGGCGTGGCGACGCGCCCGTTCTCAATCTACTGAGCCACTAAAGGGCCTTGCAATGAGCCTGTGATGCGCTTGTCCTCCCGGCGGCTGCGAACATTACTGACGCGTAAATGGCTAGGGTGGACTGCGACCGCAACGAACGACCGCTTTTCTGGCTGCCTCGCAGTGGAGCTTTCACAGTGACCTATGCGGGAGGCTTGCTGCACCCGCAAAGCAAACGATTTCAATCCGACCGCTTTGGGCCTATTCTGCTGAAAAACTCTGCTTGAATGGCCCGCTGATCGCTGATTCACTTTTGTTAGGGTTGGCGGAGGTGGACGGCGATGATGGGACCGCAGCAAGAAGCACAAGGCGCGCTTTTCTACGAGTTCTCGATCGAAGAACACGTTCCGGATGACCACATGCTCCGCTCGGTTGACCGGTTTGTCGATCTGAGCAGCATCCGTGCCCACCTTGCGGATTTCTACAGTCACACGGGACGCCCCTCGGTCGATCCCGAACTGCTGATCCGGATGCTCCTGGTCGGCTATTGCTTCGGCATCCGGTCCGAGCGCCGGTTGTGCGAAGAGGTCCACCTGAACCTTGCGTATCGCTGGTTCTGCCGCCTCGATTTAAGCGACCGCATTCCCGATCACTCAACGTTCTCGAAGAACCGTCATGGCCGGTTCCGCGACAGCGAGTTGCTGCGGCATCTGTTCGAGACGGTTGTCGCCCGCTGTATCTCGGAGGGGCTGGCGAGTGGCCAGCGTCTGGCGGCGGATGCCAGCATCATTCAAGCAGATGCGAACCGGCAGAACTCGACGCCACAGGCGGCACTACCTGTGGCGCGCGGTCGACCACGAAGGCGAGATGCTTGAAAGCTTCGTGACGAAGACGAGGGACAAGAAGGCCGCGCTGAAATTCCTCAAGAAAGCAATGCGCAAGCACGGCCGACCGGAGGTAATCGCCACCGACCGGCTCCACTCGTACGGCGCGGCCCTGGAGGAGGTCGGGGCGGTAGACGGGCAGGAGACTGGCCGTTGGCTGAACAATCGGGCGGAGAATTTACTCCTCCCTTTCCGACGACGGGAGCGCGCCATGCTTCGGTTTCGCCGCATGCGAAGTCTCCAGAAGTTTGCCGCTGCTCCCGTCTCCGTCTGCAACCAATTCAACCAAAAGCGGAGCACTTCAAGCAGGGGCACTTCCAAAACGAGCCAGGACCCTGCTCTCTTGGAGTGGAGGCAGCTTCGTTCGGAACAAGCGACAGCATCACTGCTCTTGTAGGGACGACAAGAAGTAGTCTGATGGTGTGGACGGCTCCACCCGAACGGCATCGCAATGTGCCATGCTGGAGCTGTTTGAGACCAACAGTCAGAAGGAGCCATCCACATGAAGATTACAACACTCGGGATTGATCTCGCCAAGTCCGTTTTTCAGCTTCACGGGGTGGATCCGGATGGGGTGGTTGTCTTGCAGAAGAAGCTGCGGCGAGGTGCCGTGCTCGACTTTCTTGGCAAGTTGGATCCTTGTCTGATCGGGATGGAAGCCTGTGCCACATCGCACTACTGGGCGCGGGAGATTGCAGTTCTGGGACATGACGTTCGGTTGATCCCGCC
>NZ_FNPX01000022.1 GCF_900107415.1 Jannaschia faecimaris
ATATGGCTACCGTCGGGTTGCTGCCCTGCTGAGAGACGCAGGCTGGCAGGTGAATGACAAACGTGTCGAAAGGCTATGGCGACGTGAGGGGCTTAAAGTGCTGATGAAACAACCCAGGAAGGGCACTCTGACGGACTGGCAGAAGGCGCGTCTAGCCGGGCTACATAAGTTCGCCACGGATGTCCCCTACGGTCGGGTCGAGGGTATTGGCATCGATAGCTCAGATGCCGGTTTCAATCTGGCGTAGGGTGCATCTCAGTGCAGCTGGAGAACGTTGGTGCCCCCTGCAGGGATCATCCTTCTATCGCCGGCAGCATCGCGTCGCCGACTAGCCGCAAAAGCGCAGTCTCCTCGATCTTGGACATCTCGCCCGGAAGCTTGGAGTCGAGACATAGAAAGCTGTGCCCGTGGACGAAGCACCATAGCGCGTAGGCGCGAAGCTTGACCTGCGGATCGCCTTGGCGGGCGTCCAAGTGCTCGGCGACGACGCGCTCAACCAAGACGGTGGTGTCGTCGCCGGCCCGGGCGAGATCTGGGTCTCTGGCATGGCCTTCTGTCAGACCGAACATCATGCGGAAAATGCCGGGCTCCGCACGGGCGAAGTCCACGTAGGACTGACCGAACGCGACGATGCGGCGAGGGTCCTTGGCGAGATAGGCATCGGCAGCGGCCTGCATGGTTTCACGCAGACGCGTCATCGCCAGAAGCGCAACGCCGCGCAGGATGTCGTGACGATCCTTGAAGTGCTTGTAGGGCGCAGCGGTGCTTACCCCGGCCAGGCGACAGGCCTCGGCCATAGAGAACGCGTCCGCCCCGTGAGCCTCGACAAGCTGGCGGACAGCCTCGAGGAGCTGCTCGCGCAGATGGCCGTGATGGTAGTTCTTCCGGTCCGCGCGTGGCGTGGTGGCGGTCGTCATCGATCTCGGCTCCAACAAATTCTCCTTGCCTTGGTTAGCGGCGCTCACATATGTAAGCAATGCTAACTTGGAGAGGAGCGATCATGCCATTCCCCACGGGCAAGACGGTCCATCTGATCTGCCGCCGATTTGTCGCTACCACTGGACGGCTCGCACTAACTGCCGCGATCACGGTCTTCGCTGGCGGCATGGTCGTAGGCGGGCGCAGCATCCTTGCTGATCGGGCGCAATCCGCCCCGATCTCCATGCCCGCGCCTGCCAGCCCGGTAACGGTCGCACGTATCGCGATGCAGGGTCATCACGTCGCGCAGCGCCGCTTCTCAGGGCAATTCGAGGCACGGCAGCGGATCGGCATGGCGTTCGAGCGGGCTGGAACACTCGAGGCAGTGCTGGTGCGCGAGGGTGACGTAGTGGCCGAGGGAGAGGTCGTCGCCCGCCTAGACATGCGGCTCCTTCGAGCGGAGCGCGCCCGGCTCGGGGCGGCCCGTGCTGGCATGATGGCGGAGGCGGAGCTGGCGCGACGGACCAATGCGCGTCAGGCAGAGCTGCGCGACCGGGGCTTCGCGACCGAGCAGAGGCTCGACGATACCTCGCTCTCCCTGGCTCGGTTCGAGGCGGCGATCGCCGGGATCGACGCCGCTCGGGATGCCGTCGATATCGAGATGTCGAAGGCTGCTCTGATCGCGCCTTTCGCGGGCACCGTCGAGGACCGGGTTCTGGACGTCGGCGCGATCGCCGCCGCCGGATCGCCGGTCGTCGACCTGATTGAGGCCGCGCCGCCGCGTTTCCGGGTATCGCTCGACCCGCGCCTCGCCGAGGCGCTGCATGAAGACGTGGACGCGGTGATCGAGGTCGGCGGCCTGCGCCTGCCGGGCCGCCTGTCGCGTTTGGCACCGTCGCTTGATCCGGCCACGCGGGGGCGGACCGCTTGGTTCGATGTGGTGACCGACCTTACGCTGCCGGATCTCACCACCGGCGAGATCGCCTTCGCACAGTGGATTGAGGGTGCCGGGGCCTGGGTCCCCCTTTCTGCCCTGAGCGCGGGGCCGCAGGCGACGTGGACACTGCTGACGGTTGAGGACGGCGTTGTGGGCGTCGAGGCGGCCGAAGTCCTGTACATTGAGGGGGACCGCGCCTTCGTCCGCGGCACGTTTCGGGACGGGGACGCCTACCTTCCTAGCGGCACGCACCGCGTCGTTCCGGGCCAAACGGTCGACCCCGCGCCCGCCACGGTCGCCGACCAGCCGGAGACGATCGTATGGGAACGCTGACCTTCCGTCAGCCGCGGCTCGTCGCCCTCATACTCCTCGTGGTGATCGCAGCCGGGGCATCCGCCCTGCTTGCCATCGGCCGGCAGGAAGACCCGACGATCACCAGCACCTTCGCCTCCGTAACGACCGCTTATCCGGGGGCCGAACCTGCCCGCGTCGAGAGCCTCGTCACTGCGCGCGTCGAGGAGGCGCTTCGCGAAGTTCCCGAGGTGGACGTGCTGCAATCGGTCAGCGCGACCGGCATCTCCATCGTGCAGGTCGAACTGGACGAGACCATCAATCCTGCGCGGATTGAAGGTGTCTGGTCAGAGCTGCGCGACAAGCTCTCGGACGCCGAGGCCGCGTTCCCCGCCGGCGTTTCACCACCCGAGCTTGATGCCGCCGGGATCAACGCCTACGGCGCGATCGTGGCGCTTACGGCGGCGCACGACGGCGTACCGATGACGCTGGCCGCCCGCTATGGTGAAGCGTTGGCCGATCGGTTGCGCGGCGTGTCCGGCACCAAGCAGGTCGAGATCTTCGGCGCGCCCGACGAGGAGGTCACGGTTACGTTGGATGTCGCGCGCGTCGCTGGGCTGGGCCTGACGGCAGACGCCGTCGCTGCGGCCATCGCAGCCGCCGATGCCAAGGTGCGGGCAGGTCGGATCACCGGTGCGGGAGATGACCTCGTGCTTGAGGTGTCGGGAGAGATCGAGACGCTGGACCGACTGCGCGGCATCGTCCTGCGCGACGGGATGGGCGGCGCGATCCTGCGACTCGATGATGTGGCAAGCGTTGACCGTGGCCCGCGCCTGCCGGTGGCAGAGGCCGCGCTCTACGACGGTCGCCCCGCGGTCCTAGTCGCCGCCGCGCTGGAAGACGGGTTGCAGGTGGACGTCTGGGCGGCGTTCGTGCGCGAAGAGTTGGCCGATTTCGCGCCCGGCGTTCCGGGCGGCCTCGGCATGGAGCTGATCTTCGACCAGTCGACCTACTCCGCCGACCGGCTGGCCGAGGTGGGGGCGAACATGGCGATCGGCGTCGGCCTCGTTCTGGTTGTGCTGCTGGTGACTCTCGGCCTGCGCGCGGCGCTGATCGTGGCGACGGTCCTGCCGTTGGTCTCATTGGCGACGCTGTTCACCATGAACGTCATTGGCCTGCCGATCCACCAGATGTCGGTGACTGGCCTGATCGTGGCGCTCGGCCTGCTGGTGGACGCGGGCATCGTGATGACCGACGAGGTCGGTCGCCGGCTGCGCGCGGGGGGCGCGCGGATCGACGCCGTGGCGGCCTCCGTCTCGCGACTAGCAATGCCACTCTTCGCCTCGACCGCGACCACTGCGCTCAGCTTCACGCCGATGATCCTGTTGCCGGGAGCGGCTGGCGACTTCGTGGGCTCCATCGCGCTGGCCGTTGTCATTATGCTGCTCTGGTCCTTCGCCGTGGCCGTCACTGTGACTCCCGCGCTGGCTGGCTGGATCATGCCCGCGCGTTCGGTCGGCGGTTGGCTGGCGAACGGCGTGCCGGCCGGGCCGCTCGGGCGTGCTTTCGCCGCGAGCCTGCGCCTGTCGGCGCTTAATCCGGTCCGCTCGGTTGCGCTGGCCCTCGTGTTGCCCGTCCTCGGGTTCCTGTCGCTACCGCTGCTGACCGCGCAGTTCTTCCCCGGTGTCGACCGCGACCAGTTCCACGTCGAGGTCGACATGCCGCCGGGCACCGGCATCGACCGCACGACGGCGACGGTCGCCAAGCTCGACGCGGCCCTACGTGGCACAGATGGAATCGAGTCGGTCGCCTGGACGATCGGCCGCTCTGCCCCGGCGTTCTACTACAACATCACCGGCGGCCGGGACGCGGCCTCGGGCTACGCGCAGGCACTCGTCCGCACAGCCGCGGCCGACGCCACCGAGGCTGTCTTACCGGTGCTCCAGCGCGACCTTCCGGCCGTGGCACCCGAAGCGCAGGTGATGGTACGCGGCCTCGTACAAGGCCCGCCCGTCGGTGCGCCCGTCGAGCTGCGCCTCGTCGGCGACGATCTGGAGGTGTTGCGCACCACGGGGGAGGACCTGCGCCGCATCATAGACGCGGCTCCCATGGTCACGCTGACCCGCGCCTCCATCACGGCAGGCGCCCCCAAGCTCGGTGTGCGGGTGGACGAGGCCCGCGCGCGCCTCGTCGGCCTGAGCCCCGGCGACGTCGCGCGCCAGCTCGAAACGGCGCTGACCGGGGCCGTGGGCGGCAGCCTGATCGAGGGCGAGGAGGAACTCGCCGTTCGCGTCCGACTCGGAGATGCGCTTCGCGCCGATCCAGCCGCGATCCGGGACATGCCCCTAATCCTGTCCGGCATCGCGCCGGACGGTGTTCGGGCGACGCCGCTCTCGGCCGTGGCCGACCTCACGCTGGTTCCTGGGGAGGGCTCGATCACGCGGCGCAAAGGCGAACGGGCCAACACCGTGCAGGCCTTCGTGCAGCACGGCGTCCTGCCCGAGGAGGCGCTTATGGACGTTCGCGCCCGAATTGCCGCAGCCGGGTTCGCACTGCCCGAAGGCGTGCGGCTGGAGGTCGGCGGCGACGCCGATGCGCGCGCCTCGACGTTGAACAACCTGATCGCGTCGCTCGGCCTGATCGTGACGCTTTCCATCGCCGTGATCGTACTAACGTTCCGCAGCTTCCGCCTCGCCGGTGTGGCCCTCGTCGTCTCGGGGCTGTCGGCGGGTTTGTCGATACTTGCGCTTGCGGTATTCGCCTACCCGTTCGGGATCAATGCGATCATCGGACTGATCGGATCGATCGGCGTCTCGGTCAATGCCTCCCTCGTCATCATGACCGCCTTGCAGGAGGACGAGGCGGCGGCTTGGGGCGACCCGGTCGCGACGACCGATGTGGTCATGGCCTCTTCGCGGCACATCGTCTCCACCACGGTTACCACGGTCGGTGGCTTCCTCCCGCTGATCCTCGCCGGCGGGGGGTTCTGGCCCCCATTCGCCATGGCCATCGCAGGCGGCGTGGCGTTCTCCACGATCGTCAGCTTCTATTTCGTCCCTCCCGCGTTCCGGCTGGTCTATGCCGGGCGGATGAGAGGACGGGCTGAGGCGTTGAAGGAGGATGGGACGCAGGCCAGCCTTCCGCGTCTCGCCACGGCTGCAGAGTGACAGGAGATAAGTATGGACGCCGCGCCGACGTCTGATCCGTGATGCACAGGTATCGGCGTTTCACTCAGAAACGGCGCTAGGCCAGCTCGGGATCGCCGATCATCTGTTTGTCCTTCGCCAAACATCAACTCGATCCTGATCAGCTGGGTGTGCTGGTTTGAATTTGGTTCAGAATGGCTGCCACAATCGCCTCGGGCCGATCTTCTTGGACCAGATGACCCGCGCACTGAATATGAGTGCAGGAAGTGTTCGAGATCAGCGCGGCCAATGCGTCACCCTTTGCGGCAGGAATCCAATTGTCTTCCTGGCCCCACAGCACACGAACCGGGCAATCCAAGGGACGATACAAAGGTTCGACTTCATCCGTGTACATTTGGTCCATCTGAGCGATTTGCCGATAGAATGCGGGCTGCCCCGTGGTGCCGAGCCAAGGCGCGCTGTAAATCTCAATCGTCTCCGGGATCATTGTGTTGTGAGCGGCAGTCTGGAGATACGCGGCCAAAAGGGCGCGGTGCATATAATCCGGCATGCCTGCGAATGCAGCCTCGTGTTGGCGGACATGTTGCACGAATGGCGACCCCACGGGGCGAGGGCCACAGCATCAAAGATGGTTAAAGATGCAAACCGTAACCTCTCCAGAAAGTAGGCGCGTAGTGCAGTTGCGCCGCCAAAGTCGTGCGCCACGACATCTGGCCGATCCAAGCGCCACTCTTTGAACAAAGCGGCGAGCAAACGGTTTTGGACGCCAAGCGATACGTCTTGCTCAACTCTCTTCTCGGACTCTCCATAACCCAAAAGGTCGTAGAAATAGATGGACCGGTACTCTGTGAGGTGAGGCAAAACCCTGCGCCAGACCTGGGAGGGAAACGGCGTACCGTGAATGAGAACAAGCGGTGGACCAGCCCCAAGCTGACCCCACTTGATAGCGTGTCCTTCGAAGTCGAACATGTTTGGCAGGTCAAGCATATTGAGAATCAAATTGTCATTTAGCTATTTACCGATGTGATTGAAGGCATGGAGAGACCAATACAAATATAGGCGTTGGCCAGTGAGGTTCGCATGCAAGTTCTCCGGCTTCTGGCCGAGCCGGAAAGGCACTTTGGTCATCAATGGTCTGCTGACGCCGTTGAATTTGGGGTGTGTATGACAATGATCACGGAAGAGCTTGGCGTCGCGCAACCAACCGCAAGCAAGCACTTGGATATTCTTAAGCAGGCTGGCTTCATCACCGTTCGAAGGCATCAGAAGCGGTCTTATTGCAAACGCGATGAACAAGCGATCACCAACTATCTCAACTGGCTTCAACAAGAGCTTTCGCTTCAAAGCGAAAGTTGAGCTGAAACTAAGAACACATATTGTACCGCCCGCAGCATCTGGAACGGTGGGCACCAAGGTGTCGTTCGCTGCGGCACCCACCAACTTCCGCTGGGGCCGTTCACTGCAACCTAGGATCAGGCAGCACAGCCATACCCGACCACATCAGGCCCTCAACACGCGGCCACCGGTACTAAGACCTCTCATCAGAAATGGTACTGAAGTTACGGGCTAGACGCTGTCTCATGGCGGCACGGGGTACCGCCGCACCGGGAGGGAAGGCCGTCGCAGGACGCACGGCCCGCGAGGTTACGTCTAGGTGGCGTTTCGTGCGGCGATTTGAAATCATTCAAAGATGGCAAACCTGATTTTCATTACCCATCCGGAAGTCTCGGTGGTTCCGGGTACCGATGTCCGACAATGGCGGCTGACTCACGCAGGGATGGCGCGCATGGCCGTGTTTGCCAATCACCAGGTTGTCGCAGGAGTGACCTCGGTTTGGTCGAGCCGCGAGGTAAAGGCAATTGACGCCGCCGCGATTCTTACCGCTCGCCTTGTAGTGGGACATCAACACGAAATCGATCTTGGCGAGAACGACCGAAGCGCGACGGGATATCTCCCTCCCGATGAATTCGAGAGGACGGCCGATCGCTTTTTTTCCGAGCCAGAGTGCAGCGTTCGTGGATGGGAGCGTGCAGTTGACGCGCAGCGGCGCGTTCGGGACGCAGTCGACCGGATTCTTGCCGACCATAAGGGCGGAGATGTCGCCATCGTGTCGCATGGTGCCGTGGGCAGTCTATTACTCTGTTGTTACTTGGAAAACCCGATCAGCAGGGCGGCTGATCAGCCGTTTCAGGGGCACTACTGGCAGGCATCCCTGCCTGCCAAGAGGGTGCTGCATGGCTGGAGGTCGATTGCGCCGACCGGATAGTGCAGAAATCACGTTGTCGGAAATTGTCCCTACCGTTTATGGCACCTAGTTGCCCCCGCTCACTCCGAGAAGCGATCATATAAGATCACAATTGACCGGTTGTTGGTGATCATATATGATCATTTTTGAGCGCAATGGGGAGATTGTCGTTTTGACCGGGAAATTTCGATCAAATTCATGCGGATACGATCAGTGAACGACAGCATTGATCTTGCTGGTGTCCGCCGGCGCAAGATCGCGAAGATCGTCGAGGACCGTGGCTCAATAGGTGTTCGGGACCTCTCCGAGGAATTCGGAGTGTCCGACGTCACCATTCGGCGCGATCTGAGGGAGCTGGGCAAGCTGGGTGTCGTCACGCGGACGCATGGCGGCGTAATGATCAATTCAAGCATCCTGTCCGACTTGTCCAACGAGGAGCGAAAGTCGGTCGGCTCCGAGGAAAAAAGCCGGATCGGACAGGTGGCCATCGAAATGCTGTCTGACGAGGAGGTCGTGTTCCTCGACGCAGGAACAACGGCGCTCGCCGTCGCATCCTACGCCCATCGCAGGCCGCAATGTCACTACGTCACCACCTGCCTCGGCGTGGCCAGTCAGCTGATGGGGCAGGATATCAAGAGCTTCTATATCATCGGCGGGGCTTATCGCGGAACAAATGACTCGTTCACCGGAACGCTGGCCGTCTCAGCGCTTCGATCGCTGTCTTTCGATGTCTCGTTCCTGTGCTGTTCAGCAATTGACATCGAGCGGCGATCGATCTCGATCAGCGACGAAATCTACAGCCAAGTGCAAAAAGAGGCGATCGCCTCGTCGCGCCGAAATATCGTCGTCGCCCACCATGATAAGGTCTCCACCAAAGGCTTCGTGCACACGGCGGGTTTCGATCAATTGGACCGTATCATCACCGATTCCGGTCTTGATGAGGAAAGCCGTGCCCAAATGCAGCGCGCAAATATCGAGGTAATTTTGGCATGAGCGAGAGCGGCGTATCAATCGAGGTCCAAGGCCTGCGCAAAAGCTGGGGCGCGGTCGAAGTCCTCAAGGCTGTCGATTTCGGCATCGAGGCTGGGGGTTTCCTGACGCTACTCGGTCCTTCGGGGTGTGGTAAAAGTACGCTTCTGCGGCTGATCTGCGGGTTGGATGAAGTGAGCGGCGGACAGATCCTGATCGATGGAAAGGACGTCACCGGAAAGGCCGCGGCCGAGCGAAACCTGGGGATGGTTTTTCAGAACTATGCGCTGTTTCCGCATATGACGATTGAAGAGAATATTTCCTACGGGCTGAAAATCCGCAAGGTTCCGGCGGCTGAGAAGAAGAAGCAACTCGACCGGGTGGCCGAGCTGATGGCCCTTGGCTCCCTGCTGGACCGCAGGCCGGGACAGTTGTCCGGGGGGCAACAGCAGCGGGTCGCCCTTGCGCGGGTTCTGGTTTCGGGTCGTCCGCTGGTGCTGATGGATGAACCGCTGTCCAACCTCGACGCCAAGCTGCGGGTCGAGATCCGCAGCGAGATCAGGTCACTCAACAAGAAGCTCGGGATTACGATCGTCTATGTGACCCACGACCAGAGCGAAGCCTTGTCGATGTCCGATCGCGTGGTCCTGATGAGCGCCGGCGAGGTGGCTCAGGTTGGTACACCCAAAGAGCTATACGAACATCCCGCCAACACGTTTTCAGCGACCTTTATCGGAACGCCACCGACGAACATCCTGGATTCGTCCGAGGTCGAATTTCCCGCGGATCTTGGGGTCGCGGGCGGGCACAAGGTGACAGACTGCCAATTCGGGATCCGCCCCGAGAACCTGGGCTTCCCGGCTGAGGATCATGAATTTCGGGTCAAGGCGCGGGTTCAGAGCGTTGAATACGAGGGCAAGGTGTTTCTGATCCACCTGGTGACCGCCGCCGGTACGACGATGGTGCTGTCCTATTCGGGCGCTTCGGTGCCGCAGGAAGGCGAGGAAATCACGGTCGGTTGGGGGCGGGAGCAAACGCATCTGTTCTTGAAAAAGGACGGCAACGCGATCGCGATCGAACGATGACCCAACGGGATCTGGAGGATCCCAAAAAGTTAACACGGAGGAGGAATACATGACTTACAAAATTAATTCGGCGATGCCCTTGGTGGCAGGGGCCCTTTTGGGTGCCAGCGCAACCGGTCTGCACGCTGCTGACCTGGAGTTCTATTTTCCGGTCGGCGTTAACGCACCTGCGGTAGCGACGATCGAGGAGCTAACCAGCGAATGGGCAGCACAGAACCCCCAGCACAACGTGGAGGCGGTGTACGCGGGCAACTACGAAGAGACGACGACCAAGGCGCTGACCGCGGCTCAGGCCGGGGATCCGCCACAAGTGGCGGTTCTTCTGTCCATCGATCTGTTCACCCTGGTCGAAGAGGACGTCATTCTTCCGATCTCGGACATTGCTACCTCGGCCGAAGATCAGGCCTGGATGGATGGTTTCTATCCGGCTTTCATGTCGGATGCGAAATTCGAGGGCAAAACCTACAGCATTCCGTTCCAGCGCTCGACGCCGGTGCTGTATTATAACAAGGATGCCTTCCGCGCTGCCGGCCTTGATCCGGAAACGCCCCCCAAGACCTGGGACGAGATGATCGAGATGGGCAAACAGCTGGTTGTAAAGGATGACAACGGCAATGTGACGCAATGGGGCACGCGAATTCCCACGCTTGGTCTTGGCGGTGCGTGGTTGTTCGGCGGTCTGGTCGTGTCCAAAGGCGACGTGCTGACGACCGAAACGGGAACCGAAGCCAGGATGAATACGCCGGCCACGGTCGCGTCTCTCGAATTTCTTCAGCAGCTGTCCGACGAAGGTGTGATGCAGCCGGGCGGCATATCCTGGGGCGACACACCGAAAGCGTTCCTCGAGGGCCAGACGGCTTCGATGTGGACTTCGACCGGTAACCTTGCCTTTGTAAAGGATAACGCGGAATTCGACTGGGGCGTCGGCTTCCTGCCCGGCGGCGACGGTCCCGGCGCTCCGCTTGGCGGCGGCAACTTCTATATCTTCAGCGAAACCACGGACGAAGAACGCGCCGCAGCCTTGGACTTCATCAAGTTCATGACCGCGCCGGAAAACGCCGCACGCTGGAGCATCGCAACCGGCTATGTCGCGCCGCGTCCGGATGCTTGGGAAACGCCCGAGATGAAGGCCTACGCCGAAGAGCTCCCCCAGGCGCTCGTGGCGCTTGATCAGTTGCCATATGCCCACCGCGAATTCGCTACCTTCCAGCGGGCAAAAGTCACGCAATACCTGGTTGATGCGATCGAAAGTGTGGTGACAGGCAACAACACTGCCGAGGCAGCGCTCGCCGAAGCGCAGGAGCAGGCTGACGAAGTGCTGAGTGAATACAAGTAGGGTCGTACCCGTCTTGTGAAGACCTCTGCTGAGCTCCGCGCGCCAACCCATTCCGGCGCGCGGAGAGAACACCACCCGTGAAGAGGAACGGAAAGCCATGAATAAGCGACTTCCCCTTGGCCTTGGGTTTGTTCTACTGGTCTTGCCGTGTTCGCTGCTCGTTGCGTTCACGCATTATCCCGCAGTCCGCGCATTCATAAACTCGCTCTGGAACAATGCCAGCTCGCGCCGACCGTCCCGTTTCGTAGGGTTCGAAAATTACGAGGCGATGATCGCAGACGACAAGCTGATGCAGGTCCTTACAAACAGCGGTCTTTACGCGCTTGGCACCATTCCGCTAGCCATCTTCCTGTCGATCAGCATGGCCTTGTTGGTGAACTCCAAGTTCCCGGCCACGGGCCTGATGCGCCTGTCCTTCTTCTTGCCGACGATGCTGCCGCTGGTGGCGGTCGCGAATATCTGGCTGTTCTTTTATGCGCCGGGCATCGGTCTCGCATCCCAGATGATGAACGCCATCGGCCTTCCGACGGTCAACTTCCTCGGCAGCACCGAAACATCGCTCGTGTCGATGATGGTGGTTGCGGTCTGGAAAGAGGCTGGGCTGTTCATGATCTTCTACCTTGCTGCCCTTCAGGCGGTTCCCGAGAACCTGAAGGATGCGGCGCGCCTTGAAGGGGCGGGGCCGGTACGAGTGTTCTTTGACGTGATCTTCCCGCTGTTGCGCCCGACGACAATATTCGTTGCGGTTAACGCGCTGATCAACGCGTTCCGTCTGGTCGACCACATCATCGTCATGACCAGAGGTGGCCCTGATAATTCCAGCGCGCTGCTGCTTTTCTATATCTACGAAGTCACCTTCCGACAGAGAGACTTTGCCTATGGCGCGACGCTCACTGTTCTGATGGTCGCGATCCTGGGGGTTCTTGCAGCCTTCCAGTTCTGGGTTCTGGACAGAAAGACGCATTACCAATGACCAAGGGCTTGAACAGAATATTGATGACCACCCTGGCCTTTGTTCTGGCCGGTCTGTGGGGGCTTCCCTTCCTCTATTCGGTGTGGACCGCGTTCCACGAGGAGAAATATTCCGCCAATTTCAAATGGAACGCTCCGTTGACGTTGGAGAATTTCGTCGAGGCCTGGAATGCCGCGCCTTTTGCGCTGTATTTCGTGAACACGTTCATCCTGATCACGATCGTGATCGTCGCGAATTTCATTTTGTGCACTTTGGTGGCATATGCCTTCGTGCGATATCGGTTCAGATGGGCGGGTTTTGCCTTCGCTCTGGTGATGGTGCAGCTTCTGATCTCGCCCGAAATCCTGATCGTCGAGAACTACCTGACGCTGTCAAGCATCGGCCTGACCGACACGATTATCGGAATCGCGCTGCCATATCTGAATTCGGCCTTCGGAATCTTCCTATTGCGCCAAACCTTCATGAGTGTGCCCAAATCGCTTGACGAGGCGGCGCAGCTTGAAGGGGCCGGGGCGTGGCGGGTGTTGTGGAACGTATATGTTCCGCTCGCAAAGCCGGTCTATCTGGCCTACGGGCTGGTCTCGATCAGCTTCCACTGGAACAACTTCCTGTGGCCCCTCATCGTCACCAATTCCCCCGAGGTGCGTCCTGTGACCGTCGGTCTGAGCGTTTTCGCCACTGTGGAAAGCGGGGTCGAATGGTCCCTCGTTAACGCGGCGACGCTGATGACGACTGCGCCGCTGATTATCGCCTTCCTTATCTTCCAACGCCAGTTCGTCGCGAACTTCATGCGGGCCGGGATCAAGTAGACCAAAGTATTTGCGTCAGCCTCGCTGTCCGCAGTGGAGAAACCCATGCGATTTGCCCATCTGAGCGACCTACATATCGGCCAGACCCCGGTTCCCGGGGTTTTGGACGACGCGGTCACAATCGTCGAGCAGATCGTGCGGGATGTCAGGCGGATCAGCGAAGTCCTGGATTTCATCGTGGTCTCGGGCGACATGACGGAAGATGCTGAATTGGCTTCGTTCCGACAGTTTGAGGATCTGTTCGCGACGATTGGGTTGCCCGTCTACACAGTGCCCGGCAATCATGACGGTCCTGCCGGATACTACCGGTGCCTTGATCGATCCGAAACGCTGTCGAATTGGGACATCACTAGTCAGGTCGTCGAATTGCAGGATCTGCGGCTGATCGGGATCGACACCTGTATCGAAGGTGAAACGACTGGCCGGGTTGACTCCAAGGCGATGACCCTGATCGAACGCCAGGTCGCGCGTCGCGACGCCCCGCCGCTGATCATCGTGATGCACCATCCGCCGATCATGCCGGGCCTGCGGGATTTTGATGCCGTGGCGCGCCTCGATGGTGCGGCCGAGTTGCATGAAATCCTGCGGCGGGCGGGCACACCGCAGACAATCCTTTCGGGCCATGTGCATCGCCCCTATCAGGCCCGGAGCAATAATGCGGCCTGCTTCGTCGCAGGAAGTCCGACTAGCGCCTTTACCTCGGATCTGCCTTTCGGTGCGTCGCCGATCCGACTGAAAGGTCTTCAGGATTTCTACTTCGTTCACGAGGTTGACCAAGGCGGTCGCCACGTCGTCACGCCGCAACACTATTCTTATGGGAACGCGACGCAGGTCGGGGCCTCGTCATGACGCTGACCACCCGGCAGACCGACGACCTGATCGAGGCCGTGCGCGACACCGGACGAAAAGAGATCATGCCGCATTTCCGGAACCTTGCCCCCTTGAGCGTCGGGACCAAGGCAGATGCGAAGGATCTGGTCACCGAAGCTGACCGGGCGGCGGAGATTGCGATCGCGACCGCGGTGGCGAATATCCTGCCGCAGGCGTCGATCGTTGGGGAAGAAGCTGTGGCCGAGCATCCGGCGACCCTCGATGCGATTGGAACCTCCGGCACCTGCGTTGTCATTGACCCGATCGATGGCACCGGGAATTTTGTCGAGGGCCTTGCCGTGTTCGGAACGATCCTGGCGGTGGTCCATAATGGCGAGACGATATTTGGGCTGCTCTATGATCCGGTGCTTGATGACTGGATTTGCGCGACCCGTGGTGAAGGTGCGTTTTACGCCAATGATACCAAGGCCCCGACCTCCGTTGCACCACGGCCCGCGCGACCGCTCGGAACCGCCAAGGGTTTTTTGTCGCTCGACAATTATCCGGCAACGGACCGGGCAGATATCCTGCGCAAGTTCGACCCTGTTTATCAGATTCGGGATATCCGGTGCTCCTGCCATGAATACCGGCTTGTTGCGTCGGGGCAGGCTGATTTCCTCAGGTCATGTTCATTGAATCCTTGGGATCACGCCGCAGGGCTCCTCATCCTACAGGAGGCCGGCGGATGGGCCAGAGTCGGGGGGGACCGGCGCTACGTGCCAACCCTGCGCGAAGGCCATGTTATCGCGGCAAGTTGTGAACAGGTTGCCAATGGGGTCAGGGAGCTGTCCGTTGGGTTGCCGTGACGAAACACGGAAGGGTGCAAGTGCCTTCTCAGGTTAAGGTGAATTTTGCGCGACCTGGGCGAGCGAGGCGCTGTGTCAGGATTTCGCCGCCGCACATTGAGGACTGAATGTTAGAAAACTCGCTCTACGTCCTGCTCAACCTGGCAAGTGCCGCGGCGCTGCTGATCTGGTCCGTCCGACTTGTGCGAACCGGATTCGAACGCGCGTTCGGGGGCCAGTTGCGCCATTGGCTGCGCTTGTCCACGTCCGGCCGCCTCAGCGCTGCGGGGTGCGGTGCCGGGGCGGCCATCCTGCTGCAAAGCTCGACTGCGGTGGCGGTTCTCATGGCGGGGTTCGTGTCGGCAGGCACGATCGGTGCCGTTGCAGGCCTTGCCATCCTGCTGGGGGCCGATCTTGGATCGGCTATCGTCACGCAGCTTTTGAATTCTTCGCTGTCGTTGGTTGCGCCGGTTCTGCTGTTGGGCGGTGTGGTGATTTTCCTGCGAAGCAGCAGTCGGCGACTGCGCCAGATCGGGCGCATCCTGATCGGGCTGGCACTTTTGTTCATGTCGCTGGACCTGATCCGCGCAGCAAGCCATCCACTGATCGAAAGCGCGCAGAGCCAGACAATCATCCTCTATCTCGCCGATGAAACGGCTGCGGCCTTCCTGGTGGCCGCGATCTTCGCATGGCTGGTGCATTCCAGCGTTGCTGCCGTCCTTCTGTTCGTGACGATGGCGGGGCAGGGGATCATGCCGGTCGAGGCGACTTTCGCGATGGTGCTTGGTGCCAACCTGGGCGGCTCCTTCATCGCCTTGGTGCTGACGCTTAAATCGAATGTCATGGTTCGGCGGGCGGTCACGGCCAATCTTGTATTGCGCGGGGGCGGTGCAGCAGGCCTTCTATACGTCCTTTCGGTCTTTCCGAACCTGTCATCCTTTCTGGGGTCGGAGCCGGCCCAGCAATCCTTGAACCTGCATCTTGCGTTCAACGGGCTGTTGCTGATCCTGTGTCTCCCGCTAATCGGACCAATTTTTCGCGTTGCCTCTTTCATTATTCGGGACAGTGAAACCGATACCGAGATCGGTGCGAAAAGCAGCGCCCTTGATCCTGCCGCTCTCTCGCAACCCAAGCGCGCGTTTTCCTGCGCGGTCAGGGAATTGGTGCATATCGGGGGGCGCGTGGAAGCCATGCACCGGAATGTTCTGCCGCTGTTTGAACACTTCGATGAAATGGCGGCGCGGACAATCCGGAGCGAAAACGAAGATGTTGCGCAGCGTTCGCTCAAGCTACGGATCTATCTGGCAAGCATTCGTGGCAAGAATGCCGAAGACGAGATCGGGACACGGGCCATCGAACTTGCCGGTATCGCGGCCAACCTGGAATCCGCAGCTGACATGATTTCCCGTAAGATGGTCATGCACGCCGAAACGATGAACCTCGAAAGCCTCAAGTTCTCGAAGGACGGCTGGGGGGATTTGACGATGTTCCATGACACCGTATACCGCAACGTTCAGCTGTCGATCTCGGTCCTGATGGCCGAAGATCCATCGCTGGCACGCTCCTTGGTCGAGCAGAAAGAGACCGTGCGCGAAATCGCGCAACGGCTTGAAAAACAGCACCTCTACCGACTGAAGCAGGGCCTTTCCGAGTCGATCGAGACAAGCAGCATTCACCTGGACCTGCTGCGGGCACTCAAGTCCGTGAATACGAACTTCGCCATGATCGCGTATCCCCTCCTGCGCGACAGCGGGGAGTTGCTTGGTAGCAGGTTGGCGGTGAACTGAGCGGTGCATTGAAATGGATGGAACCGACGACGGAAGACGACCGAAACAAAAGGGCCGCAGGACATGAACGACACCGCACTCGCGGATCAACCTCACCGCCGCTTCAACCCGCTGAAAGGTGAATGGGTTCTGGTATCGCCGCACCGCAGTAACAGGCCATGGCAGGGTCAGGCAGAAAGCCCGACATCCAAGGACAAGCCGGCGCATGATCCAAACTGCTACCTTTGCGCCGGCAACACGCGGGTGACGGGCGCGACGAACCCGGATTACGCGGGGCCATACGTGTTTCCCAACGATTATCCGGCTCTGCTTGTCGACACATCTTATGTCGATACGGGCAATGATGCCCTGTTCCGGGCCCAGACCGTGCGGGGCACTTCGCGCGTCATTTGTTTTTCGGAGCGCCATGATCTGACCCTGCCCGAACTGTCGGTGCCTGAAATTCGCCGCGTCGTCGATGTCTGGACTGCGCAGTTTGCCGAGCTTGGGAAAACATACGACTGGGTCGCCATCTTCGAGAACAAGGGGGCCGCGATGGGCTGTTCGAACCCCCATCCTCACGGGCAGGTATGGGCGTCGGATTTCCTGCCAAACGAAGTTCAAAAAGAGGATGCGTGCCAAGCCGCGTTCCTGGCCGAGACCGGCGAAAATCTACTCGTCGCCTATTCCCTACGTGAGGCGGACCTGAAAGAGCGGATCGTGGTCGAGAACAGTCACTGGATTGCCGTTGTTCCCTACTGGGCGACATGGCCTTTCGAGACGCTGCTGATGCCCAAACGGCATGTTCCGCAACTTACGGACCTGACGGGCGACGAACGCGATACCCTGGCCGACATCCTGAAGCGGCTCTGCACCCGCTACGACAACCTGTTTACGACCGAGTTTCCGTATTCGATGGGCTGGCACGGCGCGCCATCCAAAGGGGGGGAGAGGGCACATTGGCAGTTGCATGCGCATTTCTATCCGCCCCTACTCCGATCGGCGACAATCCGGAAGTTCATGGTTGGCTATGAGATGCTGGCCGAAGCGCAGCGCGATCTTACGGCAGAAAAAGCAGCTTCCATCCTGCGCGATCAATTGGAAAATCACTGGGCCTGTTCGCGGAATGGGCAGAGCGACCATTGACGCACTGAGGGCTGACTTGTTGGCGTTTGATTTGGGTTCCTGTCCATGGACAGTCGCTGTTTCTGCTGCCCGATCAATGAGCCGGGTGCCGGGCGTTCAGAGCTTTCCAAACTCAAGGTCCGCGGCCAGAAGGTCAGATCGTGATCGCTGGATGGCGTTCCGCGCATAGCAAACAGCTAAGACCCGTTCGCCAAGGGGTCTCCGGGAAACAGGGGGATTTCGCTGAAGGTATCATTTCTTGTTTGACAGCCTCGGCCTGGCCGCTTGCTTAACGTTAGGGAAGGCGTCAAGCTATCAGGTGATTGCGGGCACCTCGTTGGTCAAACCGCAACACCCAAGGGAGGAATAATATGAAAACCAGAAATATGTTTAAGCCCGTTATCTCGACCGCTGCCGTATTGGCGCTTTTGCCCGCCATGGCCGCGGCGGAAACCAAGCTGAAGTGGGCACATGTCTACGAGTCCAGCGAGCCGTACCATACCTGTGCGGTTGCCGCGAACGACCTGTTGATGGACGCGACGGAAGGTCGGTTCGGGATTGAGGTCTTCCCGGCCTCATCGCTCGGCAAGGAAGTTGATATCAACGAAGGCCTGGGCTTCGGCACGGTCGACATCATCTATACCGGGCAGCTGTTTGCCGGTCGATCGTACGGTCCCATCGCGATTGGCGGTGCACCCTTCATGTTCCGCGACTGGGACCATTGGGACAAGTTCCGCAATTCGGATTTGTTCAACGAGATGTCTCAGGGCTATACCGATGCGACGGGCAATCACATCACTGCGATGACGTATTATGGTGCGCGCCATGTCACGTCCAACAAGCCGATCCTGACGCCTGCCGATATGGACGGGCTGAAAATCCGTGTGCCGAACGCGCCGCTTTACATGATGTTCCCCGAGGCAACGGGGGCCAATCCCGCGCCCATCGCCTTCGCCGAGGTCTATCTGGCGCTGCAGCAAGGCACCGTGGACGCGCAGGAAAACCCCCTGCCCACGATCCAGGCCAAAAAGTTCTACGAGGTTCAGACCAACATCAACCTGACCGGCCATATCACCGATGCCTTGCTTACCATCGTTGGCGGCCCGGCGTGGGACGCGATGGACGCCGCCGACCAGGCGGCGCTGACCAAGGTGACCCAGGACACCGCTGTTTGCGCCACCGATGCGATCATCAAGGCCGAGGGTGAACTGGCCGAATGGTTCCGCGGAGAAGGCGTGCAGGTCAACGAGGTGGACCGCGCGCCGTTCATCGAGGCGGTAAAGGCCATGCACAACGGTGAGATGGCGACTTGGGATCAGGCGACGTACGATCGCCTGCAAGCCATCGAGTGAACCTGTCCGCAGGCGGGTTGCGATACCCGCCTGCCCCCCAATGATCCAAAGGATCCGCCATGAGCAGACCAGATTCGTCTGAACAGGACGTGACGGCACCGATCATTCTTGAAGAAGAAAAGATTGACCTGTCAGATCAGCGCTGGAGCGACGGCGTGGTTTTGGTCCTTTTTTGGGTCCTGGCTTTCGTCGTCTTTCTTCAGTTCTTCACGCGATACGTTCTCAACGACTCGATCGCGTGGACGGAAGAAATTGCGCGCTTCTTGTTGATCGGCGTCACCTTTATCGGCTCGATCATGGCGACCCGTAAGCAAAGCCACATCGCGGTCGAGTTTTTTTACCGTTGGATCCCTCGAGCGGGGCGACGGATTGCGCAAACGACGATTGACCTGCTGACCACTGGGTTCTTCATCATGCTGGCTGTGTTCAGCGGGCAAATTGCCGGTCGCACCAGGCAGATGATGGTCTCTCTCGATATACCGAAATCGACGATCTACTGGATCGTCACGGCGGCTTTCGTGTGCATGGCACTTTATTCGGCGTGGAACACCTGGTGCCATTTGCGCAGCGGCACCAGCAAATTGATTGACCCCGAACTGCACGCGGACCAGATCCGCGCGATCGACTAGGAGCCCTTAGGTGGACATTATTTGGCTTTTCGTAATGCTGGCCGCATTGTTGATCTGCGGCATGCCCGTTGCGGTCGCCCTGGCGGGGTCTTCTGCGATTTTCATCATTTTCAATGGCTCGCCCCCGCCCATGGTCGTGGCGCATCGGATGATCAACGGCGTTGACAGCTTTCCGTTGCTGGCGGTGCCGTTTTTCATCCTTGCCGGCAATCTGATGAACACAGCCGGTATCACTGAACGCATCTTCAACTTTGCCCTGGCGATGGTCGGCTGGATGAGAGGCGGACTTGGCCATGTGAATGTGGGGGCCTCGGTCATCTTCGCGGGCATGTCTGGCGCTGCGGTGGCGGATGCCGGCGGCCTTGGCGCAATCGAGATCAAGGCGATGCGAGACGCAAAGTACGACGCCAAATTCGCGGTCGGGATCACCGCTGCATCGTCGACCATCGGTCCGATCATCCCGCCCTCCCTGCCGATGGTGATCTACGGTGTCGTCGCGGGTGCCAGTATCGGACAGCTCTTTGTCGCCGGGTTCATTCCCGGTTTGATGATGGCGGCCTCGCTGATGCTGATGATTGCGATCATGGCCCGGCGGAAGGGCTTCGGACGCGATCAGACGTTTTATTGGTCCGTCCTGTGGTCGACGTTTCAGAGGGCGTTCTTGTCGCTTCTGACCCCGGTCATCATCGTCGGGGGCATTCTGTCGGGTGCCTTCACCCCGACCGAGGCGGCTGTGGCGGCCTGTGCCTGGGCGTTGTTCCTGGGGCTGGTTGTTTATCGCACGCTGACGTTGCCCCGGTTTTTGCGCGTCAGCTTTGACACGATCGAAACGACGGCCGTGGTTCTGCTGGTTGTCGGATCGGCCGCGATCTTTGCCTGGATCCTGACATCTAATCGCGTGCCCGAACAATTCGCTGCCGGATTACTTGCCATTTCCGACCGGCCTTGGGTCATCCTGCTGCTGATGAATCTAATCTTGCTGGCGGTCGGATGCTTCATGGAGACGGTGGCCGCGATCACCATCATGGTGCCTGTGCTGTTGCCGATTGCCGTGACCCTGGGAATCGACCCGGTACATTTTGGCGTGATCATGGTGCTGAACCTGATGCTGGGGCTTTTGACGCCACCGGTGGGCATGGTGCTTTATGTATTGGCGCGGGTTGCGAAAATCCCTTTCGAGGATTGCGTCGTCGGCACCGCGCCGTTCCTGATCCCGCTGGTGATCGTGTTGTTGCTGGTCACCTTCATTCCCGGCATCACGATGTGGCTGCCCACCCTGATTTACCGCTGAGCCCGATCTACAGTTAGGAACCCCATGACCTCACCCGTTCAGGCCGATGATCTGGCGCAATTCTGCCGCACCGTTTTGACCGGTGTCGGCGCAGATCACGAAACGGCCCGCGATTGCACCGCGTCCATGATGCACGGGTCAATTCACGGTGTGGACAGTCACGGCGTGCGCTTGCTGGGCCACTACGCCAAGGCGTTGCAAGGCGGGCGGCTGAACAAGGCTCCGAAGGTGGAGTTCACCCGCACCCGGGCCGGATCGGGCATGGTGAACGGCGACAATGCCCAAGGCGCGCGGGCCACCTATGCGGCGATGGATCATGCCTGTGATCTGGCGGCCGAGGCAGGTGTGGGGGCCGTGGGCATCACGAACTCATCGCATTTCGGGCCAGCCGGTGCCTATGCAATGCGTGCGGCCGAGCGGGGCATGCTGGCCCTTGTCACCTGCAACAGCGACAGTTTCGTCCGCCTGCATGACGGCGCGGAGCGATTTCACGGAACCAATCCGCTCTCCATCACCTGTCCCGCCCCAGGCAACCCATGGCTTTTGGACATGGCCACCAGCGCGGTGCCCTATAACCGGGTTGAGCTTTATCGCTCTACCGGCACGACCTTGCCGGAAGGCGTTGCCTCCGACAGCACGGGGGCCGACACGACAGACCCGCACGTGGCAGAGATGCTGGCCCCCTTGGGGGGCATGTTCGGGTTCAAGGGCGCGGGGCTGGGGGGCGTTGCCGAGGTGTTGTCGGCCGTGCTCACCGGCATGAAACTCTCGCCGGACATCGCCCCCATGGGCGGCCCAGACTTCAGCACGCCCCGGGGAATGGGCGCGTTCGTCATGGCCCTTGACCCTGCCGCGTTTGCCGGTGCCGAGGTCGTGCAGGCAGGGGTTACGCGATATCTGGAACTCCTGCGCGCCTCTCCCGCCCAGCCTGGCAGGGAGGTAATGGCACCGGGCGACCGCGAATGGGCCGTCGCCCAAGGCCGCCGCGAAAACGGAATAACGCTCGACCCGGTAACAGCAGCCAGCTTCGCGGAATTGGCGCACGCTCTCGGGATTGATCCAGTCGGTTAGGTGGCCCGCTTTAGATGCCGATGGTGTCGTTCTGATGAGGGTGGCATGGGTGAAATCGCTCAGTCAGGTGCGGGGGTACGGACTGGCGTTGCCCAGCCCCAATCGAGACGGCTGCGCCTTGGCCACGTGCCTTGATCTTCGCGTTCCAGCCTAAAACGAAGCAGTACTCACACAATTACTGCAAGGTGTTGCGCGGTCGTAAGCGCTGGAGGGCGTCAAAGCCCCCTCTGTTGATTGCGAAATATCCACCTAATCCTTGGCGTTCAAATTACCGAGCGCCTGGCCGATAAGGCCTGACAGGTCTTTCATGACGATCCGAATGCGATGCAGATTTCGCTGCTCGGGCAAACAGCTCATCGTCAGCCGGAAGGTATCCGGGCGGAGTCTACCGGGGCAGGGACTCAAACGCGGATCACAATGGCCTAGGAACTTTGGTAATATTCCAGAACCACCGCCTGCCAGGATCATATCGCGTGTGGCCAACACTCCATCGACGGCTGCGATCGCGGTCTCGCTTGGGGTTGCACCTTCCATCATACTTGAAATGTCGGTCTGACCCGGCAGGGCGAGGAAGGACTGGGCTGCGTCGGTCTGATCGGCGCGCCGATACAATTCAAATGTGACCGCCCCTAGATCAATACTCTGTAGTTTCTCGGGAGGCGCTCTCGCGATGCGCAGGAGGATATCTGCTTCGTACTTGTAGAGGTCGACAAACCTATCGGAAGTCGTGAGTTCAAGAAATACTTGGGGATGATCGTTGATGAACTGAACCAACTGATGAGAGAACCCTGCAAGGACGTGTTCGGATAGCGAAATCCGGACTTTTCCGTATCCAAAACGATGGTCGCCCTGGTCCGCATTCAGCTGGCTCAGCTCTTGCTCGGCCCGTTCGACAGAGGACATGATCTTGCGCCCGTCTTGCGACAGCTCGAGCTGTCCAGACTGCCGTTCGAACAGTTTCGTCCCAAACTGGGTCTCCAGTCGATCAAGTCTTCGCGCAACTGTTGTTCGGTCCACGCCAAGCTCCGCCGCTGCCGCCGAAAATGACCTTCCGCGCGATAACGCAAGCAAGAAGGGGGCATCGGCCCAAGGCAGATCCGGCCGTGCGTTTTTGCCCATATCCGTGCAAAACCTCGCATTGTTTGGCGTGACTGCATCATCTAGCTGACTTCTGAATGAATTGGAAAGACAAATCAGAAGGAACAGCAGATGGTATCTTTCATTACGAAAATTGCCGTGGCCGCAGTCGCCTTTGCGGTAACGGTCGCCCCTGCCGTTGCTGACCCTGTTTACATGATCGCTCAAGTCAAGATTGAAGACCAGGAGAGCTATTTCGACGATTATGGCACTGCAGTTTTTCCAATCGTCATGGGCACAGGTGCCAAGGTTCTTGTCGCGACCCCAACGGTCAAAAAGCTTGAGGGGGAGTGGGACGGCAATTGGACCGTCGTCATCGAATTCCCTTCTGAAAGCGCGGCCATGGATGACTGGTACAACTCCGCTGCTTACGAAAGTGTTCGCGAACTACGATTCGCGACGACGTCCCTCAATAATCTCGTCATTGCGCCAGGCTTCGTTCCCGTGGCCCAGTAGACGTCTGAATTTCGGAACGACAACATCTCTGCAGCGATGTCGTTGATCTGGAAAAATGTACGTTCAATCATCTGAAAGGAGAGCAATATGCCTCAGGTCGTCGTCAAAGAAATCGTGAACGCATCAGTGTCCCAAGTCTGGGCGTCATGGGATGATTTCGGAAATATCGAGCAGTTTAACCCAAACCTTAAACGGTCGTTTCTGATCGCGCAGAGCGCCAGCACTGGCCTCGGTGCAACCCGTCAGTGTGACCTGTCAGATGGAAAGAACTACATTCGGGAGCGGATAATTGAATATATCCCCGGAAAGAAGATGGTAGTGGACATCTACGATGGAACCATCCCACTCAAGTCAGCACGGGCCGAGATCGAATTGCGTGAGGCGGGCAGGGGAAAATCGGAAGTTATCTTCACGATGAATTTCGTTCCGAAAATGGGGCTTCTTGGCCTGATAATGGTGCCGCTCATGAAGCCTGAGTTCCGCAAGCAGATTGGCAAGCTTCTGGATGGAAACCGGGCGTTTGTGGAGCGCAACGGGGTTCCGTTCGCAGCGTAGGCCCAACACCCTGTTCCACTTTGTGCGCCCGTGGTCGAATTATGGCGAGGCATCACCGGGAAAGAGCCCCGAAACGATAAAGCGCCTTTCGGGGCACCGGCCAGCGCGTGTGCGGCAAGCGGTCGTGCAAGTAGGGCGGGCGTAATTCTTCAGATGAACCCCAGGTGCAAATTCGCGGCAATTGCAATGAGCGTCAGTCCCCCGAGCCAAGCGAGTGTTTCCCGGAGCTTTTGTTGATGATTGACAAACTTGGACAGCGTGCCGCCCAGCCACGCTACAACCAGATCGCATGGTATCGCGGTAAGCGGAACGAGAATTCCAAGTATGAGAAGTTGGGTTTGAACACTTCCATTCGCGCCGGAATCGATAAAGGGCGGCAGAAACAACGCGAAAAATAATACGGTCTTTGGATTCAGAAGTTCTACCCAAATGCCTTGCCAAATGATCGAGAAGAAAGACCTGTGGCGAACATGACCAGCACGAATAAGTGTGTGGGATTCTGCACCTGCCTCTTGGATCAGGCCTACGCCAAGCCAGACCAGATATAGAGAACCGAAGATCCGCCACACGGGGACCAGCCAGTCAAAGGCGCTGAAAGCTGCGGCCAGGCCCAAGGCTGTGGCGACGGCAAGTGCTATGCCGCCGAAGGCAAGCCCCAACGCAGACGCAAGGCCAGCGCTGCGGCTTTGGCCAACACTTCGAGACAGTATATAAAGCATCGATGGTCCGGGTAGTATACTTAACAGAAACCCGGCGAGAGCGACGGCAAGAAGAGTATCAAGTTCAGGCATTCTTTAGGGGCCAGTTTTTTTAATTCTGTTTTCAAATGGGTTTTGGGTTGGCGCACCAATCCCGGATGATGCTTTGGCTCGTAAGTACGGGAAATCCCGAACGAGCATTCGCTCCAGGTGATCGCCTGCCCTGAACGGGCTATAACGTGGTGCAGTGTCCGGCTCGACCAATTCGTCGAAGGGCCGGATGACAGTATCATGATTGGCAGCGACGAAATACGGCATCGAGTATCGCTCAGGGCTGAGATTCAGAACACGGTGGGGCGTTGACCGCAAAAATCCGTTGGACCAAGCTTCCAACATGTCGCCAATATTTACGACAAGAACGGCCGGGTCTGCGGGCACGTCTATCCAAACATCATCTTGACCCAGGACCTGCAAACCCGCGTTGCGCGTGTGCAACAAGGTAAGGCATTCATAATCCGTGTGTGCACCCATATTGACAGACTTGTGGTCGATGGTCTCGCTGCCTCGAACGTAATGCAACAGGCGCAATTGCGAGATAGGCTTGGTCATGTGCTGTGTCATCGCGCCCTGGCGAAGACCAAGGTACATTTCGAGAGCCGCGCATACCAGACGGCCAAGTTCGGCAACCTCGTTGTAATAGCTTGTCACGGTGCGACGGAATCCCGAAATTTTCGGCCAGACGTTGGGGCCGAGCATTCGGTTGCCAGCAAGATAGTCACTGTCATCCGCAGGAAGGTCGAGGCCTAGATCGAAAGCTTCGTAGCTTCTGTGAATCTCGTCGGCATAATCGCCCTTCTCCGTGAATGGCACATAGCCGCGATGATTTGAGCTGTTTGCGATGTAGTATTGCTGTTTGGTTGCTTCGGGCTGTCGAAAGAAGTCACGCGCTGCGTCATACGTGGCTTCGATAAGATCAGGATGGATGCCGTGGTCGCAAATCCTGAAGAAACCGAAGTCTCTTGCAGCCTGTCCAATCGCGTATGCGACTTTTCGCTTCCTGACCGGGTCAGCCGATCTGAGGTCTGCCGCGCTTATCAACGGAAGGGACGGCCTGGATTTGCTTTTGTACATCAGTATTGCCGAGGCTCTCTTTGCCGTTCAGATCTATCATCTCTCTGAGATAAACATAGTCAGTTAATTACCGACCAAGCCAGTCTCGTCGACCGTCGCGGGGAAATAGAGTTCAAATGTGGTGCCATGAGGGTTCTCGGTTTGCGCCACGACCGTCCCTTTCGACTGCTGCATGAACCCCATGACCATCGAAAGGCCCAAGCCGGTCCCTTCGCCAATAGGTTTCGTCGTATAGAACGGATCGTAGATGCGCGGCAGAACGTGCGATGCGATGCCGGTCCCTTCGTCGATCACGCGCAATCGAACGTATCGGCCCGGCGCGATCTCCTGCGACGGAGCTTTCGTGTCGCCGATGCCGTAGGTGACGTTGTCAGTCGTGATTCTAATGATTCCTCCGGAAGGCATGGCATCACGCGCATTCAAGATCAGGTTTCCCAACGCAACTTCCGCTGCGATCGGATCGACGCTTACGTCCCAGAGGTCTTGCGCCAACTCCAGGTTGATTTCGTTCGATAGTCTGTGCCCATTCCGATCTCTGGTCCGCGCGACCAGATCGTTCAGGGACAGGCGCTCAGGCACCAGATGCATTCGCTGCGAGAAGGCGAGCATGTCCTTGATGAGTTTGGCCCCTCGCGAGGCCGCGTCCTTGGCATCGCCAAAAAGTTCCTTCAGGACCGCTTCAGACTGCTCCTCCTCGGCAAGATCAAGGTTTCCGGAAATCACGGTTAGCAGGTTATTGAAACTATGCGCGAATCCGCCCGTCAGTCGCCCGATTGCTTCAAGTTTCCGGGCGTTTGCAAGTTCAGCTTCCAAGGACTTTCGATTATTCGTTTCCTGGGTGAGTTGAGCATGCGACTGGACAAGGTCGGTGTATCGCCGGTGTGATCGCTCACTCTCGGCCAAAAGCTCCAGCTTCGCACTTGTCATTGCCGCGACCGTAATCAGAACTTCGAGTTCTGCGGCTCCAAATGCCCCCGGTTCCGGGTGTTCGCTGTCTATTACCCCCACGATGCGATCATCGAAGATCAGCGGGACGCAAATCTCGGAGCGCGCGGGCTGCGTATCGGCGATGTAATTCTTATCCCGAAGAAGATCCTCAATGACGACCGCTTCACGCGTCTGCGCAACCTGGCCGGTTATGCCATGGCCGAAAGGGATTTGCAGAGGGTTCAGGATTGTACGCCCGTAGGGGTTTTTTTCGCCGAGAGCCGCGACTTGAGTAAGCATGGTCTGCTCGGGATTGGCCTGGTAAATGACGCAGTCGATGAATTTCAGCTGGCCCACGACGTTGCGAGCGACATACCAGAAAAGATCGTCAACATTCGGAATCGAAATCAGATCCACTGCGAATGCATTGAGCGTCCGAAGAGTGCTTGCCTCCTCGGGGGCAGCCGGCCTTAACGCTGATTGCATCATCGAACCTCTCCTTCCGGAGCGTTTATCTCATGGGGGCAGAAGAAAGTATTGCCAATTTTTTCGCGCGCAGCAAGGTGCTGAGGCCATTGAAAATAATCAATCCGCTTGTCCCGTAGGCACCACCCGCCTGCAGAATTCCGTCTATTCGTCGCTGGACCCCTATACGTGGCGCGCGCTCCTGCTTTGTCGAGTGTCATGCTCTGTGGCGGTCTGACGTGGCCAAACCGCGATTTCGCCACCGTTGACGGCGCATTCGTCATGGGCGGTTCGAAAGCCGATGGGTGTTCGAAAATGGCACGGGCTCGGTCACGTTGCACAGGGTGACAATTACGTAACGTCATGAGGCCCGGAATCGTGTCGCATGCGTGGCGAAGACGGAATTTGGCATCAACCGGCAGTCGGTTCCGCGTAGCGGGACGCCGCCGATCGGGCGATGCGTGTCAACTCGCTGGCGGTGGCACCGGCGCGTGCGCGTATCATCATACCGGACGCTACCGATACGAGAAGCATCGCCTCGGTCTCGGGTGAGGTCGCGGGGTTAGACTCCCACTGGGCGGTGCGGATGCGCTCTGCCAGCGGCTCCTCCAATTGTGCGCACCGCTGCTCCAGCGAAGCGCGAAATACCGGATTGCTTCCCGCCGCATCAGCCAAGGCACATGTGATCAGGCAGCCTGTTGGCCCGTCTTCGCCCGTCGCAAGGCGGACGACACCGTCAAAGAAACGTTCCAGATCGTCGTGCAACGTGCCCGTGGGTCCAAGCGCCGCGATCAGCGGGCCTATCCTTTGCGTGCCGTAGTGGTCGAGTGTCGCGAGGAACAGACCCTCTTTCGTGCCGAACTGTTGGTAAAGGCTGGCGCGCGGCATACGCATCGCCCGGCAAAGCCGGTCCACCGACGCGCCTTCGAAACCCTGCGCCCAGAACACGCGCATCGCCGCCTCCAGCGCTTCAATCTCGTCAAAGCCGCGGGGGCGCCCCCGCTTGCGCGCGGCGGTTTCCGTGTCACCAATTTTTGAACTCATCGTTCTTAAAATACTTGAAGCTCACGTGGTCGTCAATTTATAGAACGATCGTTCCAAATAAGGAGAACTCCATGTCAAGGTCCGCCCTGATTTCCATTGAGCCCGAAACCATCGAAAGCGCGGCACCGCGTGCGTCCGAACTCTTGCAAGCTACGCAGAAGAACTTCGGCTTCGTTCCCAACATGTATGGCTACATGGCAAAGCTGCCCGGCGTTCTGGCGGGCTACATGTCCACCTACAAAGACTTCCGGTCCGAGTCTGGGTTCACCCCGCCGGAGCAGGAGGTCGTGTTCCTGACGATCAGCCGCGTAAACGGCTGCACCTATTGCACGGCGGCGCATTCGATGGTCGCGGACAAAAGCTCCGGTGTGCCGGCCGATGTGCTCAAGGCGCTTCGCGACGGCGAAACGCTGCCTGATGAAAAACTTCAGGCGCTGTCGAGCTTTGCTGAAGAGATGGTCCTGTCGCGCGGCAATCCGGGCCAGGACGCGGTCGATGCCTTCCTTGCGGCAGGCTATACTGAACAAAACGTGCTTGGTGTCGTTCTCGGCATCGCCTGCAAGACGTTCTCGAATTACGTCAATGGCCTTGCAGGCACACCCGTCGATGATGCCTTCGCCGCCTACAAGGTGGACTGACCGATACATGGCATTGTAGAGTGCCGCGCCCCTTTGAGGGGCGCGGCAAGACGTCTCAACGCAAGTATGGCTGGCACCGCCGGATGTTGATCGCCCGAAGTCGCGTTGGGGCTGATACGCATGACCGGTGATCGCACTGTGCTGGAAGTTATATGCCGAATGAGGCTGCACGGCCCGGATTGGCACAACGACCTCAAGACATTTGCGCCCGCCGGAGCGCGGAGCAGTGTCGTAGCAACCGCAATGGCGCATGACGTCCAGACCCATGCGGTTGGCCCACCTCCGTAGACAAGTCAGCCCGACATCTTGATCCCGACCTATGTTGCGAAATGCTTTGGCGAAAAGATCAACCATGTGAAAAGCATCAGGAACGCCCAGACCCTGTCGAGGTCGACCCTTTCTTCGTCTAAATGCAGTACAAGCGTCAATGACTCGCTGGCACATTCTGGCGATGCTCTTCATGGCGCGGATCGGGTTAGCGTTGCAGTTTCAAACGCTCGGCTCCGTCGGCGATGACCTGATCGTCGCTTTCGGACTCGACTATGCAGGCATCGGTCTTCTCATTGGCCTATTCATGGTGCCGGGGCTTTTTCGGGCACGGCCGGTCGGGTTTGCGGGCCGCTTTGCCTCGGATCGCGTTCTGGCGGCATCAGGGCTGTGCGTGCTGGCTATTGGGGGTCTCATTTCAGGTGCCGGGGCGGAAAGCTGGACAATCGATCTGGGTCGGGTTCTGGCCGGGTGCGCATCAATTTTCAATTCACCAAGGTGGTTGCTGACTGGTTCGGCGAACGCGATGAGCATCCTTGTGATGAGTTGGCCCTTCGGGATCGCGATGGGCCAGGGTGGCCATGCATGGCTTGCGGAAGCCTATGGCTGGTGGGTGCCGTTTCAGGTGGTGCCGCCCTACTGCATCCCGGCGGCCGTCGGCCTTTTCCTTTTTCCACCCACCGGAAGGTTCAGGCTCTTCCGGTTCCGCTAAGGCGACGCGTCTGACGGCGAGAGAATGGCAACTGATCCTCCGCGCCGATGCCGCCTGGGGTTTGTTCAATGCAGGCCATGTCGCGTATCTGTCCTTCGGTCCCACGGTCTTGGAAGCGCGGGACTGCAGCGCCTTGAATGCCGCGTGGATCATCAGCGTCGCAGGCTGGGTCATGATCTTGCCGGGTGCGCTCTGCGGGCAGGTCGCGGACCGGTTTGGCCGGCGGGACACGATCCTTACGGTATGCATGGCCTCTTCCGTGGCGGCCTTGCTGTTGCTTGGCCTGCGGCGCGCCGGTCTTGGGGTAAGCTTGCTGTTCGGCCTCGTCGGTATGGCACCTGCCGGAGTCATAATGGCCTTGGCAGGAGAAGCGCTGCGAGCCGGGCAACGCGCCTTTGGCATGGGTGTCTTCTTCACCGTCTACTACGCGATCATGATCACCAGTCCGTCAAATTGGCGGGGCAATTTTCGGTGCAACGGGAGATTCGACCGGACCCATTCTCTTCGGTATGATCCTTTTCGCAGCCGTCGTGCCTGCCGCGCTCGTCTTTCGTAGGGTCAAATCAGATCAGGCAGCCGCGGCGGTAAGGGGGCTTTGAAATGAGCGGTCAGAAACTGTTCTGACGCTAATGTTTGCCATGTTGGACGAGATGGGACGGCCCCGCGTCTTGGGCTTGACGGACGCTCCCCCCGACCCGATCCGACGCTCAGCCGCGTAGTCGCGCAACCTGCCCTACCAGGAACCCTGCGGTCGCCACGCAAACGATGGTCGGTCCTGCCGGCGTGTCCAGGTGTCGCGCGGCAACAACACCAAGACCGGCCGCGCCTGCGCCGAGACATGCGGCCAGAACTGCCATCCGTTCCGGCGTTCGCGTAAAGGTGCGGGCGGTCGCGGCCGGGATCAACAGCAACGCCCCCACCAGTAACGCGCCCAGAACTTTCAATCCACAGGCGACGACGATCGCCAGGGCCACCGTCAGGATCAGCTGTTCCCGTCGAGGGTTGACGCCTGACGCAAACGCCAAGTCCGGTCCCATCGTCGATATGAGAAGCCGCGACCACCGCCACGCGAGCAGTCCTGCGACAATGATCGCGCCTATCCAGATAAGAACTACGTCCCACCGCGTCACCGTCAGGATGTCGCCGAAAAGATAACCGAACAGGTCGAGACGAACGCCCGGCATCATCGAAACGGCCACCAGGCCGATGGCCAGCGCGGAATAGGACAAAACACCGAGCGTCGTATCTGTCGTTCCGCCTCGTTCTGTCAGGGTGGTCACGGCGAGCGCCATCAGGAAAGCGATGGCAAGCGCACCGCCGAAAATCGGCGCATCGAAGGCCAGTGCCAGCGCCACGCCGAGGATCGACGCATGCGCCGTCGCATCCGAAAAATACGCCATGCGCCGCCAGATGATAAAACATCCCAGGGGGCCGGCGGCCATCGCGATCCCGATCCCCGCCAATGCTGCCCGCACCAGAAAGCTGTCGAGCAGCATCAGGCGCTCTCTCCATGGTCGTGGTGGTGATGGCTATGTTCGTGCCGGTAAAGCGCCAGCGCGCCCCCGGTGCCCGTTCCGAACAAGGCGCGGTATTCCGGGGCGGAGGCCACATGCTCGGGGTGACCTTCGCAGCAGACGTGACCATTGAGGCAGATCACCCTGTCCGACGCGGCCATGACAACGTGCAATTCGTGACTGACCATGAGGACTGCGCAACCGGTGTCGGCGCGAATGGCCTCGATCTGCCGATAGAAGGCTGCGGAGCCGGCCTGGTCCAAGCCTTGCGTCGGTTCGTCCAGCACCAGGATATGCGGATCATTCAGAAGGGCACGCGCCAGAAGTATGCGCTGTCGCTGTCCGCCCGAAAGGCTGCTCAGTTGTGCCTGTCCCGCGTGCGGCAGGCCCGCGCGGGACAGGGCGGCATCCGCGGCGGCGTCATCGACCGGGCGAGGTAGGCTCAGAAACCGACGGACCGTCATCGGCAGATGGGGGTCGACGGGCAATGTCTGCGGGACGTACCCGATCCGCAGGCCGGGGGCTCGCCGAATGCCACCGCTGGCAGGACGGACCGCGCCGATCATCGCCCGGAGCAGGGTGGACTTGCCCGATCCGTTCGGCCCGACGATCGTGACGATCTCTCCGGGTGCAATGGCCAGGTCGATGCTGTGCAGAACGCGCCGCCCGCCATAGGTCACGTCCAGGCGATCCGTGCGGATCAGGGGGGCGGTCACGCTAGGATGCCCTGACAAGTGGGGCAAAGGCCCTCGGCTTCCATGACCGCCCGCTCGACGGCAAAATTTGCGCCGCTGGCGGCCTGACCCAGGGCCGCGGCGCTGTCGGCCTGTGTTTCCGCGACGGCTTGGCAGTTGCGACAGATCAGAAGGACCGGCGCATGGCTTTGTCCGGGCGCGGTACAGGCAACGAACGCATTGAGGCGTTCCACGCGATGCGCAAACCCGTATTTCACGAGGAAATCCAAGGCACGGTAGGCGACAGGTGGTTGGGCATTCATCCCGTCCGCGCGCAGGACATCCAGGATTTCATAGGCCCCCAAGGCGCGATGATGCGCCAACAGGATCGCCAGGACACGATGGCGGATGGGCGTCAGTTGCAGCCCTTCGTCAGCGCAATGCGCTTCGGCCGCCGCAAGGGCGCTGTCGATGCAATCCGAATGATCGTGTATCTCGAAGCCGATGGGTGTCATATCGGGTTGATATGTTATAACATCGCCTCTAACAAGCGTGTGCCAACCGGAGTACGCCATGATCGGTCGCCTTGCGCCATTTTTCGCCTGTCTCGCTTTGCCTGCATTGGCCGAGGTGCCAGTTGTCGTTGCCGATATCGGGCCGGTGCATTCCATGGTGGCGCGCGTGATGGACGGCGTCGGGACACCTGTTCTGATGATTCCCGCGGGGGTGTCGCCACATGGACATGCGATGCGCCCGTCCGAGGCCGCCGCCCTGACGCGTGCGGATCTGGTGGTTTGGGTCGGTGCGGCCCTTGCCCCCTGGATGGAGCGTGTGGTCGAGACGCTTGCGGAGGACGCGCGGTCGCTGGAGTTGCTGGAGGATGTTGGCGTGGCACCTTCGCCCAAGGCATTGCAGGCGGAAAATATGGAGGCAGAACCTGGCGATCATCCGGGGGATGACCACGGACACGCCGAGCATGAAGAACATGCGGAAGCTGATCATTCAGGCGAAGACCATGGACATGCAGACGATCATGGCCATGATCACGGAGGTATCGATCCGCATGCTTGGCTCGACCCGGCCACGGGCAAGCTCTGGCTGGACCGGATCGCGGAAGTCCTGACAGAACTCGATCCGGAAAACGAGATCATCTACGCGGCGAACGCAGACGCCGGGAAGGCGGAACTGGACAGTCTCATGATGGAGATCCGCGCGCGGATGGTGCCTTTGCAGGGACGCGGGTACATCACGTTTCATGACGCTTACAGCGGGTTCGAGGAGCGGTTCGACATACCGTCTCTGGGGGCGATCTCGGTCAGCGATGCCGCCCCCGCCTCGGCCGGGCAAGTGGCTTCCCTGCGGGAGGTTGTCGTTGCGTCACAGGCCGTCTGCGTCTTTGCCGAGCCGCAGTTCGACCCGGGTCTGGTCAAGACCTTGACCGAGGGGACATCTGCGCGATCCGGTGTTCTGGATCCGCTGGGTGCCACGTTGCAGCCGGGGATCGACCTTTACCCGACATTGCTGCGCAACCTGTCAATTTCTTTGGAAGATTGCCTGACGCCGTGATTCCGGCCCGAAGGAGGCAGGAGGGGACTCGACAAATGTGATTCAAAAAGAGAACATAACATGAACATTAATCGATTCTCTGGTGGCCTTCGATGACTGATCCCACGCCGGATTCCGCTTTGCCCGCATTTACAGAGGCCTTCTCGAACACGCGGGATGGTGCGGGGACGGGCCTGGTTCTGGCGCAGATCGACGCCGCCTTGTCGGCGGCGCAGCGGGCAAGGGGGCCTATTTTATGGGTTCAGGATGCCCGCGCTGTGCAGGAAGGGGGCGTGCCCTGCCAACGGGGAATCGCGGAACTTGGGTTGAAAATGCCCATCCTGCGCATCGCGGCACGGTCCGCCGCCGATGCGCTCTGGACGATGGAGGAGGGTTTGGAATGCGCCGCATTGTCCGCTGTCGTGGGCGAGGTCTGGGGGAACCCGAAGGCCTTGGATTTCACGGCGACCAAACGCTTGGCGATGCGGTCGCGCCGGTCGGGCGTGCCGGTCTGGCTGATGCGGCCGGATGGTGTGGCGGACCTGTCGGTCGCGCCCGACCGCTGGCGTGTCGACCCGGCTCCCTCACTCGACAACCCGTGGGACGCGCGTGCGCCGGGGCGGGCGCGGTGGTTGGCCGATTTGTTTCGCACACGACGCGGAGCCCCGACCCGTTGGGTGGCCGAACATGATCCGGCGGCGCATCGTCTCGATCTGGTTGCCGCGTTTTCCGATCGCCCGTTGGGAGAGAGCGCAGGCGATGCAGCCCGCCCAGCCTTCCGTTCCGTGGGAGGAGGTGGCTGACGGCCTCGATCCCGATGCCCCTCTGGTGCTGGCGGCGCAGGGCCCCCATGGCCCGGTTGTCCACGCCGCCAATCCGTCCGCGCAGGCCGAAGGGGCCGCGCGCGGCATGCGTATCACTGATGTTCGCGCGCTGACGCCGATGGTGCAGGTCGTGCCGGCCGATCTGTCCGGCGATGCGGAGGCGCTGCGCCGCCTGATGCTATGGTCCCGGCGCTGGTGTCCCTGGTCGGCGAGCGACGGGGCGGATGGTATCGTGCTGGACACGACCGGGTCCGATCACCTCTGGGGGGGCGAGGCGGCGATGCTGTCGGACATGCAGGCCCGCCTGCGCGATCTGGGACAGGAAGCGCGGCTGGCGGTCGCGCCCACCCACGGCGCGGCCTGGGCCTTGGCCCGTTACGGCGCTGCGCGTGAAATCTGCGGTCCGTCCGCACTCAAGGCCCGGCTGGCGATGCTGCCGGTCGCGGCGCTGCGGCTGGATGGTGCGACGTTGCTGACCCTGCGGCGGCTGGGGCTGAAACATATCGGCGATCTGATGCTGATCCCCCGCGCGACGCTGGAGCGCCGGTTCGGTCGCGACGGTCGCGCGCTGATGACACCGCTCAGACGGTTGGACCAGATGACCGGCGACCTGCCCGAACCCATCGTCAGCCCGCCCCCGCCGCAGCGCTTCCGCGTCGTGCATCGCCTTGCCGAGCCGGTGATGGACCCGCAGCCGCTGTTACCCGAACCGATGCAGATGCTTTGTGCCGAACTGGCCGCCGCGGGGCAGGGACTGCGCGGGCTGCGTCTTGAGTTGTATCGCACCGATGGCACCACCAGCCGGTTCGAAGCGGGCTGTGCCCAGGCCAGCCGAGATCCGGCGCATCTGCAGAACCTGCTGACCTGCCACTTCGAAAGCCTGGACGCGGGCTTTGGCTTCGACACGCTCAGCCTGGAAGCACTGCGCCCGGAACCGCTCGCGGCGGCGCAAGTCCGGCTTGATGGCGGGGTGCAGGCCGATGTGGCCCTGGCCACTTTGGTTGACCGGCTGACCGTGCGGCTGGGGCCTGATGCGGTGCAGCTACCCGACCCGGTTGAAAGTCACTTGCCAGAATGTGCCGACCGCTGGTCGCCCGCGGTGCGCCGCGCTGGTCTTCTGGCTCCCGGTGGCCTGGGCGGCGGCGGCCTGGTCGCGCCGTCGCGGGACCGCCCCGTGCGCCTGTTGCGCTCACCCGAGCGGATCGAAGTGCTCTACGCCGTGCCCGAAGGCCCGCCCGTACGGTTCAAATGGCGGCGCAAGCCCTACCTGATCCGCCGTCATCAGGGGCCTGAACGTATCGCCCCCGAATGGTGGCGCGCGCGTCCCGGCACCCGCCTGCGCGATTACTACAAGGTCGAGGTGGAGGCGGGCGAACGCTACTGGCTCTTCCGGGAGGGGATCATGGGGGACGGGCGCGGCGGCGAACCCGACTGGTTCCTTCATGGCCTTTTCGCCTGATCCCAAATGTTCACTGCCCTTTCTCTGCTTTGGAAATACTCCGGGGTCTGGGGCAGAGCCCCAGCCGTGACCCATGCCTGATCAGCCCCCCACCCCCGACAAACGTACTCTCGACCCGGATCAGACGTTCCGGAAAAACCCCCGCGCGCCCTTTGTGGAGCTGGGCCTGACGACCTGCTTTTCGTTCCTGTACGGCGCATCCGAACCTGTGGATTTGGTGACGACGGCCCATGCCCTCGGCTATCACGCGCTTGGCGTGGCGGATCGCAATTCCATGGCTGGCGTGGTCCGCCTGCATGTCGAGGCGAATACGACGAAAATCAAACCCCTGATCGGGACGCGTATCGTGTTGACCGATGGTACCGCAGTCTTGGCCTTTCCCCGTGACCGGGAGGCTTACGGCCGGCTCTGCGCCCTTATCTCCAAGGGGCGGATGTCGGGGTTGAACGGAGAATGGCAGGCCAAGGGACAATGCGACCTGAGCCTCAATGACCTGGCCGACCATCAGGCAGGCAGCCTGCTGATCGCGCTGCCGCCCGACGACCTGACCGCCTTCGAGGCGCAACTTCCCAGTCTGGTGCGCCGGTTGCCGTCGCTGTCGCATGTCGCGGTGGCGCATCTCTACCGGGGCGACGATCACGCCCGGATCGAACGGCTGGACCGGTTGGCACGCTTTCACGGTCTGCGGATCGTGGCGACGAACGACGTTCATTATCACTCGGCCGCGCGCCGTCCTCTGCAGGACGTGCTGACCTGCATCCGGGAAAAGGTCAGGCTGGCCGAAGCTGGATACCATCTGCACGCCAACAGCGAACGTCATCTGAAATCACCCGAGGAGATGATCCGCCTGTTCGCCCGCTGGCCCCATGCCATCCGTGAAAGCCTGACGATTGCCGATCAGCTTGACTTCAGCCTGACGGAATTGCGCTACGAATACCCCGAGGACGACATCCCGGCTGGCCGCACGCCGGATGAGCATCTGCGTATTCTGACCGAGGCTGGGGCGGCCCGCCGTTATCCGGAGGGCGTCCCGCAGAAGGTCCGCGATGCGATCGAGATGGAGTTGCCCTTCATCCGCCGCAAGCAACTGGCCCGCTACTTCATCACCATTCAGGAGATCGTCGGCCATGCCCGCAGTCAGGGCATCCTGTGCCAAGGGCGCGGCTCGGCTGCCAATTCGGTGGTCTGTTATTGTCTCTGGATCACGTCGGTTGACCCGGCGCAGCACGATGTCCTGTTCGAACGCTTCCTGTCCGACGAACGCGACGAGCCGCCCGACATCGACGTTGATTTCGAGCATGAACGCCGCGAGGAGGTGATCCAGCATATCTATGCCCGCTATGGGCGCGAACATGCCGGGTTGGCGGCGACGGTTATCCACTACCGCCCCCGCATGGCGATCCGCGAGGTGGGCAAGGTGATGGGCCTGTCCGAAGACGTGACCGCCGCGCTGGCAAAGACCGTCTGGGGCAGTTGGGGCCAGTCCGTGGACGACATGCATCTGGAGGAATCCGGCGTGAACATGCGCGATCCTCTTATCCGGCAGGCGATCCGGCTGACCGACATGCTGATCGGGATGCCGCGCCACCTGGGACAGCACGTGGGTGGGTTCATCCTGACCCGTCACCGACTGACCCACACGGTGCCTATCGGTAACGGGGCCATGCCCGACCGCAGTTTCATCGAATGGGACAAGGACGACATCGAGGCGCTTGGCATCTTCAAGGTGGATGTACTGGCGCTTGGGATGCTGACCTGTATTCGCAAATGCTTCGATCTGTTGCGTGATCACTATGCCACCAAGATGGAACTGGCTACGATCAAGGAGGGCGACGCACCGACCTATGACATGCTGTGCCGGGGCGACTCCCTGGGTGTGTTCCAGGTGGAGAGCCGGGCGCAGATGGCGATGTTGCCCAAGCTGAAGCCACGTGTCTTCTATGACCTGGTGATCCAGGTCGCCATCGTGCGGCCCGGCCCCATCCAGGGCGACATGGTGCATCCTTACCTGAAGCGTCGGCGCGGGGCCGAGGTTATATATTATCCCAAGCCGGGTCCGCAGCATGACCCGGACGAGTTGCGCAACATTCTGAGCCGCACGCTGGGCGTGCCCATCTTTCAGGAACAGGCCATGAAGATCGCCATCGTCGCCGCCGAATTTTCAGGGGGCGAGGCGAACCAGCTGCGCAAGGCCATGGCGACGTTCCGGGCCAAGGGCAAAGTGTCGGACCATAAGGCCCGCATGGTCGAGCGGATGGTCGCGCGCGGGTACGAGCCTGACTTCGCCGCTCGCTGTTTCAGCCAGATCGAGGGGTTCGGCGAATACGGCTTTCCCGAAAGCCACGCCGCCAGTTTTGCCCACCTGGTGTACGTCTCCAGCTATCTGAAATGTCATCACCCTGACATCTTTGCCTGTGCGCTTCTTAATTCGCAGCCGATGGGGTTCTACGCGCCTGCGCAGATCGTCGACATGGCGCGCCGCGCGGGCGTGGAGGTGCGGGCCATCGACGTCAATTATTCCGCGTGGGACAATACACTGGAGCCGGTGTCGACGGGTGTCTTCGCGCTGCGGCTGGGCCTGCGGCAACTGTCGGGGTTCAAGGCCGACGATGCGGCGCGGCTGGTCGGTGCCCGTCACGTGCCTTTCACCGGGGTGGAGGATCTGCGCCGTCGCACCCGGATCAGCAAGCGCGGGATCGAGATCCTGGCCGCTGCCGATGCCTTCCGGTCCTGCGGGCAGGATCGGCGCGCCGCGCTCTGGGATGCCAAGGCTATCCGTTCGGGGCCGGAACTTCCGCTGTTCACCCACGGGGATGCGCCAGATGTGGGCGAAGATCCCGCGCATCTGCTGCCGGATATGCTGATGCACGAACAGGTGGTCGCCGATTACCAGACCGCGCGCCTGTCGCTAAGGGGACATCCCCTGCGGTTCATGCGCCGCGCCATGGACAAGGGCGGCTATACCCGCGCCGCCGATCTGCACACGCGGCGGTTCAACGAGAAGGTTTCGGTCGCGGGGCTTGTCCTGATCCGGCAGAAACCCGGTAGTGCGAAGGGTGTCTGCTTCATCACGCTGGAGGACGAGACGGGGGTGGTGAACATTGTTGTCTGGCCGGATCTGTTCAAGACGTTCCGCAAGGCGATCATGGGGGCCCGGCTGATGGCGGTGCATGGGCACGTGCAATACGACGGCGCGGTGCTGCACGTCGTCGCCCACGAAATCGTCGATCGCAACGACGCGCTGGCCCGCCTGTCCGAGGATGAGCTGGGGCCGACCTTGGCGCGTGCCGACGAAGTGGCGCGCCCGGTACCCGAACACACCAGCCGCCATCCCCGCGATGTGCGCGTCATCCCGAAGTCGCGGGATTTCCACTAAGGGGACGGTGCCGGTCCGCGCGCCCGATCCTGGCTACGTGCTGGATGATGATGCCGTGCGTCAGAGGTCGGCGGCCTCATGGTGGTGATTGCCGACATCGCGATCAGGCCCCATGCCTCACGTCAATGGTGAGGCGGGAAGGTCCTGACCTTTCCGGCGCGGGGCCTCAGGCGTTCCAACCATCCTCTGGACCATCCGAAAACGGGACAATCACATATTAGTCGCTGCGCACTTCGGAGGAGCGTCTCGGGGTAACGACTGTTTCAGACAGGTTGGCGGTCAGGTGACCGCCTGTTGTCCAGCCGTATCAAACAACAACCTCCATCGCATCCTGATCGCCGACATCGAAAACCCGCTTATATCGGGCGATCTCGGCCTTCGGTCCCATGGCCTTGCGCGGATTGTCCGAGAGTTTCACGGTGGGGCGACCGTCGGCCTCGACCGCCTTGCACACCAGCGAGAACGGGGCGAGGGCGTCGTCCGCCACCAGCCCCCGGAAGTCGTTGGTCAGCAGGGTGCCCCAACCGAAAGACACGCGGACGCGGCCCTGAAACTGGCGGTGGAGTTCTTCGATCTTGTCGACGTCCAACCCGTCGGAAAAGATGACGAGCTTCTCTGTCGGATTCTCCCCGCGTTCTTTCCACCAGCGGATTGCCGTCTCGGCCCCTGTCGCAGGATCGCCGGAATCGACGCGGATGCCCGTCCAGCCCGCCAGCCAGTCAGGGGCGTTCTCCAAGAAGCCTTCGGTCCCATAAGTGTCAGGCAGGATGATGCGCAGGTTGCCCTCGTGTTCCTCCTGCCAGTCGGCGAGCACGTCGTAGGGGGCCCGCGCCAGCGCCGCGTCGCCATCGGCCAGCGCGGCGTAGATCATGGGCAATTCGTGGGCGTTGGTACCGATCGCCTCAACATCGCGATTCTTGGCGATCAGGCAGTTGGAAGTGCCGGCGAAGTTGTCGCCCAGGCCTTCGCGAAGCGCCTGCACGCACCAGTCCTGCCAGAGGAACGAATGGCGCCGCCGGGTACCGAAGTCGGCGAGGCGGAGGTCTTCGAGGGCGCGCAGCCGTTCCACCTTTTCCCAAACGCGGGTCATCGCGCGGGCATAGAGTACCTGAAGTTCGAACCGCCCCATGTCGCGCAGCACCGCACGGGAGCGCAACTCCATCAAGATGGCGAGCGCCGGAATTTCCCAGAGCATGACCTCGGGCCAGGGCCCTTCAAAAGTAAGCTCGTATTGCTCGCCCACGCGTTCAAGGTGGTATTCGGGAAGGCGCAGGTTCTCGAACCATTCCATGAAATCGGGGCGGAACATCTGGCGTTTGCCATAGAAGGTATTGCCGCGCAGCCAGGTGGATTCGCCACGGGTAAGCGACAGCGTGCGCACGTGGTCGAGCTGTTCGCGCAGTTCCCCCTCGTCGATCAGGTGGGCAAGCGGGACGTGGATGGAGCGGTTGATCAGGCTGAACCGGACCTGCGTCGTCGGATGTTTGCGGAAGACGGACTGACACATGAGAAGCTTGTAGAAATCGGTGTCGATCAAGGATCGGACAATCGGATCGATCTTCCATTTGTGGTTCCAAACGCGCGTGGCGATGTCGTTCATTGCGGACCTCATGTGCGGGGCGCGGTGGATTCGGACGCAGGTTAACCCGGTCAGGACACTGAGAAATAGTCCTTGTCGGTCGATTGGATGACACGGGCATGTCGGGAGCGCCCGGCGGATTGGTGTTTGATCTGCAATCGGCCTCTTGGTTGCCCGGGCGTTTGTTCGGCACGTTACGTGTGCAAACGGCAGCAGACCCGCGTTTGGCGAACGTGTCGACGTGCCATTCCGGAAGCCAGAAAGCACGGCACAAAAAGTGTCCGACCGCCGAGCTTTGGCACATTCAAGCGGCCAGTGGTCAAGCGGCCAGTGTTTGCCGCCGACTGTCAGGCGTCAGGTTTCAGTGGGCCCGGAAAATCCCACGAGACAGCCGCCGACGTTCCGTGTCGAGAGATCCGGGCGGGTGGCGGGAGGATTTGAGGGCGGATTCGACTTCGGCGAGCCCCAGGGCGGCAGTCGCGACTTTCTTGAGCGAATAGGTCGGGACCGTCGTGACCCCCTTGAGCGCCGCCCGGGCGAGCGATTGCACCGCGATATGGATGATTTGCGCCGGCAGCGTGCCAGTGCCGGGCTTGGCGTCGCCCTCGGCAATGGCTTCACATGCGGTCACATCGCGGCTGACGTAGGTTCGGCAAATCATCGGACGCGCGTCATACGCCCGGCAAAGGCGCGTTTCCGGGTCCAGCGCCGGGCAGGCGTGCGTATGCCAGGCGCGTCCGTCCGGCTGACCGGCGAGGGGCGTCAGCACTGCGTGTAGCGCGCGCGCCTCGGCCCCCGTGATCGTGCCGCCGTCATCGCCGGGAAGAATGCAACAGAAGGCACAGCCCGCTTTACAGTCAAGGCCTTCGGGTGCGGGGCTTTGATCGACCATCGCTTGCCCGACCTGTCGCGCGGCGGACCCGGAGGCGAGGTCACGAACGATGCCGGTGAACGGTTCGGTGCGGACGGTGCCCAGCCAGGCCATCAGCAGACCCCGTGCCTGTTCGACGACTTGCGGTGGCGTGCCGGACAGGCGCGCGGAAGAGATGGCGGCGCGCAGGCTCTCGACATCGCGGGGCGGGCCGGAACGTGCGGCGCGGCGGGCGGTGCGGGGGGATTTCGACATCTGGCGGCTCCGGGGCTGGGCCAGTGGGTTAAACCAAACCCGGCTCCGTGCTGCCAGCAGAAAGGGGGCCCGAAGGCCCCCTTTCAAGATCTTGAAAACGACGTTGGGCTTATTCCGCCGGAACGACTGGACCCGGAACATGCGGCTCGGACGCCCCCGGGATTTCGTCGAAGGTGGTCGGAACGCCTACCTTTTCGCGGCGACCGTCGTTGAAGATCGCCTTGATCAACGACAGCGCCATCAGCACCATAACCACCGAGAATGGCAACGCACCGATCACCATGGCCGTCTGGATGGCAGATGTGCCGCCCGAGATCAGTAGGCCCGCAACCACCGTACCCAAGGCAACGCCCCAGAACAGGATGTGTGGGCGCGCTTTGGGGCCCTCGTCACCGGCCGCGTTGATCGTGTTCACGATCAACACCGCCGAGTCTGCCGAGGTGACCAGGAAGGTCATCAGCAGAACGACGATCAGCAACGACATCCCCCAAGACAGAACCGCGGAGATCGGCTCCAGCATGACCGTCGTCATGGCGAAGATCTTGTCCCCGTCGGAGGCACCAAAAATGGCACCATTGGCCACGTTGTTGAGCTCCAGATCGATCGCGGTTCCTCCGGCCCAGGCGAACCAGACGAAGCACATAAGCGCCGGGACGATCATCGCGCCCAGCACGAATTCGCGGATCGTCCGACCGCGCGAAATGCGCGCCAGGAACAGACCCACAAAGGGCGCGAAAGCGATCCACCAAGCCCAGTAGAACACCGTCCAGCTGCCCTGCCAGCCAGCGAGTTGCGACGCGACGGAGCCTTCGACGCCATCACCGCTCCAGACCGTACTCAGCATCGCGGGTGTCGCGATCAAGTAGTCCCAAAGCCCCACTGTCATGGCCTTGAAGCCGAAGAACGTCGCCCCGAAAAGCAGAAAGAATGTGAGCAGGAAGATAGACAGGCCCATGTTGATGTTGGACAGCCACTTGATGCCCTTGCCAACGCCGGACAGTGCCGAAAGCGTCGAGGCCCCCATGATCACCAGAAGTGCGATGATGACGCCTAACGTCGTGACGGCACCCTCTGCATCTGTAAGACCGCCGATGCCGATGCGGGTCAGGCCGGCGGCGAATTGTTCAACGCCGAACCCCAGAGTCTGGGCGACACCAAGGATGGTGGCAATCACTGCGACCACGTCGATCACGTGACCCAGAACGCCCGAAAGGTGCTTGCCGAAAAGCGGGGTGAGCGCGGAGCGGATCGTCAGTGGCAGGCCACGACGGTAGCTGAAGAACGCAAGGCAGAGCCCGGCGATCGCGTAGCAGGCCCAAGCCCCCAAACCCCAATGCAGGTAAGACCACTTGTAGGCGTTCATGACATTGTCCGCCCCGCTTCCGGTGGCCAGCCCCTTGATGACGTCGGGGTTGTTCTGGAAGTGATAGACCGGTTCGGCCACCGCCCAGGTCAGCATGCCGACGCCGATGCCGGCCCCGAACATCATGGAGAACCAAGAGAAGTTCCCGAACTCGGGGCGTTCGTCGTCGAGGCCAAGGCGCATACGCCCGCCCGTGGGCCAGATCGCCAGCCCAAGGCAGACCACCACGAAAAGCGCCACGACCCAGATGTACCAAGCGGCGAAGTTCTGGAGAATGAAGCTGTTGAAGCCGTTGAGGACGGCCCCCGACTGAATCGGCCAGAAGATGGCCCATACGCAAAGAATGCTGATTATGATCTTGGCCGGAACTGCGACTGAAGTGGAGAAGCCATTGTAGAAGCCTCCCTCGGTTGTGCGGATCGGCAGGTCCGTAAGCGGTGGGTCGATATTCGACATTTTTTGGTCCCTGTTTACTTTTTTGCTGCGCCATTCTGCGCGTATCGATCCATGCGTTGTATGCGGAATCCTACAGAATTCTAGAGAAAACGACATAATGATGTCGTTTTAGGGCAACTGGGCGGAGGCTGGAGGCGGAATCATGCGCAATCGCGAGAACCGTGTGGCGGCGGAGCGGTAGCACTTGAGCGGCTTTATTCCGGCACTGCGGCGAGGAATTTGAAGGTCAGGCTAGCGTGACGCCGGCGCTTGTCATCCCGACCCGTGCAGCCGCATGGCTGCCGTCAAGGTCGATTGCCCGACACAGCGCGGTATCCACCGTTACGACAAAGCCCAGTTGCGTGGCATCAACGGCAGAGAAGTTGACACAGAAGTCCGTGGCAAGGCCTACCATCGTCAGGTCGGTAACGCCCAGCGTGCGCAAAAGCCCCTCCAGCCCCGTGGGCGTCTCGTGGTCGTTTTCAAAAAATGCTGAGTAGCTGTCGATGGCGGGGTTCATGCCCTTGCGAATGATAGCGCGAGCCCGGTTGGTGTTGAGCCCCGGATGGAAGGCCGCGTCCTCGGTGCCCTGGATGCAATGATCAGGCCAGAGGACCTGCGCGCCGTACGCCATGTCGATCACATCATAGGGAGACTTGCCCGCGTGGCTGCTGGCAAAGCTGGAGTGACCAGCCGGATGCCAATCCTGCGTAAGGATCACATGGGGAAAGCCGGCCATGCGGGCGTTGATGCCGGCTACGATCTCGTCACCGCCAGGCACCGCCAAGTTGCCGCCGGGGCAGAACCCTTTCTGCACGTCGATCACAATCAGGGCTTTGGTCATGGCGGGCCTCCTTTCTCGTAATCCTAAAGCTTGAGGCGCGCGGGGCAAAGGCTTATGGCCGTGCCGCATGATCACCGTTGCCGCGCTGTACCAATTCACGTCGTTCTCGGACCCTGCTGCCCTGCGCGGCCCGTTGCTAGACGTTTGCCTGGCGAACGGGGTGGCGGGCACGCTGCTGCTGGCCCCCGAAGGCATCAATGGCACCATCGCGGGGCCGCAGGCCGGGATAGACGCGGTCCTTGCTCACATCCGCTCCCTGCCGGGTTGCCGGGCGGTGAGACCGAAGTACGCGACAACACCAACGATGCCCTTCGGCAAGATGAAAGTCCGCGTGAAGCGCGAGATCGTGACGATGGGGCAACCCGATGTGGACCCGCGCGCGGGTACCGGACGCTATGTCACGCCGCAGGATTGGAACGCGGTGATCGCGGATCCGGAGACCGTCGTCGTCGATACGCGCAACGACTACGAAGTGGCCATCGGTACGTTCAGGGGCGCGATTGACCCGCAAACGCAGGCTTTCGGCGACTTCCCCGACTGGTGGGCGGCAAACGCCGAGGCACTGGCGGGCAAGCGCATTGCGATGTTCTGCACAGGTGGTATCCGCTGCGAGAAATCAACTGCGTTTCTGCGTCAACAGGGTGTCGAAGACGTCGTGCATCTTCAGGGCGGAATCCTGAAATACCTTGAAGATGTGCCCGCGAGCGACAGTCTGTGGCAGGGCGCGTGCTTTGTCTTCGATGATCGGGTCAGCGTCGGGCACGGGTTGGCACCTGGCGGCCACGTCCTCTGTCATGCCTGTCGTCGCCCGCTGGAGGCTGAGGACACGGGCCGCCCTGAATACGAGGCGGGCGTGCAATGTCATCGCTGCGTGGATCAATTCGACGAAAACGACCGCGCGCGTTTCCGCGAACGGATGAAACAGATCCGGCTGGCCCGCGACCGGGGCCAAAGGCATCTGGGGTGATCAGGCATCCGTGTCAGGGTGTTCGTCGCTGTCTTCCAACCGGGCCCAGTGGTGCGTCAGAACGCGAAAGCCGACCACGGCCAGAAACACCCCGGCGGCGAGCATGAAGAAATCGGTCATTCGTTCCTCCCGAAACCGATAATGACTTTCGAATCGTAGCACAGGTCCGCGATGCTATAAATCCAGTCGTTGCGAAGCGTGCGCGGGGGCGTCACAATCCAAGCAAGGTTGCTTCCGGAGGACGCGATGACCACACCCCTGCTGCTGCTTCCGGGCATGATGTGCGATGCGCGGCTTTTCGCCCCCCAGTTGGCCGCGATCCATGATCGCGCAATCATGGTCAGTCCTATCGCCGCCGCGGACACCACTGCCGCGTTGGCCCGCATCGTTCTGGATGCAGCGCCGCCGCGCTTTGCGTTGGCGGGTCTGAGCATGGGCGCGATCGTCGCGATGGAGGTGATGGCGCAGGCCCCTGAACAAATCGCGGGTCTTTGCCTGATGGACAGCAACCCCAAGGCTGAACACCCTGAGGTCGCCGCCGCGCGCGAGCCGCAGATCCAGCGCGTGCGCGATGGGAGTTTGCGCGCGGTGATGCGTGACGAAATGCGGCCGGGCTATCTGGCGGACGGGCCAAACCAGGGTGCGATCCTGGACACCTGCATGGCGATGGCTGAAACGATGGGACCGGTCACTTTTGTACGCCAGTCGCGGGCGCTGCAAACGCGGGCGGACCGGCGTGAGACCCTGTCAGGAGTCAAGGTACCCGCGCTGATCCTGTGCGGTCGGGAAGACATGCTCTGCCCCCCGCGGCGGCACGAGATGATGCACGAACTGATCGAAAACTCCGAACTTGTCGTTGTTGAGGGGGCGGGTCACCTGCCGACCCTGGAGCAGCCGCACGTGACCACACGCGCGATCTGCCATTGGCTGGAGAAGGTCGATCACCAATGACGCCACACGCGGTGATCATACTCGCGGCGGGGTTTATATCCCGGTTCTGTCAGCGTTGAACGCGCGTCCGGGGGCCAATATCAGCGGCTTGGCGGCGACAGCACGGGTTCTGTTCACAGTGGCGCTGGCCTGCGCGGGGGGTGCCACGCTGATGAAGGGACCCCGCGCGCAGGCCCGCTTGTCCGGCCAACCGCTGCACCTGTTCGGGGCGGGGGTGCTCACTGCGTTTTACGTACTATCGGTAACCTGGATCGCGCCGGTCTTCGGGGTGGGCAACGCTGTATTCTTCGTTTTGATGGGTCAGCTTGGGTCAGCGGCACTCATTGATCAGTTTGGCCTGTTCGGGGCACGGCAACTGGCGCTTTCGCCTGTGCGTTTTGGCGGACTGGCCCTGATGGCCGCAGGCCTCGCAATGACGCAGCTCGGCCCTCGGGAATGAGGCGCATCACGCGTCAGGGATGACCTTTCCCGGATTCATGCGGTTGTTCGGGTCCATCGCCTGTTTGATCGCACGCATCACATCAAGGGCGACCGGATCTTTTCGGCGGGTCATCGTCCTGAGTTTGCTCAGCCCGATACCGTGCTCGGCGCTGATGGACCCACCGAGGTCGACGGTCACGCCCTCGATCATCTCACGGATCGCATCCAGATGCGCGGGGTCGTCGCGTGTGGGGTAGACGGTCAGATGGACGTTGCCGTCGCCCAGGTGCGCCACGATCAGGTCATCGGCCCCTTCGTCAATCTTCTTCAAATGCGCCCGCATCCGGTCAATGAAGGGCCCCACCCCGTCCAGTGGCAGCGCCACATCGTTGTCCACGATAGGCAGACGGGTGAAGGTGATTTCGGCGGCGGCCTCGCGCATTTCCCAGATGAAGGCGCGCTGCGCTTCGTTCTGCGCGATCATCGCGTCCAGCACCTCGCCTGCCTCAACCGATTGTTCCAGAACGGTTTCCATCACGTCGTCCAGCGGGCGGGACAAACCACCCATGTCGATCATCACCGCGTGGTCGTGAATGTCGAAGGGCTGGCGCAGATCGGGCCGATATTTGGCAAGCTCTCTCATGTAGTTGCGCGGCATGTACTCGAAAGCCTCAACCGCGCCATCGCTGGCCGTTTGCAGGCGGCGCAGCAGGACCAATGATGCCGGCAGGTCGCGCACGGCGACGAAGGCCGTGGCGTGATACCGGGGCTTTGGTGTCAGGCGCAGGACCGCAGCGGTGATAATACCCAGCGTGCCCTCCGCTCCGATGAAGAGGTCGCGCAGATCCAAGCCGGAGTTGTCCTTGCGCAGCTCGCTCATCAGGTCCAGCACGCGGCCATCCGCCAGCACCACTTCCAGCCCAAGCACCAGGCCCCGCGTCGGGCCGTGCCGGACAACGTTCGATCCGCCCGCATTCGTTGACAGAAAGCCGCCGACGCGGGCCGATCCCCGGGCACCGAACGTCAGTGGAAAGATCATGTCGTGCCGTTCCACGGCGGTATGGATGTCGGATAGGATGGCCCCCGCCTCGACCACGGCCAGGCCGGCTTGGGGCCTTACGTCACGGATCGCGGTCATCCGTTCCAGCGATACCATCAGCGCGCCTGTGTTTGCCGTGCCGCCTACCAGCCCGGTGTTGCCGCCCACCGGTACGACCGACAGGTCATGACGCGCGGCCAGCTTCACCACCTGAGAGACCTGGCCCGTGTCGGCAGGGCGCACCACAGCCATTGGGTCGGCACGCCATTTGCCCGTCCAGTCGCGGGCGAAGCGGTCTGTGTCAGCTCCGATAAGGACATGGGCGTCGCCCAGAAGCGCGCGCAAATCGGACAGGGCGGCGGCGTTTGCCGTGGGTTCGGACTGGGCAGTCATAGCGGCTCCTCCGACAGGGAAGGTGTCACGGGGCGGGTGCGAAGAAAAGGCAAGACGATGGTCTTGACGCCCCAGCGTCCGCGCCGTATCCCGCCCGACGTTGGCGGTGTAGCTCAGTTGGTTAGAGCAGCGGAATCATAATCCGCGTGTCCGGGGTTCAAGTCCCTGCACCGCCACCATCTCCAACCCCTTGCAAAGCAATGGGTTGTGACGCCAATATCCCGATATACACAAGATCAAAAGAGGGTCGAAAGATCCGCCAGTGTTCGTGTTTGACCGTCCGTATCCACCTCGTATGCGGAACGAACGAGGAATGTCGTGGTGAAGGGTGTCGCGAAACCCTAGTTCTAGCGGACGGAAGCGCTGCAACGCTCCGGCCAAGCCAGAGCTGAAGAAGTCGAAAGAAGATAGCCCTTATCAAGGCAGCAACCACACCAAAAGAACAAGCAGTCCAACACCTTCAAGCGGGGCTTGGTACGGGCGTCCGAGGCATCAAAAGCGAAGGCATCAAAGCCCTCCTCGCCTAATCTTCTGTCACCTTTGGACAGCCACGCACGGACCTCGAGTATCGCAAACTTGCCCACGGTGCCAAGTTGCGGTGTCCAGCGCACCCCGGCCTACCGTTGCGCCACTGAAAACGCACGGGCAGGGTCTGGATTTTCCAGTATCGGGACCAGACCACAGGGAAGGAACGCGAGCACCAGTTCGGGCACTATCCGGAGATGTCCCTGTCAGACGCTCGTGATAGGTGTGCGGAACTGCGAGCTCGGCACAAGGCCGCTCAGCCTTTGATAAATGAACCGCAAACCACGTTGACCATTGCGGATATCATAGACGCCTAGCTAAGGAGACACCTGTTCTTTCAAAACCGATTGTGACCCCGGGAGCCAATGCATAAAAGCGTCCGGGATTTATGGAACGTGCATGTGATGGATGCACCTTCCATACGGGGGTCTCTGTTGCACAAATTCTGTGAGGGGTTCATCTGGCGAAACCAAGGTGGTCGCTGGACGACATGAGCAGACCTACGCCCCCAACCTACAAGACCAGGAACTGGCCGGCCTACAATGAAGCGCTCAAGCGCCGTGGCCCGCTGAGAATCTAGTTTGACCCAGAGATGATCTGGGATGCTGCGCCGACCGGCAAACGCGGCCGACAGCAAACCTACAGCGATACCGCCATCCAGACATGCCTGACGATGAAGGTGCTGTTC
>NZ_FNPX01000042.1:2500-5888 GCF_900107415.1 Jannaschia faecimaris
TTGATCATCGGCATCCTTCCAAGAGGGTGTCGGGCCTGGTGGGGCTAAAAGGAACCACCAGGGACAGTTGAGGTGACCCTCTTTATTGAGGGGTGTCTTCTTCTGGATCAAATCAAGCGCGAGAAGGGCGTTTGGTGGATGCCTTGGCAGTAAGAGGCGATGAAGGACGTGATACTCTGCGATAAGTCATGGGGAGCTGAGAATAAGCTTTGATCCATGAATTTCCGAATGGGGCAACCCAACTGACAGTGCTCTGTTGTTTACTTCGGTAATCGACAGGATGCTGAACCAGTTATTCTTTACCTGAATACATAGGGTTTAGAAAGCAAACCCGGGGAACTGAAACATCTAAGTACCCGGAGGAAAGGAAATCAATTGATACTCCCCTAGTAGCGGCGAGCGAACGGGGACCAGCCGAGCCGTGAGTGTGATTGGAATGCGTTGGGAAGCGCAGCCAGAGTGGGTGATAGCCCCGTACAATAAGCATGATCGGACGTATTAAGTAGGGCGGGACACGTGAAATCCTGTCTGAAGATCGGAGGACCACCTTCGAAGGCTAAGTACTCCTTACTGACCGATAGCGAACCAGTACCGTGAGGGAAAGGTGAAAAGCACCCCGACGAGGGGAGTGAAACAGTACCTGAAACCGAACGCCTACAAGCAGTGGGAGGGCCCTTGAGGCCTGACCGCGTACCTTTTGTATAATGGGTCATCGACTTGGTCTCACGAGCAAGCTTAAGCCGTTAGGTGTAGGCGCAGCGAAAGCGAGTCTTAATAGGGCGACTTAGTTCGTGGGATCAGACCCGAAACCGAGTGATCTAGGCATGACCAGGATGAAGGTTAGGTAACACTAACTGGAGGTCCGAACCCACACCTGTTGAAAAAGGTCGGGATGAGTTGTGCCTAGGGGTGAAAGGCCAATCAAACTCGGAGATAGCTGGTTCTCCGCGAAATCTATTTAGGTAGAGCGTCATCCGAATACCCCGGGGGGTAGAGCACTGGATGGGTAATGGGGCCCCACAGGCTTACTGATCCTAACCAAACTCCGAATACCCGGGAGTACTAGATGGCAGACACACGGCGAATGCTAACGTCCGTCGTGAAGAGGGAAACAACCCTGACCTCCAGCTAAGGCCCCTAATTCATGGCTAAGTGGGAAAGCAGGTGGGACGACCAAAACAACCAGGAGGTTGGCTTAGAAGCAGCCATCCTTTAAAGATAGCGTAACAGCTCACTGGTCTAAATAAGTTGTCCTGCGGCGAAGATGTAACGGGGCTCAAGCCATGAGCCGAAGCTGAGGATGCACATAGTGCATGGTAGCGGAGCGTAGTGTGACATAGTTCCACGCCTCTTTTGCATCGCTTGCGATGCATAGGAGGCAGGGAACTTTCGATGAAGCCCGGGCGTGAGCCATCGGGTGGAGAGATCACTAGCGAGAATGATGACATGAGTAGCGACAAACAGGGTGAGAGACCCTGTCGCCGAAAGTCCAAGGGTTCCTGCTTAAAGCTAATCTGAGCAGGGTAAGCCGACCCCTAAGGCGAGGCCGAAAGGCGTAGTCGATGGGAACCAGGTTAATATTCCTGGGCCAGAGAGAAGTGACGGATCCCGACGGTAGTTCATCCTTATCGGATTGAATGGGCTGCTTAGGGGTTCCTGGAAATAGCCTCTCATTAGATCGTACCCTAAACCGACACAGGTGGACTGGTAGAGAATACCAAGGCGCTTGAGAGAACGATGTTGAAGGAACTCGGCAAAATACCTCCGTAAGTTCGCGAGAAGGAGGCCCAGTTTCTACGCAAGTATTGGCTGGGGGCACAAACCAGGGGGTGGCGACTGTTTACTAAAAACACAGGGCTCTGCGAAGTCGCAAGACGACGTATAGGGTCTGACGCCTGCCCGGTGCCTGAAGGTTAAAAGGAGGAGTGCAAGCTCTGAATTGAAGCCCAGGTAAACGGCGGCCGTAACTATAACGGTCCTAAGGTAGCGAAATTCCTTGTCGGGTAAGTTCCGACCTGCACGAATGGCGTAACGACTTCCCCGCTGTCTCCAACATCGACTCAGCGAAATTGAATTACCTGTCAAGATGCAGGTTACCCGCGGTTAGACGGAAAGACCCCGTGCACCTTTACTACAGCTTCAGACTGGTATCAGGCCAAGCATGTGCAGGATAGGTGGTAGGCTTTGAAGCAGGAACGCCAGTTTCTGTGGAGCTTCCCTTGAGATACCACCCTTGCTTCGCTTGATATCTAACCGCGGTCCGTTATCCGGATCCGGGACCCTCTGTGGCGGGTAGTTTGACTGGGGCGGTCGCCTCCTAAAGAGTAACGGAGGCGCGCGAAGGTTGGCTCAGAGCGGTCGGACATCGCTCGTTGAGTGCAATGGCAGAAGCCAGCCTGACTGCGAGACTGACAAGTCGAGCAGAGTCGAAAGACGGCCATAGTGATCCGGTGGTCCCAAGTGGGAGGGCCATCGCTCAACGGATAAAAGGTACGCCGGGGATAACAGGCTGATGATGCCCAAGAGTCCATATCGACGGCATCGTTTGGCACCTCGATGTCGGCTCATCTCATCCTGGGGCTGGAGCAGGTCCCAAGGGTACGGCTGTTCGCCGTTTAAAGAGGTACGTGAGCTGGGTTTAGAACGTCGTGAGACAGTTCGGTCCCTATCTTCCGTGGGTGTAGGATATTTGAGAAGAGTTGCCCCTAGTACGAGAGGACCGGGGTGAACGATCCACTGGTGGACCAGTTGTTATGCCAATAGCAGTGCTGGGTAGCTATGATCGGACAGGATAACCGCTGAAGGCATCTAAGCGGGAAGCCCCCTTCAAAACAAGATATCCCTGAGGACCGTGGTAGACCACCACGTCGATAGGCCGGAGATGTAAGTGCAGCAATGCATTCAGTTGACCGGTACTAATTGTCCGATAGGCTTGATTTGATCCAGTAGAAGCCATGCTTCAAGGGAACAGATCAAAAGCATACATCACACAATAAGCGTGCTTGACTTGGAAACAAACGATGTGTCCGACCCAAACGGGTCGATCGATAGGCTTTCTCGGTTTGGTGGTCATAGCGCAAGCAAAACACCCGGTCCCATCCCGAACCCGGCAGTTAAGTGCTGTTGCGCCGATGGTACTGCGTCTTAAGGCGTGGGAGAGTAGGTCACCGCCAAACCTAGTAAGCCTACCGATATCTCTCGAAACGATGACAATATCCCACCGCACAAAGCCAGACGCGGATGGGCGATGGATTGCACAAGGCGCGTCTAAGACAAGCCTAAAGTGTCGCGGGATGGAGCAGCTCGGTAGCTCGTCAGGCTCATAACCTGAAGGTCGTAGGTTCAAATCCTACTCCCGCAACCAAACTTCCACAGCAATACCAAAGAC
>NZ_FNPX01000029.1 GCF_900107415.1 Jannaschia faecimaris
TCCACTCCTCGGTGGTTACGATGAGCCAGAAACCCTCCCTTATCAAATCGACCTAAACTGTCCCATTGGCGCTGACGTCAGACACATTGTTGCGGGGTCCATTTCTAGTCTCCTTGTTCGTTCTGATCACTGCCGTTTGTCGCGGGAGCGCGGTCCGAGCGACTGGCGGAAGCGATGTAGACCATTGCCAGGATGGCGAAGATGTAAGCTTGGATGACACCTGTAAGCAGGCCCAGAAGCTGCATGAGAACCGGGAAAAAGAAGGGGGGGCACACTGATCAGGATGCCGGCGATCACCGCTCCGCTCATGACATTTCCGTAAAGCCGCAGGGCCAAAGAGACAGTGCGGGACATCTCGCTGATAATGTTGAATGGCAGCATGAACGGGCTGGGCTGGATATAGGTCTTGAGATAGGCACCAATCGCGCGCCGGGAAATCGAAAAGAGCGGAACCGCAATCAGAACGCAAATGGCGAGCGCGGCAGTGGTCGAGAGAGAGCCGGTAGGCGATTGGTACCAGGGCACGACGCTGAGGTTGTTGGCGGTGGCGATAAACAAGAACAACGTGCCTATGAAGGGCAGCTAGCGGCTGGAATCCTCCGCACCAACCTCATCGATTTGATCGCGGATCGTGGTGACGATCACCTCGAGCAAAATCTGCCAGCGGGAGACGGTTTCGCCCTGACTGAGCCGGGCGGTGATAGCCCAGGAGCCGAAAGTCATAAGCGCCATTATCGTCCAGTTGAACGCGATGGTCGCATTCAACTGCCAGCCGTTCCAGTCGTACAAGATCCGAGTGTCGGGGCTTATCTCCATATAATTGCTCCGACGCCCGGATCGGCTGCGCGAGTCAGGAGCAGCCGGGCGAAGATAAACCCCGCAACCACTGCCGCTATCGCCATCGGCGAAACTTGAAGCAGGAGCGCGGCTGCAAGGACGGCGATCAACAGCATTGCGCGCACCAGGCCCAATGCAGCAAAGATTAGCACGCCCCGGTGCAAGGGAAGCATACGCACCGATATTCAGAGAAGACCGAGGTATAGGGTGCCTAGGGCGGCTCCGATCAATATTGACGCAAGGATCACGGCCAGGTCGCTCATCATTTGCCTTGTTCCTCGGATGGGAGGGCCGGCAGCAACTTACCCACCCAGATCGGCCCGACAAGGCACGTGCCGACACTTGCAAGCACGGCCGCGTTGTAGAGCGTCTGCGGCACCGCCCAGTCGCCCAGATGGAGTCCTCCTAGCATGACGATCAGATAGATTTCCGCCCGTGGTATCATGCTCGTGCCCAGAAACAGGCCGGTCTGCCTCCCGGCCAGGAGTGCGGCGGGTATTCCCGCGCCAATAAGCTTTCCGGCGACAAGCACCGCAAACAATGCGAGCGCGAGTAGCAGTGACGCCGCAACCCCTTCGATCTCGACAGAGAGGCCGATTGAAACGAAGAAGAACGGACCAAAGATCGCAAGGACGTATCCGAAGGCTTCGTCAATACGCTTTTCTTCTGGGTCACGGCTGAAAGCGAGACCGGCAAAGAGGGCACCGATCGCCATCGAAAACCCCAACGCGTCCGCAAGTGCCGCGATCAGGAAGACCGTTCCCGTCGCGAAGACGAACGGGCCAAGGTTCTTATCGAGATTTGCGAAAATCCGCGACAGCCGGCGCTCGGCAAACCGCGAAAAGACGTAACAGACTGCGCAGAAGGCCAATATTTTCAGACCTTGCAGGCCGATGAAACGGCTTGCGTGCCCTACAAGGCCTTCACTTGTGCCCTCATCCAGTTGCGGAAGAATTGCGAAGGCAACGCCCAGAAGAATGACGGCGGTGAAATCGTCCAACTCGGCAACGTCCAGCACGAGTGCTGCGTCCTGCTTGTTGATAGCCCTGACCTGTTCCCAAGCCGCAGTCGATGCCCCGATGCTTGTTGCACTTGCGGCAATCGCAGTCAGCGCCGCCGGTACGAGGCCGAGTCCGGGCCAAAGCCAGATCAGCAGGAAAGTCAGTGCCGCGGGCACGGCCATATTCGGGATCCAGATAATCGTCGCGCGTCGCAACTGGCCGACCAATGCATCGAGGTCGCTTTCCATTCCAACACGGAACAACAGCGTGACGATGCCGATCTGGGCCAGTATCTCGACTTGCCGCGTGAGTTCGAATGGCAGGAGTGTTGTGGTGGAACTGACAATCGAGATCAGCGATCCAAAGGCTATGAATGCCACCATTCCGGGAAGTGAAAGCCGACGCAGAGCCGACCGCAACGGTACGGAAAGGACTGCAACTGTGCCCAGCATCAACATCATTGTTCCGTAGTTTTCGCCTCCTTCAGTCATCACGCCCCTCTCGCTGCACCCAGTACCAAGCGTTCAGGCAGCCCAGTGCCACGCCCGCCAGAAGCAGAACCAGCGTCCACGAGGTCTCGCCCGGCCAGCGCCTATCAATCCAGGCCCTCAGAGCGACGCCCGCAACTCCCGGTACGGCTACAGCCCAACCGACAAGGCCAAACATGCCCAGACCGTACCATGCGCTTTGCCTGCGATGCTTTCGGGCCTCGGTCATGCGTTCGGCCTTGCGCGAGATGATCTTGGCCTCATTCGGTTTCTCGTCAGTCATCGGCCGGCCATTTCCAGATCGCGGAACCGGCGGACCATGGTTGCCTCAAGTCGAGTGAGGGCCGAGCGGGCGTCGCGTTCGTCTTCGTCCTGCCAGCGGAATTCGGTATCCACTCGCTCTCGGAGGCGGTTCAGGTCATCTCCCTCGATCGCGCCACGGACCGCGCCCCGCACGTCATCGCCGCATTTTACCAGCGTGCCTGAGTTGATCGCGAGAAAATGATCTGCGCCGTCGTCTTCCGGCTCATAAATCAGAACTCCGGGCATCAACTGCGTCACGAAATCGATGTGGTTCGGCAGTATCCCGAAGAACCCGTCCGGCGCTTCGGCCACGAGGCGGTTCACCTTCTGGTCAAAACAGACTGCGGTCGGGGTGATCACCCTAAGCTGCATCTTCATCTCCTGTCGCACAGAGGTCATCGACGGCTCCAATCATGTAGAAATCGCTTTCATCACGCTCTTTGAACTCGCCCGTCAGAATACGCTCGCAGCCATCAAGCGTCTGCTTGAGCGAGACGAACCGACTGGCGCTGCCGGTCATTGCCTCGGTCGAGAAGAACGGCTGCGTCAGAAAACGGTCAAGCCGGCGCGCCTGTCGAACGGTCGCGCGGTCTCTTTCGGACAACTCCTCAAGGCCCAGCATGGCTATGATGTCCTTGAGGCTCTCGTATTCGGCCAAAGTGTTGCGCACATTGCGGGCCACTCGGTAATGCTGCGCGCTGACCATCCCGGGGGGGCAGCATCTTCGAGAACGATTGCAGGGGATCAATTGCCGGATACAGCCCTTCGGAGGCTTTCTTGCGAGAGAGCACAATGGAAGCCGATAGGTGCGAGAATTTGTGCGTTGCGGCAGGGTCGGTGAAATCGTCTGCCGGTACGTAAACCGTCTGGATCGACGTCATCGCGCCCTGCTCGGTGGAGCAGATGCGTTCCTCGAGGCCGGCCAGTTCGGTGCCGAGCGTAGGCTGATACCCCATACGGCTGGGAATCCGGCCCAATAGTCCTGAAACCTCGGATCCCGCCTGTACGAAGCGGAAGATGTTATCGATCAACACCAGCACGTTGCGTTGCATATCATCGCGGAAGTACTCGGCCATCGTCAACGCGGCGTGCCCCACGTGAAACCTGACGCCGGGGCTTTCATTCATCTGTCCGAAAACCATCACTGTGTTTTCCAGAACGCCCGCCTTACCCATCTCGCGATAGAGTTCCTCGGCCTCGCGACATCGCTCGCCGATCCCGCAGAACAGGCTGACGCCGTCATATTCGGCAACCATGTTGTGGATCATTTCGGTGATCAAAACCGTCTTGCCGACGCCAGCACCGCCGAAAAGCCCGGCCTTGCCGCCCCGCTCCAACGGGCTGAGCAGATCAATTGCCTTGATCCCCGTCTCAAAGATCGCTTGTTCTACACGTCGCTTCGACAGAGGGACCGGATCATGGAGTATCGGTCGGCGCTCAACATCGCCCAATGGCTCTTTGTCATCTGTCGTGTCGCCAAAGCAGTTGAACATCCGACCCAGAACGGCCTCACCGACTGGTACATCCATGGGACGCCCTGTATCGCGCACCGCAAGCCCCAACAGCAGGTTAGGCGATGGATTCAGTACCAGACCCCGCGCGATGTCAAACCTAGGGAGGCTTGCCACCTCGATTGAAATCTCTGGGTCGGTAAGAGTGACAAGACGCGTCGTAATTAGCGGCACCTTATCTTCGAAGCGCACGTCCGCGATCCCGACCTCAATTGCAACGATATGTTCTAGATTCTGGTCGGTAGATGCCATGCTGATCCTACGTCGCGGTTGTCATGGTCGAGGTTAACAAGACAATCTTTTCTGACATTGACCAAAGTTAAGCAGCTTGCCCGCAGATATGCTGAATCCGGTCGTCACCTGCAGATACGGCCCGCTAGCGGGCCTGTTGGCGTCGAGACGTGCGCGACTGGCCTGAAGGGATCAATCCGTTGAACGCGATGTGGCGCGAGATCAAGGGCTTGGCTACGCCCCCGTTCGAGCGCGAGCATGAACCCGCCCCAAGCCATGATGGAATGGTTTCTTAGTGACTGATATTGTGACGTATTATTTAACCGATCTAGCCGCTTTGATCCCTATCAGGTTCACAGATCCGGTCTACGAGAGAGCCGAGGCGGGAGATTGCTGCCTTCGCTTTCGTTGAAAGCGTAATATTTTGGGGTATCTGAAGGTGCTTAGGGTATTTTCGACGGCCTTCAGGCCAACATTGACCGATGTTAATGCGCTGGCAGGCGGGCCCGGGTTCGATAGGAATTCTTCAGGCTCGCGCAGAATGCCGTTGAAAAATGCCTCATCATTGGATGCAGATTATTGCAGCCATGTTCGAGGGCGACCTGAAAGGTCCGACGAACGGTGACGATAAATGACTGCATCACGATGCAAATCCGCCATTTAATGACTGCCCCTGCGATAAGCGCTTCCTCGGATATGTCTGTACAAGATGTAGCTATCGCTATGAAGAAAAGATATTGGGGCGGTGCCCATCATTTCGAAAGCCGGCCTTGTGGGTATTGTGACTGATCGGGACTTGGTTCTGCACGTGCTGACACAAACGGATGTGATCGGTACCTCGCCTGTCTCTCGGGTGATGTCGGTTGATCCGGTGATTTGCTTCGCGGATCAGAAGCCGGTCGAGGCATTAGCCATCATGGGGGATCATCAAGTTCGGCGACTAGTGGTGCTGGACCGATCTGGGAAGGTGCTTGGTGTTCTATCCATAGGCGATATCGCCGAGAATGCATCCGAAGAGCTTGCTGGGCAGGCGCTTGGCGAGATCGTCTAAAAGCGTTGACGGAGTTGCGTTCGGGGCATGTGATTGGCGATGAAGTCAGAGGCGTGGAATGATCGAGTTCTCCAGCCTGCCTGGATCGATGCCCGCGATGTTGGCCAAGGTGCCCATGTCAAGGATCGTGATGGCCATGTGACCTTCCATTGATATTACGCCCAGCCGCGACAAGCGGCGCACCATTCGGCATACGTGTACCGATGACAAGCCGACGAACTCGCCCAATGTTTGCTGGGTCAAAGGCAGATGAAAGCTGTCGCCGTGCACCTGGCCAATTGCACTCAGGCGGATGTAAAGCTCGATCAATGCATAAGCAATTCGGGCCTCGGCACTCCCTTTGCCCAACCTCAGCATCCGCTCTGAGAACCGTGAAAACGTTCCGGCGATAATACGGTTTTCCAACAAGGAAAGTTGTGGCAAGCCGTCGGTAAGCGAACCCCAGATGTTGCGGGGGATCGCTGAGACGGTTGTGTAAGTCACCGCTTCGATCTGTAATGTGCTTGATGCGTTATCTGCCGATGTCGGATTCAGAATATCACCCGGCAGGGCGAAGTCGATGATCTGCCGCTGCCCGTCCGGCATCGATTTGGACAGCGAAAGCCACCCCGACAGCACGCAATAGGTCACGTTGGACTTTCCGCCCTCAAGCTCGATCATCGAGCCCGCGCGATGGCCGCGCCGGTGCGTTTTCAGTGTTCGTTCAAGTGCCGCGCTGCCGCTCGTATCCGGCAGGTGCCATGTTGGCCCATTCATCACGTCGGCATTTGCAGTTAGATGGCTGGCGATGTTCATGAAGGCCCTTCTGTGAAGGGCGCGTATGCCCGTGTTCTAGCTTTCGGTTATCATGTGAAGACTTAACCAGATTGACCCGTGTCAATCGAAAGCACCGTTGACTGCGGCAACCTGTTCGCGCGGCAGAGGTCGAGGGTTTGGGCGTTCCCACTCGAAAGGCTCAATAAGCCATGTCGACGTCGCTGGTTTGTACCCGAGAAGCGTTCCGGATCGCAGAGGTTAGCCGGTTTGCTGATTGACCGATGTTAATGCGCCAAGCCGAAGATGCTTTCATCAAGTGTGCAGAGTAAGCACACCAGTGAATGGAGGGCCGACATGGCCAAGGCAGACGACTCAGCTCTTACTGAACTGATGAAACAAACGCAGGCGGCGGTCACGCTCAACCCGATGCTTCGGCCCCAGATCGACCAGTATTGGCAAATGCAGGAGAAGATGTTGCGGGAGGCCGAAGCGTTCACCAAACATTGGTTCGAGCGGCGACATACTGCAACGGAAACGGCCCTTAAGGCTTCCAAAGATGCAATGAGCGGTGGATCAGACCCCACAGACGCATTGAAGACGATGTCCGACTGGCAGCAGCATTCCATGGAGCGCCTTGTCGAAGATTTCCGAGAATGGGTCGAACTGTGTTCTCGCTGCGCGGGGCATGTCACGCGTGCGGAAGTCGAAGCCGAGGTGGACGGACTAAAAAGGACCGCCAAACAGGTGGCAGCCAGCACAAACACGAAGCACTCAACACCAGTCTGATCATTGCAGGACCAAAAGCAATGCAACTGTGGAAGCCGGTAAGGGAGATGGACCGATGGATAACAAGAACGCATATGCCGAGAAGCTTCAGGAGCAGCTGGACCAATGGCGGGCTGAAATTGACAAGCTTCAGGCCACGGCAAAACAGGCCAGCGCCGATACGAGGGCGAAGTATCAAAAGGAAGTCGATGAACTCCGCAGTCGGCAAAAAGAAGCGGAGAAAATGCTGGGCGAGCTTGGAAAGACCCAAGAGAAGGCTTGGGACGACCTCAAGGTCGGTTTTGAGAAAGCTTGGGCTGATCTGGGCAAGGCTGTCCGTCGCGCCGCAGATCGATTCAGTTAGTCTGAACGTGTTCAATTGGCGTCAAGAATACCAGCCCTCGCCAGTTTCGTTCTGACTGTTGTGCCCGGAGCGCAAAGGCTTGGCTTTGACCCTGTCGGGCGGGTGCCACACGATCGGTGATATGCGGGCCGACGCTATAAGACACCAATCTCGCACTACTCGGTTCAGGTATGTGATAGAACGCCGAACGCTGTGAAGGCGGCATTTTCTTGTAACGGTGCCGAGGTCAACGTGTTGAAGGTCCGCCCAGAAAAATGGTCCGGTGTGTTCGCTTGAACGCCAGACTGAACGTCGCCGCTTCGCGAGAAGAGCGTGCTCGCCGTCGCCGGTTGGGCGGGGCGGGCTGACCGCTTGCGCCGATGCAGCACGCGGCGAACTGGTCGAAGGGCTTGCATCGCCATCCGACTCCACAGGCGGACGATCGTTTTGCTGACCCTGAAACGGGGCGTGGTATTTGTTCCTTTCGGATGTTTCACTCGATCATTGTTGCTTGATCCGCATCAAGGCTGTGACGTCCGCACTCAGGGAGGATGCGGTCGCGCGGTGCCGCTTGCCGCACCCGCACATTGGAGATGAACTGTGCCCAAGGCCCCGGCTGATGAAGCTTTTTGTATCTCTGTGGATGAGTTTGCGAAAGGAATGGGCACCGATCCAAAGGCGGGGCTGGACAAGAAAGACGTAAGGAAGCGGCTGGAGGTTTACGGGCCGAACCGCCTGCGCCGTCAAAAGAAGAAAGGCGCGCTAACGATTTTGTTGCATCAGTTGAGCAGCATCATCGTCTGGCTTCTTGCCGCGGCAGCTCTGATGTCCTTCGTGCTTGGCGACTTTGCCGAAGGGGTCGCCATCGCCTTTGTGCTGATCCTCAATTCCGCGATTGGGTTTTTCACCGAACTCAAGGCTGCACGCTCCATGGAAGCGTTGATGCGCATTGCCGAGGTTCGCACGCGGGTGCGGCGTGGCGGCCAAGTCTGCATTGTTGATGCGCATGAACTGGTTCCCGGCGATCTCGTGGTCCTTGAAGCGGGCGATATGGTCACTGCGGATCTGCGGCTCAGCGAAGCGTCGAACCTGCAAGCGGACGAGTCCGTCCTGACGGGCGAATCCGCGCCGGTGGCAAAACGCATCGAACCCGTGAACAGGGATGCCATCCTTGGCGACCGTTTCAGCATGGCGTTTAAGGGGACCGCGATCACGCAAGGTGCCGGTGAGGGCATCGTGACCGCAACCGGCATCAACACGGAACTTGGCCGTATCAGTGACCTTGCACAAAGCGCGGAAGGGGAGGTCGCCCCGCTGGAGCGACGCCTTGACAGGCTGGGCCACCGCCTCGTCTGGTTGACGTTGACGCTTGCGGTGCTGACCATCGGTGCAGGCATCCTGCGCGGGCATGACGTGGCCATCATGGTGCAAACCGGTGTCGCGCTTGCCGTGGCTGCGGTCCCGGAAGGGCTGCCGGTTGTCGCCACGCTCAGCCTTGCGCGCGGCATGTGGCGGATGAGCCGGCGCAACGCGCTGATCACTCGGTTGTCTTCTGTCGAGACGCTGGGGGCGACAACCGTGATCCTGACAGACAAGACTGGCACGCTGACTGAAAACCGTATGACGGTCGTCCGGTATCTTCTGGCCAATGGGGATGTGGAGGTTGAGGCGCGGGATGAAGCCCAATGGTCGGAGCCCAACAGCCCGATGGGATGGGCGCTCCGGATCGGGGCGCTTTGCAACAACGCAGAGCTTGGGGATGGCTTTGACGAGGGCCAGACAGGCGACCCAATGGAAATCGCCCTGCTGTCGGTTGCGGATGCCATGGGAACGTCGCGACAAGACACTGTCAGAGACAACCCGGAAATCAAACAATACGCCTTCGATGCAGACATCAAGATGATGGCGACTGTGCATGGTGCCAACAGCGGGCATCTCTTTGCGGTCAAGGGCGCACCCGAGATGGTGATCGACGTCTGCACACACGTTATGGGGCCGGAGGGGCCGCAGGACATGACCCGCGACGCGCGTCAGCAGTGGATCGATCGCAACGCCGAAGCGGCGCGGGACGGGCTGCGCCTGCTGGCCCTTGCGGTGAAGGAGGATGCGTCAAAGGATGCGGAGCCATATGAGGACCTGACACTTGTCGGTTTGGTCGGTCTGCTCGACCCCGTGCGTGAAGACGTCCCCGAGGCCATGAAGGCCTGCCTTGCGGCGGGGGTGCGTGTCGTGATGCTGACGGGAGATCATGCAGACACAGCCAAGACCATCGCCCGGAAGGCCGGCCTGGGCGACGGTGAAATGACGGTTGTCGAAAGTGGTGAAATTGCCGAGCTTGATCCGGAAACCATCAGTGACGATGACCGAGTGCGCATCCTGAAGGCGGACGTTTTCGCGCGCGTGTCGCCCGAGGCGAAACTCACCCTTGTGTCCTTGTTCCAGGCGGCGGGCCATATCGTCGCCATGACCGGTGATGGCGTGAATGATGCGCCCGCGTTGAAGAAGGCCGATATTGGCATCGCGATGGGCCAACGTGGTACACAGGTCGCACAGGAAGCGGCCGATATGGTTTTGCAAGATGACGCCTTCGCGACCATCATTGCGGCCATGCGACAGGGTCGGGTGATCTTCGACAACATTCGTAAGTTCGTTCTGTACCTCATGTCGTGCAATGTCAGTGAAGTTCTGGTCGTAGGCTTGGCGGTTGGGGCGGGGCTGCCCACGCCGCTTCTGCCGCTGCAAATACTGTTTCTGAACCTTGTCACGGATATTTTTCCCGCCTTCGCGCTCGGGCTTGGGAAAGGCGATGAAAACGTGATGACAAAACCACCGCGCAACCCTGCAGAAGCCATCATCAATCGCCGGCGTTGGGTCCTGATTGGTGTTCTCGGAGCTTTCATCACCATTGCCACGCTCGGCGCGTTCGCCTGCGCGCTCTTCTGGCTTGGTCTCGAAACCGGCCAAGCTGTTACGGTGGCCTTTCTGACGCTTGCACTGGCGCAGCTTTGGAACGTGTTCAACGTGAGGGACCCCGATTCTGGAATGTTGCGTAATGAGGTCACGCGGAACGGATACGTCTGGGGGGCAATCGCATTCTGTTTGGGGCTGATCGGTCTTGCGCTTTGGATTCCGCAGCTGGCCGATCTCCTGGGTCTGCCGAGCCCAGGTGGGGCCGGGCTTTTGCTTGCTGGGGGCGCGAGCCTCTTACCTTTGCCCCTTGGACAGGCATGGATTTCGCTGGCAGAGCCTTCAGACCGAGGGGGCAGGAGGCAGACTGGCGGTGCATGACCGGTCGCAAAGAAAGGCTCGGTCGACCAGATGCGCGACGATCTGGCATCAATTGCCCCCGTGGGAGTCGTCTCGGTGCCGATCGGCACTCGTCTAACCTTGCGCGACCGACGGAATCTCACTGAAAGTCTTCGGCCACGGCGATCTCCACACGAGGGCACATTGGACTTGCCTGGCGGTTCCATGTTCATTCATGCAAGGGCGTTAAATCGATACTTCGGTCGAAAGTACCGGAAACATTGCGGAGATGAGGCAAGAAACTCGGGGGTGGGGTTCTGATGGGAGCCATCACAGCGCTTTACGCGGGCAAGGTCATCGATGCCGACGGGGATGACCTCGACCGCGCGGCACTCCTGTCCATCGTGTGCCTTTCCCCGGATGAGATGCCCGGCGTGGCCCGCATGGTTCCGGATGAGGACTATTACCGCTTGCTTGAGACGATCGCGCACGCGCTTGACGATGCAACCGGCTTTCCTGTGCGGGTTGGATAGTCCATGCGGGTTGACGACTACGGGGCCTTCGGTCTGGCGTGGAAGACGGCACCGACGCTCAGGGGGGCATTGGAACGTGCGGAGCGTTAAGCACGTCTTCTGACGTCCGTGGCCGAGTTCGAGGTGTGCGACCATGCAAGCGATGTGTACTTTCTGCTGCATCGCGATGGTGCGCGCCGATTGGGTCTGCGACTGTCGAACGAGGCTTCGCTCGTAAGCGCAGTGTCGATCATGCGCGAGGTCGCTTCAGGGCCGGTCGCGCCACTCGAAGTGCATTTTGGACACGCGGCACCTGACACGCTCACTGCGCACGAGGCCTACTTCGGCTGCCTCGTGGTTTTGAATCTCGGATGGACGGGGTCCTGCTCTCTCACGATGTATTGGAGCGCACCAATCGTTTGGGAGACCGGGCGATTTCGCGGTTCCTTGAGCCGCACCTTGCAAAAGAACTTGAAACCGCGGCGCAGGCGACGTCGTTCGATCAGGTGCTGCTGCGGCGCGTTTCGGGTCGCCTGAGCGAAGGCCCACCACGCGCCGCGGAAGTGGCGCGTGAAATGGGAATGGGCGAGCGAACCATGCACCGGCGGCTTGCCGACGAGGGCGTGTCCTTCCAGCTGGTTTTTGAAAAGGCGCGCCGCCGCCTGGCGGAGGGTCTTCTGGTGCAAAGTGACCACGCCTTTGCCGAGATCGCATTCCTGACCGGATTTTCCGAACAGAGTTCCTTCACCCGCGCCTTCAAGCGATGGGCCGATGAATCGCCGGCAGCGTTCCGGGAACGGCATGCCAAGGCCTGAAACGGGCTGCTTGGCTTGTTCGGTCAATACCCCGCAGCACATATCAAGGCATCGCTTCTGCAGTACGCATAACTGGAGGAGTCCTGAAATGTTGCCGCAACCTATCCTTGTCATGGGTGCCAACGGAAAGACTGGCCGACGTACCGCCAGTACCCTATCGAAAAAGGGTTTTTCCGTCCGCCCCGGCACCCGCAACGCGCTAATCCCGTTCGATTGGGACGACGAAACCACGTGGGTACCTGCGCAGGGGTATCGCGTGACCCTGGTAGGACATCTCGGCCACAGCGACTGATTCAGAAGCTGATCTTCCGCAGGGGTGCGGGGCAGGGGAGCATGAGGTGTGCGTTTGGTTCGACGGCGCAGAACCCGTTTCCACCGCCGCATGCGCACGCCCGCCGCACGGCCCGAGAACCCCATTCGGGCGGTGCGGCTTCTCTTCCAACAGCCCGCATCACTAACGATTGAAACTTCGATGGACGCGCCGCGAAACATCTCGAGATTGAAGCGTGTACCGAGACTCCGTTTGGATCGAATGTTTGATCACTCCACCGCACTCCACCGAGCTGCGCTGCGCTTGCCTCGATCTTTATCGAGAAGATATCGAGGGTTTTGGAGCGCAAGCTCGACCGGACTCTCAAGCTCCATTTCCGCGCCCCGCCATGAGCTATCCTGCTTGTTAGCCCGGTTGGCACTTCGCTTAGGTCAAATCAATGATGATAGCACCCACCTATGATTGAAGCTGCGTGCAGTGTTGGAAGCCGGGCCGGGACCATAAGGCAGGCCCGGCCAGACGACTACACTCGCTTAGACAGGTGTGACGAATTTCGGATCATGCTCGGGCGCGTCAAGAGGAAGGTGGTTTTCCCTCAAGACCAAGATGTTCTCGACCGCAATTACATCGCTCCTGGTTTTGTACCCGATGACGTTCTCGACCGGGGTGTCGAGGTTGCGGGCCATCAACATTGTTTCTTCGGAGGAAAAGTTAGTCAGACCCCGGGCGATTTCTGTTCCACCCTCGTCATAGACATGCAGCACGTCACCCTTTGTGAAATCGCCTTGGATCGAGAAGATATCGCTGCGGCTGATCCCGCAGCGTCCCTCAGCCACGGCAGCCGCCACGGCATTGGGGATAACGAGGGTGCCGGCGACTTGCAGTCTGTTGCTGAGCCAGACCTTCAACGGCGAAGCGGTCTCACCCGTAACAAGGCAGCGTGTGTAGCGCCGTTCGTTCTTGAGCACCGAGGACAATGGGCGTTCGATGATACCCTCGGCGATGATGGTCTCGACGCCTGCGTTCTGCGCCATGTTGGCGGCCTGCATTTTGGTTAACATGCCACCACTGCCCAGAGCGCTGATCCCAGTGGTCGACTCAAGGTGTTCCGATACATCTTCGATTTCCGAAATGAATTTGGCGTCGGGATCTGAAGGGTCGCGGTCGTAAAGCCCTTCGACACTTGTCAGGATGACCAGCAGGTCAGCTTGCACCATCTGTGCGACCTTGGCTGACAAGCGATCATTGTCCCCCACACGCAAATCATGTGTCGCAACGGAGTCATTCTCATTGATGATCGGCAAAATATCGTTCTCGAACAGCCGTAACATGGTGTTCTTGATGTTCAGGAAGCGCCGCCGTTCCTCCATATCCCCAACGGTGACGAGCATCTGGGCAACGCCCATGCCATGTTCAGAGGCGACCTGCCGGTAGGCATTCATGAGCAAGGGCTGACCACAGGCTGCGGCGGCCTGCTTGTCCAGTATGCCGGCATCCTCGGGGCGCTTGCCTACCATATTCAGTCCCAGGGCGACCGACCCGGAGGAGGTCAGGATGATGTCGTAACCCTCTCTTTGCAGCTGCGCCAAATCGCTCATCAAACCATTCATGAAGGCATAACGCAGGGTCAGCTTGTCACTGTTTGCCAGCAAGCTTGATCCGATCTTGACGACGATCTTCTTTCTCTTCGACATTCGATTTTTCCCGGTATCATTATGATTCAGATCGATAAAGGAGGGGCTTCCATGATTGGATGCCCGCCTGAAACTCTACTCATCTGAACCGTTCGGGATGCTATAACATGCAACCGACACGTGAATGCAAACAGGTACCTCAGCGAAGGATCAGTAGACCAACTGTCGGAATGGGCCCGTGCGAGCGTCGTCTTCACGTGAAAAGTGTTGCCTATGCGCTTCGCCCAAGAATGACGAGCGGCCCCATAAAATGGTCGATTTGACGCAGGCGGTCATGCACCAGAACGTCAAACAAGGTGTCGACCGGGCAGGGCAGGCCATGACGGAAAAATTCCCGGCGACGTTCAAACCACGATCAACAGGGGGCGGTGTTCTTGGCTGCACTGGGTGAGCCCTGATGTCGTTTTGGCCGAGAAGTCATTCGCCCCGACGCAGATCATGTGCGGATCAACGGCAGTCCAGGCCCAAGCTAGGATCGCTAGGCCTCCCACGTCACCAATTGAACAACCTACAAGACCCAATTCGGCCATTGTGGTCGGAAACGCCCTGGCAAGCGCTACCGCGCCGCGTCGGTCAGATCCGAATTGTAGCTCGCACTGAAAGACCTGAGGACAGGCTTGGAAGTTCCAGTCCCACTGTGCAGTGCATCCGCTAGGATGCGCACATCCGCGGCATCTAGGTTGGCACCGCGTAGTTGCAGGTCAAAAGTCATTGCACTGGGGTCAAAGACCGATAGCCCGCTGGCGGCTTAAGCTCAGGCAGGAAATCCAATCGTATACTAGGTGGAAACTAATAAATTATACGTGCCTTTCAGTAAAAATTGAATTGAGGATCAACAAATAGTTATCCGATTCTCCACGGCACAGCACATCAAAGTAGTCTGGTGATACATCGAACGGTCTCGAGCATTATTCCCCTAAATCCAGATGTCGGCGTGCAAATATCGGAAAACTGCCGGTCAAACTCAAGCGGCGTTAGAAACCGCCGCCCACGTGTCCAACTTGAAGTTGCGAGTGCCTGACCCGGCCAAATGCCGAATGATAAGCATGGACCGGGCGCGCTTGCATCGATCTGTAGCCGTCATAAGTTACACATCGGTTCGGCGCAATAAGCTCGGGTGACGGCAACACCGTCTGGGCAAGGCGATGAAAATGACTGTGGATGATGATGTGTTGGCCACTGGTTAAGTGGCTTGGGACGGTGCTCTAAAAGAAAGAAATAGACCCAGCCACGTGAATCTCAGAATTGACTTCAGGGACCTCGCCTTTCCAACCAATCTCGTTGCCAAGCGGGCGATCTAAAGAAATCTCCGGTCAAAAATTTAGCTTAGCGCGAAAATTTCTGCACCACCGTGTCTGAGCCATCATTTCCAGAACAGCAAGAACCTCTCCCTTGATCGGATGATCTGTAAATATAACCATCAAAAACCAACCGATAGCTCCTCCTAAAATTGCGATGAGGGTTTCGCCGAAAGACAAATCGAACCCATTCGAGGACACAAGTATTAAAGCTAGAGGAACTGCAGCTGTCCCGAGAGAAAGAAAGACACTTCTTCTCGAAGCGACGAACAGATCACTCCATGACAAATCGATTGCCCGGCGTACAAAGATTAATGCGACGTACATCTGCATTGGTGCAATTATAAGGAGGCTGTATGCTACCGCACTCAAACTGATGTTCGCGGAGACAATAACAATCAGCATTGATGGCGGTAGGCAGATGAGACTTGACCAAAGCGTATCTCGTATCCGGCCAAGGCTGACAAGTAGCGGAAAGGTCATGAAAGCGGGAGCCAAGGCCATCGTCGAGAGTGCAATTACACGAACGAGCGGCGCAGTTTCCCCCCATTGCGCGCCCAGCAAAATTCCAACAACTGGATCGGCAAGCAACGCAAGCATTATCAACGTCGGCCACTGTATCGCCGACATAAGGGCGTGGCCACGCAGGTAACTGTGCTTGAGATTCCCACCCGCACGGGTCTGCGCGGCCATGGCCGGGAGAACTATCGGTTGCAGTGCCGATACGAGAGCACGATCTGGGAGTTGGCAAACGGTGACCGCACGAGCGTACAACCCCACGGCATCGACCCCAAGGATCCGCCCCAAGGCGAGCCTCGGCAACATGTCGTAAGCCATATTCAGTACAGTTACAGATGAAGATATCACACCGAATTTTAGAATACGGCGTGATTCAAATAGAGATGGACGGAATAGCCAGAATTCCGGCCGAAAATAAATGGCTCCGGCAACAAGTGCTACGCTTGATGCGACGAAACCCCAGACATAGCTGACCGGTCCGAAACCCAATACTCCAAGTGAGATCGTTACGATCGCGGTGATGATCGCGCAAATTACGTTCAAGACGGCAAGATTGGAAAATAGCAGATCGCGCTGCATTAGCGAAAGGATCGATCCACCAAAGGGGGCGATGACGAATGCTATTACCGCCACCGATAGCAAGTGTACCAGCTCAGGTTCTGCGAAATATGATGATATCGCCCCCGATGAAAGGTATATACCCAAGGCGATCGTCAGTGACATAAGTAGATTAATGGTAAATACTGAGCGCACGATTTCATTCTTTAGATCATGCTCTTGTACGATAAAAATTCCCACACCAAACATGCGCAGATTTTCGGACAGCATAATCACGGTATTGGCGATCAGGTAAATACCGGTTTCAGCGGGCGTAAGAATTCGGGACATCGCTGCAAGAGTGATTACGGCAATCAATTGGCACGTATACTTTTCTGCCACCAGGGCAACCACGCCACGCCGAACCTTGCTCATGGTGACCCCACTGATTGAGGGGCTTCGGTTGATTTTAAAGTTTTCAGGGGATCCCGGGATGGCCAGCGGAAGCGACGCTCTCTAAAATAGAGATACGTGGTGCGGGCTGTATCTAATGCAGTGCCCGCGCGGTTGAGCCTCCTTGCCCACGCTGATTGGTAAACGTCATTTAAGACGGAACCTACTGCATCAAGGGAATGGTTTTGAACGACAAACTTGCGGCTGAAAACGCCAAGGGCTTCTCTGTCAAAGTCTTCTTCTGTAAGCGCGGAGAGCGCAGCAGTGATCTTGCAGTCAGATGTACTACCTTGGCCAACCCCATACATTCCAGTATAAAGAAAAGCGTCCGCATTTTCAGGTAGGAACGTTTTCGCAAACCCTCGCTCCCCAACGACAATGACCGGCTTTCCGAACGCCATTCCCCTTAGGGCCGATCCTCCCATTCCGATAACGATGTCAGCCGCGGCATAGGCCGGTCGTGGGTCGACAATGGAACCAGCAAGGACAACTGCGTCGCGCTGCAATCGCTCATTGGTCTGGCGCGCCAATTCCTCTAATTTACGCCGCTCGGTGCCGTCGCCAACAATAATTAATTGTAATTTGACATTCCCGTCAAGTTTCTCGACAGAATATATGGAGCGAACCAACCCATCCAATTTCATTGAGGCTGATAACCTGGCAACGGTTACTACCGTAAGGGCATCGGGATCGACATACTTCTCTCTGAATAAGGAGGAATCTACGGCAGTAGGCGAATTAATTTCGACATCAACTGGAGGGAGCAGTAGAGTTGCATCATTCCATCCGGAATCTCTTGCAGCTTGTGTCACCAGTGGTGTCCCGAATGTAGTGGTGAGTCTTTTGGGCAGAACTTTGGTAACTTCCATCATCATATCGGTAATTATCAATGGTACGCGCGATGGCAAATACAATGCCAGATACGCATCAAGTCCTTGCCACCAATCCCACGCATGAATTAAATCTGGTGATTGATCGTGTGCAATCTCCCGAAGAGTCTTCATCCGTCCGATTGACGGATGCACAGTGGCGTCTGGTGCGGGGGTGTATTTCAACCCCTTTGCTTCGACGAGTTCTTCCATCGGGCCCGGTTGTGCGCAAAACACAATTTCGTAGCCGAAATGATCCTGCATGTGGGCGGCTAGCTCGATCGAGTTGACCTGTGTTCCGCCAATTTGCAATCTATGTGCGTAAACTAATACCTTCATTGTTCAGCTCGAAAAGTCAGTATGCTCATCAAATCGACCCCAAATCTTGTGGGCCTGTCCCCGTCAGGCTGTAGTTGATTTGGATAAAGCACAGTCCTCACCGAAATACTCGGAGAGAAGATAGAGACTTCAATCGTGAAAGGACATAAGACAATCTCAGGGCCGAAACACTCCGAAAGTTTGATGGCCAACCTAATTCCGATCTCATCCGCCAGCGATCGTCGATTGGAAGAGATTTAAACCATGAAAATGGCGCATCTGTTGCCGCAAGCATTTTGACGTCATCCGGCAGAGGCTCACCAAGCCGACGATAGTCGGCCTCGTAGCTTGTGTAAAAACAGACGGTCGGAGTATTAAGGTGGGCATGGGTAAGCCCAGCGCTCAGTATCGAACTCCAGTAAATAGTGTCGCAGATACCACCTAGGTCCGGTGGCAGGAGTGCCCATTTTGCGACGACATGTTTTGCCGAGCGAGTCAGGAAGAGGCAGCTGGTATCCACATGTGTCCGCCCATCGTTTTTATCATCGTCAAACATATAGCTGCTGTCAGCACGATGCATGGATCGACCAGTCGTGCATACGGCAGCGTCGGTGCGACAGTGTAGATCGACCATTTTCTCCAGGTGATCCGGCTTGAACCAGTTGTCGGCATCCAAGAATGCAACAGCATCATAACCCTGATTAAACGCGCTAATCGCTCCGATGACGCGCGGCGTGTTGCCGCCGTGACCATGTGCATCCGAGAGTTCGAAATGCTTCACTGCCCACTCTTTGGCCAAAGTGTTGGGGAAACCGTCGGATACAAGGAAATGATCGCAATCGATGGTTTGTTGCAAAACGCTGTCGTGGCACCTCTGAAGCACCTCGTTCGTTTCTTTGTAGTACGGTGTCACGACTGCAATGCGCATGGTAGAACCCCAATTCTTCCAAAAACTAGTGTGTGGTCACCAAGCTCCATGCGAGATGCTCGTGTTGCAGAAAATATTGGTGCTTCACGTGCTCAACAATCCCCCCATTTGACGTATCTGCCCCCCGATGAGGGGGTGAGTGTGGGCATAGGTCGTAGCGGTTGGCCCGTTTATGAAGGGAGAATCGGAAGCAGTCCCAAGTAGGTGCTACGATTGTTCACCTTTGAGCTATGATCGCGGTGCTGCTCAACGAGAATATTGTTGTACTATTTATAGATACTATGAAAATTTAGGCGCGCCTGCGGCCATGGCAGCAGGGGCCCCCGCGTCACCGCTCTGACAGAAAATACCACGAGTTCTGGAGCGCGCCGAGGTCGGAAACCAGCCTAATCGCTTCTTCGGGATGGGAGGTGTAACTTCTTGTCGAGATGTTCGCTCAAGAGGCCCTGATCCTGTCCGCTGCCGTTTGGATTACCTTGAGGCCAATTTCGCATTGGTGAAGCTGCGAACCTTAAAATGGTCATCATGAGAAACGGTATATCCAAAATGGATTTTTGAAGCTTGTGGGGGCTGTTTCAAAAAACCAGCCTTGGTGCAAATGTTTGCATAGCCAAAGTTGTAGGGAACCATCTATGTCCGATCGTCTATTCAACGTTCATTTTACAGCCGAAGGTGTATGCGAGGCTTTGTTGCACAAAGGCTGTTGGGGATTCATCTCGTGAATCCAGCGTGGTAGCCGGAAGGCATGAGCAGTTGGGCCCCTACAAAGTACAAGACCACGAACTGGTCGACCTACAATGACGCGCTGAAGCGACGCGGATCGTTGGCGATCTGGTTCGATCCCGAAATGATGTGGACATCGAATCCGAGCGGCAAACGCGGTCGCCAACAGCAATTCAGTGATGCCGCGATACAGACCTGCCTGACATTGAAGGTGCTGTTCGGCATGCCGCTTCGGCAGACGACCGGGTTTGTCGAAAGTCTCTTGCGGCTGGCCGGGCTGGATTGGGCAGTGCCTGATTTCAGCACGTTATGCCGTCGCCAGCAAACGCTGAACGTTGGCCTGCCGTATCGTGGCGGAAAGGGTCCGATCAACCTGCTGATTGACAGTACCGGCATCAAAGCTGAGGGTGAAGGTGAATGGAATGCCCGTAAGCATGGGGGCTTAAAGCGCCGGATATGGCGCAAGATACACATTGGGATCGACGAGGAAACGATGGAAGTGCGAGCCGTGGAAGTCACCGGTAGCAACATCGGTGATG
>NZ_FNPX01000007.1 GCF_900107415.1 Jannaschia faecimaris
AGGGGGAAATTGTAACAATTCCCTCCTTCTCCGTTTCGGAAACACTCTGGGGGTGCGTGGGCAAAGACCCCGTCAGGGCGCGATTCAGGAATCGGTGGCTTTCGCCATATGCGGGGCTGCGGCATGTGAAACCGAACGAAAGCGAACCAATGCGAACGCGCCGACCTTGCTCCGCGCGGCGTCCTCCGGCAAAAACGGCCAAAGTCAGGGAGGCTTCGACATGACCTATATTCTCGCTATCGACCAAGGCACCACGTCCAGCCGCGCAATCCTGTTTGATGCGGACCTGAAGATCGCAGCCACAGCGCAGCAGGAATTCACGCAGCATTTCCCGGACTCCGGCTGGGTTGAGCACGACGTTGACGACCTGTGGAACAGCGTTCAGCAGACGTGCCGGACCGTACTGGACAAGCAGGGTATCACCGCGACCGACGTGGCGGGGATCGGGATCACCAACCAGCGCGAAACGACCGTTGTTTGGGACCGCGAGACAGGCACGCCGGTGCATCGCGCCATCGTTTGGCAAGACCGCCGCACCGCCGCCTATTGCCGCGAGATGAAGTCACACGAGCCAATGGTCACCGCGCGCACCGGTTTGCTGATGGATCCCTATTTCTCCTCGACCAAGCTGCGCTGGATCCTGGAGAACGTGGATGGTGCGCGCGCCAAGGCGGAGGCGGGCAAGCTGCTGTTCGGGACTGTTGACAGCTACCTCATCTGGAAACTGACGGGCGGCCAGCGCCATGTCACCGATGCGACGAACGCGGCGCGCACGATGCTCTACAATATCCACGAGGGACGGTGGGACGCCGAGATATGCAAGCTGCTGAACGTTCCCATGGATATGCTGCCCGAAGTGCTGGACTGCGCGGCCGACTTTGGCACGACCGATCTTCTGGGTGGGCAAACCCCTATTCTGGGCGTCGCGGGTGACCAGCAGGCGGCGACCGTGGGGCAGGCTTGCTTCGGCAAGGGCATGCTCAAATCCACCTATGGCACTGGATGTTTTGCGCTTCTGAATACGGGCGATACGCCGGTCACGTCCACCCATCGCCTTCTGGGTACGATCGCCTATCAGTTGGACGGCAAGCCGACCTATGCGCTGGAAGGGTCGATCTTCATCGCGGGGGCTGTGGTGCAATGGCTACGCGACGGTCTGGGCATCATTGGTCAGGCCTCCGACACGCAACCGCTTGCAGACAAGGCGGACCCGCAACAGCGACTTTATCTTGTGCCCGCCTTCACTGGCCTTGGCGCGCCGCATTGGGATCCCGACGCGCGCGGCGCGATCTTCGGCCTGACGCGTGGCTCCGGCCCGGCAGAATTCGCGCGTGCGGCACTGGAATCCGTCGGATACCAGACGCGCGACTTGCTGGAGGCGATGAAGGCTGATGTCGGGGACTTGGGAAAGACCGTCCTTCGGGTCGATGGCGGGATGAGCGCATCCGATTGGTCCATGCAGTTTCTGTCCGACATCCTGGGCGCGCCGGTCGACCGGCCCGAAGTGCTCGAAACGACGGCCTTGGGTGCGGCGTGGCTGGCGGGCATGCGCGCCGGCGTCTATCCCGATCAGGCGGGATTTGCCGAGATGTGGGCCTTGGAAAAGCGGTTCGAGCCGAAGATGTCCGAGGACGAGCGCGCCACTCGCTATGCCGGATGGCAGGACGCGGTCAGTCGTACCCTGACGCGCTGACGTCCGCGTTTCCTAGTTGGTGACGAGCCGCCCTTTCAAGTCATCCAGCGACGATGCCCCGATCTGGGTCATGTTCGCCACCATGTCCGCCGTCAGGATGTGGTGCAGGTGGTCGATCCCTCTGGGCCCTAACGCGGCGAGCGCGAAGTACCACGCCTTACCGAGGAAAACGAAATCCGCCCCGACGGCCAGCGCCCGCAGGATGTCGAGGCCGCCCTCGATGCCCGAACAATAGTAGACCGGCACACGCCCCGCCACACGCTCCGCCACCGGCTTCAAGGCGTCCAGCGCCGCGGGCCCTCCCTCGAACTGGCGGCCCGAGTGGTTGGACACCCAGATCGCGTCAACGCCCATGCCGATCAGCCGTTCTGCGTCTTTGGGGTCCTGTACGCCTTTGATAACTAGAGGACCGTCCCATTCGCCGCGGATTTCTTCAATATAGGACCAGTCGGGAAACCCCCGGATCAATCGGCCCGCATGTGTGAAGGCGTCGGCCCCGGTCCTGCCTTTTGTATAGCTGTTCGGGAAGACCATTTCGGGCTTGCCCTTCTTCGCCATGCCCATCGCCCAGGCGGGCGACGCGATGATCGACGCGACGATGCTGGGCGTCATCACCGGGGGCATCGACACGTGGGCGCGCCGCTGGCGTTCACGGCGGCTCTCGCCCGGAACATCCACCGTGACGACCAGCACGCGCCAACCGGATGCCTTGATCCGGGCCAGCATGTCGCGACGGATCTCGGGGTCATTGACGGGATAATGCTGATACCACCCCAGATCTCCGACGATTGGCCCGGTGTCTTCGGGGGTGGCGGCGGCGACCGTGCTTTGGCCGTAAGGCATGCGCAGGCGTGCGGCCCCCTCGGCCATCAGACGTTCGGCGTCGGGCCAGAGTACGCCGGCCATGCCGATCGGTGCGACACCGAAGGGGGCCGGGTTCGTATAGTCCAGCGTCGCGCGGCTCAGGTCTGGAGCGATCTCGCCCTGAAGGATAGCAGGGTGGAATTGCACGCCGTCCAATGCGGCGCGGTTCTGGCGCACCCCCATTTCGCGGCCTGTCCCGCTGTCTAGGTATTCGAACGCGAAATGCGGCATACGGCGCTTGGCACGGGCGCGCAGATCGGAAAGGGCGGGGTGAGAAACATCGAGATCCATGTCCCGATCGTCGCATGCGACGCGGATGTGGGCCAGCCCGGATATCAGTCTTGATTCACGGTCGCCAAAGCAACGGATCGCACCACGGAGCAGGCAGATGTAGGGGGCCGTCCCCGAGAGCGGCGGCACCTTCCAGGCATCGGGATTGCCAGGCGGCGGCCCATTCCGAGGGCAGAGGGTAGGGCGGGACCACGCGATCCTCCGCCGCAAAACCGAAGCGTGCATAATAGCCCGGATCGCCCAGCACGAACACCTGTCGTACGCCGTCTGCGGTCAGCCGGGAAAAGGCATCCTGTACCAGCGCGGTACCAATGCCCCGCCCCTGATGCTCAGGGTCTACCGCCAAGGGGGCGAGCAACGTCCCGTCGCGGTCGCCCTGTCCCGTCCCGCAACGCGTGAACAGGATGTGCCCGAAGATGCGCGACGATGGGGCCGCGACCAACGACATCACCGGCCAATCACCGGCCAGTAGCGCGATTAAGGTGCCCGTCAGATCCTCCTCGGGGAAGGCCCGGGCATAAAGCGCCATTAGGCCGGGCAGGTCCGCCGGATCGGTCGGGCGAATGTCCGTAGAGGCGGTCATGGCATCATCGCACTCTGAGGACGATCTTGCCGATGTGATCACCAGCTTCCATCCGCATATGGGCCTTGGCGGCGTCGGCCAGATCGAAGACCTGATCCATGACCGGCCCGATGGTCCCAGCATCCAACAGCGGCCAGACCCTGTCCCGCAAAGATTGTGCGATGCGCGCCTTGGCCAGATCTGACTGGGGCCGCAGCGTCGATCCGGTCACCGTCAGGCGACGCACCATGACCTGTGCGAAATTTACCTCGGCCTTGGGTCCGGTCAGGAAGGCGATCTGCACCAGCCGTCCATCGTCGGCCAGCGCGCGCAGGTTGCGGTTGATGTAGTCGCCGCCGACCATGTCCAGGATCAGGTCCGCCCCGCCCGCGTCTGTCATGGTCTTTACCCAGTCGGTGTCGCGGTAATTGACCGCCTCGGCCCCCAAATCGGCGCAGACGGTTACCTTGCCGTCGGACCCGGCCGTGGCGAAGACGCGTGCGCCAAAGGTACGGGCCAGTTGGATTGCCGTGGTCCCGATACCCGACGTGCCGCCGTGAACGAGGAAGCGCTCGCCACCCTTCAGACCGCCCCGCTCGAACACGTTGGTCCAGACGGTGAAATACGTCTCGGGCAGGGCGGCAGCTTGCGCCATTTCCATGCCTTCGGGCACGCGCAGCGCATGGTCGGCGGGCGTAACCACATATTCCGCGTATCCGCCGCCTGGCAGCAGGGCGCAGACCTTGTCTCCCTCATGCCAGCGGCTCACGCCCGGGCCGGTGGCAACGACCGTGCCCGAGCATTCGAGGCCGGGCAGGTCGCTCGCCCCCTTCGGCGGGTCATAGGCCCCCGCACGTTGCAACGCGTCGGGCCGGTTCACCCCTGCATGATCGACCGCGATCAGGATCTGGCCGGGACCGGGCACAGGCACGGGGCGGGTCGTTTCCGTAAGCACGTCGGGGCCGCCGGGGCTCGATATCTCGATCGCGCGCATCGTGTCGGGGAGGGTCATCGCGGTCTCCTGCTGCATGCAAGACAGCTAGCAGGCCGGGATGGGAAAGGGCCAGTGCAGAAGGGCAGCTTAAATGAACTCCACAAGGAGCCGGATCTCCAGGCCGTGGGCTGGTGGGCCATGCGGTTGCGGCTGATTGATCTGATCTGCGCGGAGCGGTACGCCTATGGGACGCTGCTCCGACTGGCGGCATGGGACCCAAAAACACCAATGCTCAGGACCGCACGACTGTCGGCTGTGGGCGGTTTAGGCATCTCAACCGGCGCTCTCAAGTTGGCGTCTGATCGCAGGTCTAGTTACCCTGCCACAATCTGACGCTACGCAGGCATCGAGAGGAAGAATTGATGAACGATCTTACAGGGCGATGCTTTTGCGGCGCAGTCCACTGGAGGTCGGCACCTAGCATTCTGTGGCCGCGCTTTGTCATTGTGAGGATTGCAGGCGTGCAGCCTCTTCAGACTATGTGAGTTGGCTCGGGGTCAAGCGACAAACAATCGAATGGTCAGGCCCGCGAAAAGTATATCGCTCGTCAGCGCGAGTTGAACGAAGCTATTGTGGTGAATGTGGTTCCCCTTTGTCCTTCGAACCCGAGGTTTTTGCCGATGAAACCCATCTCTATGCCGCAACTCTAGATACTCCAGAAGTCTATCAGCCAACCGCGCATATTTTTTGGTCAGAACGTCTTCCTTGGACTTGCGCAGGTGACAGTCTGCCCACCCATGAAAAAGGGCTGCAAGACGCCGCTGCGAAAGGCTCGAAACTTCTGTAGCAGTGCTTTGGTCTGTAGATACAAGCCGACAACGCTCAAGACAAAGATCTAGATGGTGCCGTTGGATAGAAGAAACTAGGGGTCGATTTCGTCCGCATTGCGCGCCCTCTACACAGCCCCCCGGTCCCCCAAACAACCACCTGCTACCTTCTTGATCGGCCATTCCGATGCGTGGGGAGCGCTTGGTTTCGGAGGTGTTTGATCAATCCACGCAAGGGAGTAACAGTGCCCTATGTGATGCCCGGAGGTGCGACGATGAAAAATGCCCAAGGTGGCTGCTTGTGCGGCAACGTCAGATACGAAACGCGGGGTCAGCCTGTCAAGGTAACCCTTTGTCATTGCAGGTTTTGTCAGCGTGCGACCGGCGGTGCTTACTTGGTGGAGCCGATCTTCGAGGCGCAGGCCTTCCGTCTGACGAAAGGCGTACCGAAGACATATACTCATGTCTCGGGAGGCAGCGGGAAAGAGGTTTTCGTCCATTTCTGCGACACCTGCGGAACAAAACTGTTCCTGCAGTTTGAACGCTTCGCCGATGCCGTAGGGGTCTACGGCGGGACATTCGATGATCCGAATTGGTTCGAACTGACGCCCGAGAACTCCAAGCACATCTTTCTAGGTGTGGCGCAGAGGGGCACGGTCATCCCGGCGCGCGTCGATACCTACAGCGAACACGCCTTCCGGACCGATGGAACACCAATCGCGCCGACTGTGTTTGATGCCCCACATGTCATTGAAAAGGAATAAGCCGGTGATCACCGAGGCCTAGTGTTGCCCCCAGCGATCCGTAAATATCAGATCGTCCAGCGGCAGGCGGTTGGCCCAGCCCTTGACCTGCAATTCGGGTTCCGTGTGAAGTTCCGCCACGTGGCCAATGCAAAGATAAGCCACCGGGACCACATGATCGGGCAACCCGAAGATGCCGCGCAGGTCCGCGTCGGTGACGATGCTTACCCAGCCAACCCCGACACCCTCGGCCCGCGCGGCAAGCCAGAGGTTCTGAACCGCGCAGACGGTCGAATGCAGGTCCATGTCGGGCGCATGCGTCCGGCCCAGCCCGGTGGCACCGTCGCGCGTGCGGTCGCAGGTGATCAGCAGGTTCACCGGAGCCTGTTCGATGCCCTGCAGCTTGAGCGAGGAGTAAAGCGCGCGTCTCTCGGCCGGAAACATTGCAGCCGCTTCCTCGTTGGCGCGGCTGAAGGCCTGCGCGACCTGCGCCTTTACGGACGGGTCGCGGATGACGACGAAATTCCAGGGCTGCATCAACCCGACAGATGGTGCGTGATGCGCGGCCGTCAGCAGGCGACGCAGAACATCGTCGGAAACCGGGTCGGGTAAGAATTGGCTGCGTACGTCACGCCGCGTCTTGATCGCGCGGTAGACGGCGTCGCGCTCGGGCGCGGAAAACGGGCCGGCGGGGGCGAGTGTGTCGGTCATGCCTAGGGGGTAGGCGGGTCAGGCCCTTGTCGCAAGTCTCCTCAGGAAGGATCGCGCCAGTGACCCGGCAAGTCCGACCGAGCGCCGCGTACAGGTGCCTTGATCCGGTCAAGGATCATGTTCGGCCCTGCCATCAGCCGCGACAGGACCGGGGACTTGCGGACTTGGCCCTTCACCTTCTCGATCTGCATGACGTTATCGATGCGCCGATCCAGAAAGTCCCACGTCTCCCGGTAGCCGTCCGAGGTGTCGCCCAGCCAATAAAGCACTGTCGCCGAATAGACGCCCGACAGCGTGCCGCGCTTGGTGTACCAGTTCACGTCGTCCGAGGTGTCGCCAAGCACATCCCAGATAGCGTCGGATGTCCCCCAAAGCGCACGCAACCCGTCGGCGGCGTGCATCGGCAGCGCAAAAAGCGTCACGCCTCGCCGAACGGCCTCGCGGTTCTCGCTGGCGATTTCGATCCGGGTGCGCACGGCATGAGCCACCCGGTCGCGGAACCGCATCTCCGACAGGTCCTGTCCGCGAATCTGTGCGACCATCCTGTCGTCGCCCCGCGAATGAAAGGCGAAGGCGAGGTCCAGCGCACCGCGCGGGCAAGCGGCGCGGCCCTGCGCGGGCGTGACCTGCGCATCTTCAATCGCGGCGCGGAAAGTGGCTTCGGACCATCCGTCAAAAGCCACGTGGGGCAGCGCGGCGTCCAGCAAGCGGTCTTTCAGGTCGTTCATGTCGCGCTCCGTGTTGGGGTCTCAGCGGGTGCTGGACAACATAGGGCCACGCTCCTATATGACCATCTCCTGCACGGATTTATCCGACCCACTCAAACTTAGAAAGGTGGTGAAAACCACATGCAGGTTAGCGTTCGCGATAACAACGTCGATCAGGCCCTCCGGGCTCTGAAGAAGAAGTTGCAGCGCGAGGGTGTCTTCCGTGAAATGAAGCTCAAGCAACATTTCGAGAAGCCCTCCGAGAAGAAAGCACGCCAGAAGGCCGAGGCCGTCCGCCGTGCTCGTAAGCTCGCTCGCAAGAAGGCTCAGCGCGAAGGGATGATGTAAGTCGCCCCACTGCCAAGCCGCAGAATAGACCCCCGGATGCCGCAAGCGTCCGGGGGTTTTTCATTCTGCGGCCTGCAATCGCAGCGCGCCGGTGCCTGTTCGATCGGTCGATCAGCCGTGGGGTGGTTTCGTCGGCTGCAGTCCGTCTTGCAGCGGCAGGATGATCAAAACACGGTCGCGCCGCAGATGAAAAATCGTTTCGATGTTGATCGGAACGCGGATGAATGGCTTTGGAAAACCTGCATCCATTGGCTGGGATCATGGCTCTGAATGCGTGCTCGTGCCAAGGCGATGCGGGACGCCGTTTATCCCTGAGTCGTCTCGAAACCGTCGTCGGTGATTCGCGCCACCGCCGGTCGCTCGGGCGAATGGGGGTCGACGGTATCGTCGAAGACTTTTTCTTCACGCACGCCCGGGACGGCTGAGAAATCCCGCATGATCTTGTCTGGATACCAGCGGCGATTGACTTGGTTAAAGCCAAGATCCCGCAAGATGCCCGAGACGACCTGCCCGCAGGTCGCCTTGCTTGCGGGACCATGTGACTGGACCATCTGTAGCGCCTGCTCGGCCACGTCCGGCGAAACCACGATCTCCTGGCTGACCATGTGATAGGTCGGGCGCGCGTGATAATCGATGTAGAACTCAAGCATGGTCGGCGTGATGCCAAAGATCACGTCACCACGTTCAGGCGCGGTCGGGTGGTGCCAGGTTCCGGCAGGATCAAAGATCACCCGCTGGCTTCCGGAAATCATCAACGCGGAATGCCCCCCCGCGCCCGAGCGATTGTTGATCGCCGTCAGCAACGTTAGCGTCGTTGGCCCATCGGCCCGATATGCGCGCCGGTCCACTTCCGCCAACGGCGCATAGACGTTGTCCGCCCCGCAGGCCGCCAGCAGCGGCAACAGGAGCATCAGGGCAATTGCGCGAACCATGGCGATCAGGTCCGGAAGATAGCCAGGAAGATCAGGAGGCCGATGATCGCGATCACGGTCCATTTGGTGAAAGTCATGAAGCCGGCAAATGTCTTTTCCTGCTCAGTCGTGTCCATGCTTCCGGGCTTATGTTCCTCGGCCATGTAGCGTTCCTTTGGTCGAATAGAATGATCGATGCCCGTTTAGCGGATGCGCGGGGCGGTGTCACGATGCCGTGTTCGCCTCATTTACGGGTAAGTTATCGTCGCGTGGTTCGGCCTTGGGCGCATCTGCGGCCTCCAACGCGCGGGCCAGTCGAAATCCGATGCGCTCGGCCACCTCCTGACTGGGGGACTTTGCAACGGCGCGGAGCATGACGTTCAGTTGGCTCACGTGCTGGATCGCCTGCATTGCCTCGCCATTTTCGTTCGTACCCGAAAACGTGACCAGATCGGGCGCGCTGAAGCCGATGCCCTGAATGCGCAGAACACCGGACGGACCGCCGGCAAAGCCCATACCCGTTACGTGATCATCATCAAGGCTGTCTTCAAAAGCTTTCAATTGAAGGATCACGCGCTGGAACGCCCATTCAGCCGGGCTCTTATCTTTGTTGCGGCTTACGGAGGCAGGCACCGGCACAGCATGGTCGCGCCCGTCGGCGCGCAAGTCGGCGCAGCGGTGCAGGGCGGCGGCCTCCATGGCATCAGCGGTCGTGTTGGGTTCGTTCATAACGCATACCATGGGGTCAGAAGCCGTTCAGCACAACTCAACAACGCGTCAGATCGCGTGCCATATCCAGACGCCGTCGTCCCGTGTTGTGCGCCGCGCGCGCCCCGTCAGGTGCAAATGTTGCAGATGGGCGATGGCCTCGAAGAAGGCCAGGCCATAAAGGCTCTCGCCGATCGTGCGCTTGAAAAGCGGGGCAAAACACTCGCCGCCGGTTCGTGGCTCCGCCAGATGGGCGTGCAGACGATCCAGCGCGGTGACGTGGTTCTGTCGCAGACTGGCCATGCGTGACGGCAGCCCGCGATATGGCAGTTTGTGCCCGGGCAGGACCAGGTGGCCGGGCCGTGCCAGCGGGGAGAGCCGGTCGCATGCGGCCAGCCAGTCGCCGATGGGGTCGGCGTTCGCCTCGGTCGGATAAAGACCCAGGTTCGGGGAAATCCCGGGCAGCAGTTGGTCGCCGCCCAGCACCAGGTCGCCGTCCACCTCATACAGCACCGCATGTTCCACCGCGTGCCCGTCGCCCCGCGCAACCTGCCAGCTACGACCGCCCAGAGTGACCTCCTGCCCCTCCTGAATCCGGGTGTAACCGACGGGCAGGGGGGCCACGATGTCGGAAAAATTGAAAGGTCGTTCCTGCGCGCGCCGGGCCAGGATTTCAGGGTCCATGCCCCACTGCCGGCAGAACTCCGACGTTTCGGGTGTCGGCAATGGTTGTTCGTCCAGCGTCAGCATCCGCGCCATCAGCCAGGCCGTCCGCGTCATCAAAAGCTCGACGCCTTGCCCTTGCAGCCATCCAGCCAGACCAACGTGATCGGGGTGATGATGCGTCACCAGAAGCCGAGTGATCGGCAAGCCGCCAAGTGGCCCTGCGCGCAGCCTGTCCAGAATCGCACGGGTCCGCTTGGTATCGAATCCTGTGTCCACCATGGCCCAGCCGTCAGCCTCCCGTAGAAAGAAGACGTTGACGTGGTCCAGCGCCATCGGCAGGGGCAGCCGCGCCCAAAGGACGCCTTCGGCTACCTCGATCGCGTCGCCTTCGGCGGGGGGCTCGGCCCATGGAAAGGTCAGTCCGACATTTCCGTCGGGCAGGTCACTATCTTTCATGCGGACCGTCCTTCCTCTTGCCGGAAATATCCCTGGGGGTGCGGCGGGGCTGGCCCCCTTGGCTTTAGGCTGCGATCACGTCCGTGGAAACCGCGTAAAGTTCCGCGGCACCGGTCCGAGCCTTGGCCATCTCGGCCAAGGCCTCGGGGATCATGCGCCCGGCGGCATAGGTCGCCAGCGGCGCGCGGGTCGGATCGGCCTTCGCCGCTTTCAGGTGGTAATACGCCCCCAAGATTCGGGCAAAGGCGTTCAGGTAAGACACCGCCCCGGCGAACCGGTCCTGCATGTCCTGATCCAGCATCCACTTTGTCAGGGTGCGAAGATGCGATGCGGCGGCGCGCAGGTCTTCGTTCCCGAAGCCCTCGATCTCGTCGATCAGGGCGAAGGCTGCGACACCGCCGTCCATCAACTTGCGCCCCACCAGGTCCATCGCCTGAATGCCATTGGTGCCTTCGTAAATCGCGGTGACACGGACGTCGCGCAGGTATTGCGCGGCACCTGTCTCCTCCACGAAGCCCATGCCGCCGTGCACCTGGATTCCGTCGCCGGCGACCTTGATGCCGGTGTCGGTGCCGAACGCTTTGGCAATGGGCGTCAGGAATGCACCACGCGCCTTCCAGGCTGCGTCTCCGGTCGCCTTGGCCATATCGAGCGCCACGGCACAATCAAGCGCAATGGCCCGGACAGCAAAGGTGTCGGCCTTCATGCCCAGCACCATACGGCGCACGTCGGCGTGCTCCAATATGGTCCCGTCGCCGCCGGGCGTCTTGCCTTGTTTGCGGTCCATGGCATAGCCAATGGCGTGCTGCATTGCGGCCTCGGCCACGGAAAGGCCCTGTACGCCCACACCAAGACGGGCATTGTTCATCATGGTGAACATCGCGGCCATGCCCTTGTGCGGCTCACCCACGAGCCAGCCGGTTGCACCATCGTACTGCATCACCGCCGTCGGGGAGCCGTGCAGGCCCAGCTTGTGCTCCAGGCTGACGACCTTCAGCGTGTTGGCCACGCCGGGGGTACCGTTTTCGTCCGGGATGCGCTTGGGCACCATGAACAGGCTGATGCCGCGCGTGCCTTCGGTCCCGTCGGGCAGGCGGGCAAGGACGAGGTGGCAGATGTTCTCGGAAAAATCGTTATCCCCCCAAGAGATATAGATTTTCTGACCCGTAACTGCATAGGTCCCGTCGCCATTGGGTTCGGCCTTGGTGCGCAGGGCACCGACGTCCGATCCGGCCTGCGCTTCGGTCAGGTTCATCGTGCCGCACCATTCGCCCGAGATAAGCTTGGGGATATAGGTCTTCTGGATTTCGGGGGAGGCATGGGCCTCCAGCGCCTCGATCTGGCCCTGGGTCATCAGGGGATTCAGCTGCAGCGACAGGCAGGCCGAGCCCATCATTTCATTCACTGCCATGGTTAGTGCGATGGGAAGGCCCATCCCGCCATGCTCCGGATCGGCCGACATGCCCAGCCATCCGCCTTCGGCGATGGCCGCGAATCCATCGGCAAATCCGGGCGACGTGCGAACCACGCCGTTCTCCAGTGTCGCGGGATTCAAGTCGCCCGCGCGATTGAGAGGGGCCAGGATGTCTTCGCACATCTTGCCAGCCTCTTTCAGGATTGCTTCGACCATGTCGGGCGTTGCCTCGGCAAAGCGGTCGGTGGCCGCGACGCGGTCGAACCCGACAACGTGATCGAGGACGAAACGCAATTCGGATACGGGTGCGCGATAGGGCATGTGAAACCTCCCATTTCAGGATCCAGACCTGTAGGGGTCCTTCTGTTATCCGGAACTTAGGGCGTGGACGGGCATGTCATCAACTGAAACACGACGTCACAGGGTGCAGGTTCTTGGCCCGCACCAGGTTGATGCGGCCGCTGAGACCCTGCGTGGGGGCGGACTTTTGGCTTTCCCGACCGAGACGGTCTATGGTTTGGGCGCTGATGCGACCAACGGTGAGGCAGTCGCCCGCATCTTTGCGGCCAAGGGGCGACCAAGCTTCAACCCGTTAATCGTGCACGTGGTGGACATCGCGGCAGCGGAAGAATTTGCCATGTTCGACGCCGCCGCGCGCGATCTGGCGATGCATTTCTGGCCCGGCCCTCTGACGCTGGTCTTGCCCCTGCGTAAGGGGCATCGGTTGTCGCCGCTGGTGACGGCAGGTCTGGACACGGTTGCGGTGCGTGTACCGGCGTCCCCGTTGGCGCGCGATTTGCTGGCGGCGGTCGGTGGGCCCGTGGCGGCCCCGTCGGCCAATCCATCTGGCCGCGTGTCGGCGACGCGGGCGGCGCATGTGGTCGACGGTCTGGGCGACCGGATCGACGGCGTGCTGGATGGCGGGCCTTGCGCGGTCGGGCTGGAATCGACGATTCTGCGGGCGACGCCCCTGGCGCTGCTGCGCGAAGGTGGGCTGGCGGCGGAAGAAATAAAGGCATTGCTGGGGCGCACCCTGCCGCGCGATGTCACGCCGGGCAAGGTTCAGGCCCCAGGGCAATTGTCGTCCCACTATGCCCCGGGACGGCCGGTTCGCATGGGCGTGACGGTTGCAGATCCGACGGCGGTGTTGCTGGGCTTCGGCGATATCGCGGGGGACCTGAACCTGTCTCCCACCGGCGATATGGTCGAGGCGGCGGCCAACCTCTTTGACCATTTTCACGCGATTGATGCGCTGGCCGCGTCGCTGGGTAAGGTCCGGATCGACGTGGCCCCCGTACCGGAAACCGGTCTGGGTCGCGCGATCAATGACCGGCTGCGCCGCGCGGCGGCCCCGCGCCCTTGATGCCGTACTTATGCCGTAGCCGTGATTTCCATTGGTCAGGATCATCGCCTAAATGATCCGGAAGATGCTGACATTCATTCGACTCCTGACATTTGCAGTGCTGCTTGGTGCCGTGGCCCCGGCGATGGCGCGCGCGCAGATCACCGATATGTCCCAGGTTATCTCGGTCGAAGTGTTGCCCGGCTGGCGGCGCGCTGACGGCACTCATGTCGCAGGTTTGAGGTTCAGTCTGAAACGCGGCTGGAAGACCTATTGGCGCAGTGCCGGGGCGGCCGGTATTTCGCCGCAGATGGATTGGCGCGGGTCGCGCAACGTCCGGTCGGTAACGCCGGCCTGGCCAACGCCGTCGGTTTTCCGGCAAGGCGATGCGCTGTCCATCGGGTACGACCGGGACTTTATTCTGCCGCTTCTGATCGCGGCGGGCAATGGACCGGCGGAACTGCGCGGGCGCGTGGATATCGGTGTCTGCGCCGACATCTGCTTGCCGGCCCAGGTTGATGTCGCCGCAGTCCTGAATATCGGCGGACAGGAGGATCCTGGCATTCGCGCTGCGCTCGCCGACCGTCCGCGCCGGGTCGAGGCGCGGGCGAGATGCCTGCTGCGCCCGATCGCCAACGGGTTCGCGATTACAGGTCAGATCGAGGTGCCGTCGCAGGGGCGCGCCGAAGCCGTCGTGTTTGAGATGCCCGACCCGGATGTCTGGGTGACGGACGCACGGGTGACCCGGCGCGGCGGTCGTATCGATGCCTCCGCGCAGATGTTGAAGTCGGGAAACCGGTCGTTCGGCATCGACCGCAGCCAGATGCGGATCACCGTCATCGGCAGCCGCGGCGCGGTCGAGGTGATGGGTTGCACGGGGTAAGCGATTGCTCCGAATTTGCGCAATTCCCCGCCGACGTGGTCATAATGTCGCGAGTTTCACATCTTTCACTTGAAGACCGGGGCAAGCCGTTCCACCTTACGTAGTAGGAAGAAGGAGAGTTGAGATGGCCGGAAAGCGGAGTGGCTTGCGCAAAGTGATCGACGCGGTGTCGGACCGTCTGTCTGAACTCCTTGGATCGTTGGCACCGCAACCCGATGCAATCCCGATCCCAGTACGTAACGATGAACGGCATCGTCGCCGTTAAAACTCAGTGATTGAAATGACAATTGCCGCGTCCCCACAGGCGCGGCTTTTTGTTGTGTGACGATCGACCGGGGACGGCGAGTCTCAAGGTTGGATCAGGAGGCGGCGCGACGCAGCATCGGACCGGCAACAGGCGTCTTCTTGGGCTTGACGATCAGCTGCGACAACATGTCGGCCAAGTCCGGCTCGTCGACCAGCTTGGCCGCCTCGGCGAGTGAGAACCACTTGCGCGTGCGCTGGCCCTTTTCCTTCCAATCGTTTTTCAGCTTTTCGACGATCATCGGATAGACACGCACGCGGCAAGGCAGCGGCGTGCCGTCGTCCATAATCTTGTCATAGCTGTACGTGCCGAAAACCTCTCGCGCGATGTGGCCCTTGGCCCCAGCCTCCTCCAACGCTTCGATGGCGGCGGCGGCCCATGGCTTCACGTCTTTCATGGTCCAGCCCTTAGGCACGATCCAACGACCCGTGCCGCGGGATGTGATCATCAGGACTTCAACTTCGTCTCTATCGTTCCAACGCAGTGGAAGCGCCGCAATCTGCTCTTTGGTTTTTTTCATTTCCGGCTCCTTGGCCCCCCAAGGTATCAGGCAGTGTGCCATATATGTGACTCGCGCGCAAATGAAGGGTCGGGCCGGGTCTCAGGAAAGTTCTTCGATTTGCTTCAAAGATGCAATTTCGGCCCAAGGCGCGAAATCGTCGATCGGCGTCAGCTGATATCCACCCTTGACGTGGACGTAAGCGACCCGCGCCGCCTGCGCGGTTTTCCAGTCGGTAACGGAGTCGCCGACGTAAATTGCCTGATCCGGCGTTGCACCCAGATCCGCGATCACCCGCAGGAGCGGGGCTGGATCGGGTTTGCGCACCGGCAGGCTGTCGCCCCCCAAAACGGCATCGAACGGGCCAAGGCTCATCGCCCGGAGGATCGCACGGGTCGGGGCGACGGGTTTGTTGGTGCAGAGCCCCAGTTTCAAACCGCGCGCGGCCAGGGCGCGCAGCCCATCTTTGGCCCCCGGATAGGCCGTCGTGCCGGTCATCGCGTATCGGTCATAATGTTCCATGAAGCGGGCGACAGCATCCGGGTGAGCCGCCGGCGCGACCCCGGCCCAGAGCAGCGATCGCTCGACCAGCTTGGGCACGCCGTTGCCAATAAAACCGATCACGGTCGGCAGGTCGGGCTGCGGCAAATTCTGCTCGGCCAGCATAGCGCAGGCGGCCAAACGCAGGCCGGGTGCGCTGTCGATAAGGGTGCCGTCGAGGTCGAACACGACGGCGCGGATGGGTAGCGTCGGGGCAAGGGGTGTCAACTGCACGGCGCACCTGCGTCGGCCCAGGCGAGGATCGCGGCGGCTGCTTTCTCCGGCGTGCCGGGCGCGGGTTGCCGCCCCGGACCCGGTTCCCATCCCCAGATGACCAAGGGATCGTGGACGATATGATCGGCGACTTCGTCAAGGGTGCGCCCGCCATTGCGCTCCGGATCCTTGAGTTGTTCGCAGATCTCGGTCGGCGTGCGCGTGGCCCATTGCATCTCGGGTGGGGGCAGGGCCCAGCCTTCGGCCCCCGGCGCGCTGCCCTCCAGAACCCCGTTTTGTTCGCTGTGGCAGGTGGAGCAGGGCAGCGTCTCTATCCCCATTCGGCTCTCTCCGGCCTGCACGTGGTACCCGTGGTGCCTGGTTCCGCCCGTGTCGGTCGACCACAACGGGATACCATCGGCACCCACATGGCAATTGGCGCAACGCGGATGCAAAAGGACGTCCGCGATCGGATCGAACGTCTGCGCGGTAGCGGACGCGCCGAGAGTCAGTGCGGTCAGAAGGATCAACCTGTTCATGCGAAGGTCACTGTCTTGGAAAAGGGCATTTCGCGCAGGCGGGTGCCCGTCGCGGCAAAGATGGCGTTGGCCAGTGCCGGGGCGGCGGGCGGCAAACCCGGCTCGCCCGCTCCACGGATCGTGTCAAGCGTTTCCAGTGCGCGCACTTTGATTTCAGGCGTCTGCCACAGTCGCATGCCCTCGTATTCGTGGTAGTTATTTTGCTGAATTGCTCGGTCTCGAAATGTGATCTGTGCATGCATCGCGTGACCAAGACCAAACAGTGCCCCGCCCGACAGTTGGCTCTCCAGGTTCACCGGGTCGAGCACGCGCCCCACGTCGGCCGCGATCCAGAGCTTGTCCAACTTTATGCCTGCGGGGGTATCCGAAACTTCGATGATCTGTGCGCAGGGCACGCCGAAGGCAAAGGTGAACGCGACGCCCCTGCCTGTCCCGTCGCCCAGCGGCCCGGTCCATGATGCCATTTCGGCCACGGTCGCCAGAACGTTGCGCGACGGGGCATGGTGGATCAGGCGCAACCGCTCCTCCACAGGGTCGGCCCCGGCTTGGGTGATCAACTCATCCAAGAACGTCTCGAAGAAGAACCCGTTGTGGGAAGCTCCGACGGACCGCCAGGATGATACCCCGACCCCGGCAGGCACGCGGTAACCGGTGATCCGCCGGTCGGGGATGGCATAGGGCGCGTCCCAGGCGGCTGCAACGATGGCCACGTCGGGCCCCGCAGCGGGCAGTCCCGTGCGGCCGATCTGGCTTTCGGTCACAGAATGGGCCGCGATCGACAGGTCCAGACTGCGCACCTGGCCCGCATCGGTCGTGCCGCGCCCGCGCGCGATTGCCATGGGGCGCAGGTATCCGTGGGTCATGTCCTGTTCACGGCTCAGCGTCAGGCGCACGGGCCGGCCCGTCACCTGCACGGCGATTTCGGCGGCCTGCTGGACCCAGAGGAAATCGAGCCGATGCCCGAAGCTGCCGCCCGACGGCTGGTTGTGGACCTTGACCGCCTCAGGGTCCTGGCCGGTGATCGCGGCCACGGCATCGCGTACGAAGATAGGCACCTGCGTGGCGGTCCAGACCTGCGTTTCCTCGGGCGTGTGGAGCACAGTGGCATTCGCCGGCTCCAACGGCGCGTGGTGCAGGAACGGCGCGCGGTATTCAGCGGTGAAGAGGTTGCCCGGCGCGTTATCCACGTCACCGTCGTCGGCAAATCGGCTGTCGCGCGCGTCGTCGGCGAAGGCGGCTGCATGGGCCTCCCACATCTCGTCCGAGGTGGCGGGGTGGCCGTCCAGGTCGCCCCACTCGATGTTGAGCGCGCGCGCGGCCTTCATCGCGCGCCAGGTGTTGTCGGCCAGAACGGCAAACCCGTCGGTAATTGGCACGATGTCCTCGACCCCGCGCATCTGGCGGGCAGCGGCGTCATCCATTGACACCACGCCCCCGCCCATCGCGGGGTTCGTGATGACGGTCGCATGGATCATGTTGTCCAGAACCAAATCTCCGCCATAGCGGAAGGTGCCGGTCGATTTTGCCACTATGTCGGTGCGCAGGAACGGTTTGCCCAGCCATTTCCAGTCTTCCGGAGCGCGTAAAGCGCTTTCGACCGGATCAAGCAAGGCGGCTTCCGCGGCCAGATCGGTGTAGGAGACCTCGTCCCCGTCCGGCAATATGACCGTGCCGTTCCGGGTGAGCAGCTCGGCGCGGGGCAGGGCGAAGCGGTTGGCGGCGGCTTGCTTCAGCGTCTCACGGGCGCTGGCCCCGGCGGCACGCAGGCGGTCATACATATCAGGTACGGTGGTGGAGCCGCCGGTGATGTTCAGGCCAAGGAACTTGCCCGCCGGGCCGCTTGCCGCGCGGCCGCTCCGCGAGACAAAACTCTCGTCCCAGGCGGCGAATGGCATCCCCTCGGCGGCAACCTTGCCATTGTAATAGGCCCCCGATGCTGGCCCGAAATCGGTGCGTACGGCCTGCGGATCGATATCCAGCTCCTCGGCTAGAAGATGGGTCTGGATCGACACCGCCCCCTGACCTACGTCTGACCGGGGCGTGATCAGCGTCACGCCGTCGCCGTCGATGATGACATAGGGGTTCAGGGTGTAGCTACCCTGAGGCAGGTCGGCCAAGAGCGGGTTATCCACTGGCTTGCGCCACGCATAGAAGCCGAAAGCGACGCCGCCCGCGACGGCGGCGGAGCCGATCAGGAACGTGCGGCGCGCGATTTTGCCCAAGGATGCCATTATGCCCCCTCCGCCTGAATGGCGCGGCGGATTGCGGCGCGGATGCGCGGGTAGCTGGCGCAGCGGCACAAGTTGCCGGACATCGCCGCGTCAATGTCCGCGTCGGTGGGCGTGGGGTTCAACGCCAGAAACGAGGCCGCCTGCATGATCTGACCCGACTGGCAGTAGCCACATTGTGCGACCTGCTCGTCGATCCAAGCCTGCTGGACCGGGTGGGTCGCGTCCGATGTGCCGAGGCCTTCAATCGTGGTGATCTCGGCCCCCTCGACCTCGCCCACGGTGATCTGGCAGGCGCGCACGGCAAGGCCATCCAGATGCACGGTGCAGGCCCCACAGGCGGCGATGCCGCAACCGTACTTTGGGCCGTGAATGCCAAGTACGTCCCGAAGAAGCCACAGCAGCGGCATGTCAGGCTCAATATCAAGCTCCCGCTCGGTTCCGTCCACAGTCAGTTTCATATGGGCCTCCGGTTCGTCGTTGGCTTTAAGGTACGCCTCCATTGGACTGGATCAAACCGGTCAGTCCAGTTCCGTTGGGGCAATCAGATCTACCAGAGCGCAAACGTTGGCCAGGCACCCAGTTCCTTGAAGAATTCCATGCCTTCCGCGAAAGGGATCAGGCTAAGGAAGATCAGCGCATCACGCAGGTTGCGACGCAGGGTGGTCACGTCGAATGTGACCGTCGGAGCGGTCGAGAACCGGCCCAAGGCGGGCAGAATGCGTGGAACCCGTGCCGCGTATTCGTCGTAGGCCTGTCCGAAGATCGCACGCAGTTACCGCTCCTCCTTTGCGGCAATGTCCGACAAGATCAGGAACACCGCACCGGTCAGCGCAACCGTCAGGATGATGCTTCCCAGCATCAGGCCAAAGCCCAGAACCGCCGTGGTCGATGCAAGATAGAGCGGATGACGGCAGACCGAATAGGGGCCGTCTTGCATGACGACGGCGTTCTTGTGGCCGCCGATATATAGAATCGACCAGACCCGCCCGAGAACTCCGGCGATGACGAGCAGTATACCGACCGACTCCAAGCCGTCCCGCAGGAATTCCCCGATCGGCGCGCCCGGCTCGGTGAAGATGATGAGGGGCAGACAGATCAGCATCGTCAGGCGCAGAAGCGCGATGCGGCGGAGTTGATCGGCGGGTTTGGTGGCGGTTGTGTCGGCCACTGCGGTCTCGTGCGTGAGGGCACTGTCGAACAACGGACTACAACCTAGCATAAGACTTTGGAAGCGTCCCGGAGACTGGACGTGGGTCTGCAGGTCGGGCAGGTATCCGGCATGGACCGTATCCCCACCGTACCCGCCCAGACAGCCGCCGATTTCGCCCGTGACGGGGCTGTGGTGTTGCGCGCGCTTTTTACCGATCACGTCGAGGCCCTTCGCGATGGGATCGCCCGGAACATGGCCGTGCCCGGCCCCCATGCTGCCGAAAACACGGTGGCGGGCGAGGCGGGGCGGTTCTTCGACGATTACGTCAACTGGTCGCGCATCCCGGAATTCGAAGCTGCCGCCCGCGATGCCTCTGTCGCCGGTGCTGCCGCCGCGCTTATGGGGGCGGATACGGTGCAACTTTTTCACGACCATGTGCTTGTGAAGGAGCCGGGCACGGCCCGGCCGACGCCCTGGCATCAGGACGGGCCTTATTACTTTGTCGGCGGGCGTCAAACGGTCAGTTTCTGGGTTCCGCTCGATCCCGTGCGCGACGCGACGCTACGCCTGGTTGCGGGCTCGCACCTTTGGGAAAAGCCGGTTTTACCGACGCGTTGGCTGTCTGAGCAGGCATTCTTTACCGGGGATTACCTGCCCGTGCCGGACCCGGACGCCGAAGGGATGCGCGTGCTGGAGTGGGAGATGGAGCCGGGCGATGCCGTGGCGTTCTCCTTCGACACGGTGCACGGGGCGCGGGGAAATACGGCGACGGGCCGGCGGCGCGCGTTCTCGCTGCGCTACGTGGGCGATGATGCCCGGTATGTCGAACGCCCCGGCCCCACCTCGCCGCCCTTTCCGGGGCACGGACATGCGCCGGGAGACCGGCTGCGCGAAGATTGGTTCCCGATTGTCTGGAGGACGACATGACCGAGAAACCCTGGGGCGGAGGGCTGCCCCCGCAAACCGCGCTAATGACCGGCCGCGCCGTCTTTACTGAGGCATATGCCGTGATCCCGCGCGGCTGTCAGACAGACATCGTGACGTCCTTCCTGCCGGGGTGGACAGGCATGCGGATGTGGCTTTTGGCGCGACCAATGTCGGGATTTTCCGAGACGTTTTCGCACTACCTTGTGGAGTTGGAGGCCGGGGGCGGAAGTGATGCACCCGAGGTGGACACGGCGGCGCAATCGATCCTCTATGTCGTGGATGGTACGCTGTCGCTGACGGTGGGAGGGGCAACGCACGCGATGGCCGCTGGCGGATACGCCTATGTTCCCGCCGGGTCGGACTGGTCGCTGACCACCGATAAGGGCGCGCGCTTTCACTGGATCCGCAAGCGATGGATCGGCGCACCGGGTATCGAGAAGCCCACGCCCCTCGTGACGAACGAAGCCGAGGTCGTTCCAACCCCGATGCCCGACACCGAGGGCCGCTGGGCCACCACGCGCTTCGTGGACCCGGCCGACCTGCGCCACGATTGCCACGTTACCATCGTCACCTTCGAGCCGGGCGGCCTGATCCCCTTCGAGGAGACGCATGTGATGGAGCATGGCCTGTTCGTTCTTGAGGGAAAGGCCGCCTACAGGCTCAACCGTGACTGGGTGGAGGTGGAGGCGGGCGATTACATGTGGCTGCGCGCCTTCTGCCCGCAGGCTTGCTATGCGGGCGGGCCGGGGCGGTTTCGATATCTGCTTTATAAAGACGTAAATCGCCATGCTGCATTGGGCGGTGTCTTGGGGCAGCGCTAGGGTCGCGCTTTGTACCTCGGTCTCCACCGGATCCGCGCCAATCGGTCGGAATTATGGGGCGTCGGCGTCTAGCGGGTTAGCCTGAATCGTGCTACGCGCAAAAAGGAACATTTAAATGTTCGATTGAGTTCGCTTTAGCGAAGGCGAGGGGGGAGACGATGCGAGAAACCTATGACCTGTTCATCATCGGTGGTGGCATAAACGGCTGCGGAATCGCGCGTGACGCGGTTGGCCGGGGTCTATCCGTGGGTCTGGCCGAGATGGGCGACCTTGCGGGTGCGACCTCCAGCTCCTCGACCAAGCTGTTCCATGGCGGGTTGCGATATCTAGAATATTGGGAAGTGCGCTTGGTGCGCGAGGCGCTTCGCGAGCGCGATATCCTGATCCGCAACATGCCGCACATCAGCTGGCCGCTTCGCTTCGTTCTTCCACTGTCGCCCGACATGCGGTTCGAGGGTGGTACGCCCACTTCGAAATTACTGGGCACAGTCATGCCGTGGCTGAAGGGGCGGCGGCCCGACTGGCTGATCCGGGCCGGTCTTGCCATGTATGACGGGCTGGCCAAATCGACGCTGCTGCCGGGTACGAAAACCATTTCGCTGGATGGCACCCCCGAGGGCGCGCCGTTGGAAGACAGGTTCCACAAGGCATTCGAGTATTCCGACGGCTGGGTCGAAGACTCCCGGCTTGTCGTGCTGAACGCGCGCGACGCAGCGAACCGGGGCGCGGACATCGCCGTGCGCACGCGCGTCGTTTCCGCCGAACGCGACGGCGACGAATGGTTGATCACGCTAGAGGGGGAGCGCACGGGTACCGTGCGCGCCAAGATGCTGGTGAACGCGGCCGGTCCATGGGTCGGCGATGTCATTCAAGGCGTCGTCCGGTCGAACGCCAAGGAGGGCGTAAGGCTGGTTCGCGGCTCGCACATCGTGACCAAGAAGCTGTTCGACCACGACAAATGCTATTTCTTCCAGGGAAAGGACGGGCGGATCATCTTCGCGATCCCCTATGAGTACGACTACACGCTGATCGGGACGACCGACGCCGAGCATCACGACGTTCACGCCAAGCCCGTATGCACCCCCGATGAGCAGCGTTATCTGCTCGACTTTGCAAACGGCTACTTCAAGCGCGATCTGACCGATGCCGATGTCGTCTGGACCTATTCGGGCGTCCGGCCACTGTACGACGACGGCGCGACATCGGCGACGGCAGCGACGCGCGACTATGTGCTGAAGGTCGATGCAACCGGCGCGCCGGTTCTCAACATCTTCGGCGGGAAGATCACGACATTCCGCAAGCTGGCGAATGCCGCGCTGGTCAAGATCGGGGATCATCTGACGATCACCGGCCCCTGGACCCACGACGCGCCTCTGCCGGGTGGCGATTTCCCCGTGGACGGCCAGCAGGCAGAGGTCGCCAAGTTGAAGGTGGCCTATCCTTTCCTGACGGATTGGTGGGCGCTGCGCCTTGTGCGGGCCTATGGAACGCAGGCGGCCGAGGTCTTGGGCGAAGCCAAAAGTGCGGCCGATCTGGGTCAGGACTTCGGTCACACCCTGACGGAATCGGAGGTCGTCTGGCAAATGGACCGCGAATGGGCACGTGCCGCCGAGGACGTCCTGTGGCGGCGCACCAAGCTTGGCCTGAGAATGGACGCAGCGCAGGTCGCGGCGCTGGACGGCTTCATGGCTGGACGAGCCGTCTCCGACTGACACCTGTTCTAGGCGATGGCATTAAGGCGCACCGCGCGTTCCGCATCGTGCGGAATCCGGCCTTTTGGCGAGATGTCGTGGGGATTCGGCTGCCTGATTTCCCGTTTTTTGGATGGCGCATAAACAGGCATGTCAGGCGGAAGCTGCCACAAATGATTGCATTCAACTCCGCCATGCCAATGGAACAGGCACCGCGCTTGCTACTTGTGCCACCCGCTCGCGAACGTCTCCCGGTCAAACGAGGGGATCTTATTTATGACGTATCGTACTTTGCTTTTGGGCCTGCCGCTCCTGATGGCCTCCACGGCTGCGCACGCGCAGGCCGACTGCCCTGTCAAGGTCGGTGTGCTGCACTCGCTGTCGGGCACGATGGCCATTTCCGAGACTACGCTGAAGGATACCGTCGAGATGCTGGTCGATCAGCAGAACGAGGCCGGTGGCCTTCTGGGATGCGAAGTCGAGGCCGTTGTGGTCGATCCGGCCTCCGACTGGCCGCTATTCGCCGAGAAAGCGCGCGAGCTGCTGACGGTCGAGGATGTCGATGTCATCTTCGGGTCGTGGACCTCCGTGTCGCGCAAATCGGCGCTGCCTGTGCTGGAGGAACTCAACGGTTTGATGTTCTACCCCGTGCAGTACGAGGGTGAAGAAAGCTCCAAGAACGTTTTCTACACCGGAGCCGCTCCCAATCAGCAGGCGATTCCGGCGGTTGATTACTTCCTGGAGGAGCTGGGGGTCGAGCGGTTCGCCCTTCTTGGGACCGATTACGTCTATCCGCGTACCACGAACAACATCCTGGAATCCTATCTGAAGTCCAAGGGAATCGCCGAAGAGGATATCTTCGTCAACTATACGCCCTTTGGTCACAGCGATTGGGCCACGATCGTCGGTGACGTGGTTGAGTTGTCGGAAGATGGACGCCAGGTCGGTGTGATCTCCACCATCAACGGTGACGCGAACATCGGTTTCTACAAGGAGTTGGCAGCCGCCGATATCTCCGCCGATGACATCCCGGTCGTGGCCTTCTCGGTTGGTGAGGAAGAGCTGTCCGGCCTGGATACGTCCAATCTCGTGGGTCACCTAGCCGCCTGGAACTACTTCCAGTCCGCCGAAACTGACGCTAACGCCGAATTCATTGCCGCCTGGAAAGAGCGGATGGGCGAGGATCGCGTGACAAACGACCCGATGGAGGCACACTATATCGGCTTCAACATGTGGGTGAACGCCGTTGAAGCCGCCGGCACGACCGACGTCGACGCCGTGCGCGAAGCGATGTACGGGCAGGAATTCCCGAACCTGACCGGCGGCACCGCCGTGATGCTGCCCAACCACCACCTCGCCAAGCCTGTCCTGATCGGTGAGATCACCGCTGAAGGGCAGTTCGATATCGTCTCGCAAACCACCGAGGTCGAGGGCGATGCCTGGACTGACCACCTGCCGGAAAGCGCCAAGCTGACCTCTGACTGGCCGGGCCTGGGCTGCGGAATGTACGACACCGAGGCCGAGACCTGCGTTCAGATCAAGTCGAACTACTGATCCGACCACCCCTGTCCCGGCCCGGATAATCTCCGGGCCGGGATGCATTTGAATACCACGGGTCTGCCATGAACTTCCTCCGCCTTCTTCTGCTCGCGATTTCGGTCGTGCTTCCCACGCTGGCGCAGGCGCAGGATGGCCCCATGCAGACGCTCCTGCAGACCCATGCCGCCGATATCGCTAAGCCATCACGGCGCACGATTCAGCCAGTTTTGGATGATCTTGCCGCCGGCGGACTGCCCGCGATGACCACCTTCCTTGAGGCCTGGGCCGATAAGGGCGTGGTCCAGCGGGACGAGGACGGATTGTTCTTTTACGGAGACCGGGAAGGCGACGTATACAATCTGCGCTCCGTCGAGGATGGAGCGGAGGCAGGGACTGTCGGGCGGCGTGACGCGACTGAGCTCAAGCCCAATGCGGGGGTGCGTAAACTGATTGCAACTACGCTGGTGCAGTTCCAGTTGAGTGACCCCGACCCGGATCGTCGCCGCGCCGCGCTTGACGCGCTGTCGCGTAACCCGACCCCCGACCTGCTGGCACCGTTGCGTGCCTCCATCGAAGGTGAGGAAGACCGGGCCATCCGCAATCGCAAGGAAGCCCTGGACCGCCTGATCACCATACGCTTCGGCTCCGATCAGGCCGCCCGCCTGTTGGCCATCGATTGGATGGCAGACCAATTGTCACTGGAAGCGCGCGGGGCCCTCAATTCCGTGCTGACGACTGATACGCTGGTCGGGACGCCGCCCGAGGGCGCGAATGTCGCCCGTGTTCTGGAAATCGGCAAGGATATCACGGCCGAAGCGGCGCTGGATCTGCTGGCGGACGAGGATATCGTCCCTGACAATGTCACCCGCACGCAGCGGGATGCGGCGCTGGTTGCCAACATCGACGGCGGTACCGTCGCTGGCGTAGCGGTGGCCGACCTGAACACGGAAGAGGCGCGTTGGACGGCTTATTCCGCACTTGCGGATGCGGCTCTTGCCCCGCCTCGCCCGCCGGTCGACGCGGTCGAAACCCTGTTGGCGGCGAACCCGATCACCGAGGTGTTCGACGAGCCCGATCCCGCAATCACCGCCGCCGCAGCGACGGCGCTGTCCCAGGTCGATGCCCGCGTCGCCCGTGCGGAAGTTGCGGATCTGACAATCGATGCCGTCTCGCTCGCGTCGATCTACTTTCTTGCCGCGATCGGCCTTGCCATCACGTTCGGTGTGATGGGCGTCATCAACATGGCCCACGGCGAGTTCATAATGATCGGGGCCTACACCGGCTATGTCGTGCAGCAGATTGTTCCCGACTACACGCTGTCGCTCGTCATTGCATTGCCGCTTGCGTTCGTCGTCGCGGGGGTTGCGGGCGTCGTGTTGGAGCGGCTGGTCATCCGGCACCTGGCGCACCGCCCGCTTGAGACGCTGCTGGCGACATTTGGCATTTCGGTCGCTCTGCAACAGATATTCAAGAACATCTTCGGCACACAGGCCGTTCCCCTGACGTCGCCCGATTGGCTGGCCGGTGCCTGGGTTCTCAACGACGTGGTCGGCATCAGCTATATCCGCATCGCGATCTTTGTGCTGGCCGCACTCTTCCTCGCGCTGCTGGTCTTCATCCTCCGCCGCACGCGGCTTGGACTTGAGGTGCGGGCGGTTACGCAGAATCCGGGCATGGCCGCATCGCTTGGCATTGATCCGGACCGGGTGGGCATGGCGACCTTCGCGCTCGGCTCTGGCATCGCCGGTGTCGCAGGGGTCGCGATCGGCCTGTTCGCACAGGTCACCAGCGAGATGGGTGCGGGCTACATCGTTCAAAGCTTCATGACGGTCGTGGTCGGTGGCGTCGGGTCGGTTTTCGGCACGCTTGCGGGGGCTGGGCTGATCGGTGGCCTGCAAAAGGGGATCGAGTGGCTGAACCCCTCGAACACGTTGGCGGCGCAGACCTACATGATCGTGTTCATCATCCTATTTATTCAGTTCCGACCCCGCGGCATCGTCGCCCAGAAGGGGAGGTTCGTGCAGTGAGATCTTCTCTTCTCCGCCGGACCGACGTGCTGATCTTTCTGTGCGCGCTGTCGCTCGTCACCGTGATCGCCACGCTTCTGGCGCAGGCGGGGCTGGTCTCGACCTCCTTTGTGAAGCTGCTGGGCAAGACGCTGTGCCTGTGCATTGCCGCGCTCGCCATGGATCTCGTCTGGGGATTCACCGGCATCCTGTCGCTTGGGCACTTCGCCTTCTTCGGCATCGGCGGCTATGCCATCGGCATGTGGTTGATGTGGGACAGGACGGAGGCGATCGTGCTCGACACGCTGGCCCGCGCTCCGCTGCCCGCGACCCCGTTGGAAATCGAGGAGGCCATCGGCTCGCAGATATTCGGCGTCGTCGGCTCCTCGGAGGTGCCATGGCTTTGGGCGTTTGCCGGCTCATTGCCGCTGCAACTGGCGTTCGCGGTGCTGGTGCCGGGTCTCATCGCGCTGATCTTCGGCTGGCTGGCGTTTCGCAGCCGGGTCGTTGGCGTGTACCTGTCGATCCTGACGCAGGCGGGCACCTTGGCGCTGTCACTTTGGCTGTTCCAGAACGACAACGGCCTGCGCGGCAATAACGGCCTGTCGGGGTTGCAGAACATTCCGGGCCTGACGGAGGTGCCGCAATCGGTTCTGTCGTTGTGGTTCCTCTGGGCCTCGGCCATCGCGTTGGGGTTGGCCTACCTTGTCGCGGCCTGGACGGTCTCGGGGCGCTTCGGCTCGGTTCTGCGCGGCATTCGCGACGACGAGGCGCGGGTGCGGTTTCTTGGCTACGAGGTTGAGCGCTACAAGCTCGCCATTTTCACCGGCACGGCCATGGCCTGCGGGACCGCCGGGGCGTTGTATTACCCGCAGGCCGGCATCGTGAACCCCGCAGAAATCGCGCCCATCGCGTCGATCTACTTGGCGGTCTGGGTCGCCATAGGCGGGCGCGGACGGCTGTACGGCGCGGTGATCGGTGCTGCGGTCGTGTCGCTCGCGTCCAGCTGGTTTACCGGCGGTGGCGCACCTGACATCGATCTGGGCTTCTACGAGATCAAGTGGACCGATTGGTGGCTGGTGTTGCTGGGCCTGTCCTTCGTGGCGGTCACGCTGTTCGCACCCAAAGGTTTGGGCGGTTTGGTCGATTTGTGGACCGAACGGCGCGCGTCGAAGCGGCAGGGTGACCTGGGCCCCGACCAAGGCGCGTTGCGCGCCGAGGAGGAAACGATATGAGCGCGCTTCTGGAAGTCTCCGGCGTCTCCAAGAGCTTCGACAGCTTCAAGGCCATCGACAACCTGAGCTTTTCCGTGAACGAGCCCGAATTGCGCGCCATTATTGGCCCGAACGGTGCCGGCAAGACGACCTTCATGGACCTGGTGACCGGCAAGATCCGCCCGGACACGGGTTCCATCCGATACGGAGAATTGTCCCGCGACCTCACCAAGATGTCCGAGGCGCAGATCGCGCGGGCGGGCATCGGGCGCAAGTTCCAGAAACCCACCGTTTTCGAGGATCAGACCGTGGGCGAAAATCTGACGATGGCACTGGCCGCGCCCCGATCACCGTTCGCGGTCCTGTTCCGGCGGGTCGACGCGCGTGCAGCAGCGCGTGAAGCGGCGGCACGTGTGGGCCTGGAGGATCGGATGGGCACCCCCGCCGGGATCCTGTCCCATGGGCAGAAGCAATGGCTGGAAATCGGGATGTTGCTGGCACAAGAGCCGCGCCTGCTGCTGGTCGATGAACCCGCCGCTGGTATGACGAGCGCGGAGCGGGAGCGGACGACCGAAATGCTGGTCGAAGCGGCCAAGACCCGCGCCGTTGTGGTGATCGAGCATGATATGGAGTTCGTGCGCCGCCTGAACTGCCGCGTGACCGTCCTGCACGAGGGGCACGCGCTGGCCGAAGGGTCGCTGGACCATGTTTGCGCCGATCCGCGCGTCATCGACGTTTACTTGGGGCGATCGGAGACGACCGATGCTTGAGGCGCGCGACATCACCCTTTTCTATGGTGGAAGTCAGATTTTGCATGGCATCGACCTGACGGCGAAACGGGGCCAGATTACCTGCGTGATGGGCCTGAACGGGACGGGTAAGACCTCCCTCCTAAAGGCGATGGCCGGGCGACACCCGATGCAGGGGACCGTCACGCTTGACGGAAAGCCACTGCCGCCGGGGGCCAAGGCGCGGGCGCAGGCGGGGATTGCCTATGTGCCGCAAGGGCGAGAGGTATTTCCGCAGCTGACGGTTGCCGAAAACCTGGCCACGGGCTTTGCCTGCCTACCCCGCGACGCGCGCCGCGTCCCGGAGGAGGTGTTCGACCTGTTTCCGGTCCTGCGCGACATGGCCGGGCGGCGGGGCGGCGACCTTTCGGGCGGGCAGCAGCAGCAACTTGCCATTGCCCGCGCGCTGGTGACGAAGCCGCGTGTCCTGCTTCTCGATGAGCCGACGGAAGGCATTCAGCCCAACATCATCGACCAGATCGGCCACGTCATTCGCGGCCTGCGCGACGCGGGTGACATGGCCATCGTTCTGGTGGAGCAGCGTTTCGATTTCGCCTGGGGGCTGGCCGATCGGATCGTCGCCCTGCGCCGGGGGGCGGTGTTGCGCGACGAGGCGCGGGGCGAGGCTGACCGGGCCGCAATCCTTGCGGATGTTTCCGTCTGACGCTCAGACGGGCGCGTCCTGTCTGATCAGATCCTCGCGCTTCAACTCCGCCCAAAGGTCGGCGGGAATGTCGGCGGCCGCGGCCCGCAGGTTGCCTTCGGATTCCGCACGACTCTGGCCACCGGGGATGACCGACAGCGTTGCCGGGTGCAGCAACGGAAACTGAAACGCCGCATCGACCAGGCGCGTGCCGTGGGCGTGGCATATCGCTTCGATCCGTCCGACACGGGCTTTCACCTCAGGCCCGGCAAGATCGTAGTTGTAGTAGCTGCCATCCACCGGCCCTGTGGCGAGGATGCCCGAATTGTATGGGCCACCCGTGATAATCCCGACGCCGCGCGCCTCGCAGAGCGGCAGGAAGGACGTCAGTGCCTCCTGCTCTAACAACGTGTAACGCCCCGCCATCAGGAAGATGTCGAAATCGCCGCGCTGGAGCAACTGTTCGCAGACTTCCCATTCGTTCACACCGGCCCCGAAGGCTTTGATCGTGCCGTCCAGCCGCAGCCGCTCCAGCGCGTGGTATCCACCGGCCATCAACTGATCGACCTTGGCGTTCACGTTCTGACGCGATCCCTGATTGGGAACGTCGATGTCATGGGCAAACAGCATGTCGAGCCGGTCAACGCCCAGCCGCTCCAGGCTGAACTCGACTGAACGCATGACGCCGTCATAGCTGTAGTCGTAGACCTCCTTGCGGGCGGGCACCTCAAACCACTTGCCGATGCCGTCGCGGGTCGCTTCGGTCGCGGGCTTCAGGATGCGGCCTACCTTGCTGGACAGCACGTACTCATCACGCGGCTTGTCGCGCAGGAAGCGGTTGAGACGCGTTTCGGACAGGCCGAACCCATAGAGCGGTGCCGTATCGAAATAGCGTACACCCCCATCCCAGGCAGATTGCAGCGTCGCCTGTGCCTCGTCGTCCGTGATCGCGCGGTAGAGATTGCCCAGCGGCGCGGTGCCGAAACCCAGTTCCGTGACCGTAAGGCCGTTGTTTTGCAGTCGATCCCAGTGGCGTGTCTTGAGGGGCATGGCGGGCCTTTCGATATGTCAGTCGCAGAATCGCGTCTCGGTGAAGCGTGTGCGCAGGGCCCGGACTTCGGGCCGGATCTTCTCCGGCTCCTCCCGCAGGGCGCGCGCGAAGAGCGACATCATCGCAGGCGCGTCCGCCGGTGTCACGCCGCGCCGCGTCAGTTCGGGCGTGCCCAGTCGCAGTCCGTTCAGGTCGCCCGAAATTTCGGGCAGGGGAAGGCCGATACCGCAGGTCAGGAAGCCCGCGCGTTCAAGCCGCCGCGCAGCGGCCTGCCCGCCACCGAGGGCGCGCGCATCAAGGGCGAATTGATGGCTCCGGGTGCCACGATAAACAGTCAGACCCTCTGCCGTGGCCGCGTCCGACAGGGCGGTGGCAAGTGCTACCATCGCGCTGGCGTAGTCTTCTCCATGAGTGCGCCAGTCCTGCAAGGTTACGCCAAGGGCGGCGGTTTTCCCGGCGTCGAAATTGGCGGTCAGACCGGGGAAGACCACGGCTTCAACCCGCCGCGCAACGTCCGCGTCATTCGTGACAATCAACCCGCCCGCCGGACCGCCCAGTGATTTGTAAGTACTCATGGTCATTACGTGCGCACCCAGCGTCAACGGGTTTTCCCACTTGCGCCCCGCGATCATCCCGCACAGATGCGCCGCATCGAACATCAGGTGCGCGCCGACGGCATCGGCGATCCGGCGCACCTCCTCGACAGGGTGCGGGAAAAGGTTGAGCGACTGGCCCAACGTGATGATCCGGGGGCGCACCCGTTTGGCCAGATCGCGCAGGCTATCGACGTCGACGGTGTAGCCGTCCGCGTCGACCGGCGCCTCGAAGATGTTCAGCCCGTAGAGTCCCGCACAGCCCGCCCCGTGGTGCGTGACATGGCCACCGATGCTTGCTGGCGGAACGATCACAGCGTCGCCCGGCTTGGCCAGTGCCATGAAGACCATCAGGTTGGCGATGGCACCGGACGGGACCCGCGCCTCGGCATGGGTCGCGTCGAACACGGCACAGGCCAGCCGGTGGGTGATCGTTTCGATCTCCTCGATCTCGGACAGGCCCATCTCGTACTTGTCGCCCGGATAGCCAAGCGAGGGTCGCGCGCCGATCCCTGACGATAACAGCGCCTCGGCCCGCGGGTTCATCACGTTGGTCGCGGGGTTCAGGTTGAACGCGGTGTCGTGGGTGACAGTGGCGGCGTGGGCCAGCGCCTCGATCCGTGCGCTGGGGTCGCGGCCCAGCGGGATCGCATCGATCCTCTTCTGCACAGCGTCGCTGAGCCAGGGGCGGGGGGCGAGGTCGGTCATGCGTATCTCCTTTGGTGGTCTTGTCGCGCCGGCGCGGGCTTGCGGTCAATTCAGGTTTCATGAAACTGAGGGTCAGGAAATCTGAAGGTGTATCATGGCCGTTCGTCCCGCTCGCGCGCCCGACCTGCCGATGACGGCGCTGCGGGCGCTGGAGTCTGCCGCGCGTCTGGGTGGATTTGCCCCGGCGGCGGCGGAACTGGGTGTCACGCCCGCCGCGATCACCGCGCAGATCAAGGGGTTGGAAGCGCGACTGGGGCTGAGCCTGTTTACCCGCGAAGTCAGGGGCGTGCGCCTGACCGAGGCCGGCACGAGGGTTCTGCCGAGCCTTACCGCCGCCTTCGATGCAATGGATTCCGCGCAGACCGCCCTGCGTCAGGAGGCGGCCCCGCTCTCCCTGACCATCGCGACATTGCCATCGGTCGCCCAACTTTGGTTACGGCCGCGCCTGGCCGCGCTGGAGGCGGCGATGCCCGGCCTGGCCGTGTCGATCACCGCTATGGAGGCCGCGCCCACGACCCGGCGGGAGACGGCGGACATCGCTCTGTTCTTCGGCCCCGGCGGGCGCGATGTGCTGGTTCCGGTCGCACCGTCGGGGCGAACGGACCTTCCGCGCCTGTCGGATGCAACCTGGGCCGGAGACTGGACCGTCTGGCAGCGCGCTCTGCCGGGCGAGGCTCTGCCCGGACGCGGAGCCGGTGCGGTGCACTCGCTCTATGCGCTTGCGGTCGAGGATGCGCTGTCGGGACGCGGCGTACTGATGGCGCGACTGTCCTTGGTGGAGTCCTTTTTGGCCGAGGGTCGGTTGGAGGAGGTCGGGTCCCGTGTCCAGCTTAACCAGGGCATGCAGGTGACAGTGCTCGGATCGTCTACGGTGGCGCGACGCGTGGCGCGGCAGATTTCGGCATGGATTGCGGAGCAGAGAGGCCACGGCTAGCGTGCCACGAAGGGGGAACGGGATGACGATACTGGTTTTCGGCGACAGCAACAGCCACGGGACGATGCCGCTTGCGAAGCTGGGGGGCGTTGACCGCCATCCGAAATCCGCGCGCTGGCCCGATGTCATGGCGCAGGCGCTGGAACTTGAGGTCGTTTCCGAGGGGCATCCGGGACGAACAACGGTGCACGACGACCCGATAGACGGGGCGTTCAAGAACGGGATGCGGGCACTGCCCGCGATCCTTGAGAGTCACCGCCCGCTTGAGCTGGTGATCATCATGCTGGGCACGAATGACTGCAAGGCGCGGTTCGGGCTGCGGGGTTGGGATATTGCCGCAGGCGTCGGCAAACTGGCGCAGGTGGTTCAGGCGTCCAACGCGGGGCCGGGCGGTGACGCGCCGCGTGTCATGCTCGTGGCCCCGGTGCCCGTCGAGGAGTCGGGCGTCCTGGCCGAGATGTTCCAGGGCGGGCGGGCCCGGTCCCGCGCCATCGCGCCCGCCTTGCGGGACGAAGCGGCGCGGCTTGGGTGTGCCTTTTTCGATGCAGGCCGCGTCGCACATGTCGACATCATGGACGGTGTGCATATGGACGCGGCGGCGCAGGCGACACTCGGGCTGGCCATGGCGGATGCCGTGGCACTCGTGATGAAGGGGGAATGAGATGTTGATCGGATTGCACCCGGCCCTGAACGCCGACGTGCTGCATGCGCTGCGTGCGATGGGGCACGGCGATACGCTGGTGCTGGTGGACACGAATTTTCCGGCGGACAGCCTGGGCCGTGGTACGGTCTATGGCAGATCGCTTTTGATGGAGAATATCGACACGCGCGCCGCGATGGACGCGATCCTGTCCGTGTTCCCGCTGGACACGTTTGTCGACGACTTCGCCGCGACCATGGCCGTGGTCGGGCATGCAGAGGCGGTGCCTCAAGTGCATGTTGACGCGCAGGATGCCCTGTCGGCAGTGGGTGAGACGCGCCGGATCCCGGCGGTTGAGCGATTTGCGTTCTACGAGCTCGCGAAACAGGCCTATGTTCTGATCCAGACGGGGGAGCGCCGCCCCTATGGCAACGTCATGCTTCGCAAGGGCATCGTTGGCCCGGATGGGAGGGCTGGGTAATGGGGCACGTTGCGATCCTTGGCGTTTTTGTCGCCGACACAACCTTCAACGCCGACCGTCAACCCCGGATGGGTGAGACGATCCTGGGCAACTCCTTCACCCTCGGGCCGGGGGGCAAAGGCTCGAATCAGGCAGTTGCGGCGGGTCGCGCGGGGGGGGAGGCGCATTTCGTCGCGCGGATCGGGCGCGATGCGTTCGGTGACATGGCGCGCAAGGTCTGGGCTGAGGCGGGCGTCACGCCTGCGGTCATCGACTCGGACGAGGCGACGGGGGCCGCGATGATCTTCATCGAGGCCGGGTCGGGCGACAACGCCATCATCGTGGTCCCCGGTGCCGCTGGCGGCATCACCCCCGCGGATGTGGAGGCGCGGGCCGACGTGATCGGCGGTGCCTCGGTGTTCATCACCCAGTTGGAACAGCCGATGGACGCTGCGATGCGCGGGCTGGAGATCGCACGGGAGGGGGGGGCGGCGACAATCCTGAATCCGGCTCCGGCGGCAGAACTGCCTGAGGGGATGCTGTCCCTATGCGACTACATCACCCCGAATGAGACCGAGGCCGAGGCCCTTTCCGGGATTGCAGTGCGCGATTTGACATCAGCCCGCGCAGCGGCGGATGCGCTCTTGGCTATGGGGGTCGCCAAGGCGGTGATCGTGACCTTGGGTGCGCAGGGCGTACTCTATCATGACCGTGACCGGTCAGTGCCGGTCCCGGCGATCACGGCGGGCCCGGTGGTCGAGACGACGGGCGCGGGTGACGCCTTCAACGGGGCATTTGCGACCGGCCTGGCCGAGGGGATGGACCCAGTCGCGGCGGCGCGGTTCGGATGCGCCTGTGCTGGTCTGTCGGTGACACGGCCCGGTGCTGCGGCGTCCATGCCGACGCGGGCGGAGATCGACAAGCTGCTGTAGGGGGCGGATCAGCGTCCAGCCTGCCACTCGGCCACGGCGTCGAGCGGATAGAGCAGCATCAGGATGTTCAACGCCAGCCCGTCGCGGATGATCAGGACCGTCGTTGCCTCAAACAGGAGGATAAGAGCGACGGTTGCCCAGACCGGCAGTTTCGATGCCAGCCAGAATCCGACCATCATTGCCCCGATATCGGCCACCGCGTTAAGGACGCTGTCCCCGTAGTAATCGAGTGAGATCGTCACCGCGCGGTAGCGTTCGATGACTGCGTCAGAATTCTCTACCAGTTCCCATAGGGCCTCCACCGCCGTCGCGATGGCCATTCGCCAACCAAAGGAAAGCTGCGGCATAACCATCCAGAGCAGGCCGAAAAACACAAAGCCGTGGATGACGTGCGACGGCGTATACCAGTCACTGAGGTGTTGGGAGTTCTCGGAGCTGACAACCGTGCCGTGCCAGAGTTTGACGTAACCACACTCGCAGATGGGCGCACGCCCGATCCACAGAAGCCATGCGGCGGACGCCAAGACCATCGCGGCGGCCAGGACATATGGGAGGCGGTTTTTAGTCATCGCACCAAGGGGGCACAGCCGCGATGATCCGTCCAGAGCGATCTTGCGGGGCGTGGTGCCTTTGCGCATTGAGCGCGGTGTCAGCCCGCGGCCAGACCCGAGTTCATGTCCAGAAGGAACTGCGATGAAATGGGCCCGCTGGCGGCACCGACCGCCCGCGCGCCAAGGCCGATTGTGCCGACTTCGATCCGGGGCGGAATCAGGCCGCGCGTGTCCTGATTGGCCAGATAGCGACGAATCCGATCGGCCAATTCGATGCGGATCTCTGACGGGAATGCTCCGTCGATCAGGATCGCCTCGAAATCGATCACGGCGCAGATCGATAGGCAGGCGCGGGCCAACTCCTGCGCGATCTGACCCAGCCAGGTATCGACATGGCGGGAAATGTTGCTCCAATCTTGGGGCTGCGCCCAAAGGGCAGACGGGCTGATGTCGGATTCGCGTAATCGCTTTTCCAGAAGATGGATTGAGGCGGTGTCGACCAGTTGAAGGCTTTCTCCATTCGGTCCCATGGTCGGGAGTGAGCCAAGCGCGCCTGCATTGCCCAATCGCCCCTCGTAGACCGAGTGATTGAGAACCACACCGCCGCCGACATAGGCCCCGACGAAGAAGTAGGCGTAGTCTCGAAACTCCTTGCCGCGCCCGAATACCTGTTCCGCCTGACAGGCTGCGGTGGCGTCGTTCGCGATCGAGGCGGGCAACCCGGTAAGTGCGCTGGCCCGCCGGACAATGTCGATGCCAGACCAGGTTTTGAACGGGCCGCCGCTGCGGACTGTCTCCCGGTCGTCCTGCAGCTCGAAGGGGGCGGCGACGCCAATGCCGCAGATCCGTGACAGTTGAGCCGACGTCAGGCCGGCCGAAATCGCCGATGTGGCGTTGTCGAGAAAGGCGAACACTTCGCCGGGGTCTGGTCTTGTATAGGTCACGACCCTAGAGGCGCGGGTCTCTCCGCTCAGGTCGATCAGCACCAATTCCGCTGAGCGGCGCCCGATTTTGAGGCCCCAGGACAGGGCCCCATCCGGGGACAACCGCATCGGAAGGGACGGTTTACCGACCTTCCCGCGCACCGGCTCTCCGCGTTCAAGAAGGCCGTCCGACTCCAGCCGTTTCAGGATCGCCGAAACCGTCGGCGGCGACAGCCCGGCACGCCGCGACAGATCGCTTGCAGGAAGAGAGCCATGGCGCAGGAGCAACGAAAGAAGCAGTCTTTCGTTGTGGTTTCTCACACCCTTCTGGCTCAGCCCGGTCGAGATTGTTCTGACGACGCTATTGCTCATGCACTTCCTTCAATGGGACGCATAAATCCTATCTAGCTGTGCTACCTTAGTTAGTAAAGAAACCTAATTAATTAATTGACACAGTGTCGGCAGGCTGGCAGGAAATGGCCCACAGGACGGCGATTCCAACACGGCCATGCCGCTGCGACCGTTCAGTTTTACGTTCTAGGGAGGAACACCATGAACAAGCTTCTTATCTGCTCCACTGCTGCCATTGCCTTTTCGGGGGGTGCGGCCCTTGCCGATGCACATGGCACTTCGGCGTGCCTGATTACCAAGACGGACACCAACCCGTTCTTCGTCAAGATGCGTGAAGGTGCGGAAGCTGCCGCCGCCGAGAATAACATCACGCTGCGCTCCTATGCGGGTAAGATCGACGGGGACCACGAGACCCAGGTCGCCGCCATTGAGACCTGCATCGCTGATGGCGCATCGGGCATCCTGATCACCGCATCCGACACCTCTTCCATCGTCGGTGCCGTAAGCCAGGCCCGCGACGCCGGTCTGTTGGTTATCGCGCTGGACACACCGCTTGATCCCATCGATGCCGCCGACGCGACATTCGCCACCGACAACTTTCTGGCCGGTGAGCTGATCGGCCAGTGGGCCGCAGCGTCGCTGGGCGATGAGGCCGCGAACGCGAAAATCGCTATGCTCGACCTCGCCGTCAGCCAGCCCACCGTCGGCGTGCTGCGCGACCAGGGCTTCCTGCAGGGCTTCGGTATCGACCTTGCCGATCCGAACGTGAACGGCGACGAGGACGACCCCCGTATCGTCGGCAACGACGTCACCGCCGGCAACGAGGAAGGCGGGCGTCGCGCGATGGAGAACTTGTTGGCCGTCGATCCCGAGATCAACGTCGTCTATACCATCAACGAACCCGCCGCCGCCGGTGCCTACGAGGCGCTGCGCTCCATTGGCCGGGAAAACGACGTGCTGATCGTTTCGGTCGATGGCGGTTGCCCCGGGGTGGCCAACATCGAAGACGGTGTGATCGGTGCCACCTCGCAGCAGTATCCCCTGCTGATGGCGTCGATGGGTATCGAGGCGATTGCCGCCTTCGCCGCCGACGGCACCATGCCTGAGCCGACCGAGGGCAAGGATTTCACCGACACCGGTGTCGCCTTGGTTACGGATCAGCCAGTTGATGGCGTCGAGAGCATCTCGGTGGCCGAGGGTAAGGAACTCTGCTGGGGCTAATCGCCTCATTTCATGATATGGAATCGACAGGGCGGTCGCATCGCGGTCGCCCCGTCTGGCAGACGTGGGAGAGGGCACCATGACGACGGATTCGGATAACTACGAAGGCGCAAGCAACAGGGTCGAGGCTGTTGCCCAGTTCGAGGATAAACGCCGGGGGTTCATGGCCAAGGTGCAACACGCGCTGCACGTCAATCCCGCGCTTGTCCCGCTGTTCGTGCTGCTGACGTCCATTCTCGTCTTCGGCCTTCTGCTGGGTTCGCGTTTCTTCAGCCCGTTCGCGATGACGCTGATCCTGCAACAGGTGCAAATCGTCGGGATCGTGGCCGCAGCCCAGAGCCTTGTCATTCTGACTGCCGGCATCGACCTGAGCGTGGGTGCTATTGCGGTCATCTCCTCGGTTATTATGGGGCAGTTCACGTTCCGGTACGGCATCCCGGTCGGCCTGTCGGTGGCGCTGGGCCTGGCATTCGGCACGGCTATCGGTGCACTCAACGGTTGGCTGGTATCGCGGATGAAGCTTCCGCCCTTCATCGTCACGCTGGGCATGTGGCAGATTGTTCTTGCCGCGAATTTCCTTTATTCCGCTAACGAAACCATCCGCAGTCAGGAAATCGAGGCCGAGGCCCCGCTGCTGCAATTCCTTGGCACGACCTTCAAGATCGGTGCTGACGCAGACGGACGGGGCGGGGCGACGTTTACGTACGGCGTGATTGCGATGGTCCTAATCGTGGTCATACTGGCCTATACACTGCGCCAAACGGCTTGGGGGCGTCATGTCTACGCTGTGGGAGACGACCCGGAAGCGGCGCAGCTGTCCGGCGTGAACGTCAACCGCACCCTGATTTCTGTCTACGCGCTGACCGGGTTCATCTGTGCGATCGCAGGCTGGGCACTCATCGGCCGGATCGGTAGCGTCAGCCCCACGTCTGGTCAGCTTCTCAACATCGAAAGCATCACGGCCGTGGTGATTGGCGGCATCTCTCTCTTCGGTGGGCGCGGGTCGATCATGGGCACGTTCTTCGGGGCCCTGATCGTCGGCGTCTTTACCTTGGGGCTGCGCTTGGCCGGGGCGGATGCGCAATGGACATACCTTCTGATCGGTGTCCTGATCATTGCCGCCGTCGCGGTTGACCAATGGATTAGAAAGGTGTCGGCATGAGCAATCCAATCCTTCAGGCCCGGGGCCTCGTTAAGCGTTATGGTCGAGTTACCGCGCTGGATGACTGCGACTTCGACCTGCACGCAGGCGAGATCGTGGCCGTCATCGGTGACAACGGGGCGGGCAAGTCGTCGCTGATCAAGGCGATGTCTGGTGCGGTCGTCCCCGATGCAGGGGAAATCCTTCTGGAAGGTAAACCGGTTCGTTTCAACACTCCCAACGATGCGAGGGCCGAAGGGATCGAGACGGTTTACCAGACGCTTGCCATGTCGCCCGCCTTGTCGATCGCGGACAACATGTTCATGGGCCGGGAACTGCGAAAGCCCGGTTGGCGCGGGTCCGTTCTGCGACAGCTCGACCGCGCGAAGATGGAGCAGGTCGCACGCGACAAGCTGTCGGATTTGGGACTGATGACAATTCAGAATATCAACCAGGCGGTTGAAACCCTTTCTGGCGGACAACGGCAGGGTGTGGCGGTGGCCCGCGCTGCGGCATTCGGCTCAAAAGTCATCATCTTGGACGAACCGACAGCCGCGCTTGGCGTCAAGGAGTCTCGCCGGGTGCTGGAACTCATCCTGGATGTGCGGTCCCGAGGAATTCCCATCGTGCTGATTTCGCACAACATGCCCCATGTCTTCGAGGTGGCGGACCGGATTCACGTACATCGGCTCGGCAAGCGGCTGTGTGTGATTGACCCCAAGGACTACACCATGTCCGACGCGGTGGCCTTCATGACTGGTGCCAAGGACGCCCCCTTGGCTGCCTGACTTTTCGGCATCGGAAAAATCCCTTTCGGTCCCGAAGCGGTCGGAGTTGGGTTTCAGATTCGGCTCTGGATCGAATTTCTTGTCATGTGATTGGTAGGCTGCGATGCTGGTGCGGCAAACGAAGTTGGCAATGAGGCGCGAGGACAATTGCAAGTTATGCGGGGAGGATTGTTTGATCCTGCATTGCCCCGTGCCCGAATGCTCCTGATGTACTCGCGTGAAGTCACACGACTTGGCACTACTCCGGGTCGGGACGCGACGGCTCCGAAGTCCCACTTTCCCCGGCAGAACCCCTTTGCCGGTCCGCGACTGGATGGATGGCCGCGCCAGCAGTACGCGACACAGGCAGTGTCTAATTCTTTGCTGATCCGGAGGCAGACACTGCGGGTCGCTTCCCACCTCCTGTTCAACTTTGTGCGAGGAAGAGCCAAGACCGGGCCCTGAAAGGCCGTTGAAGACTGGTGCATATAGAGCCGAGATGCGCTTTCAAAAAACCCTGAAACGTGTTGGACAGTCCACTCTTGGAGGGGCAACTCGAACTTCGTCTGGTCACGTCAGTACTCCGTAACAATTCTTGTTGTGGCATGTGCCCTAAGACGGAGCTTATGATACTTGGGGCCTGGCTTGGGCATGATCCGGATGACAGGCTGCGCGAATTCGACCAACTGCGCTCGCTTGGATGTGAACCTGCCCGATGGTCCGGCGTTTCTCCGCTTCGGCGCCTTTTTCGATGGGACCCACGCCGATGGTCTGGCCAGCCCGGCAGTTCAGTCCGCCCGATCTGGTTCGCGGGTGGCGGTATGCCTGCCGCAGAGCGGGTCCCATCGGGCCAAGGATCACGGCTTCCGTCCGCCACGTCTTTTGTGCCGCGCTAAAAGTGGACACTGCGCCTGTAACTGGATCAGCTTGAAACTGAGAAATCTCGTGACCTATCGTTTGGTCGTCTTCGCCTCCCAGGCAAGCGACTGGACCTGATCCGCTGTGAGCGTTGGGCATATGCACGAGCCATACGGTCCGTAGCCCCCAACCCTCGCTGAGCGCGACTGGCGAAAAGCGCACAACCAGTTCCGCGCGCCTCCTCTCTTTGATTTGGGCCCGGGCTCGTTTCCGCATGTTCGGAGTAACTCGACCAACGCCGAAAGCCAAAGGTTGACGCGATGAACCAAGACCTCCTGAAGTGTACCTAATTGATCTCTTGATCGGCGGCCAGATCAGTGCTGCGCGAACTGTCATGTTATGCGGCTGCATTTTTTTCAAAGAGCTCATGGTCATCAATATCTTCGGAATCCTCCATGTTGCCATCACCGATATCAAAGAATGAGATGACATCGTTCAGTTGCAAAGACTGTCCAGCTAGCATGCGAGAAGTCTCTGCGCTTTCGTTCGCTGAAGTCGCATTTTGCTGAATGACCCGGTCAAGTTCGCGGATTGCCTGGTTAATCTGATCCGCCCCCACATTTTGTTCTCGCGTTGAAGCAGAAATCTCGGCCACCAAGTCCGCGGTTCGCTGGATGTTCGGGACCAACGTTTGCAGCATGCGCCCGGCTTCCCCTGAGACTTCGATGGTTTCACCGGAAAGTGACCCGATCTCGGCGGCAGCATCCTGGCTGCGTTCTGCAAGCTTGCGAACTTCGGAAGCTACGACCGCGAAGCCCCGACCGTGTTGTCCCGCCCGGGCGGCCTCTACAGCCGCATTCAGAGCGAGGAGGTCCGTTTGCCGTGCAATTTCCTGGATCACGTTGATTTTTTCGGCGATCGTCCGCATGGCGCGTACCGCGCGCTCGACAGCCTCGCCCGAAACACGAGCATCGCTCGCGGACTGATTTGCAATCTTCTCTGTCTGCCCGGCATTATCGGCGGCCTGCCGAATATTTGCGGTCATCTCCTCGATGGACGCCGATGCTTCCTCTGCTGCTGCCGCCTGCTCAGTAGAGCCTGCTGAAAGCTGCGCGGCTGTGCGGGACATCAATTCTGCCGTTTCCGATACGCTCTCGGCACTGCGCGCCGCATTTGCGATTACCCTGCGGATGCGGGACGCCATGTCGCGAAGGGCAATACCAAGGCGATCGGATTCTGACCGCGGTTCGACCGATACAGTCAAGTCACCTGATGATATCTGCTCTGCCGCCAGGCTCATTGCGCGCAAATCCGACGTCATGGCCGCCATCTCACGAAGCAGAGCCCCGATTTCGTCGTTTCGGCGAGCCTCGATTTCGATGTCGAGATTTCCCCGTGCAACCTCGCGGACGACGCGAACGGCCTCGTCAAGGGCGGCACCGGCAGATCGGGCCGCAACAAATGTGATGATCGACGCGAGCGCAATTGCCACAAGGGCCAAGAAACCCTTGTGTTTCGCATACGCCCACCATGCTTTAGCCAGCCCGCTACTGCTGACACCAATATAGAGAATCCCTTCGACCTCGCCCGTTCGTTTTCCATATATTGGGAAAAACTCCGTCTTGTAGTCGACTCCAAGAACGGTTGCCTCGCCTTCAAAAATCTCACCGGCACTGACCGCTGCATGAATTTCGCTTGTCTTGTCCAGGGCCGTTCCAATTGCTCGTTCACCGTCGACGGTGAGAATGTTGGTTGACCGGCGGACAAATTCACCCTGTTCCCTGTCAAGGACGAAGACAGTAGATTTTTCGCCGGTTATCGCGCCGATTTCGTCCATCAATTCGTGGTTCAGAAACATTGGCGGAAGGGTCCATTCGATCCGTTCCAAATTCCCATCGTCACCGATTGTCAAACTGACCGAGTCTTTTCCGAGTTCGATAACCGAGGCTGCCACTCGCATACTGCCATGCAGTTTTTCCGTAGTCGCCTCTGTTCGTTTTTCCCATAATTCAGTCCCGATAATCAAACCGGCCGTGCCGAACGCGACAGCTATAGTGAGAACTATCGCCTTATACTTTAACGAAAACGCCATTCCACGGACCTCTTTCCATGACATACTAGCCGACCGTTTAGACGGCGGGATGGGCGAGTTGTGCGGGTATTATCCTAAGATTGAGTGAAGCGAGGCGGAAAAAAATCGTTCCGCAATAAGAATATGGAAAGGTTTGCCCTTTAGACCGGCTTGGAGACTTGGACGGGAAGAGCCACATGACAGACCGCGGACAATCCGGCTGCACGCTTGCAGAAGAAGCATCGAACCCGCACCGGGTATTCGATCTCAGCAGAGATCTTTCCTTAGACGGCGCGACAGAGTTGCTCCCATTGCTTGAAGCTTGGATATCAGAAGCCCCAAAGGGTGCACATCTGGAGTTCCGACTTCCGTCGCTCGTCAGTTCAGTGGCCGTGCAATTGGCCGTCGCTGCGCAGCGCTCAGCAATTGAACGTGGCTTGGCGGCACGGGTTACGGTTTCCGACCCGGTGGGGCCGCGGCTTTTCACTGAGAGGGAACCCGCAGCATGAACGATTTCCCAACCGACACCTTTGTGGCGGAAACGCTTGAAGGGCTGGAGGCGATCGAAAGCCTACTACTTCGGTTCGAGGACTCACCGAACGCTGCCCTGGTGGATGATCTGTTTCGGACGATGCACACGATCAAGGGGTCGGGTGCGATGTTTGGATACGACGCGCTTGCGCGCTTCACGCACCTTTTCGAAAATGCATTCGAGCTTGTACGCGGTGGTGAACTGCCGCTTGACCGTGTCCTCATCGATTTGTCACTCGCGGCACGTGACCACATGGCGGAGCTTCTAAACCACAACGGCGATCCAGCCCGGCTAGTTGAAATCGAGACGTCGGACAGTGCAAGAAATCTTGAACGCCAGATCGCAGGATTCGTGAAGTCAGGGGCCCCTGGCCCCGAGCGGGGACATCCTGTCGCACCGGTAAAGCATTTTGCGTCAAGCCGAACCGTGAGAATTCGATACGCGCCAGCGAGTGAAAGTTTTAGATTTGGCGCTCGTCCAAACCTTCTCCTCGAAGAATTGTACAGCTTGGGCAATGTCGACTTGAGTTGCGACGCAACAGCTGTTCCCTGTCTGGCGAAGATTGATCCGCAGGCAAGTTATCTTGTCTGGAACGTTCAGCTGAAGACCGATCGTCTTCTCGAAGATATTAGGGAAATCTTCGTTTTTGTGGATGAAGCAGAGTTCTCGATCACTGACGAAAATGGCATACTTTTAGGACCCGTTATGTCGGGCAAGGATGAGAACGTTGTGGGCGATGCCCTGCCAATTGAACGGGCCGCCTCCGACAAATCGAGAGCGAACGTTCCGTCGTTGCGAATTCCGGCTACCCGTCTGGATGACCTCATGGACCAACTCGGGGAACTCGTGATCGCGCAGGCCAAGCTGGCGAGTCTGGCGGTTGGATCGTCTGACCCTGCTCTGAACTCCGTCTCCGAAGAGGTCAATCGCCTGATTGCCGGGTTGCGCGAATCTGCACTCTCAATGCGGATGCTTCCCATAGAAATAGCATTTGGAAAATTCCGCCGGATCGTACGGTCCCTTGCAGATGATCTAGGTAAGAATATACGCCTTGTCACTGAAGGCGGACAGACAGAACTTGACAAGAACGTTATTGACGGGCTGACAGAACCTCTGGTTCACATGATCCGCAACGCGATAGATCATGGGATTGAGTGTAGGGCCGAGCGTATCGCTGCGGGTAAGTCCGAAGAGGCGACAGTTGCATTGGTTGCGCGCCAGTCCGGAGGCGAAGTCCTGATCAGTGTCAGTGACGACGGTGGGGGTCTTAACGAGAGTACGATCCGAACGCGTGCTGTTGAGCGCGGGCTTATCGGACCCGATGAGATACTTGCGCCAGAAGAGCTTCACCAGATGATCTTCGAACCTGCGTTCTCTACGGCACAAACCGTATCGAACGTATCGGGCCGCGGCGTTGGTATGGATGCGGTTCGAAAGGTCGTTGCCGATTTGCGAGGTGCAATCGATATTCGCACAGGTTTGGGTGTCGGGACGTCGATTACGCTACGTCTGCCGGTGACCTTGGCGATCATTGACGGGCTCCTGGTCAGGGTAGGCGACGGCGTTTTCGTTGTCCCGCTCTCGGCGGTCCATGAATGCGTTGAATTGAACAATCTCGACTATGACCGGGCAAGCGGAAGGACACTCCTGAAAATTCGGGATGAACTCGTTCCGTTTGTCAAACTTGACCGCGCCTTTGGCAAGCAGTCAGAGGATGGGACAAGACGACGTGTCGTGATCGTCAATGATCAGCGGCTCCGGGTCGGCCTCGTTGTGGATGACGTGATTGGACAGCATCAAACCGTTATCAAGACCTTCAGTCGGTTCCACCGCAATATTCCGGGGTTCGCTGGCAGCACGATTCTAGGCGATGGCCAGGTTGCTCTCATCCTCGACCCGCCGGCGTTGCTTCGGTCGATCGCCGAAGACCAAGTCGCCGGCGTGTTCGATGCTGCTTGATTGAAAGAAGCAAAGCCATGTTTCCAGCCCGTAGCGAATCTGCCACGCCAAAAGAAAACCGAAACGAGGCCCTAACTGAACGAAGCAAGATGCTCCTTACATTTCGTCTAAACGAAGAGCGATTCGCCCTTCGTGTCGATTACGTAAATGAGATTCTTGACCCCATCCAACAGACTCCGGTGCCCCGTGCATCGGTCTATGTTCCGGCTTTAATTAATGTGCGCGGTTCGATCGTACCACTGTTCGATATTCGCCAGCGTCTGGGAATTTCCAGATCGGAGACTGTAGCCGCCGCACGGACCGTTGTACTCGACCTTGATCTCGGAGGAGAACCTACGCGGCTCGCAATCCCAGTGGATGCGGTCGAGAATGTGCTTGAGAGCGATCCAACTTCAATTGTACCGATCCCGGATTTGGGAACGCTCTGGCCGCCGGAACTAATTGAGGGTGTCCTACATCATGATGATGACATCGTCGTATTGTTCGATGCCGTGGCCTTGTTCTCAGTCGAGACCTAAGCCGTCAGCTTCGCGTGTGCCTCTTAAAGGGAACTTGAAATGCGCATCTCGATCGAAAAAAAGGCTCTGATTTTCTTCATGGGAATCGGGGCGGCGTTTGGCCTTGCAGCCCTCTTGGTATTCCAGAATTTTGAGCGGCAAGCGGTCCAATGGTCCAAGGCGGCGGAACAGGAAGAGGTCGCTCTAACTACAAGTTTTGAACTGTTGACAGCAGTCGCTGCAGCTGCCGTCGCTTACGAAAGTATAATTCGCGCCGCGACAGATGCGGATGTCGAGGATCTCGCGATCCAAATCGAGCATCAATCAGCCACTATGATGGAGGCCATAAGCAAACTGCAGGGCCTGGCGAGGCCGGGCGGTAGGGACCAAAGCGACGTAATGTTTAACAAGGTTCACAGCTTTGCTGAAGCTCTCCGGCAGGCCGTTGTACAAGCTCGGAAAAGTTCCGCCCTCCGAGTCGACTTTAGTTCGGCGAGTCGCGCGGCTTGGGACGAGGCTGATGCGGCGCTTGTCACGCTAGTTGAAGATGCCGGCTCGCTTGAAGAGGGTCTCCGTAATCGGATTTTCACACTAGGGACAGCAATCAGCCATTTCATTGACAGTGCTAGAAATATCGAAAGGGCAATGTTGAAATCTACCGACCCCGAGACGAATGATGCGCTCGCAACTGCCCACTCAGACATCCTTCACGAATTGACACTTTCAATCTCTCGCTTGAATAGAATGGTTTCGCTGGTAGATCCGAATGCGGCGAGGGTTCTCTTACCCATTTTTCGCGAAATACCAGACGCGAGCAGACGGTTTGTTAGAATTTTAGGTGCGAATACCACGATGATGCTGGATGCAGATATAGTTTCCGCGCATCACGAGGCGCTTGCATTAATTGATCAGATGTCGCGTGCAGTCACTGCCGCTATCGCCAAAGAGCGGGAGGCCAGGAATAAAGGCACCGGGAGAGCTATAAGCGCCGTGACGGCGCTTGCTGGCGTTGCGATGAGCATGGGTCTCGGTGCCGCGCTCTGGATTATCGTGCGCGTCACTCGAGGCCTTGCCCGCGCGATTGCCGTTAGCAGAGACTTGGCCGACGGCAACGTGTCCAGTCCTAAAGACTATGCGGAATTTCGGCGTGGCGAGATTGGAATACTTTTAGAAGAACTCTTCCGAGTGCGGTCGAATCTAAAGCAGGCGGCTGCCATTGCTTCAAGCATTACCGCTGGCGATCTCTCCGTTGAGCACAGCCCTCGAAATTCTGATGACACGCTTGGACTGGCGCTTCGGGATATGTTGGACAAACTACGTCCCGCCACAAAGAACTCTGTCCAATGTTCACATAGAATGATTGAGGGGGCAGAAAGGCTTTTGACTTTAACAAGGCAGTTGAAAGAAGATACTGATTGGAAGGTGGCCGTAATTCAGGATGCTTCTGGTTCATGTGCTGAACTGATGGATGAAAATCTTATACCGAATGAAAATGGCAGACGAAATCAGCAGGCCATAAAACAGTTGTCCTCCCGGTTCCAAGAGGGCGAGCAGGCAATGGGCGACGCGGTGATTGCAATTCGAGAAATGGCACGTAAAATCGACTCCTTCAAAGAGGTCGCACGTCAAACTGACCTATTGGCCCTGAACGCAGCAGTGGAAGCGGCGCGGGCCGGTGAGCACGGTTTCGGTTTTGCAGTAGTCGCTTCTGAAGTGCGAAAATTGGCAGAACGCAGTCAAGTTTCCGCGTCCGAGATATCTGGGCTGGCGCAGAGTACCGTAGGACTTGGCGAGCGAGCCAATGAAATGCTAGCGGAACTTATCCCTGACATCCAACGAACCGCAGATCTCGCCTTGGGGCTTTCGGCTTCGGCCTCTGAACGGGCGGTGGGCGCAGGCCAAGTCAAAGAAGCGATCGCTAAACTTGCCCAGGAAACCCAGACCCGCGCGAATTCTACGGACGAAAGCGTGGCGGCGGCAGTGTATCTTGTGACGCAGGCCAAAGCGCTTCGGAATATGCTTGGGGAGTTCGATCCTGGAGTTAAGGGCGAAATTGCCGTTTCGGGTGATGCCGTCAGCCCTGCCCGGCAGGTTAGAGAAAAGCCGCTGAACCGGCCGCGCAAATCTGTTTTAGGAGAATCTAAAACTGCGCCGTCGCAGATCATAAATGCAAAAGTCTCGGAATCTAAAGTCCTCGATAACGCAACCAATCGTAATCAATTGCGTTCTGGCCTGCGCGCGGAGGACGCAACGGTCATCGGTGGTGTGGCTCTGGATCTCGGTCTGGAAGTTTCTGACAGCGATTTTGAACGCTACGTTTGAAGCAAGCGCCGATGCCTAGCGATTTGCCAATCAAGAACAGGATGATGAACATGCAGCGTCAAGCAACTGCGTTGAAAAACGCATTGATACCATGGGATCCGCTCTCGGATATCGGCCAAGTCGAAGGCATAAATCCGATTATCTCAGAGGGGGAGGCGCGTGCCTTTCTGATCTTTAAGCTAAGTGGTCATTGGCTTGCATGTGACGTTGCTCAGGTGAGGGAAATCTTGGCCGAACAGACGGTGACCCCGTTGCCGAAGACTCCTTCTGAAATAGAGGGCATGATCGATGTCCGCGGCAGCGGGATTGCAGTCGTTGATTTGGCCCGCCATTTGGGTTTCCCCCCGGCGGGGCGGGGGACTGTGACCCGAATTATCGTTTTCGAGGCGAACACGGATAAAGGATCCCCGATCCCGATTGGCGTTCGCACAGACGAGGTGCGGGACGTTCTGGTGTTGGGCGCTGGCGAGATTGAAATGGCCCCGCAAACGTTGGGATCATGGGATCGTAGAGCGGTGATGGGCGTGGCGCGGATCGACAACAAGATTGTGATCGTGATGGACATGCGGGCCGTGTTTGAAAACGCCTCCCCATCGATCGACGCGGACTTGTTCGACTTTGTATGAGTGGGAAAGCGCAAAGGGAGTCGCCATTGCGGCCCGGCGACGTGTCAACGTCCGACATCAATTATCCAACAGAAAGAGAAGCACGGGTCATTGTTGAAGTCGCGCATCGTGCCGCTGGGCTGCACCTTGATCCGCGCCGAATTGAGTTCCTTCACCAGCGTCTTGCCCGGCAGGTGGCCACTATGGGCCAGACAAAATTTTCCAGCTATTGCAGGCTTTTGGAAATGTCCGGGATGGGGGGGGCAGAGATCCGGTCTTTCGTCGAGGCGCTGACAACCCATACGACCTCATTTTTTCGGGAGCAGCCACACTTCGATTGGCTCGGTCGGACCGGCTGGGCTGATCTGATCGAGCGCGGGGCGGGGCGAGACTGGCCTCTCGTGGTTTGGAGCGCAGCCTGCTCAAGTGGACAGGAACTCTACAGCGCGATGATTTCCCTCATTGAGCACTCGGACGAGATTGGCACGCCTGTTCGTATGGAAGGGCTCGGAACCGATATCTCTACCCGAATCCTGCAGAACGCGCGGACTGCGGTCTATCCACGGGCAGATGTCCGCGGTTTGGATGAGGCGCGGCACCGGCGGTTTCTGATGCGTGCCAAGGACGGATCCGATCGATTTCGCCTCACGCCAGAGTTACGCAATCTTTGCCGTTGGTCTTACGCCAACCTGACGAATTTGGTCAGTGACGGCCCGCCGCAAGCTGATGTCATAATGCTGCGCAACGTTTTGATCTATTTCGATCCGTCGACGCAGGTTCAGGTTGTGGATGCTCTGGTCCGACGATTGCTACCCGGCGGCATCCTATTGACAGGGCATACAGAATCTCTGCGAAGCAGGCATAGCGGATTGCTTGCGATCGGATCGTCGATCTATCGAAAGGAATTCTGAAGCCATGGGGCGTATTAAAGTCTTGATCGTGGATGACAGTGCCGCAGTTCGCGAAGCAATGTCAGCCCTTGTGCGAAGCGCTCCGGATCTGGAGGTCATGGCGACGGCGGCTGACCCAATCCGGGCCGCCGAGTTAATCCGTAAGCAGGTGCCGGACGTCATTACACTTGATGTGGAAATGCCGCGAATGGATGGGATCACATTTTTGCGCCGCCTGATGAGCCAGTACCCGATCCCTGTCTTGATGTGTTCGTCACTGGTAGAGCCGAATTCTCAGACACTGCACGAAGCTTTGGCCGCAGGTGCGGTCGATGTCATCTGCAAGCCGCAGTTGGGCGTCAAGGGGTTCCTGAATGAAAGCCGGATCGAGATTTGCGATGCGATCCGTGCCGCGGCCAGTGCGCGTCAAGTTCGTGTTCCTTCTGTGAAGGCGCAGCCGCGACATTCCCCCGATGATGTTCTTGCCGCACCTGGTCGCTATGCGATGACAAAGACAACCGAAAAGGTCGTAGCGGTCGGCGCTTCCACAGGTGGAACGGAAGCATTGCGGTTTCTTCTTGAGTCGATGCCGCTGAATTCCCCTCCGATCGTGATTGTCCAGCATATGCCAGAGGCTTTTACGCGCGCGTTTGCGAAACGGCTCGACAGTGTTTGCCAGATCACTGTCAAGGAGGCCGAAACGGGCGATCGGCTCCTGCGGGGGCAGGCCTTGATCGCACCCGGCGGACACCACCTCATCGTTACACGGCACGGGGCCCAATATCAGGTGGAGGTCCGCGATGGGCCGCTGGTCTCTCGCCATCGGCCGTCAGTTGACGTTCTTTTTCGATCTGTTGCGCGGGCCGCGGGATCGAACGCGGTGGGTGTTATCATGACGGGAATGGGCGATGACGGGGCCATCGGACTTGGAGAAATGCACCAAGCTGGAGCGTGCACCCTAGGTCAGGACGAAGCGACCTCGGTTGTCTATGGTATGCCCCGCGTTGCATTCGAGCGCGGGGCCGTAGATAAGCAGCTGCCGCTTGATGGGCTCCCCGCCGGTATTTTGCGCGCCGCCGGCCCCTGACAGGGGTGTCAACAGCGCGTCGCGCCTAGCCCAGAAGCTTCCGGGTCACTGCAATAAGTTTGTTGGCGTCAAAGGGCTTGTTTATCCATCCGGTTGCCCCGGCAGCTTTGCTTTGGGCCTTCATTTCCGGCGCGCTTTCGGTCGTGAGCAGGACGATTGGCGTCCCGTCACCGATCTTGTCCGCGCGAACCTTTGTAATGAAAGTCAGTCCATCCATAATCGGCATGTTGAGGTCCGTAATCACGAGGTCGGGCTTTTGATCGCGCATCCGGTCATAGCCTTCCGCGCCGTTTTCTGCCCCGATCACCCGAAATCCTTCGGGCTCAAGCGTGAATGCGACCATGTCTCGGACGGCCTTGCTGTCGTCGATGGTAAGAATTGTTTTTGCCATTTGCTTTCCCGCTGCCGGTGGAATGCGCGCCGAAGGCGCAGTTCAGTTGCTCTCCACGACCTACATCGATTTGATGAATAAAGGGTGGAGACCGTAGTTGCCGCCCCACCGGGATAAAGACCGATTTTTAGCGTGTTCTTAAGACCTGAAGGGCAGAAGGGGCTCATACCTCGCTGCCTTGGAGTTTCAATGTCCTCATCGCTTGCCCAATTCGACCCGTCGGCACAGTCCTACGCTGGAAATGGGCTGACGCAGGCAATGGTCGGTGAGGGCATCGCTGCATTTTCCGAGATTACGACCGGGCTGATGGAAATCCGAACGTTGCAAGCGAAGATGACGGATAATCTCGCGGCCTTCTCGACACTTGTCAGGCAGGGGACTGAAGACGATGGTGCCGGTGCCGAAGACCAGATCAAGGAGGTCGAGGCCCGCATGACAGGAGTAATTCGGGCGCTCAAAGACATCGTCGAGGGAAGTCGGAGTGCCAAGGATCGCCGAGACGCGATGGAAGCGGAGCGGAGCCTTCAGATGATCCTGCAAGTCAGTCGAACCCTTGGTCCCGTGATAACGCTGGCTCGTACGATCTCGGCGTCGGTCAAGACTGGCCGGTTTGAGGTTTACCTAGCTGATCTCGGCGAGATTGCGGATCGAATTGAAACGGTTGTCGGTGCTGTTGTTGACGAACTCTCGACTTTGGACCGACGGCGTGGACGTGTTGAAAACAGCTGCGACGCCGCAGCTGGGGGGCTGCAGGGGTCTCTGCCGTTCATGTCGCAACAACGTGCCGAGATAGCAAAGCTGAGTGCGACAGAAATCGATCTCGCCCGTGATATCGATTTGCGGGCGGCGGCGCTGTCTCAACAATGTGGCGTACACTTAAAGGCATTTATCGTTGTCATCCAGTTCTCTGATCGAATGGCCCAACGGTTGGATCATCTCAAGCAGATTTGCGACTGTAATCTTCCGGGGCTGAATCGGCTTCGGCGAGGTCAAGCAAGTGATATCGCGAGTGACATTCGTGATACCCGGGCCGAACTTAGGGCGATCATAGAAGGGCTTACAACTGCGGCCAGAGGGAGTGCGGACCTGTTCTCTTCGGGGGAGATTGCCGGAACCATTGAACAGAGCATGAACCGGCAAGCTGACATGATAGACACGATAGGCGAACGCCTTGCGGCAACGGAACTAGCATTTCAGGATGCCAGGCTAGACGTGAAGGCCCTTGCGTTGTCAGATGCGGCGGTCACCCGTGGCCTTGATAGCATCAAGAGCGCATCTCGCGATATTCGGACTGTCAGTATCAACTCCGCTCTGATGGCGTCTCAATCGGGCACCACTGCAAAGGCTCAAGTCGTTCTGTCCGCAGAGGTTCAGGAGATCGCGAAGAACTCCGTTCGGGCCACGATCGGCGGGAGTGCTGCCCTCGAACGCCTGACGTCGCGGAGCATCCGTAGACAGGAAGCATTTCTTGCGCAGGGCGAGGCTCTCGCTCTTTCCATGGAAAACATTCGGAGCGGGCGGTCCGATTGTGGTAGACGGCTGACTGTCTTGTTCGATCTTCAAGAAAAGGCCGGCGAGGAAACCCGCGTCCTTCTCGGTAAGCTTTCCGCAGTCGTGGAAGATACAACCCGGCTCAATGTGATCTTGGCCGAACTCGATGCGCTCGCGGCGCTTCCGGACGACGATGCTCCGCCGGCTGAGGACCTGATTGACTGGGCTTGGGCGCTTTATACGATGGACCAAGAGCGTGCCGTTCACGCGGCGCTCTACAGCACACCGGAAGGGCATTCTTCATCGGCACCCGAGGGCGATGACATCGATGATCTTCTATTCTAGCGTCGATGCAAAAATGTGCTTCAAGGCACCGATCCGCCGCCATCACCCAAGGAGAGAACACCTCAATAATAGCGCAACGGCTTCCCTCGCAAAGGGCCGTGAACCGCACGTTTCTTGCTTCGCGCTGCTTTATTTGGTTCACTTCAAGATAGAATACGATGTTGACCGCCTCCAACTCAAGCGAGGTGCTAGGCCCGTTTAGCGCGTTACTCCACGAGCCCTCGGATGTGCGAGCACTATTTCCCATGGAACGGTCGCATTCCTGATGTGCGTCTCCACCGAGAATCCTAACTTAAATCCCGTCTGCACGGGTTCGGCCAATTTTTGACCGGCTGGCTGACCGGCTGACGTCATGACGGCGGAAGGGGGCCGTCATCTTGGTACCCAGACGATGACGCGCGTTGATGATGACGCAGCGTGCTTCGCGCGTGGAGCTTTGGGGCAACGGGTTCTATGGTTGGCGCTTCAGACGAAAGCGCGCTGACCTCTGATCAGTCGCGAAGGCGTCGTGCAACTGGTGCGTGGGTCGACGCTGCCGATTTTAACTGACTGAAAGTGCGCAGGTGTGCCCGCGAAGGGGCGGGGCCGGCGAACCGGCCCCGCGTCTGGCTTAGTTCCAGGACTGGATGAGCTCATCGTAGGAGATGGTCATCGGCTCTTCGTCCTCGTTCTCCAGCTTGGCATAGGGCGCACCCGGCTGTTCGAACCAGTACTCGGCGTCCTGCTCTTCGTTCAGGACGGGTCCTAGGTCACCTTGGACACCAGCCCGCTCAAGACGCTCAAGCACGCGCTCCTGATCGGCACAGAGTGAATCCAGCGCCTCCTGCGGGGATTTTGCACCGGACATTGCGTCGCCAATGTTCTGCCACCACAGCTGAGCCAGCTTCGGGTAGTCGGGCACGTTCGTCCCGGTCGGCGACCACTGAACGCGGGCGGGCGAGCGGTAGAACTCGACCAGACCACCTAGTTTGTCGGCACGCTCCGTGAAGGACTCGTGCTGGATCGTCGACTCGCGGATGAAGGTCAGACCCACTTGGGACTTCTTCACGTCCACCGTCTTGGACACGACGAACTGGGCATAGAGCCATGCGGCTTGCGCCCGGTCGACAGGGGTAGACTTCATCAGCGTCCAGGACCCTGCGTCCTGGTAACCGACCTTCTGTCCCTCTTTCCAGTAGACGCCGTGCGGGGATGGGGCCATGCGCCACTTGGGCGTGCCGTCCTCGTTCATCACGGGCAGACCGGGCTTCACCGTGTCGGCCGTGAAGGCGGTATACCAGAACATCTGCTGGGCGATGTTGCCTTGCGCGGGGATCGGGCCGGCTTCGCCGAAGGTCATGCCGGCTGCGGTGGGCGGCGAGTACTTGTTGAGCCACTCGATCGCCTTGGTCACGGCATAGACGGCCGCGGGTGAGTTGGTCGCACCACCGCGTGCCACGCAGGAGCCGGTGGGCTGCGAGTTCTCGTTTACGCGGATGCCCCATTCGTCGACGGGCAGGCCGTTCGGTTCACCCACGTCGCCCATTCCGGCCATGGACATCCATGCGTCGGTGTAACGCCAGCCGAGCGACGGATCCTTCTTGCCGTAGTCCATGTTGCCGAAGACTTCACCTTCGACGCCCAGACGGCTCAGGTCACGGCCGGTGAAGAACTCGGCTATGTCCTCGTAGGCGGACCAGTTCACCGGAACGCCCAGTTCGTAGCCGTACTTCTCCTGGAAGTCGGCCTTGTTCTGCTCGTCGTTGAACCAGTCGTACCGGAACCAGTAAAGGTTCGCGAACTGCTGGGTCGGCAGCTGGTAGAGCTTGCCGTCCGGCCCGGTCGTGAAGCTGGTGCCGATGAAGTCGGCGACGTCCAGCGTGGGCAGGGTCACGGCGGCACCTTCGCCAGCCATCCAGTCGGTGAGGTTACGTACCTGCTGGTAGCGCCAGTGGGTGCCGATCAGGTCCGAGTCGTTGACGTAGGCGTCGTAGATGTTCTCGCCCGACTGCATCTGGGTCTGAAGCTTCTCGACGACATCGCCCTCGCCGATCAGGTCATGTGTGACCTGGATGCCGGTGATCGCGGTGAAGGCCGGGGCCAGGACCTGCGATTCATACTCGTGCGTGGTGATCGTTTCCGACACGACGTTGATCGACATGCCCGCGTAAGGTGCTGCGGCATCGACGAAGAACTGCATTTCGGCTTCTTGTGCGGCGCGGTCGATCGAGGACATATCGCCGATCTCCGAGTCGAGGAACGCGCGTGCCGCGTCCATGTCGGCAAAGGCTGGCGCGCCGAACAGCGCAAGCCCTAATGCCGTGGTTGTGGTAAAGATCTTGTTCATGTCTTTCCTCCCTTGGTGACAATTATTGGCGCGTCAGACCCAGCGGAACACCGCTGCGGCGTAGACGGCACAGACGACCAGCGCGCCCAGTTGGGGCAGTCCGCTGAGACCGAGCCAGGCCAGGTTAATAAAGGCCGAGCCCAGAAGCGTGATGAACAACCTGTCACCCCGCGTCGTTTCGATCCGGAGAATGCCGGTCCGCGGCGTCTCCGGGAATTTGATCGCAAGCACTGTGAAAACCAGCAGGATGCCCGCGATGATGATAAAGAAGAGCGCTGTGGGCCAAGTCCAGGCCATCCAGTCAAGCATGGTCAGTTCTCCTCAGACGCGGCCCAGGGCGAAGCCCTTGGCGATGTAGTTGCGCACGAAATAGATGACGAGTGCGCCGGGCAGGATCGTCAGCACCCCCGCGGCGGCCAGCACACCCCAGTCGACGCCCGATGCCCCCACGGTGCGGGTCATGGTCGCCGCGATTGGCTTGGCATCGACGGCTGTCAAAGTGCGCGATAACAATAGTTCAACCCATGAGAACATGAAGGCGAAAAACGCAGCGACGCCGATCCCGCTCGCGATCAGGGGCATGAATATGCGGATGAAGAAGCGCGGGAAGGAGTAGCCGTCGATATAGGCTGTCTCGTCGATTTCCTTAGGCACGCCGCGCATGAACCCTTCCAGGATCCACACGGCCAGCGGAACGTTGAATAGGCAATGCGCCAGCGCGACCGCGATGTGCGTGTCGAACAGGCCGACCGAGGAATAGAGTTGAAAGAACGGCAGCGCGAAGACGGCTGGCGGGGCCATCCGATTGGTCAGCAGCCAGAAAAACAGATGCTTGTCGCCCATGAAGCTGTAGCGGCTGAACGCATAGGCAGCGGGCAAAGCCACGACCAGCGTGATCGTGACGTTCATCGTCACGTAGATCATCGAGTTGATGTAGCCCATGTACCAGCTGGGGTCCGTCAGGATCGTACGGTAGTTCTCCAGCGTCAGGTCATTCGGCCAGAGCGTGAAGGACGAGAGGATTTCCGTGTTCGTCTTGAGCGACATGTTCAGCAGCCAGTAAAGCGGCAGCAGAAGGAACAGCAGATAGAGTCCCATCACCACGGCCGAGCCGCTGGGCCGGAACTGGCGGCGCGTGCGCGCGCGCGGCACGGAGGCGGTCATCTTGCCGGGCAGTGAAGCCGCGCCGGGAGCCTGTGCGGTATCGGACATCAGACACCATCCCTTTTGTCGAGGTTCGTCATCACGGTGTAGAACACCCAGGAAATCAGCAGGATCACGAGGTAGTACATGATTGAGAACGCCGCCGCCGGGCCAAGGTCGAATTGACCGAGGGCCATCTTAACAAGGTCGATCGACAGGAACGTCGTCGAGTTGCCGGGGCCACCGCCGGTCACGACGAACGGCTCGGTGTAGATCATGAAGCTGTCCATGAATCGCAGCAGGATCGCGATCATCAATACGCCCATCATCTTGGGCAGTTCAATGAAGCGAAAGACCTTCCAGCGGCTTGCCTGATCGATCTTGGCGGCCTGGTAGTAGGCGTCGGGAATGGATTGCAGACCAGCATAGGCCAGCAGCGCCACCAGCGACGTCCAGTGCCAGACATCCATCACGATGACTGTCGCCCAGGCGGCGTAGAAGTCCTGGGTGTAGTTGTAGTCGATGCCGATGGCGTCCAGCGCATAGCCAAGCAGGCCGATGTCCACGCGCCCGAAGATCTGCCAGATCGTGCCAACCACGTTCCACGGGATCAGCAGGGGGAGCGACATCAGCACAAGGCAGAGCGACGCCCAGAAACCCTTCTTGGGCATATTGAGCGCCACGAAGATACCCAGTGGAATCTCGATCGCCAAGATGATGGCCGAGAATACGATCTGACGGCCAAGCGCCTGCCACATCCGGTCGGACTCAAGCATCTCGCGGAACCATTCGATGCCGGCCCAGAAGAACTGGTTGTTCCCGAAGGTGTCTTGAACCGAGTAATTCACCACGGTCATCAGCGGGATCACGGCAGAAAACGCGACCAGTACCAGAACCGGAAGAATGAGGAACCAGGCCTTCTGATTGACGGTCTTGTTCATGCCGCTTCCCCCTCGGGCTTGATGCGCCAGCTATCGGCGTAAACGTTGACGCCCTCGGGGTCGAAAGTGATGCGGTTGGCGTCCGCAGGGATTTCCTCGCTTTCGCCTATGATGATGTTCACTTCTGTCCCGAAGACATCCGCGCGAACAATCTTGTGGCGACCGACATCTTCCACACGTTTCACGCGCGCCGGCAACCCGGCATCGCCCGTGGTCAGGCGTGTGAATTCAGGGCGAACGCCGACTTCGATCTTGCCGCCGGGCGTTCCGAATCCCCGTCCGAGATCAACCTGTGTACCGCTGATCACGGCGCTGGTCCCCGAAAGCGTCGCGTCGAGCACATTCATGCCAGGCGAGCCGATAAAATAGCCAACGAAGGTATGCTCGGGTCGCTCGAACAGCTCCTGCGGCGTGCCCATCTGCACGACGCGACCGTCGTACATCACGACCACCTTGTCCGCGAAGGTCAGTGCCTCGGTCTGGTCATGGGTGACGTAGATCATCGTGTGGCCGAACTCGTGGTGCAGCGATTTCAACTGCGTGCGCAACTCCCATTTCATATGCGGGTCGATCACGGTCAGCGGCTCGTCGAACAGCAGCGCGTTCACGTCCTCGCGCACCATGCCGCGTCCCAGCGAGATCTTCTGCTTGGCATCCGCTGTCAGGCCGCGCGCCTTGCGGTTCAGCATGTCCTCCATGCCGATCATCGCCGCGATCTGGTTCACGCGATCCTTCACATATGCTGCATCCGCACCCCGGTTGCGAAGCGGGAAGGCAAGGTTATCGCGCACGGTCATCGTGTCGTAGACGACGGGAAACTGGAAAACTTGGGCGATATTGCGCTGCGCCGTCGGAGCGTCGGTCACGTCCTTGCCGTCGAACAGGATGCGCCCCTGGCTGGGGTGCAAAAGGCCGGAGATGATGTTGAGCAACGTGGACTTGCCACAGCCGGAGGCTCCGAGAAGTGCATAGGCCTCCCCATCGCGCCAGTCATGGTTCAACTCCTTGAGGGCGAAATCGTCCTCTCTGCTTGGATTAGGCAGGTAGGAGTGTGCAAGGTTGTCGAGGGTGATCTTGGCCATGTCGTTCCCCTCAGGCTGCTGCGGCGTAAGCGGCAGGCGCGACCAGCGCCCCGCTCTCTGCGAAGATATAGACGTGGGCCGGGTCAAGGTAGGCCTCCACCTGGCTGCCCAGCGTCAGGTTGCGTACCCCATGAATCAGCCCGACCCAACGTTCACCTTCGTGGTCGAGGTGCACAAAGGTCTCGGACCCGGTGATTTCGGTGACTGCGAGTTTCGTCTTGAATTCCAGCGCGGTCTCAACGTGACGCGACAGCTCCAGGTGATTGGGGCGGAAGCCGGCCATGTAGGACCCGTCGGGAACCTGCGCCAAGGCATCCGTCGCCGGTGCGGTCTGGTTGTTGCTGAAGAGGAGCATGCCGTCTGATTTGCGGATATTCATGAAGTTCATGGGTGGGTCTGAAAACACGCGCGCAGTCGTGGCGTCCACCGGCTTGCGATAGACCGAAGGCGTTGGCCCGAACTGCGTCACCCGGCCTTCCCAAAGTGTGGCGACATTCCCGCCAAGCAGCAGTGCCTCCTCGGGTTCGGTCGTCGCGTAGACGAAGATGGAGCCTGCTTCCTCGAAGATCTTGGGAATCTCGGCGCGAAGTTCCTCGCGCAGTTTGTAGTCCAGGTTCGCCAGCGGCTCGTCCAGCAGGACAAGTCCGGCGTCCTTGACCAGCGCGCGCGCAAGGGCGCACCGCTGCTGTTGGCCACCGGACAACTCCAACGGTTTGCGGTCCAGCATTCCGCCAAGCTGCATCAGCTCCGCGGCCTTGCGGACCGACGCGTCGATCTCGTCCCTAGACTGGCCCAGCAGGCGCATGGGGCTGGCAATGTTGTCGTAGACGGTCATCGAAGGGTAGTTAATAAACTGCTGATAGACCATCGCGACGCCACGGTCCTGCACGCGCATACCGGTCACGTCGTCACCGTTCCATATAACGCGACCGGTGTTCGGGACATCAAGCCCCGCCATCAGGCGCATCAGGGACGTCTTGCCCGAAAGCGTAGGGCCCAGCAGAACGTTCATCGTCCCTGGCTGCAACGTCAGGTCGGTCGGATGGATATGAACCTGACCATCGACCGCTTTTGACACGCCCTCGAACACCAATGACATTTGAGCTTCTCTCCCCGATGAGTCGTTCCGGACGCCACGTCCCATAAACTCCGACGTTTCTGGACTTGCACACAAAGTGCATCACGCTAAGCGTATGACAACGTCGCCTCCCAGCACCCTCGTCGCGGAGACAATACCATATTCTGAAACCTGTCAATTACGAACTTTCGTTTGTGTTCGTAATCGCGGTGTTCGCAAGTCTGACAAGGCGAGCGTGGAAGCTGAACAAATGAAGTGCGGTTGGCTGACATTTAAGCGCTTTGGGTCGCTGATCTGTGAGCCGTTGGTTTCGTTTTTAGATATCCCCTCGCACAATCGGAGCAAAAGCGAATTAAAACGAACATTTGACCGCGTGGGGTGACATCGGGTGAACTATCCCGGTGCGCGATACGGCCCAGCAACTGCGCGCGATTCACCCCGCGTTGACGTTCGATGGCTTCTGACGCATCTTCATGCCGCGCTGCAGCATTGCCCGGAGGATTCCATGGCGACAATTATTACCATCGCACAGCAGAAGGGCGGGTCGGGCAAAACGACGTTCACCGCGCACGTCGCCTGTGAACTTGCGGCGCGGGGGCACCGGGTTGCGCTGTTGGATGTCGATCCGCAGGGGTCTCTCGGGCGTTGGTTCATGACCCGCTATGAACGCGCGGATGGATTGAAGGGCGATATCACGTTTTCAACATCGTCGGCTTGGGGCGTCACGTTTGAATGCTCCAAGTACAAGGACGACTACGATTTCATCCTTATCGACACACCCCCCAAGATCGACAGCGACCTGAAGCCCGCGCTGCGGATCGCGGACCTGGTGCTGGTTCCGGTCTCTGCCTCCGAGGTTGACCTGTGGGCGACGGAGGGCGTGCTGGAGCTGGCCGCGCGCGAGAATAAACGCCCACTGGTCGTCCTGAACCGGGCGCGGACAGGGACAAAGCTTTCCACAAAAATTTTGGAGGCCCTGTCAGGGCTGGAGGCGGGCGCGGCAAAAACTGTCCTCGCTCAGCGCGTCGCTTATGCCGAGTCACTGGGTCAGGGGCAGGGAGTCTGCGAGTTTCCGGGGGGCAAGGCCGCAGCGGAGGAAGTTGGCCGGCTTACAGACGAACTTCTGGCCCTGCTGGATACCTGAATCACATCATCGCCAAAGATGCGCATAGGAGGCGAAGACGCCCTGTGCCTTGGCCAAAAGGCGATTGCCAGGACCTAGCGATGGCATCGGGCCGTGCGCTAGACGGTGCACAATGGCTTCTGGCGGGGCGGCGGTGCCGATGACCGGGTCGAAATATCTCGGATATTCAATGAGAACGGCGTGGATCAGCGCGTCCAGAGACGGGCGCGCGGCACGCCGCCGGGCCGGTGTGCGGCCAAGATCCTTGGTCAGGCCCCAACCGGCATAGAACGGTGCACCCAGCGTGATGACGGGCGTTTCTCGCAACAGGCCTTCGAACCCCAGCAGCGAGGTCATCGTCCAGATGGTGCTGGCCCTTTCGATCAGGGCGATGGGGTCGGCGTGTGATGCCACAAGGTCGGCATCCGCAGCAGAAATGTGCCCGTTGCGCAGGCCCGCCTCCACGTCGGGATGCGGCTTATAGACGATGAAGGCGTCGGGGTTTGCCTTTCGCACAGCGGACAGCAGTGAATTGTTATCAGCTACTTCAGTGGCCCCCAGTCGGATCGACGCATCATCTGCAACCTGTCCCGGAACAAGAACGATATCTCCGGCAGGCAGCTCGGGCATCGCCCGGTCCAAGTTATATTTCGACAGGCGTTCGGCGACCACGGCGGCCCGCAATCTTGCCGCGCGGATCAGGGCGTCGGGGGGCAATCTGCTGGCGGCGACAATCGCGTCTTCCAAGTCTGACGGGCGGGTGGGGTCGAAGTACATGCCCTTGCTGTCCAGCACGAGCGACAGTGGCGGGATCAGGTCGGCACCCAGCCCGCGGGAGCGTAGAAAGCCGTCTTCCAAACGGGTGACGGGCGGGTGATCCACGGGTGATCCACGTCCGACGTCGTCGATGACATCCGCCGCGCCCCAGACCAGCGGGTGCCGCGCCGGGTCGGGGCTGTAGCTCACCCGGTGCGATAGGAACCGGCGCAGCGGCGCGCGCTTCCACAGGCGCATGTCGGGTGCGGACCAGCCGTCACGATCTTCGCGCCAGGCCCGCGCCCGCGCCTCAAGGATGCGCACCACATCAACGGGGTCGCAAAGGCAGTCGCGATGGGGGTCGTACCATTTCGGATAGAGGACCATCGTTCCCGCAAACAGCTGAACCCGCGTCAGCTTGCGGTGGCGGCGGTCCAGCGGGTTGCGGTCGTCATCCAGGCCCCAGCCGGAGTAGAATGGCTGTCCGAAGGTTATGGGCCGGTGTCCGTGCAGGATTGCTTCGAACCCCATCTGGCTGCTGACGGTGTAGACCTTCACGGCCCCTTGCAGAAGTTTTGCTGGCGGCAGGGGCCGGGTCTCCAGTGCCGCCCCGAAGATCGCGTCGGCATCGGAGTAATGCCCCTCGCGATGACCCTGGGTGGTTTCGGGATGGGTCTTGATGACGATGCGTGCGCCGGGGTTTTCCTCGCGGGCGATCAGGAGCATTTCGCGGAAGGTGCTCTCGCTCGCCCCGCCCAGGCGGATCGAGGCGTCGCCCCGCGTCTGATCCACGACAAGGACATAACCGGGTGCGGGCGCATCAAGGTCGCATTGGGTGGCCGCGTATTTCGTGACGCCGGACCGGGCCCATTCCTCCATCAATAGCCGCGTACGCCCGATCAGGTCGCCGTCGTCGAAATCATGCGTCGCCAGTATGGTTTCCAGATCGGACGGCGTCCTGCTGTCGAAGTATGCGGCGCGTCTGTCGATGGTCAGAGACATGGTCGGTTCCCGGTCACGACCGGGATGGAGCGAGCGCAGGAAGCCGTCTTCGAAGCGAAGGATCGGCGCATTATAGCGGGTTGCGACGGCCTCGGCCCGCGCGCTGGTTCCGGCATGGCCCCAGGCGGCGACCCACTCGCCGGCGCGGGGCAGACCCGGACGTAAATTGATACCGGCCAGCCACGCGATACGGCGAATGCGCCGGTTGAAGAACCCGCCCGAGACGAAGCGCGCCGTCAGCGGCGTCTCGGGCGGGGTCATGTCAGTTTACGCCGACGGTGCCGGCTGCCGATGTGATCTGACCCAGCGAGCCGAAGACGGCGGCGACCGACCGGTTCCAGGCCACGATCGGCGCTTCGGTGACGTAGATCGTATCGCCGTCCCGGATCACGAAGTCGCGGGCGTCGAACATCCCGTTGGGTTCGGTCAGGTCGAGGACATAGACGACCCGCTGTGTTCCGATCAGGTCATCACGGCCCATCAGGGTCCGCGCGATTTCCTCGGGTTCGTTGCGGAAGACGAAGACGCCCGTGGGGTTCGCCAGCATCGGGTTCAGGCCGCCGACCTGGGCCAGTGCCTCGATCGCGGTGATGATTTCGGTCTGAAACTCCAGTCGGGTCTGGGCACCGGTCGCCCCGAGTACGGAAAATGCGCGCGTATCCTCTTCCACGAAAATGGTGTCGCCATTGCGCAGGGCGATATCCATGCCTGGGTTCTTGAACAGGTCAGACAGATAGGCGGTTTCGGTTCGGTTGCCGCGCTTGACGTTGACCAGCGCGATGTCGGGCGGGATGGCCACGCCCCCGGCGGCGGCGATCATGCCGGTCAGGGTGCGGGTGGGGCGTTCGATCGGGAAGACGCCTTGGCTACTGGTGCCGCCTACGACATTGACGGTTGCACCGTCGCCGGCCAACCGCCGCACGACGACTTGTGGGTCCGGCGTCTGCTCGTCCAGGCGGCGCGTGATCAGCTGGCGCAGGGCCTCGGGCGTCTGGCCGGCGGCGCGCAGACGGCCCGCGTAGGGGATGAAGATCATGCCGGACGCGTCGACCTGCACTTCGTCGATCAGCGAGGCGGAGGCCCCCGCGTTGGTCAGAAGACCGTCCTCGACGTTTTCGTAAATGATCAGGCCAAGCGTGTCGCCGGGTCGAATCGTGTCCGCCCCCAGTACGCCCGCATGGCGAAATTCGCTGCTGAAGCCCAGGGCGGGGGTGATGGCGGTGGCCGCGGTGACGCGCGGGTTCACGCTGACGATGAAGGCATCGCCGCCGTTCATCACGCTGCCCTGGAATATTTCGCGTTTGTTAGGACCGGACCGGGGCAGCGTCCCGCAGGATGCCACCAGGGTCACGGCCAGAAACAAGGCGAGAGATCTCGCCATCCGGGTTGCCTGTTTGCTCACGTGCTCTGCCTTTCGCTGTGCCTTTCGGTCCTCTTGTGGGGGTTGTCCCCCATCCGGGTCCTTGGGCTTCGGGTAGTGTGCCCTATCCGGACACGAGTTTCAAATTCTGCCGGGGCGCGGGTTTGCCCATCGCCAGCCGGTCGTAAGGGTCTAGGTCGGACAACATCATGTCGACCACCTGGCGCAGGAGTTGTCGTCTCCCGCGCGCAGAATAGAAACCGCCGGCGACCTGGCTGGTCTCCAGCAGGTAGTGGCGGTAGTCGCGATACGCCCGGCTGTCGGGGCGCTGCGGGTCGGCGAAGAACTCGGCCACGGGTTGGTCGCTGACGAACTGCGGCTTGTCATAGACCGACCGGCCCAACGCCTTGACCGGCAAGCCGCGCCAAAGTGCCTGCTGGGCGGCGGTGGAATTGACCGTGACGGCGCTGCGCGCTTCGTTCATCAGCCCGGCCAGCTTGCCGCCGCGCAGGTAATGGACGCGACCGTCCAGCCCGTATTCCCGCACCAGTTGCCGGATCGTCGCCATGACCGGCGCGCGTCCGTCCTCCAAGGGGTGGGCCTTGAGAACAAGGTGATGATGCGTCGGAGCTCCCTTGGCGAAGGCTTCGACGACCTCCTCCAGGAATTCGATCATCGACGCGTAGGGCGAGTGCGCGCGGAAGCTGGAGTCATGCTCCAGTTGCATCAGGCACAGGTGATAGGGGAAGCCGCCGTGGGTGATGCGCCGGGTCGAGATCTTCCGTTGCAGCGCGGTGAGGGGCATCGTCAGAAGGCGGCGCAGGTACAGGCGGAATTCCTTGAAGACCGTGATGTCCCGATGCGGGCGGTATGCCCGGTACTTGCCCGGCCGCGACACCACGAACCAATGATAGAGCATGCCGTAGAACACGTGGTGGCGCATGTCGCCCCAGTGGGCGGGCGCGTCGGGCAGGTCGAGATCCAGCTCGGCCAGCGCGGCCTGCATGTCCGGGACGGACTTGTCCATCAGGCGGGAATGAGCGTTGGACCCGCCCCGTTCATAGCTGACCCACCAGGGTCGGAGGTAGCCTTCCTCGAAGACGTGCACCTCGATCCCACGGGCGCGGGCCACCTCGATTGCCTGCGCGTGAAGTGTGCGCACGTCGCCATATACAACAAGGTCGGTTATGCCCTTGTCGGACATCAGGGTATCGCAGGCCGCGGCCCAGTCGTCGGGTGCGCCGTGGTACGGAATATAGCTGCTGCGGTGGAACCAGAACGCATCGTCCCCGCGGTTGAAGCCGACGCGCCATGTCTCGCAACCCGCCGCCCGGAGCAGAACCCCCAGGCGGTGGAAGAAGGGCCCGTGGGGCCCCTGAAGAAACAGAAATCGACGCGTTGGACGCATTTCGCCCCTCAGAATTGTTGCGACATCTATCGGCCGCTCCGTTGGCACGGGAAAGGCGCGAATGTGTCGCGAATGGGGCACTTGCGGCATCTGCGCCACGGGTCTAGCTGATGGAAAACCAACGGAGGTCCCATGTTCACAGGCATTGTCACCGATATCGGAACGATCCGCGTGCTGGAGAAGCGGGGCGACCTGCGCGCCCGGATCGGCACAGCCTACGATCCGGCGGGCATCGACCTGGGGGCCTCGATCGCCTGCGACGGATGCTGCCTGACGGTGGTGGACCGGGGCCGAGACGGCCATGGAGGCTGGTTCGACGTGGACGTGTCGGCGGAAAGCCTGTCGAAAACGGCACTGGGGGCCTGGGAGGTGGGCGCGCGCGTAAATTTGGAGCGATCCCTGAAGGTGGGTGACGAACTGGGCGGGCACATTGTATCGGGCCATGTCGACGGCACCGCGACGATCCTTTCAATCACGCCCGAGGGCGATTCCATGCGCTACCTCTTCGAGGCCCCCAAGTTGCTGGCCCGGTTTATCGCGCGCAAGGGGTCGGTCGCGTTGCAGGGCACGTCGCTGACTGTGAACGAGGTCGAGGGTGCCACCTTTGGCGTGAACCTGATCCCGCATACGCAGGAAGTGACAACTTGGGGCGGAATGAAGGCCGGGGATCTTGTGAACCTGGAGATCGACACGCTGGCCCGTTACGTCGCACGGTTGGCCGAAGCGGACGCCTGAGGCGGCCGGCGCGCCGGTGAGTATTTGTGAAGCAGAGATCCGGGCCTACGCGAGGCGTGCCGTCAGGATCTTGACCCCGGCGAGGCCGAAGCACGCCGCGAAGGCCGCCTCGAACGGGCGGCGCAGGCGGATGTAGGCCCGCGTCATCGCCGGGACCGAAAAGAGCAGCGCGTAACCGTGGAACGTCAGGGCGCTTTGCAGGCCAACGGCGGCGATGACGATCATCAGTTGCGCGGGAGACGCGCCCGGCGGGATGCCGATGGCATAGAGCGAGCCGAAGAACAGGATCGCCTTGGGGTTGGTCAGATGCAGGGCGAGACCCTTGAGGAACAGGCCGCGTATCGTCCCCGCCATGGCCCGTGCCTCCAACGCCTTCGGTGAGAGGGCACCGCGTGCCGATTTCAGAGCAAGCCAGAGCAGATAGCCCGACCCGATGTAGCGGATCACCTCGAACATCCACCCATTCGCAAGCATCACCGCGCCAAGACCAAAGGCCGCGGCGACGGACCACGCAAGCGAACCGCAGGTGATCCCGGCCGCCAGCGCCAGACCCGCACGACGTCCGCCGACAGGCGACATCGACGTGCCCGCGATGGCCAGCGTGGCGGGGCCGGGGCTGGCCCCGGCGACCAGCGCCGCCAGCAGGATCAGTGTCAGGTTCACATCCATGCGCGGTCTTCCCAAGGCTGAAATATCAGGCAGTTTCAACCGGACTTCATTTCCTTGCCCATGTCCATCTTGCGCAGCGCAACGCTTCGTGCGCCAATACGGCATGACAGACGATATTCCAGGCATTGGCCACAATTCGGGCCAGGATTTCAACGGCTACACCGGTCGCCTGCACCAGTGGCGCAAAGCACGTCGTGCGCTGATCCCGAACACTATCCCGGTGGAGGTCGTGCGGATGCGCGTGCGTCGTGCGGCGGCGATCGGTCTGGACTACCACACCTATGCGTCGATCCGTGCGGGGACGGGGCGGGACATCACGGCCCTGCTGTTTTCGTCCAACGCACTGGGCATGATCCGGCGGGCCGAGATGGAGGCCGCTCGGGCCGCGAAACTGGCGCAGGTCGCGGCGGAGCGGGGCGCGTTGCTGCACCGGCCTATCGTGATTTCGTCGCATCCGAACCTGGAGTTCACCGTCGAGGCTCCGCTTTTCACTGAAAGCTGGTCGCAGATGCGGGCGCGCCTGCGGGCAGTGCTGCGCGACCGTGGGCTGCCGGCGGATGCGGTTCTTCTGGTCGGGGACACGGCGTTCGAGGAAAGCTGGTGCGCGGCCCTGCGCGCGGGCGGCTATCTTTCGGCACAGCGGTATTTCGGGACGACCGCATGATGTGCCATTGCCGTTGTGCCCGATGAGCCGGGCGATGTCCGACCTTCCGCCGCGTGGGACGCCCGCAATGGTGCGCAAACTGCGGGCCAGTTGAGCGGACGGAACGCCGCGTTTCGGGCACTTCCTCTGGCCCTTTGGGGCTTCGGGGCCTAGATCGTCTCCAAACAGGAGGTGCGCCCATGGCCGAGCCCATTCCATTCGAAGCCCCCGGACCCGTCGAGAACGAGTTCCGTGACGTGATTTCCCCGATCGAGGACATCATCGATGATGCCCGCAATGGCCGGATGTTCATCCTTGTCGATCACGAGGATCGCGAGAATGAGGGCGATCTGGTCATCCCGGCGCAGATGGCTACGCCCGATGCCATCAATTTCATGGCGACCTACGGGCGGGGCCTGATTTGCTTGACGCTCACCGGGGATCGGATCGACGCGCTGGGCCTGCCGCTGATGGCGTCACAAAATTCCAGCCGCCACGAGACGGCGTTCACCGTTTCCATCGAAGCGCGCGAAGGCGTGTCGACGGGCATCAGCGCGGGCGACCGGGCGCGGACCGTATCGGTGGCGATCGACGCCAGCATGGGCGCGCAGCACATAGCCACGCCGGGCCACGTCTTTCCGCTGCGGGCGCGCGATGGTGGCGTTCTGGTCCGGGCCGGACACACCGAGGCGGCAACGGATATCGCGCGGCTTGCCGGGTTGAACCCGGCGGGCGTGATTTGCGAGATCATGAACGACGACGGCTCCATGGCGCGCCTGCCGGACCTGATTGCCTTCGCGCAGCGGCACGCGCTGAAGATCGGGACCATCAGCGATCTGATCTCCTATCGTCGCCGCAACGACAATCTCGTGCACGAGGGGGAGGCGCGTTCCGTTACCTCCAAAGTGGGCGGAGAGTGGCAGATGCGCGTCTTCACGGACGAGACCCAAGGTGCCGAACATATCGTTCTGAGCAGGGGTGATATCGGCTCGGGTGCGCCGTTGCTGGTGCGGATGCATGCGATGAACCCGTTGGAGGATGCGCTTGGCATCGGTGACAGCGACCTGGCCGGCGCAATGCAGGTCATCGCCGACGAAGGGCGGGGCATCGTGGTCTTGCTGCGCGATACGGAGATGAAGCTGGACGCGGACGGTGTGAGCCCGCGCAAGTTGCGTCAATACGGACTGGGCGCGCAGATCCTTGCCGCGCTGAACGTGCACGAGATGGAGCTGGTGACGAACTCGGGCGCGCCGCGCATCGTCGGGTTGGAAGCCTATGGCCTGACCATCATCGGTACGCGCCCGATTCCCAAGACGGTTCAACAGGAGAACTGATATGGCGGGACATTCCGACAACGAACTGCCGCTGCCGGCCTTCGATGAACCCTGCAAGGTGCTGATCGTGATCGCGCCTTATTACGGCGACATCTCCAAGGCGCAGTTGGATTCGGCCCGTGGCGTGCTGGAGCGGGCGGGCGTCGCGCATGAAACGGTCGAGATGCCCGGTTCGCTTGAACTCCCCACCGCCATTGGAATCGCGCACCGGCAGTCGGATTTCGACGGCTATGTCGCGCTGGGCTGCGTGATCCGGGGGCGGACCTCGCATTACGACGTGGTCGTAAACGAAAGCGCGCGGGCCATTGCGACGCTGGGCCTTGCCGGGGCTTGCATCGGGAACGGCATCATCACCGTCGAGAACATGGAGCAGGCCGAGGAGCGGGCGGACGCGGACAGGCTGAATACGGCCGGAGCCGCGGCACAGGCCGCGCTGCATCTGATCGCGCTTCAGCGATCGATGAAAAAGTCGAACACCGGCATCGGATTCAAGCCCGGCAGCTTTCAACATGACGCCGTAGGCAAGACAGGGCCCACCGTTGCTTGACGCCCCCGCCGGGCGGGCCTAGGTCGCGCGCATGGATCAGATGACCCCAGACGAGAAGCGCGCGCTCAAGCGCCGGATGAAATCCGCGTCCCGGCTTTATGCCGTACAGGCGCTGTTCCAGATGGAAGCCATCGGGCAGACCTTGGACAAGGTGCAGGTGGAGTTCGAGACGCATCGCTTTGGCATGGTGACCGAGGAGGGAGCCTTCGAGGAGGGCAACCCGACCCTGTTCCGCAGCCTGTTGGAGTCGGCGGTCAAGCTTCAGGCGAAGATCGACCAGATGACCGATCGGGCACTGGTGGCGAAATGGCCTTTGGGCCGGATCGACCCCACGCTTCGCGCGCTGTTCCGCGCCGCCGGCGGTGAAATGCTTGACAGTGACACACCGCCCAAGGTCGTGATTAACGAATTCGTCGAAGTCGCGCGTGCCTTCTTTCCCGACGGCAAGGAAGCCGGTTTCGTGAACGCCGTGCTGGACCACATGGCGCGAGAGGCCAAGCCGGACGCGTTTTGAGGCGATGAGGCTGGCATTGCTGGGCCAGGTACGGGGAGCGTAGCCCAATTCCGTTCAGGTGGACCGAATCGACCGCATTCCGTAGTGTGCCAGCACCCCAGGCTGAAAGCCGACGCCGCGCGGTCCTTCGACTACAGGTTCGAAGTTTGGACACCGGCGGCTCCGGTCGCGGGTATTGCGTACCGTCAGAAATTCGGAGAGCCTCATGCCTTCAATCGATATTCAGCTTCTGGAGGGTGTGTTTTCAGACGCTGAGAAAGCAGAGATCATTCGCCGCGTGACAGATGTCTTAGGCGCGGTTGGCGGTGAGGCGATCCGCGATGGAACATCGGTCCGGGTTCACGAGGTTCGCAGTGGCTGCTATGGCTACGCCGGGAAGGCCCTGACAACGCAGGATGCGCTGGCGATGCGCGCCCGCGGATGACGATCTAGGCCGACCGACGGCGCGGCAGGGACAGGCCCACGATCAGCCAGGTCAACAGCAGCAGGCCCGTTGTGCCCGCCATGAAGACCGCGAAGACCGTGGGGATGCCTGGGTCCGCAAGGATTGGTTGCAGGGGGGGCAAGACCTCGCTGGTGATCAGCCGATAGCCCAGCGTGGCAAAGCCCCAGATCGCGATCACCGTGCCCAGCGACAGACCGACCAGACCCGCCCCACGACCGCGCCGCCGCAAGGGCAGACGCAGCAGTCGGCGCAGCGCCGTGGTCAGGCGCGCGACATCGTTCCCCATCAGTAGGATCGCGGGCACCAGAAGCACCACCAGCACCATCCCGAAGCCCAACCCATAGGCCAGCGTAATGACGGTGGGCCGCAGGAACTGTGCCTGGCTGGAAGATTCGTAGAGCAACGGTGCAAGGCCCAGAACAGTCGTGAGAGTCGTCAGCAGGATCGGTCGCAGACGGTCGCAGACGGCATCCACGATGGCCGGTCGCAACGCACGGTCGCGGGCGTAGTCGTCCACCGTCGTCACCAGAACGATCGAGTCGTTGATGATGATGCCGGTCATCCCGATCAGGCCCACGACCGAGAACATCGAGAGCGGAACGTCCCACCACCAATGGCCCCAGACCGCCCCGATCAGGCCGAAGGGAATGACGGCCATGATTACCCCGGGGCGCGTCCAGCTGGAAAAGATCCAGGCGAGGACAAGGTAGATGCCCAACAGGCACGCCACGAGGCCCAGGGTCGCGTCGGTCAGGAAATCGCGTTCCTGTTCGGCAAGGCCGCCCTGTTCATAGGCGACCTGATGGACGGAGGCGATTTCGGGCAGGATTTCATTTGTCAGGGCCGCGCGGATGGCGTTGGCACGGGCGGCGTCGTCCTGCGTGATGTCGCCCGACACGGTCACGATCTGCACGCCGTTGTCGCGCCGCACGGTTGCGAAACCGGATTGCACCTTGACGGTCACGATGTCTGAGAGGGCCACGTCGCCACCGGACGGCGTGGTCAGGCGCAGCGTGTCGAGGAAATCGGCGCGGACTTCGCCTTCGGCCAGTTCCACGCGGATTTCACCGGTGCGGGGGCCGGCCGGGAAGGTCGCCGCCTCGATGCCGTTCAACCGATTGCGCAGGGTCCGGCCCAGCGTGTCGATATCGAAGCCCAGGGCCTCTCCCTGCGGTGTCAGGTTCAGGATCAGTTCGTCCTTGTCGAAGGGCAGGCTGTCTTCCACGCCCGATACCTCGGGGAATTGCAGGACCGCCAACTTCAGTGCATCCGCCGCAGCCTTCAACGTGGCCGAGTCCGCGCCGTAAAAGTCTACCGAGAGGGCATCGCCGCCGGGTCCGGACCGCCAGCCGCGAAAGCTGATCTCTTCGGTCAAGGGGAGTTGGACGGCGGCTTCCTGCAATTCCTCAACGAGCTGAAAACTGGAATAGGGGCGCAGGTCGGCGTCGATCAATTCGATCGAAATCGCGCCCAGCTGTTCCGGATCCTTATCATCGGCAGATGGCAGGGGGCGGCCGGAATTACCGCCGATTTCGGCCAAAACGTACGCCAGCGGGTTGGTGCCGTGGCGCTCGGCATAGTCTTCGCCCAGAGCCATGGTTGCGCGCTGCAATTCGCGCATCTGTGCCAGCGTGTCGGCCCGCGTGGCTCCGTCGACCATGGCAAAGTTTCCAGTCACCGAACCCCGCTCCGGTGCGTTGAAGAAACGCCACTGGACGTCGCCCCGGATGAACAGCGCAGCCTGCGTCGAAAGCAGGACGACCGCGACCGCCGCCACAGGGTAGCGCGCCCAGAGGGCAAAGCGGACCAGATGGCGGAACACGCGATCACGGGTCCAGTTGAAGCCCCGGGTAACCGTGTGGGAGACGATATCGACGCCGTGGGTCGAAAGCCGTGCGAGCGTGCGCTGTGTCGCGTCGGGGCCGGACAGGAATCCGCTCCATATCAGCACAGCATAGACACCCCCGAGAACGACGACGACGAACGGGACCGAGAACGCCACCGCAAGACTGTCGTCGATCAGGCCCAGAAGTTCTGCGGCAAGGGTCAAGCCGAAGGCAAGGACCAGCGCCAGGACCGGCAGCAGGATCGCGGCCGCCAGCGCGCCGGTTGCCGCGCGCCATGCGCTGAACCCGCGGGGCGCGCGCGAGACCAGTGCCCCGGCCATATGATGCGGCAGGATCAGGAAGCACTCGATCAACGAAGCGATCAGAACAACGATTACGGTGAAAGGGATGTCGATGATTAGGTCCCCGAACCTACCACCGATGGCCACAAGTCCGAAAAAAGCGATGACGGTCGTCAGCGTGGCCGAGAAGACAGGCGTGAACATGCGCCGGGCTGCTTTTTCGGCCGCCGTCTTCGGGTCTTCGCCCAACCGCGAATGGCGAAAATCGGCGTGCTCGCCCACGACGATCGCGTCGTCCACGACAATGCCCAGCGTGATGATCAGCGCGAAAAGCGACACCACGTTGATCGTGATTCCCGCGACCCACATCAGTGCGATTGCCGACAGCATCGCGACAGGGATACCGGCCGCGACCCAAAAAGCCGTCCGTGCGTTCAGGAACAGAAACAGCAGAGCCACAACCAGCCCCAAACCCATCAACGCATTGTCGATCAGCAAGCCGATGCGCCCTGTGATTGCTTCGGTCCGGGTGCGGATCAGTTCGATCCGGGTGCCCTGGGGGGCTCCTTGGAGAACGTCGCTCGCCACGGCTTCGACCTGCTTTTGCAGGCCGATGGCGTCCCCTTCGGCCGAGCGGTCGACGCGCACGCTGATCGCGGGGTTGTCGCCCACGAAATAGGCCCGCTCCCGGTCGACGCCGCCGGACGTGACGCGGGCCACGTCGCCGATGGTGAGTGCGGTGCCGTCGGTTTTGCGGCGCAGTACGATGCCGGCGATGTCTGCGGTCTCGCGCCGGGCGGTGCCGGTGCGGACGCGGGCGTTGGCCCCCGTCACGTCGCCGGCAGGATCGGCCTGCGCCTCGGATCCGATGGCGGCGGCGATATCGGCCATGGTCAGATCGTGGCGGATCAGGTTCGCGGTCGGCACCTCGACCAGGACTTCGGGGGCGGCGATGCCCCGGACCGAAGTGCGCGTCACGCCCGCGGCGAAGAGTTGCAGGACGAACTCGTCGGTGATGCGTGCAAGTTGGTCCACGCCGACCGGGCCAGTCACGATCACATCGGTCACACGGTCGCGCCATCGGCCCTGCCGGACCACGGGGTCGTCGATCCCCTCGGGCAGGGCAGAGACGCCGTCGATTGCGGCCTGCACATCGTCGGCAGAGGCCGCAACGTCCAGGCCCGGTTCGAATTCCAAGGTGATCTGTGCCGACCCCTCGCGGGATGTGGCGGAACTTTCGGTCACACCTTCCACCGCCAGCAGGGCGGGTTCGAGCAGTTGTACCACGCCCCGGTCGACGTCCTCGGCCCCTGCACCGTCCCAACGGACGGATACGGCTATGTCGTCCACGATTACGTCGGGAAAGAACTGCGCCCGCATGTTCGGGATCGCCATGATCCCCGCCGCGATCATCAAAACCAGCAGCAGGTTCGCTGCTGTCCGATGGCGGGTGAAATAGCCAATTATGCCCATGTCAGCCGCCCATCCGGGATTCTAGCCTTTCGACTATTTCCGCTGGTACTTCCTTATCCTCCAACTGTGGCAGAAGGCGGGCCTTGCGTCCCTCGGGAATCCGTGTGTTGGCCTGGACATACGCCTTGAGGCGCGCGCGCCGTTCCGGGTCAAGTGTGACCAACGCCGGAGGCGCGAGTGCGGCACCGGGGCGCAGCGGGCGGACTTTGATGCCTGATCCAAGGGCGGGTGTACGTTCGGCCACCACGTCGCGCCCCTCCAGAGGCCCGGAGACCAGAACGTCGTCGCCTTGTCGGCGCAACAACTCGACCGCGATTTCTTCCAGGCGGTCGTCTTCGGTCAGGGCCAACACTGTTGATTGCGGCGACAGGGCCGTCGCGGGCAGGCGGATCGCATGTTCGATGGCGGGCTCCTGAACTTCGACGCGCAGGAAGTCGCCGGGGCGAAACCCCTTGGCCTGATCCAGTGTGGCGAAGACCCGGCGACCGGTCTGGCTTGCGCCGACTGTCGCGCTCTCGCGGGTGATGGTGCCCGCTGCGGCCAGCGACAGGCCTTGCACATCCAGCACCGCGCGGATCTGCGCGCCGATGAGTTCGCCCCGCTCGTCCAGAAGGCGCGCGTGCTGCGCCGCTGAAAGGCTGAAGATGACCTCCAGGTCGTCAGGATCGATCAGCGTCGCGACCTTTTCGTTGGATGACACAAGGCTGCCGCGCAAAACGGAAACCTCGCTCAGCTGGCCACCGAAGTCGGCGACGACCGTGCGATCAGTCAGGTCGCGGCTGGCATTGTCGAGGGCGATTCTTGCCCGTTCGATGGCGAGACGGGCGGTGTCGATCCGGGTTTCGGCCTGGGCGATGGATCCGCGGCGTGACAGGATGGTCTGCTCCGCCGCCGAGAGCGACAGTTCCGCCGTCTCTACCGCCGCCGTCGATCCGACGCCGCGTTGCAACAGGTCTTTCTGGCGGCGAAGGGCGGCGGCTTGCAGGTCGCGCTGCGCTTGCGCGCCGACCAGTTCGGATCGGGCTAGCGTCAGCGCCCGTTCGGCGTCGCGCAGCTCGGCCTCGGCTCCGGCCAGTTCGGCGCGGGCGACCGAGAGGTCGGCCTCAGCCTCCGACGGATCTATGCGCAGCAGAATCTGGCCCGTGGTGACGGTTCCACCGTCTTCGAACCCGTCGGCCAGTTCCACGATGCGACCGGCGGATGGCGCGCGCAATTCAAGAACGCGGCGCGCCCGAACTTCGCCGAAGGCAGTCATGACCGGAGTGATTGAGCCGGGCGTCGCGGCGATGACGTTCGCGGCAAGTACGCGTTCGCGCGCGGGCGGGCCACCCGTCTCGCGTGTGCGACGATCTTCAAGCGCGGAATACGTGATCTGCGCCGCCCACCCCAGCAGTCCCGCCGTCAGGGCGAGCAGGAACAGGCCGACAAGGCTTCGTCCGAGAAAGCGCATTGGAACTCCGAACGTGTTGTGCAGCCGTAAAGATAAGCCTTTCTAGGCCGCTGCCAACTTACACGTTTGTCGCGAAAGGTTCCGTTGCTTGAATAGGAGATCATTTCCGCCGCAGGTGTTCGTCCAGTCGGGGCATGATTTCAACGAAATTGCAGGGTTTGTGCGTGTAATCAAGCTGATGCAGCAAGATCTCGTCCCAGGCATCACGGCAGGCCGAGGGGGAACCGGGCAAGGCGAAAAGATAGGTTCCCATCGCCACGCCCGCGCAGGCGCGCGACTGCACGGCGGAGGTCCCGATCTTTTTCATGCTGACGATGGTAAACATCGTGCCGAAGGCGTCGATTTCCTTTTCGTAGACGTCGCGATGCGCCTCGACCGTGACGTCCCGCCCGGTCAGGCCGGTGCCGCCGGTCGAGACGATGACGTCCACGTCTTGCGCGGTGCACCAGTCGCGCAGCTGCGCCGCGATGGCGGCACGGTCATCGCGAGCGATATCGCGCGCCGCCAAAATGTGACCCGCGCCCTCCAACCTTTCGACCAAGGTATCGCCCGAACGGTCGTCGGCGACCGTGCGGGTGTCGGATACGGTCAGCACCGCGATGCGGCATGGCAGGAAGGCGCGGTCGTTGCTCATGGTCAAAGTCTCACTTGTCGAAATCGGCGCGGGAGTGACGCTCGGGCAGCTTCAGGCTCTCGTCGTCGCCAGCGATGCGGTTCACCATGCGACCGCGACGGACAGCGGGCCGGGCGTCGATCTTTTCGGCCCAGGCGAGGACGTTCTTGTAGCTGGTCACGTCCAGGAATTCCGCCGCGTCGTACTGGCGGCCAAGGACCAGTTGGCCGTACCACGCCCAGATCGCCATATCGGCAATGGAGTAGCTGCCGGCCATCCAGTCGTTGTCGGCCAGATGCCGGTCAAGAACGTCCAGCTGCCGCTTGGTTTCCATGGCGTAGCGATTGATCGGGTATTCGTACTTCTCGGGCGCATAAGCATAGAAATGACCAAATCCTCCGCCGAGGAAGGGCGCGCTGCCCATTTGCCAGAACAGCCAAGACAGCATTTCGGTGCGGCTGTCGCCCAAGAAGGCGTCGTATTTCTCGGCCACGTGCAGCATCATCGCGCCACTCTCGAAGATCCGGACGGGTTTGTCGCCGCTGCGGTCCATCAAGGCTGGAATCTTGGAATTCGGGTTTATTTCGACGAAGCCGGAGCCGAACTGATCGCCGTCACCGATCTTGATGAGCCAAGCGTCGTAGTCGAAATCATGCCCTGCCTCGATCAGCTCCTCGAAGAGAACGGTAACCTTGACACCGTTTGGCGTGCCGAGGGAATAGAGTTGATAGGGATGCTCCCCGACCGGCAGTTCCTTGTCATGCGTCGGCCCGGCGACAGGCCGGTTGGTGCTGGCGAATTGGCCGCCGGACTCCGTGTTCTGCCAGACTTTCGGAGGATTGTATGTCATCGGGGTTTCCTGTTTCTTGAATTGACAGCTCAAGATGGGGCAACCGACGCCCGTGTCCAAGGGGGCGTGGTGCCGAGTGGCCTGTGCGGGACCGCACGACGCCTCGTCTTCAACCATCAAGCCGGGCGGCAAGGTCCAGCAGGTCGGCCCAGGCGTGGCGTTTCGCAGCCGACTGCCGGAGCAGGTAGGCAGGATGCAGCATTGGTAAAACGGGCCGATCTAACCCCGTCGTCCATTGTCCGCGCAGCCTGGTGATCCCGCGCTTGCCCAAGACGGCATTGCACGCCTGGTTGCCCATCAGGACCAGCAGGTCCGGGTCGGCTAGTTCGACGTGACGGCGCAGGAATGGCAGCATCATGGCGACCTCCGCCGGTTCCGGGTCGCGGTTGGAGGGCGGCCGCCAAGGCAAGACATTGGTGATGTAGACCGCGCGCGACGGGTCGGGTGCGTCGCGCGCAAGCCCGATAGCGGCCAGCATCCGGTCCAGCAATTGCCCCGCTTGACCGACGAAGGGCTTGCCCGCGCGATCTTCCTCCCGGCCCGGTGCCTCGCCTATGATCATCACACGCGCCTTGGGGTTGCCGTCGGCGAAGACCAGGGTCCTGGCCCCAAGCCGGATGTCACAATGCGGATAGGCGTCGAGTGCGGTGCGCAAGTCTTCCAGCGTCTGCGCGGCGGCGGCGGCGCGTTCCGCTTCGTCCACGGGGTCGCCTTGCACGGTCGTCAGCGTCGGCGCGGCATCGGGATGGGCGGTCGCCCGCGCCGGCTTGGCGGCTGCCGGCATCCGGTCGGGCAGGGCGTAGCGGTTCAGAGGATGTTCGGCGATGGCTTCGTCACAGCCCATCTCTACCAGCCATTCAAGCGTGGCGGCGGCGGTGAAGGGGTCGATGTCGGCGGCTTCGTGCATGGAGCGAGGGGTAGCGCGGGCAGGGCGCAACGGAAAGGGGCATGTCGCAGACTCGCACGGTATCGATCCCGATTTTGTCGCAATCGTACGGCTAGTGTCCGAGGTGGTTCGTATTTATCGCTATGTCATCGGCACTATTTTTCTGTTCTCCGGTCCGCAGGTCGCGATGGGCGGCGCGGCCCCGCCCTGTGCCACGGCTATGTCGACGCAGATGTGCCTGCTGGACCGCGCGATGGTGCGAGCCGGGTCCCGAAGCAACCCAATCGATATCGCGGGCGTGATGAACCTGATTGCCGGGATCGCGGGGTATTCCGGACGGGTCTCGATGGCCGACTTCCTGCCGTTGTTACGGGGGCGGTTGGAGGAACGCCTGCCCTATGGCGCAATCCGGCTGGACGTCCTGCGGGCGCAGGCGTGCAACCCCTTCCGGTCCTATTCGCCGGGTCCCATTTTTGCAGCCGAGATGATCCGGCAGGTCGAAGACCTGTCGCGCGGCGTGACGGAAGAGGACCGGCGGATCATCGGGAACGATCTTTCGATTGAGGGGACCGTTGCGCAATGCCTCGCTCTGATGGGCGACATGGCGGGTGTCCGCGATTTGATCGCAGCAAATCCGGGCACCACTGCCCGGATCGCGGCCCGTGCGACGCATACCTTCCTCCGCCAGAACGAGGGGGCTCTGGCGCGCGACCTGATTGCGGCCCATGGCGATGGACAGGCGGAAAGCTCGTTTTGGTTCAATCGTCTCCCCGAACCTGATTTCACGATCGAGGCGCTGGCCGAAGCGGGAGAGATCGGCACCGTCTTCGTGGCGATCCAGGCGGTGCGGGATGAAGCGGTTCGACTTTGGCTGCTTCGTTTTGTGATGACCCGGATGGATGAAACTGCGCATAAGGCACAGTTGGTCATGGTGGTCGAGGCGCTGTCGGATGGACCGGACGTGGCCCTGACCCCTGGGATGCGTTTCCTTGTGGCGCGCGTGCCCGTTGCCGCGGGCGACTGGAGCGAGACATTGGCGCGTTTGGAGCCATCGGAAGGCTCGGAAGATAATGGCCCGTTGGTCAATTGGACACTAGTGCACTTAAGCGGTGCGAACGGCGAATACGCGGTCGTGGCGGCTATGATGGAACGGATGGTGCGAGACTATAGCGGATCGATCCTCGGAGAGGCACAGATGATATCTGTCAAACGCCGTGCAAGCGGCCGGTGAGGCCGGATGAATTGATCTGCACCGGCTTCTGAACGGATTGCTGGAACTGGGCGGGCGTCATGTCGAGGGCGGCGACCACGTGCAGGGGCAAATCCTGCTGAAACAGGCCTAGGAAACAGGGGCCCGCCCGTGGCAGGTGGAATCGCTTCCGGAGGCGCTCGCACTCGCGTTGGCCGAGAAAGGAGATAGTCGCCGGGTTGTTTACCTGGTCGAGTGGTTCGCTTCCGGCCGCGCATCGCGGTCCACGCGCCCCATTGATCGTGCTCGCCCGCTCCGGCACAAGACCCCCATGTTCACACAGCGCCACCTTCTGGGCATCGAGCCCCTGCACCCGGTCGAGATTGCGGCTCTTTTGGACCGAGCCGATCACTATGCCGAGGCCACGCGCCGGGGCGAGAAGCATGGTGATGCGCTGGAGGGCCTGACGCAGATCAACATGTTCTTCGAGAATTCCACGCGCACGCAGGCCAGCTTCGAGATTGCGGGCAAGCGGCTGGGCGCGGACGTGATGAACATGGCGATGCAGGCGTCGAGCCTGAAAAAGGGCGAGACGCTGATCGACACGGCTCTGACGCTGAACGCGATGCGGCCCGATCTTCTCGTGGTGCGCCATCCGCATTCGGGTGCGGTGAATCTGCTGGCGGAAAAAGTGAATTGCGCCGTGTTGAACGCGGGCGACGGCAGGCATGAACACCCGACGCAGGCCTTGCTGGATGCGCTGACGATCCGGCGTGCCAAGGGGCGGCTGCATCGCCTGACCGTGGCGATCTGCGGTGACATCGCCCACAGCCGCGTCGCGCGATCCAACCTGATCCTGCTGGGAAAGATGGAAAACCGCGTGCGCCTGATCGGCCCGCCGACGCTGATGCCATCGGGTATCGGCGAGTTCGGGGTCGAGGTCACCGACGACATGGAAGAGGGGTTGAAGGGCGCGGACGTGGTGATGATGCTGCGCCTTCAGAAAGAGCGCATGGACGGCGGTTTCATCCCGTCGGAGCGCGAATACTACCATCGGTTCGGCCTGGATGCCGCCAAGCTGGCAAATGCCAAGCCGGACGCCATCGTCATGCATCCGGGACCGATGAACCGAGGCGTGGAAATTGACGGAACGCTCGCCGATGACATCAATCGTTCCGTCATCCAAGAGCAGGTAGAGATGGGTGTCGCCGTGCGCATGGCCGCGATGGACCTGCTGGCGCAGAACCTGGCCAAGGCGGGCTGAGGTCTGTAATCCGCGCTGTCTCGACCTAAATATCTAGGAGGAAGGCCTTCGGAGGAGTTGAGATGACATTTGCCCTGACGCCCAAAGATCCGCGCATTCATGTATTTTCGGTCAGCGACGGACCTGTGAAGCTGGCGCATCAGACCTACCTGTCGCGCCTGAGCAGCGAGACAGAGGGAACGCCGCTCGCCGAGGCATTGGGCGCGGACATCGACGCGACCTACGCCGAGGTCTTCGCGGTGCGCGACGTGGAGCCGATGGGCCTGCGCGCCTACCTGGCGCAGGCGCACGACATTCCGGAAGACGCCTTGGCAGCCGATGCGACCCGGCTTGACGGGCTGTCGGGCGATGTCCTGGTGCTGGCCCCTCGGGCGCTGGACGGGGTAGAGGCGCTGTCTCCCCGACCCGAATTGACCCATATCGGCAGCTATGCACCCGCCGAGGCGGACAATGCCCCGCGCGATCTGCCGCGCGCCGTCAAGGAGCCCAGCGTGGTCGCCCCGGAGGTCAGCGAAGCCCCCGGCCCGTCCAAACGCATGATAACGGTGATCGTCGTCGTCGCGCTTTTGCTTGCGGCAGTTCTCTTTGCCCTGCTCTGAGCAGGTGCTGCCCCTGTCGCGGGTGCGCGTCAGCACGGGTGTCGCCATGTTGGTCTGTCGGCCCTACACGCATCGCTGATGGACAGGCTGCCGCACCTTGGGTAACTCCGGAGATATGACAGCCACCCTTCTGACCAACGCCCGCCTGATCGATCCCGTCTCGGGCCATGAAACCCTTGGCGATTTGCGTATCGAGGCAGGCCGGATCACGGATACCGGCCCGGCGGAGCGGATCATTGACTGTAAAGGCAAATGCCTGGCCCCGGGGATCGTCGATGTCGGCGTCAAGGTTGGCGAACCGGGCGAGCGCCACAAGGAAAGCTTCCTGACGGCAGGCGAAGCGGCGGCGCGCGGCGGCATTACCACGATGGTCTGCCGCCCCGACACGATCCCGGTGATCGACAGCCCTGAAATGCTGGAACATGCGCGGTCCCGCGCGTTCCGTTCGCCCGTTCGGGTGCACCACATGGCGGCGCTTACGCGAGAACGTGGCGGGCGCGAGATGGTGGAGATCGGTTTCCTGCGCGATGCCGGGGCCGTGGCGTTCACGGACGGGACGCATGTCATTTCCGACACCAGGGTGCTGTCACGCTGCCTGACCTACGCGCGGTCGCTCGGCGCGCTGGTCGTCGGGCATCCGCAGGATCCGGGCCTGTCGGCGGGGGCCTGCATCACGAGCGGCAAGTTCGCGTCCCTGCGCGGTCTGCCCGGCGTTTCGCCATTGGCCGAGCGGATGGGTGTGGAGCGGGACCTCGCGCTGGTCGAGGCGACGGGCGTGGCGTACCATCTGGATCAGATCACGACTGCCGCCGCCCTGCCGGCGTTGGTCCGTGCCAAGGCGGCGGGGGTGGACGTGACGGCAGGCACGTCGATCCATCATCTGACGCTTAATGTGCTCGACGTGGCCGACTATCGGACCTTCTTCAAGGTGATCCCTCCATTGCGGGAGGAGGACGACCGCCTGGCGATTGCCGAGGCGCTGGCCGACGGGACAATCGACATCCTCAGCTCCATGCACACGCCGCAGGACGAGGAATCCAAGCGCCTGCCGTTCGAGCAGGCGGCCCCCGGTGCCGTAGGGCTGGAGACGCTGCTGCCCGCCGCGATGCGGCTTGTGACGGCGGGGCATATCGATCTGCCGCACCTGTGGCGCGCGATGTCGCTGAACCCTGCGCGCAGGCTGGGGCTGGAAGGGGGGACGCTGGCCCCCGGCGCGCCGGCCGATCTGGTTCTTTTCGACCCGGAGGCCCCCTTCGTGCTCGACCGCTGGACGCTGGCGTCGAAATCCAAGAACACTCCCTTTGACGGGTCCCGGATGGAGGGGCGCGTTCTGACTACATGGGTTGGTGGCACCGTGGTTTACGACCGGGAGGCGGCACATGCCTGATCTGGCAACGGCCCCCCTGACCCTGCTTCTGGTGGCGGCGCTGGCCTATTTGCTGGGCTCGATCCCGTTCGGCATCGTGATGGCGCGATTGTTCGGCCTGGGCGACCTGCGCAAAGTCGGATCGGGCAACATCGGCGCGACGAATGTCTTGCGTACCGGCAACAAGCCCGCGGCGTTTCTGACTTTACTGGGCGACGCGGGCAAAGGCGGGGCCGCGGTCCTGCTGGCGCGCGCCTTGGTGGGCGAGGACGCGGCGCAGCTGGCGGGCCTGATGGCCTTCCTCGGGCACTGTTTTCCGGTCTTTCTGCGTTTTCACGGGGGCAAGGGCGTCGCGACCTTCTTGGGCACGCTGCTGGCCCTGTCGTTCCCCTTGGGCCTTGCCGCTTGCCTGATGTGGGCCGCGACGGCGGCGGTGGCGCGCATTTCGTCGCTTGCAGCACTGGTCGCGGCTATCAGTGCGCCGGTCTGGGCGCTTTGGCTGCAACCATCGGGCACCGTTTTCTGCATTGGTCTCGCCGCGTTGATCTTTTATCGGCACAAGGCGAACATCCGGCGTATCCGTGAAGGGACAGAGCCGAAGATCGGCCAGAAGTGACCAAGGTGATGTTTGCCCTGACCTGATCGCGGCTGTCCGTTTGCGCCCGGCGTTCGTAGCTTGCGATCAGCACCGCATCGGGGTTTTCGAAGCGGATGATGCTTGGCACTTTCGGTGAAGCCAATAGCACCTGCCCCAAGCAGAACCGTGGCACCGTCCGCAGTTGCGCCGCGTGGAGCCGGCCACGGTTGAAACCCTGCGACATGCCGGTCGGGAAGGGGCCGGGTTCGGTGCCAATGTGCCAGTGGTTGATCGCACGGGGCCCCTTCGGACCGGGTTGGCACCTGCGGCGAGCCGTGCCCCGAAAGGCAGCCTGAAGCCCCGGACGGATGCGTCAGACTAGCCCGTTGGCCACGATTGGATTGAGTTTTTCAGGCTTCGTTATCATGGCCATATGTCCACCATTGCCGACCTGTTCAAAGTTCCAGCTTGAGAAATGCTCTCTCATCAACTGAACGATCTGATGAATTGATCGAACGGTATCTGTGGATGACACGACTGTCGTGTCCTTGGGCAAACCGGCTTCCCAATCCTGCAAACTCGTTCTCTCGTTCATCACGGCATCCCACTCATGGAAGTTGGGTTTCAGCGCCAGCGCGAACTTGCTCCTGCGGTCTTGAGGCATTGAATCCCAGCTTCCGGACCCTCTCCAGTAATTCGCGAACGTCTCGGCGGCAGTTTCCCACGTTCCCGCCCTTCCATTTGTCTTGATTGCATCCTGTAGTCTGGCGGCTTCTTGGAAGGCTTCGGTGCGTCCATGCTTTTCCAGAAGGTAGAATGGGTTCGGTTCCACAAGAACCAAGCGGCGCACCTGATCCTTGAAGATCAAGGCCGCTTTCATAGCGACGCTGCCACCGAAAGAATGTCCGACGATTGATATCTTGCTGCCATCGGAAGGCAGAAAGGCTTTCATCAGCTTCGCCTGGTCTTCGAGAGTTTGCGATCGGTCTTCGACCCAAGCCCGAGTTTTTCCGTAGCCGAAAAGATTGACCGCGACGACATGAAAGTCGCTTGACAGACTCTCCATCAAACTTCGCCATTGCTTGGCCCCGGCGACACTGGAGTGGATGAGAACAACCGTTTCCCCTTGGCCGGATTCCATGAAATCAGGGAGTTCAATCGACATGAGGCGACCTCCAGGATCAAGACGCGAGTTCGTATATCACCAAGCCACGGTTGAGGACATGAGGCGGTTGTGTGGGGACGTCTTGAGGCGCAGTAAAACCCCGTACCGTTTCCACTTTGTGGAACCGACTGTCTGCGTGGCGGCTGGAGCGATTGTGGAAAATCGCGTCCACCTTTACCTCGCTCGGTGGATAGTAGCCGGTCAAGGATCCGGCGCGCCAAGCGGGTACCGTCCGCGACCATGGTCGCCTGCGCGGGGCACCGGGTAAGTCCGCACTCACTGTCGTGGGCCAGCCAGGAACGCACCTGCGGTGGTCGCGGCGGCGGGCACAGAAGCGGAGCCGTGGTGACGACCCCATTCTGGATCTTGGTGAAACCCGTCAGTAGCTGCGCTCGGCGTAGATGCGGGTCAGGTCACCGTTCCAGGCCCCATGGTAGTCGTCCAGCATCTCGTCTGCAGGCGTCTTGCCCGTTTCCACCGTTTCACGGAGAGCGTTGAGGAAATGCGTTTCGTCCGGGATCAGACCACCGCCGCCGGGGCGTGCGCGGGCCTTGAGGCCGGCATGGCTTATATCCACCAGTTCGCGCGCCAGATCCTGCATCTTGATGCCGCTCACTTCGGCTTGCAGGCCTTGTTCGGAGGCGGCGACACGCAAGGCAAGCCGCGTTTCCTGATTCCACCCCTTGGCGATGTCCCAGGCGGCGTCCAGCGACGACTGGTCATACATCAACCCGACCCAGAACGCGGGCAAGGCGCACAGGCGCCGCCAGGGGCCACCGTCCGCGCCACGCATTTCCATGTAGTTCTTGATGCGGGCCTCGGGGAAGAGCGTGGTCAGATGGTCGGCCCAGTCGGACAACAGGGGCTTTTCACCCGGCAGAGCAGGCAGCTCGCCGCGCAAGAAGTCGCGGAAAGACTGGCCCAGGGCATCGATGTATTTGCCGTCGCGGTAGACGAAATACATCGGTGTATCGAGTGCATACTCGACCCAACGCTCGAACCCGAAGCCATCTTCGAAGACGAATTCGGGAATCCCCGTACGAGACGCATCCAGATCGCGCCAGACGCGGCTGCGCCAGGATTTGTGGCCGTTGGGCTTGCCCTCGAAGAAGGGTGAGTTGGCGAACAGCGCGGTGCCCACCGATTGCAGCGCCATGGCGACGCGAAGCTTCTGCACCATGTCCGCCTCGGAGGCGAAGTCGATATTGACCTGCACGGTGCATGTCCGGCGCATCATGACTTTTCCCATGGTGCCGACCTTGTCCATGTATGCATCCATCAGCTTGTAGCGGCCCTTGGGCATCAGCGGCATCTGATCGTGTGTCCAGATCGGCGCAGCCCCAAGGCCGATGAACCCCACGCCTATATCGTCGGCGACGGATTTCACCTCGCGCAGGTGGTCGTTCACTTCGTCGCAGGTCTGGTGGATGGTCTCCAGCGGCGCGCCCGAAAGCTCCAGCTGGCCGCCCGGTTCCAGGCTGATGTTGGCCCCGTCCTTCTCAAGTCCGATCAGGTGTCCGCCCTCGACCACCGGGGTCCAGGCAAAGCGGTCGCGCAGACCCGACAGAACGGCGTTGATCGATCGCTCACCATCGTAGGGCAGGGGCAAGAGGCTGTCTTTGCAGAAGCCGAACTTCTCGTGCTCGGTCCCGATGCGCCATTTGTCCCTGGGCTTGCAGCCTGATGACATGAATTCAGCAAGTTGCGCGTGATCGGTGATGGTACCGCCGCCGGACTGGGGAATGGACATGCGCGCTCCTTCGGGGCCTTGGATGTTGAAGGGTCACGACTGAGCGTGGCGCGCAGTCAAGTCAAGGCACGCAGCGGGTGCCGTCGCCATATGGTGATCGTATGCGGTGTGCGTTTCTGCACGGCGCGAACCATTGCGCCCGTGTCCAGACCGGGCAGCGGGGCCAGCGCATCCAACAGCTTGTCGGCCCCGGCGGCCCCTTCGGGAATCATCAGGGGCTGGTCCTGCGTGTGCGCCAGTCGCCAGAAGGCATCGCCCTGCGCGGGGCGGTGAAACGTGATCTCCGTCAGTTCATCCAGCGCGACAACCCCACCCACGACGGGCCCCATGTAGGTGATCCGCCCCTCTACAACCTGCACCACGCCGGGCGAGTGACCATCGCTGCGAAAGCGCGCGGCGCGAAGACCCGACAGGATCAGAACGCTGCCGACCGCCAGGGCGACGGCCCCGAACAGGGCCAGCAGCCCGGTGAAGGCCAGCCAGAGCCAGAGGCCGATCAGGACGGCGGCCCCGCCAATCAGCGCCTCTCGCCAGCGGGTAAGGAGCGTGGCAACCTCTGGGCGGATCATGGCCTGACCTTTCCGTCGAAGAAGACCCAGGTGAAGTGTCCGATCTGTTGAAAGCCAAGGGCAAGGTAGGCGGCGACCGCTGCCTTTGAGGCGGCGAACATCGTCGCGGATTTAACGCCATCGGCGTGTGCCTGCGCCAGGTGCAATCCGACGGCCCGCCGCGCCACCCCCCGGCCACGGGCGTCGGGCGGCGTATAGACGCCCCCCACCTGCACGATGTCGGGCAAGGCGGCGTTGAACCCGGTCAGAGCGACAGGCGCGTCGTCGATCAGCAGCAGGCGATGGCTGTCGGCGGCGATCCAGCCGTCGACCTCGGCGGTGACCGCGTCAAGTGATGCCGTGCCGTGACCGACTTCTTCCAGGTAGGCCTGCCGCCAGGCTTGGGCGCGGTCCCGGTCGGCGGAGACGGGGACCAAGTGGCCAGGACCATCCGGGCAGGTCAGGTCGGCCAGGTCCATCAGGAAGTGCGGCTCATCCGTGTTCAGGGTTGTCGGCGCATCGTTCAGGTCAAGCGCGTCGATCAGTGGGCGAACCATGTCGGTGGGACCCGCGAAGCCGATCAGGGGTTTGTCGCCCAGGATCGTAGCCGCATGAGGGATTGCTGCGGGGTCGGGCAGGACCGGGAGGGCCATGCCGCCATTGGTAACGGCCAGCACATTGGAGGGATCCGGGGCATCGGCCCAAAGGCGCAGCGCGTGGGGATGATCGCCCCCCAGTCCGTGTTCATCGAGGTTCGCCAACGGGAACATCGCACGTTCGGCGCAGGTGTTCAGCAGGGCCGTTACGACCGGCAGGTGTGTTTCGTTCAATCGGATCACGACCAGTCCCCTTGCGCCTGTTGCCAAAGTGTCAGGGCCGCCGCAGCCGCGGTATCGGCGCGCAGAATCCGGGGGCCGAGGCTGACGGGGTGGGCGTTCGGGTGTGCCCGAAGCACCCCCCGCTCCTCGGGGGAAAACCCGCCTTCCGGTCCAATCAAGATCGCGGCGGGGGCCGGCGGGAAGGGGCTGGTATGGCCGCCTTGGGCCCAGTCGGGGTCTTCGGACAATGTCTCGTCACAGAAAATTAGTGCGCGGTCCGCAGGCCAGTCCGCCAGCATCTTGCGAAGGGGCAGGATATCGTCGACCGGGGGGACGAAGGTGCCGCCGCATTGCTCGGCGGCCTCCAGCGCATGGGCCTGCAATCGGTCCTGACGGATGCGTTCGGAATTGGTGTATTGTGTCGTGACAGGGCAGATGCGGGCCGCGCCAAGCTCGGTCGCCTTTTCCACGATGAAATCGGTGCGTGCCTTCTTGATCGGGGCAAAGCACAGCCAGATGTCGGGTGGGTTGCGTTGGGGCGCGGTCTGTTTGCCGATCTCCAGCGTGCCTCCCCGCTTGGAGGCCGAAGCGATGGTCGCGCGAAACGCGCCGCTCGCGCCATCGAACACCGTCAGCGTATCGCCGGGCGCAAGCCGCATTACGCCGGACAGATAATGGCCCTGATCCTTTGACAGCTCGACGCATTGCCCCGCCCCGAGGGGTCCGGTTATGTGCAATCTGACCTTGCTGCCCATGGAGAGCCTTTCCGATGACTGAAACTCCCGATCAAGGACAGGTGGCCGACGCCGTCAAGGGCAATTGGGTCGACACACTGGCCCCGGCGATCGCACGACCCTATCTGCGACTGTCGCGGGCGGACCGGCCGAATGGTACCTGGCTGCTGCTTCTGCCGTGCTGGTGGGGGCTGGCACTGGCCGTTGCGGCGACCGGGTTCCGGGCGTTCGACATCTGGATCGCGGTTTCCGTCGCGCTGGGTGCATTCCTGATGCGCGGTGCCGGATGCACCTGGAATGACATTACGGACCGGGAGTTCGACGGTGCCGTCGCGCGCACCCGGTCGCGGCCCATTCCGTCCGGGCAGGTCACGGTCAGGGGCGCGCTGATCTGGATGGCGGTGCAGACGGGCATCGCCGCGCTGATCCTGTTCACCTTCAACTGGACGACCATCGGCCTGGGCCTTTTGGCGCTGATCCCGGTGGCGATCTATCCCTTCGCCAAGCGGTTCACGTGGTGGCCGCAGGTCTTTCTAGGGGTCGCGTTCAACTGGGGGGCGCTTCTGATCTGGACGGCGCACACCGGGGCGTTGGGCTGGCCAGCGGTGCTTCTATACATGGGGGGCATCGCCTGGACGCTTTTCTACGATACGATCTATGCCTATCAGGATATCGAGGACGACGCACTGATCGGCGTGAAATCCACCGCGCGGCGCTTCGGCGACCGTCCCATGCCGTGGATGCGTGGCTTCGGCGCGGCGGTCGTTATCCTGATGTCGATGGCCGTCCTAATGGCCCTGCCGGTCCTGCCCGCAACAGTGGCATTGGTCGGCATCTGGGCAATGGGCTGGCATTTGGCGTGGCAACTCACGCAGCTGGACGTACGGGATGCCGATCTTTGCCTTCGACTTTTTCAATCCAACCGGACGGCCGGGCTGATCCCCCTGCCGTTTTTCGCCGTCGCCGCGCTCGTCTGATTGCCCCTGCCGAAACAGGCGGGTAGTCAGATGTGGGGAGCTACAGGACACGCATGTCACGCAAACGCATTCTCACGACGGCCGCTGCCTTTGCGGTGGCCGGGGCGGCATCCATCGGGGGGGCCTGGGTCGCGGCAAACTATGTCGAGGCGACCTCGAAGGTTGCGGTGACACAGGAACTTGATGCTGGCGGCCTCGGATGGGCGTCGGTGGTCACTGACGGGTTGCAGCTGGTTCTGACGGGCATCGCCCCGGACGAGCCCGCCCGCTTCCGCGCCATCACGCGTGCGGGTGCCATCGTTGATCCGCGCCGCATCATCGACGCGATGGAAGTGCAGCCGAGCCGCCCGGCAACGGTGCCGCGCTTCTCGCTCGAGATCCTGCGCAACGACGCCGATGTGTCCGTCATCGGACTGGTGCCGAGTGGCGAGGGCCGCGATGTGTTGAACGATCTGCTCGACAGGCTTTCGACCGGCGACGCGCCGATGGACGTGACAAACATGGTCGAAGCTGCGGACCACGCCGTTCCAGACACCTGGGAAGCCACGGTGCGCTTTGCTATCTCGATCCTGGACGAGCTGCCGCGCTCCAAGGTCTCGGTCGAGGCGGGGCGTATCGTCGTGACGGCCGTTGCCGACAGCGATGATGAACGCATCGCGCTCGAACGGGAGCTTAACCGCTCCAAGCCCCGAACGGTGACGCTCGTCCTCGACATCGCGTCGCCCCGCCCGGTTATCACGCCCTTCACCCTTCGCTTCGTCATAGTCGAGGGGGGGCGTTCCCGGTTCGAAGCTTGCGCTGTCGACAGTGAGGTGGCGCGCACCCGCGTTCTTGCCGCCGCGGCCGAAGCCGGGTTCAGCGGAAACGCAAACTGCGTGATCGGTTTGGGCGTTCCCTCGGCCAGTTGGTCGACCGCGGCCTCCGAAGGGATCGGCGCGCTGGCGCAGCTGGGCGGCGGGGCGCTGACCCTGTCAGACGCCGATGTCTCCTTGATCGCGTTGGAAGGAACGGACGCGTCGCTGTTCGACACGGTCGTGTCAGAGTTGGATGCGGCCCTGCCGGAGCTTTTCCTTCTCTCCGCTGTCTTGCCTGAACCGACACAGGTCGACGGCACCGGCACATCGGACAGCGGCCCGCCCGAATTCGTCGCCACCCTGTCGCCCGAGGGGCAGGTGCAATTGCGCGGACGCTTGTACGACGATGCACAGAAGGCCGCTGTCTTCAGCGTCGGGCGCGCCCTGTTCGGGGTGAACAACACTTATGCCGCGACCCGTTCCGACGAGACATTGCCACAGGGTTGGCCGGTGCGCGTGCTGGCCGGTCTGGAGGCTTTGTCGCGGTTGGAGGAGGGCGTCGTGGTCGTGCAGCCGGACCTTGTCGTGCTGCGCGGCGTGACCGGTGACCGGCAGGCGGAGGCGACGATCTCGGGTCTGCTGTCGGCAAAGCTGGGCGCGGAAGCCGATTTTCGGATCGAGGTTATATACGACGAGGAGTTGGACCCGGTCCTGAATATTCCCACGCCCGAAGAGTGCGAGACCCGGCTGAATGGCATCCTGGTAGAGCAGAAGCTGACATTTGCCCCCGGTGAATCCGTGATCGAGGAGGCGGGCGATGGCCAGTTGGCGCGTCTGACCGACATGCTCAAGGAGTGCCGCCGCGCGGTCTTCGAGATTGGCGGTCATACCGATAGCCAGGGGCGCGAGGAGTCGAACCTGGCCTTGTCCGTGGGGCGCGCCGAGGCGGTGCGCGCCGCGCTCATCAGTCGAGGTGTCCCACCCAGCCAGTTGGTGTCCAAAGGCTATGGCGAGGCGGAACCCATCTCGGACAACGAAACCGAGGAGGGGCGGGAAGACAACCGTCGCATCACGTTCACACTGCTGGGTCGCAGCGATCGGGAAGAGGCGTCGGCAGAGCCCGCAATTGCGGCCGCGTCGGAAACCGGCGAAAGTGACGCGCAGCAAGTCACTGGCCCGGCCACCGAGGGGACCGACGAATGAATCGCACCGAATTTGTCATCGCAATCGCGGTGATCCTGTTTGCCGCCTTCGTGCTGGGCTGGTTCGCATCCTGGCTGGTCTACCGGTTCAGCCGCGTGACCGTTTCGGACGTCGCCGAACTGGAAGAGATGGCCAAGTCCCTGCACGACGCGGAAGAACAGCGCGACGAGGCAATCACGTATTACCAGTATCGCGAGAATGAACTGTCAACGCAGCTGACCCAGAGCCAGGCAGAACTGACCGCCGCGATGGACGGCCTGCGCGAGGCACGGCAGGAGGCCGGCGAATTGCGCAAGTACATAGAGAAGATGAACGCCTGACGCGCAGACGGTCTGCCGACCGCACATACAAAGGGCCGCCCTTTCGAGGCGGCCCGTTCTTCTTGAAATACCGTAATCTCAGCGGTTGGCGTCTTCGTCGTCATCCGCATCGTCGGGGATGTTGAAGAAGCTGTCGGCGTCGCGCACATCGCGCTTGTCCTCGACCTCCTCGTCCTGATCGTTACCCGACAGGCTGAACGTCTCAAGGCCCGAGATGTTCGACGGAATCCGCTGATCGTCGGGGTCCATGCCCAGCGACTGTTCGGTCGATACCAGCTTGCGGCGCTCATCATCGGTCATCGCGGCGGCACCGGAGCTGGCCTGCTTGGCGGCGGCCTTCTGCACGGCGGCGTCCAGCTCGGTCTGTTTGCACAGGCCCAGGGCGACCGGATCGATCGGCTGAATGTTCTGGATGTTCCAGTGCGTCCGCTCGCGGATGGCCTGGATCGTCGGCTTCGTCGTGCCGATCAGCTTGGACACCTGCGCGTCCGTCAGCTCGGGGTGAAACTTGACCAGCCACAGGATCGACGCGGGACGATCCTGGCGCTTGGACAGGGGGGTATAGCGCGGGCCTCGGCGCTTTTCCTCGCCTTGGGCGGCGGCATTGAACTTCAGCTTCAGCTTATGCATCGGGTTCTTTTCAGCAGCCTCGATTTCCTCGGCGGTCAGCTGATTGTTGGCGACCGGGTCAAAGCCCTTCACGCCCACGGCCACGTCGCCGTCGGCGATGCCCTGAACCTCAAGCTCGTGGAGGTCACAGAAGTCGCCGACCTGCTTGAAGGTCAGTGTTGTATTGTCGACCAGCCAGACGGCTGTGGCCTTGGCCATGATGGGTTTGTTCATCGTTTGCCTCCTTCAAGACATGACTTCCTCGTCGCCCGGATCAGGGCTGCGGCGCGGGCCGCTTGTTCTCGCTATCGGGGAACTTGGGGCGTTATATAGGCTGGGCCGAGGTAATACGAAAGACCTTTGATGAAACGCTTGATTGCCGCGCTGATGATGTTCGCCACGCCGGGATTCGCGGATGGTGAGGCTGCGGGGGACTTCGACTACTACGTCCTTGCGCTGTCATGGACGCCGACGTGGTGCGCGCTGGAAGGTGACCGGCGTGGATCACCGCAATGCGATCGGAACACGGGCTATGGTTTCACCCTGCATGGTCTTTGGCCGCAATACGACGATGGCTGGCCAAGTTTCTGCCGTACGTCGGAGCGCCCCGCCACCCGCGGGCAAACCGGCGAAATGGTGGATATCATGGGGTCATCCGGCCTCGCGTTTCATCAATGGCGCAAGCATGGCGTGTGTACCGGTCTGGATGCAGAGGAATACTTCGCCCTGTCGCGGTTGGCCTACGAGGGTGTTTCCCGCCCGCAAGTCATCCGCGACCTGGGACGGGAGGTGACCCTGCCCGCCGCCGTGATAGAAGAGGCGTTCCTGGAGGCCAATCCCGACCTCTCCGGGGATGGCGTGACGGTCACCTGCCGGGCCGACCGGGTTCAGGAGGTCCGGATCTGCCTGAGCCGCGACCTGCAACCGCGCGATTGCGGTCAGGACGTGATCCGGGACTGCACGCTGGGCCGGGCATTGCTTTCCCCGATCCGCTAGCGCGTCAGTCGATTCGCCCAATCCATCGCCGGGCCGGGGCGGCCGAGGTGATATCCCTGCCCATATTGGACCCCGATATCCATCAGCGTCTGAACCTGCTCCTCGGTCTCGATCCCTTCGGTGATAAGGTTGATGTCCATTTCCCTGGAGAGCGAAACCAAAGCGTGAAGGATCGCCTCTTCCCGTCCGGTGGTGCCAATGCCGCTGACGAAAGCGCGATCGATCTTGAGGATGTCGACCGGATACCGCCGCAGCCTTTCGAGATTCGACAGGCCCGACCCGAAGTCGTCCAGAGCGATCCGCACGCCGCGCGCGCGCATCCGTTCGATCATGTCGGCCGCTCGCTCCGGCGCGACGATGATCGCGGTTTCCACGATTTCCACGATCAGGTTCTCGGGGGGCAGAGCGTCCAAAACCTTATTCAGCCAACAACATGCGGGGCTGCCTTGGCCGTCCAGGACCGCACCGGTGATGTTGAACGTCGCGTAGATTGGCGACGGACCTTCCACGAACGGCCGGGCGGCGGCGATCGCCAGCTCGGGAAGCACATCGACGCCCGCCTCCGGCAAGCGGTTCAACGTGTCCAGAAAACCGGCAGGCCCCTCGATTGTTCCATCCGGACGGTTCCAGCGCAGCAGGCTTTCAACCCCGACGGTTTGGCGATCTGCGAGCCGTACGATCGGCTGCACATGGTATTCAAGGGCCCGCGTCCTGACAGCTTCGGCGAGCACTGCGCGTGACGGGACGACCGACGGTGTCGGCTGCTTGAGAACGGTCTGCGTCTGGTTGCCGCCGGCGCGCTTGGCGTTCGTCAATGCTACATCCGCACGCAGGATGGCGCGCGCCCGGCTTTCATTGGCCGACACGGCCACCACGCCGACGGTCAACATGCGCGTCACGGATCCGGTCGTGCCTTGCACCTGGACGCAGGCCGCGATCTGGCGAAGCCGTTCCGCTTCGACGGCGGCGTCTTCGAGACAGGTACCGCGCGAGCGGACCAGAAACCGACCACTTTCCAATCGCTCCAATGTGGCCGATGGTTGAAGAGAGCGTTGCAGCACATCCGCGACCGCATTCAGCAACCGGTCGCCGGTGTCGAAATCGTGCTGCCGGTTCACGCCGGCCAAGTCGTCAAGATCGAACAGGGCAAGCGTGGACCCCGTCGAGTCTGGCACCGGCTTCGTCGCGAGGGATCGGCTGGGTGTCGATGTCGGGGCCGCAGGCCCCCGTGAGCCACGCCATACCCAACCGATCCCCATTCCGAGGATCAAAGCGAAGGGAAAAGATATCAAGGCTATGGTTTCCATAAACTACCGAGCCAGCGGATTTTGGGCCGTAAACGGGCCCGGTTCACAATCTGGTTAACGCTAACATGGGTTAGGTGCCACGACTTTCTAGAATGCCTTACGTGCGGACAACGCGGCGCGCAGTGTCCCATCGTCCAGATAGTCGAGTTCGCCCCCGATCGGGACACCCTGGGCAAGTCCAGAGATTGAGACGCCGGTAGTGGCCAGTTCCTGCGCGACGTAATGGGCCGTCGTCTGACCCTCGACCGTGGCGTTCAGGGCGAGGATAACTTCCGTGATGGCCTCTGCTGCAATGCGGTCGCGCAGCTTGGGGATATGCAGGTCCTCGGGGCCGATGTCGTCCAGCGGCGACAGTGTTCCGCCCAGCACGTGATAGCGGCCGTCAAAAACCTGTGCGCGCTCCATAGCCCAGAGATCGGCGACGTCCTCGACGACGCAGATCAGGCCGGTTGCACGCTTCTCGCTCTCGCAAATGGCACAGATATCGTCGGTCGACAGGTTCCCGCAGTTCAGGCACGCCCGAACAGATCGCCCGACCTGATCCAGCATTTGCGCCAGCGGCAGAAGCTGCGTATCGCGTTTCTTGATCAGATGCAGAACGGCACGTCGCGCAGACCTGGGGCCAAGGCCCGGCAGGCGGGACATCAGCTCGATCAGGGTCTCAATGTCGCGGGTGGAGCTCAAATCAGAACGGCAATTTCATGCCCGGCGGAAGACCCATGCTTTCGGCGATCTTGCCCATCTCTTCCTGGGATTTTTCACTTGCGCGGGCCTGTGCGTCCTTGATGGCGGCAAGGATCAGGTCTTCAGCCATTTCCTTCTCGGAAGGGACGAAGATAGACGGGTCGATGTCCAGGCCGACCAACTCGCCCTTGGCAGTGCAGGTCGCCTTGACCAGACCCGCGCCGGACTCGCCCGTGACAGTGATCGCGGACAGGTTGTCCTGCATCTCGCCCATCTTGGACTGCATTTCCTGCGCTTTCTTCATCATTCCGGCCATGTCGCCCAGGCCACCGAGTCCCTTGAACATCTGTCATCCCTTTCTTTGATCCGCTCACTCCGAGGTAGTGCTCAACGCCCCGCGCCGCAACCGCGTGTCGCAGAGGTTGGACAGGTCGCCCCCACTGCAAGAGCCGTCGTCCGGCGGCGTCTCTCTTCGCAGGGTGGCCATTGCGATCTCCTTACATGGGTCGGTTTTCGCCCGAACCACTGCCGGTCATCAGACTGAAAGGTCTCAAATTGCGCATATTTCGCGCTCGGTGGAATGCCCCGCTGCGGGACAGACCGTGTTGTGGTAGGGTCTGAAAGATTCGGTGGAAGGAGCAGGGGATGACTAACAGCAATCTGCTTTCGAATGATCGCGTCTGGATTTCTTGGACCGGGATGGAGACCGATCTTATTTTCAACAAGGGTTACGATCTGCCGAATTTCGCTGCGTTCCCGATGATCGACAGCGCAGAAGGGCGGGACATGCTCGCGCGCTACTACGAAGATCTCATTGCGATTGGCCGCGAAACCGGAACCGGGATCATTCTTGATACACCCACATGGATGGCCAACCCCGACCGTGCAAAAGGGGTCGGCTATGAGGCTGCGGATTTGCCGCGGGTCACGCATGCCGGGGTCGCCTTGGCGCGCAGTGTGTCCGATTCAAACCCTGATGTCGCGACAAGGGTAAGCGTACAGATTGGTCCACGGGGCGACGGTTACGAACCCGGTCTCTCGGCGGCGGAAGCATCGGCAAATTACCACGCACCACAGATTGACGCAGCGAGGGAGGCGGGCGCGGATATGGTCAGCGCCTACACACTGGGTGCGACCGGCGAAGCAATCGGCATCTCGACTGCCGCGAAGCGAGCAGGGATTCCCGCGCTCATCTCGTTTACGGTGGAAACCGATGGAAAGCTTGCCGACGGCACATCGCTGGCATCAGCGGTCGCCAATTTGGCAGAAGCCGCCGAGCCTGCAGCGATCATGGTCAATTGCGCGCACCCCGATCACATCGCCCACGCTTTCGATGGCGGGGAATGGGAGGCCATGCTGACCGGCGTCATTGCGAATGCGTCCCGTCAAAGTCACGCCGAACTGGACGACTGCGAGGTTCTGGACGACGGAGATCCGGACGAACTGGGGCGACAGTTGGCAGACATGAGGCGCGCCCGCCCCGGTCTGCGTATCTTGGGAGGCTGTTGCGGGACCGACTTGCGTCATCTACGCGCTGCTGCCGAAAGCGTCACGGGATGAGGTTGCCCGTGTGCCCTACGTAGTCAGCGCCGTCGCTGCCCCGTTGACCTGGTGCGTGCATACGTGGCGACGTTTTGCGGTTACCAGCAAGGACGGCCGGCCTGTTGCAAGCGGTCCGCAAGGGTCGCTCTCGCGTCGAAGCAACACGCATCGTAAGCGTTGACTTACTAATCGGGGCACCCCTCTTTCTCGAACAATACGTGTCAGGCGGCGGCGTTGGATCCGATGAACCATGTGTCCTTCTCGACCGTGCGGCTGACTTCGGTCAGCAGGTCGGCGGTATCTTCGTCACCTGCCGCGTCGGCGGCTTCCATGCCTTCGCGGATCATCTTGCCGAACGTCTTGAAACGCGAGACCAACTCGGACACGTGATCATCCAGCGCCGTCAATTCGACCGGATAGGCGTCGAGCGTCGTCTTATCGGCCACGACCTGCGTCGTGCCTTTGGCAAAGCCGCCCATCAGGGCAACACGCTCGGCCATCATGTCGGTGCTCTCTCCAAGACGGGCCGAAACCTCGTCCAGCATTTCGTGCACGCCAATGAAGCCTTGGCCGCGCAGGTTCCAATGCGCCTGTTTGACGGCGAGGCGCAGATCAATGCCGACGGCAAGGCGTTCGTTGAGAACCTCGCACATCTGTTCCTGGGTCTGTTGATCGATTCCTGTGACAAAACTCTCGGGCATATAGGCTCTCCGGTTGTGTGATGCTTTGACTCAACAACAACTCGGACCGGGTTTCGGTTTCATCTTGCGCCAGAGAATCTTCGGTCACGGTACCCTCCGCACGCGACGCAGGTCAGTCTTCGTCGAACGGATCCCATTCATCCTCGACCTCGGCCAGGCTTTCCTCGGCGGCCTCCTGCTCCAGCACTTCGCGGGTGCGGATCTCGACCAGTTCGGCCCCCGGAAACGCCTGCAGGATCGCCTGCGTCATGGGGTGCGCCATCGCGTCTGTCTCGGCCTGCCGCAGGGCGTGGTCGCGCACTTCCGCGACCGTGGGCTGACCGTCGGAGGCGATCGAGACGACCCAACGCACGCCCGTCCAGCCCTGCAATCGCCCGGCCAGCCGCCCCGCCAGATCGTCAGCCGCGCCGGGGGCGGGCTCGAATTCGATTCGTCCGGGGGCATAGCTGACCAGCCGGATGCCCGTCTCCACCTCTACCAGCAGCTTCACGTCGCGGTTGGCGCGGATCAACTCGACCACTTGCGGAAAAGTCTGAAACCGGGAGAGGGCCTGTTCGGTAACCTGCGCTAGAGCAGGCGCGGCGGAGCCTCGGGCGACCGGACCGCCGCCGCCCGAGGGCGCAGGACGCGGTGCCGGTGCGCTGCCTTGCGGCAACGGGTTATCGCGCAGCTTGCGCACCAGATCGTCCGGGCTGGGCAGGTCGGCGACATGAGTCAGGCGGATCACGGCCATCTCGGCGGCCATCATGGAATTGGGTGCGTTTCCGACTTCTTCCAATGCCTTTAACAACATCTGCCACATCCGCGTCAGGCTGCGCATCTGCAACCCTTGGGCAAAAGCCTGGCCGCGCGCGCGCTCGTCCGGGGACACGGTCGGGTCCTCGGCGGCATCAGGGGTGATCTGGATGACGCTGACCCAATGGGTCAGTTCCGCAAGGTCGCGCAGCACGGCCATCGGGTCGGCCCCGTCCGAATATTGCGCGCCGAGCTCCTCCAGCGCGGCCGCGGCCTCGCCCTTCATGATCATGTCGAACAGGTCCATCACGCGGCCCCGGTCAGCAAGGCCGAGCATCGCGCGGACCTGGTCGGCGGTCGTCTCGCCCGCGCCGTGGGAAATCGCCTGGTCCAGCAACGACATGGCATCGCGCACCGACCCTTCGGCCGCCCGCGCGATCAGGGCCAGGGCGTCATCGGCGATCTGGGCGTCTTCCTTTGCGGCGACGCCGCGCAGATGTTCGATCATCACCTCCGGCTCGATCCGCCGCAGGTCGAAGCGCTGGCAACGCGACAGGACCGTCACCGGCACCTTCCGGATTTCGGTCGTAGCGAAGATAAACTTCACATGGGCGGGCGGCTCCTCCAGCGTCTTGAGCAGCGCATTGAACGCCGCGTTCGACAGCATGTGAACCTCGTCGATGATATAGATCTTGTAGCGCGCCGATGCCGCCCGGTAGTGCACCGAGTCGATGACTTCGCGCATGTCACCCACGCCGGTGTTCGACGCTGCGTCCATCTCCAGTACGTCGACGTGCCGCCCCTCGGCGATCGCGCGGCAGGGTTCACACACGCCGCATGGTTCGGTCGTGGGGTTCCCGGACCCGTCGGGGCCGACGCAGTTCAGACCCTTGGCCACGATGCGTGCCGTGGTCGTCTTGCCCGTACCCCGGATACCCGTCAGCACGAAGGCCTGCGCGATGCGGTCGGCGGCAAAGGCGTTCTTGAGGGTGCGCACCATCGCATCTTGACCAATCAAGTCGGCGAACGTCGCAGGCCGGTATTTCCGCGCGAGAACCTGGTATTCCGTCGTCATTTGCCACCCTCCGGTCGAAGGACCAACCTAGGCCCAACGTCGGGCGGTTGCTAGAGTGTCCAGAGCACGATCCCGACCGTGGCGGCCCCGATCGAAAATACGGCTGCCATCATGGTAAAGTTCGTGTCGGACTGCACTTCGGCCTCGTGCGACTCGAGCCGGTTCTGCGCAGGGCAGGCATTCTTGCGCGCCGCCCAGAAAATCAGGAGTGCTGCGACGATGAACAGGGTCGATATGGATTTGGGCACCCAGGTTGGCTCGGCGGCCCCCAAACACGGCGCGCAGACCCACCGCAATCGCGATGGCGGCCATGCCGGTGCGCATCCAGCCCGCGAACGTGCGCTCGTTGGCCATTGCCGTGCGGTCCTCGGCCCAGTCGGTATGGTCTTGGGCGAGTTCGTTCTTGGCGGATTGGTCAGACATGGTGGGAAGTTAGGACTGTTGGGCGATTAGGCGAGCTGGGCGAAATCGTTGCACTTCGTCTTCGGGAGCTTACGCTTGGCGAAAGCCCCGGTCACACATCATGTCGTTGAGGAAGGAACCCGACAAATTCGCGAGATGAAAAAGCGGGATGGTGAGAGGCTGGACGACGACCCAAACGGGACTCGCTGTGGCTGCTTCCTTCCGGACCTGACCAGGTTGGCAAGACGCTTGCCCGCGCCAACCTCTCACAGGTCAAATAGGACGCCCGAGGCGGGGATGCAACCTCAGTCGATCTACTCTTCGAGCCGGACCCAGGCGTCGGCGGCAATATCTTCACCGCGTTCGTATAACCAGTGATTCTGTCCCTCCAGCCGCACGAGTTCGAAGGGATGACCGGCCGCCGCTATTGTCCGGCCCGCGTCACGGGCGGGGCCGAAGGGGAAAACCCGATCGACCGATCCGAGGTAGTGGCGGACGGGTACGCCGGTCTCGACCGCGATGACGTGTTCCTCCGACAAAGTTCCGGCGTGAACGGCGACTGCGCGCCAGGGGCCGTCGAAGCGGTTAGCCCAGACCTGCGCCGCGATTCCGCCCCGTAAGTGGTCGAAGTGGACGATCCGCGCGGTGTCCACCGGATAGAGCCCCGAAGCCGGCGCAAGTACGGCCAGCGCGCTGCGCGGATCGGGCAAGCCCTTGTCCCAACCCTGAATGCTGTCGAAATCGGGTGCGATCAGTACCACGCCCTGCGCCGCAGCCACTTCGTGCCACATGTTGATCATGCTTTGCCCATTTCGGCCCGATCCGTGCAGAAGGATCAAAGTCGGACGCGGCGGCCCGTCAACCGGACCGGCACCCCACCAGACGACGCCGCTGTCGATCCGGTACTGGGTGCCCTGCGTCGGGTCCGGCGAATAGCGGGTGCTGCGCGCATGAGAGGTCAGGTCTGTTCGGCTGATCTCCCGAAAACGGGCCGGGCCGCGGCGCAACAGTGGCGACACGCATCGTCATCGGCTCCGAGACCTCCTAAAGGTCGGCTTTGCCCAATAAGGGCAGGGCCATGAGTATGCCCCGTGCCTCAAGTGCCACTGGCACAGCAAGGGCAAGCACCCCCAACAGGATGATCAGGAGGGTCAGGCGAAGGGCGCGCGTGGGAAACTCCGGGTCAGGTCTGCCACGGAGTTCGCATTCGACCGTGACTACAATCGGGCGTCAGCCGGGAGATCTCTCGGCCCAGCCCGCGAAAACGCGCTCCAAGAAGACCACGACATAGAACAGCGCTATGCCCAGCACCGCCAGCGCGATCAGCACGGCGAACATCAGCGGGTAATCCGCGTTGATTTTGCCTGAATCGAACAGGTGGCCCAGCCCGCGCCCATGCGGTTCGACGATCTCCATCAGGTTTGTGCCGATGAACGCCAGCGTGACCGCGACCTTCAGCGCGCCAAAGAACTCGGGCAGGGTCTTGGGCAGGGCGATCTTGCGGAAGATGGTGAACTTGGAGGCCCCGAGGCTGCGCAGGATATCGCGATATTCCGGCTCAAGCGTGCTCAACCCGATGCTGACTGATACGGCGATCGGGAAGAATGAGATCATGAAGGCGATCAGGATCGTGTTCAGGTCATGCTGCCCGATGAACAGTAGCGCGATCACCGGTACCACGGTGGCCTTGGGGATGGCGTTGAAGCCGACCAACAGGGGGTAGAGCGCCTCGCGCGCCGTGCGGCTGAAGCCCATGACCATGCCCAGAAGGGTACCGAAGACAACAGCCAGAAGAAGGCCCGCGATGGTCCGCCAGAGCGTCTGCCAGCCGTATTCGAGGAAGAGCCATTTGTATTTCACGAAAGCGGGACCAAGGTCGCTGGGTGAAGCCATCTTGTAATTCGGCCAGCCATTCGCCCAGACCAGCAACTCCCACGCCAGCAGGAATGCGACGATGGCGGCGAGCGGCACGGCGATCTTGCGCAAGGTGTTCATCGCGGGGCCTCCGTCGACGGGTCCTGCGCGGTGGCGGCCACATGTTCCGTCGGGGTGCCGGCGACGCCCGGCACGGCCCGGGGTTTATGGGCGGCCTCGGTTTCCCGCCCTTGGGCGATCTGAATTTCCCGGCGCAATTGGGCCAGCAACTCCACCGCCCGAGGGGCATAGAGATCATCGAGGCCCCGCGGCCCCGGCAAGTCGATTTCCACCACGGTCTGTGCCCGCGCCGGCCGGGCCGAGAACACCACTGTCCGGTCCGAGAGGAACACCGATTCCCGCAGGTCGTGGGTTATAAGCACGCAGGTGAATTTCTCCTTGGCCCGCAACTCGTGCATCGTTTGCCACAGGTCCTCGCGGGTGAAGGCGTCCAATGCGCCGAACGGCTCGTCCAGGATCAGAACCTCGGGGCGGTGCACGATGGAGCGGCAGAGTGAGGCGCGTTGGCGCATACCCCCCGACAGCTCCGAAGGTTTCTTGTCCTCGAACCCTTCGAGCCCTACCAGCGCCAGCAATTCGCGGGCGCGGTCCTGTTGCTGCACCTTCGACATAGACGTGCCGACGATCTCCAGCGGCAGCATCACGTTCTGAAGGATCGTGCGCCATTCCAGAAGGACGGGGTTCTGAAAAGCCATGCCCACGGTCTTGCGCGGTCCGGTGACCGGCTGCCCGCCCAGGCGCACGATGCCCTGATCGGGTTTCATCAACCCGGCAATCAACCGCGTCAGCGTGGATTTCCCGCACCCCGATGGGCCGACGACGGCGGTAAAACTGCCCTCGGGCATGTCCATTGAGAGGTCGTCAAGAACCGGAAGCGGCCCCGCCGCCGTTTGATAGGCATGCGTGACGTGTTCGAGGGCGATCGGAAGGGACATGGCGGTCTTTCAAAGTCGGGGTGGCCATCCATTGAAACGGGGGCCACCCCGGTTGCGATTACTTCAGCATACGGTCCGACGCAGCGGGCAGGTAAGCGTCGGTGAAGTAAAGGGCGGCGTCCGGCTCGGTCTGGAACTCATAGACCATCTTTGTCTGCTCGATCGCGCTTGCCATTCTGTCCGCGTCGATGCCGCCAAGGCCGTTTTCCATGACGTAAGGCGTCAGGACGTTGGCGTCGATCGACAGTTGCAATCGGCGTTCCTCCAGATCGGTATCGCCGGCCGGATTGCGGTCGATCACGGCCTGAGCACCCATGGCCGGGTCCGCGATGACGTCTTTCCAGCCCTTGGCGACCGCGCGCAGGAAGCCGGTGACGGCTTCGGGGTTGGCCTCGGCGAAGTCGGTGTTGACGATGATCGCGTTGCCGTAAAGCTCGAGTCCGTGATCGGCCATCAGGATTGTCGAGATGTCGTCCTCCGGCACGCCCAGGCGCACGAGGTTGAGGTAGGACGAGAAGCTGAAGCCGGTCACGGCGTCGACTTCACCCTCGGCCAGCATGGGTTCACGGGTCGGGAACCCGACCGGCTCCACCGTGACCTTGCTGACATCGATGCCGGCGGTTTCGGCGAAGATCGGGAACTGCGCCCAGGCCCCGTCGGGGGGCGGCGCGCCCAGAACGTGGTTTTCAAGGTCCTTTGGTTCCGACACGCCTTGCGACTTGCGACCCACGATGGCGAAGGGCGGCTTGTCGTAGATCATCATCACGGCCGTGACGGGTGCCCCTGGATTCTGGTCGAGGAACCGCATCAGCGAATTGATGTCGGCGAATCCGACCGGGAAGGCCCCGGTCGCGACCTTCGGTATCGCGTCGAGCGAGCCTTGGCCGGCGCTGATCTCGACCGAAAGGTCTTCGGCGGCGAAATGGCCGTTGTCGACGGCGGCGAAGTAAGCTGCGGAAGGGCCCTCGAATTTCCAGTCGAGTGCGAAAGGCATCTCGGTCTGGGCGGCGACAGGCGCGGCGAGCGTGAGAGCAGCCACAAAGCTGCTGAATTTGATGAACATCTGCAATCTCCCCTGAGTTCGGCCGCCAGAGTTTCGATTTACCGACCGGTGAGGGCCAGAGGTGGCGGCAAACGAGGGGAGGCTGCACGCGAGAGTGCGACCGTTTCAAGCGATTCTTAGCTCAGATGCCCAGTTTTGGGGCGCGTGGGGCCTTGCCCCCGACCCTCGGATACTCTTGGAAAGGGAAAATTTTGGGAGCCGAGCGATGAAACACGCCGAGACCGTCACCTTCGGGGGCGGAGGACTGGACCGTGCAGAGGATCTGCGCCGCCATCCCGAGATCCTTGAAACATTGCCGGTGAAAACCTTGCCGATGTGGCGCGGCAAGCCGCTGATGAATGCGGCGCGCGATGGGTTGGCGTTGATGGACGGCCATGCCTTCGCCAATCTTGGCACGCCTGTTCTGCTGGGACGGGTCGAAGAGGCCGCAGTTTTCGCGCGCGACATCTCGCGGCTGGAGGTCACGGGGGTCGCCGACACGCTGGGCGCTTTCATCGACGACAGCGAGCAGACGCATTCGGATCTGCCCGAGGGGACGGCGTTCTGTGAGTTGCGCCAGATGATGACCCGGCTTGCGGCGTTCGATGCGGAGCTTGCGGCGACGGCGCGCGGGGTACTGGAATGGCACCGCACACATGGTTTCTGCGCCAATTGCGGGGTCGAAACGCAGGTCGGCAAAGCCGGCTGGATGCGAGCCTGTGCGGGGTGCGGACGCGCGCATTTCCCACGCACCGACCCGGTGGTGATCATGCTTGTGACGCGGGGCAATTCCGTCCTGCTGGGCCGGTCGCCGGGCTGGCCCGACGGATTTTTCAGCTGCCTTGCCGGGTTCATGGAACCGGGCGAGACGATGGAAGCCGCCGTGCGCCGCGAAGTCTGGGAGGAGACGGGTGTGCGCGTTGGGCCGGTCAACTACCTTGCCAGTCAGCCTTGGCCATTCCCCGGCAGCCTGATGTTCGGTGCTCACGGCGAGGCGATCAGTGAAACCATCGAGATCGACCCGGAGGAAATCGCCGAAGCCCTCTGGCTCAGTCGCGAAGAACTTGCGGAGGTTTTTGCCGGAACTCATCCGCGCATCCTGCCCGCCCGCGAGGGGGCGATCGCACATTTTCTTCTGAAGAACTGGTTGGCCGACACGCTGACATAAGGCCTCCTCTTTGCCGGCAGCCGTGCGGAGGATAAGGAGGAGATCAGTCAAGGAGAGACCCCAATGAAATTCGTCGCCACCGAGGATGTAGCCGCCCCGATCGACGCCGTCTGGGCGAGGGTTTGTGATCTTGAGGCTTTCGAAAGACGCGCGGCGCAGCGGGTCGGCGGCATCCGGCGCAATCCGTCGGGGCCTCCGGGACAGGGCACTGAATGGACCGGTACGGCCGAGATCATGGGCAAGACCCGCGCAATCACGGTGACCGCGGCCACGCTGGCGGCCCCGACGCAGTTGGTGGCCGAGGCCGTGACGGACGGGATGAACATCACAATCCAGGTCGAGCTTGTCGGGTTAGGGCCGCGGTTGACCCGCCTCACCGTGACCAGCGAGGGCAAGGCCCGCAGCCTGACGGCGCGCCTGATGTTGCAATCGGCCAAGTTGGCCCGGAAGACTATGGCCAAGCGCTACAAGGCGCGGATCGCGGACTTCGCGTCGCGGGTGGAGAAGACGGCGGGCTGAGCCCCGAATTAGGTTTCGCGCGCCTATGCGGCCCCACCGTCGAAATGGTCGGGATCGGCCGGGTAGACGCCCAGGATATTCAGTTCGGAGCAGAAGTATGCGAGTTCCTCAAGCGCTCGCGCGACGGGCGGATCTTCGGGATGGCCTTCGATATCAGAATAGAACTGGGTCGCGGTGAATTGCCCGTCGATCATGTAGGATTCCAGTTTGACCATGTTCACGCCATTCGTGGCGAACCCGCCCATTGCCTTGTAAAGCGCAGCGGGCATGTTGCGAACGCGGAAGACGAATGTCGTTTTCACCGGGCCATTGTCAGGGCGGGGCCAATCGGGCGTGCGCGACATGATGACAAAGCGGGTCGTGTTGTGCCCATGGTCTTCGATGTCACGGGCAAGCACATGCAATCCGTATGTCTGCGCCGCCAGAACCGACGCGAGCACGCCCTCGGATCGCTCCCCGTGCTCCGCCAGCTCAGCGGCGGCCCCGGCGCTGTCGGCGGCGGCCTCGGAGGTGATGCCGCGGGCGTCCAGCCAGCCGCGCGCCTGCGGGATCAGGACGAGGTGCGCGCGAACGTGACGGATATCTTCCAGCGGCACACCCGGCAGGGCCATCAGCGCGATTCGTACTCGGATGAACGCCTCGCCTACGATATGCAGGCCGGACTCCGGTAGCAGGCGGTGGATGTCGGCCACGCGGCCATACGTCGAGTTCTCGACCGGCAACATTGCAAGATCCGCACGGTGGTCGCGCACGGCCGCGATACAGTCCTCGAAAGTGGCGCAGGGCAGAGGCGTGTGATCGGGGTGGGCCTGAACGCAGGCTTCATGGGAATAGGCCCCAAGCTCCCCCTGAAACGCGATCTTTCCCATGTTCAATCCTCTTGATCCGGTGCAAAATCCGGCGCTGATGCGTATGGTCGCAGCCTGTATCCCTTGCGCGCCCCCTAGGAAACCACATACATGGCGCGCAAAGATATGATGACGTGAAGAACGAGCAAGGGGTGCCCGAATGGACACGATGACGATTACCAAAGCCGGCGGTGCCTTCTGCGGTGCCCTTCTGGTGCTTCTGCTGGGTGCCTGGGCCGGAGAAAGCCTGTACCACGTTGGCGGGGTCGCCCACGAAGGTGAAGAGCACGCCCAAGGTTACGCAATCGAAGTTCCCGACTCCGGCGACGGAACCGAGACGGCCGATGCCGAGCCTGAAGTGCCGTTCGAGGAGGTCTTTGTGAACGCCTCCGCCGAAGAAGGTGAGAAACTTTGGCGGCAGTGCGCCTCCTGTCACAAGTTGGAATCCGGTGCGAACGCTACGGGTCCGTATCTCGCCGGCATTGTAGGTCGCGACAAAGGGGCCGCCGAGGGTTACGCTTATTCGGAGATACTGGCCACGATGGACGGCGACTGGACCCCCGAGAACCTGTCGGGCTTCCTGCTGAACCCCAAGGAGTATGCGCCGGGTACCAAGATGGCCTATCGCGGGATGGATGACGTGAACGATCGCGCCAACCTTATTGCCTATCTCGCCGAGCAGTAAGCGTCGCGCGCAGACGTCCAGACAAGGGCCCGCTTCGGCGGGCCTTTCGCATGTTCGGAGCGTAGGTCGGCACGATTGAACGGACCATTGCGGCAACATGCCGCTCCTGCTCACCGGCAAGTGTTGGGCGGGGCCTTGAATATCTTGCTCACGCCTCGTTACCTGCATCAAATATCCTTTTGGGAGAGTTCGCCATGTTCCGACGTCTCGCACTTCTTGCCGTCATCGCCGCCGCGCCGGCCTTGGCGCAGGACACGACGCCGGATTACGGGATATCGACCTTCCCCGGAGGCGAGTTGAAGTATCAGCCCGGTTTCACCCACCTCGACTACGTGAACCCCGTTGCGCCCAAAGGTGGGGAGATCAGCGTCTGGGCTTTTGGGTCTTTCGACTCGATGAACCCCTACACGCCAAAGGGTCGCGCGGCGGGGCTGTCCTCCGCTCCCTATGAAAGCCTGCTGGTGGGCACGGCGGACGAGATTGGTACATCCTACTGCCTCATTTGCAACTCGATGGACTACCCAGAGGACCGCAGCGAAGTGACCTTCACCCTGCGCGATGACGTGTTCTTCTCGTCCGGCGAAAAACTGACGGCCGATGACGTCGTCTTCAGCTACGAGACGTTCCGCGACAAGGGCCTGCCCAGCTTCCGCGCCGTCTTGCAGACGCAGGTCGAGACCGCAGAAGCTATCGATCCGCTGACCGTGCGGTTTATCTTCAAGGAAGGGATCCCGACGCGCGAGCTGCCGGCCACCGTGGGCGGCCTTCCGATCTTCTCCAAGGCCGACTTCGAGGAGAGGGGCATCGACTTCGAAGAAAGTACGCTCGAGCCACACATCGGCAGCGGACCCTATGTTCTCGAAAGTATGGATATCGGTCGGTCGGTCACATACCGTCGCCGCGACGACTATTGGGGTGCCGATCATCCACTCAACATCGGATCCAACAATTTCGACAGCATCCGCATTGAGTATTACGCGGATTATGACGCGGCTTTTCAGGGCTTCAAGGGGGGCAACTATACCTTCCGCAACGAGGCTTCGTCGAAATCATGGGCCACCGGCTATGACTTTCCGGCAGTGCAGGATGGCAGCGTGATCACTGCGGAATTGCCCGACGGCTCCATCGCCACCTCTCAAAGCTTTGTCTTCAACCTGCGTCGCGACAAGTTCTCCGACCCGCGTGTCCGCGAAGCAATCGGCCTTATGTTCAATTTCGAGTGGTCGGACGCGACACTGTTCTACGGCATCTATGATCGGATCGAGAGTTTCTGGGAAAATACCGAACTCAAGGCCGTGGGCCTGCCCTCGGAAGCGGAATTGGAAGTCCTGGGTCCGCTGGTCGACCAGGGCTTGTTGGACGCGTCCATCCTGACCGAGGAGGCCGTCGTGCCCCCCAGATCGGGCGACCGCCAATTGGACCGGGGCAACCTGAGAGACGCGTCGCGCTTGCTGGATGAGGCAGGATGGGCCGTTGGCGACGACGGCATTCGCCGCAAGGACGGTCGCACGCTATCGGTCGAATTTCTCAACGATAGCCAGACATTCGACCGCGTCATCAATCCCTTTGTCGAGAATCTGACCCGCTTGGGCGTCGAGGCTCGCATGACACGTATCGACAACGCCCAGATGCAGGAGCGCGAGCGCAGCTACGACTTCGACATCATCACCCATCAGATGCCCATGTCCTTCGTGCCCGGCTCCGGTTTGCGCCAGTATTTCGGATCGCAGACGGCGAACGATTCCGCATTCAACCTGATGGGTCTGGCCGATCCGGGCATCGACGCGCTGATCAAGGCAGTCGAGGGAGCAGCAACCGAGGAGGCGCTGCACGTCGCCATCTCTGCCCTCGACCGGGCACTGCGGGCCGAGCGATTCTGGATTCCCCAATGGTTCAAGCCTGTGCACACGGTCGCCTACTACAACTACCTGCGCTATCCGGACCCGCTGCCGCCCTATGCGCTGGGCAATCTCAGCTTCTGGTGGGCCGACCAAGAAGCTTTTGACAAACTCAAAGCCGACGGAGCGTTCTGAGCCTTGGGTGCCTACATCCTCAGACGACTTCTGCTGATCATTCCCACACTGATCGGCATCATGGTCATCAATTTCTCACTGATCCAGTTCGTCCCCGGCGGGCCGGTGGAGCAGGTTCTGGCCCAATTGCAGGGTGAAGGCGACGCCTTCGCCAACATCGCCGGTGGCGGGGACGGGGCAGGGGCCGAGCAATTCGACAACGACAGCGGCTATCAGGGCGCGCGGGGTCTGCCACCCGAGTTCATCGCCGAGTTGGAGCGGCAGTTCGGGTTCGACAGGCCGCCGCTGGAACGCTTTCTCAACATGATGTGGGACTACATGCGCTTCGACTTCGGGGAGAGCTATTTCCGTTCCATCTCCGTCGTTGACCTGGTTTTGGAAAAGCTGCCGGTGTCCCTGTCTCTTGGGCTTTGGTCGACCCTTCTGGCCTATTGCATCTCCATCCCGCTGGGTATTCGCAAGGCGGTGCGCGACGGCTCCGCCTTCGATAGCTGGACCTCGGGCATCGTGATCGTCGCCTATGCCATCCCGGCGTTCCTGTTCGCGATCCTGCTACTCGTGCTTTTCGCGGGCGGTTCCTATTACAAGATATTCCCTCTGCGCGGCCTGACGTCATCGGACTTCGACCAATTGTCGACCGTTGGAAAAGTGCTCGACTACTTCTGGCACCTGACCCTGCCGACGCTGGCAATTACGATATCGTCCTTCGCGGGTCTGACTCTGCTGACCAAGAACTCCTTCCTAGATGAAATCCGCAAGCAATACGTCGTTACCGCCAAGGCCAAGGGCCTGCCGGAGAGCCGCGTCCTTTATGGTCATGTGTTCCGCAACGCGATGCTGATCGTGATCGCGGGGTTCCCGGCGGCCTTTGTCGGCGTGTTCTTCGGCGCATCGCTCATCATCGAGACGATCTTCTCGCTCGACGGTCTGGGCCGTCTGGGCCTGGAGGCGGTCGTAAGCCGCGACTACCCGGTCGTGTTCGGAACTTTGTTCGCGTTTTCCCTGCTGGGCCTGTTGATGAACCTGGTGACGGACCTGACCTATATCTTTGTCGACCCGCGTATCGATTTCGAGAGCCGAGAGACATGACGCTGTCCCCTCTGAACGCCCGCCGCTGGCGCAATTTCAAGAAGAACCGCCGCGCCGTCTGGTCGCTTTGGTTGTTCGCCGTCCTGTTCGGGCTGTCGCTTTTTGCCGAACTGCTGGCCAACGACAAGCCCCTTTTGGTCAGTTATCAGGGCGAGCTGCGATCCCCGATCATTTCGTTCTATTCCGAGCAGGATTTCGGCGGCTATTTTCAGACGGAAGCCACCTACCGAGAGGTCGAAGTCCAATGCCTGATCATCGCGGGGGGCATCGAAGACCCCTGCCTTGACGACCCCGAGGGCATCATCGCCGAGGTGCAGGCGTCGGGCACGGCCTTGGGCGAGCCGGTTGAGGCCGGCTGGCTCCTCTGGCCGCCCATCCCCTACAGCTACAACACAGTCAACAACATCGACGGCGCGGCCCCGTCCGCACCAGATGCCAACCATTGGCTTGGTACCGACGACACGGCGCGCGACGTGCTGGCCCGCGTGATCTACGGCTTCCGCCTGTCGGTGGCTTTCGCGCTGATCGTGACGGTCCTGTCGTCCCTCCTCGGCATCGCGGCGGGTGCCGTGCAGGGGTATTTCGGCGGCTGGACTGACCTCATATTGCAGCGCATCGTCGAGATTTGGGGCTCCACCCCTTCACTTTACGTCATCATCATCGTGGTCGCGATCATTCCAGTGTCGTTCTGGCTCTTGGTCGGGCTCACCGTCCTATTCGGCTGGATCGGCCTCGTCGGCGTGGTGCGCGCGGAGTTCCTGAGGGCGCGGAATTTCGAGTATGTCCGAGCGGCCAAGGCGCTGGGCGTGTCGGACCGCGTCATAATGTTCCGCCACGTCCTGCCCAACGCCATGGTTGCCACGCTGACCTTCCTGCCCTTCCTGGTAACCGGTGCGATCGGCGGTCTCGCCTCGCTCGACTTCCTCGGCTTCGGCCTGCCGTCGTCGTCGCCATCGCTCGGGGAACTGACGCTTCAGGCCAAGCAGAACCTTCAGGCCCCGTGGCTGGGTTTCACCGCCTTCACCACCTTTGCGATCATGCTGTCGCTGCTGGTGTTCATCTTCGAGGGTGTTCGTGATGCCTTCGACCCGCGAAAGACCTTTTCATGAGCCTGCTCGACGTCCGCGACCTGAAGATCGCATTCCGTCAGGACGGGGTTGAAAACCTGGCGGTCAAAGGCGTGAGCTTTTCCGTCGAGAAGGGCGAAACGGTCGCCCTCGTGGGGGAGTCAGGGTCTGGCAAGTCCATCACTGCCCTCTCTACCGTTGCCCTTCTGCCGGATGCGGCGGAAGTCTCCGGCTCCGTCACCTATGACGGTGCCCAGATGATCGGCGCGCCCGAGGCCGAGCTGCGCCGCGTGCGCGGCAATGATATCAGCTTCATCTTTCAGGAGCCGATGACCTCGCTCAACCCGCTGCACACGATCGAGAAGCAGCTGCGCGAGAGCATCGAATTGCATCAGGGTCTGCGTGGCAGCGCCGTGCGCGCGCGTATTCTAGACTTGCTTGAAAAGGTCGGAATCGACGATGCGGAGCGCCGCCTGCCGGCCTATCCCCACGAATTATCCGGCGGACAACGTCAACGCGTGATGATCGCCATGGCGCTCGCCAATGGTCCTGACCTGCTTATCGCCGACGAGCCGACAACGGCGCTAGATGTGACCATTCAGGCTCAGATCCTCGAACTTTTGGCCAAGCTCAAACGGGACGAAGGCATGTCGATGCTCTTCATTACGCACGATTTGGGAATCGTGCGCCGCTTCGCTGACCGGGTTTGTGTCATGCAAAGGGGCGAGATCGTCGAGACGGGTCCGGTGGCGGAGATCTTTGACGCTCCGAAACATCCCTACACGCAGATGCTGCTGGCCGCCGAACCGAGGGGGGTGCCGGAGCCGGTTCCCGCGGACGCATCGGAGATCGCCTCGACCGAGCATCTGAAGATCTGGTTTCCGATCACCAAGGGCCTTCTCAAGCGAACCGCGGGCTACGTAAAGGCGGTCAACGCGGCGACACTCTCGGTCCGTGCGGGCGAGACAATGGGAATCGTTGGTGAATCCGGGTCGGGCAAGACCACGCTGGCGCTGGCGATCATGCGGCTGATCTCCTCCGAGGGGCCGATCACGCTGGAAGGTCGCCGCATCGACGGGTTGCAATCCAAGGCACTGCGGCCCCTGCGCCAGTCGATGCAGATTGTTTTCCAGGATCCTTACGGCAGTCTTTCCCCCCGAATGACCGTCGCCGAGATCGTGGCCGAAGGCCTGATACTGCATGACACCGGCGATAGCCGCCCCCACCGGGAACAGGTGTCCGAAATTCTGAATGAAGTAGGCATTGATCCGGCGTCGATGGATCGCTACCCGCACGAGTTTTCGGGCGGGCAGCGGCAACGTATCGCGATCGCCCGCGCCATGATCCTGCGGCCCAAGCTTGTCGTGCTGGATGAGCCGACCTCCGCGCTGGACCAGACGGTACAGGTGCAGATCGTCGATCTTTTGCGCGATCTGCAAAGACGCTATGGCTTGGCCTACCTTTTCATTTCCCATGACCTGCGGGTCGTGCGCGCGCTGGCGCACAAGGTTATCGTGATGAAACGCGGCGATGTGGTCGAGGCGGGTGACGCGGCGCAGGTTTTCGACGCACCCGCCGCCCCGTACACCCGCAAGCTGATGGCCGCGGCATTCCACCTCAAGGCCGAGGATACGGTTGCCAGTTGATGCAAAAAGGCGGTCCCGACGGACCGCCTTTGGTGTTTCTAGATTATCCGGGGCGGACGTTCGGCCTCCAGCAGATCCGTCAGCCGCCGATGACCACGTCGCAATCGACGTCGCGTGCGCGGAGCCGAGTGCACGCGCGCTCGGCGCTGCGTTGCGAAAGGCCCACGAAACTGGGCGCAAATCCGTTGCGCACCCGATCGACCCGGCGCAACGCCTGATCCAGAGTGTCGAGCTCTTGCAAGGCGGTCCGCAGCAACAACTTGTCTGCGGCGGATCTCGACCCCTGAGAACTCAAGGCGATCCCGTATTCATTTCCCGCCGTCGACGCGCGGGTCACGACGACGCGCGCTGGTTCGCCTTCCGGCCGCGGCTCGGGCTGCACGACGGATACGGTCGGGGCCGAGGCCGAGGCATAGACCGTTCCGCCGGATGGCGTTCCGCGCATCTGCGGGCGCATCGATACGGCAGGGGCCGTTGGGCCCGTGGTCGTTGGGCCGCCATAGACCGGCAGGCTGGGCCGGCGTTCGGTCACGTGCTGCGGGGCGTTTGCAAAGCCGAGGTCCAGCAGCTCCGCGATGCGTTCATTCCGCGTCGCGGTCGAACGCCCCCCGAAGACTGTGGCGATGATGCGCACACCGCCCCGCTCGGCCGATGAAACGAGGTTGAAGCCGGCGGCACTGGTATAGCCGGTCTTGATCCCATCTGCCCCCCGGTAGGCATCCAGCAGACGGCGGTTCGTGTTGCGCACGCGGGTCACGCCGGCATCTGTCGTGCGCCGTGAGAACAGGTTGTAATATTGAGGATAATCATAGAACAGCCGCCGGCCCAACGTCGTCATGTCGCGCGCGGTGCTCAGGTGGCCCGAAGCGGTCAGGCCATGGGCGTTTCGAAATGTCGTGTTCGTCATGCCGAGCGCGCGCGCGGTGCGGGTCATCCGTTCGGCAAATGCGCTCTCGGAACCGGCGATGGCCTCGCCGATGGCTGTGGCGGCATCGTTCGCGGATTTCACTGCAGCCGCGCGGATGAGATAGCGGAACGCGATGCGCTGTCCGGACCGCAGACCAAGCTTGGACGGAACCTCGTTGGCGGCGTTCCGGCTGACGCGGACTTCGGTGTCCAGCGTGATCTCTCCCTGACGAACCGCTTCGAACGCGATGTACAGCGTCATCATCTTTGTCAGCGATGCGGGATGCAGGCGCGTGTCGGCATTCCGTGAGCGGATCACCTCACCCGTGCGGGCGTCGATTACCATCTCCGCATAGGGGGCTGCTTTGGCCATCGGGATGGCGGCCAGCCAGATTGCACAGAAGGTAGCGAGCCCCAAAAGGACTGTTCGGATCATGTTCATTTTCACAAGACTGCTCTGTCTGCCTGGGCCCCGATCTTGTCGCCGGTGACCTGTGTGAATGTAGGATCAGTCTAACCTGAAAAGACGGCAGGAATCCACTGTTCAAAGCGGTGCCCCGAAAATACCCAATTTGCCGGAGCGTCACGCGATATCTGGTAGTTTTTTGGGGTCTCGCCTACTATGGCGGGGACTTAACATGGCACGAATGTGGCGCATTATGCGGTGGTTCCGCCGCAAGACCGTCCTTGCACCGATCGGGGGAAACGATGACAGAGACTGCTGACGCGCGGAAGACCGCGGCCTCCGGATGGTTTCGGGACCTTCGCGATCAGATCGTTGCCGCCTTCGAGGCGCTGGAAGATGCAAACGCCACTGGTCCCTTCGCCGACTTGCCGGCGGGCCGGTTCGAAGTGACGCCGACGTCGCGGACCGCCGAAGACGGCTCGGATGCCGGGGGTGGGTTGATGTCCGTTCTGCGTGGCGGTCGCGTTTTCGAGAAGGTTGGAGTCAACTGGTCCGAGGTCCATGGTCAGTTGGGTGAGCGCGCGCAAAAGGCGATGGCCGCGCGCGGCGTGCCCGGAATGGCCGAGGATCCGCGCTTCTGGGCCAGCGGGATCAGCCTTGTCGCGCACATGCGCAATCCGCATGTTCCGGCCGTCCACATGAACACGCGCATGTTCTGGACGCCGCATGCCTGGTGGTTCGGTGGCGGCAGCGACCTTAATCCGTGCCTGGAATACGCCGAGGATACGCAGCATTTCCACGACCAGATGAAGGCGGCCTGCGATCCACATGGTCCCCTAGACGGGGAAGATCGCTACGCCAAGCTCAAGGCCTGGGCGGACGAGTACTTTTATGTTCCCCACCGGGGACGTGCGCGGGGTGTGGGCGGTATCTTCTACGACGATCTGAATACGGGCGATTGGGCCACCGATTTCGCCTTCACACAGGATGTTGGAAAGCATTTCCTCCCCGCCTTCGTGCCGCTGGTCGAGAAGCGGCGCGCGCAGGAATGGTCAGATACCGACAAGGACGCGCAGCTGGTGCATCGCGGTCTCTATGCGGAATACAACCTTGTATATGACCGGGGTACGAAGTTCGGCTTGGAATCCGGGCATGACGCGAACGCCGTGCTGATGTCCCTTCCGCCCGAAGCGAAATGGCACTGAAGCGGCATTGTTAATCGGCCGCGGTCGCCTTTTCCGACGCCCAGGCGCCCCTGAAATCGTTAACGTAACCTTCGTCGCTGATCTCCTGGCCCATGCTGACCATCGCGCCCAGACGGCCCAGCTCATCCCCGCATTTGGCGGCGGCCCCGTTGCCGCCGATCAAGGCGGTCACCGTATCGTCGAGCCGCTCGATGTACGGAAAGCCGGTGGAGGTCCAAACCACGGCGCAGGGCGCGGTGTTTGTCGTCTTGAATGGGATGCCGGGCAGCAATCCCGACAATTCCTGCAACAGGCGTTCGCCCACAGTGATGTCGCCCTGCCCGTGATACCAGTCCCGCATGTCGTCAGCGGAGCGGATGCGCGGGCTGTCCAGCTGCCCGCCGATCTTGAGGTAGAGATGCCCGTCGGGATACCGGACCGGCGGCAGCACATACAGGTCGTGGTCCCATCCCTGCGGCACGAAGATGACCGAAGGCATCTGCGCCAGCGCCGCGCCCGTATCCTCGGACAGGCGGGCAAAGGCGATCGTCCGTGACCAGACCTTCATCCGGGGTGACCGAGGCAGAAACCCGTCTGATCCGGCGTGCGGCCCTGTGGCGACCGTGACCTGATCCGCTTCGATCCGCGTGCCATCGGCCAGGGTAACGCGGCCATGGTCCAGCGCGGTGGCCGCGTGCGCGATCACGACGGCACCTGCCGCGCGCGTCAGCTTGATCTGCGCGTCCCGCATCGCGCGCGGATCAATCCAGCCGCCCTGCGTTTCCTCATATGTGGCTATCGACCCCGAGGGCAGGGCAAGGCCCAGACGCTCCCAAACGTCACCGGTTCCCATCTGCAAAGGAGATCGGGGGAGGGCTTCGGCGACCGCAAGGAACCGGTTCGTGAAACTGTCGGCCATCTGGCCATCTTCGGGGCCGGACATCAGGGCCCCCGCTTCGTGAAAGATTGAAAGGCCGGACCGATTCTCCAGGTCGCGGTACCGGTCGATCGACCGACGGCTGAGCAGCGACCAATCCGGGTCTGCGGCCACGCGCCGGGTGATCCTTGCGGCATCATAGTGGCTGCCGAATGGACCTTGGGAGGCGGATTTTAACTCGGGCTCGGGCGGCGCGATCAGCGCGACGCGCGCTCCCGCTTCCGCGAGGTATCGCGCACAGGGGGCACCCATCATGCCCCCGCCTATGACGATGTGATCGAATCTCTCCACGTTTCCCACGCTACAACCCGCGCTGGTACCAAGCGATTCCTATTTCTGGGTCTCGCGCAGGGTCTCGATCATCAAGGTCACGTTGTCGGGGTCGGCGTCCGGCGTGATGCCATGGCCCAGGTTGAAGATATGCGGCCCCTTGGACAGCGCTTGCCGGATGCGCCGCACCTCGGACACCAGCGCGTCCCCGCCGGTCACCATGTGCCGCGACGCCAGGTTCCCCTGCACGCAGCCATCCGGCTGCACGTGTTCGGCAACCCATTCCGCGTCGACTGAGTTGTCCACGGCAACGCAATCGGCCCCGGTAGCTGCGTGAAAACCGATATACCCCTCACCCGCTTCGCGCGGAAAGGCGATGACGGGGATGCCGGGGTGACGGGCCTTCAGCGCCGCAGTTATCTCGCGCGCGGGCTCCAGCGCATACTTGCTGAAATCCTCGCCCTTAAGCGATCCGGCCCAGCTATCGAAAATCTTCACGACTTCGGCCCCAGCCTCGATCTGCTTCGAAAGGTACTCGATGGTCGAAGCCGTCAGCAGATCGATCAGTGCCTCGAACGTTGCGCGATCCTCGGCCTTGAGCGCGTGTGCCGGACCTTGGTCCGGAGTGCCCTGACCCGCGATCATATAGGTCGCCACCGTCCAGGGCGCGCCCGCGAAGCCGATGAGCGTCGTCTCGGCCGGCAAGGCCCCCGACAGGTTGCGCACCGTCTGGTAGATCGGGCTCAGCGTCTCGTGGATATCGTCGATGCCCTTCAACTTGGTCAGACCTTCCGGGCCGGTGATCGTCGACAGGCGCGGGCCTTCGCCGGTCACAAACCACAGATCCGCCCCCAGTGCCTGCGGCAGCAGCAGGATGTCGGCAAACAGGATTGCTGCGTCGAAGCCAAAGCGACGGATCGGCTGCAACGTGACCTCTGTCGCGAGATCGGGGTTGTAGCACAGCGACAGGAAGTCCCCAGCCTCGGCCCGCGTGGCCTTGTACTCGGGCAGGTAGCGTCCGGCTTGCCGCATCATCCAGATCGGAGGTGTGGGCAGGGTCTCGCCCGCCAGGGCGCGCAGGATGGTCTTCGTCACGGTCTTTCCTTTACGGGCTTCGCTGCCGAGGGCTGGACAGCACCCGTGCGAGACGGGCAGGTAGTGGCAGCCTGACTTGTCCCGCCGACGGCGGTGCTGTCAACTCGACCACGACCAATCCTGCCGAAAGAAGATCGATATGCCCGACCTGCCGACCCCGGACGCCCCCCTTCGCATCGGCACCCGGGGGTCGCCGCTTGCCTTGGCGCAGGCCCACGAGACGCGCGCCCGGCTGATGGCCGCCTTCGATCTGCCCGAGGCGGCCTTTCAAATCGAGGTCATCAAGACCACCGGCGACCGTATCATCGACCGCCCATTGAAGGAGATCGGCGGCAAGGGCCTGTTTACCCGAGAGATCGAGGAGGCGCTGGCCGCGGGTGTCATCGACATCGCCGTGCACTCCATGAAGGATATGCCGACGCTGCAACCCGACGGGTTGATCATCGACTGTTACCTGCCGCGCGAAGACGTGCGTGATGCCTTCGTCACGCTGTCGGGCGCGGCCTTTGCCGATCTGCCGTCCGGGTCCGTCGTGGGCTCCTCTTCGCTGCGCCGTCGGGCGCAGATTATCCTTCGCCGGCCTGACCTTAAGGTGGTCGAATTTCGCGGCAACGTGCAGACCCGCATGAAGAAACTTGGTGACGGTGTCGCCGATGCGACCTTCCTTGCCATGGCCGGGCTTAATCGGCTCAAGATGGAGGACGTGCCCCGGCATGCGACCGACGTCGCCGAAATGTTGCCCGCCGTTGCACAGGGGTGCATCGGGATCGAACGGCGCGTCGCAGACCAGAATGCGGCGCAGATGCTGGCCGCGATTCATCACGCCGAGACGGGGATGCGCCTGAATTGTGAGCGTCAGTTTCTCAAGACGCTGGACGGCAGTTGCGAGACGCCCATCGCGGGCTTGGCAGAACTGGACGGCACCATGTTGCGCTTCCGGGGTGAAATCCTTCGACCCGACGGGTCGGACGTGCTGACTGTCGCCGGCGAGTGTCCGATCAAAGACGGCGCAGCGCTGGGCGAGCGTCTGGCGCAGGATCTGCTGGATCGCGCCCCCGACGGCTTCTTCGACTGGCGCATCTGACGAAATTGGGGTGCCACCATTCGGACGCACCCCGTCTCTGCTTTAAAAATACTCAGAGCCCCGGCGTACCCTCAGCCTTTGGCCCAGGGCCCGTGTTGGCCCGTCTTGCCGTTGGTGTGCACGAAGCCATGCAGCCCGAAGAAGTCACGCTGACCCTGCACCATGTCGGCGGTACCACGGGTGGTGCGCATCATGTCGAAATACGCCAGACCCGATGACAGCGCGGGCAGGGGGTGACCGTTCAGTGCCGCCTGCGCGACGACCTGCCGCAATGCCCCGTGCGTGTCTCGCAGGATCGCGGCAAAGTGGTCGGTGAACATCAGGTTTACGCCCGGCTCTGCGTTCAGCGTGCTGGCCATGTCATCCAGCATGCTTGAGCGGATGATGCATCCTTGCCGCCAGATCTGGGCGATCCTAGACATTGGTAGGTCCCAGCCGAAATCGCGTGTCGCGGCTGAAAGCATTTCGAACCCCTGCGCGTAGCAGAGGATCTTGCCAGCCATCAGCCCTTTCTCAAGTGTCGTAAGGTCCAGTCCGTCAAACGCCTGCGGCGCGGCACCGAACACCTCCTGGCCCTTTGCGCGTTCCTCCAGCCGGGCCGAGAGATTGCGCGCAACGACGGCCGCTTCGATGGCCGGAACGGGGGCCAGGCGGTGTTGGGCCTCGATCACGGTCCAGCGACCGGTGCCCTTCTGGCCTGCGGCGTCCACGATCACCGACAGCAGCGGCGCACCCGTTGCTAAATCCTTGGCATGGGCGACCTTCCCCGAAATCTCGATCAGGTAGGATTCCAAAGGTCCCTTGTTCCATTCGGCGAACACGTCGCCGATGGAATCGTAGTCCATCCCATGTCCGTCGCGCAGGATGCCGTAGACTTCGGCGATCATCTGCATGTCGGCATACTCGATGCCGTTGTGGACCATCTTGACGAAATGTCCGGCCCCGCCCGGCCCCATCAGCGCCGCGCAGGGGTCGCCCTCGTGTTTGGCGGCAATGGCGGTCATGATGTCCTCGACCCGTGCCCAAAGGTCGGCCTTGCCACCACCCATGATCGACGGGCCGTGCCGCGCGCCTTCCTCACCGCCGGAGACCCCGACGCCCAGGAACGGGCCAGTCGCGGCCTCCACCCTTCGGTCGGTGTCCTGAAAGTTGGCATTGCCGCAATCGATGATCAGGTCATCATCATCCAGCAGGGGGCGCAATGCATCGATCTGCGCGTCCACTGCGTCACCGGCGGGTACCATCAGGATAATTGCGCGTGGTTTCGCGATCGCGGCGACCAAGTCTTCCAGAGACTCGGTGGGGGTGATCCTAGCGGCCAAGTCGCCTGCCTGGGCTGCAAAGTCACGCGTGACCTGGGTGGTGCGGTTGAACACCGCGATGTCAAAGCCCTTTTCCGCGATATTGGATGCCAGCGCGGCCCCCATCGTGCCAAGGCCGATCAGGCCGATCCGTGCGTCTTCTGACATGCCGCATTCCCCTGCGTGTTACCGTTACCATCGGTCTTAGACACGTCAGCCGGGCAAGGAAAGGGCGCGACCTGACCGTCTTTTCGGCTGGCTCGGATTGAGATGAAGGTCAGGGACGGGCCACGATCGCGACGCTCATAAGGGGGGCGGCCGTCGGGATTGCAGGGGCGACAACTCGCGCATGATAGAGCGAGCGCCGAAGTGAAAGAAGGGCGCATGCCGCGCGGGGTGACGTGGGGCCAAGGGTAGGTTTTCAAACGGGAAAGTCCGCTGCGCGGTGCGCCGCCTTCAACTCCGGTCGCGGGCGTGTTCCAGATGAATCGTCTCAAACAGGGCCAACCAGTCATTCGCGGAGCTCAGTGCGGCTTCCCCCTTTGGGCCGTAGCCGGGAATCTGCTCCAACGTGTCGCAAAGCGCCCGCCAAGCCTCGGTATCGCGTGACGTTGTCAGGAAACGCATCGCTGGCCCCGACGTGTCGGACAACCGACGCGCCAACATCCGCATGCCCAGCTGCTGAGAATGCCAGACATAACCGCGCCCTTCCGCATCATCGACGCGCGGCGTGGGTGAGGTTCTGACCTGCTTGTCGCGGCCCAGTTCGGAAAGATCGGCCTCAATATCCGCGCAAGCTTTGTCCAAGGCATCGACCAACTCGACCGCGCTATCACGCAGCACCGACAGCGCGTCCCGCTGGGCGGCCAGAAACGCGGCCAGATCGCCGGACTGTGTCAAATCAAACTGATTTTGCGCGCGCTCGAGGGCGTCGTGCGAAGCGCGTGTGCCTGTGCGCAATCGTTCACGGAGGGATGGACCAGAAAATACCATGTCTATCCATCTAGGTCACGGCTTTGTGATGCAAGGTTTTAGGTGAGCCGACCGGCCAAATCTTGCCACCCTAAACACATCAGCGAACGCGCACGGCCGCCAATCAGGGCGGGGTTGGATGTGTCGGGAGGGCAAGGTGACGGCCTTGATCTTGGACATGCAGGCCACGTTTGCGAGATTGGTTAGCGTTATAGTTCAAGGGGGTAGCCAGTTCCCTCGCTGGTTCGCCAGCAGACCGGAACCAAGACAAGTGTAGGGACGTTCGGTCGAAATTTCCTCACGCCGCCAGAAAATTGCCCTCGGTCGTGGGTTTCGGCTGCGCCGTCCCGGCAAACATCCGTTCGGACAGAGTTCTGGCCTCGTACGCCCGCAAGGTCCGCATCGCGTCCGGACGCATGAGAAGCGCCTGCATTTGTTTCGGCGATACGTTGTTGACGAGCGAGCGGCGTATCCGCGCCGACATACCGCCAATGGATCGACGTGACGGCTGGAAGCTTTCAGTCAGAAGGCCGTTTGAAATAAGCACGGCATGCCGATCCAACAATATGTGGAAATATGCCACGGCCCTTTCCGGCATGATCCTTTCGGCGGCTGTCCCGACCATATGCTTGGCGGCCATCATGACGCCTGGCTCGCCGAAGTAGAACTCGGCCCAAGCGCTCTCCAGGACGACCCGATGTTGGGCAGAGACGTATAGGTCCGCATATGGGGCACCCGGCTGCACGGAGTTTGCCGAGATGCAAATCGGTCTGAGTGACGGATCGCATCGCATGTCCTCGACAGATGCATGGGTCCGCCCGATCCAGAGGATAGGTACAGCGTCACCGTCGCCCGTCAGGACCAGATCGCCGGTCTTTAGGGCATCAACCTTCCTTGCACCTTGCGGTGTCAGAATATCCGTATCTCCGCAAAAGCAGATGAGAACATCCGGCGGGGTTGTATCGGTGTTCTGCAGCGCGACAGCACCATTGCCGAACTGGTTCATCAGGGCCATCGAGCCGCTGCCGTCAGTTACAAAGAAGAACCGCTCATATGTCCCGTCAATAATCACCGAGATTACCGTGATCTGGCTGCCTTCCAGAACGTCAGGGACCTTATTGTTTCCTGCGGGCAGATCGCCGGTTTGCTCCACGATGAAGCTGTAGTTCTGGCCGTCTATCGTCACGGTGGTATCCGGATCGGGGGCACCGCCATTGGCTTCCAGGATGATGTCTCCGGTCGGTCCGCTGTCGAACGTGATCAGAACAGTCGGTTGCTGTGACGTGTTCTGAATATTCAGGGCCGCGTTGTTCGCAGACGAGGCATCGCCTCGGGCAAAAAAGCTCAGTGTTGTCATATGGTCGCCCGTTTGGGGTCATTGCTCGGCCTACGTAGGAATTAGCGCCGATAGGTGGTCAAATTTAGGCCCGGAGAGTCACATTTCTGCCCTATTTGGGGGTGCGAGCATCGGCGTATCTTTTTGCCGTCTTCTGACCTTTTGGTAGGTACGTCGCGGAGCGCTTTGGGCATACGCGGTGCAGATAACGTCCGCACTCGCCTGCCGCCGCTTGGTGGAACGCTAAGAGTTCGATGACTACTTAAGTCTAGTTTTCCACTTCGGATCTGAATCATTAGGCTGGTGATCCCGTCGGCGCTGCATCAACGGCAGTCCGGCTCCATGTTTGCCCGCCCTAGATCCCGCAAGTGCGGTGATCCTCACAGTCTTACGCGCTGGCCGAGGTTCGCCCGTCATCCTTGCGTCGTGGGACTGCAGTAATTCAGAAATGAACGCGATGATATGAGGTCGCTAAGATGCGACTGCGCCGAAAATATCATTTGTGGCGTGGGATTTGGCTTGCAATTGTGGCCCCCCTGGTCGAGCGCCTGCCACCCGTGATTGGCCATGCTTGGGAGTAGTTGCTGCATTGCATCCGAAAGTATGGTAAGAACCGCGCAGCAGTGGAGGAAATCATGACTAAACACATCGTGGATCGCACGCGCGCACGCAGCGGTGCGGCCAAGTTCCAGCAATATGTTCGGATTGATCTTGCTGATAAGCCAGGTGCGCAATTGAAGATACTTCAGAAGCGACCGCGCAGCACTGATTCACATGCCCGTGCAGTGCGTTTTGCTGAAATTGAGCGACGCAAGGTTGAGTGAATGAAGGCGGTTATCAATTGAATTTTCAGCCGGGATGCCGTCTCCCTGAATCTTTGCTATTTTCCTGTAATAGGGTGTCGATTGCCTGAGTCGGGTGACAGCTCGGGGTATTGTGTGCGGTCGGTTCGCGTACATGTTTGCCGGTCAGTTTATGTTGACCATGCTTATTCGCGCTTTGATTGCGCCGAAGGTAGTCGGCGCATCAATGGCCTGCCTTTTCGCTTGGAATGTTTGGTTGAATCATTTTTTGATGTAGATGAGTAACTCTTCCCACCTACGAGCGATCGGAAAATCACCTTAATTTTTGAGGTTCAGGAATAGCCGGTTTGGTCTGCAACCATTTGACCGCTGATACCGGAAGTTCTGGTGAAGCAGTATGGGGTAAAAATTCCGCCAGATGCCAACTTCTTTTGCTGAGAAAGAATTCCGGGACATTCTTCATTTTAAGATAATCTTGAATCTTTTATCAAGTCGGCCATAAGCGTATTTCCATCACTTATATGGAAGTAATTGAATTCGAATATTATTATCTTCAAATTCGCAAATGGTTTGTTGACGGGACTCTTGGAAAATGCAGCTTCAGTGAAACTTTGCCATATATGCTCCTCCGATCATGGGACGTGTCTTATGTTTGAACTGGCCTTCTTCCGCGGAATGCTTTCAAACTGAATGAATTCCCGCACAGCGGACCTCGGTCGCGAGGGCATTGAGCACCACCTGTCGAGATTGGTTCGGGGCATCTGCGCGATCAGTTTGGTCGAGGGGGACGACATGCTGCGGCGGGTTCCGACGTCCGTGCCTGGTGATATCCAATAACGTGAGCTATGTCGTTCACTTGGTCATGACGGGGTCAAAAATACAGCGCGTTCAGCATCGCGCGGCAGCGGCAATCAGGATGCGAGCAGCCGCCTTGGCGTCCGCGGCCACCTTCGCTTCGCCCTGCATGACCGCAGTGACGATTGCCCCTTCTTTCAAAAGCATCAGTTGCCGCGCGAGGGTGCCGGGATCCGTGACGCGGGCCTGCGCGGCAATGCCCTGGACGAACTCCAGCAGCATGCGCTTGTGCGTGGCTGACTGAATGTGAATCGGGTCTTCCGGGTTCTGGAATTCCGAAACGGCCTTGATGAACATACAGCCTTTGAACTCCGGTGACTTGAACCATTCCTCCAAGGCATCGAAGACCGCCAGCAACCGGTCTTTGGGTGCCTCCGCAATCTCCTCGACCCGGCGGCAGAACCAGTTACGAAACCGCTCGTCCCGCAACCTGAGCACGGCGAGGATCAGATCCTCCTTCGTGCGGAAGTGTTTGTACATGGAGGTCTTCGAAATGCCGGTCTCGGCCACAAGCTTGTCCATTCCGGTGGCGTGAAATCCATCTCGGTAGAACACGTCCAGCGCGTTTCTAACCAATTCATCTCGCTTGTTCGGTCGCATTCGGGCTCCATTTGTTTACTGATTTGTCAACTTATAACTGCGTGATGTCCGGACCTCTATGAGAAATAATCTCATAAAAACAGTTTTATAAGGTAATTCTCAGGTTCTGGCTGGGAATCTTTTTAGCACGACGAGCTTGACATGAGTTACCGATCGGTTCACCTTTTATCAAAGGTGTACAGATCGGTGACTCACTTGATCTTTAGTAACGCCCTCATCTCGAAGGGAAGTTGATCATGAACCCTCTCCGAAGCATCATCGCCACAGCCGTCGGTGCCCTGTCGTTGTTCACCCTGACCGCGACGATAGCGCTGGCCGAAGACGGCGGACTTCCCGATCCGGGATTTCAAATCGTTGCCGGCGAAACCGCCCTTCTGATGACCGATCCGCAGAACGACTTTCTCAGCCCGGATGGCGTTGCCTGGGGTGTCGTCGGGCCCAATGTCGAGGCCGTCGGCACCGTCGGCCATATCGACGATCTATTTGCCGCCGCGAAGGCGTTCGACATGCCGGTGTTCGTGTCGCCACACTACTATTACCCCCATGACCACGGCTGGAAAATCGAAGGTGCGCTGGAGATGCTGATGCATGAAATCGGTATGTTCGACCGCAGTGATGCGCTTTCAGTGGATGGGTTTGAAGGATCGGGTGCCGACTGGCTTGAGCAGTACAAGCCTTATATCGAAGACGGCGCGACCATCGTGACCAGCCCGCACAAGGCTTTTGGACCCGAGAGTAACGACCTGGTTCTGCAGCTGCGCAAGCGCGACATCTCGAAGATTATCATCGCGGGCATGTCGGCCAACCTGTGCACGGAATCCCATATGCGCGAATTGATGGAGCAGGGCTTTGAAGTCATGGTCGTCACAGATGCGACCGCTGCGGCGCAACTTCCGGGGCTGGACGGCTACGCCGCCGCGCTGACGAACTTTCGCATGATTGCCAGCCATGTCGCGGAAACTGACACCACGGCGTCCGCGATCCGCGCCCTCGCCGACAACTGACCCCCAAGAGCCACCCCCTGATCCCCCCGGTTTTTCGTGGCTCTTTTCCCCGGCTACTTGAAGAATTCTCGCTGCCGTCGGGGCATCCAAATCCACATCAAAAGGAAACGCCATGATCCGCCCACCGGTACCGCCATTCTCCGAAATCACAGCAGCGCAAAAAGTTCGGGCCGCCGAAGACGCGTGGAATGCTCGTGCGCCCCAAGCCGTGGCGCAGGCTTACACCGAGGACAGCCAGTGGCGTAACAGGTCCGAGTTCCTGTCAGGGCGTGCCGAGATCGAGGCATTCCTGACGCGCAAATGGGAGCGCGAAAAGGAATACCGTCTGATCAAGGAGCTTTGGGCGTGGGCGGACTTTCGGATTGCGGTGCGCTTTGCCTATGAATGGCGCGACGAGGGGCACCAGTGGTTTCGCGCCTACGGCAACGAAAACTGGGAATTCGCCGCCGATGGCCTCATGCGGTGCAGGATCGCCAGCATCAACGATCAGGCAATTCCGACCGCGTCACGACTGTTTCATTGGCCCTTGGGTCGCCGCCCGGACGACCATCCGGGGCTTACTGACCTGAACCTCTGACAAGGAGACTGACATGCCAAGGGCCTTTGCCGAAATCGCCTTCACCGAACATGTCCGCGCCCAGCAGACCCGATTGGGGTCGGCACAGGGATATGCGAAATTCCTTGCGGCCGATGCTGTTGGCGGCAATGCGCTCGGTCCTGACGAGGCCGCCTTCATCGAGGCGCGCGACGGGTTCTATCAGGCGACGGTTTCCGAGACAGGCTGGCCCTACTTGCAATTCCGGGGTGGTCCGATCGGGTTCCTGCGGGTCCTTGATCCCCGGACCATCGCCTATGCTGATTACCGCGGGAACCGCCAGTATATCAGCCTGGGAAACCTTGCGGGTGACGGCCGGATATCCATAATTCTGATGGACTATCCCAACCGCAGACGCCTCAAAATTTGGGGGCGTGTTCAGGTGGTCGAGGGGGAGGCGGTGGGCGACATCCTTACCCTGTTACATGATCCCGGCTATGCTGGTCGGCCCGAACGCGTCATCGTTATCACGATCGAAGCGATCGACTGGAATTGTCCGTCGCACATACCGCAGCGCCTGACCCAAGCGGAACTGGAGCCGCATCTGTCGCAGATGCAAGAACAGATCTCAGACCTCACAATCGAAAACGCACGGCTGGCCGCATTAGTCGCAAACGCGTCATGAACCGTTCCTTCGAACCAAGACCCAAACCATTAGGAGCGGACTATTTTGCAATGATGCCCTCCCCTAACATCGGTATTTAGACCAAGGCTTTCGTGGTATCGGTGGTCTTCGCGGCTGGCCTGCCAACCAGCGGCGAGGTTCGTGATATGTCATTGCCCGACCATGTTGCGTTCAAGACCGCCAGCATTGACGGAATTGACATCACTTACCGCAAAGGGGACGACTCATCGCAACCCACCGTACTTTTGCTGTACGGGTTCTCCAGTTCGTCACATAATTCTCGCAACCTAATCGTGCACTTTGCGCAAGACTATCACGTCGTCGCGCCGGACGCCCCCGCGCGGGTGTCAGAGTCTCCCAGATCCGGATGTAGATGGCACTCTACATGGGCGCGACAATGGCGATTGTAAGGCTCGCCTTCATGCTCGGGATGTACTCCAACCGGAAAGCCAACGTTGCGATCTTGGTGGGTGCGACAATTGCCTTTGTGATGAGTCTCTACCTCGTCCGGTCGCAAGATACGGTCGCTGATATCGCTTGGATGAAGGCGGTGATCCCACGCCATTCCATCGCGATCCTGACCAGTGAACGGGTCGATATTTCCGATGCGCGCGTCCGCGAACTTGCTGATGCGACCATCGAAGCGCAGCGCGGCGAGATAGCCGAAATGAAGCGATACATCGCCGATATTCAGGCCAACGGTGATGCACCGGCGGGCACCGCACGAAGCCGGAGTTGGAATAGGGCTTCGGATATCGAGAGCGCCGACCATGATCGCCCCCTTAGAGGCGGATGCAGGCGTAACCGGGCTTACGGCTCCCCGATTTGCCATCCTCTCCGCGGTTCCCTTTGTTTTCTGGCCGCGTCTGGCACACAAGCTCGTCGCCGATGTTGATTACAGATTGATCCTCTCGGACATCATACGCTCATCAGTTGGGCGAGGGCCTGACGTGAGCGGGTGATATCAGCCAGGGTGTATCCATCCAGTATCGCGAAGAAAGCTTCCTCGGCTTCCACCAGGGCCGGACGAAGGCCGCAGGCAGGAAGAACGCGACAGGTCTTGTTCGGCCCCAAACACTCCACCACGATTTCAGCACGCCTCATGGTCCGTACCACATCTCCGATGATGATCGAATCTGCGGAGCGGGCCAGGATGAGACCGCCGCTGCGTCCACGCTCCGAGATGGCGAAGTCTTCTCGGACGAGCTTGGTCGCGACCTTTGAGAGGTGGTTTTCCGACACCGCAAACATCGTTGCGATCTCCGACGTGGCTATACGTTCAGGCGAGCGGACAGCAAGTGTCATTAGAATGCGCAAGGCATAGTCGGTAAACTTGTCGAGTTGCATCACATAAAAGTAGCATTGTGAATGCCGAAATAAAAGCCTAGAGATAATGCGTATATAAAATACGTATTACGGAGGTGGCGATGAAACTAGCTGACGTATTTCTCTGGCCTGGACACCGCTTGTGCCAACGCCTGGGGCTTAACCCTGACGCGGACGCGGGGCTGATCCGCTGGATGTTCAATACGGTCTTCTATCTGCTGATTGGCCTGATACTCGTGTGGATTGCGGTTGCGTGACCAGAGCGCCGCGCATCCCGGTGACCGAGGCCCAGATCGACCGGGTTGTCGAACAATTCTATAGGCATACCCGTGCCCATCCGGACCTCGGCCCGGTCTTTGCCGTGCACGTCGCCGACTGGCCCGCGCATGAAGCCAAGATCGGACGATTCTGGCGCAATGCACTGCTGTTGCAAAGCTGCTACGATGGGAATCCGATGCAGATTCACAAAGCCGCCGGCAATGTGAGAACCTGGCATTTCCAGATCTGGCTGAAGCTCTTCGATGCGGTTCTGGAAAGGGAGTTGCCGGATGAACTGGCACAAGCCTGGTCTGCGCTGGCCCATCGGATCGGGCGCGGCCTGAGCATGGGGCTGCCGCAGGAAGACGGTGATTCCGGCGTGCCGCGCCTCAGCAGGGCCGGACCGCGAGAGAACCTGCACGACTCGTCGGCGGTGAAGGGCCGCGCGTCGGGCGGATCTGATCCCAACGCCTGACTCGCAACGAGGCTTTTTGTATATTCAGCCCCGTATAGATCATTATTTCGCTGGATCAGGCATCGCCGAAGGATCGAAAACGATAATGAAACTGAAAGTGCTCGATGGCCGTATCACGATCAATGCAGACGATCTGGCACCGCTACTGGATCTGACCAACGCAGAATTCCGGGAGCGGATGCGGGACGGCAGAATCGCGACGCTCTCGGAATCGGGTGAGGGGGAGGATGCGGGAAGGCTTCGCGTTACTTTTCAGGATGAGCGGTGGAAGGTGCGGTTGATTTGCGCACGCGACGGGACTGTCCTTCAGCGCCTGCGTCTTCCTGTTGGCAGGGGGTGACCGTTCGCCCCGATCCTTCACTGACGCGATTGGCCTTGACCGGCCAAGTGCGCAGTCAGGGGCCAGTGCCGTCGCCTTGCTTGTGACCCCGATGGCGGAAAAGCTGAAAATTTGATCCGAACAACATCTCGACGTCCGAGATCAGGAGGCGCGGGAGCAGCCCGGTAAGTTCCTCCTTCGGGCCAAAGGCTGCTCCCATGCGGGTGCAAAGAGTGCAATCGCGGGCGACGGCGTTTCGTTCGCAATCTTGATCGCAAGGCCTGAATTCTGGCGGGCAAGGACGCGTCCAACCAATGCTGGACAGGTGTTCGCAGCGTTTAGAATGTGCCAGCTCTGGCCTAGTTTGCGCCGCCGGCGATGGTCCCGTAGCCGCATGCCCAGTCGACTGAACAGGCCAGAAAAACCCCAACACGACCACGTAGGCGAGGTCGAGGTTCACAAGTGGGTGCAACCCCGGCCAATGCGCGGGAAGCACCAAAATAGCCTATCCAAATACGCGCACGGTAGCGGGCTGGCTGGGGTTGAACCCGGTGCGGGGCCATCGAAGACCAAGGGGTAGGGCTGCAGATGACCGGTACCGCAATCAAGCAGGCCACCAGAACTCTATTGGCCAAGGCCCCGCACCCGTGGCCATGTCAGAACGGAATGGGTCACAAAGAACAGCGCCGAGGTCGCGGCGAAGGGGGGGCGAGCAAATTTGGCTCTTCTCGGCATGTGGGGACCCGTCCCCACACAACCGAAGACTCACCGAATGCGGACAGCAACATGATCGCCGACAGGGGCAGGCCGACATCGTATTGTCATGCGAAAAGCCGAACAAAGACCGCTCCGAACAGAGCTGCATGTGCAGGCGCGTCGCGGTCTTGCTTTGACACGGTCGCGGGGCCGTAATCCTCGGCGGCCTTCTGCGCATTCTCAATGCTACCTTCTTGGACCGCGCGGATGATGGTCAGGCATTCGGCCCGATTCACGATCGGCTCGAACCTGGGCATGATGAAGCTGTTGCAGGGTTTCGCCTGATCGGGATCTGGCGCGTGCTGATCTTGCGTTTCGTGTTGCCCGCGACGGGCAAAGGCGTGCATTCGTCTCGCTCATCGCCCTGGCACACCTTGCCATAAATGGGGGAGTATCGAGTTGGAGCGTGAAAGGACTCGTCCTGGACGTCGAAGGTAACCGACAGCTACCGCTGCCTGGGGCGGCTTCATCCACCGGAGCAGGGTCTGGAGGCTGAGGTCGAGGGATGGCACGAGCATTGAGCCCGGCAGAGCGCTCAGCTTCGCATTGCCACCGTGCCTGCCGTCAGGCCGTTGTGAACGGGCGGAACTCCGCGCGGAACTTTAATGCTGGGGGCTCTCCAATTCCTCACAAGCCAAGTTGCTCTGACAACACCAGATTGGGTCTTGTGCCGAGTACGCCAAACCACTCTCCTGCTGTCCAACAGCGCCAATACAAGGACGAGACAGCGTTTTGAATTCCACAGACGCCACCCTTCGACTGTCCGCTGCCAGTACCGCAGCCTTGCTGATTGCGTCGGCCCAGGCACCGCTGGGGTCCACGCTCATTGCTGTCGCGCTTCCATCCATCGGCCTTGGGATCGGCGCGGATATCGTTCTGATCACGGGCTTGCTTGTAACCGGCTATCTGGTTGTCAACGTTGTTTGCCAAGGTCCGGCGGGGAAGATCAGCGATCTTGTCGGACATTCGCGCGTTCTCTGGACGGGGATCGGGCTGTACGTGATCGGCGCGGTATGCGGTCTGTTGGCACAGGATGTTAGCCTATTGTTCGTGTCACGCTGCGCGATGGCGGCTGCCGGTGCGCTGGTGGTTCCCGCAACGCTTGCGCTCTTGCGGTTGCATGTCCCGCAAGAGGGGCGTGGCCGCATATTTGGCCTGTACGGTGCAACCATGGGAATTGCCGCAGCGGGCGGTCCCGCGCTCGGGGGTGAGATCGTCAGCCTGTTCGGCTGGCGCGCTGTGTTCTTGGCTAATCTGCCGTTTCTCGCGTTGTCTTCTTGCCTTCTCTACTTGTTCCCTCTGCCAGCGAGCCGGATCCCGGCACAACGTTCCATCAGGGGCCTTATCAAAACTCTGGACTTTGCCGGGATGGGGCTGCTGGCTCTGTCGCTGGCATTCCTGATCCTGGCGAGCAAGCTGAATGGCGGGGCGCTCGCCGTCGTTCTTCTTGCCTCTGCCATTGCTGGCGTGAGCTTTGTGGTCTGGGAGTCAAAGGTGACGGCACCGGTCTTTGACCCGCGCCTGTTTTCCCTACCGGCCTTCACCGCGGGGACGATGATGATCGCGTTGCAGAACTTCGCGATGTACGGATTACTTTTTCAGCTGCCACAGTACTTTTCGGTTTTCCGGGGGACTGAGCCGCGCGAAATTGGCTACATGCTTTTCGTCATGATGGTGGGCATGGTTGTTGCTGCGCCGGTGGGCGGACAGCTGACCGACCGGATAGGGGCGCGTCGCACAGCCTTTCTTGGGAGTCTTCTACTCCTTTCTGGCGTGGTTCAGCTCTGGCACCTTGCTTCGTTCGATATCCCAACGGATGCAGTCGTTGCTCTCCTGATGTTCGGCTTGGGAATTGGCCTGTGCAATGCGCCCGCGCAGGCCGCCTCCATGGGCGCAGTGGAGCCGCGTCAGGCGGGCATGGCGGCCGGGGTCAGCTCCACAATGCGCTATCTTGGCGGCATCCTGAGCATACTCGCGCTTGGCATGGTCCTTGGAAGCGATGATGCCGTCAGTGTGGCGCGGCATGTTGTCATGATCAAACTATTCACAAGTGCCATTGTGCTGTCTGCCCTGATGAGCCGCAGATTGCCGGGTGCAGGCATCGCAGGAGCGAGCTCGCACTGACGCGGTCATCAGCGCCTCGATGCCTATTCACCGTGCCTCTCACGCCGATAGGGCCGAAATGCAGTATTGGCTCATCGGGCGTTCGAGCGGATCAAAGCAACTATGACAGTTTTGTGACCTCTGCTAAGGTTAGGTCATTCACCGATGCTGTGTCTGACACAATTCTTTGCAGGGTAGAGAAAACATGAACAAGTCTGTCCAGTCCGCCTTAGAAGAATTTCACCCGCCCGGACCGGGGTCGTGGTCGATCGATGGGGCGCATTTTCCGCGCCCTGTTTCGCGCTTCCAGGCAGAAATTCATCCGCAAGGGATAACAGACGGGTTTCTGGATTGCGCGCGCCGGTATGGGTTGCTTATCAACACACTGGACTACCGCTTTGTGAATGGGTTTGCCTATTCCACAGTCATTCCGGCCCCCGAGACAGAGATTCCAGACCGTTTCGCCGCGGCCGGAAGCGTCTTTCGTGACAGAATTTGGAGAGATGATCTTGAACGTTGGGATCGCGAGGTAAAGCCGGCCTCAATCAAGACGCATCAGGCACTTCTTGCCGTAGATCCTCTGGAATTGTCCGATGATGAACTGGTGACCTATATTGATCGCTGCCGTGAAAACCTGAAACGCATGGTTCAGCAGCATCATACATTCAACCTGGCGGCCATTCTTCCCGTGGGCGATTTCATGGCCCATGTCGGAAGATGGACGACATTACCGATGGGCGATTTTCTTGCGCTGACGCGTGGCTCTGCCCCCGAATCCGCCGGAACATTCCCCGAGATGGATGATCTCGCCGAGGCCATCCGCAACAGCCCGTCTGCGCGCGAGACTCTGAAGTCGGATGAGGGCGGAAAGGCCATCCTCAACCGCCTGTGCGCCGAAGCTGGCACGGTGGGCGATGCGGCCAAAGCGTATCTGGGGGTGGTTGGCAATCGGCTGCTTAACAGTCTCGATACGGGCGAACCGGCAGCGATCGAAGTGCCGGACGCCCTTGTCGCGCGGATCAGGCTGGCAGTCGATCAGTCCGGGAAGTCCGCCAGCACAGTACCAGCCGAGGAAGTATCGCGGCTGCGCGAAGCGATCCCATCCGAACACCGCGATACGTTCGATGACCTGCTTGCCGAGGTCCGTTTGATGTCGCGCCTGCGGGACGAGCGGGGCTTCTATAGTGACGTCTGGGCGGGTGGTGTGATGCGTCGAGCATTGCTTGCTGCCGGCGGGCGGCTGGCGGCGGAAGGCCGGATTGCCGATCCCGCGCATCTAGTGGAAGCGACTTACGAAGAAATTCAGGCGTTGCTTGGCGGGGCAGGGGGGCCAAGTTCTGCCGAACTTCAGGAGCGCGCAACATATCGAAAGACGCACCGCGCCGAGTCCGCTCCTGCCATTCTGGGGGATCCGCCATCCCCGCCGCCGCCGATGGATGGTCTGCCACCCGATATCCTACGGGTCATGACGGGGCTTGGCACTGCCATTCAATCGCTCGCCGCCGGGCCAGAGGCTGTAGAAGATGACACCACGATCATCAAGGGGCTGGGTGCTAGTCCCGGAACCTACAGCGGGACCGCACGCGTGATCGATGGGACGGAGGACCTGAGATGTTTGAAACGCGGCGATGTTCTGGTCGCCGCCGCGACTTCGGATTCCTTCAACATCGTCCTGCCCTTGCTTGGGGCCATCGTTACCAATGCGGGCGGTCTCTTGTCCCACGCGGCCATCGTGGGCCGCGAGTACGGCATTCCTTCCGTCGTGGGGACCCGGAAAGCAACGGCCCTTATCGAGGATGGAATGCAGGTCACCGTGAACGGCACAACCGGCGAAGTGAAGATCAACTCCGAATGAAACCCGTTCCGTTATCTTCGGCCTGCGATGAGCAGGTATTCGGGGGAAAAGCGATACAGCTCGGCGCAGCGATCCGCGCCGGGCTGCCTGTACCGGAAGGCTTCGCGCTCGGCACGGAATTTGTGAATGCCGTCGCATCAGGAGAGTCCGCTGCGCGGTCTGACCTCCAAAGGGCCTGCGCTGCCATACGAGGGCATGTGGCCGTCAGGTCTTCGGCCATCGGCGAGGATTCGGCTGGGGCAAGCTTTGCCGGGCAACATGCGACCGTTCTCAATGTGATCTGCCCGGAGGCTGTGCCGGATGCGGTTCTTGCGGTTTGGGAGTCGGCGCATACGGATTCTGCGAGAGGATATCGCGCGCGCATGGGGGCGGACATGGACATCCGCATGGGTGTTGTCATCCAGAGGCTTGTCGCCGCAGACGCGGCCGGTGTGCTGTTCACCTGCAACCCGGTGACTGGACAGGCCGAGCTTGTCATCGAAGCGGCATGGGGTCTGGGCGAAGCGGTTGTTCAGGGCCTGGTGATCCCGGACTCCTATCGGATGGATCGCGCTGGTAGCTTGCTTGAAAGCCGTCCCGGCTACAAAGATATCATGATCCAGCGCGTGCAGGCGGGCGGCACCCGTAAGGAAACGGTCGCGGCTCACCTTGTCGAGCAAACCTGCTTGGACGCGGAAAAGCTGATGGCGCTCCACGACCTCGCAGCACGATGTGATGCCGTGTTCGGGATGGGCCCCCATGACATCGAATGGGCTTTTGAGCGCGGAGTACTCTACCTTTTGCAATTGCGCCCGGTGACGAAATTGCCAGTCATATGATGGATCGTGTCGAATTTTCAGCAGGCCGCGTCTGGGTCTAGGTCAGGGTATCGAAGGTCGCCATCAAGGCGCGGAAACCGATACCTCCGCCATGGTGCTTCCAGACAAATTCAACCCGGTCTTAATTCAGATTTGAAATGAAGAGTTTGTTTGAAATTATTTTTTGCCAGCCTTCTCGGGCTTCGCCTTCGTGATCACCACCCACCAAAGGTAAAGTCGTGCGCCTTGAGCAGCCTTACTTGAGTGGACCAAGTTGAACGTTGGGTCTTGATTGAACCATGGTTTATCGGGGCGATCACTTCCGTGGCCGGCGGGCGGTAACCAAAGGCACTGTATGATTGTTTGAAATTGTAGAATTTCCAGCAGCTAGCGATGTCGATCCGGGCTGCTCGCAGAGGATGGCAGGCCTCGCCGTTCAGTTTCCCCCTTATCCGGATTGCCAGTCATTTCCGGATGCACTCGGTCAGAAAATTTTAATGTCCCGAAGCCTGACTATCGTCGGTTCGACGATGCACGAAGTCTTACGACCCGTTTGTCATCTACCCGACACCGATGCCGGGGGAGTGCCACTTTCGAGAGTGCCTAGCCTTCGTCCCGCAGCCGGGCAGAAACCCGACGATAGGAGCCGACGACGTCCTCGAAGCGCTCTATCCGCTCCTCCCGAGGTGCGGTTCACCGGAGTACTTCCGATCAGAAAATGGACCCGAGTTTGTCGCCGAGGCAATGCAGGACTGGCTTCGACGACTTGGCACCAAGCCGGCCCGCATCGCGGTACCCCAATCCATTTGTCCCAAACACAACGTAAAACGTCCGTGTTGCAGCGCGGACCGACCTTCGGAGACTCCACGTCTTTCTTATCGGTGCCGGGCGTTCTGGATTGCGCTTTGGCAAGCCAAAGCAACACGTTCTTTGAGCCAACCAACATCTGGAGCCGTGTCGTCGAGCGGGTCAGGCGTGTCGATCACTGCCTAGATCCGGCGTCGCATCGCTAGTCAGATCCCCGAAACAAGTCCCTCCCGGGTAAGCTCCGCAGACCTTGGTGGACGCGGCACAAGTATTGCGCCGGACGGGCCTGCAATTGCGCTGATGATCTTTTCCTTGGCCCGGACCCCTCACCGTTCACCGCGGCGGTATGGCTGCATGAGTGCCTGCGGAACCTTCGCACGTCGTGCCATCACGATGAGGGCGAGGATCGATAGCAGGTACGGCATCATTAGGAACAGCTGGTAGGGGATGCCATCGACCGCGGTCTGCAAGCGCAGCTGGAATGCATCGAAGAACGCAAAGAGCAAGGCACCCAGCAGCGCGCGCCCAGGCCGCCAGAGTGCGAAGACCACCAACGCGATGCAGACCCAGCCGCGCCCCTGCACCATGGTGGGAAAGAAGGAGTTGAAGGCTGCGAGCGTCAAAAACGCGCCTGCCAAACCCATCAATGCGGACCCGACGGCGATCGTTGCGATGCGCAGCAGAATGGGGTCGACGCCTTGCGCGTCCACGGCATGGGGGTTCTCGCCGGTCATGCGGATCGCGAGCCCTAGCGGCGTGCGGTAGAGAATCCAGGCTAGGGCAGCCACCAGAAAAAGTGCCAGATAGGTTGGTGCCGTCTGATTGAAAAGGACGGGCCCCAGGACCGGAAGGTCGGACAGAAAGGGCACCGGTAGTGGGCGAAACGGCTCGATCGTCGGCGGTGAGCTGGCGGTCGGAACCGCGATCCGGAAGATGTAATAGGCGAAGCTCGACGCGAACAGCGTGATACCAAGCCCGGTCACATGCTGGCTGAGGCCCAGCGAAACGGTCAGCAGGGCGTGCAACAGGCCGAAGACCGCCCCGCCCAATGCGGCCGCCGCCATCCCTGCCCAAAGATCTCCTCCGGAATATACGGTCAGCCAGCCGACCATCGCGCCGAACGCCATGATGCCTTCGATCCCGAGGTTCAGAACGCCAACCCGCTCGCAGAGCAGAGCGCCCAATGTGCCGAAGACCAGCGGCGTCGCGATACGCAGCACCGCCTCCCACATGCCGACCGATAGCAGGATGTCGAGGATCACGCTCATCTTCGCACCCGGTATTGCGTCAGGAAGATCGCCACAAGCATCGTCAGGAGTGACATCGCCACGATCACATCGGCGATGTAGGAGGGTACGCCGAGGGCGCGGCTCATCGAGTCAGCCCCCACGAACATGACGGCGGAGAACAGTGCTGCGGCGATCACACCGACCGGGTGTAGATGCGCGAGCATGGCGATAACAATGCCCGCATAGCCGTAGTTCGGCGACAGGTCCGTGGTGACGTAGCCCTTCACGCCCATAACCTCGATGGCACCCGCGAGCCCTGCAAGCCCGCCCGACAAGCAGGCCACCAGCGTCAGCGTCCGTCCGAGCGGCACGCCGGCAAAAGCGGCCGCCCGCGCGTTCAGGCCTGCCGCGCGGGATTGTAGCCCAAAGACCGTGCGCGACTGCAGCCACCAGACAGCCAGTGGCAGCGTGAGCGCAATCAGAAGACCCGCATGAAGGCGCGTGCGGTCGAGGAGTTGTGGCAACTCCGCCGAGGAGGGAACCGGCACCGATTGCGGCCAGCCGAAGGCGAGGGGGTCTTTAAGGGGGCCATCGATCATCATCGACACGAAAAGAACCACCACGAAGTTCAGAAGCAGCGTGGTCACGACTTCGTCCACGCCGAACCGCAGCTTGAGTAAGACAGGGCCGAGGAGGAGGAGCATCCCCGCCAAAGCCCCTGCGATCAGGCAGAACGTGATCGCCAGTGTGGCGGGTGCACCCGCCACGAAGGGGAACAGGCCGAAGGCGGGCACGGCCAGCGCGCCGATATAGAACTGACCCTCGCCACCAATATTCCAGAGCCGCGCGCGGAAGGCGACCGCAGCTGCAAGCCCGGTCAGGATCAATGGCGTCGCGCGGGTCAGCGTCTCGCTCAGGCCGAGGCGAGAGCCGAACGCGCCCTGCAGGATCAATCCGTAGGCGGTGAGCGGGTTGCGCCCTGCAAGCGCGATCAGCCCGCCCGCAATGACGAGCGCGGCCAATACCGCGCCAAGCGGGGCCAGCACGGTCAGCGTGGCAGGCACGCTGTCGCGGCGTTCAAACCGCATGGGGGGTCTCCTCGGCCACGGACCAGTCGCCGGACATCATCAGTCCCAGGGTGCGCGCGTCGGCCTGCTCGGCCGGAATGGGCGGGGAGAGACGACCGCCGACGATGGCGCAGATCCGGTCAGCCAGTGTTATGACCTCGTCCAGATCCTCCGAGATCAGAAGCACACCGGCACCGCGCGCGCGGGCCTCGATCAGGCGGCTATGCACCCCCGCAATGGCACCTTCGTCGAGCCCGCGGCTCGGCTGCGCGGCGACGAGGATGTCAGGCCGTGCTTCAAGTACGCGGCCGAGGATGAGCTTCTGCATGTTTCCCCCGGAGAGCAGTCGTACCCGCCCGTCTACGGTAGCGCCGCGCACGTCGTAATTCTTGATGATCTTCGCGGTTGCGGCCCGGGCGGCATTCCGGCGCAGGATGCCCCGTCGTGAATATTCGGCCGACCATAGCCGTTCGAGAACTGCGTTCTCCCATGTGCTCATGTCCCCCAGGGTCCCTTCGGCGTGCCGGTCTTCGGGCACGCGACCGATCCCGGCTGCGATGGCATGCGGTACGTTGTGCTGTGCGAGCGTCTTGCCGTGCACGAGAAGGTTGCCCCCATCGGGCGCGTAGAGGCCCGAGACGAGCCCCGCAAGCGCCACCTGGCCATTGCCGGATACGCCGATGATGCCCAGCGTCTCGCCCGCGCGGAGAGTGAAATCGACGCCCTTCAGGGCCATGCCCGAAGGGGGCCTCAGATGCACGTCCCGCGCTTCGAGGAGGACGTCGCCGGGTGTTGCGGGTGGACTTTCAGGTCGTTGAACCGCGCGACCCACCATGAGTTCGGCCAGTTCGGCTTTTGATGTGACCTCGGTCGCCCGTTCGGCAACGACGCGCCCGCCGCGCAGCACGACCACCCGGTCCGAGGCCGACATGACCTCGTGCAGCTTGTGACTGATGAAAATGAGCGACAGCCCCCGCGCGGCCATGTCGCGCAAGGTTGCGAAAAGCCGCTCCGCTTCGGGCGCGGTCAGCACTGCGGTCGGTTCGTCCAGGATCAGGATGCGCGCGTCGTTGAAGAGCGCCTTGAGGATTTCGACGCGTTGCCGTTCGCCCACCGACAGGTCGGCGATGACGGCATCCGGATCGACCGGCAGCCCGAAACGATCGGCCAGCGCCGATAGCTTGGCCCGCGCGCCCGCGCGGTCGGAACGCAAGCGCCAGAGTGGCTCGGTCCCCGTCATGATGTTTTCCAGGACGGTCAGGTTCGCCGCCAGCGCGAAATGCTGATGCACCATGCCCACGCCCGCGCGGATCGCTGCCCGCGACCGGCCCGGAGCCAGGGCTATGCCTTCCACGGACACGGTGCCGGCATCGGCCGTGTAATGGCCGAAAAGTATCGACATCAGCGTGGTCTTGCCAGCGCCGTTCTCGCCCAGAAGTGCCAATATCTCACCGCGGTCGACATGCAGCGACACGTCGTCATTGGCGAGCGTGTCGCCGAAGCGCTTGGTGATACCGTCGAGCTCAAGAACCCGCGTCACGCCCGCCCTCCCCTCGGAGGGCGGGCCGCGTCCTGTGGCATCAAGCGGGCTCGTCGAAATTGCGCGGAACCTCGAATTCCCCGGCCTTGATCGCGGCGCGCACCTCTTCCATCTCCGCCACCGCTTCAGTTGGCACCATGTCCGACTGGTAGGAGATGTCGTTGCCGCCATCCTTCATCAGGCTGAGGGGCGTGTAGTTCTGGCCCGTCGGGTTGCCCGCCACCGCGTCGGCAAGCGCGGCTTCGACAAGCGGGCGGAACGACCAGAGGGCGTTAGCGAAGACCGTGCTTGGATAGCGCGGCGTGTAATCGATGAGCGATCCGATGGCCGGAATGCCGCGTTCCTGCGCGGCATCCGCGGTTCCGATCCGTTCGCCGAACAGGATGTCCGCACCTGCATCGATCTGCGCCAGGCCGGCTTCGCGGGCCTTGGGCGGGTCGAAGAACGTACCGATAAAGCTGACGAGATGGGTGGCGTCGGGGTTCGTGCGCTTCACGCCGTCGGCAAAGCCGTTGATCAGCATGTTGACCTCGGGGATCGGGATCGCGCCCACGCTGCCGACGATGCCGCTCTGGGTCATCCGGCCTGCGAGCATGCCGGCGAGATAGGCCGCTTCCCAGTTCCAGGTGCCGAAAACGCCGAAATTGTCGCCCGAGGCTTCACCGGAGGACCCCATGAGGAAGGCGGTGTCGGGATAATCGGCAGCCACGTCGCGCGCCTCGCGCTCTACGGCGTAAGATTCACCGACGATAAGCACGTTTCCGGCCTCCGCGAATTCACGCATCGCGCGCGGGTAATCGGTGCCCGAGACGCCTTCGGAGAAGGTGTATTCAACTACGCCTTCCGCGTCGGCGGCCACCATCGCAGCGTGCAGGACCGAGTTCCAAGCGTTCTCAACAGGCGAAGCGTGGATGCCGGCAAGCTTCACAGGCGCGGATTGCGCGCGCAGAAGGCCCGGTGCGGCAAGCGTCGTTGCGGTCAGCGCGGCACCGGTGCCGAGCAAACGGCGGCGGTTCATCGTGGTGCGGATCATGGAATGTCTCCCTCGTGTTATATCGCGCGTCGGGCCCGGGCACCGACCGCTTCATTGTGACCCAACCGTCCCCCGGATGCCCGTACTGTCAAGGCTTCAGTGCGCAATACATAGGCAACAAAGGCGCGCTGCCGAGAAATTAGGCAGGACTCAATCGCCCTTAAGAGGTGCCTTTCGGCATGTAATCTGCGGGATCGAGGCTGCTCGGTCGACCGTCCATCGACAGGCGCGTTACCTCGGGCGCGGTCTCCGCGATGATCTTGCCGCGCCGGATGACTGCCAGCCGGTTGGGACGTAGGCGGATGGCTTCGGCCGGATCGCGTGCCTGCAACAGGACCATGTCCGCGTAGCAGCCGACCTTCAGCCCATAGTCCTTTAGCCCCATGATCTGCGCGGAATTCACGGTCACCGCGTCATAGAGCGTGCGCTTGTCCACCTGCGACCCCATCTGCGTGGCATGCACGGCCAAATGCGCCACATCCAGAAGGTCGCCGGTTCCCATCGAGTACCACGGGTCCATCACGCAATCCTGGCCGAGCCCGACGATGATGCCCGCCGCGATCAGTTCGGGAATCCGGGTGAGGCCGCGACGCTTGGGGTACGTATCGTGGCGGCCTTGGATCATGATGTTGATCAGCGGGTTCGGAATTGCGGCCATCTTCGCCTCGGCGATCAGCGGCAACAGCTTCGAGACGTAGTAACTGTCCATCGAATGCATGGATGTCAGATGCGATCCCGCAACCCGGCCCTGCAACCCGAAGCGGATTGTCTGCTCGGCCAGGGTCTCGACGTGACGCGAGAGGGGATCGTCGGTCTCGTCACAATGCATGTCCACGCGCAGGCCGCGATCTGCGGCGATCCGGCAGAGCGCTTCGACCGAGGCGCGCCCCGCATCCATCGTACGCTCGAAATGCGGGATGCCGCCCACCACGTCGACGCCCATATCGAGTGCGCGTTTAAGCGCCTCCTCGGCCTCGGGGCAGCGGTAATACCCGTCCTGCGGGAAAGCTACGAGTTGCAGTTCGAGATAGGGGGCTACGATCTCCCGCACCTCCAGGAGCGCCTCGACGGTCACGAGCCGCGGGTCGGAGACATCTACATGGCTGCGCACGGCCATCACGCCCTTCGATATAGCGAGATCGCAATAGCGCAGGGCCCTTTCGATCACGGCCTCTTTCGTCAGTGTCGGGCGCAGCTCGCCCCATAGCGCGATGCCTTCCAGCAATGTCCCAGACTGGTTCATGCGCGGCAGACCGAGCGACAGGGTGGCGTCCATGTGAAAATGCGGATCCACGAATGGCGGACTTAGCAGGTAGCCTTCCGCGTCGATGACCCGCTCAGCCTCTCCCTGCAGCCCCGTTCCGATTTCGACGATCCGGTCCCCCCGGATGCCGATGCCTTGATCCGTTCGGCCATCGGGAAGGCTCGTATTGACGACGAGAAGATCGAACATGTGCTGGTTCCTTCCGACGACAAGCAGGTGAAGGCTCTCACGATCCTCAGGGCGGCACACTATTGCCAACCTCCTGAAACGCAAGGTGCCTTTGGCTGCCTCCATGCCGGAACAAGCAAGGCTACGGCTGCCGACGCCTGTGCTTGGCGCTTGTGCAGGGGTGAAGCGATCGACGCCTGGATTGAAAGAAAGACATCTTCTCCGCAGTTCTGGAACGCCGCTTCTTGCTCTCCCGGTCTGCGTATCTGTTCTGATATAAGCGTTTGCATGGGGCTAAGTGCAGCCGTTCGCTGCGTCAGGCAAAACTGTCTGCTATGCGCCGTATAAGACCCTGCTACCCTGAGCATCGACGTCCGCCAAGCGGACGACGCAGTCATTGCAGTCATTTTGAAATGCTAGGCAAACCTTCGCTGTCTTCACCTATCGCGCTGACAGCCGCTTAGACTCGAGCATGAGCAGCATGAAGCAAAGCGCCGACAACAACTCTCTGATCTCAGGCACATGCAATCCAGAGACGACACCAAACAAAGTGTCGGTTATCTGTTCTTGAAATAGGGTCACTCCTAACATTGCGAGCCCCAAACCGACGCTCGGAAAGGGCAACCCAATGCGGCTTTGATACCAGCGCCAGATCGGCTCAAACCAATAGAGCAACGGCACCACGCAGCCCCAGAAAAAAAAACACAAAATGAAAAGATGATCGAAAATATAGCCAAAAGAGTTGTGGAGATTAGTTTCACCTTGCACATTGATCCGCGCAAGTTGTTCCGGCGTCGAAAAGCCAAACACCCTCTGCCCCCAACTAATTTCCTCCCCGAACATTATAAAGAAAAGGACGGCAAGAAATATATGCATCCTTCTGTAATTCTTGTTGGGCATGCCGCTACTGACGCGTATTGCAATTAACGATGTGGCGAGGAGAATGAGAGCAGACATCCACTCGATTACCCCATCCTCCGCATTGATCAAAGGCAGTGTTTGACGGCCAAAGCCATTGCCAAGTGAGATATAAAGGATTGCTGAAGTCAGGCTACACAGGGCTACCAGCGATGAACAGTTCCAGAGCGTGCGTTGGTGGCGAACGTAAGCCTTGGGGAAAGACGAACCTTCGTGAATGCGGCGTTTAAACCAATCAGATGCTTCGATCCTCGTGACCGCCAAAGAGAGCGCGATCAGAAAAATTGACAATACCAAAAGACTAATGCGGAAGAAAAGAAATAGCTTTAGAGCGGAGCGGCGTATTAGCGGATTATCTGATGTGAGTGCTGTATCCATAATGCCAACAGTAGCCAATCTGTCAGGAGTCAGGGCGAATGAAAGCCCTGCAAGGCACAGCACAACCAGAAGTAAAGCTGAACGACGACTCATTACACACCCCTGAAAGATCAAATTTTAGGTGTCGCTTGACTTTTTTCAAGAATTTAAAATGTCACGCCTATTTGGTGGTTTCGATCTTAGGTAATGGCACATGTTGTTTCAAACCGCCTAGAATTTAATCACGAAAGCCTGATGGTAGGCACCGCACAAAATCGGAGAGTACGAATACCAACGATCTAGACATGCGATTCCGGACTTGCCTGTCGCCCTCGTCCTGACGACTAACAATTGGAGCCTTTATGATCTAATGTGCGCCCGCATCGGGCGTAAGCCGACCTTTACTGCGTCGCGACTGACTGGCTGTTCAGGGCCGTTCAGAGACCCTGCCGACGTTGAGCACGAACGCCTGCTTTCGAACTAAAGCGAACCTTCAAACAATGAGCCGCAAGTGGACGGAATGGAATTTACACTTTCACCCATGCTGCATTCCGCTGGGAGCTCCTGACGCAAGCATCGACAAACTGAACGCCCTTGAGACCATCCGAAATCGTTGGATAGACGATGTCAGGTCCGCGTGGTTGGCCAGCTTGATGCGCTTTGATTGCCAACGCAGCTTCGGTGTAAATGTTTGCAAAGCCTTCCAAGTAACCTTCAGGATGCCCCGGCGGGACACGACTAACCCGCGCGGCTGCGCTACCTGCACCTGCACCGGCTCTTGTGATCAACCGCTTTGGTTCACCAAATGTCGTGTGCCAGAGATAGTTCGGCTCCTCCTGCGCCCATTCTAGTCCGCCTTTCTCTCCGTAGATGCGGATGCGAAGCGCGTTTTCATTGCCGGGGGCCACCTGGCTGGACCAAAGCATCCCCTTTGCGCCACCCTCGAAGCGGAGCATGACATGGGCGTTGTCGTCCACCTGTCGTCCCGGCACAAACGCTTCGAGATCGGCTGCAAGCTCCCTTGCTTCGAGACCGGTTATGAAACAGGCCAGATTGTACGCATGCGTTCCGATATCGCCCGTGGACCCACCCGCGCCAGAGCGAGCAGGGTCCGTGCGCCATTCGGCTTGCTTGATGTCTTGCTGAACCGTCAGCCAGTCCTGTGGGTACTCGGCCTGCACGACGCGGATTGCGCCGATCTCGCCCGCTGCGACCATTTCGCGTGCTTGGCGGACCATCGGATAGCCGGTGTAGTTATGGGTCAGAACAAAAAGCGCGTCAGACGTCTCGGTGGCTTTCACGAGCTTCTTGGCGTCGGCCAGCGTCGACGTCAGAGGCTTGTCACAGATCACATGGATGCCGCGCTTGAGAAACTCGCGGGCGGCCGCGTAGTGGACGTGATTGGGCGTGACGATCGAGACGGCTTCGATTCCGTTCTTGAGACGAGCTTCTCGGATCGCCATCGATTTAAAGTCGTCATAGACGCGCGGCAAACCCAGAGCCTCGCCGCTGGCCCGTGACTTTTCGGGGGTTGAGGACAGCGCACCGGCCACCAGCTCGAAATGATCGTCGATGCGCGATGCAATCCGATGGACGCCACCGATAAAGGCGTCGTTGCCACCGCCCACCATGCCCAGTCTGATACGATCCGCCATTAGTCGATCCCTAACATTTTCTTGTTAGCTGCCTCGTCCGTGCCTCCATCGGCAAAGTCGTCAAAGGCGACTTCGGTTGGCCGGATGATATGGTCGCGCACGAAGGCCGCGCCTTCCCGTGCACCGTCTTCGGGATGTTTGATGGCGCATTCCCATTCCACGACGGCCCAGCCGTCGAAACCGACGGCTGTCAGTTTGGAAAAGATCGCGCCGAAATCGACTTGCCCGTCCCCAAGGGAGCGGAACCGTCCTGCCCGGTCGACCCAACTCTGATAACCCGAATAGACGCCCTGTCTCCCGGTCGGGTTGAACTCGGCATCCTTGACGTGGAACATCCGAATTCGGTCGGCGTAGATGTCGATATTGTCGAGATAATCGAGACATTGCAGCACGTAGTGCGATGGATCGTAGAGCATGCAGGCTCGCGCATGGTTGCCTGTCCGCTCCAGGAACATCTCGTAGGTCGCGCCGTCGTGCAGGTCTTCGCCCGGGTGGATTTCGTAGCAAACATCAACGCCGCAGTCTTCGGCGTGATCGAGGATCGGCTTCCATCGCGCGGCCAATTCGTCAAAGGCAGTCTCGATCAGGCCGGCAGGGCGCTGGGGCCACGGATACACATACGGCCAGGCGAGCGCGCCGGAGAAGGTCGCATGCGCCGTCATCCCCATATTGCGGGATGCCGAAAGCGCCTTTTTTACCTGATCGACGGCCCATGCCTGGCGCGACTTGGGATTGCCGCGGACCTCTTCGGCGGCGAAGCCATCGAACGCCTCGTCATAGGCTGGATGGACAGCAACAAGTTGTCCTTGGAGGTGCGTCGAAAGCTCGGTGACTTCGACGCCATTGGCCGCGGCGACGCCTTTGAACTCGTCGCAATAGTCCTTGCTTTCCGCCGCTTTGGCGAGGTCGATCAGGCGACCATCCCAGCTGGGCACCTGAACACCAACATAGCCGCAATCGGCGGCCCACTTGGTGATCGCGTCCCACGAATTGAAAGGGGCATTATCCCCTGCGAACTGCGCCAGAAATAGCGCGGGCCCTTTGATCGCTTTCATAGCATCCTCCCTAAATGCTCATTTCATGGATGGCAGGTTTTCCCGGATGACGATGTCGATCCTGATGTTTTCCTGGCTCTTGATCACAGGCGTTTTATCGCATTTGGCGCGCAGCACACGCAGAGCGCTCCGTGCGAGGTGACCTGTGTTTTGCGTGATAACGGCGTCAACAACGCCGGCGCGCAACAGAGCGGCCGAGTTCTCGGTCAACTCATGGTCGATCAGAATGGGCCGTTTGGGAAGGCGCGCTGCCGCAATGGCGCGCGCGATCCCCTGCACGCTGGCACCGACCGAATAGATACCGATGGCGTCCGGGTTCTGCTGAAGTGCGCGCAGCGTGACCCTTTCCGTATGCGCCGGGTCTTCCTGGCCTTCTACGCTGGGCAGCGGTTCGAGATGAGGATAATTGGCACCGACAACCTGATCAAAGCCATGGCGGCGCTCGATCATGTCGCGGGATTGCTTGTTGGTAATGACGACGACGACCTTTCCCTTTTGTCCGCCGGCAAAGCGCCCGAGAAGAGTTCCTGCCGTGCGGCCCGCAGCAACGTTGTCGATTCCGACGAAATGGTCGCGGTCGGAATTCGGCTGGTCCGACACGAGCGACACGACCGGAATGCCACGCTTGCGGAGATCGGCGATCGCATCGCGCACCAGCGGCGTTTCCTTGGCCATGATCGCCAGTCCGTCGACCTGCGCGGGATCAAGCTCGGCCAGCGTCGCGGCCAATTGCGTGTGATCATGGTTCGGCACCCGGATCGTTCGCACCTCGGTCCGGTTTTGCGGCGCGCTTACGATGATTTCGGCAATGCCACGTTCGAGGCTGGCCAGAAACTGCCCCTTCCAGTCGGGCAGCACGAAGACAAACCGATAAGTTTTCTGCCGCGCCAGATTGGCCGCCGCCGTGTCACGGACATAGCCAAGCTTGTCGATCGCCTCGTGCACCTTATTGATCGTCACCGAGCGGACGCCCGGGCGATCGTTCAGCACACGGTCCACTGTCGCAAGGCTCACTCCGGCCACACGGGCAATGTCATTGACCGTTGGCTTGGCGACGTCGGTGAGGCGCGGATTGCTCAGTTTAGTCCACCATTTCATTGACGAGCGCTTCAAAGAGAAGCGCTACGGCTTCGGCGCCCGGATCGTTATGCCCCTTGAGGTTTTCCGCAGGCACATAGGCGGCCCTACCGGCCTTCGCCCGGTGAATTGCGGCCGTGCTGTCGGCACCGGTTCGGGCCGCGGCGGCAGCGGCCCCGATGCCGTGTGGAAGCGCATCAAGCGCAGGTGACAGCGCATCGATCATCGTGCGGTCGCCAACGCTTGCGCCGCCCACCTGACTGACCCGGCTCAGGCCGTCGACAAGCGCCTTCTGCACTGAAGCACCATTGGCACAGGCATCGCCGGCGGCATTGAAATAGATCGCGAGGATCACGCCGGAAGAGCCGCCCATGGTCTGGCTGAGCTCGTTGCCAAGCGCCGGGAATAGCTGGGTTAGGTCAGCCAACGGCATACGGTCGAGACTGGATTTGAGAGAGCGCGCCGCGGTGGCCAGAGTGCTGCCGGTATCGCCGTCGCCAGATTTGGCGTCGAGTGCGTTCAGCTGTCCTTCGGCCGAGATCAGGAGACTGGCGACGTTTTCGATGATCGCGCGGGTCCTGGCGTTCTCGGATGGGATCGGCTCGATCGGTGTCAGGCCATCGGGCAGGGCGATGACAGGAGGGTCAACCACCTCCACCATGCCGGGCCATGCGGGCATCGAGACGGGGGCCGAAAGGGCGGCAAGCTCGGCCGCTGTTGCATCCATGATCGAAACCGAGAAGCCGTGCATATCGAGCGATGTCATCAGGGGCGCGGGTCCGATGATCTGTTTGATCAAGCCGGACGCGGTCAGAGCATGAGTGAGAACCGACATTTCAAGCGGCGTCGTCGAGCCGAGGTTGTTCACGATGGCCACCGTGTCGCCACCGGCGTGACTGCGAAGCTTTTCGACGACAGTGCCCATAGCGCTCATCGCGGTCGAGAAATCGACCTGCTCGACGCCGGGTTCGCCATGGATGCCAAGGCCCAGCTCGGCCTTGCCCGCGCCGATGCGGTCTTCTTTCGAAGAGCCTGGGATCGTGCAGGTATCAAGGCTCATGCCTATCGAAGCGACCTTGCCGATTACCGCTTGCGCGGCGGTTGTGACAGCAGTCAGATCCGCCCCGTCTTCGGCCATGGCCCCCGCGATCTTGTGGATAAAGAGCGTTCCCGCCACGCCCCGTGGTTGCGGCAGATGGGGAAGCGCGATGTCGTCGTCCACAACGACCATTTCCACCTTGCGGCCGAGGGCGCGGGCCCTTTCGGCGGCCAGCCCGAAGTTCAACCGGTCGCCGGTATAATTCTTCACGATCAGCAGACAGCCGGCATCCCCGGTCACTGCCAGAATGCCAGCCAGAACCGCCTCGACTGAGGGCGATGCAAAGACCTCTCCGCAAACGGCAGCGGTCAGCATGCCGGAGCCCACAAACCCGGCATGGGAGGGCTCGTGGCCCGAGCCGCCTCCGGAAACCAGGGCCACCTTGGACTTGTCCCAGTTCGAGCGGAGCACAACCTTGATATGCGGATACCCGTCCAGCCGTGAGAGCGCGCCTCCCGAAGCAGCGAGCAGCCCGTCGATGGCTTCGGTAACAAGATCCTCTTTGGCATTTATGAATTGAGCCATGGTGGTTCTCCCTTAGACGACCCGCGCGCCTGAAGCGTCGAAATACAGTGGGCTTTGCGGGTTGATCTTTATTGTTGTGTTAGGCGCGTAGGCCTGATGCGGATCGGTGAGCGTCGTGATCGCGTGGCCCTGCAAGTCGAGATGCAGCCGGGTATGATCGCCAAGATGCTCTGCCCGGATAACGGTTGCTTCGATGCCGTCGCCCTGGCGGATGTTCTCCGGTCGGAGGCCGATTTGCGTGCCCTTGTGATCGCCTGGGAAAAGCGAGACGGGCAGGATGTTGATCCGGGGAAGCCCAAGTCGGCCAGCGACGTAGACGCTGCGCGGGTCCTCGTAGATTTCCTTGGGTGTCCCGTATTGCACGAGCCGACCTTCCTCGAGAACGCCGATATGCGAGGCCATCGTCATGGCCTCGATCTGGTCGTGCGTTACGTATAATAGGGTTGATCCGAGGTCCGCGTGGATGCGTTTCAGCTCGACCCGGAGGTCGGCGCGAAGCTTGGCGTCCAACGAGCTGAGCGGTTCATCCATGAGGTAGATGGATGGATCACGCACCAGCGCGCGGCCAATCGAGACACGCTGCATCTCGCCGCCCGAAAGCTCGGTCGCCTTGTTGCCCAGCTTGTGCGGAATCTGAAGAACCTCGGCTATCTTGTTCACCTTTTCAGTGATCACATCTTCAGGTGTCTTCAGAATCGGCGAGCGAAGGGGGAAGGCGAGATTGTCGCGCACGGTCAGGTGCGGATAGAGCGAGTACTGCTGGAACACCATCGCCACATCGCGCTGCGCCGGCGTATCACCCCCAACGTCGCGCCCTCCAATTTTCACAGTTCCTGAGTCCAGCTTTTCCAATCCAGAGATCAGTCGCAAAGTGGTCGTTTTGCCGGCTCCGGTGGGGCCGAGGAGGACGACGAATGCGCCGTCTTCGATGGTCATCGTGATGTCGTCAACGGCCTGCGTTTTGCCGAAGGCTTTCGAGATGTTGGTCAGCGAAACTTCAGCCATGGAGCACGCCCTCATTCAGTTCTGATTTCAACGCGCGACCCGATTGGCGATCGAAGAGCGTGATCGTGCCCGGGTCGAAGGTGAGCCCAACCGTCTCTCCGGCTTTCGCTGCCTGCTGAGCCGATACGCGGGCCTTCACCTCACCGCCGGCGGTGTTCAGCGTGATGATCTGAGTCGTGCCGAGATATTCGGTTGCCAGGACTTCAGCCCGGAAAGGTGCATCGTCGGAAAGCTCGATATGTTCGGGCCGGACACCAAAGGCCATGTCGCCTTCGAAAGGTTCCCGGATTTGCGGCACGGCAAAGGTATTCTCGTGCATGGCCACATCGCTGGAACCGGCACCAATCTTGCCGTGGAACTTGATAAAGTTCATGGACGGCGACCCGATGAAATCGGCGACGAACATGGTGGCAGGCTTGTCATAGATTTCCTGCGGCGTGCCGAATTGCTCGACCACGGCGTTGTTCATGACCACGATCTTGTCGCCCATCTGCATCGCCTCAAGCTGATCGTGCGTGACGTAGACTGTGGTGGCACCCATGCGGTCATGGAGCGCGCGTAGCTCTTCTGCCATATGCTCGCGGAACTCGGCGTCGAGTGCGCCGAGCGGCTCGTCCATCATGAAGGCCTTGGGCTCGCGGACAATCGCCCGGCCCAGAGCCACGCGCTGACGGTCGCCGCCGGAAAGGCCGCCGACAGGGCGATCGAGGATATCTTCGATGCCAAGTATCTTGGCCACCTCGGCCACCTTGGCCTTGACCGCTGCACGAGGCATGCCCTGGCTGACCAGCGGGTAGCTGATATTCTTCCGCACATTCATATGCGGGTAGAGCGCGAACATCTGGAATACGAAAGCGATGTCGCGCTCGGATGGCGGGCGCTGCGATATCTCTTCTCCGTCGAGAAGGATTTCACCTGACGTCGGAAGCTCCAGCCCCGCGATCATCCGCAGCGTCGTGGTCTTGCCGCAGCCCGAGGGGCCGAGGAGCATGAAGAATTCCCCATCTTCGATGGTGAAAGAGCTCTCGCGGACCGCGGTGAAGTCCCCGAACTGCTTCTTGAGGTTCTTGATGACGATCTGCGCCATGCTTACTCCGGAAAGTGGCTGACGATGATGAACATCACCGTGCCGACCAATGTTGTTATGAACGAATAGGTGAAGGCCCAGATCACGAAGGGCTGCATCAGCATGAACACCCCAACCGCGATGATGACGGTTGCCAGCGCTTCCCAAGGGCCGCGCCGAAAGCGGAAAAAGCCGTCGATGAAGTTGCTCATTTGCGAACCGCTCCGAATGTGATGCCACGCAACAGATGTTTCCGCAGCAGGATGGTGAAGATCATGACCGGCAGGAGAAAGATCGTGACGCCTGCGGCAATGGCGGGCCAGTCAAGGCCGCCGATTCCAATGATAGTGGGAATGAACGGTGGTGCCGTCTGGGCGTTGGCCGTCGTCAGAAGGACTGCAAAGGCATATTCGTTCCATGCAAAGATCAGGCAGAAGATCGCGGTCGATGCGATGCCCGTGGCCGCCTGCGGCAGCACAACTTTGTAAAAGGCTTGAAACCGGGTGTAGCCGTCGATCAGCGCCGCTTCTTCGTATTCCATCGGGATGCCGTCGATGAAACTTTTGAGAAGCCAGACCGCAAGCGAGATGTTCACGCCGGTGTAGAGCAGGATCATACCCAAATGCGTGTCCGACAGTCCCAGGTTCCGGTACATGAGAAAGATCGGGATCGCGACGGCGATGGGCGGCATCATCCGGGTCGACAGGATAAAGAAAAGAAGGTCATCGGCGAACGGTATCTTGAACCGGCTGAATGCATATGCCGCAAGTGTTCCGAGGAATACGCTTAGGAAGGTCGAGCCGAACCCGATGATGACTGAGTTCAGGAAGCGCTCGCCGAATTTCGAAGGACCGACGATGACCATGTCGTATTTGCGCACGATCTCGTCCGCCCAGTTCTCGGGTGGGTTGGCGGCGAGGAACTCCTCGGTCTGGCGCGTCCGGGTCGTAAAGAGGTTCACATAGCCTTCAAGCGTGGGCTGGAAGCCGGCCGCGCTATCGCTGCCGATGATGTATTTCGGCGGATAGCTGATGGCATCGGACGGGCTTTTGAAGCCGGTCAGGCCGATCCAGACCAGCGGGAGCATCGTGATCAGCGCATAGAGTATGACCATCATCCCGGCGAACCATTTTATGCGGTTCGAGGGTTCGGTGACGGAGAAGGAGCTCATTGGTCTTGTTCCCGAAACTTGTGCAAAGTGCCGAGGCCTCGCCCACGGGGGCGGTGCGGACTTGCCCAATGGTGCCCATCGGGCGGTACGGTGATGCGGGGCGCTTGCATGATCAACGCTCCTTCACTTTGTTCAGAGCTTTGACGTAGATGCTGGCCAAGCCGAAGACGGTCACGAAAAGGATGATCGCATAGGCCGATGCATAGCCCGTCCGCCATTTCTCGAACGCTTCTCGCTTGAGGTTGATCGAGGTCAATTCGGTAACGGACCCGGGTCCGCCGCCGGTCAGCTGCACCACGAGGTCGAACATCTTGAAGTTCTCGATCCCGCGGAAAAGGACGGCCAGCATCAGGAAGGGCAGGACCATCGGCACGGTGATTGTGAAGAACTGTCGGAGCTTGGAGGCGCGGTCCACTTCGGCGGCTTCATAGATGTAGTCGGGGATACTTCGGAGCCCGGCCAGACAGATGAGCATCACGAAAGGCGTCCACATCCAGGTATCCACGATCACGATGGACCATGGGGCCAGATCGACGCTGCCGAGCATTTCGAAACTGGAAGGGTCTTTGCCGGTGAAGAAGCTGACGATGTAGTTAAAGAGGCCGATCTGGGGTTGATAGAGGAACTTCCAGAAGTTGCCCACAACTGCCGGCGACAGCATCATCGGAAGTACGATGATCGTCGTCCAGAGGTCGTTGCCTTTGAACTTCTTGTTGATCAGCCAAGCCAGAGTGAACCCGATCAGGACCTGAAAGAAGATCGTCCAGACCAGGAAATGTGCAGTGGCCTGCATGTTCAACCAGATGTCGCTGTCGGTCAGGATCCGCTCGTAGTTGCGCAGACCGATGAACTCGGGCTCGCGGTTCAGCCGGTTGGCGCGGTAGTTCGTAAAGCTCAGGCGGATCGTCCAGATCAACGGAAAGATGTTGATCGCCAAGAGCAGAAAAATGGTGGGGGCGACGAAGATCCAGGCAATGGCCCTGTCGGAAAGCCCCTTGATTTTGCGCGCAACTGGGGCGGGCGTTGCCGATGCAACGCGATCTATTGTCCGGTCAGACATGGGTTTGGCCTGTGACTTGGAAAGTTGCGCCGGAACCTGTTGACCCCGGCGCGAGGTGTTCGCCGGACCGCAGCACGGGGCTGCGGTCCGGTCAGGGAGATTAGAGCTTACCTTCGTCTTCGAAGACCTCGGTCCAATCCTCGATCAGCTTGTCGAGAGCTTCCTTTGCCGTACCCTGGTCGGCAACGACATAGTCATGCATCCGCTTTTGCATGGCCAGAAGGAGTTCAGCATAGGCTGGCTCCTGCCAGAAGTCCTGCACCGCATCCATGGCTTCCACAAAGTCGGCTCCAAAGATCAAACGCTCGGTATAGGCGGGATCCTCGAAGACCGACTTGTGCGCAGAGGCACCGCCAAGCTCGGACCATTTGGCTTGAACCGCAGGGTCGGAGAACCACTTGATGTATTCAAGCGCTGCATCCTGTTTGTCGGAATACGAAACAACTGAAATCCCTTGACCGCCGAGGGTCGAGCCCGCCTGATTCTGCGGCGGATTGACGAAGAAGTCGATTTTATCGCCCACATCCGGGTCGGATGCGAGGCCGGGGAAGAAGGCGAACCAGTTCATGGCCATGGCGACCTGACCCGACTTAAACGCGTCGAGCGATTCACCCATGTAGGAATTGGTGTACCCCGGCGGCGTCGCGGTCTCGTAGAACTCCTTGTAGAACTCCAGAGCCTCAACAGCCTCGGGCGAATTCACGGCACCTTCCATGTCGTAGGTCCCGGGCGTGTTCTCGTATTTGAAGCCCCAAGGATATAAGGCGCTGGTGATACCCATCGTAATGCCTTCGGAGCCACGCTCGGTAAAGATCGAGGCACCGTAGACGGTCTGGCCGTCGATTTCGCGTTCCTGGAAGAACTGCGCGATTTCCAGAAGTTCCTTCTGGGTCGCCGGCTCGGTCAGATCGCGACCAGTTTCGGCCTTGAATGCGTCCTTGATGTCGTCACGCTCGAACCAGTCCTTGCGATAGAACCAGCCGTTTGCGTCAGCCATAGCGGGCAGTGCGTAGTAGTTTGGCGTGCCCTTCGGCCAAGTGGAATACGCGTAGACGGTCGCAGGAACAAAGTCGTCCATGCTAATACCTTCGGCGTCGAAGAAATCGTTCAGTTTGACATAATGGCCGTTCTCAGCGCCGCCACCGATCCATTGGCTGTCGCCGATTAGAAGATCGCATAGCTTTCCACCCGAGTTTAACTCGTTGAGCATCCGGTCCGCAAAGTTGGGCCAGGGCACAAATTCAAAGTTCATAGTGTGGCCGGATTGGGCCTCGAAATCCTTGGATAACTCTACCAGGGCGTTCGCAGGATCCCACGCAGCCCAGCAGAGCGTAAGGTCTTCGGCTTGCGCCGTCGACGCGACGCCTGCGACCGCAATTGCAATGGCGCTGGCCGTTGCCAGTTTCGAATATGACATTCAATCCTCCCGTTTGATTGCCGCCCTATCCGACGACGAATCGCGGCATGCTTAGAGGCTATCTGAGGTACGCACCTCAAGTCGAGAAATTTCTGAGGTGCGTAACTCAAAAATTATAATATTACATTAAAACAATATATTAAGAGAAATCAAGATCTCTGGGTCAGTCGGCAACGCATCCGACGTTAGGAGAGAATTGTTCTGGTTATGCTCGCACGGATAGGCTCTTGAATGAGCCTTCATACGATACCCGGTTTCATTGCGTTCAAAACTCCGCTTTGAGCTGGAAGTCGTTAGTTTGAATGTGATCACTTATCATCCGTTTTTGAGGGCGAACGGGAGGTCATTCCATTCGTGAGACATTTGAGTATCGATCTCGATGTACGGAATTCAGCGTGTTCTCTGAACGGCAGGCTATAGATAATATAAGCAGCAGAAAATTGTATTTCTTCTCTCGACAGTTTTGCCAATCCGAGGTGAGTTAGTTCTGAAGAGGTTGGATATTCTTGAGTAAGGCTAAATCTATTTGCTATCCTAAGCTAGTATTTATTCTTCTCGACTTGAATGCGTGCAACACATTACTTACGCAAGCGAGCGATTCAGGCTCAGGATCCATTGATTTGGTTGCCTTTACGGAGGCCGCCTGACTCAAGCTCCCGGACCTGGGAGGCGGACCATGAGCGATTTGTAATGGCTGAGCGAAGCTCAGATAGCGCAGCTTCAGCCGTATTTACCTAGAAGCCATGGGGTGCCGCGGGCTCATTGCCTGGCAGGGCATTGCAAAGGCAATATCCCAAGAGGATGACAGGCGGCTTCTGAGCGGAATTATCTTCATCAGCCGCCACGGCTTGCGCTTGCGTGATGCGCCCAATGAGTACGGTCCGCACAAGACATACGACAACCGGTCAAGCGACGTGGGGGGGCGCGCGGATCATGGCGGCGTTTGCGGTCGAGGCCCTCGGCAAAAGAACCATCTCGATCCCACCTGGGTAAATCACTGCATGTTGCCCTACCGGGGAGTGGACCGGGGGAAGTGATGCGGTCTGGTTCAGCGAAGCCCTTACCGGCAGGAGATAACGCCCTGCACCCGGGGGCGAAGATAACGGGGCAAACCCGTCAAATTCGGCGAGTAACGCCACCGGAAACATATCATGTTCGGACGCTTGAAAGACTGGAGACGCGTTGCAACCCGTTACGACAGGGCTCCAATCGTATTCGTGTCGGCCACCGCGCTCGCCGCAATCGTGATCTGCTGGCTATCTGTCCTGAGCCTAGTTATTTCATTCCTGTACGTCACAAATCTGGTCGCAACGTCAATCTTCAGTTCTTTTTGATGCTGTCATGGTCCAGATCAATCCAAATACCGTCGATATTAACGGTACACCGCTCCCCGCAGTGAAATACATAGTAAGTGAAGTATCCATGGAGTTTGCGCTCTGCCCTGCCGAGTTCGACGTAATCTGCTGCTATTTCGGCCGACACTTGATCGAAGCGTCCAAGTGGTGAAATTTTCTGAGCCCCGGACATCAAGATTGTTCGGATTGGAATTTTCGGAGCCAACCCATCCTTTTGGATCTCTATAGGTTGAGCGTCTGGATGCGTTAGAAGATAGCGCCGGTCAAGCCGGACTATGTCGAGGTGCTGCACACCTAGAAAGCGACCGTCCCTTGTCTTGATAGGGTCGCGGCGGCGCAATGCTTCAACCGGCACGTCGCCAAATGCGGTTGTTACACGTGCACCAGGACCAAAACCGGGGAGGGACCATGTTCTTTTAGTCGCTACCGGTGATTCCTTTGGATTAGACGCGATCGAACCACATTGGGCCGCAACCCTTTGCAGTAGAGTGGCTTCATCAACTTCCGAATTTTGCTTCATAACATACTACTACTAATAAAATAACTGCCCACTTGGTTAATGGAATTTGAGAAAATTGCGAAAAAACACCTACTCGCTATTTCGTGCGAAAAGCACTCTCAATATCGGCATTAATGCTCAAACTCGACTTTTCTTCAACTGAATTCTGGCATCACGTGGACTGAACCTATGCTTGATACCAACGATTGTTATATACTTTGATTGTGATAATGGCGCTTCGCCTCGATTGTTGCGCGATCCATTGAGGCATTGGCTTGCTTCCGGTGACGTACCTGCCCGTTGATCGATGATGCCGACGAATCGTGGGGCGCATCTGCATGACAAATGCGGCAAAGGTCTGAAGCTGCCGTTTGTGCGGTTTACAGCATCGGCCAACAAGCGCTCGTCGCCACCGTCCGGCTGGCTCCGGCTGTACCTTAACGAAGCCGTAGATATGGTTAATCTGACCCTGTGCCTTCGCCGTTTAGAAATTTCTTGGAAATGCGCTACAACGTGTAACAATTTTTAGTGGACCAAAGTGTAACAATTTTTAGTGGACCAAAGTTGTGAGCGGATCGTTGTATCCGCTCAGTAGAGACACGCAATATCGGAGAAAGTAATATGACCGACGGTGTCACCACCCGCCGCGCCCTCATTGCCAGCGCCGGTGCAGTCTTTGCCACCGGGGTCCCTAGCCTCCTCGTTCCTGCCCAAGCCCAGGGCTTTGCCGCAACGCAATCGATGCGGGGCGGGTCCAACAATTACCGCCCTGATGCGCCGATCGTGGATCGGATCGGCAGCGGTGGTTTCTGGATGACGGGCACGGTGCGGCGTGCGGGCGATGGAGTTCCGCTTGCTGGCCAATGCATCCAGATCTGGGCGCATACGACCGAAGGGCACGAGCGCGACCCGCAGAGCCACGGTGCTACGCTTACCGGCGCTGACGGTGCGTTTCGTCTCGAGATGCCGCAGATCGTCCCCGCGTTCGGCCAACCCCATGGTCACCTCGCTTATGACGATTATGATTTCGAAATCGTCTTCCTGCGTCCCGTCATGCAGAGTGCAAGTAACACCAGCCTCAATGCAGACTTCGTCCTTCAACCAGTCTGACCGAAATGGGTCTTAAAAAAACGACTTTGGTCTTTAATATTGTTGTCTGGGCGACTTTCGCGACAGTCGTTGCGGTTCCTATGTTGGCGGCTACGGCGAGCCCGTTGCTCGCATGGCGCAACCCAACTTACATAGCGGCCGGGCTTGCAGGGGTTGTCGCTTTGGCGCTTCTGCTCGTTCAGCCATTACTGGTGGGTGGATACCTGCCGGGCCTCCTCGCCAAGCGCGGGCGGCGCGTGCATCGCCGGGTTGGCGGCGTTTTGGTTGTGGCGGTGGTGATCCATGTTGCGGCCCTTTGGATCACCAGTCCTCCAGACGTGATTGATGCGTTGTTTTTTGCTTCACCAATACCGTTCTCCGTCTGAGGCACCATTACAATGTGGGCCATCTTTGCCTCCGCTCTGCTGGCCGCGCTTCGCCAACGTATACGCCTGCCTCTGCCCGTTTGGCGTCTTGTGCACACGGCCCTCGCGGTAATGATCGTGGTGGGAAGCGTCGTGCATGCGCTGCTGATCGACGGAACGATGGAAACGATATCAAAGGCCGCACTTTGCGTGCTGGTCCTCGCGGCGACTGTAAAGGTCGTGGCTGACCTCCGAGGCCGGGCAACACGAACGCGCTGAGGGTGCGGGTAACGTCGGATGCCCCTGTCATCAGCGTCGGTTGATACGAACCGCTTCGCAATGCGACAGGGGGCCTGCAATTTTGTATCGGTCGCGTAACGACGCGGCATCAATCCTGAAAGGTCCGGTTCAGGGAAGCCGCAGCGCGGCGTTTGAACCGTGGTCGGCTGGCAGGAACAGGCTGGAAAACGCGCGCGCGTTCATGTCCCAGTGTCGCCTTCCGTCTCTATCTTCAGCGACCCGCCACAATGCTTGCAGTGGATCGCATCCGGTTCGTGCCGGTTCAGGCCGCATTCAGGGCATTTATATTTGATCTTGGAGGGCTGGAAAATGGCGCGCGCCAATTGAACAAAAAGCGCCACGCCGACGACCATTATGAACACCGACAACAGCTTCCCGCCGGTTGTCGTCATGGTTATGTCGCCAAAGCCCGTCGTCGTGAGCGTCGCCACGGTGAAATACAAAGCGTCGACATAACCGGCGATGCTAGCCTCTTCATTGAAGGCCAGAACGAAGACGAACGACGTGGTCACGAAGATGAAGACGAACAGGTTGACTGCGGCGAGGATAGCGTCTTCGTGGCGGCGGAAGAACAGGCTCTCGCGCCGAAGGTCACGCAGCAGGTGATAGGCGTGGATCAGCCGCAGGCCCCGCAGCACACGGAGGAATCCGAAGTTCTCGGCGATAAGCGGTGCCAGTAGCAGGGACAGGACGACGAGCAGATCCGCCAAGGTGTAGATGCGCGTCAGTTCTCGTCGCAGGTTTTCGGAGATCCAGAGCCGTGCCGCGAGGTCCAGAAATATAAGCAGTCCGAGTCCGGTGTTCAGTGCTATCGTAAACGGCGTCATGGGTAGCGCCGCGGTTGCAACAAAATATACGATGGTCAGAGCATCGAAAATGATCAGCCCATAGCGGAACCGCCGGGCGCGCTGGCTTTGACCGGAGTAGAGCAATCTAATCGTTCGGTGCAGTTCTTGCATTTAAGCAAAATGCCACAGGTTTTCTCCCGAGGCCATGTGCCGAAACTACTACGTATCAGCGGACATTTTCGGGGGCACGCGCATTGAATCCATCTGACGCCGCCGAGTTTTTGCAACCGTAGCGATCGGCAGGTTCGACAGGCCACAGTGCAGCGGTGCAAGTTGATGACGAGCGGTGGCTACGCGCCCAAAGCGGCGATGTTGAATCCGCCTGTTAAAATCTCGAAAGGCTGGCTAAGCTGCGACGACCCAGGTCTGGTAATCTCGTGATTGAAGAAATTTCGTTTAAAACGCCGTCTGGGCAATCTTTGCCAGCAATCCTGAATCGTCCTGCTGATGCCGACACTCTTTTTGTGCTGGGACATGGATCGGGATCGAACAGACATGTGCCGCTGATGGTCGCGTTGAATGACGCACTTGCCCCGTTCCGCGTTGCAACCTTGCGCTTCGAATACCCATACTCTGGTGCTGTCTATTTGTGGACGGCTCCGTTTTTGCAAGGGTTGATTTGAGCTGATTTTGATCGTTGCAGGTTGCGGTCATGTGTCCGGCCTTTTTGCGCGGTACGTCTGACCGCTGGCCCTGATGAAGTCCGCATGCCAGGTCCCAATCAGACTATCGAGCTGTGACGCGCTTCCGGCACCTCGGGGTATCCCAGCAGCGGTCCCGTTCGATCATCATCACTCATCTCTGCCCTTGCATCTCATCGCGGCGTTTCGGGTGCCGCTATCTCCTCCTACGTTCAGACTGAC
>NZ_FNPX01000044.1 GCF_900107415.1 Jannaschia faecimaris
TCATCTTGCATCCTTGGCGAAGTACGCGGCTGCCTTTTTTAAGATATCGCGCCCCTCAGTCATCCGCGCCAGCTCGCGCTTGAGCCTCCGGTTCTCAGCTTCGTGGTCCACAGATGATGCCTGTGACGCGGCTTTCGCATACAACTTCATCTATTTGTAGAGCGAGTAAGTGCTGATGCCTAAGCGCTCTGAAACCTCACGAACGGCGTACCCCCGCACTGCAACCTGATGCACCGCATCACGCTTAAAATCTTCACTGAAATTTGGCTTCCCCATAACGGCCTCCCTGCCTCAAAATTAGGGAAGAAAGCGTCTACAATACTAAGGGCTATTCAGAACTCATTGGATCAGGGCAAAGAATGGTGCGAGATATGTTGAAGCGTGAGGACTGGACGAGAGAAAAACTTGCGGCTACTCGAGCCAAATACCTTTGACAATCAGCAATAAATGCATCCGGAAACCTGTAGCCCGCGCCGACGTAGAAAAATAAAATTAAACCTACGCCTTTATCCACACCGAAAGAGGAATACCGGAAAACGCTCCCCCTTTAGACAAGTTCGCATGCGCTAACGCGATACCTATAGAAGTCAAAGACGAATTCCGAATATTCGGAATATCGTAAACAGTCAAAAATTTAGACAAATTGAAGAAATGCGGGTCTAAGATCGCTTTCAACTCCTCTTCAGATGGCCGTGCGCTGGCTGTCACTTTTGAGTAACGCTCACGGTAGGAACCGGATAGCCCGTCCGTCGCAAGCTTCGCATCGAGATCAGGGCCGTCCATTGAAAATGCTTTTAAACCGCGACCATAGGGAGAGTTAACTATTAGGCCGATAGCAGCAAGACTGTCGTAGTCGGCGAATTCAACGCGCAAATCCTCCTCTGCCGCTCCTTTAGAAAGTAGGGGGCCGTATCGTTCCAGTAGCACGCCTAGCATAGTCCCATAATCCCCAATACCAGGTGGGACAATACAACTATGAGCCGCTAGATAATTAATCGCCGACTCCGAAGTTGATACATTGGAAAGCAATGGAGTCACTATCTTCGAGTAGAATTCGGACAAGCATTCAATACTTGTTATGCCATTTATTTGAACATTCTTAATGATAGAATGAGGCTCAGGGCGTTCAAATCGGGCTCAGGTATGGAGCCAACTTTTGATATTGCATCGTTCAACGTCAGGCATAGACGGTCTCTCTTTTCGCAAGTTGATCTTTTTCTTACAAGCTCAACGAGGACATTCTCTAACGACTCGTCCCCACTTCTTGCCACCGCTTTCTGCGCATCTAGGAGAGCACCCTGAAAATCAGGATCCGAGAAGGCCTCGATTTTTCCAGTCCCATTCTCAGAAAATCCCTTGATCAGGTTGTTGCGGAATTTTTCAAGCCGCTCCTCCATGATGCTTTTTGATTACTCAGTATAGAGAGAGACAGACTTCTGCACGGCTTCGAAAATTTCAACCATTTGTTCGGGAGATATTCCCGCGCTGTAATACGCGTCTCGACCAGCTTGAAGCGCCGTCGCATTGTCAGCAGCGGTCTGTCCCTGTTTACTTGTCATCCTGAACCTTTGTATCTCACCCTGATTGGATTGACCGAGCACTACCAGATGTTTTTTGAACTTGAGACGTTCTGGTTCGATATGACCGAAGACCGAGCACTCCAAAGACAATTGCGACTAACAGCGCGACTGACCACAAAACTACTTCCTGGATAGTCATTCTACATCTCCCCATAGAATCCCGGTTCTGGTCTCCAACCCCTGAAACATAAACGCCGGCACAGCAATCGTAACTTGGTGTCTCAGTTCTGAGCTATACACCCTAGACATTTACGGACACGATGCGGACACGACTTTAGCGGCGCGGAATGCACTGAACCATCGCACCGTTAAGTCTTTGGTATTGCTGTGGAAGTTTGGTTGCGGGAGTAGGATTTGAACCTACGACCTTCAGGTTATGAGCCTGACGAGCTACCGAGCTGCTCCAT